>NZ_QPIW01000001.1 GCF_003339505.1 Runella aurantiaca
AGGTATTTAACTGTAAGAACATCCATGCACTCAAACGCGAGCTGCTGCGCTCAATGAATTTAACTTCTCTACCCAATTGCTCTAAAGCGGATGCCTCAAAAAAAGAGGATAAGTCTGAAAAACACGAGGAGGATAGGTCGAGGTCTTGAAAATCAATCTTTTGCATCCGACAAATTTATGCCTTTTTTCCTTAGCCTGACGGCTATGGTGTTCACACCGGGAGGAATCATTTCAAAGACCTTTACATTCGTATGCTCAAGTTGCAAACGCAATGCTTGGGTATAGGCTCGAACGCCGGCTTTTGCAGCACTGTAAATAGGGGCAGAAGAATAAGACATAAAGGCAATACCCGATGAAACATTGACAATTGCCGCCGATTTCTTTGTTATGAGATGTGGTAAAAACTGATGCACCATCTGAATAGTACCTGAAAGATTGGTTGTGATTTCACGATTGATATTTTCCAAATCCAAGGACGTATCCTGCAAATCTATCAACCGCATCAATCCTGCATTATTGATGATGATATTCAAATCAGGAAACTGTTGCGTAACATGTTTGTACAGTTGTTCAATATCTTTCGGATTGCTTACATCACTTTGAAAAGTGTGAACGTGCGAAAACTTCTTTTTTGTTTCGTTCAATGCGTTAAGGTTGCGTCCGGTAACGATAATAGTAGCCCCTTGTTCTGAAAGTTGTTTTACAAACTCTAAACCAATTCCGCTGGTTCCGCCTGTAATTAAGACTGTGCTGTTTTTTAGTTCCATTTTTTTGATATTTTGTTACTGCAAAGTTCCGCAGTTATCAGAAAACGGATGTAGCCAAAAGTCGCAATCTTGTAGTCAAAAAGGAATGTCATTAGTAACGTGAGGTTGAGTCGCCTTGCTGCAACTCATTTTCCATTACACAGACCTTGGATTGGCATGACGACAATCAACGAAAGGTAAAAAGGGAAATGTTCAATCATAAGGGCTGGGATGTTGCAAAAGCAGGTATGGGCTGACGTAAGATTGGCTTGATTCTACTTTTACAAATTGTAGATCAAATCGGGTTACTACTTATTGTATTTTATCTTTTTTTAATTGCATCGAACATGAGCAATCACAAATATATGCCACTATCTGAATTGCGAAGGGCGTCAGGTTGTCGTTGAGTTCATTATATTAGTAGCAGATTGTCTTTTATAGGCTTTCGTAAAAATGTATTTTTCAATTTTTGTCAAAAATTCTTTCAAAAAAAGATTAGTTTCCTTTTTGAATATAAGTAAATCAGAATGGACATAATCTTTTCCGCAGTCAACAAATGTTACATTTCCATGCGCCAAATTATTTCGTAACGATTTTATTCGAACTAACCTCGCTCCCGCAACTCTCCTATTTTCTTCAAATTTGTATTTATTTGACAAGTTTCGTACTTTTAACGCATCTACATTGCCAGACAAATCGTTACTCTTGTTTTTTTTAATAAATTTATCATATTCAACATCAATTACTTCTTCAATTATCAAATTCATTATTTCATGAATTCTATCCGAGCCATGTTCTTTAAAATTTCGATGTTTGTATAAAATCCATATTTTTTGAATTTCATCAATCGCTTCTTGATATTTTATACTTTCATTGTTTATTGTTATATGAATAAATTCAATAGATCTCCTTATTGTTGATTCAATGAGATTATAAAGAAATAAGAATGTGTTTGCTTTTAATACTTTAAAAAGGTTTGAATCGATATCTCTTTGGTTGCCATTGTGAATAAGTTTAGCACCTTGTTCAATATCTCTAAGCATTGTAAGATATGAGTCAAGGTGCTTCATGTTAATTTCTAAATCATTTTTTATATCCACCATGTTCAATCGTTTTTAAGTAATTGATTTTTTACAAAATCAACTCGTTGATTAATTCGTTTCGGTGTATGCGTTTCATACTTTCCTGATATAATTTGCTGAAAATCAGAAGATTTTAGCCATTGTTTTGTGGCTTGTTTGCTTGTGGTTAAATTTGGTTTAGATTTAAGTGCTAATGAAACGCCTACTGAAATGGCTTCAAAATAGACTCTTGAGACTTGAGGGATATTGGACTTAGCAAATCCAAATTCAAAATTTTTCTCAACAAATTCAAGCATTTTGTTAAACTGATTTGTTTTTTCTATTTTCTCCTCATTTTTAAATGACAAGTTCTTCTCCATCAAATATGAATCTAAAAATTTAGCGATTCCTGTATGAGATGGATAGTGATGATAGTTGTCCAGAAGAGCAAAATACCTTAATACTAATTCTTGGTGTTCTTGCCGATTTTTCAACCACTTCACTATCGGGGCTAATTTTTGTAATTTTCTATTATCTTGACAAAGTTCATAAACAAAATTAGTGAATTCTCCTTGAAGCAATGCTTTTCTTTGCTCCATATCTTTTAATAAATCGCTGCCTCGATTTATGCGCTCAAACATATCTTTACGAACTTGTTCAGATGCCTTGTCCGTTAAAACAATCATTCTTATTGGAGTATTTTTTAACTTCCTTTGCCTTGCAATACTAAATTGATAAAATTGCAATCCATTTAACTTAGTTAATTTTTCTAATCGAGTAAGTGATAAGTTATTTTGCAAGAAAGCATATAGGGTTCTTATTCTCTGTGAACCGTCCACTATTTCCAATCTACCAGTCTCTCTAATTTCTGCAACGAAAATAAACGGAATCGGCAGCCCTAAAATAACTGACTCAATAAATTTTGATTGCCTTTCATTATCCCAAACAAAATCTCTTTGATAGTCGGGTACGAAAATCTCATTTTCATCTTCGTCAATTCCTTGAATATATTTGTTAACAATATATTCAATGGTAAATTCACGAGTATCGTAAGCAACTTCTTGTTGTTCTTCAAAAATTTGTTTCTCTGCTTCTTCAAGCTGTTCTTTTGATATATTCATTATATTTATTTTGATTTTGTTTCTACTAACATTTGCATTGTCACAGCAAATTACAGCAATGCAACCTACTCAAAAAACAAGCAATACGTGAATGTACAAAATTGGCTTGCCTTTTCGCAACTCATTTCCCATTTATTTATCAGGCGTTTTAAAGTTCACTAATTCGTAGTTAGCGTTTCGTCCTCCTTCTTCCGTTGGTTGCAGGATGCCTTTTTCTACCAAGTCTTTTATATCCCGTAAGGCGGTGTCGGTGGAGGTTTTGGTCATTTTAGCCCATTTTGAGGTTTGCAGTTTTCCTTCAAAATCGTCAAAGAGTTTATTGAGAATGAACCGTTGGCGCTCGTTGATGGGAGTATGCTCGTGCCGTTTCCAAAACTCCGCTTTGTGTACTATTTTTTGGGTGGTGTTTTCGGTGGCAAGCATCGCATTTTTGAGGCAGTGCAAAAACCAGTCGAGCCATTCTGTTATGTCGCCTGAGCTGTGTTGTACTTTTTGCAACACTTCGTAATAGCGTTTGCGTTCGGTCAATATTTGATTCGACATACTGTAAAAGCGCTCTCCACTGCCCTCGGAACGGGCAAGCAATAGGTCGGTGATGGCTCTTGCAATTCTGCCGTTGCCGTCGTCAAATGGGTGAATGATAATAAACCAAAAGTGGGCTATAGCGGCTTTTAAAACAGGGTCAAGACGGTTTTCGGTGTTGAACCAATCCAAAAATCGCTCCATTTCAGGTTTCACCGCTTCGGGTTTTACAGCCACATAATGCACTTTTTCTTTGCCCATGGCCCCCGAAACCACCTGCATTTCGCCTGATCGGTATCGTCCCGTTTCTATTTGATACGGCCCGCTGTACCCTGTGGGAAAGAGTGCGGCATGCCAACCAAATAAACGCTTTTCGGTCAAAGGCAGGGTGTGCCGTTGCGTAGCATCAAGCATCATCTCTACCACGCCTTCTATGTGGCGGCTGCTTGCCACAAGTCCTGCGGTATTGATGCCCAAACGCCGCGCGATAGATGAACGCACCTGATCATAATTGAGCAGTTCACCTTCTATTTCGGATGATTTTACTACATCTAAGGTTAAGGCGGTGAGCGTAGCTTCTTCTTTGGCAGAAAAGCCCAAAGCGCTCATTTGTCCTATTATTTTACCTTGCATCAGCCGGATCTCACCAAATACGGCGTTGATGGCTTTGTCATCCCACGAAAAATCAGGCCAATTGGGATACTCGTAAATGTAAGTTGGCATCGAATGATCTTATTTTGCGGTGAATATAGACATTATTCGCCGCAAATATGCGGTGATTAGGTTGTTTTTTCACCGCACCGGGATAAACTGCCGAAATCGACGTCCAACTTTTGAGCCATTGGTTTTTGGGTCGCCCGGCATTAGTGTACATACCTTGCCTGAGCTACTTCCGTTGGGGCATAACCAAATTGTTTTTTGAAGGCAAACGAAAAATGGGAAAGGTTTTCAAAGCCTGTTTCGTAGCAGGCTTCAATCGGCTTTACTTTCCGTTCGGCGATCTGATAATGTGCCAGTTCCAAGCGTTTTTGGGTGAGCCATTTTTGGGGCGTAGTGTTAAAGGCTTTTTTAAAGTCACGTTTGAAGGTGGTTAAACTTCGGCCGGTGAGGTAGCCGAATTTTTCGATGGGCATATTGAACATGTAGTTTTTCTCCATGTAGCTGATTAGATCCACTTTGTACGGGTCGTCAAAATTGGCCAATACGCTGTCCACTTCGGGGTCAATGGCTCTTAAAATACTGATCGCTTCGGTAATTTTCAACGCCGCCAAATTTTCGGGAAATTGCCCCTGCATCTCAAAATAGGGAATCAAAGAAGTAAGGCAACTCTCCAACAAAGGGTGGTTGCTGAAACTCCGAATTTTGGGGACGGCGGTAATTTTGGTTTTTACCTCAATGGTACGGTAGAAATCCCTCAGAATTTTCGTGGTCAACAGCATTACTACGGTTTTGTGGGGCAAACCGTCTTTGGGATAATTGATGATGGTGGCGGGTTTGTTTCTTGGAATCAGAAAAATGTCGCCCGTTTGAAAGCGGTGGGTTGCTTCTGCCTGCACGATCTTTGTTTCGCCGGAAATAAACCACACGAGCATGTGTTGGTCAAACACAATTTCAGATTTGAAAAAGTGGTCCTCGTAGCAGGAAAGTTTTATTTCGGGGGTCAAATACTTCGATACGTGTTCCATACCTCAATGCTGTTTCTAATCAGGGTTAAATAACCACAATTCAAGGGTGATTTCATAGGCTAAATTCTATTCCTGTCCATTTTTCGCTTAATTTCCACAGGCGTTTTGCGTTGGCTTCGTCCAAGGAATAAGGTTGTACGCCGCCCGGTAGAGAGGCATCATGAGACAATTCGGCGATATCGGCGTCTTCGCAATACACCCCGCCCAAGTCGTTGAGCAGTGGGCTGGTGGCACACCACACGGTGGTGGCGGCGCCCTGCGGAATTGTTTTCAGCGAAGCGGCTACTTCGGGCAGGATATTTCCCGCAGCATCGCAAAAGCCCATTTGCTGAAACAACGCTATCGGCGCTTCTCTTCCTAATTCGGTTCCGTTGATGGAGCCCGGGTGCAGCGAATAGGCTCTTACGTGGAATGCTTTGCCGCGATGGTCCAATTCGAGGGCAAAAAGATTGCTTGCCGTTTTGGATTGCCCATACCCTTGCAGAGTTTCATAGTCCCGATGATGGAAATTGGGGTCTTCAAAATCGAACGGGGCAAAACGATGGCCATCGGAGGATACATTTACGACTCTGGCACCGTTTGCCTGAATCAGGGCAGGCCATAGTCTTGCCGTAAGTTGAAACTGTGCCAGATAGTTGGTGGCCAACTGCGATTCAATGCCCCGGCTATCTCGGCGCAGCGGAACCCACATAATGCCCGCATTGTGAATAAGTAAATGAAGCGGTCTGCCAGAGGCCAAGAATTTTTTGGCAAAAGCATCAATGGAATCAGGATTCATGAGGTCCATTGGTTCCGATTCGACATTGGCGATATCCTCCAGATTTCTTTTTGCTTTTTCAATGTCTCTGGCGGGCACGATGACGGTTGCTCCTGCGGCGGCAAGCGTTCTGACGGCTTCCAAGCCGATGCCCGTGTTTCCACCCGTTACGATGACGATTTTTCCGGTAAGGTCAATGCCTTTGATGACGTCATTGGTGGTTGATGTGGCGTTAAATCCTGAGCCTATTGGTTGTTGTAACGCTCCCTGATAATTGTTCTGTCCCATTTCTTTGATTGGTTTTTTGTTGGGACAAAGGTAGAAGGTGATTTCTCGGGCGACTTTGTTTAAAAGACCGAATTTGCTTTGTTGAGAGGGCCGTTTTGCGATTGGATTTTTAGAAGTAATTGAATAGTCCTGTGTGCATTTTTTTATCAGGCGGTTTCCTGCAACTCATCAAATATTCCATCATCGTATACTGCTTGGGATATTGTATTCAACTGCCACTTATGTCAGTGTGACAGATTGATTACGCCAATCCATGTAATCACTTTGGTACGTATTTTTTGCATTTCAGACTTTAATTAAGACCATTAATGCACGGTTTGGTTTGTTAGGGGCATGATTGCAAATACATTTGTTGCTGCATCCTGTCAACCAACTCATTACAGCCCATGAATCAACGCTACACTTCTGCTTTTGCAGGTTTTTTGCTCTTTATTTTATCTCAATCCCTTTTGGCGCAAACGTTTAGACTTTCTGGTGAAATACAGGGCACGAGCCAAAAACCGCTAGATGGAGCCGTGGTTTCTTTGTTGAATGCCAAAGATTCTTCTTTTGTAAAAGCGGCCGTAACCGAAGCCAATGGTCAGTTTGAACTGCTGAACATCAAATCGGCGGCTTATCTGTTGATGGTGAGCAATTTGGGTTATCAAAAATACATCAGTAAGCCATTTTCAGTGGCGCAAACGGATGCGACGTTACCTGCCGTGGTTTTGGTGGAAGAAAACAAAAGTTTGGCAGAAGTAAAGGTAACGGGCAAAAAGCCGTTTGTCGAAACTAAAATTGACCGAACGGTGGTGAATGTGGATGCGCTGATTGGCAATGCTGGCACAAATGCGTTGGAAGTGCTCGAAAAATCGCCGGGGATTGCCGTTGACCAAAACGGGGGAATTCGGCTGAAAGGCAAATCGGGCGTGGTGGTGTTTGTGGACGATAAACCTACGTACCTATCGGCCGATGACTTGGCCAATTACCTCAAATCGCTCCCCGCTGGCTCGGTCGAAACCATCGAAATTATGCCCAATCCGCCCGCCAAATACGACGCGGCGGGGAATGCGGGTGTGATTAATATTCGATTGAAGAAAAATGTGTTGAAAGGATTTAACGGTGGGGTCAATTTGAGCTACGGTCAGGGAGTGTACAGACGTACCAACAACAGCCTCAATTTTAATTACCGAATCAATAAGCTTAATTTTTTCAGCAACGCGAGCGTCAACCATAACAGTACTTACCAAGACCTTACCATTTGGCGACGCTACTACCAGCCCACGGGAGAATATACCTCGGCATTTACCCAAAATTCGTACATTCAGCGCAATCTGGGTGGAAATAACCTAAAAGTAGGCGTGGATTTTTACGCGTCCAAAAAAACGACTTTGGGGGTGGTATTGAATGGATTTTACAACCCTTCGTTGGTCAATGTAACCAATAAAGCCAAGGTACTGAATGCCGCAAATGAGGTGACAAGCTTGGTGGAGGCCGTCAGCCCTACCGACAGAGTGTGGAAAAACGGCAGCGCCAATTTCAATTTTACCTATAAATTTGACAGCACGGGCAAAGAACTTTCGACCAATGCCGATTACATTCACTACCAATCGACCAGTAACCAAACCCTGACCAATACCCTGTTTGATCCTCAAAATAAATTTGTCAGTCAGTCGGTTTTGTTCTCCTCGCTGCCCACTACCATCGACATCAGCACGGCTAAAGTTGATTATACGAGTCCGTTGAAAAGCGGCGGTAAAATTGAAACGGGGGTGAAAACGAGCTTTATCAAAACGGGAAATGTCGCCGATTTTTTTGATGTTTTGGACGGAAAACGTTTTCCTAATTATGAGTTTACCAATAACTTTAATTACAAAGAAAACATCAACGCGTCGTACGTAAATTACGCCCGGGAGTTCAAGCGGCTGTCGGTGCAGGCGGGGCTTCGTTTTGAAAATACCACCATCAAAGGGCATCAATTGGGCAATAAACAAACCAAAGACTCCACTTTTATCCGAAAATACAACAGCTTTTTCCCGACATTTTACGCGCGGTATCGGTTAGATTCGGCCGATGTTCACCAAGTGGGATTCTCGTTTGGCCGTCGGATTGACCGACCCAATTATCAGGACATGAATCCGTTTTCGTACCCACTCGACCGCTTTACTTATTACGGTGGAAATCCCTTTTTGCAACCGACATTTTCGTACAATTTCGAACTCTCTCACACCTTCAAAAACAAGATTACCACGACGTTACAGTACAGCCTTGCTAAAAACGTGATTTCGGAAACCAATGAGCAGCGCGGCACGATTTATTACAGTCGCCCGGGCAATTTTGGGCAGCGGATTTCGTACGGAATTTCGGTCAATGGCAGCTTGCAGCCCACCAAATGGTGGACGCTCAATCTCTATACCGAGTACATCAACAATGGTTTCAAGGCGACGTTGTACGGTCAAAAGTTAGACGATTCGCGTTTTTATTGGGCGGTTATTCCCACCAATCAATTCCAACTCAGTAGCACTTGGTCGGCCGAATTGGCAGGGTCGTACCAAAGTACGTTTTTATTGGGTCAACTGCTGATTTATCCGATTGGCTCGGTACGGGCGGGATTGTCCAAAAAGGTATGGAAAAATCAAGGGACGATTAGACTCAACGTCAGCGATATATTTTATACCAACCAAATCAAGGGAGATATTCGTAACATTGCCAACGCCTCGGCCAACTGGTTCAGCTACTTGGACTCGCGCGTCGTGACTTTGTCGCTTACGTATCGTTTCAACAAAGGCAAAACCCTGAATGTACGCCAAACGGGTGGCTCAGAAAGTGAGAAAAGTCGGGTGAGAAGTTGACAAATAAGCCGATTTAAGTGATTTCTGGTTGACAGAACCGACGTATAAGACGCATTATTTATGGTTCTATCAATTGAAATTTAAAAATAGTTTCAACTGGAAAGTATGGATTTGTTGGCGTATTTTGCGATGGAGTAAATTTCGTTAATCACCCAATTGCTTAAATCATTCATGATAACCATCCAAAACGCCGATGTCCAAGCCACCATCAATCCCAAAGGTGCGGAGCTCAATAGCTTGGTTTTGCTCGCTTCCCAGCTTGAATTTATGTGGCAGGGAAATCCTGATTTTTGGGGCAAACATTCGCCCGTTTTGTTTCCAATTGTGGGAGGCCTGAAAGACAATACTTACTATTTTGACGGTACAGCCTACCACCTTCCCCGCCACGGGTTTGCCCGTGAAAAAACCTTTGCGGTGGAGCAACAACAAAGTGATTCAGTTACGTTTTTGTTGACCCACGACGAAAGTACGTTGGCCGTGTACCCGTTTGAATTTGCGTTTCGGGTTCGGTATTCGCTATTGAACAATCAATTGAAAGTCAGTTATTTGGTGGAAAATTCAAGCGGCGACGCGCTGTGGTTTTCGGTGGGAGCGCACCCAGCCTTTAAAGTGCCGTTGGTAGAAGGAACGCAGTATGAAGACTATCTTTTGAGTTTCAATAAATCCGAAGATTGGGCACGGTGGCCGCTAACGCTGGAAGGAATGGTTGAAAAAACGCCTGTTTTGTTGGCGGAGCAATCAACGGATTTGCCGCTGACTAAAGAACTATTTTATGAGGATGCGCTTGTCTTCAAAAACTATCGTTCCGACAGCGTGGTGCTGCACACGCCAAAATCCCCTCATTCGCTACAATTTGATTTTCCCGATTTTTCTTATCTCGGCATTTGGGCCGCCAAAAACGCCGACTTCGTTTGTATCGAACCTTGGTGCGGAATCGCCGATTCGGTGGACCATAACCAAGACATTACCCAAAAAGAAGGGATTATTGAGTTGGCAGCCAAAGAACATTTTGAGCGGAGTTGGACGGTGACTTTGGGGTGAGGAATGTTTTGCTAGGCGGCCAATGCTACATTTACGTCCATTTCAGCGAGTAAAGCTAAAAGTTGTTTGGTGAGGTTAGTTTTCAATTCCTGATACTGTACAATTGCCAACGTATCAGGAATTTCCTGAGCTTCATGTCGTACGAGTGCGGCATTGATACGACCAATGCTCTCAAGTGTATATTGAATTTCATCTTGGAGTGATTCGTAAGCTTTCATAAAATTTTCAGTTTAATCTCATTTGTCGTCTTTTGAAATTTTCATTTTTAATATTCCTTTTGACCTTCTTTTGCGGTCTTTGGTGAGAAGATGATACCAATCCAGTTCATTAAATTTAGAAAAATTATAATTAAGATGCCCAAGAGGATATAGTTTGACAAAGTAGGCATCTACCTGAGGAAATGCGATTCTGAGTGAGCCAAGAGCCTTATAATGTGAATCGTATGTGTAGTGATTAACAAAACAAACAACGTCAATGTCATTGGGTCGGGTTTTTAACGTTGCAAAGCTGCCATCAATCCAAATGTCAAATTCAGATAATCCTAGCGCCTTAACTGAATGTATAAATTTTTTGAATGAGCGGTAAATGTTCAAACGATGCTCATTGAAAATGAAATATTCTTCCAATTGGTAAGTATCTATACTGACAATATCGTAAGAGACTAAGTGGCCGTTTGGATCAAAGGTTATTGACATAGATTCTTTATAATAAAATCAGTATTTAAACTTACACACCCTTCTCCAACATTCCTTCTAGCACTTGCCACACATTTTCGGCCACGATTTTTGCCCCGACGGCGTTGGGATGGATGCCGTCTTTTTGGTTAAGTTTTACTTCGCCGCCTACGTTTTCGAGGAGGAAAGGAATGAGTTCTACCTTGTTTTTCTGGGCCAATTCGGGATAAATTACTTTAAATTCGTCGGCGTATTTTTTGCCCATACTGGGTGGCACCTGCATACCCGCTAATACAATCTTGGCTTCGGGGTATTTGGCTTTTACCTTGTCAATCATGGATTGGAGGTTTTTGCGGGTTTCAGTGGCGGGAATCCCGCGCAGACCGTCGTTGCCGCCCAATTCCAGAATGAAAATATCAACGGGGTTTTTCAGTACCCAATCCAAACGGCTGTTGCCGCCCGAAGTAGTCTCGCCACTGACACCCGCATTCACGATTTTATAAGGTAATTTGAGCGAATCTAGCCGATTTTGGAGCTGTGCAGGGTACGATTCCGAAGGCTCCAGACCGTAACCCGCCGTGAGGCTATTGCCAAAAATAAGAATGTTCTTAACTGTTTTTACGGGGGTAGCGGGGCTGCTTTTGGTTGCGGAAGTTTGCTCATCAGAGGGTTTTTCGGTGTTGGTACAGGCCACAAAGGCGAACATCAAAAAATAAAGCAGAAAGATTGAAACTATTTTAGGCATAATGTATTTTGATTAGAATACTGGTATAAAATAAACTCATGCAAAGACGTATAAGTTTCTGAAACACTGTCGTTTCTTTGCAGCTTGGCGTGAATTCTAAACATAGACTATGGCAAATATACTTCATCTTCATCAGGTTGGGAAAGTTTATCGGAGTGGTAATCGAGATTTAAAAGTACTGGATGACGTCAATTTTTCGGTCGAAGCAGGCTCTACGCTTTCGATTGTCGGGCCGTCGGGCAGTGGAAAAACAACTTTACTTGGTCTTTGTGCAGGATTGGATCGCGCGTCGAGCGGACAGGTTGAACTAAACGGCATCGGTCTAAACCAACTCAACGAAGATGAATTGGCGTCGGTCAGGAACCGTTACATTGGATTTATTTTTCAGAATTTTCAACTCATGCCCACCCTCACGGCGCTCGAAAACGTGATGGTGCCGCTGGAATTGCGCGGCGAAAAAAACGTTCGCAGTCGCGCCTTGGACTTGCTTGATAAGGTGGGCTTGGCCGACAGAGGGCACCATTATCCGACGCAGTTGAGCGGCGGCGAGCAGCAGCGCGTATCGTTGGCGCGGGCATTTTCCAACCAACCCCAAATCCTTTTTGCCGATGAGCCTACGGGAAACCTAGACGCTGAAACGGGTGTGAAAGTGGAGAAATTGCTGTTTGATTTGAACAAAGAATCAGGAACTACGCTCATTCTCGTGACCCACAACCTCGAATTGGCCGCCAAAACCCAGCGAATCATTCGCATCAAAGGCGGGAAGATTCTTTCAGATACGCTTACTTCATAAAAATAACCACAGCGTTCCACGGAGTGATGCACTGAGTTACACTGAGAAACAGAACTTTGTGATACCCTGTGCAAAAACTCGCGGCGGCAGCCCGCTCCGTGTAACTCTGTGGTAAAAAAAAATTAAAATGAATAATAAGATAAATTTTGCGTGGCTGGTCACGATGGCTTGGCGCGACAGTCGGCGCAATTATTCGCGTTTGTTGCTTTTTGTTTCTTCCATTGTCTTGGGCATTGCGGCGTTGGTGGCTATCTATTCTTTGGGCTACAACTTGCAACAAAATATTGATACACAGGCTGCTTCGCTGTTGGGAGCCGACTTGGAGCTTTCCGACAATACGCCACCGAGTCCCAAAATGACCCATTTGGTTGATTCGTTAAAAGGGCAGCAATCAAAAGAGTTGAGCTTTGCGTCCATGATTTATTTCCCCAAAAACAGCGGTACGCGTTTGGCGCAGATTCGGGCGTTGGAGGGTGATTTTCCGTATTATGGGGAATTGGAAACCGAGCCAGCCTCGGCGGGCAAAACCTTCCGCAACAAAAAAGAAGTGCTGGTAGACCAAACGCTCATGCTGCAATACCAAGCCAACGTGGGCGATTCGCTCAAAGTAGGCGAGGTGACGTTTTTGATTGCGGGGATTTTGAAAAAAGCCCCCGGACAAACGGGCATTGCGGCCACGGTAGCGCCGTCGGTGTACATTCCGTTGTCGTATTTGAAGCAAACGAATTTGGCGCAAAAGGGCAGCCGTATCACGTATCGTTATTATTTCAAATTTGCGCCCAAGGTCAATATGCCGCTGCTGGTCAAGAAGATTGAACCCACAGTAGAGGCCGAAGATTACAACTACCGCACCGTCGAAAGTCAAAAGGAAGACACGGGGCGCTCATTTCGCGATTTGACACGTTTTTTGAGTTTGGTTGGCTTTATTGCGTTGCTTTTGGGGTGTGTTGGGGTGGCGAGTGCCATTCATATTTACATCAAAGAAAAGCTCAATTCCATCGCTATTTTGCGGTGTTTAGGTGTAAAAGCGTCACAAGCATTTCTGATTTATTTGATTCAGATTTCAGGAATCGGTTTGATTGGGTCGTTGCTCGGGGCGGGATTGGGAGCGGTGATTCAGCAATTTTTGCCTGCCGTATTGAAAGACTTTCTACCGTTTGAGTTGGCGACCGAATTGTCGTTTTCGGCCATCGGACAAGGCGTTGTGTTGGGGGTGATTATCTCCAATCTGTTTGCGTTGTTGTCGTTGGTTTCCATTCGGAAAGTGTCACCGCTTAATGTGCTTCGAGCCTCGTACGAACAGACAACCATCACCAAAGACCCACTGAAATGGCTCGTTTATGCCCTTATTTTGCTGTTTGTGTTCGGATTTACGTGGTTGCAAATGAAAAAATGGACCGATGCCGTAGCCTTTACGGGTGGGGTAACGATGGCGTTTTTGCTGCTCTTGGGTATGGCTTCGCTGTTGATGTGGTTGGTGCGCCGTTTCTTCCCTTCTTCGTGGGGGTATTTGGGGCGGCAGGGATTGGCAAATTTGTACCGTCCCAACAACCAAACGGCCATTTTGATGGTCTCTATTGGCTTGGGAACCATGTTTATCTGTACGTTGCTTTTTGTGCAAAACCTTTTGCTGGCCCGCATCAAACTTTCGACCGACGGCGACCAACCCAACATGGTACTGTTTGATATTCAGACGCCGCAAAAAGCGCCCGTGATTGCTTTGTTGAAACAACAAAACTTGCCCGTTTTACAGTCGGTGCCGATTGTGACGATGCGATTGGATGAACTGAACGGACAAACCTCCGTGGAAGCACTCAAAGATACCACCAATAAACGTTGGCGGGGGCTGTTTAGCCGCGAATACCGCGTCACCTTCCGCGATTCGCTGATTTCGACCGAAAAAATAGTGAAAGGTAAATGGATTGGCGAAGCAAAAGACCCCGCCGCACCCGTGCCTATTTCGTTGGAGGATGGCTACGCGGAGCGCAATACCATCAAAGTTGGTGATACGCTGACCTTCAACGTGCAGGGAACCATGCTCACGACCGTGGTGGCGAGTCTGCGCGATGTGGATTGGGCGGGCGTACAAACCAATTTTTTGGTGTTGTTTCCCAAAGGGGTATTGGAAGACGCGCCGCAGTTTCACGTATTTCTGACGCACGTACCCAACAACCAAGTGTCGGCGAAGTTTCAGCAGTCGGTTGTGCAGCAATTCCCTAATATCTCGATGATTGATTTGGGGCTTATTCTCACCGTTTTGGACGATATTTCTACCAAAATCGGCTTTGTGATTCGCTTCATGGCGGGCTTTAGCATTCTGACAGGCTTGATTGTCCTCATTGCGTCGGTGTTGATTTCCAAGTACCAACGTATTCAGGAAAGCGTGTTGTTAAGAACATTAGGCGCAAGCCGTCGGCAGATTTTGGTAATTACGGCCTTAGAATACTTCTTTTTGGGAACATTGGCCGCCGCAACGGGCGTTTTATTGGCCGTAGGCGGTGGTTGGGCACTGGCACGTTTCAGCTTTGAAACAGATTTTAACCCTCAATTCCTGCCCGTTTTGGTGGTGTTTTTGGTAGTGCCTGCCATCACGGTATTCATCGGTTTGATTAATAGTTGGGGGATTTTGTCGCGTTCACCGCTGGAGGTTTTACGGCAAGATGTGTAAATCCTCAATTCACATTCTTGGAAGGAATTGAATAGGCCATAAAACCCGCTACCAACAACGGAACCGAAAAAAGGCTGAACAATGTGGTGACTGCTAACCCCCAATCAGAAAATATCCCAAATAGGGCAGGGCCGAGAATGGCCCCAAAGCGCCCGACGCCCATGGCCAAGCCCACGCCCGTGGAGCGCATGTTGGCGGGGTAAATTCGGGTAGCGGCGGGGTAAAAAGCGTTAAAGCCGCCTTGCACAAAAAAGCCGATGAAAAAGGTCAACACAAACATCAAAAGTGGCGTGAGTCGGTAATTGCCGTAGATGAGCATGATGGCGAAGGCGGTCAACATAAAGCCTAAAAGTACTTTTCTGATGCCAAAACGGGTGATGCACATTCCCATCACAAAAACGCCCGCAAACGCCCCAAAATTGAGGGCTGTACCCACCAATGTCGCCATTTCAAAGGGCATTCCTGATTCCTTGGCGATGTTGGGAACCCAACTCATGAGGGTATAAAGCGTCAAAAATCCAAAGAATATGCCAATCCAGAGGCGAAGAGTAGAAGCAATGTAGAGTGGTGAAAATAAATCTTTTAAAGGAACTGGTTGCGTATCGTGGGGTTTGACGGGCAGCTGTTCGATGCCTTCCTGATTCATTTTTTTGAGGATTGCATTGATTTTGTTTTTGGCATTTTTTGGCTGATGTTTTCCCAGAAAAGCCAGCGATTCGGGCATGAAAATATAAACGCCGACGAGCATCACCAACGAAACCAATCCTGCCGCTAAATAAGCAAATCGCCAACCGAATTCGGGAACGGCCCAAGTCGTAAAGAACCCCGTAAGAATGGCCCCCAACGGCCAACCTGCCTGCACCAGTCCCACGCTGAAATCGCGTCTTTTTGTGTTCGAAAACTCGGCGGCTACCGTGGCTAGGTTGGGCAATATTCCCCCAATCCCCAGACCAGTTAGTACCCGCAAGGTCAAAAGTTGGGCGTAGGAGGTCACGCCGTAGGCCAAAAGCATCCCGCTCGTAATAAGCACCAATGACACCAAAAATATCTTTCTGCGGCCTATTTTGTCGCCCAGAGGCGCTAGTAAAAAGCATCCTGCGGTCATTCCTGCCAGTCCAGCGCTAAAAATATACCCCAATTCACTTTTGGAAAGCCCCCATTCATTGGCAATTTCGGAACCCGTAAACGAAACGACCAAGACATCGATGCCGTCGTTGAAGTTCAAAATAAAACAAAGCGCTACAATGATGATTTGATACGTCGACATGGGGTTCGTATCCATCAATTCTTTCAATCGGGTTTGTAACTGTTCGTAGGTCATGGTATAGGTTAAGGGGAGCAGAGGCTAAGGAAGAATGACTATTTTACTGTCGTCGCCAGCAGCGGCGATTTCGAGGGCTGATTGTAGATTTTCCAACGTCATAAAGCGAGAAATGATAAAGCCTGGGCGGATGATGCCCGCCGCAATGAGTTGAATCGTTCGTTTAAAATCGAGGGGATGGTGGTAAATGATGGAAGGTATAATGTGGATTCCTTCGCGGGCTATTTTGAGTGGGGTAAAGGTGGCTAAATTGGCCGAAAGCCCCACTAAAATAATCTCCGAGCCCCGTGGGGCGGCCGCTGCGGCCAACGAGGCCGTGTGCGCAATGCCTGCACATTCAAAGATGGAGGTTACTTGATTTTTCGCCCAAACGTCGCCTAAAACAGCGGCCTGTGTTTCTATGTCTCCTTCGGCCGTAACCGGTACTGCGCCCAAGTCCTCCGCAATTTTGAGCTTTGACTGATTGATTTCGGTCACAAATACTTTGTACCCTAGCGACAACGCCAAGTGGGTCAGTAATAAGCCAATCGCTCCCAAGCCAATCACGGCGATGGTATCTCCGGGTTGAGCGCTTGATGTCAGTAGGGCATGAACACTCACGGCGGCGGGTTCGATGGCAACGGCGTCATTGTCGGAAATAGCCTCGGGAACGGGCCAACAAAAGTCGGCGGGAAGTACGACGTATTCGGCAAAACAGCCCGCTTCATTGAGACCGAGGACGCGTTTGTTGGAGCAAATATTTCCGCGACCACTCAGGCATTGCGTGCATTTACGACAAGGGATATTTGGCTCAATGACAACACGTTGGCCGATGCTTCGGTCAGTGACACCTTCCCCGATTTTATCAATAAATCCCAGCCCTTCGTGACCGATGACGGTGGGTGCGTTCAACAAACGATGGCCCAGAAATAAGTGAACATCGGAGCCACATACACCGATCATTTTTAATTTTACCCGTACTTCGCCCGCACGAGGCTCGGGGATGGGCGTGGTCGTTATTTGAATTTCTTGGGGTTTCGTCAGGAAAGCAGTGCGCATGATGCAAAAACAGAACGTGGGTTTTTTGCATCAAAATAGCGACTTTTAATTGAGTATTTTGGCAGAAAATTACTTAAAATGACAAAATAATTTTCGGTAATAAAGCAAAAATAGGTCATTTCAACAGCGCTCGGATGGCTTCTTCGGCTTTGCCAGATGAGGGCCTTGGGGCAACGGTACTCACGATTTTCCCCTGTTGGTCAATGAGAAAGTACTTGGGTACGCCGCCGCCGCACTGATATTCTTCGCTGATTTTACGTTGTTCGATGGGCGAGAGTCTGATGTGGATTCCTTCGGGACTGTTGGCGGTTTTTAGAAATTTACCCCAGGCGTTTGGGTCGCCATCTACGGAAGCATACAAAAATACGACCTCGTTATTTCCTTCAAACTGTTTTTTTAATTCTTTTGCCCACGGAAATTCGGCGCGGCAGGGGCCACACCAAGTAGCCCACATATCGACGTAAACTACTTTTCCTTTGAGGCTGCTTAACGATAATTGTTTACCGTCGGGCGTTTCTCCTGTAAAATCAGGCGCGGTTGTGCCTGGTGCCACGCTGAGCCATTTTGCATAACTTTTTTGCAGAACGGGTAGGTACGGCGAGGTCCCGTAATGGGTTTTGAAATCAGCAAGCAGGCTTTCGGTAGCGGGGATTATTCCTAGTGGTTCTAGTGCTTTATCAATGTTTTTAGCCAAGAAAAACGCTTTAAAAGGAGTGGCAAACGTACTTTTTTGAATGTTTGCGTGGGCGGCTTGAGGAATAATATGGCGAATCGAATCTATTTTTTGTGGAGTGTCGGTCGGTTTAAAAAAAGGATTGTAGAATTTTTGCCGATAGTAATAATCCAGCATTCCGGTGTAATTTGCTAATCCTGAATAAAGGAGGGTGGTATCAAAAAAGAGGGTATTCGTCAATGCTTTCAGGCGTGGTGGCATTTTGTCTTTGGTGGCAAAAGATCCAAAATAAGCATCGGCGTAATTTTGAGCAAACGACAGTACAAATAGCTCATTGTTAGCCTTGAGTAAAGTACTTACGTTTTTGGGCAAGGGATGCTTTGAGACATACCGGGAATGAAAAGCCTTGAGCGCTTTTGACATCGTATCCAGTCGAATAATAAATTCATTTGTATTTAACTCATTGATATATTGGTTTTTATATCGAAATTTTTTATCTTGAATAACGGCGGATTGCCACAGGTAATTATTGGCTTCGGCCCCTTTTCCGGTGAAGGTAAAATTGGGATTCGTCAAATCAACTTCGAGCCGTAAGTCGTCGCCCGGGCTAAGATACAGGTCAGTTTTTTTATTGCCGATGCGTATTTCGGCAAAAGTAGGTTTGTTCAGCGGAAGGTGCAATACCGCATTACCAGAAGCATCAATTTTACTGCCAGCCAAGGTGTCTCTTCGGTAGTTGATTGAATTGAATTTCGTGACAAACGCGCTCAATCCCTGCGTCTTTCCTGTTATTTTTAGTGAAATCTGAACCGTGGAGGAGGCAGGTAAATTGTTTCCATTTTGAGTAAAACAATCAATATCGAAGCAAAATATTAGCAAGCAAAAAAGGGGCGAAATTTTCATAAAGCAGGCATTAAAGGCTGTATATTAAATCTTTAATGAAAAGACGGTAGTTGGCTTGCTTTTACTTACGCATTTTTACTTTTTGAAGCACCCATTCTCCAATTTGCTGACCTTGTTTTTGACCATTTTCAATGGCGGGGCGGTAATGAATCCCGCCGTACAAACGGCTGATGGAAGCTTCTTCGGCGGCCTGTTTAAAAGAACTGAACTGACGGGTGGGTAAGCCGTAGGGTACTTCGGTCGCATCCATAAACGCAATGTTGTCGCCAAACCAATGGGTAAGCACCACCGCCACCGCCGAAGAAATAACACTGTGTCCGCTGGTATATTCAGGAAAAGGCGGTGTTTGGAGCAACGGACGCCATTTTTCGTCGATATACGCATTAATGTAGGTTTCGGGACGAATCACATTTGAACGGTACTTTTCGTCCCAACAACTGATAAATCCGTCAAACAATGTAATGGCGGTGAGCGTATAGGCGGCGCTGCTTTTGAGAACATCAGCGTTGGTTTGGACCGCTACCTGACCCGCAATAGAAAGCCAATGCCCTCCGGGCGAAAGCTTTTTTGTGCCGAAGTTGAGGTGCCCCTTGGTATTGAGAAAAAAGGGATTACAATCCCAAAAATTGGCAATCAGGGTTTGTTCAGGCATTAAATTTTGTCCTACCTGATGCACGTCTTTTGCCAGCTGAAAAAAAGGACTATCGGGAGCGGTACTAAAAGGCGCATTGGGGGCGGGCCTGCACTGAGAAGCAGAGTCGAGCACCAAAGGCCGAATTCGATTCCAGTAGGGTTCTACCGCCGCCATGTATCCCGGCGGAGTGGGCAACCACATCCCGGGGCGCTTGATAGGTGCATAACGCCGCATGGCTCGGGTGGCTTTGTAGTTATCTTTGGTTGTCCAGCTCAATATGTGTTGGGCTACCTGCCGCCCATACGCCCGTGAAAGGGCCAGTGTATCAGGCGAATAGCCCTTTTGTACAAAGCTTTTCCAGATTTTTGCGCTGCTTTCATCAAACATCTGTTCCGAAAAAATCATGGTGCGTCCCGTCGTGAGGAGTGCTTCAATGGCCGCAATGCTGGGGTTGATACGGTGGGTAGGAACAGGAGGTGGGGTGAGTTGGGAGAGTTGTCCAGCCAACGATTGATGCGAAGAGGGTCGGGCCGCCACCAATGTTTCGTAGGCCGCCAAGTGGGCGTATACGTACACGCGTGAAGCCACGGGTGGGGTAAGAATATCGGTAACAATGACGTCGGTCAGGAGTTGATGCGCTTGGTGGAAGGCCGTTTCCTCAAACCGAGTATTTTGACCCATGGCTTGAGGACTACAAATGACTCCCAAAAGCAGTAGTACTCCACTGATGGTGCTTTGTTGTAGATAAAAAAATATATTTTTTGGGGAAGTCATGCCGAGTATTTACTTAAATTCAAAAATCTTTAATTGGTCATTGTTTAAGCCCAATAATAACTTTCTAGGGCCTGATTTGGTCTGAATAATGGTGGCAGTGCGTACGTCCCCTTGCGCCCACAAGCCTGTTTGGACGGGCGAAAGCGGCGTGAAGAGCCCGTTGTCGTTGCCTTTCATCAATTGCCCGAAATTACCGTCGCAGGGGCCCATTTGTACCCGATACGGGTGAAAATTGCCGAGAAGTAACAGGTCTTTATGGCCGTCTTGGTCTACATCTTCGTACAAAATACTGCTGATGCGCGAAAACTGCGCTTCAACCGAAAATGCCTCAAATTCAAATTTGCCGTTGTTATTGCGAAAAATTCCCGAAGCCAATTGGCGGCAGTAGACCGTGTTGGCTTGGGCGAGTTGTTTGCTTGAATAAATGTCGTTGATGGTGGCGTTGGCGTAGAGATGATAACGGTTAAATTTTTTACGAAGCGGCACCACTTGGTCGAGCAGTTCGTCGCGGGAGGCTACGGGATAGCTTTTTCCCTCCATGAAATAACTCCAGATAGGATCAATGACGCCGTCGTCGTTGATGTCGGCGGCCACGATACTCATGGGTTCTTTGACCGACGCTCTGAATTGATTGTTGAGGCCTGCATTACCCGCAATGATGTCCAGGTCACCATCGTTATCAACATCGGCGGGCAGCAATATCGCCCACAATCCTTCGGTATTAGATAGTCCGCTTTCGTTAGATATATCGGTGAGACGGCCGCCCTTGTTACGGAAAATTTTAAGCGGCATCCAATCGCCTGCCAAAATCAGTTCGGGATATTTATCCTTGTCTAAATCAGCCCAAACAGCGGTTTGAACCATGCCAACGGTACGTAAGGCGGGAGCAGATTGCTCCGTAATGTCGGTAAAAATACCTTTGTCGTTCCGGAGGAGATAACTGATCGAAGGCATCGGAAAAAATCCTGCTTTGCCGCGTCCACCCACAAATAGGTCAAGGTCGCCATCTTGGTCAAAATCCGCCGCAGTTACGGCCATTTTACTGTCATTCATGGCAGGAAGGGCCGAAGTGTTGCGCTGAAAATTACCTTTCCCGTCGTTGATATACAGCCGGTCCTGGTATTCGGGAGAGCCAGATTCGTACTCATTGCCCCCGCTTACTACGTACAAATCAGCGTCTTTGTCACCATCAGCATCGAAGAAAAGGGCGTTGACATCCTCACTGACGGCTTCTTTTTGCCAAGGTTGTTGGGCGGCCCGCTGAAAATTGCCATCAGCACGTTGCTGCCACAATTCGCCGCTTTGGTCTACGGCTCCGCCCACAAAAATATCCTCTAGCCCGTCGCCATTTACATCCGCTTTTGCTAGTGCTGGGCCCAAACGCGAGAGCTGGTACGGAATCAACACTTCGACTTTAAAATCTATAAAATCGTTTTCTCGGTGATGAAAATCTAAGGTGTTTTTTGCTGCTGTTTCGGTAAAAATCGGAGAGAGGTTAGGCTGAGCAAAGGAGGCTGTTTCGGTGGCTTCCTGCTGTGATAATTCAATCAGCCTGTCGGTGGGAGGGTTGGGTAAAATGCTGCGCTTTCCGTTGGGCCAATACACCGTGAGTGATTTGACGGAGCTTTGTGTACCCAGTCCAAAATTGAGCAATGGCTCGACCGACGCCTGATAGCCACGCACGGGATACAGCTCCCGGTATTGAACCCCAGCGGTGGTTTCAACGACGACTTTCGCTCCCAGTGCTTGGGTGTTGCCTGCTTGCCCCTTCAGTTTTACCTTTAAAAAATGGGGTTTGGCACTGTCAAGGTCGATTTGGTTTTGGTAAAGGTGCACGGGCTCATTTTGGTTAGAAATCACCATGTCCATATCTCCATCATTGTCAAAATCGGCGTAGGCGGCGGCCGTTGACACCGAAGGCGAAGTAATGCCCCATTCTTGGTTTTTCTTTGAAAATGTTAAATCATGGTTGTTCCGAAAAATATAATTGAGCAGTCGGTTTGAGGGCATTTTTTTGACCAACTCAAAGGTCTGAAAATCCAGTATTCCGCGCGCTGCGTAGTCCAGTTTGGCTTCGGCAACGGTATATTTCATAAAATCTAGGTCGGTAAAATCGCGCAGATAACCGTTGGAAACAAACAAGTCCTGCCAGCCATCATTGTCAAAATCGGCAAACAATCCCGCCCAACTCCAGTCGGTGGCAGAAACACCTGCCAACTGACCAATTTCCGAAAACGCGGGCACTGCGTTATTTTGCTTCAACCCTTGGTTTAATTGCAACATATTACGCATGTTTTGATGATAATAACCGCTGTCTATCAAGAGTTTATATTGGTCATATTCATCAGGCCCCTTTAACATTTTTTGCCGGTGGTTATCTTCAGGCAGCATGTCGAGGGTGAACACGTCGGGCCGCGTATCGTTGTTGTAATCGGCAATGTCTACCCCCATCGAAAACTTGGAAGTGTGGGCCATGCTCTGGCGCAATGATTCTTTGAAAGTGCCGTCTCGTTGATTGAGGTAGAGGCAGTCTTGCTCGGTATAGTCACTGGTGGAATAAATATCGGGCCAACCGTCGTGGTTGAGGTCAGAAATGGCAACGCCTAACCCAAAATTGAGGGGGTTGTTAATAATCCCCGCCTGTAACGTAACGTCCTCAAATACGCCTTTTTCATTTTTTAATAATCGATTTCCAAAACGCATATCGGGAGTTGCGCGGATAGAACGGGTATTCAGGAAAGGATTGTAGGTGTGATTGGAATGGTTGAGGACAAACACGTCCAAATCACCATCGCGGTCATAATCAAAGAATGCGGCTTGGGTGCTTTGCGTATCTGGCAAATCCAGTCCGTACTCGCGGGCACTTTCTTTAAAGATGGGTATCCCTTTTTGGAGGCCTTGGTTAATAAAAAGCTCATTGACGAGGCCTGCAGGGGGGAATTTCCCCGAATGACAGACGTAAATATCCAATAAACCGTCGCCATTAATATCTACTATACTCACACCTGTGCCCCAAGTACCGTTGCCAGTTACGCCGGCGGGAGCAGTAACGTCTTCAAATTGCCAGTTTTTGCGGTTGAGGTATAATTTGTGGGGAACGGTATTGCCCGAAAAAAATAAATCAGGTAATCCATCATTGTCAAAATCTCCCACGCCTACGCCGTTGCCGTTGTAGAGGTATTCGTATTTGAAAATGTGTAAAGAATCGTCTTCCTTGATTTGGTTGATAAACCTAACGCCCGTTTGGTCTGGACTCAGCAGTTTGAAAAGTGGCTGGGCAACGGCTGATATATTGGGGTGTTGTTTGTCCTTTTTACCGATGGTTACAAACTTTTCTTTGGATACCGTTGGCGGTAAAATCTGAAACAGCAATAAAGCGGAGAAACCCAAGGCGCTGTATAAAAGTCGATTCATATCGGTCGTGTTTAATGGAAGAATCCAGCCCGTTTATTCCCAAGTTTTTTTTTCGTCGTCGTCCAGATAAGGTACATATACCAACAACAGCGTGAGCATTTCCTGATCGCTGCGCATATCGCCCGTCGATAAGATAAGCTTCGGAGGGTTAAAGGGATTGGCGGGGTTTTCGGCGGTATTGTCATAAGTGCCGTCGATGTTAATGACTGAGCCGCGTCGCAGTACCACTGGCCGACGATAACGATAGAGTTCTTGCCATCTGAAATCCCACTTGGGGATATGCACCAACGGGATGGTATCGGTCGGAGTGGTGGCGTAGGCTTTAAATTCAGCACCGATTTGGTGCATGTGTGGCCATACATACAGCAACGAAATATCCTCGTTTCGGTTGGTCACTTGGAGATGGTGGGTTGATTTGTCATTGGCAAAAATCATCAGCGGAGGGTCGATGTCTTTCTGACCGATGCCGCCAGAACCCAAGCTGATTACTTTTACGGTGCGTTGGATGGGTTCAGATTTAAAAAAGAAGTTGACTCCGTCGATGCTTTCGGCGTCTTTGCCCGCAGGACCAAAGTGAATCGTCAGCAAAATGACACCCCGCTGGGGCATTCGCCAGCCGACGCCCGCAGGGTATGATTCGTACGATGAGCCGGGTATCCAGCCACCATAATACACCATTTGTTTTTTATAAGGAAGCCATTGGTCGTAGTTGTATTTCTCGTCGGTGCCCAAATTGATTTGTGACACCGTAGTGTGAATATCAATGCTAGGGTCTTCGACGGGATGAACCGCGTAGTTGGCGTGGTGAATGATTTTTTTGTTGTTAGAAGTAAACTCTACTGCTTCCACGTTGGCTTCGGCGGGCAGTTCAAAAGGAATCTTGAATACCATAAAGCGCTCTTCGCCATCACCTTTTTGCAGGTAAGATTGCGCCATTTTGAGCGTTAGGTCGGGTTTGCGGTGGTAGGCGGTACCGGCATCGGTACGCTCTAAAAGTTTTGTTTCTGCCTCAAGGTTGACTTTTCCTTTGGGCATACCGTCGTCAATCCACGAACCAATGGTTTGGATTTGAGCCTCGGTGAGTTGGCGTTTGTTGGTAAAATCGGTGTAGTGGTCGTTGGCGTACCAAGGAGGCATGTAGCCGTTGGTAGTCACTTTTTTGATGAAGTCGGAGCGTTTACTAATGTCGTTGTAAGTAATGAGATTAAACGGAGCCGCTTCTCCGGGGCGGTGGCATCCGGCACAGTGTGCATGGAAAATAGATTGTACGTCTTGGTAGAAGGTAAATTTTTGGGCAAAAGAAGTAATACTGATAAGGCAGAAAAAAAATGCCTTACGATAGGATACGTTCATTTTTGGTTTCCCCAATCGCATGGTAAAAGTGGTATTTGGTAGTATGAGATGCACAAAAGTACGATAAATGAAAGAAAAAAATTCCGAGATAAAACTATCTCGGAATTTAAATCAGTTTACCAAAGTTCAACTCTATTGAATTGCATTATTATTGATCCCACCATACACGGCCGGTAGCATCCTGTGGGTCGCGGCCCCATCCTGTGATGGCAGCCATGGCGTCGTATGCACCTTTTTTGTTGGTATAGTTAGGGTCACTTGTGTTAATTAAACCAAGAGGGGCACGGCGTGGAAGACTCAACACGGCACCGTTTGAGCGCATATTGGGCAATGCCAAAACCGAAGTAGCGTTGGGGAAGCCTGTTCTTTTCCAAACGGCCCATCCTTCATTTACTTTGTTGAAGTAATTGATATAGGCTTGGCTTGCTATTTGTTCCAATGCTTTGGCAGGGGTGAAAGCTACTTCTGGCTTGGCCAAATAAGCGGCGATTTCGCCCGCTGTCAGTGCGGTGTAGTTCTCGATTTTACTACCTTTTGCTACTTCGTCAAACCACTGAATAGAAGCCGTAATTCCTGCTTCGTACCAATCTTTGGCCGACTCAGATGTGATGGTGAGGGCCGCTAACTCAGCACGCATCAAACAGAAGTCAGCATACGTAATAACCGGGAGGTAAGAGTTGCCATCACCTACGCCGTTGCCGCTGTTGAAGGCAGGCTGGAACAAACGTGGTTGAATGTTAGACAAAGTATCAACGGATACTTGCTGACCATTGACCGTAATGGTTTTTGGGGTATAAAACGCACGGCGATTGGTGGCACTTTGAGCTTCGTCGGGGCTGGTAAAGCTACCTACATAACGACGGGCATTTTCGGTAGTACCCGCAGGCAATTGCTTAGCGGCAATCAACGCGTCAATATTGGCCTGTGTGTAACGGTTTGGCGTAAAAAATGCGTCCAAACGCGGGTCTTTAGTGTTCCACATAAAGTCAACCAACGGCTTTCCAGCTCTAAAACCATCTGGATTCCAGTTGCCACCGCTTGTAAAGTCAAAACGACCTACAAATACCCAACCGTCGGCGTTAGATGTCATCAAATCAGCAGGTGTAGCCAGTACTTCCTGAGCAATGCTACGGGCTTTAGCGGCATCTCTTTTGACGAGGCGCGTTGCGATTTTCAAACGGAGCGCGTTGGCGGCTTTTACCCATTTGGCAGCGTTGCCACCGTAGTACTGGTCGTAAGCAGGTGCGCTTGTGTTGATTTGAACTACCGTTTGCGCCGTTTTCAAAGTAGTAACTGCTTCTTTCAAATCGGTATCCAACTTATTGAAAAGCTCCTGTTGCGTGTCATATTTTGGGGTAAGCGTACCGCCATATCGCGCTTGGAAAGCGTCAGAATAAGGAATGCTGCCGTAGATGTCGCTCACATAAAATGCGTAGTAAGAACGCAACACGCGGGCCATCCGAATCATGTGCACGTATTTTGGGCGCTCGCTTTCGGGCAGGCGGTCTACCAGTTTCTCCAAATCGTACAACACGTTGCCGACTCCGTTGTAGAAGCGGCCGTAGCGCTGAGAGAAGTTATCTACGTTGCTCGTAAAGCCTAGCTCGTTGCCGTTGGTACCTGTGTTGTATTGCATCCAAGGCATGATACGGCGATAAGTATCGTAAAAAGCCTCAAAATCTTGAGAGTGCAAGCTGATGGTTGCATTGAGCAGCTGGTTTTCCGGTGGTACGGTTGAAAGCGCATCCGGATCTTTGTTGATTTCCACGAAGTCTTGCTTTTCGCAGGAGGTGGTGACAAATCCTGCAACGAGCAAACCAAGGATTGTTTTATTGGACCATTTCATAATATTCTGTCTTTAATGAATGATTGTAAAAATTCAGCAATGAACGGCTGAAAATTAAAAACCTGCGTTAAGGGTTACACCAATGTTACGTGAGAATGGCAAACCACCGTATTCGGCAAACTCACCTGGACGGTTAGATTTCAAACCTTCAGGGTTGATGCCATCGGGAGCAGTACGATACAGGTAGCCTAAGTTGCGACCCACTACGCTGAGGCGCAAGGTCTGGAACTTGATTTTGTTTACAATCTTAGCGGGTACATCGTAGCCTACTGAGATTTCACGCATCGACACCCAAGAGTTTTCAAAGGTTGAATACTCACGGATACCCGACGACCATTGGGTAAGGTTTTCGTAGTAGTTGCGGGCAGGAATTGGGGTAATGTAGCCTTTTTGTACGGCTTCGGCATAAGTCATACCACCCAATTCGATGGTTTGACCATCTTTGGTTACTTTAAAACCATCCGCCATTACACCATCAGGAATGATACCGTCGTCGCGTCTTACTCCTTGAGCATCAGTAAATTCAACGCCGCCAAGCTCTTTGTTACGTCCAGCTAGACTGCGGGCGAAGTTACCGCTTTGCGAACCGTACTGGTGCGTGGCCGAAGCCATCATTCCGCCGATTTTTGAATCGATTTGCATGTTCAAGGTAAAGTTCTTGTAAGTAACGGTGTTGATGTTGCTCAACAATACTTTTTCCATGATGCTGCCGATTTCTTTTTCGCCTTGACCATAAGCACCGCTGCGCATAAAGCCAAGGTAACCGCCAGAGCCACCGCTCACTGAACCGATAACGCGTTGTCCGTTGCTAGGGTGTGCAACTGGATTGCCAGAAGCATCTTTTCTCTGGTAGGTGGCAAAAGCATAAGAAGTTACGATGGTACCGTAGTCTTTTCCAACGCGGGCCACAGAAGCCATATCAGCACCGAATGCCAAATCAAGCTGGTAAGAGCTGATTCCTTCGGTCAATTCAAGGATTTTGTTGCGGTTGCGGGTAATGTTCAATGAAGTATTCCAACGCACATCACTTGATTTGATTGGCGTGGCAGTAATCATCAACTCAATCCCTTTGTTTTGGATTTTACCAGCATTGATAATCCGGCTACCAACCCCTGCTTCTGAAGTAACAGGAATGCTCAAGATTTCGTTAGTAGTGAGTTTGTTATAAACGGTAAAGTCAATACCAAGACGATTGTTGAAGAAGCGGGCGTCAAAGCCAAGTTCCCACTCACGCGCCAAACGGTTACGCAATCCGTAGTTTGGCAGGGTGTTGTCGCGGAAGCCAGAACGTTGAATGGTACCGCCTGGATAATTGTAGACCCCGCCAGGGCTGTAGATACCTGTCCGGTTGAGTGACCATGGGTCGGTATCGGCTCCGGTGTAACCAAGGCTACCGCGAAGTTTACCGAAACTGAGCCAGCTAGGCAAGTTTTTGATGCTTTCGGTCACGATGTAAGAAACCCCAACTGAAGGATAATAGTAAGAGAAATCTCCGCTACCATCGGCATAGGTCAGGGTAGAAGAGAAGTCCATACGATTGCTAAAGTTGAACGTCAAAAACTCTTTGTATGTCAGGTCACCGTATAAATAGACGGCGTCGGTACGTTTTTGGGCGATTAGCCCCGTAGCAACCTCAATGCGGTTACGGGCGTTGGCAAGTGAATAAATCTCAGGCAAACGCAAGCCACCATCAGTATAGGTGCGGTAGTTACGACCACCCAATAGACGGTTGGTTTCCCCACCTGCCGAGATGTTAAATTGCAAGTTGTTGCCAATCGTGCGGTTAGCACTCAAGACAGCCTGTAAACGATACTGAGAATCGTCTTGGGTACGTGTTTGATATAAGTCGTTACCAGCAAAACGAGGACCGTCGCCACGGTTTAAGGTCTCAGCTTTCACCAATTGGTTTTGTACGTTTCCACGTACCAAAAGGTTGAGCCACGGCGCGATATTGGCCGTAAGGTCGATGTTGGTACGGAATACTTTCTCGTTCTGAAGTTCGTCTCTTTCAAACGTTTCCCAGAAGAAAGACGTAATGTTGTAAGGGTCGTTTACACCTTGACGGCGGCCACCTGCCACGGGGTCAATGTAGTTGTTGGCCCAATAATTAATATCGAAAGTACGCGGACGACCAAACACAAGACGGAATACTGGGTTAAAGTTACCCCCCTGACGGGCAGGGTTTGTCAAGTTGTTGTCGGTGTAGTCAACGGTCGCATCCAACGTGAAGATTTTTCCGATTTTTTGGGTTGCTCTTAAGTTAAAGTTGTTACGCTGGAGTTCAGTACCTGAAGGCATAATGGTACTGTTGTTGAGGCGCGAATAAGCCGCTCTGAAAGTGGTTGTTTCGGTACCGCCTTCAACGGCCACGTTATGGTTGGTATATCGACCAGTTTGGAAGAAGTCAAGTGGGTTGTTAGCTACCCACGGCACCATCCGTCCGTCCAAATCACGCACCATTTGACCCTGCAAGCGTGGGCCATAAGAATAGCTCCATGCGCCGCCTACGCGGTCTACTTCATCTACACCGTCGGTTCCTTTAGGGAAAGTTGGGTTGATACCCGCCCCAAATTCGTTTTGTAAATCAAGGAAGCGATAGGCTTTTTCAAAAGAAGAAGTATGGTTGTAGGTTACGCCCAATCCTTTCTGTACACGTCCTTTTTTGGTTTGAATTACAATTACTCCGTTCAGTGCTTCGGAGCCATAAAGTGCACTTGCCCCCGATCCTTTCAGAACGGTCATCGACTCGATGTTGTCAGAGTTGATGTTTTTCATGATGTTACCCATGTCCTGTGCTGCACCCCAAGAGTCAGCACCAGAAGTACCGGGACGAATCAGCACACCGTCAATCACAAAAAGAGGTTGGGTGTTGCCGCCCAAAGAGGCATTTCCACGAATACGAATCCGTGAAGAAGACATCGGTCCGCCGGTGCCTTGGTCGATGTGCACACCAGCCACTTTTCCTTGAAGCGAGTTAACAACATTGGCGTTGTTGGTACGGATAAGGTCTTGCCCTTTTACTTCCTGCACCGCATAAGCCAGTTTGCGGGTTTCCTGTTTTACCCCAAATCCCGTCACAACTACTTCGCTCAAGGTTTTGGTGTCTTCATCCAATACCACAGATAAAGCACTGCTGTTTCCGACTGATACCTCTTTTTTTAGAAAACCTACGTAAGAAAAAATCAACGTTGAGCTGGGGCCAATGTTGATTCGAAAGTTACCATACTGGTCAGTGATGGCGCCACTGCGAGAGCCCTTCTCAATAATGCTTACACCTGGGATGGCTTCGCCCTTAGCATCGCGTACAGTACCGGTGAGGGTACGGTTGCTTTGTGCAAAGGCTGAAATGCAGCCCAGCAAAAGCAACATGCACACAAGTAGCGGTTTTTTCATAAATGATGGATTGTTAGTGATGATTAGTAAAAAATATAATTTTTGGTTGTACTTGTTAAGAGTGAATGGCGGGATTTATAGAATTATTTTACAATTATAAAGAGAAAGTTAATTTTAACAAATAAATTTAATAAAAATTATTTTTAATTTGTATTAATTACTAAAAAAAATTAATATTACATTTATACTTTTAAATACAGTAATTTCAACGCTGTTTTTCCTTAATGCTATATGTTTGATTCCACTACTTCGTCTGAGGTTGATATTCTGCCTAAAACTTCTGTCGTTGACTACAAAAAGAGCCAACATCGTCGTCGTATTCTTACCGAGTTATACCGCTCAGGTACTTGTTCCATTGCCGAAATGGCGCGCGTCATACACAGCAGCGTCCCTTCCGTGACCAGTATCGTGGAAGAAATGGTGGAAGAAAAATGGATTGTACCCGTAGGGACGGGAGTAACAAAGCAGGGACGCAAACCCGTTTTGTTTAGTCTCAGTACGGAGCGTTTCTATTCCGTCGTGTTAGACGTAAATACCCATGATACCAAAATTCTGATCTTAAACCTTAAGAATGAGGTGATTATGCGTCGGGATTTCAACTTGCGTTTGGAAGATTCTCCTCAATTTTTGAAGAGCCTTGTTGAGGCAACCGAGCAGGTTTTACGGGAGTCAAACATCCATTACGATGGCTTTATGGCCATGGGTGTTTCGGTGGCGGGATTGGTGGATGCGCGCAAAGGCTTCAACTTTACCTACCGTAGCCTGAACCAAAATGAATCTTTTGGCACCTTTTTGGAGAATTATTTCAAATTTCCGGTCTACGTTATTAATGACACCAAAGCAACAACGTTGGGTGAGCACCGTTTTGGATTGGCCCAGGGTAAAGACCACGTTTTGGCTATTTATATTGATTGGGGTGTAGGGTTAGGCGTTATTTTGAACGGAGAAGTTTTTCAAGGAGCGTCGGGATTTGCGGGAGAGCTTGGCCACATACAAGTAGTGCCCAACGGTGAGTTGTGTCACTGCGGAAAAGTAGGATGTCTCGACACCATTACATCGGCAGCTTCATTGATTCGACGTATAAAAAAAGGTTTGGCCGAAGGCAGAATTTCTCGGCTATCGGCGATTGAAGGCGAAAAAATAGATGCCGAAACCATCATAGATGCCGCTTGGCAAGGAGATTCCTTTGCCATCGACATTCTGCACGAAATCGGGATGGAACTCGGGAAAGGATTGTCTATCGCGATTCATTTGTTCAACCCCGAAATTATCATCGTTGACGGAATCGTGGCAAAAGCAGGTGCTTTTATCACCAATCCGATTGAGCAAGCCATCAATAAATATTGTTTGACAGACTTCAGAAACAACCTAACCGTGGTTATATCTCAACTGGGCCAAGAAGCTAAATGGCTTGGAACTCAGGCCTATGTGGTTGAAAAAGTAATTGAAAGTATCTAATCCAATAATAGCAATTGCGCTAACAAATAATCGGCAATCAATACGGCAATACAGCTGTTGGTAACGGCAGCTGTTGATGCTTGCCCTACTTCCAAGGCTCCTCCTCTGGTAAAATACCCTTTAAATGAAGAAATAGAAGTAATCAGAAAGGCGAACACCACCGACTTAATGATGGCAAAGGGGATATTGAAGGGCCGAAAATCAGAACGAAGGCCGATGATATAATCTTCAGGAGAAATAACATTGGTAGCGATTCCTGCCAAATACCCCCCCAAAATGGATAAGAAACCTGAGAGAATGACCAACATCGGAAAAGTAATGACCGAAGCAATGATTTTGGGCAGTACTAAATAAGAAATAGAATTGATTCCCATCACTTCCAGCGCGTCGATTTGCTCCGTAATACGCATCGTACCTAGCCCGCCCGCTATGTGAGAACCTACTTTTCCCGATAAGACAACGCAGGTGATGGTGGGCGCAAATTCCAGAATACTGCTGTCGCGGACAATTAGTGAAATGATGTAATTAGGAACAAAAGGGCTGACGAGGTTGTCGGCCGTCTGAACGCAGGTAACGGCCCCCAGAAAAGTAGCAACTATTGAAACGATAAAGACAGAATTGGTGCCGATTTCGATACATTCATCAAACACTAGTTTGACGTATACGCGAAACTTCTCGCGGTTGCTCAATAAACTTCCCAGAAAAATAAAATAATTCCCTAACGTTTTCATAGCCATAAAAGTAGATAAAAAACGTTGGACTACAGATACTAGAGGTTTTGTCCAGCATCTATAGTCCAACGTATACTGTCAACGAAAATTAATCCATAATAAAAGGATAATCTTCCTGAACGTAAATATCCTTAAAAATCTCGGATGCATCAGGCCAAGGAGATTCTTCCGAAAACTTCACGGCGTCTTCTACTTGCTGTTTAATTTTGGCGTCGATAGCGGCCAAATCTTCCTCGGTAGCTATTCCGTTAGTCAGGATTGTGGACTTTACCATTTCGATTGGGTCGCGCTTTTTGTATTCTTCGACCTCCTCTTTGGTGCGGTATTTTTGCGGGTCAGACATGGAGTGACCACGGTAACGATAGGTTTTGAATTCCAGAAAGGTCGGGCCTTGTCCGCTGCGGGCACGCTCCGCGGCGCGGCTAACGGCCTCATGTACGGCTTCTACGTCCATTCCATCAACGGGCTCCGAAGGCATATCGTAGGCTTCGCCAATGGTGTAAAGATCGGTGACGTTGGAGGTGCGGTTGACCGATGTTCCCATCGCGTAGCCGTTGTTTTCTACGACAAAAATGACGGGGAGTTTCCACGTCATGGCCATGTTAAACGCCTCGTGCAAAGCCCCTTGACGTACGGCTCCGTCGCCAAAAAGACAGATACAAAGGTTGGTGGTTTTGTTGTATTTTTCGGCAAATGCAATTCCGGCTCCCAATGGAATTTGCGCGCCCACGATACCGTGTCCGCCCACGAAATTATGCTCTTTATCAAAAATGTGCATTGAACCGCCTTTTCCTTTGGTCGTGCCCGTAGCTTTTCCGAAAAGCTCGGCCATAATGGCGTTGGGGTCAGTACCCAATGCCAACGGAATGCCGTGGTCGCGGTACGCGGTGATCCATTTGTCATCTTTAGTCAATGCACTTACTCCGCCCGACGAACACGCCTCCTGACCAATGTACAGGTGACAAAAGCCGCGTATTTTTTGCTGACCGTAGAGTTGCCCTGCTTTTTCTTCAAACTTACGCTGAAGTTGCATTGACTCATACCAGTACATATATCGTTCTTTGGGATGGGTAATTTTTGCGGGTGTCGCTTTGGTTTTGGTTGCCATTTTTTATAAAAAATAAAGTTTATCGGTCAACTATGAACTGAGAACTGTTGACTATTTTATCTTTGCCCCGCGAAAATAAGCATAAAACCAATTAATGCCACAGCTACACTTAGAAAAACTCCATTTGACGTACTTCAAAAATTATGAAGAGGGGCGTTTTGAGTTTAGTCCCGGGCTCAATTGTATCGTAGGGGAGAACGGAAGCGGAAAAACCAACCTACTTGATGCCGTTTATTGGCTGGGGTTGACCAAGAGTGCGTTTCAGGTGCAAGATGCGTTTAGTATTCAGCACGACGCAGATTTTATGCTCATTGATGGGTTTTTTAAGAAAGACGCCCGCGAAATACAGATTATGTGCAGCCTGCAACGGGGTCAACGGAAAGTGTTGTTGTCTGACAAAAAACCATACGAGCGTATCAGTGATCACATCGGGGAGTTTCCAGTAGTCTTGGTAGCACCGAATGACACCGATTTGGTGCGGGAGGGAAGTGAAGAGCGGCGTCGTTTTTTTGACGGCGTGCTGTCGCAATTGGACCAATTATATCTGCAAGATTTACTTCAATATAACAAACTACTAGCTCAGCGAAACGGCCTCCTGAAGATTTTTTTTGAGCGCCATTATGTGGATGATTTATTATTGGATACGTACGACGAATCACTTATTGCCCTCGCCAATCGAATTTTTGACCGTCGTCAACGGTTTTTGGTTGATTTTGAGCCTTTAGTGCAGCATTATTACGGGTTTTTGGGCGAAAGCCGGGAAGCGGTTGCGGTGAAATACGAGTCCGAAATGGAAGATTTGGCGTTTAGAGAAAACTTCCGGCGTCATCGTCAGCGAGATTTGCAAATGCAGCGCACATTTATGGGCGCGCACAAAGATGATTTTCGGTTTGAAATGGGTGAGGTTGCCCTGAAAAAATTTGGTTCGCAGGGGCAGCAGAAGTCGTTTGTATTGGCGTTAAAACTGGCCCAGTTTGAACTGCTTTCGGTCGAAAAAGAAATGAAACCGTTATTGCTGTTAGATGATATTTTTGATAAGCTAGACGAACGTCGTATTCAAAAATTAATTCAACTTATTGAAAATGGTACTTTTGGTCAAGTGTTTCTGACTGATGCCCGCCCCGAGCGGACGCGGCAGTTGCTAAAAGATGTGAAGGCAGACGTGAAATTTTTTGAGATGGGGGATAGGGAAAGATGTTGAGTGCTTGAAAACACACGCTTGATAAATTTTTGCCTGTATTTCTTCAATATTATACTTCTCAATCGCAATATATTACTGCCAATCCCTATTTTTGGGTATCATCCAACGCCCGATGACGGTCGTCATTGAAAACCTAGCTATGAAAAACTTCGATTTACTTAAAATTAAGGAAGGGTATGAGGCAGAAATAGGCATTAGAAAAGAAGTAGTTCAGACAATAACCGCCATTGCTGAAAGAGCAAAGGCCAAAGCAGAAGTGGATTTTGCCAAAGAAAATCTGCTGCGATTGGCCAAGGCAGCCGCCAACGTATTTATTTGGTTAATCAGAAAAAATAAGGTCTTGGAGGCTTCTGAGGAATTATTAGAACTATTATTCAGAGAACAAATTGTAATTGATCGAACGGCAGTATTAGACGAGCGGAAAGCCAATGATTACTTTTCCAAGTTAAATCCGCTGCTCCATAAAATAGTAGAAAGACGGACTGGAATCAGAGATAAGGCAGTCGTTGAAAATATAGTTCAGGAGACAAATAAACGTTTTTTTTCTAATGTAAAAACCAAAGGAGTTGAGCTGACTACGCGGTTGGAAGGCTATTGGTACGGGATAGCCAAAAATATAATTCGTGAGCAAGATAGAGAGGCTTGGAAAAATAAAAAAACACGAGAATATAAGCCCGACGAAATGTTGCACAATCGCTCACAAAAACCTACCTCGGTATCTAATTTGTATTCAGACAATCACATCAATTATGTGGTTGAAGTCAATCACGTAGTGGCTAAACACTTCACAAAACTGCCGGAGAAGTGCCAAAAAAGTTTTTTATTGGGCTACGGATGGGATGCCGATAAGATAGCAAAAATAGCCCATAAACGGCTACTCAATCACGAGGAGAGATTAAACTGGATAGAGAAAATTGAAGTGAGCAGTAACACAAGCAAACCGCTGACCTATGAGCAATACTACGAAGAAGTAAGGGCGAAGACGGCAATTGCCGCCAAAACGGCCCATTCACGGTGTTTGAATGACTTATCCGAAAAAGCCATTCCTGAGCTGATTGAAGTTGTGGAGAGGTACGGGATTCCTTGGAAAAGCTTGGAAGAAGAACTCAAAAGCAGGTTAAAAAAATCAAGAAAGGATGAACGAGACGGAAAAAATCGTTGACTACCTCAATGGGATATTGTCTGATTCGGAAAGTAGTGAAATCGAAAAGCGAATGAGCGAGGAAGAGGCATTTCGTAAAAAGGTACTCGCCCAGATGCTTCTGCAGAAATCTCTTCAACATTTAATGGAGGAAGAGCGGGGCTACCAGACTGACTTTGATAAAACAATTACCCAAATGAGTCAGGAGACGACTCGTCCAGGTACATATAATTCTCGCCCTAAAGGTAATTTTATAATTAACATTTTCCTGCCGAGTTTTGCGGTGGCTGGTATGCTAATTTTTCTGATTTTCTACGCAGTTTCTTCGCCCGAGCCTACGTACGCTAAATTTGAAATTGATTATGGAAAAGGGCTTGGAGCCTACGGGGATGAAGATTCGCTCGTCGTTGCTTTTTATGGGAGTAACAAAGGCTTTTGGAGGTGGGAAGCGGAGTATGAATGGCCTAATGACACCCTTAAACTTTATAAACTCGACCCTAATATACCGTGGAAGGTAAGTCCTACATACGATCCTAAAACGTATCTGCTGCGCGGAGACGGCAAATCTTACAGAATTATTAAAGAAAGAAATTATGTAACTGCTTTGAAACCAGACAAATGAAAACTCTACTGACTCTCCTATTTATTTTGGGTAGCCCACTTTATACTATGGCCCAAGATTGTGGCTGTGATAAAGTGGCCAAAGAATCGCGAGCAAAAGGAGGATACGGTCAAGATAAAGCCCAGAATATCATCAATGAATTGAAGCAGGGGTTTGACAACTCGCAGTTGCTATTTATTGAGCCCCGGCCTTATCCCTGCCCCCGATTACCGCTTTTTGCTGAGATATGCAATCACGACAATGGTAATTATATATTCTACGACCCCAAACTCATGGCAGATATACTGGCTGGAAACCGATGGGGAGATAAGTTTTTGTTGGCCCACGAAATCTCCCACCACGTATTGGGGCATACCCAGCGTGAACAAAGGCTCACTGATGGTATGAAGCGCTATTTGTCAAATTTGTACCGTGGAACAAGGTATGTGAATGTGTATAAAAACAACAAGAAAGATACGGCCATTGTCAATATTCTCTTCCGGCATTTACAAGAGCTGGAGGCAGATGCTCTGGGGCTTTGGATGGTGGCTGGAAAAGGTGCTTTACAAAAAGACTTGAGCCAAATTTTTGACGCTTTGCCCAATATTTTTGAGCCTTACGTAGGAAAAATAAATAAAGACAAAGCCAATAGTGATTATCCTAGTTTTGATCATCGAAAAAAAATGCTGGAGAAAATGTTTGTGCAATTCCAAGGCGAAGTTAGCAAAACGAATGACAAATTAACCAAGAAAGGTAAATCTACCAATGGAAAATTGGGCTTTTTATACAATGATATGAAAGTGAAAGAAGAATTTAGTCAAGATATTGGTAGTTATTATGCATTATTGATTCAACAATCTGAGCGAGATGAACTAGACTCTCTGGGTAAAGAACTCCAGAAAGCTATTTCTTTTAGAAATAAGCTGTATTTTGAAATAGTAGGCGGCACGCAAGTACGATTCCCGTCTTTCAATAGAAACGATGTGCCCATTACGGCTACGACACCCATTAGCCCTTCCATAGGATTGCGAATAGGAATAGGCAGATGGTACAAAAAACACCACGTCGAGACCGATATTCGTTGGAATACCAATCATTTTGAAACGCAGTTGATGGAAGACAACCAACCCAAAAACCTGGAAAGCTTTCGGATTCAGCAATTACATATACAACCGCGCTACGTATATGGCCGTTTAAAAAAAGAAAGCAACTATCGCTCTTTGTCTTCTGGGTGGATGGTTAGCGCAGGACTGTCGATACAATGGCCGTTTTCGTATAGTTATGAAAATCTTACAGCTGAATTGCCTCATAAACCTACAATACGGCCATCAGTTGGAGGGGTAATAGGGATTGGTTTTGGACAATCAAGCTGGTTTAGTCGCCGTGGTCATTGGCGGTTATGGTTGAGCTATAATCTACAGCCGTTAAATTTTGCAGAATCTACCGTTCAGAACATCTATAGTATACAACATACTGTTAATGTTGATTTATCTTACCGATTGTGGTAAAACTATGAAACGCTTCATCAATTATCTTCTTTTAGGAGTATTATCCGCAGGGTTGGGGTGCGAAACAAAATACCTGAATGCCAGCCCTGAACTCTATCTGGGAACCAATGACAATTTCGCACCCATTCGCCGCTTTGAGTCTTGTACTATTTTGTACAGTATGACCAACTTTACCAGTCAAATAGACCAGACTTCCCAGCAAACGGCACTCAAAAATACGGCTGAATTGTGGGGGCAGGCCCACGGCTATTTGGAATTGAAAGAGGCTGCTGGCCGAACTCCCGCTATTACCGTCACTTTTACCGACTCAGCCAGTTTTACTACAAAAATGACAAAAGAAGGGCTGGTAAGTCAACCTTTAAGGGCACTTAGTATGATAAAACGAACTACAAATGGCTGCTCGGTTTTATTGCGTAAATCGTATGATTGGAAATTGCCTGTATTGCAGCGGGTCTTGCTTTATCAAATGGGGGTTGCATTGGGCTTGCAGGATAGTAATGAGGAAGAATCAGCGATGTCGTTGACCAATTCCTACGGAAAGCTTAGTTTAAGTAAGGCCGATAGCACCACGATTAGTAACGTGTATAATCAACCCTGTGATGAATGGACCAAAATAGATACCCGACTTTTTTTATCCAGTTCTGATTTGGTAAGAACGCGTGCCACTTTCAGTAATCAATCGAAAGGATATTGTATCATTGACTTGTTGAACGGGGTTAATAAAGTAGTGGAATTTGACCCTGCGTCGACTACCGGAAACTGGATTGTGAGAAAACCTTTTCCTGGCTTGGTCGCTCCTTCTTCTACCCGGACGCTTGTTACATTTACGATTGAAAATCGGATGTTTGTGGGGAATTTGTACAGTACTCAGGTAGGTAAGTTTTGGGAATATATCCCTGCCAAAGGGTCTGAACCTGATAGTTGGCAACCTATTGCCGATTGTCCTCTTATGGTACTAGGGGGGGATGCTCAAGCTTTTGGTGTTGGTAAAAAAGGATATGTTATTTATAATGTACCCAGGGTGTATTCTTGGCGAGTTTGGGGGTACGCTCCCTTGGCCAATAAATGGAGTGAAGAACCAGAACTAACCCTTGCCAACTCAGGGACATTGAGGAGTCAATCGGATATAACCACCTTTTCAATTGATTCGGCAGTTTATCTAATGCCTTCGTATGGAGACCATTGGCGTTTTAGCCCCAGTCTGCGCAGTACTCCGTGGCAAAAGATCAATCCACTTCAAATATCGGATAGTTTTTATCCCTTTTCAACCAGAAACACTGGGTTTTTGTTTCGCCCATACTCTACTCAATTGTGGCGTTTTAATGAAAAAACGAAATGGCAACTTTGTAATTCTATGCCCGAACGATTGACAAATCCTTACTTTTCGTTTTCGATTGCAAAGCGGGTATTTATCTGTTGGAATACGGAGACTTTTTATCGGTATAATCCATAGCTCTTCTTGAAAATGTAACGTTTTCGCCCTTGCTGCATAGAGAGACAAATCAAAACGATTTGTCTCATGCAAGCACAACACACATTCACCCTCGCGGCAACACCTCGCCGTCGCCCACTTCATCAAAACCTTGTTCAATTTGTTCGTCTTCACGAGGTAAATGACCTACTTTGGTATCAACAACAGTACTATACTCAAAGTGGTAGCATCGTAAGTTTAGAATATCTTGCGCAAGTACAAGTTTATCTCGCTTTTCACCGTGGCCATATCATTGGCGGTTTTATTATCAACGCGGCTTGCCAGCTAAGGTACTTAGAGCCGTTTAGTTCTGAACAATTGGTAGCGTTTAAGCAAAAATTTGGTATCCAGTTCGATGAAACGGTGGAGATTACGGGGATTTGGCTTAATCCTGATTTTAAAAATTCATCTACCCGCCTTCAAGTGTACAGTGCTTCGCTTTGGTTTGCTTTTCGGTCGGGCAAACGGTTTATTTTAGGGGGAGCTAAGACAGAATCAATCATCAAACTCTACCGTCAAGTAATGGATATTGACCTTTTTTCGGGTGAAGTGACCGACCGTTCTGGGCATACTTTTACTTCGTATTTGTGTTTCCAGACCCGTCGCAACGTAGTCCATAATGCCTTTGGGTGGCTGTACCGTGAAATGACTGGTAAGGCCGTGGCCACCCGATCCAAAAAGAGTAAGATGGTAATGGAAAGTTGATTTTGTTGATTTTGAGATGATTTTTACGAAAGTTTGTATTTGTAAAACCGAGTAAAAGGGTTAGTTTGCAAACGATTAGCCCTTTTGCTCTGCCTTTTACCTAAGTTATGAATGCCTCACCCCACACCGTAGCCTTCGTGGACGACCATCCTGCCATGTTAGACGCCTTGACAATGGCTTTTGAACGCGCTAATTGGCAAGTCCTCTGTGCAGAACCCACCATTCGTATGGCAGCGCAGCGATTCATAGTAGCCGTGCCCGATTTGCTGATTACCGACTTACACGTAGGGAGAGAAGATGGCGTAGAACTTATTAAGCTGTTTTTAACCCAATATCCTACCCGTAAAGTACTCGTTTACTCACAGCTTGCCGATGCCATTACGGTAGTTGAGGCCGTAAGAGCGGGGGCAATGGGATATGTGCTCAAAGAATACGGCGTGGAAGTAGTAGTAGAAGCCGCCCAAAAAGTAGTGACTGGTGCTAAATTTTACAGCAGCGAATTGGTCGAAATTCTTTTGCAAATTGTTGGTAATGGCCAAGAAAAAAAGCCGCTCCTAACCGATCAGGAGATGAAAGTTCTCAATATGATTGTGGAGGGAGGTCAATCGCTCAAACAAATTGCGGCCAAACTCAATATTCATTTTAGCACCGCCGCTAAACACCGACAAAGTATCATGGAAAAACTGAACGCCAGAGACGAAGTGGAAATTCTCCACCGCGCTTTTGCGTTGGGGCTGATTGATTTAAGACGCCCCTCCAATCGGTAAAGCCATCGAGATTTCACACCTGCCCTTCTCCTGCGAATAAATATGGAGAGTAGCTTTGAGTCGTTGGGCGCGTTGTCGTAGTTGTTGCATACCCAAGCCCTCCGTTACTTGTTTTGGAATACCCACGCCGTTGTCGGTCACTACCAATATCACCTCATCGTCGGTTACTTGTATCCTGATACTCGCCGTAGTAGCTTGGGCATGTTTAAGTATATTATTGATGAGTTCAGTACAGGTGTTATAGAGTTCATATTGGATACTTTCCGAAAGTAATAAATCAGACCCCTGCATACTGTAGAGAAAATGAGGGGCTTTAGCAAAACGATTTTGATTGGTCACCAACTCTTTTAAAGCCACATTCAACCCTCTTGCTTGCAGCACGCTGGCTGTGTCGTAGGCATATGAATGAGATAGTTTACGAATCCACTCATAGATTCGTTGGGCTAATTCTGTCATATTTCCTAACTCTTTCAGCTGTTGGCTATCGGTAGTTGATTGGTGCATTTGAGAAATGGATTGCCGCAACATTAGTAGCATATTACCCATATTGTTGTGGAGTTCAATGGCCATTCGTTTCAATTCTTGTTGCTTTGCCGCTACCTCAGCTTCTTCTACTATTTTGGTACGCGCTTTTATTTCTAATTCGGTTTGCGCTTCGGCTTGTCTTCGTTTTTGTCTTTCCAGACGTACAGTTTCGGCCACTCCTAATGAAAGAAGCATGATTTCTATCAAAGAGCCAACATTGATGGCATAGCGAAGAAATAAACTATCCCAATCCTCAAACGCACCCGCCCGGTGAGCACTTTGTACAAAAGTGCCCGAATAAATGGCGATAACAGCCAATAAATAACACCAAGCGGCACGGTTGCCCCGCCAAATCGCGCTTATCGAAATGATAATCACACAAAGCCCTACCAAAATAGCTTTGTAGTACATGAGTTGATTTTGGCCAATAGAAGTTGTAAAATAAGCGACCAAACCCAACGATATACAACAAACCTGCGCTATTCTAACAATAATAAGGTAGTGCCGTGCCTGGTCGGCAGCACGCGTGACGTAGGCATAAAATTCCAAAAACGCCAACAATGAAATTGTACTAAAAAAATAGGCAGCATAAGTAATCAAGTTGGGATACCCATCCCATAGATAGCGCGGACCTAAACCCAAACCACGTGAACATTCAAACCCCAAATACAATAGTAGATAAAGAGACAGAAGGCGGAAGCCTTTTTCTCGGGTACGCCACGACAGTACTAAATGATAAATTAGCACGGTTATTAAAATACCCAAATAACCACCCCAAACAAGCGTAAGTTCTTGATTGGCGTTATAGAAGGTTTGGTTTTCCCAAATCGCCAGTGGAAATAGCGCTTGCCCCGAGTAGGGTTGGATTCTGATATACACCCGTTGCTGTGGTACGGCGGGTAATTTAAGGGCATAGCCGTAGTAGTTAAATACTCTCCCTGCTTTCCCCAGGTAGTCGCCTAAATGATGTTGTTCGATGGAACCGTCCGTTTTGACAAAGTAAAAATCTACGTGGGTCATATTGCCGAAGGCTAGATCCAATACATAATCTTGGGTCGATTGATTTTTGACGTCAAACCGTGCCCAATAAACAGATGTCGAGGAAATAAACCCAAAATTGGGGATACGCTGCTTGGATAATCCAAATCTGCCTTCATTGTCAATCAGGCGAATTTCATTGATGGTTTGTGAACCTGAAGTGTCTTTCCAAAAAACTACCTGCTGTCCAATAGAGAGTTGCTTGCTTTTATTGGTTAATACGACCTGAGCATTTAACTGGTTTCCGCAATAGAACCATGCAATCCAGACTACCCATTTTAGCTTGGCTAGGTGACTTGGTTTGTCTATTGATAAAAGGTGGAAATTCCCCATAATTGATACAAAAAACGACTGCAAGATAGGGCCTAAACCGATACCTAACTACGATATTTTTTCTAAATCAGGGAAGAATTATTATCACCTCGTATAGAATTATTACCATATCGCTGTGTTGCTTAGGGGCGTAATTTTGAAGAAAATTTCTGGAAATATCCCAATGGGTATTGTTGATTTCCTTTTGTCAAGGGATAGTTTTTAGGGGTTACTTAAAAATAGCAAAAATGAAAATGTAATGACCCTGCCCATTATTTACAAGAAGGCAGAAGGAATTGAAAACGACTCGCTACCAAATGATGACTGAAACTAGCATTGCACGGGACAGACAAACAAAGATTTACGAAGTTTTACATAATGATAAGTATTGAACTACGCAAACAGGAAAACACTAGATAGCTCACTTAAAAATGCAAATCCATTTATAAATTTTTGATTATCAATCATTTTAAGATTATGAAAGTAACTTTTCTAATTGTATTACTATTGATGACTTGGGTTAGTCCCTTTGCCAGCTTCACGCAAACGACAAAGGCCAAAAATGACGTAATTGTCAAAATTGATAATGTTCAAATCTCGTGCCGAATAATTGGGATTGGTGTTGATGAAGTTGTTTATAGAAACGTAAATGGAAACACGAACATTGGACGTATAGGTAAAAAGTTGGTTAGTCAAGTTATTTATGCCAACGGGACCGTTGTGAATATTTCTCAAACAACTGCAACTGCTGATAATCTGCCAATTGCCCAAAAGCCAGAACTGACACCTGTTCCAAAATCTGAATTAGATGAGATTATTGCAGATGTTGAGAACAATGTATCAGTGACCAATCGAAAAGTACGCCTTAGCAATATTTTATTTGACATTGGTTCGAATAAAATTCAGTCGGGCTCATTTTCATATTTAGATTCTATCGCTTTTTTTTTGGTTAAAATTCCGACGATAACTGTGGAAATAAGCGGTTTTAGTGATAATACAGGAAATGCGTCGGCCAATCTCCAGTTGTCAGAAAGCCGCTCAAAAGCGGTGAGAGATTATTTAACCCGCGTCATTAGCATTGCTCCAACTCGCATAAAAGCCGTCGGATATGGTCAAACGGGGCCGATTGCGACGAACAATACCGAGGCAGGGCGGGCCTTGAATCGGCGCGTAGAGTTAAAATTTGTCGGCTTGAGCAACGATGTTTATACATTACAATTCATAAATGGCCAGCGCACAAAAGCCACTTTTATTGTTTCGAGTGCCGACAATAAAACCCTCAGCTACAAAGAGAATGCAAATTCACCCTTAGTAGGAATTCCTTCTTCTCAAATCGAATTTATCGAATACCCCGACGGAACCCGCCGACGTGTTGGCTCCACGGTATTAATCAGCCCTGTGGTTGAGAATAACACTCTAAGTGAAAATAATAGCAAAAAAGACCCGCCTTCGCTGCCTTCATCCACAATAAATGAAAAAAATGACCAAAAGGATTTGCCTTCACCTACGAATAAAAACTCCTTTCAACTCAACTTTTTACCCGCTCAAATGTTGGGCGAAAAGTCTTACACTGCGCTGTATGGGGGGTATGGCCACACGATTGGCTTGGGAGGTTCCGCACAGTTTGATTATTGGCTAGCAAAATGGTTTAGTGTTGGAGCAGAGGGAGGCTATTTAACGTGGCGTACCCAAGTTAACGTTGTGGAAAATAGGGGCGAACAGCCTTATCGTAACTATAGCACTCAAACGGATCAAACCTTTTTATTGGCTCACATCGGGGTTAGGCTAGGAAAACATTTTTACCTTATGCCACAAGGCGGAATCAATCTTTTAACTATAAAAGTGAAAGATGATGTAGCCACCAATGTATTTAAGAGTTATCAAGTCAGCTACGGAGGTGCAATCGGCTACTTACTAGATCTTAGTCCCAAGGTTAATCTCAACGCAGGTTTATTTTATCGGAATTCAATGAGTACCAAAACGGTCGATGCCCCAAATGGCTTTGACGCCATTCAATACGTTGGATTTCGATTGGGATTGCAATTTTCTCGTTAAAACTTTCAAAAAACTAAAAATCGTGAAAATCAACCACACATTATCCCTTTTCCTCGTATTCATACTGGCAGGTTGCGCCATTAATCGAGAAGCAGTTATTCCCCAGACGGCATCAACTACGCCCCAAGTCCCCGGGATTCCCACCGAAGAGAAAATCCGTACTGCATCGGGGGAGTGGACTACTGCTCGTGGCGGTGCGGGCGGTGCGCCATACCAAGACCCGAATTTGAACACGTTTAAAAATTTTCAATACACTTTCGATGTCGTCGGTAGCAACAAAGTCGTGAAAATGTCGCTTAGTTCGTCAGATATCGATGTACAATTTGCCCTCTACAATCCGCTTGGGGAACTCATAGGAACCAGCTCTTCTGGCAGGTCATCGAGTCAAAGCTTTACGCTCAACGAGGGAAAGTACCGAGCCGTAGTTTGTGCGGCACGGCGAGCGGTGGGTAAATTTGTACTTAACGTGGTAGGTGTCAACTCTGATTTGGGGCTGATTCCTTCTCAAACTTTACAATCGGACACTCAAAATTGGGGACCATTGGGCGGTGGAGGAAAAGAAAAAACATTTAAAAATCACTTCTACACATTTGAAATAACTGACGATAATACAAGTATAGATGTTGAACTCGAATCACCTGACACAGACATTGCTGTATATATATATGATGAACTAGGCCAAGTACTCAACAGTAACTTCTTCAGCGAACGATACAGATTTTTATTAACGGTGGCAAAGAAAGGTGTTTATACAATCATGGCCGCTACAGGGAACAGAGGTAGTGTTGGTAGTTATCGATTAAACATATTTGGAAAAGTAAACGACCTGAAACGTGTTGAATCTCAGGTAGCAACCATAAAAGGGAATTGGATAAACAATAACTCGGTGGACACCTATTCTTTACAACTTAACCCCAATTCTTCTCCTTTAGATATTGAATTTTCTTCCGCAGATGCCAAAGCAATCATGGATTTGCAAAATAATGTGGGCAGTAGAATCACATATACCATTACCTCGAAAAATACTGACTATATAGTTCGCGATAATTTACCAAAGGGAGAATACCGGATTATAGTTTATCCAGGACGTAATCAGGGGGCAGGCGCTTACACCCTCAACGTATACGGTCAATTTTCTGATTTAAAAAAACTTTAATCACTCAAAAACATGAAAAATCTACTGATTGGTCTCGTATTCATTGTAGCAACTTTGCCATTTGTAGCCGCCCAAAAACCAACTGCTAGAGCACCTGAAAAAAAGAAGCCTACCCAAACGCCCGTCAAAAAGCCGACGACGTCAACAACCCCTGCCCCGAGCAATAACCGCACAGCGCTTCCGAGAACAACTACAGGAAGCCCTAATAACGCCACCGCACTTCCCAAAAAAGAAGCCGATAAAACCGCTGCGAAGCCTACCTCCAGCGGTAGCAGAACAGCAACCAAACTACCCTCGGGCGGTGGCAGCACCACAGTTACGACTACCCAGCCAGCTCCCAATAGAGGTTCATCGGCTTCCACCACTTCACCCTCTTCACGTAACACCGCTTCTTTCCGCTCTTCGTCGAGGCGAAGCTCGGGTGGGTATGGTTTTAATCAAGGCGATCACCTCCTCAACTTCGGCTTAGGATTGGGATACAGTGGATACTATTCTCGTGCCGTACCCATTGGGGCTTCTTATGAATACGGCATCACTCCTGAAATCAGCATTGGGGCCCAGTTTGACATTGCATCAGCTTCTTATTATAGTTCATACTACTATTACAACCGCTACAACTACCGCTATACCGCTACTTACCTCGGGGTGCGCGGGTCGTATCATTTCAATCGGCTGATTGGACTCAATTCCAACAAACTCGACCTCTACGCGGGGGTAGGTCTCGGTTACCGAAATTATTCAAGTTATTACGATTACTACCGTCCTGTATTTGTCAATGCTTTCATAGGCGGTAAGTTATATTTTTCTGATTCCGTAGGAGGTTTTGTGGAATTGGGCTACACCGGTCTATCGTATTCAAGAGTTGGCTTATCTCTCAAATTCTAATCATCATGAAAGACGTCAAAAACCCCCAATTTATTCTCTTCATGGTCGCTGGCCTAGTAGGTATTTGGCATCTCACGGTAGCCATGACCTCCAAAGTAGGCGTGGCTGGGCCGTTTATGGCCAAACCTGCCGAAGGCTACACCTGGATGGGCATAGACAATGCCGAATCTCGATTTTTCTGGCAAAATACTGATGTAAAATGGCAAGCCGGAACACCTCATCCCGAGTTTAAAGCCGAAACCTCCGAAACCGAAGGGGTATGGAATCCGCTGCCTGGTTATGAGTTTGTGGATAAATCAAAAAGCTTACAAACCGCCTGGAAAGCAGGCTTACAACATCCCGATTACATGGCTTGGTCTGCCCCCTCTGAAGGCCAATGGGAACCTGTAACGGGCTATAAATTTATCTACGACGGTGATACTTTTACCGATGCTGTTTGGGACCCCAACCACTCGTACGAAGATTTGAAAGTGATTTCACTACCCGACCAAGACAAATACGCACCTTTTCCGGGCTATCAATTCATAAAACCCAACGAGAGCCTCGAAGTAGTGTGGGTGCCTGGCACTATTAATTACGAAAATCCCAAACTCATTGCAGGCCAACAAAGAGATAATTGGATCGCCAACACCAGATCGGTTTCGCCTCGTTATCGTTCGGGTGGACTTACGCCTGCTCAGGCTTTTGGCGTGGGAGTAGTGGTGGGGGGGGGAGTGGGCTATGGTATTGGTCGACGTCCGTACTGGTATTGAAGTCGGCATTGTGCCTAAGCTCTCCCACAGCCGATAATTTTTATGTGCCACAAAATAAAAACGGCCGCCTCACCTACATCAATGTAGATGATAAGCTTGTTACAGCAACATGTTTTATAAAGTTGATTACTGGCTATTATACAAAAAATGAATTTCTAAGTGATTTTAACTGGAAGGTAAATTAGTCTTGAGGTGAATTTATCTGATATCATTCCAAAAAGCGTCTGGTGTTTTTTGTGCTAACCGCTAATTCTTGGAACTAATCTGACAGATTGGAGCTTTGGTTAGGCTTTATAAAAGAGAGCTCGCCCGTTTACCACCCATGTTATTACTATTCCTAAACATTTTAGAGGTTGAGAATACAAAAAACTGATTCTAATCATCTTACTATTATGGTTACTCTTTCTGATACTATTACTCTTTCGCAAAGTTGTCTGCATGTATTGCGGCAAACAGTAAGCCTTCCTGCGCATACAATACTCTTTGTGGAAGGCCGCGGGGAAGGTTTTAATTGACAGGACACTCACGAATCCGTGAGGGAGGGATTTAATATTTTTCATTCTGCTAAAAGCACTTTAAACAAACTTTTGAAATGAAAAAACTTTTTTTAGTTTTGGTGTTATTCTGTTTTGTTGGAAGCAAAACTGCTATTGCTCAGGGCGTTAGAGTCAATTTTATAAGATATAAAATGATAAACTATAATTCTTATTATAGTCAATGGGACAAATGGCCTGTTAAATGGACCAGTAGTGCGGCATATGCTATTATAAGTAGTGTATACGACAATACATACAAAGTATCTGTTTATAGCAATGCCGGCGAACATATTGTGACTTCAGTCTGTACATTTAACTCTCAGTTGTCTAGCCAGAAAAGAAGATCAGAAGGATTGCCGAATTTGAATTGTTATACAGATCGAGAAGGTGACCAAATATGGACCAATGTTGTGTCATTAAATTCTTTGTTAGGAGATGTTACGAGTTGGAAAGAAGAGGGGGCGGCCTTGTATTTATGGGTTTTCAGGTCATCATCATCCTTTGCATTTGTTTTTGAGTAAAGAAGGTAGTACGTTGGCTTGCTCTGCACAGGTTGGTTTTCTGTCAACACGCCTCCTAAGGCAGGCGTTTAGGCCGACGAGAATGTTGTAAATTACTCGCATTCGTTAAGTTTTGCTTCCTTATCTATCAGCCCCTACGGACGCCTGTTGAATCAATTAAGCACTTTACTTGAGCGTACTTCGCCTGACGAGCTGCACCTTCCCTAGGGTAGTATTTAGGCTTCCATTTATGGATTGTAGTCGACAATTTGAACGCCTTTGTTGGACAGGTTTTGGTTTTCAGCTGATAAGCTAACTAAATCAACAAGGCAGTATTTTAATCAGTAATTGACATTCATTTTTAACTTATATTTGATTTAGATATGAAGTTTATTTATGTTGTGATTGGCGCACTTATTGCACTATTTCCAGGAGCTTCTTTCGTACTCATCGCGGTCGAGGTAGTCATGGTTTACCAAATTGCCAAATCTTATGATGCACTTAACGTAAGCGACCTTGTCTGGTTTTGTACAAAGATGGTGGTTGTCAGCTCCTTTCTAAAATTTCTCGCATTCTGGTTACATGGCATTCCAGTGATTGGTCAAATAGCTAATTCACTCGTTGCTGGCGGATTTATCTACTTCGTATACGATATTGCCGACTCACATTATTTGTCAATTGCCCGCAAGTAGTTCTCTTAAATATTCGATTAAACTATTGTAGAGAATACATCTTTCAAGGTATAAAGGTAGTAGCAAATTGGTTAGTAATGGATTGATAAACAGTAGTATATGTGAAATGGGTTACGGTTTGACGTTAGGTGGTGTCTGCACAATCCATTAATTAATCAAGGCATATTTTCCATATTTTAGCCTCTATGAAAACCATCCTTTTTGGCTTTTTGGTCTGTACAATATCCCATACCCCCCTAGCCCAAACACTCCCTAAAAATCTTCTTATTTATTACGGGTACCCGTCGCTTATCAACGGAGCGGCGGGTGACTTGACGGCGGCGAGTAATATTTTCAGGCAATACCAATACGTAGTGCTAGGCGAGGGCTTGGAGCAATCAGGCCATGGAGACCATGTCAATACTAAGACCATCATCGCCAACATTAAGAGCAATGTAAAAATATTTGGCTATATCTGGTTGGGAAGGCATATTGCTGGCAGGACTCCTTGGAACAATGCCGAGATACGTACCCATGTAGATCTTTGGAAAGCGATGGGGGTACAAGGCATTTTTTTAGATGACTACGGATACGCCCAAAACGTGACCCGTGCTAGGCAAGACAGTGCGGTGCGATATATTCATGCGCAGGGTTTGAACGCTTTTGTGAATACAGGTGAGATTGAGGAAGTGTTTGGTAGTTCGATAAACCCGGTATTTAATCCGACGGGGATGGGATCACCGGTGGATTATCGAGATTTTTACCTCTGGGAAAGCTATGTGGTTATCAATGGCCGTTTCTATGGTAAATACCTGACTTTTAGTGAATGGGAGTTCTGGCGTGTCAAATCAGAAAATCTACGAGCGTACCAAAATTCATTGGCGTTCAAAACTATGTCGATTACTACTCCCGATTTCAACGGTTCTTTCAACGCCAATCAATGGAACTTTACTTGGTACAGCGCTTGGTTGCAGGGGCACGAAGCGACAGGTTGGGGGGAGGGGAATTATTCGGCAAGTGCGCCATCGGCCAATTTGGCTCCCTTCAGAGCGCGCCCTACGATAGCAAATCCTGGTACACAATTTCTGACGGCGGTTCAATCTACGGAAAATCAGTTTTTTAGATTGACTGATACGGGTAAGATATGGGCTGATACTACCTCCAAAACCGCGGGATTTATTCCGCCCGCTGTATGCCAGAGTACCGCTTCGGGTTTATGGAACAACGCTGCTATTTGGAGTTGTGGGCACGTGCCTTATCCTTATGATGACGTACTTATCAAAACACCGCACATAATTGCGGTAACCCCTGCGTTGGGCAAGCTACAATGTCGAAAATTAGAGATTCAACGTGGGGCGGTATTTAATGGGATGGGGGTTTTTGAGGCCGTAAATCGTTGATTGTTTTCAATCTCATTATGAATTTTAACACAAGAAGGGACTTCCTTCATTGAGGTCCCTTCTGTGTTAAAATATTATACCTTCTTGGCAGGATTTCCAAAAACCCGACTACCTGCGGGTACATTTTCTACCACCACCGAACCAGCACCTACGCTGGCCCCTTTGCCGATTTTTACGCCCGAAATAATCGTGACTCCCGACCCGATAAAGGCATCCTGATCAATCACCACGCCACTGCCAATGATGCTTCCTGCGCCGATATTTACATAATCACCCAAGATGGCGTCGTGCTCGATAATGACACCAGTGTGCAAAATAGAATGGTGGCCGAGTACCGCTTTGGAGCTGATGGCTACGCGGGCACCAATCAAATTTCCGTGGCCGATTTGGGCAAAAGAAGAAATGATGGCCGTATCATGAATGGCATTGACGGGCATAATGCTGCGTCGCTCGTTGAGCATTTCGACGAGGTCGTGCCGTTCGGCACGTGCTTCGATGGCGACAAATGCTTCACATTTTTTGCCGATGAGTTTTAAAAATCCGTCGTCGTCGGTACTTCCCAAAACGGTGTATTCACCGATTTGGGTGTTGTGTAAATTAGGGTCATCGTCCAGTAAGCCATACACTACTACGTTATTGCGCTGAAAAATATCTAATGCAACCACTCCTAAACCTTTTGCCCCAAAAATCAATACTGGGTTTTCCATGTATGTATACGGTTTTGCTAATAAAATTTTGATGTATCTTAAATGACTATTTTGTTTTTAAAGTTCCTCCAAATGTACTAAACTACCAAATCTTCATGGATTATTAATATCTAATCAATAATGTTATTGTGTTGAATATCAGGAGATTAGTGGATGTTGTTTTGGGTAGATTATTCTTTATTACTCAAATGTTATTGCACAAAAAAAAAAAATATTAAAAAGGTAAATTGCTGATAATGAATAAGTAATGGATTAATGCTTTTTTTGAGTACATGAAAAGCAAGATCCATTTTCGCACAATCGTCATTTCGGACCTGCACTTGGGTACGAAAGGCTCGAAGGCCAAAGAAGTTACTAACTTCCTGAAACAATATAAATGCCGAAAGTTGATTCTTAACGGCGATATCATTGATGGATGGCAGTTGAGGAAATACGGATCGTGGAAGAAAAAACACACCGCATTTTTTAAGACAGTCCTGAAAATGATGGATGATTATGACACAAAGGTAATTTATCTGCGTGGTAATCATGATGATTTTTTAGACCGTATCAGGCCGCTTCGATTGGGGAAGCAGTTTCAGATTCGAAAAGATTATATTCTTAAATCGGGTACTAAGCGCTTCTACATCACCCACGGAGATGTTTTTGACAGCATCACTACCAACCTAAAATGGTTGGCTTACTTGGGCGATATGGGCTATACATTCTTGCTTTGGGTCAATAAACTCTATAATCATTATCGCGCGTGGCAGGGGCTTCCGTATTACTCATTGTCGCAGGTAATCAAGCAACGGGTAAAGGCGGCGGTCAGTTATATTTCTGATTTTGAAGAAAAGCTAACTGAGCTGGCCCGTTCACAGAATTGTGACGGAATCATCTGCGGACACATTCACCAACCCGCTATTCGGCAAATAGACGGATTGATTTATATGAATTCGGGTGATTGGGTGGAATCGTTGAGTGCCTTAGTGGAAGACCACGATGGAAACTGGAGTTTAATGTTTTACAACGAACAAGAGGTAAAAAGCGCTTCAGAACCAACCATCTCGGAGTTTTTCGGCCGTAAAGAACGGCTGGCCAAAGTCAGCTAACTATTTCTTTTCTGGAAAAGGAATAATCAGTTTTTCGCCTCGTTCGGTAAAGTTTTTAGTCTTCTTGTTGGCAGCCATCAGTTGCTCAACAGTTACGCCATATTTTTCGGCTACGACCCGCAAAATATCGCCAGGCCCAACCGTATGAACGGCCTGAACGCGAACTTTTATGCGGGTTACACCTGATTTTACATCAGTACTTTCATCTTTTATGACTGGATTCATTCCTTTAAGGGTGCCACTCTTTAGATTGTACCGATTGGCGATGCCGTAAAATGTTTCACCACTCTGAACAGTGTGGGTAATTTCCACACCTCCAGGATCTACCGCGACTGGCTTTGGTTTTTCAGGGGTTTTTTCTTCGGTTTTTTTAATTTCATCCTCGTCGGCAGGTCGAGGGGTGGGAGTTACCGTTTCTTCTACTTTGGGAGAATCGTTCGTTTTCTCTTCTGCGGTACTGCTTGTTGTCTCTTTTGAAGATTGAGGCACCGTCGATAACTGGTCGTTTTCGTTAGGTATGGGCTGTAATTCCCGACCTGTGGTGTCCAAAGGAGTATTAAGAAGCTGATCTACATCGGCAGCGTCGTCGGCGATGTATTCATAACCAACGTACAATAATCCGGCAATCATCAAAACCAAAACGCCTAACGAAAGATAAGGCAACTTTGATGATTCTTCAGGGCGACGATTTCTATTTTCGTTCTCTGACATTTGATTTGGTGGTGTTTTAGTCGATTTCCAAAGTGTAAAGGTTGTATTTTATAGCCATAAAACCCCAACTTGGTATAATCTGATTCAAAATAGGTGAAAATTTTGTGCCTTACAATGATGCCTTTTATTTTATTTGGGGGCATTCATTTTTTGGGCTTCGAGGCTCATTTCGGCTACTTTCACTTTGAGGTCTTCTTTGTATTGCTCAAGTTTCGTACCAACTGTTGTATCTGACGTACCAATAATTTGTGCGGCTAAAATTCCCGCGTTCCGTGCACCGTTGAGGGCTACGGTAGCAACTGGCACACCAGATGGCATTTGTAAAATCGAAAGAACAGAGTCCCATCCATCTATTGAATTGCTACTTTTGACAGGGACGCCAATTACGGGTAATGTTGTTAAGGAAGCAATCATCCCCGGCAAATGGGCGGCTCCGCCTGCCCCCGCAATGATGACTTTCAAGCCCCTAAGGCGCGCGTTTTTGCCATAATCAACCATTTTTTCGGGAGTACGATGGGCCGAAACAATGTCTATTTCAAAATCAATCCCAAATTCTTTTAAAATATCGACAGCTTCTTGCATTACTTTTAAATCTGAAATGCTGCCCATTATTATTCCTACCATGTTATTTGTGTCCGTATTTTAGCTTATAATACAAAATTTCGTTGACATTGTCAACTTTATCATGTTAAATATGTGTTGTTTTTACTTAAATTGCCGCACAAAAATAGTATTTTTCTAATGACTAACGAATTAGAACAAGCGTTAATACAACTGACGACACCATTTTATGCACTACTAATTGCATTGGAAGCTTTAGTGAGCCATTGGCAACACCGCCAGAACTATTCGTTTAGGGACACGCTTGCCAATTTTTTGTTAATGCTTTTTAACGGCGCAATTGATCTAGCTTTCCGTGCCGTTTATGTCGTTATTTTGGTATGGTTTTATCAATATCACTTTACCGAAATTACCAACGTTTATGGATATTGGTTATTGCTGTTTTTGGCCGAAGATTTCCTTTTTTACGTACTGCACGTGGTCGATCATTATTGTCGTTTGTTTTGGGCGGTTCATGTTACCCATCATTCTTCCGAGTATTTTAATCTTACCACGGGTTTTCGTTCTTCGGTATTTCAACCTTTGTATCGTTTTGTTTATTTTATTCCGTTGGTTCTGATGGGTTTTCGTCCCGCCGATATTATATTGATGTATGCCATTACGCAAATATACGGCATTATTGTACATACCAATTATGTCGGGAAATTAGGCGTTTTGGAATATATTTTGGTTACTCCCTCGCACCACCGGGTGCATCATGCCTCCAACGTAGAATATTTAGACAAGAACATGGGAATGTGTCTCATTATTTGGGATAGAATATTCGGGACTTTTCAGGAGGAAGAAGCAAGTATTTCTTTAAAATATGGATTAACTACGCCCCTTGCCCAACGGGGTATTGGTCATACAGTTTTTCATGAATGGAAGGCCATCGTAGAGGATTTGAAGCGTGATGTAGATTTGAAAACTAAGGTTAAGTACGTGCTTAACCCCCCAGGGTGGTCGCACGATGGAAGTACCAAAACCAGTAATCAGTTGAGAGAGACGATTACTCCAATTCAGAAACCCATCGGGGTAGAATCTGACTTTTAATGTCGTAATGACGCCACCGCCCCTACAATATCAAAATCTTAACGCGTAGCAAAAAATTACCATCAAGAGCCTTGGTCGGGGGAAATATTGGTTCTTAAGGTAGACTCTCGGACGATGAGTGAGGCCGATAAAACAATATTTTCAGTAAGCTGATTGGGAGAGGAATCCTTTAATTGACTTAAAAATATCCGTGAAGCCTCCGTTCCGATTTGTTTTCCGGGACGTTTTACGGTGGTAAGTGTAGGGTGAATGTAGGCTGAGATGGGAGAGTCATCAAATCCCACAATTGCAACTTGGTTGGGCACTTCGAGACCATTTTCTCTCACAACATACATGGCCCCAATCGCTACTTGATCATTCACCCCAAAAATCCCGTCGGGGGGATGTGGTAGGTCCAAAAGGCGTTGGGTAGGAATAATGGCGCTTTCTACCCCAAAATTGGTCGTTACCATCAACTCCTCCTCCAAAGGAAATTGATATTTGGCAAGGCAATCAACGTAGCCTTTGTAGCGTTGCTCGGTCACGGCCAGACCATGCGGCCCTTTCAAATGAGCAATCCGTTGGCATCCCATTTTAATGAGGTGTTCGGTGGCGGCAAAGGCACCATAATAATCGTCGATGGTAACCCGGCAGGCATCAAATCCTTCGTATTCGCGGTCAATAAAAATGAGGGGGACTTTGCGTTGAATGATGCTTTCCAAATGTTCGTAGTGCCCTGAGTCGTAGGTTTCTTGAGATATTGAAAGGAAAATACCTTCAACCCGGTTGGCTAACAGCTTTTCAACGTATTCTTTTTCAAGGAGATAGCTTTCATTGCTTACACAGATATTCATCAAATACCCCAAAGGTTGAAGAATGGACTGCAAGCCGTCGATGATGGCAGTTTCGTGTTGATGATTGAGGGTAGGGACGATTACGCCCAAAGTTCCCGTTCGTTTGTTAAGAAGGCTGAGGGAAACCGAATTGCGTTGATAACCAACTTTTTGGGCATACTCCTGAAGATTTCGACGGGTATCTTCGTTGATTAGAGGATGATTGTTGAGCGCCCTTGATACGGTGGAGGGAGAGCATTTAAACTTCCGGGCAATGTCTTTAATCGTAACGGGGCGGTCAGCAGCCATAGTTTAGTTGGCAGTTTATAGTTGGCAGTTTGCAGAAAGGTATGAATTAATTCTTGCTTACTGTCAACTGCAAACTGCCGACTAAATTTAAAATTTGAGCGTTGCTGGTAAATATTTAGCGGCTAAATCCTCGTAATATGGACGAAGCTCTTTCCAGTTTGGAACCTTTGGCGACTTCGTGTATAAATCATAAGGATTGAAAACTTTTACCCACTTGAAATATTCGTGGTCATGCTCGTCCATCAAATGCGTGTAGGCATTTTCGCGGTGTTGTGCATAAAACGAGTGATAACGAATCATATACAACGCCGACTCGGGCAAGTAATTCTTGGTCATTTGGTACAAATACTCATCGTGCCCCCACGACATGTGTACGTTGCGCAGGCCGCAATTGGGCTCATACACGCCGTATTTGGTATTATAACGCTCATCGTGCGCGTCTGGGTTGGCGCCGAAAAACTCAGGAAAAACGATTTTGTCGGAATGCTGGCAGCCTACGGGGAAAGTATCACCTACTACCGCCCACTGAGGTTCTCCAAACAAACAAAGCACTTTTCCCATGTCATGCAATAAACCCGTCAACACAAACCAATCAGGATGACCATCGGCACGGATGGCTTCTGAGGTTTGGAGCAAGTGTTGAAGCTGATCAAGGTCAATGTCGGGGTCAGAATCATCGACCAACGTATTGAGAAAATCAAATGATTCCCACAGGGTCATTTCCTTTTTGTCAAACTTAAGGAAGTTGCGTTCCTTCTCCATCACAAAGTCATAGGTCTGATACTTGTGGTTGAGACGATAAAACTCAGTCACCGTGTCGCGGGCGGGAGTGTCATAATTGCGGAATTCTTCCTTGGCTTTGGCCTGTGCGATGCTGTCAGGATCGGGATAACGAACTAAAAGGTCGTCTTCCCACTCATCTAAACTTGCCAAAGGGGCTATTTCGGCATTGCTGAAAGTCGTTGCGTTCATGAGTATATGAAAGGTAAAATTGGAGTTGTCGCTTATAACTCAGCAAATATACATTATTAAGTTTTTAAGAAATAAACCTTTTACTGCAAAAGATATATGCAAACGTTTGAAATAATTTAACCCCAAAAATTAGAGAAAAATCGTTGGTGGATTTGCTGCCTCTGATGGTTATTTTCAATATACGTCTAGCTTTGTAAAAATAAAGATAAAATTATGTTTGTTAACGTAGAACATCTCGGAATAGCGGTCAAGGACATTGCTGCTTCCGACGAATTATTTTCCAAACTTTTTAACACAAAGCCTTACAAACACGAGGCCGTGGAGTCGGAGGGAGTAACAACTTCTTTTTTTAAAATTAACCAAACGAAAATCGAACTGCTGGAAGCGACAAATCCCGATAGCCCCATTGCCAAATTTATTGAGAAAAAAGGGGAGGGTATCCACCATGTAGCATTTGAGGTAGAAAACATTTTGGCTGAAATGCAACGGCTTGAAAAAGAGGGGTTTATGTTATTAAATAAAATTCCAAAACAAGGAGCTGACAATAAATTAGTGTGCTTTCTGCATCCTAAAGGCACCAACGGAGTATTGATTGAACTTTGCCAAGAACAACCGTAGGGGCTGGGTTTACACCGATGCTTTTGTGACTTTGGGCAGAGGTAAACCCTGCCCCTACATTGCCCCTACATGTTAATTTTCTTAACTTTTCTGACAGATTTTATGCGTTTAAAACTACTTATTTTTTCGGTTATTGTGGTGGCTGAAATTGCTTCTGGCTATGCTGGTTTCTGGCAGGGCGTTTATTTATTTAAGCCATTGATTATGCTTTCCCTGCTTTTTTGGACGAGCAACTACCGCAAGTCTTATCCTTACTTATGGATAGGGATGTGGTTTGGTCTAGGTGGAGATATATTTTTAATGATTCGAGGAAAAGACCTGTTTGTGGCGGGTTTAGGCTCTTTTTTGGTCATGCAAATTTTTTACATCATTGCTTTTAGCAAGACTCTGACCTCGACTGGAAAATCGCTCCTACGTTCAACTTGGTGGTGGTTGACGCTGCCGTTTGCCCTATACGCGCTGATTTTTCTGGTGATATTATATCCACCACTCACTCAATCTGCTGATAAACAGGGTCTTTGGGTCCCAGTGGTTGCATATTCAATTTGCCTTTGCGCAATGGGGGCAGCGGCGGCCCTTCGAAAAGGTTCCGTGAGTTCAGCCAGCTACGCTTGGGTTTTGGTGGGGGCTGTATTATTTATTGCGTCTGATTCGGGAATTGCGGTCAATAAGTTCCTACATCATTTTGAGGGTTCAACGCTTTTTGTCATGACGACTTATAGCGCGGCCCAGTGGTTGATTGTCTGGGGAATGATCAAAAAAGAAAGCCGCTTCCAGTGAAGGAAGCGGCTTTCTTACAGAATGATCTTTATGAATAAAATTAGATAACTTTTACGTTAACTGCATTTAAGCCTTTTTTACCATTTTCGACATCATAAGACACGTTGTCATTTTCACGAATGTCTTCAGTAAGACCTGTAACGTGGACAAAAATGTCTTGGCTTCCATTTGATGGAGTTATAAAACCAAATCCTTTGGTATCATTGAAAAATTTTACTACGCCTTCTTGCATTATTTTTTCTTTAAAGTATTAGGCCATAAAAGTACGGTTAATTATTCACATATCCTACACATTAATTTTTATTATTGTTTGAAAGCTTATTTACCGTTCATGTTGTCTGCAAAAAAATTATATTTGTTTCTATTTTAAAAAATATTAAAAACTATCCACTCGCATGAAAAAAGCTCTTTACTTACTGATTTTTGGCGGTTTGTTTATCGTTCATTTTGGTTTTGCACAAACTGCAGTGCCCTTCAAAGAAGGACTCGCGGTTGGGCCTTGCCACCAATACGGGAGAGAAGCCATCTATACTGACCAATTAACCTACCAATTGATTCGCAAAACTTTCCAAACACCCGCAGAGGGGAAGGTCTTTTTGACTGATGCGCAAGGAAAAGAGCAGAAATGGCAACGTATCACCACCGACACCTCGCATCGGTTTCGGCACAATGCTTTGACGAATGGATATTTATACCTGACCTACACCTCCCCCAAAGAAACCGTGGCGTTGTTGCACGTGGCGGGTCACGCGGGCCTGTATTTCAACGGCGCCCCTAGAGGTGGTGATGCAAATCGCTATGGGTATATGTATAGTCCTGTCAAACTGAAAAAAGGGCTAAACGAGGTTTTGGTAAGAGTGGGGATGGGTGGACGCTTTCAGGGTGTTTCGGCGGAGTTGATTTTTTCTGAAAAAAATATTCAGTTAAGCACTCCAGATATAACCTTGCCAAATGTAGTGCTTTCAGAAAATAACGGACAACTTTTGGGAGGAATTGTGCTATTTAATTTGACCGAAAAACCCTTAACAAATTTGAAAATTCGGGCCTTTATTCAGGGAAAAGAAATGATTTCTGAGGTTCCCGTGGTTTCGGCAATGAACTCTCGAAAAGTAGGTTTCAGAATGGATGCGAGCGCGGTCCAGCAAAAAGGCGACGTTGTGTGTGAACTTACCCTGCTACAAAATGGCAAAGCCGTTGACCAAAGCACCATTAAATTGCAGGCGGTTGCGTCCAATGAACATTACAGCAATACGTTTATCAGCGGCATCGACGGAAGCGTTCAATATTTTGGGGTTGCACCCCAAAAAGGTGGACAAACGGACACAGCTGCGCTGTTTTTGTCAGTACACGGTGCGGGCGTGGAGGCAATCGGGCAAGCAAGAGCCTATAAACCAAAAGAATGGGGAACTTTGGTTGCTCCCACCAATCGCCGGCCACGTGGTTTCAATTGGGAAGATTGGGGAAGAATTGATGCTTTAGAAGTATTGGAGGTTGCGCAAAAGAAATTTAAACCGCATCCCCAAAAAATATACCTGACGGGCCACTCGATGGGTGGGCATGGGTCTTGGTATTTGGGGGCAACATATCCTGGAAAATGGGCGGGAGTGGCACCCTGCGCGGGGTACCCGACGCTGATGGGCTACGGCTCGGCCGACGGGAAGATTCCTGAAAATAGCACCAATCCAATGGAAAAAATGCTGCTTCGGGCCAGCAATCCTAGTAATGTAATGGCTTTGGCTTCAAATTATAAAGCCAGCGGCATTTACGTGCTTCACGGAGATGCCGACCGTACCGTTTCGGTAGAATATGCGCGTACGATGCGTAAAGTATTGGGTGCTTTTCACAACGATTTTTCGTATTATGAATACCCTAACGGCTCGCATTGGTACGGCGATCACAGTGTAGATTGGCCTGCGTTGTTTGACTTTTTTAAATGGCATCGCAGCAAAAATGCCGAAGAAAAGGATGTGATTGATTTTACGACGGCCAATCCAGCCATTTCGGCAAATTATTTATGGGCGGGGATTGAACAACAGGAAACTCCGCTCAATTACAGCCGGATTCAAGCCAAAAGAAATGTTAATGATAAAAGTGTCATCATTACCACCGAAAATGCCCGTACCATAATGATAATGCCGGGGGCGTTTGCCAAAGGCCAGACCTTCAAAGTAACAGTAGACGAAACGGTGGTATGCGCCGCCTGTGTTTTGGATGAGAAGCCGCTGTATTTTACAAAAAAAGAGAAATGGGAAGCGGTCGAAAAACCAGCACTGGCCCAACGAGGCTCGCACCGCAACGGTACATTTAAGGCTGCATTTAATTACCGAATGGTGTTTGTGTATGGAACGACGGGGACCAAAGAGGAAAACGAATGGGCGTATAACAAAGCCCGCTATGACGCCGAAACTTGGTATTATCGCGGCAACGGGGCCGTTGATGTCATCTCGGACCGTGAGTTTACCCCTGCGGCTTACCCTGACCGGGGTGTCGTTTTGTTTGGGAATGCCACCACAAACGGCGCTTGGTCTGCTTTGTTGAGTCAAAGTCCGATTCAAATCCAACGGGGAAGTATCAAAATAGGAGAGGAGCAAATCGTGGGCGATGATTTGGCGGCTTACTTTACTTATCCGCGCCCCGATAGCCCCGTTGCTTCGGTGGCGGTCGTGGCTGGTTCAGGTTTGGCAGGAATGTTGGCTACCGAGTCAAACCAATATTTTACGGGGGGGAGCGGTTTCCCTGACTATTTTATCTTCGGAGCGGATATGCTGAAAGAAGGCACCAAAGGTGTAAAACAAGCAGGCTTTTTTGATACAAATTGGCAAATTACCAAAGTAGATGCGGTGAAAGCGCAGTAACTATTTGTAAAACGTCACCCTGTCTGATTGGAGAGGGTGACGTTTTCGTTTATTTCAAATTGTCCTCAAACCATTTCACCCGTTCTTTCAATTCTTCAATCGTTTCCCTCATTTCCTCACCTGCTTTCAGATACTCATTGGGGTACTCATCTTTGAGATACTCCATCGTGAGGAAATAAATGGGCTTTAAGCGGTCTTTGAGTTGAGGAACCTCTTCAAAAAGTTGATGGACTGTGTGGTACTGTTTTTTAGCAATTAGAAGAGAAAAAAGCTCTTGCCATTGCCAATCATAAACATCTTCTATTTTTAAATTTGTGTTGATTTTATGGATTAATTGGAGAGACAGGGAGATTTTATTTAAAATTAAACAATGGATTATAATCATAAAAAGAGCATTGATGGCATTAGCTAATGTCCCTTTTTCTAATTCTTCTATTTGTTTTATAAATCTTTGCAAATAAGTTGCCGAATATTCAGAAGTTCTATTCTTTGAGGATTGAACTTTAAAGACTGTACCATCAAGTAGTTGATTTACTATTTTTCTTGTGATATTTTTATATTCATTTTTAAGAATTTCTAAAAGTTTTTCGTCATATCCTTTCTTTTTCAAATGATTAATTGCTATCGGTATGAGTTTAAACTTTTCATTTGAGATCTCCTCATTATCCACCATCGAATACGCCAACGCCCTATCAAAAACCGTATTCAATTCATAAGTACCTTTCTCTAAATTATTCTCAAAACGTTCAAAGAGTTGTTTGAGGTCGTTGGTATCGCACCAACCTTCCAAAAACTTTACAAACCAAATCACCCGTTGCTTGTCTTGGCGGGTAGAGTAGCGCATTAAGTACCAAATATTGAAAAATCGTTCCTGTAAGCGGTAGAGGTGGGTACGGCCTGTGGTGCGTGGCTCTATTTCAATGATTTGGTTATCAACCAATTGTTTGAGTTGGGCTGATATTTGATTGGTTTTCAACCCTTGCCTTTCCGAGCGGGCCAATTCGGCAATTTCACTCACGGTTACGGCATCCCACGCCCGGGCCACGGCATCTACGATGAGCTGTTGCTGCGGTTTGAGGTCGTCCATACGGTGTTTGTAGAGGGGTGTTACGCGGTCGAGAATCACCTCCAAGTCTTTGAAACTGTCCTGCTTTTCGTTGTCCATAAAGACATCAAAGAGCATCACCATCGTGCGTATGACGCCGCCCGATAGCTTACGCATCACCTCAATGCGCGGGCGTTGGGTCTTGAGCATTTCCTGAAAAGTCTCGCTTTTGCCCTCATTTTCGGCCAATTTCTCAAAAAGCGTAATGGTTTCGTCGGCGGTCATGCCTTTGAGCCGAATCTGATAAAAAAAATCAAAAAAAGGCTCTTTGTAATCGAAGGTATGTTCGAGCAGCGTAGCCGACGCCCCCACCAATCGCAGGTGTGGCGAATTCATCAGGATATTGCGGAGGCGGTGCGTGGCGGTTTTGCCGATTTTCTCCAAAAACTGCCCAAAATTGTCGTGAAAAACGATGATTTTCTGTTGGTTCTGTTTCAAATAATCCACTAAAATTTCAAAGGCTTTTTGGTCGTAATCGGCTTCAAACTCACGCTTTCGCATTTCATCCAAAAGCGTTTCGTAAGCGGGGTGGTCTTCAGCGAGGATTTTGGCAATGTGTTCAAAAAATGCCGCCAAATCGGGCATCGAATACTGTTCTTCGTTAAAAAGCACAGGAAGGAGCCATTGATTCAACTTTTCATCGTCTAGCACCGCATATTTAAGACGCAGTAAAAGTGTCGTTTTTCCCATGCCTCTTTGCCCTAAAATCATGTAATGCTGCGGCGGGTGCTGCATAGTATCTTCCTGAATATCCGTAAATAGTTGCTCAAAATCCGCCGTTCTAACCACAAACTCTGCTTTGAGTTGTAGTGGCTCTTTTTGGGGAGGATTGAATAGGTATTTTAGCTTTTTATCAGACATTTTTTGACCACCATTTTTTGAGGATTGGAGAATAAAACCGCCATTGTTTCTCAGTCGCTTCCGCGATGTACCCGTCGTATTCGAGTGTTAGTAGAATATTTTTGAACGATTCTTCGAGGCGATGCTTTACGGCCAAATCATACAACTCCAATTCGGCTACAGATTGATATTCAGCGAGTTTTTTGAGTAAATCGTGTACCAATGACAATTCGTTTCGATTAAAAACCTGACTCAAACGCCCTCGGTAGTGTTCGAGGTAAATGCTTCCGTTTAGGACTAGCTCATTGAAAGCGAGGTCAATAAATGTCCTGTTCACTTCGCGAGATTCTATGCGGTATAAATCACGGATTTCTTTGATAGCCAACTGAATATGAAACGGAATTAACCATTCGATTTTCTCTTTCAATAAGTATGTCAAAGCCTCCTCAGAAGCCTCAATTTGATAGTTTTCGAGTAACGTTTTGGCCAACTCTAGCGCATCTTTTAACGAAAGTGGACGTAACTTATAAGTCTGAATATCATTGACATCGGCGGTTGCGTTGAGTTTTTTGACTACTGAAAGCAAGCCAATTGAACCCGTATAAATAAACTTGATTTTCTGATTGTATTTGTCATTCTGGCGGATGGCTCGATTTTGTTTGAGGAAATTCCGAGCGGCTTGTTCGCCTTGCTCGTCACGAATGTGTTCAATCGTAACCGGAAATTCATCAATCATCAGCAGGATTTTGCGATTATCTAAATCCACTTTTTCCAGAAAATCTTTGAATTTTTCGTAGTAATCAAGCTTTTCATCGGCTTTTTCATTGAAATCTATTTTGACTCCGCCTACTTCGACGTTGTCAATACTGCTTAGAAAACCTTTAATTTTCTTGCCTGCTTTTTCGATGGTTTTCAGAAAACGATTTTTATTTTCGATGTCGAAAATAGCTTTAAGGAGTACTTTAAAGAAAGTTTGACTATCGATAACATCTTCTGTATCAACATAAACACAATAATATTCGTGGGTCGGATTGTCTTTGAGGTAATGAATGATAGACGTTTTACCCACCCGCCGAGGAGCAGAAAGTAGTAGATTTTGTCCTTCTTCAAGCGCTTCATAAATTTCATGAACAATGTCGTTTCGAAGGAAAAAATTATCACCTGTGGCGGTCTTGCCAATACTTAGTTTCATAGCTTAAAAATTTTCGTTGAAATTACATTGCAATTTTTTTATTGCAAAATTGAACTGCATTTTTTTTATTGCAGAAAATAATGTAAAATAAAAAAGGAGCTTTTGGGGCTCCTTATAAATAGTTTGAAAATCTAATTTCTAGTGCGAGTGCGCTTCGCTTGTTTTTTGGCAGCACTCTGGCAACTTGTCGTGGGCCGTTTGGCTGCACACCAAATTGTCGGCGTCGTAACCCGTTTCGGTAATCACTTTACGGATTTGGGCTTCGTCGGTTTTTTTGGGGTTGTATTTGACCGTTACCACTTTGTCTTCCAGATTTAGTACTGCTTCTGAGATGCCTTTACTTAGGGTGAGGTTTTTCTCAATGCGCTCTTTGCACATTTCACAAACGGCTGAGGTTTTGATTTTTACCTCTTTTTCTTTACCAGGTTTGTTGGCTACCGCCCCAAAAACGATTGTCAAAACTAACGCGAATACGAATGTTAACTGTTTCATTGCTTGATTGATTTATGTGTAAATTTTAGTTGAAAATGTTCCTAATCTTTGATTTTTACCCGGATACCTGCGTAAATCACGCGGCCAACCACGGGCCCCCAAGTTTGACCCGCATCAAAATACTTATTGAAGGGGTCTTCTGCGTGAATGATTGGGTTGGGCTGTTTAAAGTTTGCTAAATTTTCCCCTCCCAGATATACTTCAAACTTTTTGAACGCTCGTGATGCCTGTGCATTTACATTCATAAACGATTGTGAATACAAAATCGGCATAGGCTTGCGGTCAATGGTGGCCTGCAATGACTGCATCGGATCGGTGATGCGCGCTTGGCCATTCCACTGAACTGTCAAATCCAACTTCCATTTGTCGTACGGAAGATTATATCCAATGTTGAACAATACCCGGTCGCGCGGTACCATCATGCGTTGTTGTAACACAGAATTTCCGAAAGGTTGTCCCATGGTTTGCCATACGTCAAACAAACGGTATGCCAATTTTACCTCTGTACGTTTAGATAGTAGCGTATTCAGCTCAATCTGAAAGCTGTTGGAGAAAGATTTACCTTTTAAATTGTAAAAATACAGGTGCGAAGCCAACGGTGTGGCGTGGTCGGTGTCGACAATGAGTTGATTTTGAAAGTCGGTTCGGTAATAGTCCAGCACCAAATCCCAGTGTTTATCAAACCAATGGAAGGTTTGGGTCAGGCTGAGGCCGTAGTTCCAAGTCACTTCGGGCTGAATTTTTTGTCCCCAAAAACGCACCGTACGTCCACTTACTAAATACCCATAGTATTCGGCAAAAGCATTGGGGGTACGCTGACCACGCCCTCCCGACACCCGCAAGGTGGTGTTTTCCCAAGGCTGCCAGCGCAGGTGCAGGCGTGGTGTGGCAAAAGCACCAAACAGATTGTGATAGTCGGCGCGTAAACCAGCCACGAGCGTAAATTTATCTAAGTGGTTGTATGTATATTCAAAAAATGCTCCCGGAACCGATTCCGTGCGCGTCATGAGGCTGTCTTTGTAGGTTTCGCGGTAATCATCCAGCAGGTAATTGATGCCCGTTTTGAACTGATGATTTGTATTGTTGATGATGGATTGATAAATCAAGTTTCCATAAAGGGTCCGTTGCCGACCGTCATAATTTACAAATCCAAAGTAAGAGTCTGTGTTATGCAATGAGGCATTCAATACCAGTCCTAAGCCTTTGTAGGGTTTGTCTTGGTACAATTTGGCGGTTTTAGAAAAAAGCTCGATTCGATTGGTCTTATTTCCAAAGCCATAAAATTGGGCCGTTCCGCGATGTTTGTCGGGGCGGAACCCTGTCTGCCCGCCCAATCGGTCTTCGTAGAGCGCTTTAATCCCAAACTGAGCCATCATTTTGTCGCTTTTGTACTGCCAGCGGTTGATACCGTTGAATTGGGTATAAAGTGGCAAATCCAGAAAGCCATCGCCGTTGTTGTCGACACGATTTTGTAGCGTGCTGGCGTGGGTAAGAAAGCCCGTAGCCCATTTGTCGGATAACTTTCGATTAAGGTTCAGATTAACTTCGCCGCGCCCCAAATGATTGACGTAGGTGTTGAAATACAGTTTTTCGCGCGCATCGGGTTTTACGAGTTCTACATTGATGGCGCCCGTCATGCTTTCGTAGCCATTAACCACCGACCCCGCTCCTTTGGCCACATCAATGGACTGAATCCAAGTACCTGGAATATAGCTCATTCCAAATGTAGACGCTAACCCACGAATGGTGGGTACGTTTTCGACGTTGGTTTGAACGTATTGGCCGCCCAAGCCTAAAAACTGGATTTGTTTGGCACCCGTTACGGCATCGCTATAGCTTACCGAAACTGAGGCATTGGTTTCAAAACTTTCCGATAAATTACAACAAGCCGCCTTGGCCAAGGCTTTGGTCGTGATGATTTCGGTTTGAATCGGATTCATGCGGTCAATTTGGGAAGAGGTGCCGCGTATTACTACTTCGCCCAGTTGGCCCTCGGGCTTCATCACAATCTCAAAATTGTTTTCGGAAGTGACCTTTATCGTGTCGGTTTTGAATCCGATGTATCTCAATACCAGTCGGTTTGACTTGGCAGAGCGAGCTATGTCAAATCTGCCCAGTGAATCAGTGATGGTGCCTAATGAAGTTTCGGCCCAAAATATATTTACACCTACCAAAGGTGATTTTTTTTCTGCTCCATTGCGCTCAAAAACGGTACCCGTAACGCGTTGGGCACGGAGCGTTATAAACAGTGCAGAGGCAGTCAGAATGAGTATGGATTGAAATAAACTTTTCATTGTTTTTACATTTAAATCAACCGTTACATTGAGAAATTGGCGAATACGAATCAGAAGAGGTGTTTTCATGATTGAGCTGTTTTTGTACACGACAAAGGTACTGCCCGGCTCTTTGAAAAATGATACAGAATTTTTCCGATGTTTTACAAAATTTCAGGGGTTTGTCCCTGCGCCAATGGTTGATTATGTTGAAATTACTTTTTTGATTGAATACGTTTTCCAGAAAAAAATCTGCATAAACAGACCGTAAGAATGATTCTTACAGAAAGATAACAACACAAAAAGTGGCTAAATCAAAAAAGATTGGACGAAAGAAAGCAGTGTACGTCCGTGAAATAGAGAGGAGAAGGAAGATAAAGAATCAGCTGATTCAGGACTTGCAACAAAAAATGCAAGGATTGACTTAAACACGGCCACCAAAGCACCAATGACGGCATCGCTGATAATCTGTAAAAACTTGGCAACCCATTGGGTGACCGACGACGACACATCTACGTTTTCGTAGCTTTGTTGGTCATCGCAGCAATCTTGTTTTTGGAAAGAAGTTTGGTCAGAAACAGGAGCCTTGGTGCTGTCCTGTCCGCAAGCAGCTACGCCTTCTTTGTGTAAAGCGGCCAGTTGGATTGATTTCCCCCGCATGAGGCAGTGATGCTCAACCACACCAAAGCCCATACTCGCTGTGAGTACAACGAAGGCCATGAATAAGGTGAGCGCTTTGCGGAGCAGTTTTTTCATTTGTTTCTAACCGATACTGAAAAGACGTAGTAAAGATAACAAGTCTTATATGTAATACCAAAACGTCGGAAAGAAGAATTTTGTTCAAAAAAAAAGCGGGACGTTTGCCCCGCTTTTTGTGTACTACTTTACTTTTTCGACTACTGCCTTGAATGCCTCTGGGTGATTCATTGCAAGGTCAGCAAGTACTTTACGGTTCAGTTCGATACCAGCGGCGTGAACTTTACCCATCAAAGCAGAATAAGATAATCCTTCTTGACGAGCAGCAGCGTTGATACGCTGAATCCACAACGCGCGGAAATTTCTTTTCTTGTGTTTACGACCAGTGTATGCATAAACAAGCCCTTTTTCAACGGCGTTTTTGGCAACGGTCCAAACGTTTTTACGACGGCCATAGTAACCTTTGGCCAATTTTAAGATTTTTTTGCGGCGAGCCCGCGAAGCGACGTGATTTACCGAACGTGGCATAATTTTTAAACGTTTTTTGACGGTTGGTGGCCTCTGTTGAAGCACTTTTTAGACCAACAATCGGGTGAAACAATGAACCTGTGCTTGCGCACTTTTTTGTTAAAAGTTGGCCGTTAATTGTAAAAAAAGGTACGATTAACGTTCAAACAATTAACTCAAATCTTGAGCATCAATTTGACACGGTCAAGGTTTGTGTCATCAACCAGCGAAAAGCCAACCAAGTTGCGCTTACGTTTTGTTGATTTTTTAGTCAAAATGTGACTGTGGAAAGCGTGCTTACGCTTGATTTTCCCGGTGCCGGTAAGCTTAAAACGCTTCTTAGCACTTGAGTGTGTTTTTACTTTAGGCATGATACTGAATCGTTTAAGATACTAAAAAAGTAAAGTTTTGGGGCGCAAAGGTAGTGATTTGCTGCTATAAATACAACGAAGTATTTGTTTTTAAGTGTCAAGCATTGTAGATGCAGGGCCTTTAAATTCCTAAAGCCAGCGTGGTGTCGTCTTTTTTGAAGATATAAGACTTTTTCTGACCCTGATAATTGAGGTTTACCAAGTTGATTTGGTCGTCAAAAAGGTCGTGCATGATGGTATTCTGAAGCGAAAACCCCGTGACTGCTTCTTGATTGGGGATTTCAATGTATATCCACGTGGCATCGGCTTCTTGTTCTTTCCCAACGTAAGCATAGGCCTTCTTCTGTTTCTGTGAACTAACCAATGCAAAATGCTTGCGGATGTATTTTTCTACCAACGGGTCATTTTTGTCGTTGTTGACCACCACAATCTTTTGTCCGTTGTTGTCTTTCGAGAGAGCTTTTTCTAGGTCATCCGTAAAGACGCGAATGCTTATTTCAAAGGATTTTTCCTTGGCATTGTAGTCCATCCGGGTGATGCTGGTATGGAAATCGTGAAGACGGAAAGAGAGTAAAAGAAAGAGTACTGAAAAGGATACAAATTTAATCGTGCAGAGGCGCAAAGCAGCAAAGTTAAGGTTCCTTATAACTCCTAGTGCTTTGCCCCTTTGCATCTTTGCGTGTTTTTTTAAATGGTGCGATTTTTTCACTTTACTATCTAAACAATTTGAATATATCATTGCCAAAAGCAAATACCATAAGGCCTAGCAATATAACCATACCCACTTTTTGGGCACCTTCCAGAAAACTGTCGGACGGTTTGTGGCCAGTTACCATTTCATAAATCAACAACACGGAGTGGCCACCATCTAAGGCAGGAATCGGCAGAATGTTCATGAAGGCCAAAACCATTGACAAAAGTCCCGTTAAGAACCAAAAACGGCTCCAGTCCCAAATACCGCCAAACATTTGCGCAATACCGATGGGGCCGCTGAGGGCTTTTGAAGGAGAAACTTCGCCGCGAAATATCTTACCGAAGCCGCGAATGTTGTCTGTTACTACACTAAATGCCTTGCCTGTTCCTACCACCACTGATTCGCCAAAAGAATAATCAATGTGGGTGATATTCAAGATTTGTTCGGGATAAAAACCAATCGTGCCTTCTGGAGAAACTTTGACCGATAAGGGCAAGGTTTGGCCCGCCCGCACCACCGAAAGCGTGACAGTTTGACCTTTGGACTTATCCAAGGCGTCCTGAATTTCGTGGTAAAAATTAATCGGTGTTTCGTTGAGCTTTACGATTTTATCCCCAGGCTTCAAACCACCTTTTTCGGCGGGCATCCCCGGAACCAGTTCGCGCACCGTAAAGGGGAAGATAGGATCAATAAACTCTTTCGCATTTTTCTTGTCGCTGACCTTCTCAATGAAATCATTGGGCACGTAAACGTCGACTCGTTCGCCGCCACGTTCAACGGTATAATAACTGTTTGATTCCAGAAATACTTTGCGAACTTCCGAAAAGTCATCAAAGGGTTTGCCATTGATAGCCACAATTTTGTCGCCCGTACGAAGGCCGATTTCCTGGCCTAATTTGTGCGCAACGATTCCGTATTTTACGTCTTTGGTCGCAATATAATCGTGGCCTTCGTAATACGTAATGGCTACAAAAATAATGACACCCGTAATGACATTGACAATAATGCCACCGAGCATTACGATGAGGCGTTGCCAAGCGGGTTTGGCGCGAAACTCCCAAGGCTCGGGTTCGGCTGATAGATTTTTAGTGTCCAACGACTCATCGACCATGCCTGAAATCTTCACAAATCCACCCAATGGTATGGCGCCTACGCCGTATTCTGTTTCACCGCGTTTAATTGACCATATTTTAGGGGGAAATCCAATGAAATATTTTTCGACACGCATTCCAAATATCTTGGCAGTGATGAGGTGTCCCCATTCGTGTAATCCAACTAAAATTGACAGTCCTAAAATCAACTGCCCGACCATTACTAAAATTTCCATTCTGTGCTTTTATGAGTTTGTTTAATTTTTTCTATTGGGTAACGTCGTTTTTATCCTATGTCTTCAAAGACGGTTCTCAAATCAATCGTTAATCCTTCTAACACGTCACCGCCGTTGATAATTCCAAACGCTTGTTTATCAGGATTGGTATTCTGAGGAGTAAAAATCATGTATGCTTGCTCATTTGAATCTATTAACCAACCCAAGCGACAGCCGTTGGCAATCCATTCCCGCATCTTATTTTCGTGTTCGTGCCATGTATCCGATTCTGAAATAACTTCTACGATAAAGTCGGGGCAAATTGGCGCAAATTTTTTGCGTAACTCACGCGGTACCTGTTCCCAGCGTTCGCGACGAATCCACGCTACATCGGGTGATCTAATCGAACTGTCGGGTAAGGTAAAGCCAGTAGAAGAGGGAAATACAATACCATTGTTTTTCTTTCTATTCCAAAGCTTTATTTCAACAAAAATTTCGCCATCGTTATGGCCTCCGATACTTCCAGTGGGTGACATAAAAATAATATGACCGTACTTGTCTCGTTCAAAGTTCATTCCATTAGGGCGATTGGCTTCGCAAAATGCGAAAAACTCATCGTCGTTCATGGTATCCATGGTGGGTATGTTTAAGACTTGAGGCATTATTTTATTGAATCCATTTAAGTTCAAAAACAAAATTGGGTAGCACATTTTCACCGTAGAGAGCCAATTCAAATGTTGCAATGATTTCAACTTCCTTAGTTGGGCGGTAGATGTACGCTTTTTTTTCTAAACGGTCTATAAGCCAACCAAGTTGACATCCATTGGCAAGGTATTCATTCATTTTGTCTTGCAAATAGGTTAAACTATCCGTTTTTGAGCGAACTTCCACCACAAAATCGGGGCAAAGCGGAGCGAATTTTTCTTTTTGTTCGTTCGTAAGTCCATCCCAACGTTCTTTTTGTATCCAAGCCGCATCCGGGGAGCGAACGGCGTCGTTAGGCATTAGAAAGCCCGTAGATGAATCAAAGCAATAGCCAAGATTTGATTGTTTGTTCCAAAAATAAAGTTCACCTAGAATGGTGGAAGTAGTATTGCCAGTGGAAGAGCCTGTTGGTGACATAAAAATAATGTTGCGCTCACTGTCGCGTTCAAAGTCAAGGGTATCGTTCAACTGACAAAAAGTAAAAAACTCCTCGTCAGTCATTAAATCCCCCATTTTTATCAGCACCGGTGTTTGCATAATCTCCTAAATATGAATGTTGCCCCAATTTTCGGCTACTTTTCGGGTTTCGGCGTCGGTTTCGATGTAATCATCGAGCGTTGGCTGTTGGATAAACGTCACGCGTTGCATACAAGTTTCGATAAGGTCCGACATTTCCAGAAACCCAATCTCGTCGCGAAGAAAAGCTGCTACGGCTATTTCATTGGCGGCGTTGACGATGCAGGCCATGTTTCCGCCCCGCTCGATGGCGTCAAAAGCGAATTGCAAATTACGAAAAGTTTTCAAATCGGGTTGTTCAAACGTCAGCGCGGGATAATTGGCGAAGTTGAACCGGGGAAAATCAGCCGGCAGGCGGTGCGGGTAAGTGAGCGCAAATTGAATCGGCAAGCGCATATCAGGCAGGCCCATTTGGGCTTTGATGCTGCCGTCCTCAAACTGCACCATGGAATGAATGATGCTTTGTGGATGCACCACTACCTCAATTTGAGATACATCCAACCCAAACAACCATTTGGCTTCAATCACCTCCAGCCCTTTGTTCATCAGGGAGGCGGAGTCAATGGTGATTTTGGCCCCCATGCTCCAATTGGGATGTTTTAGGGCTTGTGCTTTTGTTACGTGCAATAGCTCATCGCGGGTTTTTCCACGAAACGGTCCACCAGAAGCAGTCAGGAAAATCTTTTCGATGGGATTATGAAATTCACCCACGAGGCATTGAAAAATCGCCGAATGCTCGGAGTCCACGGGATAAATGCTGACGCCTTTCTTTTGGGCGAGGGCGGTCACCAACTCGCCCGCTACGACGAGGGTTTCTTTGTTGGCCAAGGCAATTTGTTTGCCCGCTTCAATGGCTTTGACGGTCGGAATCAGTCCAGAATATCCTACCATTGAGGTCAAAACGGTATCAATACTGTCCATTTGGACCACATCAGCGATGGCTTTTGAACCAGCGTAGACTTTGATGCCGAGCGGGTCGAGGGCATCGAAAACCTTGTCGTATAAGTCTTCGTTGGCAATAACGACCACGTTGGGACGAAACTGTCCCGCTTGCTGAATCAGCAATTCAGCGTTGTTTTGGGCGGTGAGAATCTCAACGCAGAAGGCGTCGGGGTTGGCGGCTATTACGTCTAGGGCTTGGGTTCCGATGGAACCCGTTGAGCCAAGAATGGCTAAATGTTTTTGAGGGAACTTCATGCAGTAAGCAGATAATCGTGAGCAAAATTACACATTCTTCTCGCTTTTAGGTATTTGTGTGTCTGTTAATCGCTAATCGTTATCCGCCATAGGTAGTTATGGTTTGATTATCAGTTGATTAGTGATTTTGATTGCCATGTTTCCCGCCTAATACCTATCATTGCATTTTCTTTTTTGCATAGTAATAAAATCAACTTAGGATGAAAATCACAAAACAATTAATAGTAAAAGAGTTGTTTCTACGCTCTTTTGAATTCTATAAATCGCTAAATACCATGAAAACCATCTACTCTTTGTTGGCCTCTGTTCTCCTTTTCTGGGGAATCATCGCCGCCGTATCTCCCAAACCTACCCTGTACATTATTGGCGATTCGACCGTTAAAAATGGCTCTGGAAAAGGGCAGGATAACATGTGGGGATGGGGAAGTTTTCTCCATGAACATTTTGATACGACCCAGATACACCTCGAAAATCACGCCATCGGAGGGCGCAGTAGTCGTACCTTTATCACCGAAGGGCGTTGGGATAAAATTCTGACCGACCTAAAGCCTGGCGATTTTGTAATTATGCAGTTTGGCCACAATGACAACAGCGCCATCAACGACTCCACCCGCGCCCGTGGAACCATCAAAGGATTGGGAGAAGAAACCGAAGAAATTGATAATCTATTGACCAAAAAGCACGAGATTGTGCATAGCTACGGTTGGTATATGCGCAAGTATGTAGACGAAACCAAAGCCAAAGGAGCGATTCCGATTATCTGTTCGCCCGTACCGCGCAACAGTTGGAGAGAAGGCAAAATAGCCACTTCAGAAGCGGGGCATCGTCAATGGGCCGAAGCCGTTGCCGCCTCCAATGGGGCGTTTTACCTTGATTTATTTGGCCTAATTGTGCCCCAATACGAAGCCGTGGGAGAGGAGAAAGTAAAGAATGAATTCTTTACTCCCAAAGACAATACCCACACCAATGAATCAGGAGCAAAACTAAACGCTTCCTCGGTGGTAAAAGGGGTGAAATCCCTGAAAAAATGTTCTCTGAAACAGTATTTGAAAAAATAATGCTGCTGTTTTTAACTGATTAATTAATCACAATCTGCATGAAAAAAAGCCTTCTTCCGCTTGCCTTCTGTCTATTACCGCTGTGCAGCGCCTTCGCTCAAGCCCCCATTCATTATAAACAACCCGCCCGTAACTGGAACGAGGCCTTGCCCGTAGGAAACGGCCGATTGGGCGTCATGACGTTTGGTAGGGTCAATGAAGAACTGCTGCAACTGAACGAAGAGACGCTCTGGTCGGGCGGCCCCGTGGAGAAAAATCCCAACCCTGATGCCATTAAACATTTGCCAGCGGTGCGGGCTGCGCTGAATCGGGAGGAGTACGAAACGGCCTCCAAAGAATTGCAAAAGATTCAGGGCCTTTATACTGAGGCCTATCAACCCTTGGGCGATTTGCTCATAAAACAGCCTTTTGATGCGCAACCCAGCGCTTATTTTCGCGATTTGGACCTGCAAAACGCCACGGCGCACACGCAGTTTACGATTGAGGGTGTCACTTACAGCCGCGAGTTGTTTGTATCGGCACCCGACCAAGTGATTGTGCTTCGTTTGACGGCTTCGCAAAAAGGAAAATTGAATTTTTCGGCTTCTACCAAAAGCCCGCACCCGTTGCTTAAACAAATAACGGGGAAAAATGAACTCAGTATGCGCGGTAAAGCGCCCGCTCATGCCGACCCCAACTACGTAAATTATAATGCCAAACCCGTGTATTATGAAGACCCGTCGGGATGCAAAGGAATGCGGTTTGATTGGCGCGTCAAGGTGCAAACCACCGACGGAAAAGTAACTGCCGACACATCAGGACTCAGCATCAGCGATGCCACAGAAGCTATTTTGCTCATTACTGCCGCTACCAGTTTCAATGGCTTCGACAAATGCCCCGATAGCCAAGGACGGGATGAGAAAGCGTTGGTGGAATCGTATCTGAAAAAAGCATCAGCCAAATCCATTGATTTGATTCGGAAGGCACACATCGCCGATTATCAGAAGTATTTTAATCGGGTAAAATTGACTCTCGGCCAATCGGGCGAAGCGGCATTTCTGCCGATGGATTCGCGGTTGGTTCGCTACGCGCAAATGGGAAATGACCCGCAATTGGAGGCATTGTATTTTGATTTTGGTCGGTATTTATTGATTTCGAGTTCACGGCCCGGCGGGATTCCCGCCAACTTGCAAGGAATTTGGAATCCCATGACCCGTCCGCCGTGGAGCAGTAATTATACCACCAACATCAACGCACAAATGAACTATTGGCCCGCCGAAGCCGCCAATCTTTCGGAGTTGCATACCACCTTTACCGATTGGATAGCCAGCGCTGCCGCAACGGGACGCGAAACAGCCAAGAATTTTTACGGCATGAGCGGCTGGACTGTTCACCACAATTCCGACATCTGGGGCGCATCCAATCCCGTGGGCGACAAAGGCAAAGGGAGTCCGTCGTGGGCCAACTGGGCCATGGGCGGGGCGTGGTTGAGCCAGCATTTGTGGGAGCATTATGTGTATTCGGGCAACGAAGCCTACTTAAAAAACTACGCCTATCCGCTCATGCGCGATGCCGCACAGTTTTGTTTGGACTGGTTGGTCAAAGATGCCAATGGTAAATGGATTACGTCACCTTCTACCTCACCCGAAAACATTTTTATTACTGACAAAGGCGTAAAACAATCCGTTTCGGTGGCCACGACGATGGACATGGCTTTGTTATATGATGTGTTTACGAACGTAATTCATGCGGCCGAACACCTAAAAGTCGACGCAGAGTTACGCAAGACTTTGGAAGAAAGACTGCAAAACATGTTCCCATTGCAGATTGGTAAAAAAGGAAATTTACAGGAATGGTACAAAGATTGGGAAGATCAGGAACCAGAACACCGTCATGTTTCGCACCTGTTTGCGCTACACCCTGGGCGTTATATTTCTCCCCTGCGGACGCCTAAGTTTACCGATGCCGCCCGCAAAACCCTTGAGTTGCGCGGGGATGGCGGCACGGGTTGGAGCAAATCTTGGAAAATCAACTTTTGGGCACGGCTCCACGACGGCAACCACGCCTACAAACTCTTACGTGAATTGCTCAAAGTGACGGGTGTAGAAGGTACTGACTACGCCAAAGGGGGCGGCACGTACCTCAATTTATTTTGCGCACACCCGCCGTTTCAGATTGACGGGAATTTTGGGGGTACATCAGGCATTGCAGAAATGTTGCTTCAAAGTCAGGATGGGTTAATTAATCTGCTGCCTGCCTTGCCCGACGCATGGGCTACGGGCGAAGTAAAAGGCTTAAAGGCACGCGGTGGTTTTGAGCTCGACATGGTGTGGAAAGACGGAAAAATCACGCGTTTAATCATAAAATCAGCCTTGGGCGGCAATTGTCGATTGAAACTGCCCAACGTGCTGACGAATGCCAAACTTCAGCCAGCCAAAGGCAAAAACCCTAATGCGTTTTATGCCGTGTTTGAAAATAAATACCAAACCACTACCCCAGAGGGAAGTGGATTTGTGTACGATTTGACAACCGAAAAGAATAAGATTTACATCTTGGGCGGAAATTAGAAGTTAGTTTCTCTGTACACTGTAAACCCAGCCTTTACCGTTTCTATTATTCCACTTAAAAATTATCCGGCTATGTTTGATTTCTTTAAACCAAATTCAAAAGTTGCCTACACGGATTGGGGTGTTTTGGTGTTGAGGGTGTGTGTTCCGTTGTTGCTGCTTACGCACGGATATGATAAGTTGTTGAGTTTTTTGAACGGGGCCACTGACTTTCCCGACCCGCTGCACGTAGGTGCGCAGGTTTCGCACGCATTGGCGGTGGTGGGCGAAGTGATTGCACCGATTTTGGTCATGCTTGGACTATGGACGCGGGTGGCCTGTTTGGTGGAAATTATCCATTTTTTAGTGGTGGCCTTTATGATGCACGCTGGGGAGCCGCTGAGTGAGAAAGAACACGCGCTTCTGTTCCTGATTCCTTACACAACGATTTTGTTGATAGGCGCAGGGAAATATTCGCTGGATACCTCTCTGTACCAAAAAAGAAGATTCTGACGTGATTACTTACAGACTTTCCAAGTTTTTTTAACTTGGAAAGTCTCACTATTTTCAATAGTTATGTTGTAGCAAACCCACCAATTTCACCGCTTCAACCGCTTCTTTTACATCGTGTACCCGTAAAATACTCGCGCCGTTGAGCAGCGCCACGGTGTTCAAAACGGTGGTTCCGTTGAGCGATTGGTCGGGCGTAATATTAAGTTTTCGCCAAATCATGGACTTGCGCGAAACCCCCGCCAAAATGGGCACATTGAGGGCTTGGAATGATTTCAGGTCGTTCAATAACACGTAGTTTTGGTCGGCGTTTTTGGCAAATCCAAATCCCATATCGGCCACAATATCTTTGACCCCCAACTGTTGAAGTTGATAAATTTTAGCTTGTAGTTCCCGCAATACATCCGTCACCAAATCCTCGTATTGATTAAGGTCTTTCATGGTTTGGGGCGTGCCGCGACTGTGCATCAGGATGTACGGTACGTTGAGGGCCGCCACCGTTTCAAACATCTGTGGGTCAAGGTTTCCACCCGCAATGTCGTTGATGATATGCGCCCCCGCTTCTACCGCCTGCCGCGCTACCGACGCCCGAAAGGTATCAATGGAGAGGATGGCATTGGGGAAATTTTTGCGAAGCATTTCTACCACGGGCAAAATGCGCTTACGTTCTTCTTTCTCACTGACGGCATCGGCGCCAGGCCGCGTGGAATGTCCACCTAAATCCAGGATGGAAGCCCCTTCCGAGAGCATACGTTCTGCTTTCTTGTAAGCTTCGTCGAGCTGATTAACTCGACTTTCTGAATAAAATGAATCAGGGGTAATATTCATGATTCCCATGACTTGCGGCGTTGACAAGTCCAGTAATTTACCACCAATGTTCAGCGTTTTTTTCATAATTTAGCGGCGAAAAAGTCACGAATTGTCATTTGTAGTCCACGCAAAGTCATCAAATTGATTAAAAACAATGAATGACGGATATACCACACATGACCTTTTTTTGACGTGAATCTAATGACTATGAATGACCAAAGTAAAACCGAGCGCGAATATCGGAGTGTAATGACTCGTTGCAAAGATATTTTCACTAAAAAAAACCAAGACTACGGCCCTTCGTGGCGAATTTTGCGATTGCCGTCCATTACGGACCAAATTTTTATCAAAGCGCAACGCATACGGACGTTGCAGGAAAATGGCTTTTCGAAAGTAGACGAAGGGGAAGTGCCCGAGTTTATCGGCATTATCAATTATTGCGTTATGGCCCTGATTCAGATTCAGTTAGGAGATAACAAAAGGACGGATTTTACGGCGGCCGACCTGACTGAACTGTACGACGCTCAGATGAATGAGGTTTATGAATTGCTGTTTAACAAAAATCATGATTACGGCGAAGCTTGGCGCGATATGCGCGTGAGCAGCATGACGGATATTGTTTTGATGAAGTTATTCAGAATCAAGCAGATAGAAGACAATGAAGGCGTAACCATCATCTCTGAAGGTGTAAAGTCAGGGTATCAGGATATTATCAATTATTCGGTTTTTTGCCTGATAAAACTAGGCTTGGCGGTTTAAGACTAAATAGGATTCTTTTCTGGCCTGATTTTTGAAATTTGTGCAACTCAATAAAAGGAACCTTTTATGAAGCGTAAAATAACCATCTATAAAAATCTGAACGAACCTTATGAGGCGATGCTTCAAAGGGGGCTACATGAAACACCTGATGAGCGCTTTGTGCGGTTCTTTGAAGAAAGAGCCAAATTCAGGGCATTTATGGGGATAAAAAAATCGCTCAAAAGGGGAATTGTTATTCGCAAAGTTTCATGGATTTAGAAAACAATGAATTTTTGTTGTTCACAGCATAGTGATTGCCCAAAGACCTCAAGAGATGTGATTATGATTGATGATTTTTTAAAATTTCAAAAGATAAATAACGAACCCACTGATTAATGAAAATAGTAGCCCACATTGTTCGCTTCCTGGTTGGGGGCATTTTTATTTTTTCGGGATTGGTCAAACTCAATGACCCCGTTGGTACACAAATCAAACTGGAAGAATACTTTGAAGTGTTTGCCGCCGATTTTCCAGCAATGCACGATTTTTGGATGTCGTTGGTGCCTTATGCATTGTATTTTTCGGTGTTGATGTGCGCCGCAGAGGTGATTTTGGGCGTGGCGCTTCTCGTGTCGTGGCGGCTCAAACTGGTGAATTGGATTCTCTTAGCGCTGATTATTTTCTTTACGTTTTTGACGTTCTATTCTGCTTATTACAACAAAGTGACCGATTGCGGCTGTTTCGGCGATTTCCTTAAACTCAAGCCTTGGACTTCTTTTACCAAAGACGTTATCCTGTTGGTGCTGATTTTGTTCCTCATTTGGCAACGAAAAGTCTTCCGAAATCTTTTGACGGGCTCGTTGGTGGGCTTTTCGGCTATTTTTTCACTGGCGTTGGCCATTTATGCCATTCGCTACTTGCCACCTTTTGATTTTTTGCCCTATAAAATCGGTAACAACATTCCGCAATTGATGCAGCCTTCGGAGCCGTTGCGCTACAAATACATCATGGAAAAAGACGGAAAATCGGAAGAGTTTGAGAAGTTTCCGACCGATACCACCTATAAGTACAAGGAAATGGTGCTTATCAACGAAAACGCCAAGCCCAAAATTACAGATTATAAAGTGTGGAATAATGAGGGAGATTTTACACAAGAAACCTTCAAAGGGAAAAAACTCATCATCATCATTAAAAACGGTCCTGACCTCAACGGTGCTAGTTTGGCAAAGATTCGTTCGCTGGTGAATTCATTGAAAGGCAGCGACATTGAATCATTGATTTTAACCTCCAACAGCGACGCCGAAATTCAGGAAATCCGTAAAGCATACGCGCTGGATGTTCCTTATTTCTTTGCCGATGGCACCGTATTAAAAACCATTTCGCGCTCCAATCCGGGCGTGTGGCTTCTCGACAACGGTACCGTTAAAGGAAAATGGCATTATAATAAAACGCCTGATAAAGACGTGGTTGTAAGTAAATTGTAATATTGAAAATGAGGAGCCGACCGTGGAAATTGTGTTTCCTTTCGGCTCTTTATTTTTGCTTTTATACATGAAAAACATATTCTTAGTAGGCCTTCCTTCATCGGGAAAAACGACGCTTGGCAAACAATTGGCTCGGCATATTCGGTATCGTTTTGTAGATACTGATGTGCTCATTGTCAAAGAAGAAGGCATGAGCATCAATGATATTTTTGCCCAAAAAGGAGAGCCCTATTTCCGCGAAGCCGAAGCCCGAATTCTGCGGGCTATTCGCCCCGATTCCAAATTGATTGTGGCAACGGGCGGCGGAATTCCCTATTTTTATAACAATATGGCGTACATCAAAGCAAACGGAATCAGCGTTTTTCTGGATGTGTCGCCCGAAGAAATTTTGGCGCGTATTCAACGGCACTCATCCAATGACCGGCCCACGTACCGTAAACAGGATACGCAGCTTTTACAGAACCTGCAGCAAAAATATCACGACCGTTTACCGTTTTATTCGCAGGCTGATTTTACGTTGAAGGGAGAAAATCTTCAAATCAAACAACTGCTCGACGTTTTACAAGAAGTAGTAACTGAGCAATGATGGCGGTTGTCCATTATTTGTATATTCTTTTAAAGGGTCGTTTCTTTGCGTCACTAACTACATTCTTTACTAACTACACTAAACTCTTTTTAAACCCGAATGAATTACGAGAGAATTTATGAGTACCGCTTCAAGCAAGTAGCTCACGAAAAGAAAAAAGTGATATGGACCATTATCGCTGAATATTTTTATCATAAACTTGGAAAGCCACAACGTATTTTGGACTCGGCGGGTGGAATGTGTGAGTTTATCAACGCGGTTCCTTCCCCCGAAAAATGGACGGTAGACATTGTGGACGCTATTAAAAATTATGCGGCTCCCGAGGTAAACCTTATCATTGGCGATATTCTGAAAGTGGATTTGCCCGAAAATTATTTTGATGCGGTATTTATTTCAAACTTTCTGGAACACCTGCACACGCAGGAAGAGGTGGCGTTTTTTCTGGAAAGAATGTATAAATCGCTCAAACCTGGGGGAAAAATTGGTATCATAGGGCCAAATTTTAAGTATTGTTATAAGCAATATTTTGATTTTGCCGATCATACAGTCGTTCTTTCAGAATTGGGAGTGGAGGAACATTTGTATGGAGCAGGATTCAAAATCAGTGAATCACACGCCCGGTTTTTACCTTTGTCGTTTAGGGGAGGGTTACCTGTCCATCCATTGCTTGTAAAACTCTACCTGTCGTTGCCCTTCACTTGGTGGGTTTTAGGAAAACAATTTTTGATAGTGGGCGAGAAATAAAAGTGATATGTCAACACTTACGGTATTTTATATAAAGCTTGTATTAATTGCGTTTTCGTCTATAGCCATTTGGTTAGGTGCTCGTTCGGATTCTTTTTGGCAACAAATTCACGAAAAGCAGCAAGAAAACCGCCTGCTCGGCCTTGGACTCATTTTGTTCAGATTGTTGCCCTTCATTTTGGTGTACGTGGCAATGAATTATTCACCGCGCGGCGATGTGCCTTTTTTTTGGGGCAAAGCCACCGTGGCGTACCAATGGGGATTGGTTTATCGAGATTTTGCTTCTTACCACGCTCCGATGTTTTCGTATATCATAACCCTGCCTCTCTTGCTTTGGTATACCCCCAAAGCCATTGTTTTGTTGATGGTGATAATCGAAGCAGCCATTGTTTGGGGTACTTATCGTACTTACAAGTCTTTGAAAACCAATGCATTTAAGTCAATAATGTTGTACGTGATGCTCTCTGCACCAGCGGTAATGGTTTTGTTGGGTGGGCAGGAAGATATTTGGTTGTGGGGAATTGCCGTTTGGATGCTGTATTACTTTTTACGGACCAAAGACGACGGATTAGGGCTTGGACTTCGCTTTTCGGCAGGATTGATTGTTATTAAAGCTACCGCAGGTTTTTGGTTATTTCCGTTGTGGTTTTTGCTAAAAAAACGCTGGTCTTTCCTGCTGGGGATGATTTTGGTCGGTGTTCCATCGTTGGTTATTTTGTATTTTTTGATGGGGATGGATTTTTTGATGCCCCTGCAAATGACCACCAACTTGTTGACTCCCAACTTATTTACGGTAGTGCGGCCCATCATCACCGCGCTGCTAGGACACACGCCCGACCTGCCCACTTTTAGTTGGATTGGTATGGTAATTACGCTTTCTTCGGCGGTTTGGATGGTGTATTTTGCCCGACATAAATCATTGACGTTGACTTTGCCTTTGGCGTTTTTAGCGACCTACATTGCCATGACTATTTTCCAACTCAGTTCGCCTGGCTATTATGTATTTACATATATGTTGCCTTTGGTGATGGAGTTGGTAGATTGGAAAAAAAGCCACGATGTAATCATTTTGCTGATTTTCAACGCGCTGCTTGTGGTGCAGCCTTTCCTCTTTACGCATTTGAATAGCCCTACCTACGACGATATTACTGTATTAGGTGAGCCTTTATTTCTGTTGGAATATACGTTACAGCTCCTCAATGTGGCTTGTTATGGGTGGTATTTTCTGAAAGTGTATCAAAAGGCGCGCTTCGCTTGAGTAAGGTGATGTGAGTTTTTTGACCTAACCATCAATTTTAAATCGTAAATCAAACATTTAATTAATGCTCGTTATTGTTGCAAAAACCATTGTATCGCTGATTTGTGTAAGTCTGGTGGGTATTTTACTTGTCTATCGGGCCGCAATAGAACAGTGGATTGCGCGTCAGAATGAGCGGCTATTGCTCGGTGGCGTTTGGATGGCTACTCGGCTTGTGCCCTTTATCGTCATCTTTGTTGTCGTTGGTTTTACGCCATTTTCAGACCTTGACGGTTTTTATAATCAGGCCCGTGAAGCGGTACAACTCAAGCTGGTTTACCGCGATTTTTATTGCATGTATTCACCCTTCTTTCCGTACGTAAACGCGTTGGCATTGGGGTTTTGGATGGATAAAAAAGCCATTATTTTCATTATGATTCTTATCGAAGGTGGCGCATTGTGGGCTACCAATCGTTATTTTCAAGCGCTGTTGCCAAGTAGCGAACGGATTTTCAAAAGCCTGATTTACTTGTTGTTACCTGGGTCGCTGGTGTTCTGTGTGTTGGGTGGGCAGGAAGATGAGTGGATGTGGTTTTTGCTAATCAGTGCTTATTTGGTGTGGCAACGTACCAAGCGAGTGGAATGGTTTGGGGTAGGGCTAGTGGTTGGTTTTATGTTTACCAAAGCTGTTTTTATATTGGTTGGGCCAGCATTGCTGTTTTTGGTTCCTAAGCCTATCAAATGGATTGGTGCGGCGGCGATTGCGGGAATTGTATGCTTAGGGGCGTTGTATTATTTTACCGAATTTCTGTGGTTGGAGCAGCCCTTGCACGAAGCCGCCACCCTTCGCGCGCCCAATTGGCTTTCGGTTCTTAACCCGCTTACGTTTGGTGTGCTCCACGCAGGGGCCAAAGGTTGGAATTGGTTAGGATTGCTGACTACGGTGGGCATGGGCGTTGGCTTGGCGTATCGCCTACAAAAAGTGGATTTCGTTCGGGCTTTTTCGGCGGTCTTTGTGGTAGTGTACGGGACTATGATGGTCGTGCAACAAAGTGCTTACAGCAGCTATATATTTATATTTCTGTTGCCGCTTACGTTTGTGTGGGTTGATTTTAGTAATCGAAAAGAAACGGTTATGTTTCTGTTATTCAATGCCTTGTCGGTTGTTCACCCCTCTTTGTGGTGGCGACTCAAAAGCCCTTATTATGCTTCTCCCGCCGCTATTTTTGCCCAACCTATGTATATTTTAGACTATATCCTGCAAGTAGGTGTTGTGATTTGTACAATCTACTTTCTACGGATGGTGTGGAAAAAATCCCTTCTTCTGACCGTGTAACATTGACTCAGAAGAAGGGATAATACCTATAAATCGTCTACTTGGAACACGCCCTCAAACACTTTGATGGCGGGACCAATGAGGTAAATATTATCAAATTTTCCAGGGGCTTGGGCCACGAAAGAAACCCGAAGGTTTCCGCCTCGGGTCTTAACGTTGATGGGCGATTCCATCTGTAAGCGGTCATGGGCCGACAGCGCGCAGGCCGTCACACCGGTGCCGCAGGAGTAGGTTTCGTCTTCGACGCCGCGCTCGTAAGTGCGAACGTATAGTGAATCTTCGTTGAGTACTTCCACAAAATTGACGTTGGTGCCGCCAAGGGGGCCATATACATCGCCGTATCGAATTCTTTTGCCTTCATTGAAGACTTCGGTGGCTTCAATATCTTTTACAAAGGTTACCAAGTGCGGAGAGCCCGTGTTGATAAAATCATCGTTGCCGTCATGTTGAATGCCCGATACATCAATCATGTTGAGGAAAATTTCTTCTTCACAGGCCACGGCTTTGTGCTCACCGTCTACGGCAATAAACGTGGTATTTTCCTCAAACAGACCTAAATCCTGCGCAAACCGAACGGTGCAGCGGCCGCCGTTTCCGCACATGCTGCCTTCGCCGCCGTCGGCGTTGAAATACACCATCCTAAAATCATAGTTTTCGGCATTTCGCAATAAGATAAGTCCATCGGCTCCGATGCCAAAACGGCGGTGGCACAAAAAAGCAATCAGGTTTTTATCAACCGGAAACTGTTCGGCGCGGTCATCAATCATGATGAAGTCATTGCCGGTACCTTGGTATTTTGAAAATGAAATCTTCATTGTTGGTTTTGGGATTAAATTAGGTACAAAAAAAGCCGCCTCTAAAGACAGCTTTTTATGACCACTCTGTGAAAGAAAATTATTTTTTCTCCTTAACACGAGCGGCTTTGCCTTGCTTACCACGAAGATAGAACAAACGTGCACGACGTACTTTACCGCGACGAATTACTTCGATTTTGTCGATACTTGGTGACAAAATAGGAATGATACGCTCAACACCTACACCGTTTGAAATTTTACGAACTGTAAAGGTTTCGCCGTTTCCGCCGTTGTTACGACGTTGGATAACTGTTCCGGTAAATACCTGAATACGTTCTTTGGCACCTTCAATAATTTTAAGGTGAACGCTGATAGTATCTCCCGCACCGAATGCAGGATGGCTGTCGCGTTTTCCAGCGAATTCAGCATCTACCAGTTTGATTAACTCATTAGTCATTGTTTTAGTAAAATTGTAGCTTTTTCCAGCGGACGGCTTATCGGCCTTCATTCAAAAAAGCGAGTTTATCAGAAAAATTGCCCGCAAAAGTACTGTTTTCTACGGAAGAATGCAATCGAAATGCAGGAGTTTTTAGCTTTAGTGAATGTTTTTTTTTCTGAATTGTTATCCTACAAACGCAGGAGGCACTTTTTAGGCTAGATAATCGGCCACTTGTGTATCTTTGCTTTCCAAATGAACAGCACGCATGACCAAAATTACCGATTACATTCAGCAGGCCAACGGAAAAACTTTGTTTTCACTGGAAGTGATTCCACCACTTAAAGGGAGCAGTATCAAAGAGTTATTGGCCAATATTGAGCCTTTGATGGATTTTAAACCTCCATTTATTGATGTTACGTACCACCGGGAAGAGTACATTGAACAGGCGCTCCCCGACGGAACCGTCAAACACATCGTAACCCGTAAACGTCCTGGAACGTTAGGGATTTGCAGCTCAATCATGCACAAATTTGGGGTTGATGCGGTTCCCCACGTACTGTGTGGTGGATTTACGCGGGAAGAAACCGAAGATTTTTTGATGGATTTACACTATTTGGGCATTGATAATGTACTGGTTTTGCGCGGAGATCCTGCCAAGCCTTACAAGACCTTTAAACCCAAAACCAACGGCCACGAATATGCCAGTCAATTGGTGGAGCAAGTAGCCAACATGAACAAAGGCCAATACCTGCACGAGGGTGTAGAAGCACTGGCACCGACGGATTTCTGCATTGGGGTGGCGGCGTATCCTGAAAAACACTTTGAAGCGGTTGATTTCGACGTCGATTTTGAGTATTTAAAACAAAAAATTGCGCTCGGAGCCGACTATATCGTCACGCAGATGTTTTTTGATAACAGCAAATATTTTGAGTTTGTGAAGCGCTGCCGAGAAGCGGGCATTACGGTTCCGATTATCCCTGGTTTAAAGCCGCTTTCAACCAAAAAACAATTGAGTGTTTTGCCTCGTATCTTTTATCTACACATGCCCGACGATTTTGTCAAAGCAGTGGAAGATTGCGAAAACGACGCGCAGGCCAAACAGGTAGGAATTGAATGGTGTACGCAGCAGTGCAAAGAATTGATGGCGTTTGGCGTGCCTGTTTTGCACTTTTATACGATGGGTAAGTCTGAAAATATTTACAAAATAGCGTCTCAGTTGTATTAATCTGAACGTAGTGAAACGAAAAAAGCCGCTCACTGAGCGGCTTTTTTCGTTTTGTAGGTAGTTGATTACTTATCGCCAGTACGACGAATCTCAACTTTTACTTCTGCCTTTGGGGCAATTACGGTGTCAGTTGTTTTTTTGGCAATCACCGTTTTTTCGTCAATGCTGATTTTAGTTTCTACCGTTGCATCCATGGTTGGGAGTAGAGCAATCAGGCGCTGGTCGTTTAGTGAAAAAACGGGAGCCGTTGGTGTATACGTATCTTGCGTTGGCAAAGAAGCCAACAATTCTACAAGTTGATTTTGTGTGCGGATGCTCTTTCCATCTTGAGCTACGGCAATATGTCCAAGTGATAAAACACTTAAAGCGGCGGTGATGATGAACGTTTTCATAATGGGTACTTTGTTTTAATTTAACGATTTAGCGTTTGCTATTGGCTGTTATTCCTTTTTTGACACTGCAAAGGTGCAGGGTTCTCTCGACTTCGGAAAGTGAAATTGGATGAGTGGATATTTTTTAGTGATGAATGGTGTGGAAATTGTTATTAAACCAAAATATATTCTGTTTTTATCGTTAAATATCCCAATTGACAATAAAAAATTATATATAAAATATGTTTTGTTATACATAAAACAGAATTATATTTTGTTTATAATTTGTTGAAATATGATAATGCTAAATTCTGATTTCCTTTTTTTTACCAATAAGGTTTAAGGTATTTTATTGTACTATTTTTATTGCTTTTTGTGAAAATCATTGTTATTGAGATACTTATTGTTATTTTCACAGTCATAAGTGCTGTTATTCTATTCTTCCCTCTTTAACCTCTTATCTCTATGGCTTCAAGTGTCAAAACGCTTGCGTGGATTTTGCTTATTGGCTGGATGGGCGGGTCCACTTACTGGCACGTTTGTAAAATCAAATTGTTATGTGACGGTCCTCCCCAAGTAAGTACCGCTGCGCCCGCTGGTTATTCTATCCCTGCCCTCAGTATTGTGGATGGAAACAATCTTAGTTTATCTTCGGCGATGAATTTTGGCTTTAAAAAGTCAATGCCCGAGCCTAATTATGTCAATGTTAAAAAAGAATTGGACTCATTGGCGGCCTACCTCAAAGCAAATTCTGGCCGAAAACTGACAATTACTGGACTTTATTCTTCTGTTGAACAAAATACCACCTCCTTCCCTGATTTGGGCTTAGCGCGTGCGGATGCCCTGAAACAGTATTTGGTACAGGCAGGAGTGCCAGGAAGTCAGTTGGTGACGGCAAGTAAATTGATTGACTTAACCTTCAGCGTCGACGATTCTACGCATGGGATGGAATTTGGGTTTGACAGCTTGATTATTCCGAAAACAGAAGAGGCGCTCGCCGCGGCGGAGAAATACGAAAATGTATTCAAAACGATGGATTTGTACTTCAAAACTGCCAAAGCGGATTATATCAAAACGCCTGAGAATGAAAAATTCATCGCAGAAGCAATCAAATACTTAGCCGCGAATAAGGATAAAAAGCTTGCCTTAACGGGCCATACCGACAACGACGGGACGGATGAAACAAACCTGAAGCTTTCTAAAAACCGGGCAAGTAGTGTAAAGGCAGTATTGATGAAGAGAGGAATTTCAGGAACCCAGTTGGTGACTGATGCAAAAGGCGAGTCGCAACCTAAAGCCTCCAACGACACTCCTGAGGGCCGTAAAGCCAATCGCCGGGTAAGTATTATTGTGCAATAAATTTGTCAACTGGTAAAATTCCTATTTATATTATGTACTCACATTTTAATCCGTTTGCTTCGGGAGATGCCTGGTGGCAACACCTATTGATGCTGGTGATAGCGGCTGTATTAGGCTACATCATTGGCTATATTTCGGCTAAAAATAAGGCTGATAGTTTACGAGCGGAATTGCAGGCGCTCGAAATTGATATTGATGAATGTCAACAGAGCAAAAAGGAAGTAATCGCGGTTACTCCGCCAGTGGCAAAAGCCGCCGCGGTGGTAGCTCCCCTTCCCACGCCCGTTGTTGTCGCTACACCCGATGATTTGAAAGTAGTGGAAGGGATTGGACCGAAAATTGAGAAACTGCTCAATCAGGAGGGTATTTTGACGTTTGCTCAATTGGCGGAGGCCTCACCAGAGCGAATCAAAGAAATATTGGTGGCTGCTGGTCCCCGTTTTCTAATGCACGACCCTGCTACGTGGCCTGAGCAATCGGCACTAGCCCGCGATGGCCAATGGGACGCGCTGAAAACATGGCAGGATGAGCTCAACAAGGGCCGTACACATTAATGGTTTTACCCTCAAAATAGATTAATCACCATGATTATACTACAAGCTACTCCCATAAGTCAAAACTTTTGGATTGCAGGATTGGAAGCCCTTGCCCTGTTGGCCTTGGCGGCTTATATTGGCTGGTGGATTGCCCGCCGTACTTTTGCGGTTGAATTGGCCAGTCTGGAAGCCGACGTTCATGCGCGTCATAAAGAACTCAATGATTGCCACAAGAGTAAATTGACACACTCAACGCCTGCTCCTGGCCGAATCCCAGGGCCCGTTCAACTAGAAAGCCTTATGGCTATGCCCGTAATTCCGAGTGAACCCGACGATTTGGAAATCATTGAGGGCATTGGGCCCAAAATTGAGGAGTTGCTCAATAAGGAAGGGATTTTGACGTTTGCGCAGTTGGCCGAAACGCCCGCCGAATCTATCAAGGAAATACTCAATGCGGCGGGTCCGCGTTTTCAGATTCATGACCCTACTACCTGGCCAGAACAAGCTTCTTTGGCCCGTGATGGGAAATGGGATGAACTGAAAAAATGGCAGGATGAGCTGAATAAAGGCAGATTGGATTGAAGTCATTTATTAATCAAAAAGCCCCGAAACTCGGGGCTTTTTGATTAATTGAAGTAAGATTCTTATTCAAAAAAAGGAACACCTTTCGGAGCGTATTTACGCATTCCCTCTTCGTTGATTTCCACGCCGACACCCGGTTTCTCGGAAAGCGGAATGTACCCGTCTTTCACCATCGGTCCGTCAAACGTGACGATTTCTTTGAACATCGGCTCTTCGTGGAAATAAATCTGCCACTCCAAAATCAAAAAGTTTGGCACCGAAGCGCATACATGGCTCGAAGCCATAGCGCCCAAATAGGAAGCCACCATGTGGGGTGCAAACGGCACGTAGTATAAGTTGGCGAGGTTGGCAATGCGCTGGCCTTCACCGAGCCCGCCGGCTTTTTGGAGGTCTGGCATCACCACGTCTACCGCTCCCAATTCCAACAGTTTACGGAAGCCGTGCGCCAAATAGTGGTTTTCTCCCGCACAAATGGGCGTTTGGGTAGAATCCCGGACAGTCTTATAAGCTTCGGGGTTTTCGGCAGGAAACGGCTCCTCCAAAAACAATAATTTCAACGGTTCCATCATTTTGGCCACGCGCTTGCCAGTGGTGGTATCGTAGCGTCCGTGCATGTCTACACAAATGTCGATTTTTGGCCCGACGGCTTCCCGAACGGCGGCAATTTGGTTGTACATTCGTTCCAATTCTCCATTGCTTGCGGTCCAGTTGTATGCGTCGTATTTATTGGGGTCATTGCGCTCGTCAATGTCGTATTTTACGGCGGTAAAGCCCATTTTTACGGCGGCTTTGGCGCTTTCGGCAAAGGCGGCAGGGCCTGTTTGGGTGGTTCTGTACGCACCGGTATCGCAATAAACGCGGATTTTGTCCCGAAATTTTCCGCCCAATAACTGATACACGGGCATTCCGAGTGCTTTGCCGGCCAAATCCCACAGGGCAGACTCGACCGCCGACAAAACCGCAATGTACATCCCCGCTTGCGCTCCTTCAAAAAAACCGGCGCGTCGCACATCTTCAAACAAGCGGTGTACATTTAGCGGATTTTTCCCCTTGATACGCTCGCCCATCATTTTGACCAGATGGTAGGTGCCGGGCGTTGCATCAACGCCTTCACCGCAACCGTGAATACCCTGATTGGTATAAATTTTAACAAAAAGACTGTGTCCGTTACGGATAAATCCACATTTAATATCGGTGATTTTTAAATCAGAAGGGGCAGAAGATTGGGGCGTGCGTTGGAGGGCAGTTTCAAGTCCTTGGCCATAACTGCTGAGGGTTGAAAGCCCCAAAGCGGTGGTAATGGCACTTTTGGTTAAAAAGTCGCGGCGGGAGGTCATTGGAATGTTGAAAGGTTAAAAATGAAAGGAAAAGGATTAACAATTTACCAAGTGCGATTTTTTAGATATTCTTGAATTTGTTCTTTCGGCACAGGAAGCTCATTGATGTGTGAATTGAGCCATTTCGAAAAATCTTTTTCAATCTCGTCCGACCAGCGATTGTCGATTTGTCCCGCTGTATATTTTTGCTCGCGGAGCCGTTCGTGGCCAAACATATCCCGCAGGCGCACTATTTCTGAAGTAGTTACTACCTTTTCGGCCAAATGCGGTGGAATAAACGTAACGGCCCCGTCGCGGCCCAGCACGACGTCGCCAGGCATGACCATTACCTTGCCAATGCGCGTGGGGTGATTTATGCCCACCAAGGTAGTATTCAGTTCGCCATCAGGGTTGTTGAGGTGGTGCGAAGGGTGATAAGTGCGGAAAAAAGAAGTAAAACCACTGATTTCTTTCAGCCCCGCAATGTCGCGGATAGCACCTTCGTACACAATGCCGTTGCCCGATTTGGCGTAGATAGAATTCCCTAAATTATCGCCGATGGTGGGGCCATTTTCGTGTGCTCCGAATTGGTCTACCACGTACACATCACCTCTGACGAGCAGGTCAATCGGCCATGAATTCTGGGACTTGATGCGCCCGTCCTTTTCGTGTCCTTTTTTATCAATCACGCGGTGGACGTCTGGTCGCCCGGGCATAAACGTGGCGGTCAAGGCCCGGCCCACTAGCACGCTGTCGGGGTTGATGCATTGCCAGCCTTCGGCATATTGAAATTTGTAATTTGCCCCTTTCATCACCGCCCATGCTTCTTCGTGGGTGACGAGCCTCATGCGTTTGAGGAGCGCATCGGAGACTTTGGGGCGACCGTCGGCAAAGCGTTCTCCTTTCCATTCGGGGGTCAGAAAAAGGAGCTCTTCTTTGGAAATTTGTTGGGCAAAGAGGGGTAAGGTGAGTCCCCCCCATAGAATAGCGGAGAAAAAGAGTGATTTCACAAGATACTAAGTTGAGGATTAAAGGTTTTACCTTAAAAGCCGATGCTCCTCAAAACTTACTTTTGCGCTATTTTTTCTATTAATATTTTTGTTTTATGGGTTAAAATTAACCCTATTTCGCCGAAGGTTTTATTCCATAACTGTGCAATTCGTCGCGTATTTTTTTGACCCAACTGGCTTGCATCCCTTGGTTGATTCCGTGGCTGGTTTCGTCGTCGTATTGTTGCTGAAGCTGAGCGTGGAGCCGAAAATGTTCCAGATACTGGTATTGAATCTCACTACTAAAGTCCTCGACAGAAAACGTCATGCTTTGTACTTTTCGTTTAAAGCGCTCTGCCGTGACACGAGTTACATCAAAATGAAGCTGTTCGTGGTCGAGCACGTAGTCGTTTTTGGAATCGGGCCGAACCCATGAGATGGTTTTGTCAATCCAAACTTTGGTCCGAACCCGCAGCTCCACGGTGCGATTTTTGACAGTGGAGCGTGCCTCAAATCCAAAACTCGTAAACACCTGTGCTGCCCAACGGTTAAACACACTGGGAGCACCCTGAAAATCCAACCACGTAAGCGGGCGATTGGGGTTATAATACACCAGTGAGTCGGCTTTGGCGGGCGCGATAAGGCTATCATCCTCTATAATGACGGTGACACTTTTTGCAAAAATATCGGACACATTCACGCTTTGGGCGTACCATTTGCTGAACCCCTTCAATTCATTTTCCAATAACCGCCTGATTTGGGGCTCAATAATATCCTCAGGTGCAATGCCGCTGCGGGTGTAGGTGGTGGTGGCATTGCCGCCCGTAAGAAAGACTCGTTTGCCTTCACGGTACGTTTCAAAGCCCAGATTCATTTTGATTTTTCCAGTTACTTTGGCGGGGGGGAGCAGGGTTTCGCTCACTTGTAATTCTTTGATTACTAAAATAATGGGTGTTAGTGAATCGGTGTTGGCGGGGTTGAAGTTTCGCCTTAAAAACTTGTCGATTGCGGGAGCCGTTCCACCTTGAAGCACGGCGGTTAGGGGCTGGGGTTTACTCCAAACCGTCCCGATATTGGTAGTGATGGGGCGGCTGTCAATGACCTCGACGATAAAAAAACCTTTGGGCTGTACATTGAGCCGTTCGGATTTTAGGGTGATGGTTTGTGTCTGCGAGAAACACGGCGTTTTGAGTGCGTATTGCACGATAAAAAACAACAAAACCCATGCGATACTACGCTGTATACCTTTCTTATTTGTTACTTTGTCTTTCATTACGTACGAATTACAACGAATACACGGCACTTTTAAACTTACTGTTCAAGAAAATGCGTCCTGCTTTTGACGATATATTTATGGAATTGGCCCAAAATCTGGCGCGGCGATCGCATTGCATCAAAGCACAGGTAGGGTCTGTCCTCACCAAAGATACGCGGATTATTTCAATCGGTTATAATGGCCCTCCGTCGGGAACCCACAATTGTGATGAAGAATTTCCCAGCGTCGGTTGTCCACGAGATTCAAAAGGAAGTTGTTCTTTGGCCTTACATGCGGAACAAAACGCCATTTTGTATGCCGTCAAAAATGGCGCAAATCTGGAAGGAACCACGCTGTATGTAACACTTTCGCCCTGTATTGCCTGTGCCCGGGTGATTTTTACAATGAAAATCAAGCGGGTTATTTATCTAAATTCTTACGCCGAATACAAAGGCATCGGTATTGATGAAGGGGTAGAGTTTTTGCGCAAGTTTGGGGTGGAAGTAGACCGGTACATCCCGAAAGAGAATGTTGGAAGTCAATTGTCTATTGCCCATTTAAAATAATATTTTCTGCGCTTTTTCTGACAAAATCCAATCGGTCATTCGTAATCGAACCTCGCCAATGAACTACCTCGCCCATTTTTATTTGTCTTTTGAGCAGGAACCATTAATCATTGGCAATTTACTGGGCGATTTTGCCCGTGGCCGCCTTGACCACCCGCGCAATGACCGATACAATTCATCTATCAAGCAGGGCATTTTGTTGCACCGCCAGATTGATTCATTTACTGATTCGCATCCGTCGGGTCAAGCCTGCCGTCAGGAATTGCCCAACTATTTTGGCAAGTACAAAGGCGTGATTACGGATATGTATTTTGATTATTTTCTGGCAAAACACTTTGCGGATTACCATCATTTGTCCCTAAAACAATTTACGATGTACGTATATGAGGTGTTGGAAAAACACCGTTCGGTCTTGCCGCAGGAAGCTTTGGGGTTGGTAGATTCGATGATTAAGTACGATTGGTTGAACAATTATCAGTTTCTGGAAGGCATGAATCGGTCGTTTGGTGGAATGTCACGACGATACCCATTTTTGGCAGGGATTGAGCGGGCCGGAGCGGAGCTGTTTGAAAATGAAGCCCTCTATGAGCCGTATTTTCGCGCGTTTTTTCCTGATTTAATCAGCAGCTGCAAGGATTTTCTTTCGTACGATTAGAGGTAATTTATCTAACTACTTTAACCATGTTTAATGAACCTACTCCTTTAAAAGAACTGATGAGTCACTTTCCGCAGGCGGGAGAGGTGATTTGGATTGGACTACGTACGGCTACGCGACAAGAGATCAAAATTGTGGAAGAAACCTACGCCCGTATTGGTACAGGATTGGAAGGCGACCGCTACAAAGGTACTGCCGATAGCAAACGTCAGGTGACGCTCATTCAGGCCGAACATTTGGCGGCAGTAGGGTCATATTTAGGGCGGGGAATCATTAATCCCGTGCTGACACGACGCAATATCGTAGTGCAGGGAATCAACCTGTTGGCCCTCAAAGACCATCGCATTCAGATTGGAGACGCTGTGCTTGAGATGACGGGATTATGTCATCCTTGTAGCCGTATGGAAGAAGTCTTAGGGCCAGGCGGTTACAACGCCATGCGCGGACACGGCGGCATCACTGCGCGCGTGGTGCAGGAAGGGGCCATTCGGTTAGGGGATACCGTGACGGTTGTAAAAACGGAGCAGAAGATTTAATGCTAACTTCCTGATAACTTTTCAATTACTTACGTTCTCCTTTTTTTCTGTTTGAATTCAGACATTGACTTGCTAACTTGCGGCCATGGCAGACAATTTTGTAGTATCGGCTCGGAAATATCGCCCCGTTACGTTTGATACGGTGGTCGGGCAGTCGCACATTACCACTACCCTCAAAAATGCAATTCGTACCAATCACCTTGCACAGGCTTTTTTATTTTGTGGCCCGCGTGGGGTAGGAAAAACGACCAATGCGCGTATTTTAGCCAAAACCATTAATTGCCAGAGTCTTACGGAAGATGTTGAGCCCTGCGGTGAGTGTGAATCATGCGTGGCGTTTCAAAACAATGCCTCTTTCAACGTGCATGAATTGGACGCCGCTTCCAACAACTCCGTCGATGATATTCGAAATCTGATTGATCAGGTACGGTATCCGCCCCAAACGGGTAAGTATAAAATCTACATCATTGACGAGGTTCACATGCTGTCTTCGGCGGCGTTCAATGCGTTTTTGAAGACGCTCGAAGAGCCACCCAGCTACGCCATCTTTATTCTGGCAACCACGGAAAAACACAAGATTTTGCCGACGATTCTGTCACGTTGTCAAATTTTCGATTTTAACCGGATTCAACCGCGTGACATCGCCGACCATATTGAGCAAATTGCGAAGAAAGAGGGCATCAAAACCGAGCGCGAAGCACTCGAACTTATTGCCCAAAAAGCCGACGGTGGACTTCGCGATGCGCTTTCGATGTTTGACCTCAACGTGACTTTTTCGACCGACAATACGGTGCGCTACAAAGAGGTTCTCGAAAATCTTCATATTCTTGATTACGATTATTATTTCCGGTTGACGGATGCGCTTTTGGCGGGAAACCTTTCGGAAACACTTTTGATATTTAATGAAGTTCTGAAAAAAGGCTTTGACGGGCATTTGTTCGTAATTGGAATGTTGGAGCATTTTCGTAACCTGTTGGTATCCAAAGACTCTGCCACGGTGCAGTTGCTCGAAGTATCCGAAACCGCCAAGAATAAATACCTTGACCAATCAACGCGGGCGTCGCTTTCTTTCTTACTGTCGGCCCTGAGTGTGGGCGGTCAGTGCGATATTAACTACAAAGCGTCTAAGCAACAACGGCTACACGTAGAGCTGTGCCTGATGAAAATGGCCAAGCTTACCGAGGTGCTGGATTTGGAAGCCCTCGCGGCCGACGAAAAAAAAAAGCCTAACGTAGGGGCAGGTCCGGGCGGCGTACCGCTTGCGTCTGCCCAAAACGACAATAATGGTTCTTCGCCAAATGCGCAGGGAAATCCTGTAAATAGAACAGATGCAAACGCATCGTCGTTGCCCACGACTGCCGAGCCTACTATTACCTATCAAAATGCGCCAAATGGAAAAGGATTGCCGCTGGGGAAACTGCGCTCAACGGTCAATTTAAGCACATCCATTACCGATACTCCCGCACCCACGCAGGTTTCCAAACCCGTCGAAGTAGCGCTGGATGCCTTGCCCGAAAAAGACCTTCCCGTAACAATGGAGGCGCTGAAAGAAGTTTGGGCCGAATTTTCTCGAATGCGGGAGCAAAACGGCGGCGCAGTGAGTGAGCAGATCATGCTTAACCGTGATTTTCTCTTCGAGAATATGACCATTGAGTTGGTATTGGACAACCTGCATCAAGAAACCCTGCTCAATGAAATCAAACCGACCTTATTGGGTTATCTTCGCCGAAAGCTCCAAAATCGTCAGATTCAGCTTTCTCACCAAATTGCGCAAAGTGATGGGAAGCGCAACCCCTACACGCCACAGGAGAAGTTCAATGTGCTCGCCGAGCGCAATCCAGCCCTCTTTGACTTGCAGCGGTTGCTAGGGTTGGAGGTTGATTTTTAGGGATTTTTGAGTAGATTTTTAGGGTTATCGGGTTTAGTACTAAACGTTTAACCCTCTTAATTATCTTGTCTATGTTCTCTCGTCGCGACTTTCTCATTCAGGCTGCTTTGGGCGGTGCTGCTTCGCTTATATCTCCCAATACGTTGTTTTCGGCCACTCGCCCCAAAAAAGATAAATTGGGCGTGGCATTGGTAGGGTTGGGCTACTACAGCACCGATTTATTGGCCCCTGCGCTGCAATTGACCAAGAATTGCCAGTTGGTAGGTATTGTGACAGGAACGCCTTCAAAAGCTGAAACTTGGAAAAAGAAATACAATCTCGCCGATAAAAATATTTATAACTACCAAAATTTCGACCAAATCGCCAACAACCCCGACATCGACATTGTCTATGTGGTGTTGCCTCCCAGTATGCACCGCGAGTTTGTGGTGCGGGCTGCCAAAGCGGGCAAGCAGGTGTTTTGCGAAAAACCCATGGCCCCGAGCGTGGCGGATTGCGAAGCCATGATTAAGGCTTGTGCTGATAACAAGGTGAAATTGGCGATTGGGTACCGCTGTCAGCATGACCCCAACACGCAGGCGTTTCAGAAATTTGCCAAAGAGAGTACCTTCGGAAAAGTCCGCATGGTGACCTGCGGCGCGGGATATTTTGACGCTCGCACTACGCACTGGAAACAAAACAAAGCCCTCGGTGGCGGTGTCATGGGCGACATGGGCGTGTATGCCCTTCAGGGGGCGCGCTTGGCCACGGGCGAAGAACCGATTTCGGTCACGGCGCAGTTTCATACTACACGCCCCGATATTTACAAAGAAGTGGAAGAGACGGCTACGTTCCAATTGGAGTTCCCGAGCGGTGCGTTGGCGGCTTGTCACACCAGTTTTGGTATCAATATGAATTATTTACAAGCCAATTGCGAAAAAGGTTGGTTTAAAATGGAGCCATTTTCGAGCTACACCGGAAACAAAGGAAGCAGTCCACTGGGGCCCATCAATTTCCCCCTCGAAAATCAGCAGGCCCGACAACTCGACGAAGATGTCGAAGCCCTCATGAAAGGTACTGCGCTGATTGCCCCTGGTGAAGAAGGCCTGCGCGACATTCGCGTGGTAGAAGCTATTTATAAATCCGTAGCCGCTGGCGGGAAGATGATTAAAATTTAATTCGGGACTTTATTCAACTTTATGACGGGAGCGAGGCATTTGTCTCGCTCTTTTTTGTAGTAAGGATTTCGTTTTCGGAATGCTCCGCGTCGGGGGATTAGGAACTGAAAAATTGTAAACCGAAAAACTGTAAAATTTAAAACTGTAAAAGTGTGAAGTGCAGGGGGGCTAATCCGCTACTTTGTTCAGCATTCCTACGCCCACAAACAAAAACAATGCGCCGACAATAAACGGCACGAGGGTTTCCCATTTGGTGAGCGTGAATCCTAAGACTGCTTTGTCGGACATGAAGGCAATGCAGGCAAAAAGAATAAAAATGATGCCCATGCTGGTGAGAATTGTTCCAATCGTACGTTTCATTATCAATGTTGGTTTATGGGGGCGAAAATAGGGCTTTTGCAGGAAGCATCCAACATGTGCCTCAATAGGCGGATTGTTTTGTCTTAACCTTAGATGTTAATTTTAGAAAATTTTCTCCCAACATGAGCGCAAGATCTTCTTGTGGCGCTTTCAGCGCGTAGATTTTTGCGATTTCAACGGCAGGATGCAGCCACGGCCCATCGGTTCCGAATAAAATCTTGCTTGCGCCCGCTCGTTGATAGGCCATTTCGAGCAAATCAAAACGTCGTACGCCAGATGTGTCGGTGTACACATTCGGGTGCCGGGCCAAAAGGTCCAGAAAAGCCAGCTGTGCTCGCCAATCATCGGCAAAACTACTCAAATGAGGAATGATAAAGTTGACGTCCTGGTACTCGGTTGCGATGAGTTCAATGGTGGAAGTTTCGCCAGTGGGGTCGTACAAAACGGGAATGTTGAATGTCTGGGCGGCGGTGCATATTTCACGCGAGATGCGGGCGTCGTGGCGATGCACCTTAATGCCGCAAAAGCCATACTCTTCGACGGCCGTTTGCACCATAGAATGGATCCTACCCCGATCGCGCTCGGCATGAACAAACGCAAATCCATAAAAACGCGCTGGATAGCGACCGACGATTTGGGCGGTTTGGGCATTTGCCTTGGCATAATCGGTGTGAAAAGCGGCAAACAAAACCGTTTTTTGAATTCCTGCTTCGGCCGACCATTGCATGAATTTTTTCAACGAAGCTCGTGTATCCCAAGGGCCCGTGAGCCCGTCGCCCTCTCCGGCGTGGCAGTGGCAATCAATGATAAGCATGGCGCATGAATTCAAGGTTTTTGATAAACTGTTTGGAGGTTTCTACCCCACGAAAGAAATTGGGAATATAAAATCTTTCGTTAGGCGCGTGCAGGTTGTCGAATGGAGAAGCAAAACCCATCATGACCACGGGGAGTCGTAATTGCTCCGCCAAAGTGCTGACGATGGGAATGCTGCCTCCAGAGCGCAGCAATACAGGTTTGCGACCGAATACGTTTTGACAGGCGGAGGAAGCTGCCTGAAAAACACGTTCGTCGGGATTTACTTGGTAGGCGTTGCTTTGTGCCGTAACGGAGACTTCCACGCGCAGCCTAGAGGGGCACTGTTGAGCAACATACCGCGATAAAGATTGGGCTATTTGGTTAGAATCCTGATGAGGAACCAATCTGAAATTTAGTTTTGCCCGGGCCTGCCGAGGAATCACGCCCTTGCTGCCTTCTCCTTGGTATCCCCCCGAAATCCCCGTTACGGTGAGAGAAGGCCGGATGGTAAGTTGCTCGTAGGCGGTGAAGTTTTCTTCGCCTATGTCATCATGCCCCTGCATTTCCCGCCTTAATTGGGCATTTGAAGGGCCATTTTTTCTCATATATGTACGCTCTGCGGTCGAGATTTTGAATACGTCATCATAAAAACAGGGTAATGCTATTTGTCCTTTGGTGGTATGTAACTTTGCAATGATATGCGCTAAACCGTGAATTGGGTTTGACGCAATTCCACCGTATATTCCCGAATGTAGATCTGTACCCTGCCGTGTTACCAACAACTCGGCGTGAATATTGCCCCGCAGGCCGTAGGTCAGGGCGGGTTGGTGCAGGTCTAGCATACGCATGTCTGATACCACGGCGCAATCAGCTTTAAACAAAGCTTTGTGTGTGCGTAAAACATTGCTTAAATGTGTGCTTCCGATTTCTTCTTCACCTTCAAATAAGCACTTGATATTGATGGGAAGGCGATGTTCAGCCATGAGGCTTTCCACGGCTTTAAGGTGAAGAAATAGTTGACCTTTGTCGTCAGAAACGCCCCTCCCGTAGAGATAGTCCCCCCGAACAGTAGGCTCAAAAGGGGGTGTTTTCCATTCGTTGAGTGGGTCGGCGGGTTGTACATCATAATGCCCATAAATCAATAAGGTAGCTTTGGCGGTATCAATCATCTCTTCGGCATATACGACGGGTGGCGCTACCCCAGAGGTTAGTTGTAGTACCCGTTGCATTCCCATCTTTTGGAGATGCTTAGCCAGCCAATCGGCGCAATCAAACAAATGAGAACGGTAAACAGAACCCGAACTCACGCTTGGAATTCGAACAAATTCTTTCCATTCGTTGAGCGCGCGCGTGTACATATTTAAAAGAAATTTACTGCTTCAAATTCCAGTTCTTTCGATAGTCCGAAGTGTGCCTTAAAGTTGGGGATGTTGCGAAGCACCCCGATTTTTACGCCTTTACTTGCCCGAGAAGAGGGTAAAAAATTTCGATCTTCTTTGTAGTCGAAGTAAGTCGGACTGAGCACAATTTTTTGTCCTTTAAATTCCCCCATTCTTTTCAACACGTTGATGATGGCGGCTTTCTTTTGCTCTTTGGTCGTTTTGCCCGCAACTGCCTTGTCAATCGCCGCCCCTACGATTGCATGAGTGGTGGCGGAGAGTGGAATGGTTTGTTTATTCAACTGCTCCAACGTGACGTTGTCAAACAAATCGGCATATTTGAAAGGAATCCAGTGATGTACTTCAATACCAATGGGTTGAAGTGAGGAAGGGTTGCCAAAATGGAGCTTTCGGGCGTCAAATCGGGCGCTGGCCTTGATGGCGTTTTCGGCTTTGGCGCCCTGTGTTTTGATGTCCGACCATTTTTTGGTTTTGTTTTGCTCATAGGTTTCCAATTCCATCGCTTCCAACAATACTTCCGCCAATATCGACTGAACCCCGCGGAGTTCTTTCAATCGGTCGTATATTCCGCTTAGCTCATTGACCAATACCGCCATTTCATAGTCTGGATTTAGTGTATTTTTGGTGTAACTTTCGGTAAGAATTTCCCCCAAAAGGGTATTTTCAAGCTCTTTGCCGCCTGCGGGAGTGTCTTTTTTGGTTGTTTGCTCGGTACCGTCCTTTCGTCGTTTGTCCTGAACTTGCTGCCAGTCGGCGGCGGCGGTATGCTGTACAGGTGGCTTTGTATCCGACGGGGTGCCTGGTGCCAGCCGCGCAAGAATACCTGCTACGGCACCTAATTTTTGCGCTTTGGCTTTATTGCGTCTCCAAAAAGCAGAGAGACTTTCGCGCCAAGTTTCAAATTCGGCTTCCAATTCAGCATTGATTGAAGGGGATGCTTGAGAGGGAGGGATGTGATAAGGCTGCATAGTTTTTATCGTTTAGAACGGCGTCGCAGTTCGATGAATACTGGTTTTTTTACATTCGGTGGTACGGTTTTTAGGAGCACTTCCCAAGTGCTGAAAAGAATCGTTCCGTACTGTGGGCGTGCCGGTATTTCAGGTAAAAATCGCATGGTTGTAAATGAATTAAAAGGTGATTGACTCGGATCAGCGTGTCGGCCAACGGTTTACCTTAGGCTGATAGCGTCTTTCCCGAAAAGAAGCAAAGCGATTACGCGGTTTTATCCAACGAATCCGGACATTGGCATTGGCGGGAAGCGCCTGGCCCATGGATGATTTAAGGCCGTTGAGGCAGCTTTTGCAGGGTTGATCCTGAATCAGCATTCGGACTCTCTGAATATTATCGGCAAATAACGGGTTTACCTGTCGCTGTCGTTTTAGCCATTCAATGGCTTGGCTTTCAGGGTGTACGTGCGTGGTGGATGAAGTGGGCTGCCACGTGACCATGTTCATCGCGCGGGCATCGGGTTCGGGCAAAAAGACAAGGCCGTTTCTCGATTCATCGGTGTACAAGTACGGAGCGGTGGGTGTTCCAGTGTTTGTCCTACGATAGATGGTCGGTGGGTCTTCGCTGAAATGTTGGAATACCGATGAGGGTAGCCGTCGCCGAAAAATGATGCGGATGACCGCCGATGACCGCTCTGGCGGAGTATCCCAACTATCGTTAAGATCGAAGGGACGGAAATCATCCGCATTGTCCAATAACGTGGTCAGGCTGTGCCAGTCGTCCTGCGTTACAGGTTCTTCCTCTGACCCATCATAATCAAAAGGTTCGTTTTCGTCAAAGAATTGCATGATGCTGAAAAACGTTTTGAGTTCTCTCTGAATCTATTTTTTGTAAAAAAAGGATTCAGAGAGAAACGTGAAAGCTTGCTTAAAAACGTGTCGACTGGCTGGGGCCTACGATACGACTGTTGCGTTGTGGACCGTTTTTTTCGGTCATCAAACGACGTTGAATCAACACCGACGGCTGCATATAACTAGCTTCGGATTGCTGAGCATCGGCCGAAAGGTCTACTCCCGTAACGGTCCGGTAGGAGTGAATGTAGCGCTGAATATTGTCGCGGAAGTTGGTTGCCCAACTACCAGCTACGATGGTACTTTCTTCGTTAGACCAGTCATGCACCCGAATCGAAAGCAGAATGATTTCGCCGTACTGCGCCAAATCGTAATAATGGGTAATACTCGTACTGCCCCAGTTCTGAATTTGCTTCATGCGGTCTACGCGGTCCATCCACCCTTCACGATAAGGCACCATGATACGACCGCCCAAAAACTCCCTCATTTCTGGCCGAGCCAGCAAATACTGTTGGAGCATCATCTCCTGACGGGCCGTCCAAGTCAGGTTTCCGTAGGCATTGTGGTTTCCTTCTGCCAATAGTAAATGCACTTCTCGCAGGTTGTTTAAGATTGAGAACGCATCGGCAATGCGGGTTGTGTCGTCAGATTCTTTGAAATAGATTGACGCGCCGTGTAGTAAATTATGAAAAGCTTCCAGAAATTTTGAACGACTATCGACTGATTTGAATGTAGGCACCGCCCGTCCCTGCAACGACAATCCGTAGGTATGGTCGTATTCATAGGCGCGGCGTTTGATGGTCAGGGTGTGTTGTTCGTCCTGAATATACCCCCAAAACAAGTTGGCCAGCGGTCGTAGTGGGTCAATATCGAGTTGAGACAAAGGATCGGTGCCTTGGTTGGTGGTAATGTTCTGAAACCTCAAACTGATGGCGTTCATGGTTTGGACCAACATTCCCTGCTCTACCCAGTAGCTCCAGATAAGCTCAATGCCTGGTAAATAATTGATGCCAAATACATTCGGGGCCAACGGATGGCTTACCAACAAATCATCTCGCCATTCATCCAGACGACTCAGAATATTTTGTAGGTAAGGCGTGTAGTCGCCGTCGTCAGCGTTAGAACTTGGATAACTGTTGATGTAAGAATCAATGGTGCCCGTATAGACGTTGTTGGTTGCCCATAAGTAAGCCTGTGCGGCTGATTTGAGCAGTCGATACGCATTGATATTGGTAAATGGCAACGGATGAAGCTGTTCATTGCGGTTTGTAACCTGATTGGCGATTCTTGAATTTTGTCCAGTTTTTCGCAAATCAGCCAGACGGGTCGAAGACGGACGAAGTGCAATGGGCGGAACCTGACCAGTGCTTTGTCCCCCCAGAATTCCATCCATCAGGCTGTCAAAGAGCCGAAAGTCAGGTACTCGGGCCTTGAGAGCGTCCCATAATTGTTGGGTCGAATGTTCATTGTCTTCCGTATTGGCTCGTTGCAAAAATACTTTCGAGCCACGATTGAGTGCTTCTTTTACGTTTTCCAGACCTTTCCGCATTCCAGTATCCGCACCGCCGAAAATGAGTTCTTGGGGTGCATAATGCCGGTATGTATTACTCGACTTTCCTTTTGCGTCATATTCTGGAACGGATGGTACAAATTTGATACCGCCAAGTTTACCGAATTTTTGAAAGAGGTTTTTAAACTCCTCATTGGGAAGTGACCAAAGTAGCTTTTCGGGTTTCTGGGTATTGCTCAATAACTGATATTGCTGCTCCCTAAGCAGGGTATCAAGCGCAATATCATGCTGGAGGTCAATCTTTCCGCACTGCGTCACTTTAAAAACAATGTTGTGCTTTTTGATTCTTTCCATATCTGTGACGGGCTCTCCGTTGATATGGACCGTCAAGAAACCCATCAGCGGTTGATTGGTGTTTTCGTCAATGACCGAATCGCACAATTCGAAAGCAAGAGACGTAACCTCTTCGGGGGCCTCTAGCCCTGGGGGACATTTTTCTTTCAGGCACTCTTCGATTTTACTGCCCAATTTTTCAAAGTTTTGGTCAAACTTGGCACCTAGCCCATCTACTTTCACTTTGATTTCTTGGACGTCCCACTCAATGCGTCTTACATCCTCTTTGGTGCTCTTTAAATCACTGTTTACGCTTAGTAAGTTAGGCGCATTGCCTTTGGGAAGTGTTAATTTAATGGTTGCTGGCTCACAATGTAAGGTCTTTTTGTCTTTGTCAATGCCCTCAAGTAATACCTCATATGTTCCAACTCCGTATTTTTCAGTTATTTCCTTCAATTCAGACAAGGTCATCGTAGGTTTGACAAACAGCTCAATGGAAGAACTATCGGTGGCCAATAAATGCTGAATTCCCTTATCTACTAACACATCCTTATCTACTAACACATCCCCGTCTTTTCTGATAATAAAATTCCAGCTATAGTCATTGAGGGCGTCGAGCAGGATGGGCGTCCCGTCGGAGGCTAAGACCTGAAACTTCAGTTGCCAGTAATTAGTATTCGAGTCTGGAGGGGTGGGAGTAGATAGTATGATTTTGAAAGGTGTTTTATTTTCCATGATTTTAATTGTTTTAAATAGGAATTAATTCAATTTTCCTCGGCTTTCGGCTCTTCCCAAGGCCCAACGGTTGAGGTATCGGGAAAGAAGATAGCTTTCGGTGGTGGCATTGACGCGCCCATCGGCCCGGGCCTGCCCAATAACCGCAAACGTCAGGGAAGGAGAAAGGTCACTGTCATCGGTTGCTGGTTGACTGGCCACGGTTGAATAGAGCTCCCTTAATCGTTCAGGCTGACGGTATTTGTACGGAAAAATATCCTTTAATGCCTTGTTTGTCAAGTATTTGGAGTGGTGGTTGGTCAACAGCTCGGTGAATTCAGGCATGACCTGTTCCAGGTCCCTGATGATGCCCCGTTTATCTTCTTCCAAATCTTCCAAAGGATAAAGCTGTTGCCAGAGGTATTCAAATCGTTGCCATTGCGGGTCGGGATAGAGCAAAGCGCCTGCCGACAGACTCAGCTTGACACGAATCCACGGAAAAGGGTGCGGGTCGTCGAGTTTGATACGAAACATGAAGTACTTTGGCAAACTCACGACATTCATCAAGCCCTGTGTGGCGGTAATGCCCAAATGGCCCGTGGCCCAAAAGTCAGCCACAATCTCCGAAATCCATCGTTCGTACAGAGTCCAAGCAATGTGTTGGGAGGGAGGAGCTTGGGCGATTTTATTTTTGAGCTCTTTTCGTAACGTTTCTACCAGATTCAGCAACGCAGCGCCCTGATGACCCACTTCATGAATCAATGAAGAGGCAATTCCGCTACCAATCATTCGCTCCCGTGGCACTTGGATGATAGCTACTGGATTATAATCACCCCCCGGTAGGCGGGTACGGGCGCGTCGAATGGCCGCTCCGTGCCCCCGTTCCAAAAAACACATCACTGGAGGAATCTCATATAACCCATCTTGCGGCGCCAGCGCATCGGTTGCTACCACATCTAAACCCGCAATCCAGACGCCTGTTTGGTGTTCAGAACGTTGGGTGAGGACATCGGCAAAAATATCCAACTGGTCGAGTATATTATTAAAACGAAGCTTTAGTACTGCATACGCTGCCTGCGCTTCGGCGGCATTGCCAAAGGTCTCGTCAGCTTCTCCCCGCAGTTGTGCCAGATAGGTTTGTACCTTTTGCCGGAGCTCCGTTTTAGCACTTACCAAATGGTTGGTGATGGCCCTCAGTGCTTCGTTGGAAGGACCAGCCGCGCTTACCATGGGTGTACTCAATGAAAAAGGTTGCAACTGCCCCAGCCGGGTGAGCATCGAAAGGGCTTCGTTTTTGAGATAGTCCCGAATCATGTCGGAGGGGTTTTTAGATGCCGTAAATGATAATGCTACTTCCCCGACGTACCCAGCGCCCGCTGCGTCCGCCCCCAGTGGGAGTATTGCTGGGGTAAGCGTTGCTGCCGTACGAAGTGGGAGCACTCATCAGACCTGGTGCATACCGACGGGCAGATTCAATCATGGCGGTACGAGCGGCCTGTTGGGGCTGATACGAAAGCTGAGGCGAGCGGGCGGTACGGCGAGCGGCGTCGGAAGCAAAACGCACATATGCCCGGGCAACTTCAAATTCGCGGTCTTCGGGGCTTAATCCTTCCAATTCGAGCCCAAATGCTTTGCCAGCCATTCCTGCCAATTTTCCGCCAATTGCTCCTCCTACACCGGGCGCTACCAAATTGCCCAAGGCCGCACCTGCGATGGGAAGGGCTTTTTTGGCGACACTTTTGAGCATTCCTCCCAAGGCTTTGCCTGCCGACGATTTTGCAAAGTTGCTGACTCCGCTCGCTACTTTTTTGAACAGCCCACCCAGAAATTGTTCCAACTCTGCTTCGTTGCTGACCGAGAGCAACTCAGTGGCCAATTCCATTTCCAGTGCTTCGTGCATTTCGCCTGACATCTCGTTGCCAAACTCAAAGGTTTCATTGCCAAATTCAAAGGTTTCGTTGCCAAATTCGAAAGACTCTTGTCCGAATTCATTGCCAAATTCAAACCCTGTTTCGCCGACGGTACGATCAATGTTGTGCATGATTGAAAAAAGTTAAAGTGAATTGAATTGTTTCGATCTTCCTGATTACCAATGCCGTGCCAGTGGGCCAAAACGCTCTTTTTGGTTGTTTTATGAAATAGACGCGAAGTGTTGTTCGCTTTTTTTTAGCGACTATGCGAACATTTTTTCGCACCCTATTTATGGCGATTTACCGTTTAGTAAGTAGTCAGGTCTTTTGCTTGTTCTCGAAAGCATTTTTAGTATTTTCGTCACCCCGTATTATTTTTTACCGCGCAGAATTATGAAATACCCAACGATTTGGTATAAGGATTTCACGCGCCATTCTCAACGTTCGCGTGACGCGTTATTGAAATCACTCGCTACTATCAAGGCGTGTGTTAAAGACCATTTTGTGGCCTCTGCTCCCGGATTGATTTTGCTGGATACTACTGATACCTCCGACGCCGTCTGTGTTTTATTGGAAGAAGCGTTTCAGCGGCATGAGCGAACGATTGTGGTAATTTTTGACAACGAGATGTACCGCTCGGAAGTAATCTGGGAGTTGCTGTTTGCGGGAGCATCGAAAGTGTATGATTTTGAACATACTCCGCTGATTCATCAGGTTATTGAAGAGCAGCTTAATCGTTGGCACACGATTGAGGGATTGATACAAACTGATTTTGTAAAAGAAAACCTCATTGGAGAGTCTGCTATTTGGAAAAATACCCTTCGTGAAATGATCGAAATTGCGACGTATTCAGAGTCTTCGGTGTTAATTATCGGAGAAAGTGGCACGGGCAAAGAAATGCTTTCCCGATTGGTACATCATTTTGACCCACGCCGTCCCAAAGGAAATATTGTGCTGGTAGATTGTACTACGATTTCGCCAGAATTATCTGGAAGTGAGTTTTTTGGGCACGAAAAAGGGGCTTTTACAGGAGCAGTCAACGCCCGCGAAGGTGCTTTTTCATTGGCCAATAATGGCACCCTTTTTTTGGATGAAATCGGCGAATTACCGCTACGCTTACAGGCGGAGTTATTGCGTGTGATTCAGGAAGGTATGTACAAACCCATCGGAGATAATTTTTGGAAAAAAACAGTATTCCGGTTAGTAGGTGCCACCAATCGACTGCTGGACCAAGAGGTTCGCAATGGAAGATTTCGGTTGGATTTGTATTATCGCCTATCGTCTTGGGTTTGTAAAGTGCCATCTTTGGAAGAACGACGCGAAGATATACCGCTTTTAGCGCAGCGTTTTTTTGAAAAATCTTTCCAAAAAAGAGACCTGCCGTCTATTGATGCTTCACTTATGGCTTATTTGACCTGCCGCTCTTACCAAGGCAATGTGCGTGAATTACAGCAATTAATTCAGCGGATTGCCAATCAACATGTAGGCAAAAGCCCCATTACATTGGCCGATATTCCGAGTCTTGACCGCCCTGAGCGTCAGATTTCGGTCGAATCGTTACCTTCTTCAAACGATGAGTATCAAAATGCCATTCAGAAGATATTAGAACGTGGGTTGAACTTGCGGGAATTGAGAGATTTGACCACCCAAACGGCGATTGAATTGACATTGCGCCGCGAGAAAGGGCGTGTGGCTCAGGCGGCCAATCGTTTGGGCATTACGAGCCGAGCCATTCAGTTTCGAAAAACCCGAAAACAAGAGGAGTAATGGCTAATCTTCTGGACGATGCTCCAGTGCCTTGGAATCAATCAAGTATTCGGAGCGATAATAATGCCGATGAAACAGGAATATCCCAGCTCCAAGGCATAAGGCGACAATTACAAAAATGGGTACTCGAAACATAACCACAAAGTAGAGCGCAATGAATGTATAGATACCAAGCTTCAGTAAATGCTCCATGGTATGGTGTTTCTGTAAAAAACGCCCGAAAATTAGCCATAATAAGCTGATTAGTAGCCCAAACCATTCAACTATATAGCCTAAACTTATTCCTTTGGGCAGGTAACGAAACAAAAAAAGTGTTTCGGGTAGCATAAGTAATGCAAATAGACCGCTGTACTTGTAAAATCGCTGCGCCAATGTAAAGGGAAGGTTGCGGAGCATGGGTAGCTGGACATGTTCAAATTCATATAAATGCAGCAGTAACACTACTTGCACCATGCCAATGGCAGCTCCAGCGAGCGAAAACAGACGCTCATCGTAGGTGTCGGTGGGGTAGATTTTACAAACTCCCACAACTATGATGCAGGTAAAAGCTTTGGTCAAAAACAGTAAAATGGGTGCTTTGTTGAATAAATACAGCACAAAATACGACCAATAGGGCTTCGTAAATCGGCGATTGAAGAAAACAGAAAGTTGATTGAGACGGGTGTCGGGATTGGGTCGAAACAGTCGGTATTCGTACGCCCATACGCCCGTAAGTGGCAAAATTAGTAAATAGCCGGCCGTAATAATGACGGCTTCGGGTTGGCCCAGTTTCCAGCCATAAAAACCCACAAAGGTGGCGTATGCCAACACTGGCAGCCAAAGCATCATTTGGATGCCCCAGAGTAAAAGCCAACGGATTGGTTTGGGAATCAATACCAATTCAAACAGAAACGAGTGGGAGTCCCACAGGAAACGTTGCCGCACGAAAAAGAGCGTTTTAAGGTGGTACAACGCCCAAAGTCCAAAAACCAGCAATAACAAAAAAGGGGAGGCAAACACGTAGGCCGACAGGGCAATGTGGTCTTCGGGGCGAAGAATACCAAACCCAAACATCAGGCTCAAAAACAAAAAGCCTGTGTTTTGGCGGTAATATTCCCGTACGAGGGTTTTATAGAGGGTATTCCAAAGTGAAAGCAAGGGATGAATGGGGATTGGGAACCGAAAAATGTAAAACCGAAAAATGTAAAACCGAAAAATGTAAAACCAAAAAATGTAAAACCAAAAAAGGGGGCGCTATGGGGTGCTCCGCGCCCGCACAGTGTTTCCCGAACGTACTTAGGGCCGATGAGTCAGAATTGATTCTGGTTGAATTGATTGATTTTTAACGCGAAAAACAGTTTGAATCGGTAGTTTTTCAAACATAAAATCCTGATGGGATGATAACAAAAAACTGACTCCCTTGGCGTGGTAATCGCGGACAAGTTCGTATACTTTCAACACCGTAGAATCGTCAATCGTAATGAGCGGTTCGTCCAAAATAATTACTTCAGGATTGCCCAAAAATGCCAACGCCAACGACGTTTTTTTTAACATTCCGCTGGAGTAAGTTCCCGAAGGTTGATATAAAAACGGCTCAATTCCGAGGGTGTCAATGAGTTGGTCTACTTGCTCCGCGTTGGCCTGTTTGGCGGTTGCCACGAATTGAATGAGGTCGTTGGCCGTTAAAAACTCAGGATAATCGGGTTCGGCTTCGCCGTAGTTGATGCGGAGACGGTAGGCGGTGTGGTCGCGGCGTATGTCCATTCCGCCGAGGGTAATTTCGCCCTCAAACGGCAACATCCCCGCCAATGTTCTAAAAAAAGTGGTTTTTCCTGAGCCATTTGCCCCTTTAAACCAGTGGATGCCTTCCGTCAAAACCAAGTCGGGCACTTGGATAACCAAATGCCCGCCGTAGGATTTTTTAAGATTTTTAATGACAATCATGTTCTGCGAAGAGAGATAGAAAAACAAAAATAAAGTAACTCTACTTTGCTACTGCACCTGCGAGATTACTTTTTGTTCTTTGCGGGTACGGGCCACGGCCAAAACGTGTTTGCCGATTTTAACGCCGCAGCGGTTACCCTCATCACAGCCCGAACGGTAGTGAATTCCACCGTAAAGTCGGCTGATATTAACACTCATTGCTGCATCTCTAAACGATTTAAAGGACAATACCCCGTGTCCGTGTTTGAATTCTGTAGAATCAGTAAAAGCAATGGAATCTCCATGAACAAAACTCAACACTTCAGCAGCGGCGGCTGAGATAGTACTGTGCCCACTGGTGTATTCAGGAAAAGGCGGAGTTTGCAGAAAAGGTTGCCATTTGGGGTCAATATCGGTATTGATAACCGTTTCTGGCCGTACTTTTCTGGTGCGGTATTTTTCTTCCCAACAACCAATAAACCCGTCAATCAACGCAATGGACGCAAGGGCGTATCCTTCAACGCTTTTGTCAAAAGAGGCTTTGGTCTTTCTCGAAACCGTTTCATGAATGGCGAGCCAGTGCCCTCCAGGGGTCATTTTTTTATTGGCAAACATCACGTGCCCTACCACATTCATCACAAATGGATTGTCATCCCAAAACCAAGCAATCCGTTTTTGTTCATCGGTAAGGTTTTTACCTACTTCGTATACTTCACGGGTTTCGCGCCAAAATTCACTGTTTTTATCCTTGGTCCACATGGGCGGGCGTGGGGGCATGAACTGGGTGGCGGAGTCTAGGGTTATTGTTCTGATTTTATGCCATTCGGGTTCGCAAGCATCCGCGTAAGCAGGTGGGGTGGGAACCCAAGTGCCGGGTTCGTTGGTCACCGTAAATCGTATGCCCCGGGTTTGTTTATAATGATCTTTTGAGGAGTACCGCATCACGTGCGCGGCCACGCTGTCGCCGTAGGCCAGGGAGTTTTCGATGACCTCGCTTGGCACGCCCATGTCCTCGTATTTTTTGTAAAATTCTTTTTCGTATTCGTCAAAAAAGCTGGCCGAAAAAGTGAGGTTACGGGCTATTTTCAAAAAAGCCCGCGTACTGGCCAATGGAAAGCAATATTCCTTGTCGGCATCCGGAGCGGTCGGGGCGGCAAAATCTTTGAGTTTTCCACCCAATGATTCATACGCAGGATAGCCAGGAACCATTGCTTCATAGCCCGCAAGGTTGGCATACACGTAAATTCGACTCGCTACTGGAGGCTTGAAAATGTCGTGAATGATAACTTCAGTAAGTAATTCGACCGATTGATGATAGAGTTCAGGGTCAGCGGCTTTGGCGTTGTATTCTTCGGGAGGTAATTTGGGCTTACAGGCACTCATCAGCAAGTAAACGACTCCCACGCTTACCAGTAAAGACTTTTTCAACATAGCTTCTGAAAAAAATCAAAATTAAAATTCAAAAAAACATACCTTAATGAACGCAAATTTACGAAACGATACTGTCAATAAATTGATTTTTATCAGTTATTTAGGGAACACCTGCTGGGCATAGGTCTATATACGAAAAAAGCCGCTTTCCAATGAGCGGCTTTTTTTACAAATATTTGCTTGTTTTTACTTTCTTATTTTCTTTGCAGTATACGGAACACACGTAACGATGCAGCAGTTAGCACTGGCCTCTATAATAATAGGGCAGCATCCCTCCGCTGGGCAAGTGCCTGAAGTTGAGGTATATGTATAGGTTCCGCTTTCTTCCAATAACACCTGATTGCCCTGAGCGATAGCCGTGGTAGAACCCGTTTTGAACCACTGGACGCCCGTGAATTGGTCAGGGATGGTCAGTAGGGCTTTTTCACCCCCGCAAAGTTTGATAGGTACGCTAAAACATTGACGGTCTAGGTCATCTTCCGATTCTGATTGATTGAAAGGTGTACTGTCTACATCCTTTTCGTTGGCCTTGCTGATTTCGGCGGTATTGAACCACACGCCCTGCGCCACCACTTTCACTTTAATGGTCAAGGCTACTGTATCTCCGTTTATTCCGATAGCACCGATGGACCATTTCGAAGTTAGTGGGTTATAGCTTCCAGCGGCTGTATTGTTAGATAGGCGCAGGGTAGAGCTGCTTAGGTATTGTACACCCGCGCTGAGGGAGTCGGTGACTTCTACACCCGTGGCAAAACTGGTGTTTTCATTCCATACTTTAATCGTATATTGAAGGGTGTCGCCGATTTGCACGAGTTTTTTACTGATTGATTTTTTGAGTTTTAAATCAATGAGGCTATCGCAATCCTGTACCGTTACGATAATCGGCGTTCTCAGGACACTGATGCCGCCGCAATTTTGGGTAGTTCCGCGTGCTTCTACGTAGAATGTATCGGTGACACTGGCGGTGCCAACAGGCTTATAATTTACCACTCCTGTAGCTATTGCGGAGCCACCCGTGGCGTTGGCGTACCAATCGGCTGTTACCCCGCTCAGTACCGTTACTTTTAAGGTTGGGATTGTATCTCCTACACAGGCAAACACATTTGGGCTGATGGCCACTGGGGCAGCGGGGGTACAGTTACAGGCCGCAGGGGCTAAAATGGTGGTGTCAAACTTACAGATTGAGGTCAGGCTGTCCGTAATTTTCAAACTTACTGTAGGAGGAATATTGCTCACAGTATAAGGGCCGTTGCCGCTACCCGTTAGGGTACCCGCATTGACTTTGATGGTGCCGTTTTTTTGGGCTACGTCAAACGTTACGCTGTATGATTTTTTGTCGGGTGCGCAGGTGGGGTCCGAAAATGTAAAACTCGTTTTCACGCAAGCAGGAGGGCAGGGAAATTCACCCACAAAAGGATAATTATGTACTTCACCCCCAGATGCCTCGTGGGTAAGGTTGCCACCTACTACCAATCGGCCGTCGAAATTGCCACCTGTTAAAGTAGCGTTTCCGTTTGGAATAATGACCGAACCGTAAAAAGTACCTATAAACGTAACGTTTGTAGCTTGGTGAAAATTAAAGAGTAATCGAAATAAAGAAGGTGAACCTGCCGCTGGCGTAACTGCATTCATTAAAGGCATTTGGACATTTGTGTGGGTTGAGCCGCTCACGTTTACCACAACAGAAGCCCCAGCTGGGATATTTTTAAACAAAAAATTCTTCCAACTTGATACATTGAATACCTGCACCGACGAGCTGTTGTTACCAATCAATGTATCACCGCTCAGGGTGCCCGTTGGGGTAAGGGTAGCCCAATAGAGGCTTTTGGTGGAAATATCGTTCAAACAACTGTCGATGTTGATTCCTATTCCGCCCATCCCAAGGCTATCGGTGACGGTAATGGAATTGGGTAAATTGCTCTGATACGTGCCACCCATTGCAATGCCTGTTCCGCCCACACCAAACGAATTGGTCGAGCCTGTGATGGTTCCGCCAATCAATAAAGCGGGCAAATTGGTGGAGGCTATCACGTAGGTTCCTCCGCCCGAGGTGCCAATTCCATAATAAGAATTGTAAGGGATAAGTGGGTTGCCAAGGATTAGATTGCCTTTAATGGCCACTCGGCCTTCGATTTCGGCGGGTACGCCCTGACCTCCATCTTTTACGTTGAAATTACCACCAACCAATACGTTAAAGACTTGACTGTAGCCCCTGACTTGATTGTTTGGCCAATTGAACGGAAGGGGAAGATAAGTGGTATTGATAGGGTAGCCGCTTTGGTTGCTATCCTGAATTAAGTCATTGTTGGCGTCGGGGGCTAATGTTAGGGGTGGGCAGTCTACTCCGACACATCCGCTCAGCTTAGGTCCTAGTCCGCAATCTTGAGCTTGCGCTCGGGATAGAGCAGGACTTAGTAAGAAATAAGCCATCACAAAAGACGAAAGTAGATTTAAAAATGTCTTTACAGTTAAAGCTTTTGGGTTAGATAGTAGGTGTTGCATTGCCTTGATTGTTTTAATTTCAGCTTCAAACCAAGGCCTCTCAATAAATGTGCCATTTTTTCAAATGGGCTAATTATTTATGTATTTATATCCCTATTTGTTTATTTTTTGGAATTTTTAGGGCTAAAAAAGGTTTTTAAGGTAAAAATGGATATTTACTTTGATTGTGAATTTTTTGTGGGAGAGTATCGGGAGATGCGCCAACCAATATCCCTTGTCGCACGGGTTTTATGCGCTAGATTTTGTAGTTTATTGTTCCAATAAAAAAAAGCATTTATGATGAATTCTAACTGTTGCATAATTTATTCAACCCTTTCATAATCAAAGTTTACAGTGGAATCTTCTCGGAAAAATCGCTTAAAAAGTTGTAATTCTGAAAACAAAAACGTATTTTTCACCAAGCTAAAACCAACAACGCAACGTTTTAGATAAACAAAACGTAATCAATCATTATTAAACCACTTACATCGTTTGGTAGAAAAAATAATTTCCTTGGAAGATGTGTCACTAGTTGACTTTCTCGGCGTAGAAAACAACCACATCAAAGAAGTTGCTGCCGCTTTTCCAATGAGTAAAATCATTTCACGCGGCAACGAAATACGTGTAATGGGCACTCAGCCCGAGATTCTCCGCATCAGCGATATTCTGGAATCCCTTCTTCAACATTACCAGAGATACGGCAAAATCACCAACGAAAATGTACGTCATTACCTGACCGCCAATGGAGGTTCCGTTGCGCCGCCGCACGTATTGGAAGACGAAAAAGACGTGATTTTGTACGGTACCAAAGGAGTGGTAGTGAAGGCCAGAACCGCCAATCAACGGTTGATGGTGGAAAAAGCGGCTGAGAGCGATTTACTGTTCGCCATCGGGCCCGCAGGAACTGGTAAAACCTACACCGCAGTAGCTATCGCGGTGCAGGCGTTGAAAGAAAAAAAAGTAAAAAAACTCATTATTACCCGGCCGGCCGTGGAGGCGGGAGAAAATTTAGGGTTTTTGCCGGGCAACCTAGAAGAGAAAATTGATCCGTACTTGCGCCCTATCTATGACGCGCTTGACGATATGATTTTGGGTGAAAAATTGAAGTTTTACCTTGAAAACCGAATTGTCGAAATTGCCCCCCTCGCGTACATGCGCGGGCGAACTCTAAATAACGCTTTTATCCTGCTCGATGAAGCTCAAAATACGACCCCTTCGCAGATGAAGATGTTTTTGACGCGGATGGGGCCTAGTTCAAAAGTGATTATCACGGGCGATAAAACTCAGATAGATTTACCGAAAAATCAAAAGTCCGGTTTGAAAGATGCGCTTGAAACCCTGAAAGATGTAAAGGGGATTGCCTTTGTCGAGCTTGATGGACGTGATGTAGTGCGCCACCGCCTCGTCAAAGACATTTTGGATGCATATGAAAAGAAAGAGAAAGAGTAGTGAGCAGTTGGCAGTGAGTAGTCGGATAAAAAGACGGCTCACTGCCAACTGTTTTCTCCGTGTTTTTTTACTTCTGAATTTTTTACACCTTGCTTCTTTCGCGCAGCGCTGTGCTGCCGTTCAATATGATTCAGCCATTGCGAAGCGCTACCCTTATTGGCGCCTAAAACGCACAATGCTCGAAGATTCCATTCAGTCTTATTTAAAAAATGCTACCACCGACCGCAGGGCTCGGCAAGCGGCACTTTGCGCCCAAGTGCGTATCCCGGTCGTAGTGCATGTGGTCCATAATAATGCCGCCATGACGATTGGTGGGCGCGATAATGGCAACATCTCGGACGATCAAATTTTGGCTCAAATCAGAACCCTAAACGAGGACTACCAACGAAAGTCTGGAACGCGTGGCTTTAATACCAACCCCGTGGGAGCTAATACGGGGATTGAATTTTATTTGGCCAATGAAGACCCCGACGGCAATCCGACCAACGGAATTACGCGTCATTATTACAGCGCTAAAAGCACTTTCGACATCTTTACCGACGACCAAACGCTTGCCGATATTGTAAGTTGGCCCACCGACCGCTATCTCAATATTTGGGTCAGCCGATTTGGGAATAATTACCTGGGAATCGGGCAGTTTCCATCGGCTACTGGCGTAAAAGGTCTAGACAGTGCCAATGAGCTATTGGAAAAAACAGACGGGGTTTTTATTGACTACAAAGTGTTTGGTTCGGGCGGGGCAGTAACGAGTAAACTGTACAGCCTTGGCCGTACCACCACCCACGAAGTAGGGCATTGGCTGGGATTGATTCATACATGGGGAGACAGCGATTGCGGAGATGATTATTGCGCCGATACTCCCCCCGCTCAGTCGGGCAATCAATCCACGAACTGCGGGCCGTTGTTTTCAACCTGTTCGGGTGTTCGTACCCGCAACATGACCGAAAATTACATGGATTATTCGCCTGACTCTTGCATGAACATCTTTACCGTTAACCAGAGTGAACGAATGATGGCAGTGATTGAAAAAGCACCGCGTCGGGCGCGGCTGGTCAAATACTGGTGTTCAAAAGTGCCTTTTGGAGACACGTTTGACGTGAAAGTGTTCCCGAATCCTGCCTCTGACCAAGTAAATATTCAAATCAACGTCACTGAATTTACGGATTTTGAGGTTGAATTGTACAGCATAACGGGACAACTGGTAGGCAATCAAAAATTCACTGATTATCCAAGTTGGTTGGTTACGTTTCCAACTACAAATATTTCCCCTGGGGTTTATATTGTACGGGTTAAGACTGAAAAAGAGACAGTTAGTAAACGCTTGGTCATTACGCGATGAATGTTCTGCTACGTTGTTGTATCGCCTTCTGTTGTGGAATCCTTCTGCATAAGGCGCTTCCCGAACATTGGTTGCCTGTTATCAACGGGCCAATCATGGGCGGTGTTGCCGTTGTCTTTATTGCCTTTTTTTTCTTGGTTCTTTTTTCGCGTGGCAACCGTTATTCGTCAGGAACACTGATGATAGTACTCTTTGCTGGATTGGGTTGGTTGCGAACGCCGCAGGCTGTTGTGGAACAAGATTGGTCACAACTGACGGCTTACGTAGCGGTGGTGCTTTCACCACCCGAAACCCGCGCCAAAACCTACAAAGTTGAGGTGGAATTACGGCGGGGCAAAGGAGAAAATGGCTGGCATCCAATGCTAGGTAAGGTCCTGATTTACCTTGATAAAATGGCGGAAAAACCACGCTATGGGCAAGTTTTGTTGGTGAGGGGCCAGCCTCGGAGGGTGGAGTCTCCGCAAAACCCTGCCCAGTTTGATTACCAAAAATTTCTGGGCCAAAAACAAATTTATCATCAACACTACCTGAAAGCCACTGACTTTTTATTTACGTCGGACTATCAGGGTGTATGGTATAAAAGCTGGGCTTTTGCCGTAAGTGAGTGGAGCGATGCGGCATTGCGGCGGCTCGTTGTTCCCGACCGTGAATATGCTGTTGCGAAAGCAATGATTTTGGGACTTCGTGATGAGATGGACAGCGAACTGATTCAGTCGTATTCGGCCGCTGGGGCTGTGCATGTGCTGTCGGTATCGGGTTTTCACATCGCCATTTTTATTTCTATTTTGACTTTTATGCTCAAACGATTGGAGAAACGCCGCTACGGGCGGTGGCTCTCGTTGGGCATTACGCTCATTACCATGTGGTTTTATGCCGTGCTTACGGGCCTGTCGGCCCCCGTGATTCGCTCGGCGCTGATGTTTACGATTTTCTTGTTGGCAAGCCCTTTGAAGCGGAAAGAAAATGGGGCAAATGCCCTCTTTGGCTCAGCCCTCATTCTGTTAGCCATTGATCCGTTACTTTTGTTTTCCGTAAGTTTTCAGCTTTCATACGCGGCGCTGGGGGGGATTATTTTTCTTCAACCTGTTTTGTATCAGTATTTTACCCCAAAAACATGGTTGGTCGATAAATTATGGGAAATGACCACCGTAGCTCTCGCCGCCCAATTCATAACCTTTCCGATTGCCGTTTATTATTTTCATCAATTTCCGACGTATTTTTTGTTGGCCAATCCTTTTGTGGCGCTTTTGGCCACGGCTATGTTGCCAGTTGCGATGGTCGCGCTTCTAGTTTCGTGGGTGCCTTATTTATCCATTCTTCTGGGTTGGGGGCTGACTGGAATTACGTGGTTATTAAATGAAATCGTGATTTGGACCGATTTGTTGCCCTTTTCTACCCTTGAAGGTTTGTCTTTGTCGGCAGTCGAACTGGGCTTGGTGTACGGAATCATGGCCATGTTGGTGGCATTGGTATATTACCGAGAAGTTCGTTGGGGAGGATATGCACTGGCCTTAAGCGCGTTGCTGTGTATTTTGCAACTGAAGGAGATGGCGTATTTTAATCAACAAAAGTTGGTGGTCGTGCATTCCGTTTCCCGTCAATCAGTCGTTAGTTTGATGAATGGGAAAGAGGCTTTGCTGCTTGCAGATTCTGCTTTTTTTCAACCAAACCAACAACCATTCAACTTTTACCTCAAGAATTTTTACGACGAGCGAAACGTTCGCTCCATTCTACAACAGCCCTTGGTTTCATTTGTAAAACCATCCCGTTTTGTTAAAGATTTACCCTTTGGCAAGCTCATCGTTTGGCAGGGAAAAAGCATTTTGCTGGTTGAAAAATCGGTGCAGACAACGATACCTCCCGTGGTAGATTACGTTGTGATTCGAAATACTGCTTTTCGAAAAGTAGAAGAACTTCTTCGCATTTTTGGTAATCAAAAGCTCATTTTTGATAATTCCAATAAATTTTACGCGTTGGAAAACCTCCGTAAACAAGCCAAAGAGTTGGGCCTTCCGTGGTATTTCGTCCATGAAAATGGGGCTTATTTGGACTTTTTGTGAGATTTAGTTAGATAATTTAAAGAATATTTGAGGTTGATTTGTTTTTATAAAAACAGTTGATTTACATTTGCATACTAAATCAATAGATATAAAGTATTAATATTTCGTATACTCTATCCAATATAAGTATTAAGCTTTAACTCACAACTCAAAAAAAATTTATTGTACAAAAAACTACTAAATCTATATTTTTACTATTTATGAAAAATTTCTTCCTCCCCAATTTAATCAGCCTGTTATTTGTGGTTGTTTTCGCTTTTATTCCTTCTTTTTTATCCGCTCAAAATACGCCCGTAATCAATGCGACGGTATCTGGAAAAATCCTTGACGCCCGCAGCGGAGCTGCTTTGATAGGCGCGACGGTATCCATCAAAGGCACGACCAACGGCGCAGCAACCGACGTGAACGGGGAATTTGCGCTGATTACGGGTCAAAAACTTCCTTTCATCCTCCTTGTATCGTCGGTAGGTTATTTAAAAAAAGAAGTTCTGATTAGTGACAGCAAAGTAGAAATCAAACTCGAAGAAAGTGCCAATCAACTTTCGGATGTGGTAGTAACCTCCCGCCGTCGCCAAGAAGCGGTACAGGATATTCCGATTCCGATTACGGTAATCAGAGGCGTAACGGTAGAAGACCAAGGTGCTTTTAACGTAAATCGTTTGAAAGAATTGGTGCCTACGGTTCAGTTTTATGCATCAAATGCACGGAATACAACGCTCAATATCAGAGGATTAGGCTCTACTTATGGCTTGACCAACGACGGTATCGACCCCGGGGTTGGGTATTATGTCGATGGTGTGTATTACGCCCGCCCAGCGGCTACGGCACTTGATTTTATTGACATCGACCAGGTAGAAGTGCTGCGTGGTCCTCAGGGAACATTGTTTGGCAAAAACACCACGGCGGGGGCATTTAATGTAACGTCTCGTGCGCCAAGTTTTGACCCCACCGCCAGCTTTGAACTAAGCTATGGCAACTATGGATACATTCAGGCAAAAGCCTCGCTCTCTGGGCCTTTAAGCAAAAAACTTGCGGCAAGGGTTTCTTTTGTCGGTACCCAAAGAGATGGCTTATTATACAATACCCGTACCCAAACCAATATCAATGATATTAATAATATTGGGGTGAGAGGTCAGTTTTTATACAAACCTACCGACAAGATAAATATTACGTTTATTGCCGATGTTACCGATCAAAACCCCGTGGGGTACGGATGGCCCGTGGCCAAAGTAGTGACGACCAAACGGGCTGCCTACCGTCAATTTAATGCTATTATTGCTGATTTAAATTACCAACTTCCTTATAAAAGTGCCTTTGAAAGGACATTGGACTTAGATACTCCTTCAAAAGCAGGTAACGAATTGGGTGGATTATCTTTGAATGCTGATTTTAAGATTGGAAAAGGGACCTTGACTTCTACCACCGCTTGGAGATATTGGAAATGGGATCCCTTGAACGACCGTGATTACACGGGTTTAAATTCTTTTTCTGTCTCTGCTGGAACCTCTGCCCATGACCAATTCTCCCAAGAACTCAGGTATTCGGGTCAAATCAATGACAAAATAAGCGGCGTAATTGGTGCCTTTGGCTTGTGGCAGGATTTAAGAACCGACCCTGTTCACACCGAAGAAGCGGGCTCGGCACAGTGGCGTTTTGCCCAAAGCTCCACGAGTGCTCTTTGGAAAACACCCGGTTTGTTTGACAACTTTGGCATCAAAACCACCTACGGGATAAAGAGTTCGAGTGTGGCATTGTTTGCGCAGGCCGATTGGGCGATTACTGACAAATTGCACGTTTTGCCTGGGGTCAGATACAACAATGACACCAAAAAAGCCAACTACAGCCGAGTAACTTATGGTGGTTTGACTACGACCGACCCCGCTTTGTTGGCCCTGAAAAACGGGGTTTACAGCAACCAAACCTTTGATATAGATGCTTCTGAAGGCAATTTTTCGGGTCAGTTGACCTTACAATACAAATTCAATAAAAACGTCAATGCTTTTGGCACGTATTCACTCAGCTATAAACCCATTGGGGTAAATGTGGGAGGCTTGCCGACGGCCAGTGGCCGAGTCTTGACTGAGCTGGCAACGGTAAAACCAGAAGCGGTTTCTCATTTTGAGTTGGGTATCAAAACCAAACCATCAGCCAACTCGGTGTTGAACGTTGTGTTTCATACTACCGACATAAAAGATTATCAAACGCAAGTGCAAACGCCTGAGCCGGGCGTAAACCGAGGGTATTTGGCCAATGCCGAACAAGTAAGGGTGATTGGTTTGGAAATAGACGGTAACATCAGAGTGAATAATCACGTGACCTTTACGGGTGCTTTTGCTTACACGGATGGTAAATACATAAAGTTTACCAACGCACCCGTACCCATTGAAGAAGTAGGCGGAGACCGGGCATTTAAAGATATTTCGGGTGGTGTACTGCCTGGGATTTCAAAATATGCGGGTTCGTTTGGTACTGAACTTACGGGAAGAGGTAATTTGTTGGGGTTAAAAGGCAACTTCTTCGGTGGCCTTGATGTCTACTATCGTTCTACGTTTTCTTCAAGCCCTTCGCCTTCCCAATTTTTAGATATTGAAGGTTATGCTTTAGTTAATGGCAGAGTGGGTTTCAGGGCTTCCAATGGCATTTCGTTTTTTGTATGGGGTAGAAACTTGGGCAAAAAGGATTATTACGAGCAGCTTTTGGTGGCACCGGGTAGCGCAGGCCAAATTGGGGGTATTTTGGGAGATCCACGTACCTACGGCGTTACCTTGAGATATACTCTTTAATTAAATAACTAATTTGCTGTCAGGTAGTTTTATTAATAACGTTCAAAACTGCCTGACACTTATCAAAACGCAGCTTTTGATCGTTACCAGAATTTAACCTTTTAAACAGCCAAGACAATGCAAACACAAACACATCATCACACCCGCCTTACCCATTTGGAAATATTAGGTTTTGACCGCGTAGGTTTTGTCGAAGAAGTCACTCGTTTTATTGCCGATTACGGACACATCATCAGTGCCAAGTTTGAAGCAGATGGCGTTCGTTCTCAGGGCTCATTAAGTATAAAACTTGACAATAACGAACGTTTGGATAGCCTACTTGCGCGCCTAAAAGCGATTACGGGGTTGGTGAAAGTCAAACAAATGGTGTAAAAAACTATATTTATTGCCTTGCGTATACTGAATGTTCTGCCTGTATTTTAAAGTTTAATAATGTGAAAAAAATATATTTGTCATTGATAATAAGTGCTTTAGGTTTGGTGGGGTACGGTCAGGTTACCAAACAGGTTAAAAACAGTGAGCAGCTTTGGTTGGGTTTTTTTAATCAAACCCGATTGAGTGATAAGTGGGGGCTTTGGACTGATGTGCATTTTCGCACTACTGATGGTTTTGTGGGGGAGCCGTCAAAATTTTTATTTCGGGCTGGGTTGATGTACTATTTAACCGACGATTTTAAACTGACCAACGGTTACAATTTTATTAATCATTTTCCCGAAGAAGGCCATGCCAACGTATCTATGCCCGAACACAGAATATGGCAGCAGCTTCAACTCCACACCAAATACGGTAAGGTACGTACCATGCAATGGCTACGCTTGGAAGAGCGCTGGCGACGAAATATTAAGAACGATAACGAGCTGGCCGCCGGTTATCGTTTTGATGCCCGCCTGCGGTTTAATTATATGCTTAATATTCCTTTAAGTAAAAAAGGGATTGTTCCGAAAACATTTTTTGTGGCGATTAACGACGAAATATTTGTCAATCTCAGCCGAAAAATAGTGTATAATACCTTTGACCAAAATCGGTTTTTTGCGGGATTGGCCTACCAAACTGGCGCTCATTCCAACCTTCAATTGGGTTATATGAACGTTTATCAGCAGTTGGGAGCAGGAAATCGCTATCAAAGCGCCCATACCATCCGGCTATTTTATTTTCAGAATTTGGACGTGCGTAAGCATAAAAAAGCACACTAAAGCCATACAAATCAACATTTTTGCTTTTGTCTCCTCTTTATTATTTTTTGTCATTTAAATCATTTAATAGATAGAAAAAGTAGACAAATATTGACCTCATTTATATTTTGAGAATCCTTAAAAAATACACAAAATGAAATCAATCATTAAAATTGTGGGAGAAGACTACATTATCTCTTCGTTGCCAAAATTGTATCAAAAAATTCAACCCTTACAAAATCGAGACACCATTCCCGTGGTTCGTATCAATTTGGAGCTAGGCGTTTGGCAGCATCTTCCATCGGCCTTGCAGACCGCAGGTACGATGTATCTTCATCAGTTATTGGAGGATGGGCCGTTGGTGATTAGTACTTACAGTCCCGACTGGAATGGGTACGGAGAGCGCCACTTAAAACTCCTCAACAGTATTTATCCGCGTATCCGTGCGCTTGGTGGAAATTTGCTCGTGCTGACTACGGAATACTGTAAAAACATCGTCTACACGATTCAGGAACATGACCTTGGGTTTAATATAGTGCAAGATTATGAAAACAGAATCAGCGAAGCGTTGGGCGTTTATTCAAAATACGAACCCGTTTGGGATCGCATTGCGGGTATTTCTGAAGATGTGCCTTTGGCGGCCACGTTTGTGATTAACGCCGACCGTCGCATTGTGTACGACTACGTTGACCGTGATTTTGAGTACGTTGTATCCGATAAAGAAATTGAAAAGGCGGTTAAAATTGCACGATTATTTGGGTAAATAAGACTTATCTACTAATACCTAAATTGAGCCACTGTTCATTTTTAATTGACACGCAATTTTTGCATTTTGTACGTCTGAATACTCGTTTATAAGTGCAATTCTTAAACCTAATCAGAAATGAAAGTTTCTTTAGATTCTAAACTTATTTTTTGCCTGTTCTCAATCTTGATTTTGACGGGGTTTCAGCGGATTTCTGACGATAACACCTACGTAAATGACCTTAAGACTTGGCATCAAAAACGCGTTGAAAGCCTCAAAGCCGAGAATGGTTGGCTAAATTTGGCGGGCCTGTTTTGGTTGGAATTGGGAAAGAACAGTTTCGGAGCCGATGCTAAAAACAACGTGGTCTTTCCAGCGGGGAAGAGCGCGCCCTTGCTGGGCTATTTTACCCTCAAAAACGGCGAAGTTTGGGTCGATATTGAACCAAGCGCGAGGGTGTCGGTAAATAAAGAACCCGTCACCTCGCTTAAAATTTTTCCTTCTGACCACAATATCGTACTCGAAAGTGGCTCTTTGCGGTGGTTTGTGATTAAGCGCGGGACTAAATTTGGTATTCGCCTTCGCGATTTAGAAAGTCCAGAATTACAGCATTTTGCTGGTGTAAAAACGTACTCAATTGACCCCAAATGGCGTATAGAAGCCAAACTAGAGCCAGCGATCGCCGATAAAAAAATCGCGATTACGGATGTAACGGGTCAAACATCGCTCCAAACATCTCCCGGTACATTGGTTTTTACGATTGACGGAAAAGAACACCGTTTGGATGCCGTAGAAAGTGAAGAACAATTGTTTATTCTTTTTGCCGATAAAACCAGTGGTAAAGAAACCTACGGAGCAGGGCGTTTTTTGTACGCTGAAAAGCCAAACGAGCGAGGAATCACCGTTCTGGATTTTAATAAATCCATCAACCCGCCTTGCGCATTTACGACTTTTGCCACCTGTCCGTTGCCACCCAAGCAAAATCGCTTATCCATTGCGGTGACGGCGGGCGAGAAAAACTATGGAAATCATTAAAATGTATCTACGAAACTTAGCTTTGGTACACTGTGACGAGAAAGAGGTAATTCGAGTGTGTATGTCCAAATAAAAGTGTGTATGTCCAAATAAAAAGCTCCAAATCAGCGATTTGGAGCTTTTTTATTTAACCCACCTATAATTAAAAAGTTTGTGCTTATAACTTGCTTAATGCTTGCTCAATATCGGCCTTAATATCGTCGATATGTTCAATGCCGACCGAAATACGCAGTTGGTTGGGGTCAACTCCCGCCGTAACTTGCTCTGTTTCAGAAAGTTGAGAGTGTGTGGTAGACGCGGGGTGAATGATGAGCGTTTTGGAATCGCCTACGTTGGCCAAATGACTGATTAATTCCAGACTGTTTACAAACTTTTCAGCCTGTGCTTTATCGCCTTTTAGCTTGAAAGAAAGCACGCCGCCAAAGCCGCGCGTAAGGTACTTTTTCGCTAGTTCATGGTACGGGCTACTTTCTAGTCCTAAGTAATTAACGCTCTCAACGGCAGGGTGTTGTTGTAGCCATTTTGCCAGATTTTGGGCATTTTCGCCGATGCGCTCTACCCTTAGCGTAAGAGTTTCTAAGCCTTGCAGCAACAAGAATGAGTTGAATGGCGATTGCGAAGGGCCCCAGTCGCGCAAGCCTTCCACGCGGGCGCGGATGATGAACTGAATATTGCCAAAAGGACCGCCGATGCCAAAGACATCGTTGAGTACCAATCCGTGGTAACTAGGCGACGGAGCCGTAAATTGAGGGTATTTACCGTTGCCCCAGTTAAAGGTGCCTGCATCGACAATCACCCCTCCCATGGTAGTACCGTGGCCGCCGATCCACTTCGTTGCCGATTCTACCACGATGTGCGCGCCGTGTTTGATGGGTTGCGCAATGGCACCGCCTGCTCCAAAGGTATTGTCAACGATAATGGGTAAGTCGTATTTCTGTGCCAGTTTGGCAAATGCGTCAAAATCAGGGACATTGAAGCCGGGATTTCCGATGGTTTCTAAGTAAAGGAACTTGGTTTTTTCGTCAATCAATTTCTCAAAATCTTCGACTTTATCGCCCGATACAAAACGGGCTTCAACGCCGATGTTTTTGAACGAGTTTTTGAATTGATTGTAAGAACCGCCGTACAGAAAGGAAGTAGTAACAAAATTGTCACCGACGGTTGTGATATTATTGATAGCTAAAAATTGTGCCGAATGCCCTGAAGCCGTCGCCAATGCCGCAACCCCACCTTCGAGCGCCGCTATGCGTTTTTCGAAGACATCGTTTGTGGGGTTCATGATACGGGAGTAAATGTTTCCGAACTCTTTGAGTGCAAATAGATTAGCCCCGTGTTCGGCATTGTTAAAAACGAAAGAAGTCGTTTGGTAAATGGGGACAGCGCGGGCATTGGTGGTCGGGTCGGGGGCTTGTCCTGCGTGCAGTTGGAGCGTTTCAAATTTCATAAGACTGTTTTTTTGTTAGATGTAAATGAATCTGAGTGATTGGAAAAACGGGAAAAGGTTTTTTCACGGAGCACTTCTTAACTAAAGACACGCAACGGCCTTTTTTCTTAGTGTTTCGTAAAAAAAGACCAAAAAATTATATTTTGCCTGTTTTGATGGCTGTATGAACTTCAATCTTGGGTTGCAGGGTTTGAATTCATCATGGATGAAAGAGGATAACCCCATCTACACGAGCAGGAGCATTGCGACATATCAAGTTTCGAAATAGTTGTTTTCTTGTAAATCGACTATTTGCTAACAGACAAGCCGTTAGTACATTGGGTTGCCTAATTTTCTATACTATTTTTTGTAGTATCTTCAAAAAAAGCTACCTTTGCGCCCTCATTTACAATGAGTTCATTAGTATAACCATTTAACAATTCTCAGTATGTTTACAAAACAGTATGAGATGGTGTTCATTTTAACTCCCGTTTTATCTGATCAACAGATGAAGGACACCATTGAGAAGTTCCGCAAAATCCTTACCGACAACGGTGCGGAGCTCGTACACGAAGAAAATTGGGGCCTAAAAAAATTGGCTTACCCAATTCAGAACAAGAACACAGGTTTTTATCACCTCATTGAGTTCAAGTCTGCGCCTTCTTTGATTCAAGTCGTTGAGACTGAATTCCGTCGCGATGAGCGCGTAATGCGCTATTTGACGGTAGCTATGGAAAAACACCACGTAACGTATGCCGAGCGCAAACGCAGTGGATTAGTTGGAAGAAAACAAACCGAAACAGCTAAGGAGGGCGACGCATAATGACACTAGTAAACGAACCAATCGAGCGTAATCAAAATCGCAAAAAGTATTGCCGCTTTAAGAAAGCCGGTATTAAATTCATCGATTACAAGGATCCTAACTTCCTTTTGAAGTTGATCAACGAGCAAGGTAAAATTTTACCTCGCCGCCTGACAGGTACCTCTTTGAAGTACCAACGTAAGGTGTCGCAAGCCATCAAGCGTGCGCGTCACTTGGGATTATTGCCATACGTAGCTGATCAATTAAAGTAAAAACGGAAGGAGAAAACTGACGATGCAAGTTATTTTAAGAACTGATATTGCCGGACTAGGATATAAGAATGATATCTTAGAGGTGAAAGCCGGTTATGGTCGCAACTATCTTATTCCGCAGGGATTTGCGGTGATGGCGACCGAGTCCAACAAAAAGCAATTGGCCGAAAACTTGAAGCAAGCTTCTCACAAGGCCGAAAAAATCAAAAAAGACGCCGAAGATTTGGCAGCAGCCATCGGTGAAATGACCGTTGAAATCGCCGCTAAAGCGGGTGATAGCGGCAAAATCTTTGGTCGTGTAACGAGCATCCAAATTTCGGAAGCACTCAAAGCCAAAGGATTTGACGTTGACCGTAAGAAAATCACGGTTGAAGACGTAAAAACCATCGGTACTTACAAAGCTACGCTTGACCTTCACAAAGAAGTGAAACATGCCGTAACGGTAAATGTAGTAGCTGAAGCGTAATCAACGCTGAATATTAAAAAAAGTGGCGCGCCTTACGGTCGCGCCACTTTTTTTGTGCCCTGCTCTAAGGGGTAGGAGGCGTGGAGGTGGGAGTGGAGCCGCCTTTGCCTCGGATATTGTCGAGCAAATCCTGAAGAATTTTCTCGATTTCAGGTGAATATTTTTTGAGGGTATCGGAGCCCTGGTTTTTGAGCTGCTCGAAATACTCCGGAATCTTTTCAAGGGAGTCTTCGGCCTCCGTTTTTAGGTCACCCGCCTTAGATTTAAGGTCTTCGACCATTTTTTCGCCTTCGTCTGTTTTTAAATATTTGTGTAATGCTACCCCGGCAGCGGCTCCCAGAATAAACGTAGCTAAGTGTTTGGCATTGACCATGGTATTTGCGGTTTTAGTTTAAAAACATAAACAATATAACACGATTAGATGACGCAAAAAATGATTTTTACACCAACGGTTGGCTTTTTATTTAGACTTTATAAAACTCAAGTCTAATTTTGTGTGTTTTATTTCAATACAACAACGTTAATGTCGGCTACTTTACTATTTCGTTGACGATTAACGGGAATTACTCACCACAAATTTTCCACAAAGTGCTTGATATCCAAAAAATTCGGCAGGACTTTCCCATTTTAAACGAAGTAATCAACGGAAAACCGTTGGTCTACTTTGACAATGCCGCTACTACCCAGAAACCATTTTCCGTTTTGAATGCCCTGACTCATTATTATGAGCATTTCAACGCCAACATTCACCGAGGAATCCACCATTTAGCCGAAAAAGCCACGTCGGCCTTTGAGGCGTCGCGTCATAAAATTCAGACTTTTTTGAACGCTCGCCACGTGGAGGAAATCATTTTTACCTATGGCACCACCGATGGTATCAATTTGGTTGCTCAAAGCTACGGACGAACCTTTTTGAAGGCAGGCGATGAAATCGTCATCAGCACCATGGAGCATCATTCCAACATTGTGCCTTGGCAAATGCTGTGCGAAGAAAAGGGCTGTGTGCTTCGCGTGATTCCTATCAATGACGAAGGCGAATTGCTAATGGATGAATACGAAAAGATGCTTTCTGAGAAAACGAAATTCGTTTCGATCGTTCACGTTTCCAATGCCCTCGGAACCATCAACCCCGTCGCTGAAATCATTGAAAAAGCCCACGCAGTGGGGGCTAAAGTGCTGATTGACGGCGCGCAGGCCAGTTCTCACATCGACATTGATGTACAGGCATTGGATTGTGATTTTTACGTATTTTCGTTACACAAACTCTATGGCCCTACGGGCATGGGCGCGTTGTATGGCAAAAAAGACATTCTTAACGCCATGCCACCGTACCGTGGTGGGGGCGAGATGATTAAAGAAGTAACATTTGCCAAAACTACTTACAGCGATTTGCCCTATAAATTTGAAGCCGGTACGCCCAATATCGCCGATGTAGTAGCGGCCTATACGGCCGTTGAATACGTAGAAACGCTTGGTAAAAAGCAGATTGCAGACTACGAGCATGAACTGCTCGTTTATGGTACGGATGCCCTGCAAAGCATTGAAGGGTTACGATTGGTGGGTACGGCTAAAGAGAAAGTGAGCGTTATTTCGTTTGTGATGGAAGGAATTCACCCGCAGGATGTGGGCGTAATTCTGGACCAACAGGGCATTGCTGTTCGGACGGGGCATCATTGCACCCAACCTTTGATGCAGCGACTCGGAATTCCCGGAACTTCCAGAGCCTCCTTTGCGGTTTATAATACCAAAGAAGAAATTGATAAATTAGTCGTAGGTTTGGAGAGAGTTAAAAAGATGTTGAGCTAAATCATAATACAATGTTATCAACAACGATCAGAACAGAAAGCGTCATTGAATCGCTGAGGGATTTGCCCGAAAGAGTGAGTGTCGATGAAATTATTGAACGAATTATCGTGATTGCGAAACTGGATGATGCGTTGGAGCAGGCTGCAGCAGGACAGGTGTACTCGCACGATTTTATCATGAATCAGGCAAAAGAATGGATAAAGCGATAAGCTGGTCTGAGCCTGCAAAGGAGGATTTTCGTGATGTAGTTTATTATTTAATGCGCGATTCTGACGTCTTAGCAGAGAATTGGATTGAGGAATTAGATCATGCGTTGCATCTTTTGAGCAAATTTCCCGAAATGGGAAAGATGAACCCTGAAAAAGAAGTTCGTTTTATCAGAGAGATATTTGTTGGAAAATACCGAATAGTTTATAGTTATTTAAATGATGTAATCACCGTATTAATGATACGACATCAATCGAGACCTTTAGGCAAAATAGAATGACAATCAACGAAAAACAAGACGAGTTAATTGAAGATTTTGAATTGTTCGACGACCAGTTGGACAAAACACAGTATATTATTGACTTGGGTAAAAAACTTTCGCCCATTGCGGAAGAATACAAAACGGATGAAAACTTGATTCGCGGGTGTCAGTCTAAAGTGTGGCTGCACTCCGAAATGCGCGGCGATGTGGTGCATTTTGAAGCCGACAGCGAACCGACGGCGCAAATCAGCAAAGGCCTAGTGAGTCTTTTGATTAAAATATTGTCGGACGAAAAGCCCGAAGTTGTTGCCAATGCTGATTTGTACTTTATTGATAAAATAGGCATGAGTAGCATCATTACGTCGCGGCGGGCTGGTGGCTTGGCTTCGATGATTGCCCGAATGAAAGAGTTTGCGCAACGTGCGTCCGAAAAAGTTAGTTGATGCAATTGCATTCAGCGTTCATTACGATTAACCCCAACAGAAATGACCGAATCAGAATTAAAAGAAGAAGTTGTCAAAGCCATAAAGTCGGTTTATGATCCCGAAATCCCCGTGGATGTGTGGGAATTGGGCCTGATTTATGACCTGAAAATATTCCCCGTAAACAACGTCTACGTCGAAATGACCCTTACGTCGCCGTCTTGTCCGTCGGCGGGGACGATACCTGCCGAAATTGAACAAAAAATTCGGGAAGTGGAAGGCGTCAATGACGTAAGTGTAGAGTTGACTTGGGATCCGCCTTACTCACAGGATATGATGAGTGAAGAAGCCAAACTTGAACTTGGATTTTTGTAAAACCTTCCTAGAGAAGGGTTGTATACTATTAAAAAACTGTAAACTTAAAACTGTAATCTGATTATGTATCCTCCTCACTTAGTAGCTCCGATGAAAGAAGATCTGACGAGCGTAGGATTTCAACAACTTGAGAGCGCCGAAGACGTAGATAACTTCATGGCCAATGCCAAAGGAGTGTCGCTCGTGGTGGTAAACTCGGTCTGCGGATGCGCAGCGGGTGCTTGCCGCCCAGGCGTAAAAGCAGCGTTGGCGTTTAGCGACCTAAAACCCGACAATTTGGTGACGGTATTTGCGGGCGTTGACCAGGATGCCACCGCCAAAATGCGTGAGTATCTGTTGCCTTATCCTCCTTCATCTCCTTCCATTGCTATTTTTAAGGATGATGAATTGGTGCATTTTATTGAGCGTCACCATATCGAAGGTCGCAATGCCAAAATGATTGCGGAACATTTGGTGATGGCATTCGAAGAATTCTGCGGAGAGAAAGCGTAAGCCAATTTTTTGCTTTTACTACCAGAAGCTAACTTCCCGAAAGTTTCATACTTTCGGGAAGTTTTGTTTTTAAAATATCTTTACCCCTTCGCCTTTGTGTTTGCACAAAACCGCATACGCATTCGGTTTTACCTGACGCAAAGGGGAATTGTTGAGCAAAAACGCCTTTGTTTTGTACACCAACCGCTGCTTCCAGTCTTTCATTAGGTAGGAGACGACTTCGTCGCTGAAGAACAAAAACAATTCGTCTATGACCTCAAATCCTTCTGATTTTAGTAAGAATTTAAAGAGTGCGGGTGTGTAAATATTGATGTGTCCGTAGGAAAGAAAATGGTCTATTCTGCGGTCTACAAACATGCTAAAATCAATCGGAACTTCAAAAAACTGATACTCCGATACGCGGGCAATCTCTCTCAGCAACAAACGCGGATGCTCCACGTGCTCAATGACGTGTGAGCAGGTCGCCAACGAGAACGCTTTATCTTCATAGGGAATCGTATAACCGTCAAACAGTTTTACTTCTCGCAACGATTTCAACTGACGCTCATTGATTTTTTCAATGCCGCTACCAGAGATTTCTACCGCGTGCAAGTTTTCCGTAAATCCACGGCTGTCGAGTTCTTTCAATACCGCCCCGTCGCCGGCTCCGACGTCCAGCACCTTTTTAAAGTTAAATTTTTGACATAACTTTATAATGTCATCCGCTTTTTGACGCGCGCCAATCTCACGCCATTGCGCATCAGAATTGACGTATTGTTGGTCGTACACAGTTTGTATCGAGGAGGAAAGCGGGGCGTTTGGCATAGTTCAGAAGGTAACAAATACGATTTATCTTCCCCAAAATTAATTAAAAGCCGTGAAATCCCCGTAGATTATGCAAAAGGGCCTAAACTTCCCGGGGAGTTTGCGTGTTAGAACACCATATAACAGTTCTTATCCTTAACTTGACATTCTCTCATGCTTGGTCATCGTTTTTCGGAATTTAAGCCCACGGAACAAACCGGTAAAAATAAATTTGACGAGTTGTTGAACATCTTTCAGCAACTCCTACTGATGAATTCGGGTGACGTATCCCAAGCCATGGCGTGGATGAGTCAACTGGACCGTCAGTATAACCTTACCAATGACGAATACGGCATTGGCGATTTCTTTGAAGACCTCAAACGCAAAGGTTACATTACAGAGGAAAACGAAGAAGGTAAGGTCATTATGACCCCTAAAACTGAGCGCAGCATTCGTCGGAGTGCGCTGGAAGAGATTTTTGGTAAGCTCAAACGCTCCAAAGCGGGCGGCAACCACCACACGCCTTATACGGGTACGGGCGACGAGCTCAGCAGCGATGTGCGCGATTTTCAGTTTGGCGATACCCTCGACCAAATTGCCATGACCGAATCCATCAAAAACGCCCAAATTAACCACGGCATCGGCGAATTTTTTCTGGTAGAAAATGACCTTGAAGTGGTGGAAAAAGAGCAAAAAACCTTCACCGCTACGGTGTTGATGATTGACGTAAGCCACTCCATGATTCTTTACGGCGAAGACCGCATCACCCCCGCCAAAAAAGTGGCGTTGGCGATGGCGGAGTTGATTAAAACCAAATATCCTAAAGATACGCTCGACATCATCGTGTTTGGCAACGATGCGTGGCAGATTCAGTTGAAAGACCTCCCGTACCTAGAAGTGGGTCCATATCACACCAATACCGTGGCGGGCTTGGAGTTGGCAATGGATTTGTTGCGCCGCCGCAAGACCAAAAACAAGCAGATTTTTATGATTACCGATGGCAAGCCTACTTGTTTGAAAGAAGGCCTTCGGTACTACAAAAATAGCTTTGGCCTCGACCGAAAAATCGTGAGCAAAACCCTCACGCTGGCAGCCCAATGCCGTCGGTTGGACGTGCCGATTACGACTTTTATGATTGCTTCCGACCCATACTTGAAGCAATTTGTGCAGGAATTTACACGGGTCAACAATGGCCGCGCATACTACAGCAATTTGCAGGGGTTGGGCGGTTTTGTACTGGAAGATTTCCAGCGCAATCGTCGGAAAAATATGAAGTAATTAATGTGAGCGTTGGAAAGTTTTCAGAACTTTCCAACGCTTTGTTTTTGATAAAAAATGCAAAAAAAGATTGTTTACCTATCGCTGATTGTTTTTGCAGGTATTGTAGCCTATCAAGTATTCCTAAAAGCAACCGAAAAAGAAATTCATCCCCTGATCAAAAGTTGGGAAAAAGCCGTGCCGCACCAACAAATACCGAAGGGATTGGCGTCGTTGAGTGCCGAGCAGTGCGGGGCGTGTCATGTAAAACACTATGAAGAATGGCAACATTCTACCCACTCGCACGCTTGGACGGACTTGCAGTTTCAGGCCGAACTGAAAAAAGAATCGAGTCCGTATTTGTGCATCAACTGCCATATTCCGCTCCAAAACCAACAGGAATTTATTGTGATGGGACTGGTTGACGGCGATATTTATCAGCCTGTCAAAGAGAAAAACCCTCATTTTGATAAAAAACTTCAGCAGGAAGGAATCAATTGTGCGAGCTGCCACGTACGCGACAACGTTGTGATTGGCTCCACTGGTACCACGAAAGCCCCTCATGCCACCCGAAAAGACCCCGTTTTTCTTTCCGAAAAGCTGTGTATTTCGTGTCATAATGCCAATGCGGTCGTTACATCTACGTTGGTGTGTTCGTTTGAAACGGGCGATGAATGGAAGGCGGGGCCGTATTATGGGCAGAAAAACTGCATTAGTTGCCACATGGAACCCACAAAGCGGGAGGTCGTGGCGGGCTTTGGCGAGCGGTTGAGCCATTTGCATTATTTTGCGGGTTCGGGCATTCCTAAAGTAAAAGGAGCGAAAACCAAAGCGCTGAACGGCTTGGCTTTTTATCCCTCTAAGGTGGAAAAATCTTATGCTGTTAACCAAGAAATTGTTTATCATCTCAAACTGAAAAACGAATTTGCGGGTCACCGAGTCCCTTCGGGAGACCCCGAACGGTTTTTCGGTATTTCAATGGAGTTATTGGATGAAAACGGAAAAGCCATCGCCCAAAAAACAGATAGGATAGGGGAGAAGTGGGAGTGGTATCCAGCGGCTAAAAAGTTGGAAGACAATAATTTGAACCCCAAAGAAGAGCGCACTTTTGCCTTTGCTTACAAACCTACGAAAAAACAAAAACTTACACTTGCGGTCAAAGTGACCAAAAATCGCCTAGACCAAAAGTCGGCCGACTATAATAAGTTGGATGAGCGTTATCCGTTATTCATTACCGTGTTTGACGAAAAATACGCGATTGAGGTGAAGTGAAGGTAATATATTGCGGGTGAAAAACACCCGCAATGGTACAAGGTGAAGTGATGGAAAGTGAGTGAAAAATATCCTCAACGGTGCAAAAACTCTGGTTCAAACTTGAAGGTTGTTTTAAGCCCTCCTTTTTGAGGTGTTAATTTAATGTGTTAGTTTTGTTGTTATACTAACTAATTAGTGGGCAGTTGTACGCCCAGAACCCACCTTCTTATGATTATCAGAAAATCTACCTTGGAAGACTTACCTTCCATTCTGCAATTGTACAAAGATGTAGCCCGTATTTCGGGCGGAATTGCACGAAAAGAACACGAAATTTCAGAAGCCTATATTCTAAACTTTTTGACCAAAAGTCTCGCCAATGGCTGCTCAATGGTAGCCGAAGATAATGGAAAAGTTGTGGCCGAAGTGCATACGTATTCTTTGGGAATAGAATGTTTTACGCATTTATTTGGCGACACTACCATTTGTGTACATCCTGATAATCAGGGAAAAGGCCTGGGGAAAAGAGTGTTTTCGGCCTTGCTAGACTATGTCAGGCAGGAGCGTAAAGATATTTTGCGGGTAGAGCTACACGCCCGCGAAAGTAATGCTGCCGCCATCGAATTATATAAAAAACTGGGTTTCAGCGTCGAAGGACGCGCGGTAGGGCGCGTCCTTGACCCTGATGGCCGCATCGTTGCCGATGTACCGATGGGATGGTTGAATCCTAATTTTGTACAGTTGTAAATCAATAAAAACGCTTCTTTTTTCTTAAAAAGGCGAGCGTTTCAGGTCAAATTTTTCTAAATAATCAGAAACACGTTTCACAAACATTCCGCCTAGCGCACCATCTACCACGCGGTGGTCATACGAATGCGAAATGTACATCATGCTCCGTACCCCAATTACATCGCCTTGGGGGGTTTCAATCACCACGGGGCGTTTTTGAATAGCACCAAAGGCCATAATAGCTACCTGCGGCTGGAGAATAATGGGAGTCCCCATGATGTTTCCGAAACTGCCGATATTTGAAACCGTGTAGGTGCCGCCCGCGAGGTCGTCGGGAGTAAGTTTATTTTGACGGGCACGATTGGCCAGTTCGTTCACTTTTTTTGCTAATCCAATCAGGCTGTACTGGTCAGCGTTATGGATGACGGGCACGATGAGATTTCCGCTAGGCAATGCCACCGCCATACCGACGTTTATATCCCGTTTTTTGATAATGTTTTCTCCCTCTACGGAAATATTAATCAACGGAAAATCTTTGATTGCCTTCACCACGGCTTCTATCAAAATCGGCGTAAAGGTGATGCCTTCGCCCGTTTGTTTCTTAAATTCATCCTTGATTTGATTCCGCCAAAGAACTACATTGGTCATGTCGGTTTCCACAAACGAGGAGACGTGGGCCGAAATTCGCTGTGACTCCAGCATTCGCTCCGCAATGACACGCCGCATTCGGTCCATCGGAATAACCTCAATGCCAGTTTTGCGAATCGAAGCAGGCGATTGCGGACTGCTGGCATGGGATGCTTCTTGGGCAACACTTGTGGCTTGGGCAGACGCAAGGCCTGCCCCTACGGGATGGCGTTTCTTTTCTTCCAAATACCCCAAAATATCTTTTTTGGTCACGCGGCTATCGGTGCCCGTTCCCGCAATTTGGTCAAGTTCTTGACGAGAAATGCCTTCGGTTTGGGCAATGTTGAGCACCAATGGAGAGTAAAAACGCCCGCTTGAAGGAACCTCCGCCGTGGCTTGAATAGGGGAAGTGACCAACGATTGGAATTGGGTTTCCAATGCAAGGGCTTCTTCTGGAACCTCCGCGATGGGCGTAGGAGAACCGTTTTGGGGCGTCGTGACTTCTGTTTCGATGCGCATTACGATGTTTCCGATGGCCACGACGTCGCCATCTTTCACCAATATTTCTTTGATAATGCCGCTGTAAGGGCTGGGCACTTCGGTGTCTACTTTGTCGGTAGCTACTTCCATCACCGAATCATCAGATTCGACAGCATCACCTACTTTTTTCAGGATGCTAATGATGGTACACTCCATGACGCTTTCTCCCATTCGGGGCATCACCATTTCTACAATTGCCATTTGTTTTCGTATTAATTCCTATTCCAAACGCTCAAAAAATCAATGATTTTAAAGACCTAACAGCTGTTTGCGCAACAGGTTCAGTAAATAAACGCTGGTATATTGGATGTTTTGTTCGCGAAATTTTCCAAGTTGTAATTTTTGGGTTACGGTGCCGTCGGGGCCTGCGCTGGCAATCCAGATGGTACCCACGGGTTTTTCGTCCGTGCCGCCGTCGGGGCCTGCAATTCCACTGGCCGCTATGCCATAAGTACTGTTGAGTCGTTGGCGGACCCCTTCGGCCATTTCAACGACGGTTTGTTCGCTTACCGCCCCAAACTCGGCCAACGTGCTAGGCTTAACGCCCAATTCGGCTATTTTGATTTCGTTGCTGTAACTGATTATGCCTCCTACAAAATACGCTGATGAGCCTGATACTTTCGTTATCAAATGCGATGTATAGCCGCCCGTGCAGCTTTCGGCGGTAGACAGGGTTTGGCCGCGCTCTTTTAAGATTCTTCCCACCACGGTTTCAATTTCGTCGTTATCGTACCCAAAAACGTTGACATCAATCAGGGGCAATACTTTTTCGACTTCGGCTTGGGTTTCTTTTTTGAGCTGTTCCAAGTCGGTACCCGTGGCGGTGAGGCGAAGACGGACTTGCCCAAAATTGGGTAAATAAGCCAATTTGATGTGAGGCGGCAGGTTATCTTCCCAATCGGCGATGCGCTCTGCCAAAAAAGATTCTCCAATGCCGATGGTGCGGAGCATTTTATGGTAGATAATCGGCGTTTCAAAAAAGGCCTGCAATTTGGGCAAGAGCGTGTGCGTCATGAGGTTTTTCATTTCAAACGGCACGCCGGGCATGGAGATAAACACCTTCCCGTTGCGCTCAAACCACATGCCTGGGGCGGTTCCCCAACGATTGGCAATGTAAGTGCAATTGTTGGGTACTGCTGCCTGCAAACGATTAAGTTCGGTCATTGGACGTCCCCTTTTCTCAAAAAAAGCGGTAATGAATGCCAATGCTTCTTCGTTGATAGAGAGTTCGGTATCGAAATAAGTACAGAGTGTTTTTTTTGTAATGTCATCTTTGGTAGGTCCGAGCCCACCCGTAATTAGAATTACATCCGCCCGGCTTTCGGCTTCGGCAAGAATTTCTAAGATAGCCTTTTCATCGTCTCCAACCGACGATTTTCGGATGGTTCGAATCCCGATGTTGGTCAATTCTGTGCTAATCCACTGGGTATTAGTATCGGTAATCTGTCCAAACAATATTTCGTCGCCAATCGTAATTACTTCTGCTTTGACCATGTATTCAATTTTTTGTCAAAGTTAGCCAAAATTCTGTTTTGGTAGGAACGTTGGCCTTCCTATACCACAGATTGTTCAAATCTTTTTGGCCGTTTAATCTTTCTCCGTATTGGCCAAGATTAAGGCACCTCCCGCAATGCCGAGGTCTTTAAGAAGGGTTCCCATTGCCTTTTCATTTCCTCCCAAAAAACTGGGTAAGTGCACAAAAACTACAAATGAAATGAGCATAATGGCGAGCAGAATCGCGGCGGTTCTCGCCCATTTTTGCAGGATGATTGCCAAAGCAGCGGCCAGTAAAGCAACGCCTGTGATGTAAACCCAAACGATACCTCCGGGTAAGTAAGCAGGCACCATTGCGGATACATTGCCAGCATTCATAAGATGGAACACGCCAAAAATCGCCATTGGGATTGCCAGCAACAGACGGCCGAGCGTTGAAAGCATAATATGTAGGAGGTTTAGGATGAATAAAGAATAAAGCAGGCAAAAATAAGTGTAATTACATCCAATTACTTAAATATAAAAATAAAAATTATGAATATATTAAGAAAAAAGGAGTAAAATTAACTTTTTAGGATTGATAAAGGACGCTTATTCAGGTGGTTTTACCGCTTAATAAACATTTACACCGTTCTTGGAATGTTTTATTATCTTCATCCTTAAAGCTTTGTAATACGTCGCTTAATCTGGTATTTTCGTTCAAAATTTAAACCTTAACTATCCTCATGATTACATTTATTATTATTGTCGTTTTGGCCCTACTTGTTGTGTTAATGACGGTCAAAGTTGTACCTCAACAAACGGCCTATGTTGTTGAACGTCTCGGTAAATTTCATGCCGTGTTGCAGCCAGGCATCAACTTCATTATTCCTTTTTTTGACCGGACGGCCTATAAGCATAGTTTGAAAGAGAAAGCTATTGACATTCCTGAGCAGATTTGTATCACTCGCGACAACGTTCAGGTACGGGTAGACGGGGTGCTTTTTTTGCAGGTGATTGACCCGCAACGTGCCTCATACGGAATCGGAGATTATATTTTTGGGGTCACACAATTGGCCCAAACCACGATGCGCTCGGAAATGGGTAAGATTGATTTAGATAAAACATTTGAAGAACGGACAACGGTCAATCAGGCCGTGGTTCATGCCATTGACGAAGCGGCGATTGGTTGGGGGGTAAAAATGTTGCGGTATGAAATTAAAAACATCACCCCTCCGCAAAGTGTATTACATGCCATGGAAAAGCAAATGCAGGCCGAACGTGAACGCCGCGCATTGATTTTGCAGTCAGACGGTGAAAAAATGGCCGCCGTCAACGTAGCCGAAGGCCAAAAGCAAAAGGTGGTATTGGAGTCAGAAGCATTGAAAACGCGTCAGATTAACGAGGCTGAAGGACAGGCCGCCGCTATTATGTCGGTAGCAGACGCCACCGCCGAAAGTATCCGGGTTGTGGCCGCCGCCATTCAGGAAAAAGGCGGAATGGATGCCGTACAACTTAAAGTAGCGGAGCAAATGGTACAACAGTTCGGCAACTTGGCTAAATCGACCAATACAATGATTTTGCCAGCCAATTTTGGGGACATGGCCTCGATGATTGCGGCGGCCATGAGTGTAGTAAAACAACAGAAGTAATCAATTGGGCTTGAATGACCCGCAGCGTATAAATTTCTATAAATCAGATGGATTCGACACAGATTTGGGTAATAGTTGGAGTTGCTATGCTGATAGCAGAGCTACTTTCGGTAACGTTTGTTTTCTTGTTTTTGAGTGTTGGGGCATTTGTGACCGCCATTTTATCATGGACAGGTCTTACGCCAACAGTCAATTCCCAGCTTTTCTGTTTTTCGGTGGTTTCGGTGCTTTCCTTGTTGGCTTTGCGAAAACCGCTGCTCCAGTTTTCGCGCCGCAAAAACAAGTCGCTCGAATACTCTGAATACGTGGGCGATAAAGCTACGGTGGTGCAAACGATTCCCTCAGATGGAGAGGGGCGGGTTTTTTACCGTGGAACAGAATGGATTGCTTTGACCCAAAAAGGGCATCCTATCGCGATGGGTTCGTCGGTTGTCATTAAACAACTTGACGGCATCAAATTGATTGTTTCGGAGCCAGAAACCGCAGAATAATGCACTTTATGGCTTTAAAATAAGAGGCGACACCAAACGGTGCCGCCTCTTTATGTGATTTATTTGCGTACAGATTACGCTGTTGTACTTCTTTAGTACTTAAACGGCTTTCCGCCGGCCAATACTTCCTGCGTTTTTTCATCAAATGTCACGCGCTGACCAGTACGGTAGGCGGCGTTGGCCATGATTGTAGCAATGGAGTGCTGATACCCTGCCTCAATTGGAGCATTTGGTTGCTTGCGACTGCGCACACATTCCATCCAGTTTTTGATGTGATTGAACGTCAAAGGGTCACCGCCAGTGTTGGCGTCGGTTGCTACTTTTATTCCTTCGAGTTTTGTAGAAGCTACTAAGTTGGCTTTCAGTCCCATCGCGGCGGCTTCGCGCTCGCGCAAACCACCCGTTGAGCTGATTTCGTTGGTATCCAAGTTAATCATACCGCCGTTTGAGTAGTACAATTCTTTGGTTTCGCCGGCAGAGTTGGAGAAACGGCTGGTAAATTGTACTTGGAAGCCCGAAGTAGGATCGTTGGCTGGGCCATAATCAAACACCACCGTGAGGGTATCAGGGTTGGTACGACCATCTTTCCATTGATAAATCCCGCCGTTGGCTACGGCAGAACGTGGATGTGACAATCCGCTGAACCAGTGTACTGTATCAATTTGGTGACTCATCCATTGGCCTGGGATACCCGATGAATACGGCCAAAACAGGCGGTACTCAAGGTATTTGCGGGGGTCAAAGGCCACTTTGGGACGATTCAATTGGTAGCGAACCCAGTCTACATCCGATTCTTTCAAATCTTTGGTTAATTCTGGTCTGCGCCAGCGGCCGGGTTGATTGACGTTCCACATCAATTCCACCATGACGATAGGGCCGAATTTGCCCGATTTGATAAATTCATCGGCGGCCCAGTAGTTTTCACCGCTGCGGCGTTGCGAACCGATTTGCACGATTTTCCCCGAAGCTTTTACGGCCTTCAATACGGCGCGGTTGTCTTCCATGGTTTCGGACAATGGTTTTTCGGCGTATACATCACAGCCTGCCTGCACGGCCTCAATGGTATGAAGGGCGTGCTGAAAGTCGGCGGTGCTCATAAAAACAGCATCCACCATTTTGGCATCGTACATTTCTTCGTTATTACGGAAAACCTTTACGTTACCTCCCAATTGCTTGTCCAAATAGGCTTTCCCTTCGTCACGACGGCGATTCCAAATATCGGAAAGCGACGTGATTTCAAAGTTCATTCCTTTAGACAATTCTTTGAAAGGACCTACGTGTGACGCACGGTGGCGATCAGAAAAACCCACGACACCTACGCGTACGCGGTCATTGGCGCCGATGATTTTAGAATAGCTCGTGGTCGACATTGCGGTCGCTGCACTTGCTAAAATAGATTTTTGTATAAATTCTCTGCGTTGCATTGTAAAAACAGGTTTTTAGTATAAAGGCACTTAATTCTTTTCCATACCCCAAAACTCCGTTTTTTTTCTCAAATCGGCAACTGCTAGAAATGCACACAATGCTGATTGCCAGAATCAACCGCTTTGAGGGGATAAAAAAAGCCACCTGATGTGGTGGCTTTTTTATGGGTAATTAAATATTTATTTCAACTCCCGTATTTTGATACTGCGGTAGATGACAAGGTCACCGTGGTCTTGCAACAAAATGGGCCCTTTGGGGGCTGAACCAAATTTGTCGCCCCAAACGGCGTATTTGCTGCGCTGCACGAGGGCTTTATAAAAGTCTGAGTTGCGGTTGTATTCCACTACTTTGAATCCGTTGAGGTAATGCTCTACATGATTGTTGGGATAGACCACGATGCGTCCCTGATTCCAATCACCGATTTTTTTGACAGCGCCTTTGCGGTAGCCCGTTTTGTCGGCAGGAATGAGGTCGTACAGCGAGCCAATGGTGCGGTTTCCGCCTGCGCCCATTTTGGCGTCGGGGTGTTTGGCATCGTCCAACACCTGAAACTCCAGACCAATAGCTGAGCCCTTTTTGATGTAATCGGCGGGAACCGTCATCGACTCTCCTGGCTGAAATTCGTGGGTGTATTGAAGTAACTCATTGACGAAGTATTTTACGCCCGAGTTGGCTCCTTCGGTGAGTTTGAAGTCGAAAGTAAGTTCAAAAGCACCAAATTTTTCGGTGGTCAGGATGTCGCCGCCGTTGGTTGATTCAGCTCCGTTGCCTTTGTCCACACTCAACACGCCGTCTTTGATGTTCCAGCCCCCTTTTGGGAATTCTGTTTTGTACGCACCACGCCACCCGTTGGTGGTTTTTCCATCCCACAACAAACGGATTCCCAAGGCTTTTTCTGGCTCAGAAACCGTGTTTGGAATCCAGTTTTCGATACGAACGGTACTTGCGGGAGTCGGTTGCAGATTGATGGTTTGAATCCGCACGTTGCGCCAGCGTACCTGCTTGCCTTCGTCGTCTTTGCGGTTTCCGATGGAGTGAACCTGTAAACAGATGAATCCGCTCAAGGTGACATCGTCGATTACGTGGCTGATTTCAACGCCGTTGACAAACGTCCGCAAGCTGGTTCCGATGGCTTCGATGCGGTATTTGTTCCACTGGTTGTTGCGCAAAAACACACCTCTGGACTTGGGATTTACCTCTGGAACATACAACCATCCACGGCGTGCCTCGTCGTAGATGCCGCCCGATAAGTCGCGGTCGGTGGCGTCAATTTCCATTTGGTAACCGTGTACGCGGCCATTGTTATAGTCGGGTTTTGACAATGAACGGAATTGAATGCCTGAGTTAAGTCCTTCATCGACGTTTACTTCGCACTCAAAAATAAAATCGCCGTAGTCTTTTTCGGTGGTTAAGAAGGAGTTGGGGGTATTGGCCACGGCTGTTCCGACAATGACGCCGTCTTTTACTTCATATTTAGCTTGGCCGTTTAGCTGTTTCCAGCCTTTCAGGGTTTTTCCGTCAAAAAGTGGTGTCCAAGCCGCTTTTTGGGCCTGAACCGCATCGAAAGAGTACGAAATTAGTAAAGTAAGGATTGCAAAAAGTGTCTTTTTCATTTTTTAAATGGAAGGTTAAAATCAAATTTAATAAGTAAAAAGTTGCAGTTTTCTAACGAAAAATTGAGTCAAATAAATGCAACGCCAACGCTTGGTTACCCAACTGTTTGAATGTAGGGTATAGGTGTAAAGGATTGATTGCCAGTGGAGTTTATTTTTTTACAATTGTTTTATTTTCAAGAATTTGTAATCCCGTCATTCCCGCTTGTAGCGGAAATCTGTAAGGCGGGCGTTCGAGATAACCCAACAACAGGTCTTTGTCGCCGTCTTGGTCATAATCTGCTTTTTCGAGGAGCATCCATTTGTCTTGCCGAGGCGTAGCAAAGGTTTTAGCGGTAAATTTCAAATTCCCTTGGTTCTCAAAATACACAAATCCTTCCTGTGGGTTGGAAGGAAAGTAAGAGATAGACGCAATGTCAATGTCGCCGTCATTGTCAAAATCGTCGGCGAGGGATTTTGAGGCACCGTGTAAAGGGAAAAACCATTTTTCTTGAAACTGATTTTTGCCGTTGTTTAAGAAAATACGTACGCCGTGATAAGGTTTCAGAATCATAGAATAATCGGCATTGTCGCCGTTGGTGTACACAATATCAACCCAACCGTCGCCGTTGACGTCGGCCAAATCGGCGTAGCTGGAGCCGTATACGGGTGGGAAGCGCAACAGGATTTGTTTTTCGTATTTTCCGCCGCCGCGATTATAAATCACGGATACCTGTTCGTCGCCCTGCGCCATCATTACAAAAAAGTCCAGTTTTCCATCACGGTTAAAATCATAGGGCTGAACCAATCGCGCCCCGGGAGCGGGGTCAAATTTAAACACCTGATAGGAATGGTCTTGTTGCTGTTTAAACCAAGACAATTGGCCGATATTGTTGCCATATTCACACATCACAATGTCTTCAAGTCCATCGCCATCTACATCGGTAAAAGATTGATTTACGGGGCGACGAAGTTTTTGGAGTATCGGAGTCAACGCCCATGTTTTGCCATCGGCCGATTTGCGGGCTTTTTCCAGCGTACCTCGGTTGTGGTCATTGGGGTCCATGATGCCCATCAGCAACACATCCAAACTCCCATCGGGGTAGACCCGCAAATCAGAAGGTGGGCTGCTCACTTTGAGGGAGTCAATGCGTTTGAATTGTTGGTCAAATACTGTCACCATTCCTCGGCGACTGCCCACAAATAGCTTCTTGCTGAGGGAGTCGTACTTGATGAGCGAAACAAAAGGCTCCACCTGCGGGGTATTGGCTTTGGGCAAAAATCGGGAGAGGTTGGGAGAAATAAGGGTTTTGCGGGAGGAATCTGGCAGTTTGTCGGGGGCATTTTTGACATAATAATTCACAATACTTTCCCATTGTTCGGGCGTTACGATTGGGGTTTCGGGAAAAACGTTGGCTTGGGTAAACGCCACAATCTCTTCGGTAGAAAAGTCCTGATAAAAGCCGATATTTTGCTGAACGACGCCCAACCGCAGGGCCATTTTGGGCAGTACACTCTCTTTCCACGTTTTTTTGTCAAGCAAATCGGGCGTTGGCATGAGGTGGCAGCCTCCGCAGTAACTCTGGGCTAATTTTTGCTCCTCCGATTCTTGGGAGGTATTGCAGGCAATGAGAATTGATAATACTAAACCAATAGCAATAATTTTCGTCATGGAATTGTTTACTTTGCAATTAAAACGCAGTGTCAGTGAAAAACTACGCAATGAAATCCAAAACTCCCCTTTTTTGGCGTATTCAGCAATTATTTTTTTGCTTTACCTTACTCAGTTACACGCTTACCTATTTTGCCATTACGGGGCACTGGCTCGCGGGCTTCATCATGATGAGCCTCCCTTTGCTGCTGATTGTTCATATTTTGCTGGTTGCTTTTTGGCTCGTGTTTAATCCCAAAAGAGTATGGCTTTCGGGGTTGGCCTTGATGTTAAGTTTTCCTTTTTGGGCAAGAACGTACGGATTAGGGCCCGATGAGGAACAGACGGTCGCTTCTAAAAATGAGATTAAGGTGTTGAGTTATAACGTTATGTCGTTTGATTCTCACAGTTATTTAGTTGATGAAAAACCCGAAAATACTTTTAAATTGATTGATTGGGTAAAGAAAGAAGATGCCGATGTCAAATGTTTTCAGGAGTTCTTAAATCACCGAGACCGACAAGAACTGCAAACAGTTGCCCAGTTTAAAAAAGAGGGTTACACTTATTACGTATCTATGCAATCCATACAGGATAAAGGTAAAGATTACTCAAATGGGCCAGCTATTTTCTCAAAATATCCAATTATTAATCATGAGAAAATGGAATTCAACAATCAAAACGGCATCATTTATGCCGATATCAAAATCAAAGGAGATACGATTCGGTTTATAAGCGTGCATTTACGGTCGATGATTGTGCGCGTGGGAGGGATTAAATTGGCGGTCAAAGAAAAAAATATTGGACTGGGACGCTATGAATTGGCCAGTACCTTCAGAAAATTAAAAGGTGGCTTTGTACATCACGAAGAGGAGTCTAAAATTCTGACGAAATGGATTGAGAAAAGTCCGCACCCAGTGATATTATGTGGTGATTTTAACGAAGTACCGTACAGCTATGCCTACGGACAGGTTCGCAAGCGCTTGTCAAATGCTTTTGAAGAAGCGGGTTCAGGGTTTGGGTTTACGTACCGGAAGGCTCCAGGGTTTATCCGAATTGACAACCAGTTTTATGATGAAAAAAAGCTTGAAGTGATTGATTTTCAGACCAGAAAAGACGTAAAATATTCAGATCATTATCCGATTATTGGCCGCTACAGGTTGTTATAATATGCAAATACCTTGGTAATGTCGGGCCGTGATTTTAGGCTGAGCTTATTGGTTTTTATGAATTCATCTACGTCATCGGCGCGGTCGGCCATGGCATCTAGCAGTTTCTTTTTTGACGTTCCGATGGAAATCAGGGTGTTTCCCTTTACCACAAAATATTGATTGTTTTTAACGATTTTGGTGTCTTTGCTGCCCAGTGCCATTGCTTCGTTGTAGTTGGGTTTGATGATTGATAGCTTCGTCAATTCGACCAGCGACAGGCGTCCTCCTTTGATTAATTCTACAAACCCTTTCATATTGTCTTCCGACCTGAATTGGTTCACGTTCAGGAAAATACGCCGCTCTGGTCCCTCAAGCGTGAAAAAACGAATATAATCTCCCGCGAGCACTCTGACGTCTTGTGTGCTGGCGATTTTTATTTCCAATTCATTAACGAACAAATCCAGACGTAGGGGTACATTGCCGATGCTGTCGCCTTCACGTCCGGGTGGGCCTATTTTTTTGTATAATTTGATAGAACCCGTTTGCCAGGTTGAGTCTAAATATGGGTTGCCTACGACGTTGCCTTTAGGACCTTTGATATCAAAAAGTCCCGTATTGGCGTTATTGGCATTGATTTTAAACCCGTTTAAATTAATCAAATCGCGGGCGGTATTGGTCAATTGATTATCCGTTTGTTGGGCAATCGCTGTAAGAGAAAAACCGAAAATTAACAAGGAAAAATAAGCCTTCAACATTTTCAAAAAGTAGGTTAGTGAATCAACTTTTCTGCGTAACGTAAAGCTACAAACAATTTTTATGCAGGCGGTGGCTCCTTTCATTTTTATTTCCCAATTCCTGACGCTCGTCAGTTATCTTGCTGACCCACCTCATACTCGTATCTTGAAATAAAGCAGAACTTAGGACTATTCATTTAACCACGCGCGAATCATGGCACGAAATACTAAATTTGATTTACATCGCTTTCATTTTGAGCATAGACTCTGGCTCAATGAAGTCGACTTTGTGGACCAAGAAGTTGATTTTTTTGGACATTTGGTGCATGAAATGCGGGCCTTTTTGCCCGTAGAGGAAATGGATTCTAATTTTGCCGAAACGCTTACCCATTTTGAGCGTGAGTTCGACCATTTCAAACGCACTGTTAACAGCATTCAAGCTGATATTCGTGATCAGGAGGGGATTATTGCGAGCATTATTAAGGAAGAAACCACCCAATTTAACGACGAAGTCCGCGAGAGTCAGGCCTATTTACGGGAGAAAATGTCATTTTTTCACGACAATTATCGGAAGTTAAAATCCGAATTTAAACTTTTTATGGGCAAGGATTTGGAAAAACATATCCACGTTCCTGCCCAACCGGAAGGAAAGGATACATAACATTCCTTGATTTTTAGTCTTCCTGTGCGTAAGTTGTTGCCAGAAACCCTTTTTCTGATGCGACAACTTATTTTTTTATGCTTCATGCTGCTCCCATGCGTGAGTATTGCCCAAAAACGCCCATCTTTTTCTTCACTTGAAACGTATCTTGCGCAACTTTCACCCACTACAATTGTAAACTTTCAGGTAGAATCGCTAACGGGCGAAATCTATTTCAGCAAAGGGCCTGCGGAGTCTGTGCCATCGGCGAGTATCATCAAAATTCCGATTTTGGTTGAGCTGATGGAACAGGTAAAAGCGGGCAAAGTGGACCTAGACGAAACCTATACGCTGGTGACTGCCGACAAAACGGGCGGCTCGGGCGTGATGGCCTCGTACCCCGATGGGCAGCAAATGTCGCTCAAAGAAGTTGCTCGTTTGATGATGATTGCGAGCGATAATACGGCCACCAATATTTTTATCCGAAAACTGGGGCGGGAAAAAATCAACGACCGTATGAAATTCTTCGGTTTGGCGAGCCTCCAGTTGAATCGGGTGATGATGGATACGGCGGCCGTAGCCCGGGGGATTGATAATTACGTAACCGCCCGTGACATCAATGCATTATTGCGTCTTATTTATGGCCATAAAGTAGCAACGCCAGCTTTATGTGAGCAAATGATGGAATTTTTGTTTGAAAATCGGGACACGGTTACGCTGCCGAGGCTCATTCCCAAAACCATCAAAATAGCGCACAAAACGGGCGGACTGACGTACGTACGCGGCGATGCAGGTATTGTGTTTGCGGCCACACCCTTTGTGATTTCAGTTTTTGTAAGAGGAACCCCTGAAAAAGACGCCGAAAAGATGATTGGTGAAATCGGTGAAATTTGTTTTAATATTTTCAACAAGAAAAACTAAACCCTAATGAATACTCTTTTGAATTGGCTTGCGCTCATTCCGTGGTGGACATGCTTCCCCGTCATTTTGGCCATTGTTGCTATTTGGGACATTACTCAAAAAAAGCACACCGTTTTGCACAACTTTCCAGTCATTGGGCACCTGCGGTATTGGTTAGAGACGGTTGGACCGGAGTTTCGGCAATATATTGTGGCCAACAACCGCGAGGAATTGCCGTTCAATCGCCGGCAACGTTCGTGGATTTATGCATCGTCGAAACGGGAAAATAATTTTCAGGGTTTCGGAACCGACCAGGATGTCAACAGTGCAGGTTTTATCTTTATCAAACCCGCTTTGGTAACCAAACGATTGGCCAAAGACCATCCCTACCGCGAAAATCCGTACGTTTTGCCCGCGCCCAAAGTGATTGGGCTGAGCCATAATCGTCGAAAACCCTACCGTCCGAAGCAGGTAATTAATATTTCAGGAATGAGTTTTGGGTCGTTATCGGCTTCGGCGATTACCGCCCTCAACGAAGGAGCGGCGAAGTTTGGCTGTTACCACAACACGGGAGAAGGAGGGTTTTCGCCGTACCACGATAAAGGCGCCGACGTAGTGCTCAATATCGGCACAGCGTATTTCGGTATTCGTGACGACGACGGGAATTTTATCATGGAAAAATTGGTCCGACTGACGCAGAAAAACCCCGCCATTCGGATGCTTGAATTGAAACTCTCACAAGGAGCAAAACCTGGCAAAGGAGGAGTATTGCCAGCGGCTAAAATCACAAAAGAGATTTCGGAAATTCGCCACGTACCCATCGGGAAAGACGTCATCTCTCCCGCAGCGCACAGCGCTTTTTCGACCCTACCCGAAATGTTGGATTTGATTGAAGCCATGGCCGAGGCTACTGGGCTACCCGTGGGTATCAAAGCGGCCGTGGGAAAACTGGACATGTGGGAACAACTAGCGGAACTCATGGTGAAAACGGGCCGTGGGCCCGACTTTATTACCGTCGACGGTGGTGAAGGCGGAACGGGTGCTGCCCCTCCGTCGTTTGCCGACCATGTATCTTTACCGTGGGTATATGGGTTTTCGAGTGTATATAAAATCTTTAAAAAACACGGACTCACCGACCGTATAACGTTCATTGGGTCGGGGAAACTAGGCCTACCAGCGCAGGCGATTATGGCGTTTGCGATGGGCGTCGATATTGTCAACGTTGCCCGCGAAGCCATGATGTCGATTGGGTGTATTCAGGCGCAGATATGCCATACCAACCGCTGTCCGGCGGGGGTAGCTACGCAAAATAAATGGTTGCAGGCGGGCCTCGATCCAGCGCTCAAAAGTGAACGTTTTTATCATTACGGAAAAACCTTGACCAAAGAGATTCTCGAAATAGCCATTGCCTGCGGCTATGAACATCCCTGTCAGTTTACGATGGAAGATGTAGACGTAGCCATGGGCGACAATAACCATACACGCTCACTCAGAGTGGTTTATGACTACGAAAAAGCCCCCGTACCCTACGACGGCATTGATGCACTAATCAATTGCCAATACTTGGGCGGCGGCCTTAAAAAAGAACACTAATATTTATTTATGGACCAACGTCTTTATCAATTAGGATTGCATCTGACCCCAGGATTGGGCGGTGTATTGATTCGGTATTTGATTGCTCACTTTGGAGATGCCCAAAAGGTATTTGAAGCCAATTATAAAACGTTGATTCGCGTTACGGGCGTAGGAGAGGCAATTGCCCGGACTGTTTTGCAAAAAGAAGGTTTGAGAGCGGCTGAAGATGAACTTCTGAAATTGGAGAAATTAAATGCCAATATGGTTTTTTATACCGATTCCCTCTTTCCCCAACGACTCAAATCACTTTATGATGCCCCCGTTTTGCTATACACCAAAGGCAACATTGATTTCAATAAGGGCCGCTATGTCTCTTTGGTCGGCACCCGAAAAGCGACTGATTACGGCCGAAATATCACCGAGCAGATTGTAGAAGGGCTGGTCAACCACGACGTAACGATTGTCAGTGGATTGGCGTATGGCATTGATATTGCGGCGCACCGGGCCAGTGTCCGGAGCCATATTCCGACGATTGGCGTGATGGCTACAGGGGTGGATGTGGTTTATCCCGAAGGGCATACCAAAACAGCGAGAGAGATGGAGCCCAATGGCGGAATTGTGACGGAATATTGTTTGGGAACCAAGCCCGATTCGATGCGTTTTCCCGCCCGAAATCGCATTATCGCTGGGTTATCTGACGCAGTCATTGTGGTAGAATCGGCTAAAAAGGGTGGGGGATTGCTTACGGCAGAGTTTGCCAATAATTACAATCGGGATGTATTTGCTGTGCCCGGCAATTTGTCGAACCCCTATTCTATCGGTCCCAATAATCTAATCAGCGCCAATAAAGCCCAGATTTTTACGGGCGTAGAAAATTTACTGGAATCATTAAGTTGGCTCACTTCCAAAGCATCCGTAAAGGCGGCATTGCCCGACCATTTTACGCAGGAGGAAAGCCAAATTGTGGCGTTATTGCGTCAAAGAGGCGAAATGCACATTGATAATCTCACGTGGGAAAGTCAGGTCTCGACGGGGAAATTGGCCACGCTGTTGCTCAATCTGGAATTGCAGGGCTACATTCGTTCACTTCCCGGTAAGCGATATGCTTTGGGGTAGATAATTAGAAGTGAGAAGCGAGTAGGTAGGAGTGAGTAGTTGATAGTAAGTAGGTAGGAGATAGTAGTGAGAATGTAGGAGACAGAAGCGAGGAGTAACGGTTTTGTTATTCTCACTCCTCACTTCTGATTCCTCACTTCTTATTTTCCAATTACTTTCAACAACATTCCCTTCTGAATCGGAGTGTCGGCTTTCATGCTGTTGACCACGCCCAATTCCTCGATTCGGTTGGCTGGCATTCCTAGCGTTGTCATGATGTCTTTAAATGTACCGTTGCGCGGGGCGCTTTTTACAAATATGCGTTCGGGTTTGCGATTCAGTTTGTCAGGGTCATTCAATAAACGAAAGTTCTCAGCCGTATTTCGAAACGTAGGGTACAAGTTACCAAAAACATCGGCGGTGGTTACTCCGTGAATGGCATAAATCAAACCGTTGTATTGAATGAGCCATGTGCCCAGCTGAACCGTATTAGCGGGCGTTTGGGGTTGTTGTTGTTGTTGGGGTTGCCCCTGTTGTTGTTGTTGAGGCTGTTGCTGCGAAATCATGACGATGGCTTGGTTGCCGTGAATGGTCTTACGAGCAGATTCCAACACTTTTAAATTGTACTGCCTGACCATATTTTGAGCGGCCGAATCCAGCGTACTGCCCTGTGCTACATTGAGCAACATCTCTGCTTTGCCGTCTTTGGGAGCCATCACAAATTGAACAGGGGAGTTTTGGGTCTGCCAACCGTTCGGAATAGGAAATTGAAAGCGAAGCTCAGGATGGTAAAAAACACTATTTTCAACAAAGCCCTGTTTTGGGTCTTCACCGTACACAATGCCATTAATCATTTGTAAATAACTTTCACGATTTACGGCGTAATTACCGACATTTTTGGCTTGCCAATCTTTGGCCATTGCGTGAACATTGTTGAAACGGTCGCCCGGATCGGGGTGTGTCGACATGATGTTGGGAATAGATTGGCCAGCGTTGTCCGAAATACGTTTGATAGTGCCGAAGAAATTGGCCATTTGGTGCGCGTCATAGCCTACTTTGCTCGAATATTCTACCCCAATTTTATCGGATTCAGATTCATGTGCACGACTGTAGCTGAGCATCAGCATTTGTAAACCCTGCATGGCTTGTTCGCCAAATTGGGCTAATTTGGGCGAAATGACCATACCAGCAATCAATCCCACGGTACCCAGAATTTGGCTGGTTTGTTGCCGGGCGGAGTGCCTAGCCGTAACGTGCCCGATTTCGTGGCCTAAAACACCTGCAAATTCGGCTTCATTGTTGAAGTGCGCCATAATGCCTCGGGTAAAATACACATAGCCTCCGGGCACGGCAAATGCATTGACAACTGGAGAATCAATGATGTTGAACTGGTAAGGAAGCTCTGGGCGGTGCGAAATTTTAGCCATCGCCATCCCTTTTTCCGAGATAAAACTCTGCAATCGTTTATCTTCATATAAGCCCATGGAGGCGACAATAGAAGGGTGAGATTGTTGGCCCAACGCAATTTCCTGATCGGCCGACATCAGAATGATTTCCCGTTTGCCGGTCACAGGATTGCGCGAACAAGATTGCAATACGACTAAACCCATCACGAAGGGTAGCCAATTAAAACGAAAGAGTGTTCTCATAATAAGAAGTGATAAAATCAACAACGATTTATTTTCTGATGGACGAAGCAGGCGCAAAAACGTCACTTTTGATTGCAAGTTTAAAAAATGTTTTATCGCGAACAAGAGGGATGTGGGTTAGCCACGAAAATCTTCTATTTTTGAAAAATTGAATACATTTCCTCAAAGATAGGATATCCTGTGTTAAAAACACTTAATGATATGATTCCACTCATTACGCTTAATAACGGCATTACTATGCCGCAATTGGGACTGGGTATTTATGACCCACAACCCGACCAAGACATCAAACAGGCGGTGTTATGGGCCTTCGAACTGGGTTATAGACTGGTAGATACGGCCGCGGCCTACAAAAATGAGCGTGAAGTGGGTCAAGCCATAGGCCAAAGTGGATTGGCCCGCGAAGAAATATTTGTCACCACCAAAGTCAGGAACGAAGACCAAGGCTACGCAGCAACGTTGCGTGCTTTTGAGGAAAGCCTTCGGCAACTAAACACGGATTACGTGGATTTGTATTTGATTCATTGGCCAGTGAAAGAGCATCGAATCCAAACGTGGAAAGCGTTGGAGCAAATTTATGCTGAAGGGAAAGCCCGCGCCATCGGCGTTTCTAATTATTACATTCCTCATTTTGAGGAACTATGGCCCGATGCCGAAATCATTCCTGCCGTCAATCAGTTTGAGCTGAGCCCTTATTGCTATTTGCCCGAACAAATGCAATACTGTAGTCAACGAGGTATTCAGGTAGAAGGCTATGCGCCTTTGGTCCGGGGGCTGAAAGCAAACGATGCTAGGCTGGTACAAATCGCTGAAAAATACGGCAAAAGCACGTTTCAGGTACTAATTCGCTGGTCGTTGCAACAGGGTGCTATTACGATACCCAAATCGGTGAGCAAGAATCGCTTAGCGGCAAATATAGATGTGTTTGACTTTCAACTTTCTGCCGAAGATATGGCCGAAATGAATACTTGGCACGACAATACACGCGTTGCCGACGATCCGATGGATTATTGATTTCCCAACGTCGGCGAGGTTCACAACCTCGCCGACGTTTTGCCGATGTTAAGAAAAACATTTTTTAATTCCATTCGTCACTCTTCCCAATTCCTCTTGCGTTAGGTTCGAACCAGAAGGAAGGCAAAGACCATTTTCGAATAATCGTTCTGATATACTTTTACCATAATAAGGAGCGTCTTGGAAAATGGGCTGTAAATGCATCGGTTTCCACAACGGACGCGCTTCTATGTTTTCAGAAGCCAGCGCCAAGCGAATATTCTCGCGGGTGATGCCGCCCGTTAGTTTAGGGTTAACAACCATGCAACTCAGCCAACGATTGGAAAAACAGCCTTCGGCTTCGGGCTGAAATGTAATACCTTCAATACTGGACAATTCTCTTTCATAAAACGCAAAATTGGCACGGCGTTGGGCCACGCGCTCATCAATCACTTCCATTTGGCCGCGCCCGATGCCTGCGCAGATATTGCTCAGGCGGTAGTTATAACCGATTTCGGAATGTTGGTAATGCTGCGCATTGTCGCGGGCTTGGGTGGCTAGAAAACGTGCCTTTTGAATAAAAGCCTCATTGTCAGAAAGTAACGCCCCGCCGCCCGACGTGGTGATGATTTTATTGCCGTTGAAAGAAAGGACATTCAGCAACCCAAAACTGCCCATTTTCTTGCCTTGATACGATGCCCCCAAGGCCTCTGCCGCATCTTCAATGAGCGGAATGTCGTGCAGTTGGCAGATTTCCTGAATTTCGCGCATTTGGGCGGGCATTCCGTAGAGGTGCACCGCAATGACCGCCTTCACGTTTTTCCCTTTTGCTTTTTCGCTTTTGATGGCCGTTTCGAGGGCGTCTGGGCTTATATTCCACGTATCCAATTCCGAATCAACAAAAACAGGCGTGGCTCCCTGATACGCTATGGGATTGGCCGAAGCAGCAAAGGTAAATGATTGGCACAGAACCACATCGCCGCGTCCGACTCCCAGCAGGATGAGGGCCAAATGCAGGGCGGCCGTGCCCGAAGAAAGAGCCGCGGCATGACCCGCCCCCACGTAAGTACACAAATCCCGTTCAAATCCATCGACATTGGGACCCAGTGGCGCAATCCAGTTGGCAGCAAAAGCCTCCTGTACGTATTTTTGTTCGTGGCCGCTCAAATGCGGCGATGAAAGCCAAATTTTATTCATTGTTCTTTGGAAAACTTCCCGAAAGTTCTACATCTTTCGGGAAGTTCCCAAAAAAATCCACCAACCGATGCACGCACTCACAAACTGTACTATTTATACTGGTGAAGAGGTTTTGACCAATTACGCCGTTTTGATTGAAAATGAAACCATCGTGGACGTAGTTCTACAAGAAGATGTTCCAAAGGATGTATTTTGCTTTGATTTACAGGGGTTTGACCTCGTTCCGGGCTTGGTTGATTTGCAACTTTATGGCGGGAAAAACGGCTTTTTCGTACGCGATTTATCGGAAGAATCCCTCACGGATATGGTCCAAACGCACCGTCAGGATGGCACAGTAGGCTTGGTTCCGACGCTTTATTCTACCTCACATGAACGAATTTTAAAAGCAATCGAAGTAACCAAATCGTACATGGCAGCGGGTAAAATGGGCGTATTGGGCCTGCACATTGAAGGGCCGTTTATTAACTTTACCAAACGAGGGGCCCACAGCGCCCATGCCGTACGCGTTCCAACCAAAGCGGAAATTGCCGAAATTATTGCCAGTTGTGAAGGTTTACTCACAATCATGACGATTGCACCCGAAATCTGGCCCGAAGAATTGTTGCAACTTTTGCAAGAAAGTGACATTATATTGTCATTGGGACACACCAACGCCACATACGAACAAGCCAAAGGATATTTTAACAGTGGGATTCAGTTGGCAACGCATCTATACAACGCCATGCGCCCCTTTGAAAGTCGCGAACCGGGCGTAGTAACGGCCATTTGGGATACGCCAACGGTCAACGCCAGCATCATTGTCGATGGTTATCATTGCGACTATGCCACGGTGCGGATTGCCAAACAGCTCATGCGGGAGCGTCTTTTTCTGATTTCAGATGCTACTTTGGCCAAAATTGAACCAATGCGTTTTGAATTTGAAGATTTTATTGCCAACTACGATGGGCATCGCCTACTCAACGATGAAGGTAAGCTTGCAGGCTCAGCCATTACGCTCCTCGACGCGGTGCGCAACTGCATTCACCACGTAGGAATCCCCAAAGACGAAGCCTTCAGAATGGCCACTATGTATCCGGCCCAACACTTGGGCCTTGGCGATAAATTCGGCCGAATCAAAGCAGGTTATTCTGCCGATTTGATAGTATTGGACAGTAATCAAATGCCAAAAAGCCTCGGCACCTTTCGATAGTAAGTCCTTTTTATGCTCAGAGGAGGCCGCGTAATTGTTCTCTTCCAAATAAACATGGAGCACATCAGCCATTTTCTCCACACGCATCAACTCAAAATAGGTTAGAATAAAATCAGGTAAGAGGTACTCTACTAAAGGCAGAAAACTTTCCAAAACAGGCAGGGTTGATTAAAACACAAACCTAAAAAAATCCAACGCTCTCCACAAATTTTGGGATTGCTCCCAAATTTCCATTCTACAACTTTTTATCTTTCATTCTACAAGAAAAAAGCCTCAAAACGCATGTTTTGAGGCTTTTTTTGACTTTTTGTGATCCCGCTGGGATTCGAACCCAGGACCCATACATTAAAAGTGTATTGCTCTACCAGCTGAGCTACAGAATCATTTTTTTACAATTTGGCGGTTGTTTCCGTGAATTGTGGTGCAAAAGTAGGCGAAACATGAATACGACGCAAGCCCTCAACTAAAAAAAAAATAAAGAAAAAATGGAAGTCAACCTATATCAGCGAATTACGGTCAAAAAAAAATTTTATTTTTTTTAATTCACTATTCCACTGCGTTAGAAATCGGTCTAAAACTACTTATTTTGAAAGATGAATCTTTCAAACAATTGTTATTTCTCACAGAGATAGTTTTAAAACACCACCTAATTCCATGAAACTTTTTCGTTTTGGCACTTTTGAACAGGAAAAACCGGGCGTAATTCTCCCCAATGGGCGTAAAATTGACGTTTCAGCCTTTGGTCAGGATTACAATGAAGCTTTTTTTGCAAGCAATGGTATTCAACGTTTGGCAGAATGGCTGACCGCAAACGCAGACACCTGTCCAGAAGTATCCGATAGCATTCGGCTCGGCTCTTGCGTAGCGCGTCCTTCCAAAATAGTGTGTATTGGGCTGAACTACGCCAAACATGCCGCCGAATCTGGCGCTCAAGTGCCACCAGAGCCCGTTATTTTCTTTAAATCTACCACGGCGCTCTGCGGCCCGTTTGACAATGTCATCATTCCCCGAAATTCCGTCAAAACCGACTGGGAAGTGGAACTGGCCTTTGTGATTGGAAAAAAAGCCAGCTACGTCGATGAAGCCGACGCCATGGATTACGTGGCGGGTTATGTTTTACACAATGATTATTCAGAACGTGAGTTTCAGCTTGAGCGTAGCGGTCAGTGGGTAAAAGGCAAAAGCAACGACACTTTTGCGCCCATGGGGCCGTTTATGGCAACCAAGGACGAAATTGCCGATCCGCACAAATTGCGCCTTTGGCTGAAAGTAAACGGCGAAATGCTGCAGGATTCAAATACCGACGACATGGTATTTAAAATTCCTAAACTTGTTAGCTACCTTAGCCAATTTATGACCCTTCTGCCCGGTGATGTGATTTCTACGGGTACTCCGTTTGGGGTGGGTCTTGGTTTCAAACCTCCTCGCTACCTCAAATCAGGCGACGTGGTTGAACTGGGCATCGACCACCTCGGCACTCAGCGTCAGGTGGCGGTGGCGTACCAATAAAATAGCCTTCAAGACACACCAAACATTTTGGCGGTTAGGGCCCAGCTCTAACCGCCTTTCATTCTTTATTATTACATCTTTTCAAATGCTTCAAATGCGTCTGTTTCTGTGGTTTTTACTGTGTGGGGTAACGGTTTTTGCCCAAAAGAAAAATGAATCCTACCAATACCACATTCGGGAAGCAGAGGCTCCTCTCAAAATCGACGGTCTAGAAAATGATGCCGCTTGGCAAACTACCGAAACCGCCAAAGACTTCTTTATGATTACGCCGATGGATACCAGCCTGTCGCGCGCTAAAACGGAGGTTAAGATGTGTTATGATAAAAATAACCTCTACATCATTGCCATCAATTATAAGCCTGTTAAAGGCGCCCTTGTGGTAGAATCCCTGAAAAGAGACTTCAATTTTGGCAACAATGACAATTTTTTTATCGTTCTGGATACGTTTGAGGATTTAACCAACGGCTTTTCGTTTGGGGCCAGTGCCGCAGGCGCTTATTGGGACGGACAAGAGGCCGACGGGACATTCATAAACCTCAACTGGGACAATAAATGGCACGGAGCTACCAAAAACTACGACGACCGCTGGGTATGGGAAGCCGCCATTCCTTTTAAAAGCATCCGCTACCGCCCAGACCAAACCCGGTGGGGCATCAATTTCAGCCGTCTCGAACTAACTATCAACGAAAAATCGGCGTGGGCACCCGTTCCGCGTCAATTTCAATCGGCCAATTTGGGCTACGCAGGCGTATTGGTGTGGGACAAGCCCCTGCCTCCTGCGGGAAAAAACATTTCGCTGATTCCCTACGCACTCACGAATGTATCGAAAGACCAAGTTAAAAAGACTCCTGCGGACTGGAAGCCGGCCATCGGTGGAGATGCTAAAATTGCCCTTAACTCATCTCTTAACCTGGATTTGACCGTCAATCCAGACTTTTCTCAGGTAGAAGTGGATGTTCAACAAACCAATTTAGACCGTTTTGAACTATTTTTTCCAGAACGACGGCAGTTCTTTTTAGAAAATGCCGACTTATTTGCCAGTTTTGGCTTTTCGACCCTGCGCCCCTTCTTCTCGCGACGTATTGGGTTGGGCGTTCCGATTTTATTCGGGGCAAGGCTCAGCGGTAAATTGGATAAAAACTGGCGTATCGGTGTTTTGGATACCCAAACCCGTGAGCAGGGGGATCTGCCCGCCCAAAACTTTGCCGTCGTGGCCTTACAACGCAAAGTATTCGCCCGTTCCAACGTCGGTATCTTGATGGTCAATAAAGAATCACTGGGCTATGATGAGCAAATCCATAAATCAACGGGAAAATATAACCGCAACATAGGAGCCGAATTCAACTTGGCCTCCGCCAATAATATCTGGACGGGCAAGGCCACCGTGCTCAAATCATTCAGTCCACACCTGTCGGGCAACGACGTGGCCATTTCTAGCTTGCTCAACTTCAACAAAGCAAATCTCTTTTGGCAATGGCGATACGAATACGTCGGTGAAAACTACAATGCCGAAGTAGGCTATGTGCCCAATGCCGCCCGGCGCGGGTACCAAATGGCCGTTCCCAACGTCGGCTATTTGTTTTTTGTCAATTCCCCAAACCTCATCAGCCACGGGCCTTTGCTCCAAACGACCTTGTTTTGGAACAAATCAAGTAAGTTGACCGACAATGAAACGACCTTGACCTACACCTTTAACTTTCGAAATCGGGCTACTGGTGTCGTCGGTGTCGCTTCCAATTACGTACAGCTATTGGCTCCGTTTGACCCCACAAATACAGGCCGGGAGAAGTTAGCAGCTGGCACAAATCACAATTGGAAATCGGCAGGAATGGATTTCACCTCTAGCCCCCGCGCACGCTTGACCTACGCTTTCAGCGCCCGCTACGGTGGTTTTTTTGCCAACGGAACCCGCCTAAATTTAAAAACAACCCTCGGGTATCGTTTTCAACCTTACGTAGCGACCAAGTTTTCGGTAGATTATAACAACATTCAGGTTCCTTACCTAAAAACCCCCGTTGAGTTGTGGCTCGTAGGCCCTAGGGTAGACATTACATTTACCAACAGTCTGTTCTGGACTACTTTTGTGCAGTACAACAGCCAAGCAAAAAACATCAACCTGAATACCCGCCTCCAATGGCGCTATCAGCCTGCTTCTGACCTGTTTATCGTGTACACTGATAATTATTTACCCGAAAACCTAATGGTTAAGAACCGCGCCATTGTCTTAAAATTGACGTATTGGTGGAATGTATAAAAGTTGATTTTCAATGACCGCTAGTCATTAAAATAGATATGAGTATTAAAGTAATTGCGTTTGACGCCGACGATACCCTTTGGGTCAATGAGCCTTTTTTTCAGGAGACTGAGCGTAAATTTTGCGGTTTGCTCGAAGATTACCTCCCCCACCACAGCATATCGGCGGAGTTGTACCAGACCCAAGTCCAAAATATTTCGCTGTACGGCTACGGCGTAAAGAGCTTTATTTTGAGCATGGTCGAAACAGCCCTGCGCATTTCCGAAAACACCCTCGGCGTACCTGTCATCGAAAAAATCATTGCGTTGGGCAAAGAAATGCTCGAAAAACCCATTGAATTACTGGAGGATGTCGAACACGTCCTGCAATCATTGTCAGGACATTACAGGTTGGTAGTAGCGACCAAGGGGGATTTGCTCGACCAAGAACGAAAACTGCGTAAATCGGGCTTGGAGCATTATTTTCACCACATCGAAATCATGAGCGAAAAGAAAGAAGCCGACTACCAAAAGCTCATCAAACACCTTGACATTGAGGCCGATGAATTTTTGATGATTGGCAATTCGCTTAAATCAGATGTCTTACCTGTATTGGCTATTGGTGGTCACGGTTTTCACATTCCATTCCATACTACTTGGGCGTACGAACACATTGAGCACCGAGTAGAGCACCCAAATTTCCGTGATTTTACGACAATTAGTGAAGTACTTGTGCATTTAAGGCCCGATTCACAAGCCTGAGCAGATTCGTTTTTTGACGACAAATTTTTCCTACCTGAATCTGTTTATATACGTTTTCGGGCAGGATGATGTTTTCATTTATTCTTCCAACCGATAAAAACGCGTGGCGTTTTCTCCAAAAACCTTGGCTTGGTCGCTGGCCGAGAAACCGACGTTTATCATGTAGTCACGGACCAGTCCGATTACTTGCTCATATTCAGCCGCTACGAGGCACACCGGCCAATCTGAACCAAACATCAGTCGGTCAGGTCCAAATGCTTCAAAAACGACGTCGAGGTAGGGATAAAAATCTTTTTTTGTCCAGTTTTTCCAATCAGCTTCGGTCACCATCCCCGACACTTTACAATGAACCTGCGGTTGCGCTGCCAATTGCCGCATATAATTGGACCATGTGTTTAATTTACCGTCTTTGATGTACGGCTTAGCAATGTGGTCAACCACAAAATTTACCTGAGGCAACTCCCGCACCAAGTGCAGCGCGGCTTTGAGTTGGGTCGGATAAATCAGAATATCATACGTAAAATCAAAAGCAGTTAATTGTCGAATGCCTTTGATGACTTCGGGGCGAGCCAGAAAATCGTCGGGCTCGGCCTGCGCTACGTGACGAAACCCTTTAAGGAGTTCGTATTGTGAATAGTATTCGAGCTTTTCGTAGAGATTGGACGCCCGCAAATCCACCCATCCCACCACGCCTTTGACGAAGCTGGAATATTTTTCGGCCAAAGCCAGCAAAAAGAGCGTTTCGGCTTCCGATTGGTCAGCCTGCACGGCAACGCAACCGTCAACGCCGTTGGCTTGCAAAACGGGCCATAAATCTTCGGGTAAAAAATTGCGCTGAATACGCTTCATTTCGTCATTAATCCACGCATCGCGTACCGCGTCAAAAATCCAAAAATGTTGGTGAGAATCGATAGTCATTTGTAAACCGAAAAATAGTAAACAGAAAAAAGATAAACCGAAAAATGATAGACTGAAAAAGTAAACCGAGAAAGATAGACAGAGAAAGTAAATAGAATACAGGAAAGGCTATTTTAATACTTCCATTGTGGTAAGTTCAGGGCCACCTCCTCGGTTGCCGGAGCCTGCCGCAACGTACACTTTCTTTTTGTAGACCGTGGCCCCTGTCCCGTGACGCCCCTTGTTGAGGTTGGGCAGTTTCTCCCACTTCATTTGTTTGGTATCAAAGGCTTCCACTTCGGCGTGGGCTTCCACTTGCGCGGCGCTTTCGCCGCCCATAATGAGCAATTTATACCCAAACGAAACGGTGGTATTTCCCGCCCTTTGCGTGGGCAAATTCAGGCTTTCGGGCAGCGTCGTCCAAGTATTGGTCTTAAAATCAAACACATCCACGGCGGGTTCGGTCAGGTTTAGCACTTGATTGATGCGTGCCGTGGAGCGTCGCCCGCCAGCTACGTACAGTTTGTCATCAATGATGGCGACCGAAACGTGGTCGCGGACGTGCGGCGCGTCGGGGAGTTTGCGCCAGGTGTTGGTTTTAGGGTCGTATTCATCCAACCAACCCACGTGCCCGTCGTAATGCCCATCCTGAATGCCGCAGACGAGGTACAGCTTATTTTTATACACCACCGAGCCCGCCGCACCCCGCAAACGGTCGGCAGGAATGGCAGGGCCCAAGCGCCATTCATTTTTGGTGGGGTTGAAAATATAGATACTCGAAATGGGTTTTTCGTGCGGATACGCTCCCATAAAAGCGCCCATTACGTAGGCTTCATTTTTGTATTCAATGGCCTGAAAATGATTCATTTCGATGGGAGGCGCGGCCAATTGCTTCCACGTGTTGGTGGCGGGGTCGTACTCATCCACGGGGCGCGTGCCGCGTCCGCCAATCAGGTATAGCTTATCACCTACTTTGGTGAAGGCGTTTTCGTGCCGCGCGGTGCAGCTAGTAGTCGACTGAATGGTTTCCCAACTGCTTGCCGTTTGAGCCTGAGCAAATGAAGCGCAAAGGCTACCAGCGACCATCAATATCGAGGTGAGTTTTCTTTTCATGATTATTTCAGCTTATCCTTAAAACTGAAATAATGCCTTTTTTTACTTACTCAAAACGGTTTAATGCGTTGATAAAAGTCAAATCAGCCCTCGCTTCACCCTAAAAAAAATGGCAGCTGCTCATCGCCGCCGCCATTTCTGTTCACTTTAACCTATCAGTTTTGGTGGGTTACACCATTGCTGAATCTTGATTTTCAACGACGCTCAGGGAGCACCATCTCAAAAATTTCTTATATAAAACCCTGGTTTTCAATATCGCTTATAGTATCTGATTATACTCCAAACGCTCACCATCAGGCCCCTTGATATTGAAATATTTACAGCCATTTTTCCAAAAAGGCAAAAACACGGGTGCCTCTTCCAAAATGGCAAAGCCCGCCGCTTTAAGTTGTTCAAACGCTTCGTCGATATTTTCGACATCAAAGGCCACATGATCTACGTGTCCGTCTTTTCTATTTTTGATTTCGGCCAATTCACTATCGGGCATTTGGTAGATTTCGATGATAATCTCCCCGCTTTGCATCATAGCAACATTGCCTTGACCACCGTTGAACTCAAACGAAGATGACATTACATTTTCAAAGCCCAATTGCTCATAAAAAGCAACAGAACGCGCCAAATCAGTAACCGGAATACCTACGTGTTGAATGCGTTTTAATGTAAGATTCATTCGATTTTCAGAAATTTAGTTGTTAATAAATCATCCATTTTTATAACGAAAGGTTGCCTTAAAAAGCAAAGATAACCTTTCGTTATTCATTCATCATAGGTTACTGCATGACAAATGTATTTGACTTTAAGCACATTTTTTTATCCTATTTATTCTATTATTAGTTAATTTATTACAAAATTTTAAACTATTTTCGGAACAAAATGGAACACAATTGCCCTACCGATGAACATCAATAAAAACTTGTGTGAACAACTTTATTTGGACGTTAAAACCAAATTGCAGGAGGAGTTCGTAAAACGCGGCATGACCTACCGAGGCTCCGAAACATTCATCTGGAAATTAACCAATCCCAAAACCAATGTCACTTACTTTCAGTCCATTTTGGAAGAAGCCACCCATTTATCTTTTTCCTCTACCTTCAATACAATGTACCTCTGGCGTAAGCGCAACGAAGTACAAACTAGAGAATTGGTTAATTTTCAGGAGGATTACTTCAATTTATTTACAAAATTTTTGGGATATGCCAATCCTCAGGCCTACATCAGCGAGTTTTCCTTGACGCTTCATCACTTTTTTGGCATTAAAAAAGAGGGCAAAATCGTGGTAATTCAACCCATTTTTGACGCCAACAAAGACGTTCCTCCTGCCGACATGATGGGAAAGTTTCCACTGGCCAATGAGCAAACCGTTGATTCGAGAGACACTGAATGTTTATTGGAATTGATTACCCTGTTTCATGATTACAATCAAACCCTTCCCAAAAGGATGTATGACCAAGATTTGATTCAAGACATTAATGGCAAACTAGATTTTAACGAAACGAATTTAAACCTAAACAAAACAAATTGCATTTTTTCGATTGGATTTTATTCCAACTATTTTTTTAGATGGATACTCAAAAACCATGCCGCCGATTTTATAGAATATACAGATAGTCCCGTACGGTTCAGAGTGAAGTATATTAATGCCCAAACCCAGCAAGCGGCTTGGACCGATTACTACGAAAGCAACGAACGATTTGACTGCGGATTTTTGTTGAAACTTCCCGTTACATTCTCTTCCGAAACCATTAACTGCTACTTTTTTTGCGGAATCGAAAATAAGTCTACCCTCGCCATTACTACTTATTTATGTCAAAACTGGCGAATCATTCAGAAAAAGCAGGATTTTGAGCGCAATATACCTCTCAACGACGCTCCGTTTTTGATGATTTTTAAAGTCAATAAAGACAACCTCAACGAGATGTATTGCGAAAAAGTGGTGGCGCTGGATTTTCTTAAAGCTACTTGCTCTTCACCTTAAAATCCAAATCGTGGAAGTCAAAACTAAAGTCTGTCAAGGGAGAAATGGCCTTCATTTTGAAGCCTGAGGCTTTGCCTTCATTGTCCAACTCAAACATCACGTAGGCGTCGGCATCCATGCTACGCTCGGTCCATTTGACGATAAACGTATTCCCTTTGTACGGCAACAACTCACCTGTCAGTTGAAAAGAACGTTTGGAATCAAACCATAGCTTTCCGTTTTTGATTGAAACAACCGCCTCGCCAAACCACGGGTCTTGGTAGGTTCCCAAAAACAAGTTTGTCTCCGTTTTGGCCCCGTTGTTTTTTTGTTGCCCCTCAATTGCCGACCAAATCTCAGCCGTTATTTTCTTGGCTTCGGCTTCATTGGCCAGTACTCGGTCGTGGTTTTCTTTCACGCGGTCTAAGCCTTTAATCCCCAGATAACTGTCTTTGATGGTGTTGGTTACGGCCGTAAATGCCGCGCCTGATTGTTGGTTGGTAAAAACAACAATGCCGAGTTTCAGCTCGGGCAGCAACGTCACCTGCGTTACGATACCCGCCAATCCTCCCGTGTGGGTAGCTTGTTTGAATCCTTTAACATCGCTCAAAAACCAACCCAATCCATAGCCCGAAAAATGCGTATTGTAGGAGTTAGTGCCTCTGACGGGAATGATGGTTTGGGGTGTCCACATTTCATCATGTACTCCCCTACTAAAAAGTTGTTTACCGTTATCAAATTTTCCATTCTCCATTTGCATGATTATCCACTTGCTCATGTCGGTCACGTTGCTATAGATTCCGCCAGCGGCATTGGCCACTTCACTCCAATCGCGACGAATTACTTTAACGACTCCTTCCACGGGCGCGTGCGGGTCAATCACGTTCGACTTGTCTTTCAGGCGTTTGTACGAAGCCGCCGTGGCATTCATGCCCAGCGGTTTGAGTATTCTGGTTTCGATAAAGTCCTCCCAAGGCATTCCAGATACCCGCGCCACCACCTCGCCTGCCACGATGTAGAGCAGGTTGTCATAGTCGTATTTGGTTCGAAATCCCGAAACAGGTTTGAGGTAGCGGAGGTTATGAATGATGTCTTTCAGGGTAAAATTATTCTGGTCCGGCCAAAACATCAAATCTCCCGCGCCTAAACCCAAGCCACTGCGGTGCGTGAGCAAATCCCGAATGGTAAACTCTTCGGTCACGTACGGATTGTACATTTTAAACTCGGGAATAATGTCCGTCACTTTGGTATCCCAAGTCAGTTTTTTTTCATCCATCAGCATCCCGAGCGCCGCCGAAGTAAAAGCTTTGCTGTTGGAGGCAATACCAAAAAGCGTGTTTTCGGTTACTTTCTCTTTCGTATTGAGCGACCGCAGGCCGTAGCCTTTGGCGTGAATCACTTTGCCATCTTTTACCACCGCTACCGCAATTCCCGGCACATCAAACGTCTTCAAGGTTTTTTCAACCAACGCATCAATCTCAGGGGAAGTAATTACCTGAGCATTTAGTAGCAACGAATGGAGACACAGGAAAAGTAAGACGGTGAAGTAAAAATGCTTTGTCATGGTTTTTTGTTAGGTTTTATGCGGTTGTGAAGGAATATATTTTGCGGTAAAATTATGTTTTAGCCAAAAGACTCCCCGCCAGATTGTCAAACAATTGGAGATGCGCTTTTTTTACTAGCGTGATAAAATAAGCAATCAGCCACCGATTTCCTTTGACTACTATGTGTTCCGCAAGGGCAACCTGATTGGTATTTTTATCGTACACAAAGTTAAAATCAATCACCAACACAATCCCTCCTTTGACATTACTAACGTATCGTACGTGTTTATCTTTCTCTATTTCAAGCACTTCTACATAGTATTCAGGGCGCATTTTCAGAAATCCCAACAATAGCACTTCTTCATTCACTTTGTATGCTATGCCATTCATATCCGTTTTTTTTAGTTCATAGACGTTGACCATGTACGGATGATGTTCGCCGAATTTTCTAAAATCTAGGATAGAATCGTAGACGTGAGCCAAATCGCTATGAAATGAATGGTTCAGGAGAAGGGTTTTTGTAGCCATTGATACGTCAACATTGAGCAATAAAGGTTAACAAATGTAACATTTTTCTCCCCTGTTAACTCCCTCCAACGATTTTAAGCTTTTACCTTCCAGCTTTCGCCTCCTTTTACACTACCGCAGGTGGGCCCACCATCCTTGCCAACACCTGGCACTGTGATTTCCAGCACCGCTTGTGCGTCGGTTTGTACTTGCCGAAGCATCTCCCAAGTGATGCTCTTCAAGGGAACTTTCAACCGACGGCTCCAAATAGTGCCCAGTTGCCCAGCGGCAGTGCCAATGTCGATATACACAAATCGTTCCTGCGGCGAACCTTGCGCCACGGCCCCTACAAAAATAGGAAACTCGCCCGTTTGTGATTTCAGGTTCAGCACAAAGTCAAAAACAAGGTCTTCTCCCGTTGAACGTTGTTTTTGGAGGGTTACATAATTTGATCCACTTCCTTGCTGAATACCAAAATCAACTCCTGCGGTTGGTTTCTCCAAACGTATCTGAAACATTATTTCTACAAGGGTTGAGCCACTGCCGAGGCTCTCTGAAGCTTTCGCGTTTTTCATTTTCCTACAAGGGTTGCGCCTCCACACGGTGGACCGATTTCTATGATTTATGCAACTGATGGCGTATAAAAATCTTTATATTTTTCCTTTCGGTGAACACAAGAGAACACGCGATGGATAATTTTATTACAAACATTGTTTACGACCAACATTTCGTTTTTACCTTCAACAGTTTTTCTCAGGTAATATTGTCGAATTTCGGGTGAATGTTGAATCGCAGACATCGCCCCGTTCTCAAGCAATGCCTTTAATTGTTTGTTAGCTTTATTGCGGTCCAAATTTCTATGGCTCGGGCCACCCCGTTGAGTACTGTGTTACAACAAGCCAGTGGGGTCTTGAATCGATTGTCACAGGCCGCCCTGCATGAGTCTTTCTAAGCCGAAGGCGGTAAGGCTACCCCACTGGTTCGGACGGCCGATGCCGCTGGCTTGCTCTCATTTTGAGAGATATTCCAAGCTATGATTTTCTTGGAATTTTTACATCACACAAATCTAAAGGCCGATGCGAAAAGGGTGACAATCCGGATTTAAAGCCTTCAACACGGTGGCGAGGTCCATCCAAAATCATTATGAGACGATTCTTAACCGCGGCAGAGGACCGCTACTTTGACAACCGAAGTACGAACGCTTCAGCGGAGTCCTTCAACCGTACGACGGACCGCGCTAAAATCAAAGCCTTTAGAAGTCAATTCAGAGGGGTAAGGAATGTGGAATTCTTCCTGTATCAGCTAACTCAATTATATGCTTAATCCAAGTTGCTCCACAACTTTTGAACTTGATCCGTCTTCCACGGTCTCAACAACATTTTCGGGAGTGTTGATGACCCTATTTGAGGACCACAATTTGTTATACAAGGCCCCTGAATTACTTTTTAGAACAGCCTCCCGTTCAATATTTTCTAATCTCCTTTTTTCTGCCTCCTTTAAACCCTATGCTGAAACGGGCTTAACAATCCCATTCAGACAAAAGCCCAGTATCAAAAGTGTAAAAACATGTTTCATTTGATAAACAGTAAATATTTGTGAATCATACACAAATATTTATTTTTTGCTCCGCATTCGGCCCTGAGTCATGTCGTCAATAACATAATGGTTAGTCATATAATCACAAATGATTTCCAAACAAATTTGTCTTTCCCATTTTCACCTTTACCCGAACAATGTATTTTATCCTTATGACAGACCTCTTTTAGAAGATGCAAATACAAAAAAATGTACACGCCTGTACCATTACAGGACAGCTAACTGAATGTACTATACTTTCGCGTGGACATAACCGTCAGATGATAAAAATCGCGGATTTCAGCCCAGAGCACTGCACAGGTTGCTCGAAGAACCTATGTAAAAAATGCTGATTGACTTATTTAGGGACAAAAGTGGCGTAACTGGTAACATATATACTTGGCTGTTACGCTGGATAGGGGCAAATAGTAACTCTTATTCGCTCTTAAGGACCTCCACTGGATTACTCCTCGCCGCCTTCATCGTCTGCGAACCGATCATAATGAATGCAATCAGCAATACCACCAGCAAACCCACCAACAACTCGGTGATTTGGACGGGTGTGTGATACGGAAAATGGGTCAGCACAAAGCTTTCGAAGAAAAAGTAAGTTACGGGCAGAGCGATGAGTGCCGACATCGACAGCTGTATGAGAAAACTGCGGCTCAATAAGTAAATAAGGCTGCCTGAGTTTGCGCCCATCACTTTGCGGATGCTGATTTCCTTCAGCCTAGTTTCAGTAGTAAAGGCCACCATTCCAAACAATCCCATCGATGCGATCGAAATGGCCAAGAATGAAAGGAAGCCAATGATTTTGATTATTGTTGAGAATTCGCTGTATGCCTCTTCTATTGCTTCGTCATAAAATTCAGCTTGAAATGGATGAACACGGTCGATTTTCTTCCAGGCCGATTCGATTTTAGCCATGGTCGTCGGAATATCCCTACTTTGTATCTTGGCATTGATGATGGCTCTGTCTTCGGGTGTCCAGGACATGAAGGCTACTGGCCCCACAAGGTTGTCTACCTTTCCGTAGTGAAAGTCTTTCATTACGCCAACAATGGTCATCTTGCGTGTTCCGTGGAAACTACTGAATGTGATTTCTTCCCCGATTGCTTTTTGGGGGTCGTTGCTGCCAATGTTAAATCGTTTTAAGACTTGTTGGTTTACGATTACTTCTGTGGCGGCGGTGGTTGTAGTGGGTCGTGCCATAAAATTGCCACCCTCCACGAGCTTGTATTCATGCAGGGCCAAATAGTTTTCGTCGACGTGGTTGGTCATGACCAAAACGGAGTCTTGCGAATCTTTGTATTTCATAAATCCACCCCAGGCATTTCCAACGCTGGTGATGATTATCGACCGTGACAGGGCCTTTACTTCTGGCATCTCGCTTAGTTCTTTGAGAAGCGCATCAGGTTTATTCCCCTGCATATTGATGTTCAGGATGTTTTCGGTGCGGTATCCTAGGTCGAAGGTAAGGATGTTTTTATACTGCACGTAGCCGATGGCGGTTGTGGTTATAAAGATTAAAGTGAAAGAGTATTGAATCACCACCAAGGCGCGTCGGAGGGTAACGTGTTTGAACACTTTCACCGTCGATACATTCCTGAGTGCACTGATTGCACTGACTTTTGAGAAGAATAGTGCGGGCATAAGGCCTGCTATCACACCTACGGTAACCGAAAAGACGATAAAAGCTGCGACCATAAGCGGAGTAAGTTCGAGCTTTACCGTGCGTTGCATCTCGGGACCCAAATTTATCAGCAGGGGGCGCATGACGAGAAAGATGAAGTATGAAAGAAAAAGAGCGGCTAGGGAAATGATGATTGCTTCCACTAAAAATTGTTGCCATACCTGACTCTTTCCAGCGCCGATAGCTTTGCGAAGTCCTACTTCCTTAAAGCGGCGCATGGCACGTGCTATCGAAAGATTGGTATAGTTGAAACACGCCGACAATATCACAATGAGTCCAAGCCCGCCAAGTATCCACAGCATGACCAGAGGCATGTGAGGACCCACGGAACCTGGCCCACCCTCGGAGTGACGGAGATTCTCTCCGACCACAATATCGTATAAAGGAAGAAGCTCAAGTTGGATTTCAGTGTTTTCTTCGGCGAGATTTTCTTCCTTCGCAATGGCGTCAAGTTGTGGCTGGATAGAAGCTCTGTCGACATTTTCGGGCAGCAGGAGGTACACATAGTTCGATGCCATGCTCGTCCATTGTTCGAAGTTGTTGTTGGTCTTATTGAGCTGCTCGGCGGTAGAGAGCGATACCAACGCTTCGAAGTTGATGTGCGAAAAAAAGGGCACGTCCTTCATTATCCCGGTCACCTTGTAATCGAGTGCATTGAAGTTGATTGACTTACCAAGTGCTGATTGGTGGCCGAATAGCTTTCTCGCTGCGGTCTCCGTGAGAACAATCGAGTAAGGCTCTTTTAGGGCCGTGTGGGGGTTGCCTTCCAACATCGGAAACGTAAAGACCTTAAATATTGACGGATTCGCCCAGAAGCCTTTGATAGGGAGAATATTGTCGCCAACCTTCGCGTCTTGCGAAAAGTCGTTGTGCATAATGGCCACGTCTTCAACGCCAGTTACTTTCTCTTGGATAAGTTTTGCGGTCTTTATTGATGTGGTGGCAAACTTGCCGCTTTGTTCGCGATTTTCGGTCAGGACGTTGGTGATACGATAGATTCTCTCACCGTTCTGGTGGAACCTGTCGTAAGAACGCAGGTCGAGCATAAACGCGATTAGCAGTAACCCTACCGACATACTTATAGCAAGGCCAACAATGTTGATGGTCGAGAATAGCTTGTTGCGCCATAAGTTGCGTCTCGATGTTTTGATGTAGCTTTCAATCATTTTTCCGGTTGATAAAAAGGTTGGCGAATAGCTAGGCAATAGTTTCCTATGGCAAGAATACGAAGGTGTTATAAGCTGAATGAAAAAATGATGTAAACCGGGATAAAAATGGGATGAATTGTGTTAATCACAACTTTGCCTGACACTAAAACACTTGGATGAGGCTCATAAAAAGCCGCTCTATCGGCTCATAAAATGAACCAATAGAGCGGTGGTAATAGTTTTTCGCTTTTTCAAACGGTATTTGTTAAACCTCCCAGCCCTTCCGATAGGTGCGGCGTAGGTATTTCTCGGCAGCGGGATAATTCGGGAATTTCATTTTGACAGAATCCCATTCAAGCAATTGGTCGGGAACGCGAATCGCCACCGTACCCAACAATACCGCTTCGGTCATGGGGCCTGATTGCGCAAAGTGAGATTCGGTTTTTTCGCCGCCCAAACACGCATCCACAAAATGATGATAATGGTTGCGCTCGGCCAACGTGGGCAGGGTGTAATCTTTTACTTTGCCGTTGGGGAAAGGGATGACCACGGGCATTTTTTGGTGGGGAATCAACAAAGCGCCTTCCGTACCAATCAACATCGCTGATTCGGCGGGGTATTCGCCGTCTTTGTATAAATCCCGGATTTCTTGTGGTGGGTAAAACTCACCGTCAAACCACTCAGCCTGAAAGGTGTTTGAAGCGGTCAGTTCATTGCCTGGAAATTGCCACGTAATGTGGTTTCCCTGTGGCCATGTGTCGGCGCGGCGCTCGGGGGAGTCTTTCCACGATTTTTGGACTTCGGCAATCACCGATAGCGGGGCTTTCATGCCGAGACCTTTCCAAACCGCATCAAAAATGTGGCAACCAATGTCGCCCGACCAGCCCGTACCGAAATCCTGCCATGTACGCCAGATGGCGGGGTGATAAATGTCGGGTGCGTAGGGGCGCACGGGTGCGGTGCCCAGCCACTGATCCCAGTGCAGATGGGCGGGCACTTCGTGGGCCTCCGTGGGGCGCGGACCCACCAATCGGTACCTTGCTACAGCACCTGGGCGGTTGGAACACAAATAGGCGTGTTTTATTTTGCCGATAATGCCCTGTTTGATTAACTGTACTGCCGTGCGGTCGCCCATGCCAGAGGCGATCTGCGTGCCGAGCTGGGTCGTGACGCCCGCTTTGACGGCGGCTTTGGTCAATTCCCGAACCTCAGCCACATCATGGCACATGGGTTTTTGGCAATACACGTGTTTTTGTCGGTGAATGGCCTCTACCGCAATGGGGAAGTGGTTATGGTCAGGCACACTGACGTTGACGGAATCAAAGTTGGCCGATTCGGCCTTGAATAATTCGCGCCAGTCGGTGTAGGTGCGTGCGCCGGGAACAAACTCAGCGGCACGTTTGAGGTTTTTTTCGTCTACGTCACACAGCGCCACGATTTCGACGTTTGCGTGTTTTTTGAATTGTTGCAAATCGCCCCAGCCCATTCCGCCCACCCCAATACAGGCATGACGGAGTTTTGACGGGGCAGCATTGGCTTCCGAACTAAACAGGAGTGGGGCGGCCATGGCGGCGGTGGCGGCTTTGACCAAAAACTCCCGCCGCGATTCGGGGGTAGGTTTATTTTTCATGTGGTTATGAGGTTTAGATGATTTTATAGGTTGAAACGTATATGAATAACAGCAATATAAGGCATCGCCTATTCTTTTTTTACCTGTTATTGCCTGAAAATTATACTACTTACAAGCCGTTTGATAGGCACAGTTTGGCGGGAGGAATCTTTTGAAATCCTATCAGGCATTAAAAAAGTCAATGTTTTTAAGATAATGGGAAGAGGTGATGCTCCAATTGATTCTCTTGTCTACTCAAATTCCCACCCTATCAATTCGGGGTCGGTATGGGATGTGGCATAGCTGACGATATAGTCTTCGTGGCGGCGAGTAGTGAGAAAATAAAGTTGACCATTTCGGCGTACCTGGCTGGGTATGGCGGGTACTTGTTTCATGTCATCACAAAGCCCTTCGCCCGTGGCCTTCAGAAGTGCTTCTTTTCGGGTCCAGATTGTGTAAAAATGGTGCCTGTACTCTTCGGTTGAAAGCGTCATAGATTCTTCCTCCGAAAAACAGGCATCGACAACGGGCTGAAGGTCAAAGTCAAGGTTGTTTTTTTCGGCATCAATCCCCACCTCAAAAGGACTGAAGGCAAGGTAAATATGGTCGCCAGAATGACTGAGGTTAAACTCCTGCCCCTCAAAAAAAGGTTTATTGGCGTGGGTCTTCGAAAAAATAATCTTTTGGGGAGCGAGGCCCGTTTGTGCGGCTAAAATTTTCCGTAAAACGTACTTGCCCAGCAGGTATACTTCGCGGTCTTTGGAGTGGAAGAAACGGCTGGCGCGTGCCGTTTCTTCCGAGTTTACATTCGCTAAAATGGCCTCTTCCAGCGCCAAGTAGCGGTTTCTATGAATAAAAACAACTTGGGTTTTTACCTTTTGTAGCCCTAAAAAAGCCTCATTGTCCCATTCCCGAAAAGAAAACGGCTCCATTATTTGATGATAGGCTTGTTCAGAACCTTTTGCAATTTTCTGGCAAACACCCGGTCGTTGGGAGGCAGAAGGAAAGTCTTATGGTCTCCCGGAACGTTGGTTATCATCAAACCTTGGGGCGAATACGGTTTCCAGCCCAAGTAGACAGGGTCATCAACGTAATAAATCCTTTTGGCCACTCTGAAAAGGCAAATCACGTCGTCGTAGGGAGTCAGCTTATAATTGAGATAGGCTTTTTCATAATGATGATTGATGCGGTCTTCCAATGAGACGGGAGCGTTTTTGTCAGGAATGGCTTTACTAAGCATTGATTTGACCTTTGCTTTTGAGATATAGGCCTGATAGCGAAGGGTTTCCTGAGGGTCTTTCATCAAGTTTTGAAAGATAAATGTAAGCTTTTTGGGTTGCCTTAAAATCTTGGTTTTGTAACGCTCAAGGGTCGTTAAATGATAATCTTCGTTGTCGATAAACGTATCAATCATGCCGAGAAGTTTAATCTTTTTACCCATCTTTTTCAATTGTTTGGCCATTTCGAAAGCGATAACTCCGCCGAGAGAGTAGCCGATGATGGCGTATTCATCCCCCAGATTAGCTTCCAGAATTTCCTTATTGTAGATTTCTGCAATGCCCTCTATGGTGTCGGTTTCTATTTTTTTGCCGTCAAGACCGAGTGCCTGAAGTCCATAAATGGGTTGCTCTTCGTCAAAATAGGAAGTCAGCGGAGAAAACATCAACACATTTAACCCCGCCCCGTGGACCAGAAAAAGGGGCGTTTTGGTGCCGCTGGGCCGAATGGGAACCAGTGCTCGGTACGTAGCCTTGCCCTGGATTCGGTCGATGGCGGCGGCAAGCAACCGAACACTGGGACTTTCAAAAAGAATCGCAAGCGGAAGTTTCTTGCCCGTTACCTGATAAATTTGCTGCATTACTTGCGCCGCAATCAATGAGTGCCCACCGACTTCAAAAAAGTTGTCGTCAAGTTCAATGTCGTTGTTATTCAGTGCTTTATGCCATACCTTTACAACGGTCAATTCCGTCGGAGTAAACGTAGAGTTGACTTTGGGTGGAGCTGGCGCGGGCAGATTTCCGGGTAATTGTAGACTGTTTTTGTCAATTTTTCCGTTGGGGGTCAACGGAAACTCGGGCAAAACAACGTATTGCTCAGGAATCATGTAGGCAGGCAAGTAGCCTTGCAGCAGTTGTTTCCAAGCGGTAGGCGTCATTGCTTGTCGGTTGGGCTCGGAGGTATAAAAAGCCGCAAGCACCGTAATGTTGTTCCGGGTGACTGGCTTGACCACTGCCTGCTTTACTCCGACGTTGGCAAGCGTCATGCAGTGTTCTATTTCGCCTGGTTCAATCCTAAACCCGTTGATTTTCAGTTGATGGTCTATTCGGCCAAGGCATTGAATCTCGCCGTTTTCCAAGAGTTTGCCCAAATCGCCCGTTTGATACATTTTTTGCTCGGGCTGATTCAAAATGGTGTCGGGCAAAAATCGTTGGGCCGTAAGGGATGGTTGGTGCAGATAGCCCCGGCCTACGTTGTCACCGGCAATGTATATTTCGCCCACGGCTCCGTCAGGAACGAGCTGTCGCTGCTCATCGAGCAAGTAAATGCGGGTGTTGAAAATAGGCTTTCCGATGGTAATGACTTCATCGTTGTCAGAAATTTTCTTGACCGTTGCCCAGATGGTGGTTTCGGTAGGGCCGTATACATTCCAGACCTCATTTACTTTGCGCAACATCTTTTTCGACAAATCTTTCGACAGCGCTTCGCCCCCGCAGATTGCTTTGAGTGGCAACGAAAGATTGTCGGCCACGTCGAGGATGCTGTTCCAAACCGAAGGCGTGGTTTGTAAGACCGTAATTTTTTCGTTTTGAACACACTCAATGATTTCTCGGGCATCTTTTGAGTCGGCCGAATTGAGCATGACCATCGTGGCTCCCGAAATGAGCGGTAAAAAAAGCTCAAGGTAAAAGATGTCGAACGAGATGCTGGTGATGGAGAGTAGCTTATCGTCGGAGGTCATTCCGGGTGCGTGTTTCATACTCAACAGCAAATTGACGGCATTGCGGTGTTCAATCTGCACGCCTTTGGGTTTGCCGGTCGAGCCTGAAGTATGCAAAATATATATCAAATCGCGGCCGCTTCGGGAGAGCGTTGGTGGGGTCGTTTGATAGGTTTTCAACAACGGAATAATCACCTCAATACAGAGGGTATTGATGACCGCCTCAAACCGAGTTTTGAATTTGAGGGACGTAATCAGCGTTTTTGCGCCCCCATCCTCTAATATATAATTGACGCGTTGGGAGGGATAATCTGGGTCAATGGGTTGAAATACCGCGCCTGCTTTTGCAATCCCCAAAATGGCCACTGGCAGATACAGGGAGCGCTCCAAGGCCAGCCCTACAATGTCGCCGTGGCGGATACCGCTTTCGATGAGATAATGCGCAAATTGATTGGCCTTTGTCTCCAGTTCGGCGTACAACATTTTTGTCCCCTTAAAATTAATCGCCACCGCCGAGGGGAAGTCAGCTGCTGTTTCGGCAATCAGCTGATCAACGGTTTTATGGGTTGGATAGGGCGTTAGGGTATCATTTAAGGTTTGGTAGGTACGGCCGTCGGAAATGGGTGTGCTTCCTGGCAGGTTGCGGAGCAGGATGGCTGGGTTTTCGACCACCTGTTGCAATATAGCTTCAAAATGCCCGTGTAACTTTTGGATTGTTTCAGCCTTAAACAGGTTGGTATTGTACGACCACTCAAAGGTCATTTCACGCTCAGAGCCGCTGGCATTCAGAAAGAACTCGAAGGTTTCGTAATGGCGCGGATTGCTGATAAGCGTGTAAGAAAGTCCCTCAAAATGAACGTCGTTGGTCATGCCTAAGTCCACATTGAATGAAACGGGTACGAGTGCAACGCGCGACGGGTCGCGGGGGATATTGATGAGCTTGAGTAGGCTGCCAAACGTAAGCTGTTGATGCTCATAGCAATCTAAAATGGCCGACTTTCGGGCTTTCAGATAGTCGATAAATGACTGTTCGGGGGTAGGAGCACTCCGCATGGGCAACATATTGACGCAGTGACCAATGAGGTGGGTGTTTCCCGTCACCGATTGTCCAGCGGTGGGCAATCCGAAAACGATGTCTTTTTGCCCAGAGGATTTATATAAAAAGACTTCGAACGCCGCAATAAGGGTGGTGATGAAGCTACATCCGTTTTGGGCCCCCACTTTTTTGAGCGCCGCCGCCAGCGACGGAGCGATGGGATAATCGTTGCGTTGGCTTGAATACGAGCGAGTAGCTGGGCGGGGGAAATCGGTCGGAAAATCAAAGACGGGTACGTTGTTTTTAAACTGGTTTACCCAAAACTTTTTAATGGTTGCGTACTCCTCCGTTTGCTCGAATTGCTTGCGCTCGTTGGCATATTGGGCATACTGAACCGCAACGGGCAGCGCGGGGAAAGTATTTGTAGCATAGGCCGAATACAACTTCCCGAGGTCTTGCAGGAGGATACCCAACGACCAACCGTCAAACAAAATGTGGTGCCCCGTCAGCGTAAACTGCCACGTATCAGAGCCTGTTTTGATAAGGTATGGCCTAAACAACGGTCCTTTAACGATGTCAAAAGGCGTATCGGCTTCTGCGTCGGCGAGGCGGCGCAAGTAGGCTTCTTGCTCGGCGGGGGCGAGGGGAGAAACATCGTCTTCCGTTAATTGGAACGATGGCGTTTCAAAAATGATGATTTTTTCTCCGTTGGCGCTGATGGTTGTCCTGAGCGATTCGTGGCGCTGGACTAAGTCAGCAAATGCCTCTCGAAAAGCAGGAACGTTCAGGTCGCCTGAAAGCAGTAGCGTAAACGATTCATTATAAGCCCGGTTGGCGTCATCTTCGCCGATAAGCGTAGAAATGAAAATTTCTTTCTGTGATTCCGTTGCGGGGGCTGTTTTTTCAATTTTTGTCCCTTCAAAAGGGTTGTAGTCAATGGGGGTAAAGTGGTAGGCAATATGGGTCATAACTCAAATCATTTTCTTCATGGTTCTATCTTTAAATATTTTCCGGGACGTTGAGCATCTGTAATAAACCAAGCGGGATTTCCTTCTGAATCCAGCCCAAGTTGGGCACCCACGACGGGCGGTTGGTTGTCGTCCATACGACGGGCGACTTCTTTTTTCTTTTTCGGGACAGGAATCAGTTCGGCATCAATCAATTCCTGAACGCTTTGTTCAAATTGGGCTATTATTTGGTCAATATCAGCTTTGGTGTGCGCTTCGGTAAGAAAACAGGGGAAATTTTCCCAAATATGAATGCCTTTGGAGCGCATCAAGGCAAAAACAAGTTCATTATACGGGTATTCCTCTTTCAGTTTTAGTTTCCATAACGAACCGAAATGGACGCCGTAGAGTGGGATGTGGTGCCTTTGACAAATGTCATTTAGTGCCTGTACCAGATATACGGTTTTTTCGGTGAGTTCGCTTTGCAAGGCGACCCCTTTTTCTTTCATGTATTCCAAAGACGCCTTGGCGGCCGCAAGGGCCAGTGGATGCCTCACAAACGTACCCGCAAAATAAGTAACGCCGGCTTCGGGGATGGATTCGTCGCCGTACTGCCAGAATCCGCCATCGAGGGCATCCATGAAATCTTTTTTGCCCGCAATGGCTCCAATCGGCAAGCCCCCGCCAATCACTTTTCCGTAGGTGCCCAAGTCAGCTTGAATGCCAAAAAGGGCCTGCGCACCACCCGGATGCGCTCGGAATCCCGTAATTACTTCATCAAAAATCAGAACACTGCCCGACTTGGCGGTTATCTGTCGGACTTTTTTGAGGAAATCAACGGGTTGAAATTCTGGGCGTCGGCTCTGGACGGGCTCTACCAACACCGCCGCTAGTTCGTCGGCTCGCTCGCTGATAATCCGTAGACTTTCGTCGGTGCCGTAGTCGAGAATGAGCATATTTTGTACCGCTTCGGGCATGATGCCCGGGGCGGCGGGGAAGTTTTTCCCGCTTTTGGTTCCGCGTACAATCACTTCGTCGTTGATGCCGTGGTATGAACCCGTAAAAGCGACGATTAACGAACGCCCCGTTACGGTTCGGGCAATGCGCATTGCACCCAGTACGGCTTCTGAGCCAGTGTTGCAAAGTGCCGCCCGGTCAAAACCCGTAAATTCGCAAATGAGGTCACACACAGGCCCCGACAGTTCGTGCTGCGGGCCAATCTCGTAGCCTTTGTCCATCTGCTCCTTAATGGCCTGGGTCAAGAACTCGGGTTGGTAGCCCAACATATTGGAGCCAAAACCGTTGAGCGCGTCGATGTATTCGTTGCCGTCAATGTCTTTTACCCTGCTTCCTTTTGAACTGCTCACCACGATGGGATATACAATTTCTTTGATGACGGGTTTAAAACCAGTGACCACCCGCGGGTCGGCCATAGAGGCGCGGTGTTTTTGCGTGTACTCTTTACTTTTGGCCGTTTTTTGGTTGTAATCGGTGGTAAACGCCCGGATAAAATTCTTTTGGGTGTTGTTCAGTGTCGTCTTTTGGCGTTCAATCCGGGCCGTTGCTCCAAAGGGTTTTTTCAGCTCGGCGGCTTCGTCGGGACTGATGCTAAGGGGCTTCGGGGTTGGAGCCACTGTTGGAACGGACGGAGCCGCTTGCGGGGTGCTTCCGTTACCTTGCAATAGCTGCACTTGTTGCGTAAGTACCTGTAATTGTTGGGCAATTTGGTCCAACGCCGTCAACGGACCTGTATTGGTCACCACCTGAGGGAGCACTGGCCGTGTGGCAGCGGGCGCAGGGGTGTGGATTGGGGCGGGGGCAAATTTTTCGGCGGGCAACTGCTGGTCAAGGTAAGCCACCAACGCGGGAATGCTGTCGTACTCTTCGCTTAGTTGACGAAAACTGACTGGAATGGAAAACTCTTTTTTGAGCGTAAGCGACAATTGGGTCAACAGCAGAGAGTCAACTCCTAAGTCAATAAAGGAGCGTTTTTCGTCGGTGTCGCCAAGTTCAATCCCTAACGCATTTTCCAGAATTTGCCTTATTTTTTCGGATAATAGCGCGCTTCTGTTCACGGGCATAGGGGTATTGTCGATAATGGGAGTGATTTCGGGAGAATTGATAACGAATGAATTTATGGGTTGTTCGGTTATAATCGGTTCCAACCATAGCCTTTTCCGTTGGAATGCATACGTGGGCAAGGCGGGAATCTTGGGCAATGATGCCTCGTTTATCCCGTTCCAATTCGGTTTTAGGCCCAATTGCCACAGTTTCCCCAACGATTGTAAAAGCTGTTTGGTTTCAGGACTTGCCGAGGTAATGCTTTCCAACGCCACCCAACGCTTGTTCTGCTGTTTGATGTAAGAAGAAAGTACACCTCCCGGCCCTGTTTCCAAAAAGATGGGATTGGATTCTTGGGCGGCAAAAGCGATGGCCTCAGAAAAATGCACCGTAGCCCGTAGGTGGTTGGCCCAATACGACGGCGACGTGGCTTCGCTATCTTTTAAGTAGGTGCTCGTAACGCTCGAAATGATAGGAATTCTCGGCGGGTTTAGCGTAATGGAAGCCACAACGCGTTGGAACGGTGCCACCACAGGCTCCATCGCGGCAGAATGAAACGCATGGGTAGTGTTGACGGGTGCGTGGGCAAATCCAAGGGTAGCCACCTTTTCAGTCAAGCGACTTATTTTTTCGGGAGTGCCAGAAAATACATGGTTATTCGGGGAATTGACCAACGCGTGAGAGATGCCCTCTTCCAACAAATCGGCCACCCGGTCTGCTGGAATTCTGACGGCAAGCATTGCGCCTTGGGGCAGTGCGCTCACCATGGTTGCCCGCGTAGCCACTAGCTTTAAGGCATCTTCAAGACTAAACACGCCCGCTAGGTGCGCGGCCACAAATTCGCCTAAACTATGGCCAATAAACGCCTGAGGCTTGATTCCCAGACTCATCCAGAGCGTAGCCAGCGCGTACGAAACCGAGAACAAAGCAGGTTGGGCGTACAGGGTATTATCGACGGTTTCTGAGCTAGGTTTTTCTTTATCTGGATAAAGTACTTCTAAAATATCGCATCCCGTTTGGGCCATTAAAATGGTGCGGCAGGCTTCCAACGCTTTACTAAACACGGGAAAACGGAGGTATAGCTCCCGCCCCATAAACGGATAGTGCGTGCCCTGCCCAGGAAAAACAAACATTACTTCCGACGAGTCGATAACCGCTGCCGCGTGTGTTGGCGGAGCAGGTTGTTGCACCGCCGCCTGCAAACCAGCGGTATCTTTTGCCATCACAAACCGTTTGAAAAGGTATTCTTTGCGGGTTGCTCGGAGGGTGGCACCCACCGAAGCAAGCGAAAGCGCGGGGTGATTATTTAGGTAAGTAGCCAATTTTTGCCCGTATTCGGTGGCGCTTTGCTCCGAATGTGCCGACCACGTAATCAATTGCCAGTCGTTTCCGGCAGGTTGTGGAACGGGCACTGGCGCAGGGTAACTTTCTACCACAACGTGCACGTTGGTACCGCCTACCCCAAACGAACTGATACCCGCCCGTTTTTTCTCTCCTTTCCATTCGTTCAATCGGTCATTGACGTAAAAAGGCCCCGTTTCTAGTCCGAGGGCGGGGTTTGGGGTTTGGTAGTTGATGGAAGCAGGCAATACCCCGTGTTGCATGGATAGAGCCGTTTTGATTAACCCCGCCACGCCAGCCGCGTGGGTGAGGTGTCCAATGTTGGATTTGACGGAGCCGATGGCGCAAAAATGATTGTGCTCCTGCGGCCCAAACGCCATTTTAAGTCCTTCTATTTCAATCGGGTCGCCGATGGGCGTGGCGGTTCCGTGGGCTTCTATGTAGCTGATGGTGGCGGGATTGACGGCGGCATCACGGAGTGCCAGCGCAATGGCGGTGGCTTGTCCGTGGGCGCTGGGAGCGGTAAAACTTCCTTTTTCACCCCCGTCGTTGTTGACCCCCGTTCCTTTGATGACCGCGTAAATAAAATCACCGTCGCGCTCGGCTTCGTCGAGCGATTTGAGCAAAACCGCCCCCGCGCCGTCGCTGAAAACGGTGCCAGTGGCCTGGGCATCGAAGCTTCGGGTGTGCCCATCTTGGCTAAACATGGCCCCTTCTTGGTACAAATGCCCACTTTCTACGGGGGCGGTGATGCTTGCTCCCCCTGCTATGGCAACGCGGCATTTTCCGTTTCGGATACTTTCCGTCGCTTCGGCCACGGCCAAAAGCGAAGTAGAGCAAGCTGAGAATACGCCCACGGCGGGGCCTTGCAGGTTGAGTTGATAGGCGGTTCGGGTGGCGATATAATCTTTTTCGGATACCGTATTGACTTGGAATTGACCGATGGTTTCCAGTTTATTTTTGTTGGGAAACACATTGTTCAAATAGTACGTATTGTTGCCGCAGCCAGCAAACACCCCCACGGATTGGTTCCGATTGTTCAAAAGATAACCAGTGTTTTCCAAGACTTCATAGGCGATTTCGAGGAAAATACGCTGCTGAGGGTCCATCATCTCGGCCATTCGGGGGGAGATTCCAAAAAAATCGGCATCAAACTCTTTGATGCCGTCGATGATTCCCCGGACGGGTACGTATGATGGGTCCCGTTTGAGGGTATCTGGGATGTTTTTGTCGAGTGCTTGGGGCGTAAAAAAACGAACGGTTTCTTGGCCGTTGACCAAAATATTCCAAAATTCATCAATGGTATTGGCGCCCGGAAAACGGCAGGCCATCCCGATGATAGCCACGTCTTTTTGTTTGGTATTGGAAATTGGAGCAGCAGGCAACTCGAATTTTTTTTCATTTCCTGCCAGAAAAATAGAAATACCTGACGGCGTAGGAAACTGGTATAATTTGGTGATGGGCAACTGATAGCCGTGTCGTTGTTGTAAAAGCACAACGGTTTTTTGGGCCAACAATGAATTGCCGCCGAGTTCAAAAAACGAATCGTCGGCACCGAGGTGTTCCAGCAGCAAAAGCTCTTCCCAAAGCGCAACGGTTTGCTGCTCAATCAGCGTGGTGGGCTTCCGGTAAGGCACTTGCAAGGCAGGGCGTTGGAGCGAGGGTTTGGGAAGAGATTTTCGGTCTACCTTGCCGTTGGGCGTTCGCTTAAATTCACTGACAATCACAAACCCCGACGGAATCATGTAATCGGGCAGGAGGTCGGAAAGCCGGTTTCGGAGTTGCAATTCTTGCTCCTCTTTGTCGGAGGTGAGGTAGGCAATTAGGCGGTTTTGGCCCGGAATGTCTTTGTTGACGGTCACTACCGCCTGCGTTACATTGGGTAGTTTAGCGAGCGCGGCTTCTATTTCGCCGAGTTCGATGCGATAACCCCGTATTTTGACTTGGTCATCTTTGCGGCCCAAAAATTCGAAGTTGCCGTCGGGTAATTTGCGGGCCACGTCACCCGTTCGGTATATTCGTTGCGGGCTACCTTGAGGAGGTTGCCATTGTTGAAATTTTTCGTCGGTTAGCTTCGGTTGGTTCAAGTAGCCCTCGGCTACACAAACCCCGCCGATGCACAATTCGCCTTCTTTTCCGTCGGCTACGGGCTTGAGTTGTTCATCAATTATAAAGATGGAAACACGGTCGATGGGTGTTCCGATGGAAGGCAACTCCGGCCATGAATCTGGCGGGCCATCGAGCGCGAGCTGGGTTACGACGTGGCATTCCGTGGGTCCGTATTGATTAAAAAGTTGGCAGTTGGGCAGGGCCGAGAAAAAAGCGCGCAGCTGCGGCGTTATTTTGAGTTGTTCGCCAGCCGTCATCACCTCCTGTAGAGAAGATGGAAAGTACTGGTTGCTCACGGCCGTTTCTGCCAATAATTGCAGGGCCACAAACGGCAGAAAGATGCGGTTGATGCGTTGTGCTGTAATAAATTCCAGCAAGCCCAACGGGTTTAAACGCTGGTCATCATCAATTAAAACCAAGGTGCCACCCGTGCTGAGCGTGGCAAATATTTCCTGAAACGAAACATCAAAACCCAACGGTGAAAATTGCAGTGTTTTGGTGCCCTCACCACAACGGCTGTTGTTGTTTTGCCACTGAATGAGGTTGATTAGGGCCTCATTGCCCATACTTACGCCTTTAGGAACGCCCGTGGAGCCAGAAGTATAAAGAACATACGTAACTGTCGCAGCGGGAGAGGGGTATTGAGGTTCTATTTCTTCGGCGCTTAATAGATTAATGATATTAAGCTTTTGATTAAAAATGATTTCTTCTTCGGTTGAGTATAATCCAGTTCGTACGTCGGCCTCTTTTAGGATTTGTTTTAATCGTTCGAGTGGATAGGACGCATCGAGCGGCAGGTATGCTTTGCCAGCGTGTAGCGCTGCCAACACATGAACAATCATGTCGATGGAGCGGGATGCACTTACAACAATGGTTTTTTCTGGAATGTGGGCTATCTTGGAAGAAAGCGTAAATACCTTTTCGGCAAGCTCACGATAGGTAAGTTGTTGATTTTGATACTGTATTGCTACTGCATCCTTGGAAATCGTTAATTGTTTTAGGAAAAAATCAATTACGGTGTAAATGGAAGGTTGATCGGGCAAAGTCATTTTAACCTTTTAATTTCTCATAGACTGTAGACAAAGATAGTTTTTTTTGGTATAAAATGTACTATTTTTTGGTATAATAAATAAGTTAAGTCGCTGATAGGTAGTTTTTTATGTTTAAAAAATATACTTAAATGTCATATTTATTGTTTGTGTATAAATTAAAATTGGCTCTTTGTACTTAAGAAAAATACTTATCGAAAAAGGTTTGGATTCAAGGCTTTATTACTCACAACTGAATCAATATAGCCCACGCAGGTGTTTTCCTCGAAAATCAATTCGTTCGTCAATAACCAGTAAATCCTCCCATCGCGTAGTGTAGCAGGGGGAGCGTTGGGTCTGGTGGGTGGTCCAACCTTTTCCCTGCGTGGCAATGCGGATGGTATCGCGACCCAACTTGCGATTGAGGGCATCTACCGTTTGAAAAACGCGGTGGTCTTTGAGTCGTTTGGGTTCATTGATGTCAAAAAGTACGGTTTGGGTGTTGTTTTCAGGCACAAGCCCGCTCACCATTACCCCTGCTTTTTTGTACCGGTATCCTTCTTTGAAAATGAGTTTTAGGGCTTTCAGTGCCATCGTTACCAAGTCAAAACCGCTGTGCGTGGCGGCGGAAAAATGAAGTACTTTGGAGCCAAAATACTGCGGGTCGTTCTCGCGGTGTGGGTTGGTAAACAAAAACAAGTGCAACAGATTGGCACAACTTTTTTGCTTACGCAGCTTCTCGCCGCACCGCGCGGCAAAGGTCGCGACGGCTTCCTCAATCAAGGATAAGTCGGTGAGGGTATTTGAAAAAGAGCGCGAAACACAGATGCCTTTTTTGGGATGAGGCTCAAGTTCTAAACCGTAGCAAATTTCACCCCTTAATTCTCGTACCATTCGTAAACCCACAATTTTGAGGTGTTTTTGAATCCATGAATCGGGCATTTGAACGAGGTCAAAAGCGGTTTGGATTTGGTGACCCGCCAAAAAACGGCCGTACCGGCGGCCCACCCCCCAAATATCCTCAACGGGCGTTGCGGCGAGGGCGATGTCGGCCGTAAAATTGTCTTCAATAACAAAAACCCCCGTTTCTTTTGCGTGCGCTTTCACGTAGCGATTGGCGGCCTTGGCCAACGTTTTGGTGGGAGCAATGCCCAGCGAAACGGGGATGCCCGTCCACTGCCAAATCGTTTGCCTAATCTCCTGACCAAACGCGTATAAATCATGGTACGGCATTTGGCGTAAATCCAAAAAAGCCTCGTCGATGGAATACACCTCCAATTGCGGTACGAGTGCATGAAGGCTTTGCATGACGCGGTTGGAAAGGTCGCCATAAAGTGCGTAATTGGACGAAAAGACTTTGACATCGTGTTGTTTAATCAATGATTCGATTTGGTATAGCGGTACACCCATTGGGATATTTAACGCCTTGGCCTCGTCAGAACGAGCGATGATGCAGCCGTCGTTGTTAGACAAAACCACGATGGGCTTTTTTTTCAGTTTAGGTTGAAAAATCCGTTCACAGGAAGCGTAGAAATTATTGCAATCGACGAGTGCGTACATACTATTGCTTTTGGGTTTTGTGGATGATGTACGTAACGACTCCCCAAACCTTAAAGTCATTGGCCTCGGTAATGGCAACGGGGTCGTAGGAAGGATGCTCAGGCAATAAAAAAGTTTGTCCTTGTTCCATACGTAAGCGTTTGACCGTAAATTCGCCGTCCAATATCCCAATGATAATGCTTCCGTTTTGGGCGCTGAGGGAGCGGTCTACCAGCAAGATGTCGCCATCGTATACGCGTGCTCCTTCCATCGAATTGCCGCGCACGCGAATGCAGAAAGTGCTGTAAGGGCGCTCAATGAGGTGCGCGTTGAGGTCCAGAGAAAGCTCGGTGTAATCATCGGCTGGGGAAGGAAAACCAGCCGAAACGGTAGCGCTGACCAAAGGGATGAAAACGGTAGGAAAATAAAAGTTCATGAGTAACAATCAGTTAGGGATGTTGTATTGGTATATAAAGCAATAAATGGTTGTTTTATTTGCCTTTTGGTTAAAAAATGTGTATTTTGGTTGCAAATATTACTCGTAATGTAAATAATATGCAAGAAAAAGTGAATAATTTTGCTCAAAATCTTTCTTATCTGCGAAGTAAACTGGACGGAAAGGTATCTCAACAGCGCTTGGCCGATGAGTTAGGGATAAAAAAATCTACCTTGGCAGCGTATGAATTGGGCAGAGCGGAGCCGAGTTTTGAAGATTTGATTCGTCTGGCTACGTTTTTCGCCATTCCTATCGACGGTTTTTTGCGCAAGGATTTACGTAACGATACGCGCCCCGTGTCAACCAACGGCGACCTTCGGGTGTTGGTAACCACCGTTGACCCTCAAAACCGCGAAAATATCGAGTTTGTGCCCGTTCGAGCCATGGGGGGCTATGCCGAAGGCTACGGCGATATTGACTACATCAACCGCCTGCCGGCGTTTCAGGTGCCTTTCCTATCGCGTGACCGGAAGTACCGGGCATTTCCCTACGAAGGAGATTCTATGCCGCCCCTGCGCGAAGGTTCGGTGGTGTTTGGAGAGTACATTGACCAATGGGACGGCGTCAAAAACGGTACCATTTGCCTCGTGGTGACCAAAGATGAAGGGGTGGTGCTAAAAAAAGTATTTAACTACTTGGAAGACAAAGGGGTACTGGTGCTTAAGTCGCTCAACGAGCGCTATGCACCTTACCCGGTTCGTCGCGAAGAAATTCAGGAATTGTGGCGTTTTGCGGGCTATTTTGATTCAGAATTTCCGATGGGGTAATATTGGGCGATGTGGTTGCGGGAGGTTTCTTAAAACCGCCCGCAGCCCATATCTATAATTCTTTCTTCATCAAAAAATCATTCTGAACTTCGGTGCCGAGCGTAAAAGTATGCGCACCAAAGCGCTCGAAACCCATTTTTTCGTAGAACCGAATGGCTTTGGGGTTGTGTTCCCAAACGCCGAGCCAAACCACCTTTGCGGCACTTTCTTTGGCCCATTCTAGGCAGGCCTGCATGAGTTGGACGCCTAATTGTTGGCCGTGGTAAGCCTTATCTAAGTAAATCCGCTCAATTTCCAGCGCTTTTTTGTTTTCTAAGCCTTCGGCCGAGTGATTTTGAACGAGCTTGGCAAAACCAATCAACTCGCGCTGCTTTTCAACAATCAAATAGTGTACATTTTCGTCCTGCAATTCAAGCTGAACTTGGGTTAACCCAAACCGCGTCGCTATATACAACTGCATGTTGGCAGGCGTGTTATAGCTCGCGTAGGTATCAACGAAGGTCTTTTCCATCAAATCGCGCAGGGCAGGAGCATCCGACCCCTGAGCCGGGCGAATGGTGAATTCGGTGGTTATTGCGTTCATTTTATCCAGCGATTTTGTATTCGTAAAACACGGTGTCAAGCGTCATGGCGGGAAACTGGGGAGGCAGCGTTGATTTTGGCAATTGTACAAAGCCGTTTTTTTCGTAAAAACGCATGGCCGCCTGAAGTCGGGGCAGGGTTCCTAAATAAATGGCGGTCAGGCCGTGCTGACGACAATGCTCAAGCATGGCATTCAAAAGCAGGGTAGCAATACCCAGTTCTTTTCCCCGAAAATCTTGGTGAACAAACATCTTACGAATCGCGCCCATTTGGTCGCCGATGTCAATCAGCGCAATGGTTCCGACCACCTGTCCCTCGTTTAAGGCCACCCAAAATGCCCCTTTGTTCTGGCAATAAAACGACGGAATGGTCAGTAAATCGGGCTGGTCGGCCAAAGTGATGGGAATGTTGAACTCGTTTTGCTGAATTCCTAAAATCAAGTCAATGATGGACGGTTGATGTGCTTCGCTGTAATGGGCAATTTGAATCATATTATTGTATTAGATGGGTTTCTGCTTGCCGACGACAAACCTCCCCGCAAGCGCGGAGAGGTTTTGGAGTCATAAAAGACAACTAAAAATCGTATTGGAAAATGAGTACGATGAACAAAGTAACAAAAGCTGTTTAATAATCAGAAATGCTATTTTTTTACTGATTTATGCTTAATTTGTATAAGTGTCCAAAACTAATCGCAAAAATCCTAGCGTCTACCTAATCTTCTGTTCAACATGGATATTCGTCAACTTACCTATTTTCTGGGCGTTGCGGAAGAGTTGCACTTTTCGCGGGCGGCCGAAAAATTGTTTATCGTACAGCCTGCTTTGAGCCGGCAAATTCAGCAATTGGAGGAAGAGTTGGGCGTTTTGCTTTTTGAACGGGACAAGCGAAATGTAAAACTGACCGCTGCGGGGAGTTATTTTCGGGACGAAATCAGCCGTCTCCAACATCAGCTTACTTACATCACCGAGCAAACGCGTCGTATTCACAGCGGGGCTGTGGGTAAGATTCGGATGGGGCACCCTGGCTCGGCGTTGTATTCGATTTTGCCCGAAGTTCTGGCCATGATGCACGAGCGTTTTCCAGATGTCAACGTGCAATTGACCGAAATTGCCGAATTGGAACTGATGGAGGCATTGAAAAATTACGACATCGACGTTGGTTTTACGCGGGAGATTACCGTCGACCCTCGTTTTTCGACAGATTTGTTGTTTGAAGAACATTTTGCGTTGGTTGTGCCGAGCGATTCGCCGCTCAATGATTCCAATTTTGAAGACATTAGTCAATGCCGAACGGAGGAGTTTATTTTGCCGAAAATCGATGTTGACATCAATTATGGAAAAATATTACACGGCATCTTTGAAGAAAAAGGCTTCCGTCCCAAAGTGGTGTATCATTCCAACTATGGCGCGACTATTTTGCGGCTGGTCGAAAAAAAACTCGGGCTGTCGGTATTGCCGATTTCGTATCGCGAAGGCGCATCGTCGTTGGGAGTTCGGTTTTTAAAGTTGCCCACCGTCACGCAGTTGTACCTCATTTGGCGGGCCGATGATACCAATGCGGTGCTGCCGCACCTGCGAGAAATTGCCCAAGCCGCCGTCAAAAGACTGTGTTTGGACGAATTGTAAGAATGTAAAATTTGAGGTCTCTACGGTTTTACAAACTTCTCTTTTTTGTGCTTCCAACGGTTGTGCGACCACAACCACTCGGCTGGATGGCGTTGGATAGCGGCTTCCAACAGGTTTTTGTAGGAATTGGTAATGGCGCCTTCGGGCAAATCGTCGTACGGCGGCTCGGCTACGGAGTGGAACAAAACGATATAATACCCCCGACTTTTGCGGTACATTTCGCCAAATACGACGGGCATTTTGGTGGTACGGGCTATTTTTTCGGTGCCCGGAAAGAAACCCGTCTCTCGGTTTAAAAACGGGAGCCAATGGGCATGTTCGGGTTCGTGGGGCGATTGGTCGGCCACGAGGCCCGTGGTACGAATGATTTTTCGGCGAGCCACGATTTCACGCATCAAACGTTGCATCGGAATAGGGTACACCCCAAACGAAGAGCGCACTTTTATCATAAACTCGTCGGATTGTTTGTTGGTCAGGGTTTTGTACACCACATCTACCGGAATGCCGCGCGTAGTCAACGCTCCTGGCACCCATTCCCAGTTGGCAATATGAGCGCTGAAAGACAAAAAAGACTGCCCTTGGTCTACGTAGTTTTTGATTAACTCAAAGTTCTCAATCTGCACTCGCTCCTGAATCTCTTCGGGACTTAAATACGGCAGTTTGAGCGTTTCAACGAATAAGTCGGCCAGCAATTGATAAAACTGCTTCCTAATTTCTTGAATCTCCTTGGGTGTTTTTTCGGGAAACGACTCCGTTAAATGTTGTGTTACAAGTTTTTTGCGATAACCGACTACGTAATAAATCAGCACGTAAAAAACGTCGGATAATTTATATAAAAACGCCAGAGGCAAACGCCCCAACCAGCCCAAAAACCACATTTGATGCGATGATTTACGATTGCCAAAATACAACGAGGGGACCGTTGGTCAAGGAAATCTTTTAAAAAAAGAATTTTAGCGCGCAAAATTAGTAAATCAACCGATGTGTTTTACTTCTTAGTCCTATAATCAACAAATAGAACGATGTCTCGACCTTACCTTCTTGCCGAAACCCACTGGAAAGCGGTAAAAATGACCGACTACGACGCGGCCGTTTTGCCTTGGGGCGCTACCGAAGCCCACAACTATCACTTGCCCTATGCCACCGACAACTACGAAGCCGACGCGCTGGCCGCTGAAGCGGCGCGTTTGGCGTGGGAGGCGGGTCGTAAAGTACTGGTGTTGCCAACGATTCCGTTTGGCGTTAATACGGGCCAAGCCGACATTAGGCTGTGCATGAACCTCTACCCAAGTACGCAAATGGCCATATTGCGGGATTTGGCCGAAGTAGTGGCCCGAAGTGGCATAAAAAAACTGCTGATTTTCAACAGCCACGGTGGCAACGATTTCAAACAGATGGTGCGGGAAGTAGGGACGCAATTTCCTGAACTATGGATAAGCACTTGTTTTTGGTTCAAAGCCTTGGACGGGTCGGCGTATTTTGCAAACCCCGGCGACCACGCCGACGAAACCGAAACCAGCCTACTGCTGCACCTGTATCCTGAACTAGTACTCCCGTTGGAAGAAGCGGGCGAAGGGCGCGCCAAAAAAACAAACATCAGCGCCATGCGCGAAGGCTGGGCCTGGGCCGAGCGTAAATGGAGTCAGGTAACGGAAGATACGGGCGTCGGGAATCCCAAAGAGGCCACCGCCGAGAAAGGCGCGCTTTTTTATACCGATTTGACCCAAAAATTAGGGCAATTCTTCATCGAATTGGCCGATGCTGATGTGAATCAGTTGTACGAGTAAGCGCCCATCTTTCTTTACCGTAAAAGGCAAAAACGGCATTTTTAATTTTATTAAAATTTGTACTTTCCTCATTTTTGGTATCGGCAAAGAAGGTTTTGCAAAATTTTTTTATCATTTTTTTGATATTATCATTCAAATTACTTTATTTACATAATCACTTATTTATAAACCAAATTGTCGGCCAGAATAGAATTACAGTACTTCCCCTCATTGGAGTACTTTGCTTGTTTGTTAAAATATGGGGAGTTTGAGATTGAAGCGCAGGAGCATTTCCTAAAACAAACCTATCGGAACCGCTGCCACATTCTGACCGCCAACGGCGTAGATACGTTGATTGTTCCGGTAGTTCATTCGGAACCCAAAATGCCCATTAAAGAAGTAAAAATTGATTATTCGCAGCCTTGGGTAAAACGACATTGGGGGGCTATCGTAGCCGCTTACGCCAAAGCCCCTTATTTTGAGTATTTTGGTACAGATTTTGAAAGTGTTTTTCAGAGAAAACCCACTTTTCTGTTTGACTTGAATTGGGAACTGCTGACAATCTGTCTGCGGCTGTTGAGACTAAAGCCGACAATACGTCTGACCGAAACGTACCAACCCACGGTAGAAAATGGCCAATTTGACGCACTTTCGTTGGTGCATCCCAAAAAGGCCTACGGGCACAACAATTTATACGTTCCCGTTGTTTATCAACAAAACTTCGGGCGAGAATTTGTTCCGAATTTGAGTGTGATTGACTTGCTGATGTGTCAGGGAGCGGAGGCCACAAACATCTTAAAGCGGTCAGTTTTCGTAAATTGAACGAAGTAGGAGGTTTATTCGTTAAGAAGTTTATACATAAGCTAGCTATACTCCTCCATTCCAACCGTGAAGAAACCATAATTAAATGGAAGCAAAATTTTCAAACCGCGTAAAAGAAGTCATTTCACTCAGCCGTGAAGAAGCCTTGCGTTTGGGTCATGATTATATCGGCACCGAGCATCTTATTCTGGGAATGATAAGAGAAGGAGAAGGAGTAGCGTTGGCTTTATTGAAGAAACTTGGGGTTTCTTTGGACGAACTTCGCGTAACCATCGAGCAGGTTACGAAAGGGACGGCAACCAACAACGTGAAAAATCTGGCCAATATTCCGTTGACCCGGCAGTCTGAAAAGGTGTTGAAAATCACCTACTTAGAAGCAAAAATTTTTAAAAGCCCACTTATAGGTACGGAGCACCTGCTACTGTCCATTCTGCGTGACCCCGACAACCTGGCCTCGCAGATTTTAGCCAAGTTCAATGTAAACTATGAAATCGTTAAGGAAATGTTAGAGTATCAATCATCAGGCACCAAACCCCATGCGGGGCCCGAAACTGACGACGACGACGAACGGAGTATGTTCGGAGGCGGTGCTCAGCAAGGCAAAGACCCCAAAAATACCGAAAAATCTCGCACGCCTGTATTAGACAACTTCGGTAGAGACCTAACCAAAATGGCAGAATTGGGCAAATTAGACCCTATTGTTGGCCGTGAAAAAGAAATTGAACGTGTAGCGCAGGTACTGAGCCGCCGTAAGAAAAACAATCCCGTACTCATCGGTGAGCCGGGCGTTGGTAAGACGGCCATCGCGGAAGGCCTAGCGTTAAGAATTGTACAAAAGAAAGTTTCGCGTGTTTTGTTCGGCAAGCGCGTTGTGACGCTGGATCTGGCCTCACTTGTGGCAGGAACCAAGTATCGCGGGCAGTTTGAAGAGCGCATGAAAGCGGTCATGAATGAACTAGAAAAATCGCCAGAGGTGATTCTGTTCATTGATGAGTTGCACACCATCGTGGGCGCGGGTGGCGCTTCTGGTTCGCTAGATGCCTCCAATATGTTCAAGCCTGCATTAGCCCGGGGCGACATCCAATGCATTGGAGCCACTACGCTCGACGAATATCGTCAGTACATCGAAAAAGATGGTGCCTTGGCTCGTCGTTTTCAGATTGTAATGGTCGATGCTCCAAGCGTGGAAGAGACCATTGAGATTTTGAACAACATCAAAGATAAGTACGAAGACCACCACCACGTAAACTATACGGACGAAGCCATTGCACAGGCCGTGAAACTGTCGGAAAGATACATTACCGACCGCTTCTTGCCCGACAAAGCCATCGACGTAATGGACGAAGTGGGTGCCCGCGTACACATCAGCAATATCACCGTTCCCGAAGATATTGTGGTGTTGGAACAACAGATTGAGGAAGTGAAGAAGCAGAAAAACCTCGTGGTGAAAAGCCAGAAATACGAGGAAGCCGCTCAACTTCGCGACCGTGAGAAGAAATTGTTAGACCAACTTGACCGCGCCAAAATTGCGTGGGAAGAGGAAACCAAAAAACGCCGCTATACCGTTACGGACGATAACGTAGCTGAAGTAGTGGCCATGATGACGGGTATTCCTGTGAATCGGGTGGCGCAAAACGAAGGCCAGAAATTGCTCGGTATGGGTGATGAACTCAAAAACCGTGTGATTGGTCAAAATACGCCGATTGAAAAACTGACCAAAGCCATCCAACGGACGCGGGTAGGATTGAAAGACCCTAAAAAACCAATCGGTTCGTTTATCTTCCTTGGTCCAACGGGTGTAGGAAAAACGGAATTGGCGAAGGTATTGGCTACCTACCTGTTTGATAAGGAAGATGCGCTCGTTCGCATCGACATGAGCGAATACATGGAGAAATTCAGCGTGTCGCGCCTGATTGGAGCGCCTCCGGGCTACGTGGGTTATGAAGAAGGCGGACAGCTGACCGAAAAAATCCGTCGTAAGCCGTACAGTGTGGTGCTTTTGGACGAAATCGAAAAAGCCCACCCCGATGTCTTCAATATCTTGCTTCAAGTGCTGGACGACGGTATTTTGACCGATGGTCTAGGACGGCGGGTTGACTTCCGTAACACCATCATCATCATGACCTCCAACATTGGAGTACGTGACCTGAAGGATTTTGGTTCGGGCATTGGTTTTGCCACCAAGTCAAAATCTGAAAATCCAGATGACCAAATGAAGAGCACCATTCAGAGTGCATTGCGTAAAGCATTCTCGCCTGAATTCCTCAACCGTTTGGACGACGTGATTGTGTTTAACTCGTTGCAACGTGAAGACATCCATCGCATCATTGATATTTCACTGGGTAAATTGTTTAATCGCGTAACCAACCTTGGATATCAGGTAGAACTGACGGAAAAAGCCAAAGATTTCTTATCAGAAAAAGGCTACGACCAACAGTACGGTGCCCGTCCGCTCAACCGCGCTATTCAAAAATACCTCGAAGATCCCGTAGCGGAAGAAATTCTCAAAGGAGATTTGCGCGAAGGCGATACGCTTTTGGCTGACCACGAAGATGGCGCTGAAACCCTCGTGATTACGGTTAGAAAAAAAGAGGAAGAAGTCATAAACTAAAGTTTGGTTTTGCTTGAAAATAGTTCTTTCAATGCATTTTAGGCCGCTTTAGAATATATTTTTCTCTGAAAATATACTTATAGGTGAAAAGGGTACGATTTTTGTCGTACCCTTTTTTGTTTGTAACCATAGAGCTGTGCCAAATGAACCTACCTCTACTCAATGATTTGCGGGGAATTGCAATGGACAAAAAAGCGTCTATCCAGTTCATTGACCGGATAGACGCTAGGTACCTTTTTGATAAAACGCATTTGGAAGAGATAATCCAGAAAATTCGGCCGCATTATCAATTGATGCATTTTGAAGGAAAAAGGCTTTTTCAGTACGATACGCTTTATTTCGATACCCCAGAGCGCCTTTTTTATTACCAACATTTGGCAGGAAAGTTGAACCGCTACAAAATCCGCAGTTGTCGACAAGTTGAAACCAATGAGCAGTATTTTGAACTGAAATCCCGAAACAATAAAAGTTTTACTCGGATACAACGTATACGGCTCGACGATTTGTCGGAAGATATTTCAGGAAATGGAAGACAGTTGCTGCTCCAAAATATACCAATCGATGTGTCAAGTTTAGAGCCTGCCGTATGGGTTTATTACCACCGCACGATGCTGGTCAATCCAGAAACAAGTGAAAGAGTGACGTTTGATTTGAACGTGTGGTTTCGGTGGCGTTCAAAATCGGTGGCGTATCCTAACCTAGTCATTGCGGACGTCCAACAGGAAAAAGGGAGCGTCAGCTTGTTCAAGAACCTGATGAAAGAAAAAGAGATTCGGGAGGGAGGCATAAGTAAATACTGCTTGGGGCTTGCCAGCGTAGAGCCTACATTGAAGGCAAATGCCATCAAACCGATTCTTACGAGAATTAACCAATTTAATAAGTGTTGAAAAGCTGAAACAACGTTAAGAATATGTCCAATGTTTTACTTCATGAACTCATTTTTCAAATTGGCCTTGATGTGTTTAGCATGGCGATTTTGCTGTGGCTGATTTACTATCCCATTTATCGAAACCGCGAGTTTATTTTCTCTTTTTTTGCTTTTAATCTCATAATCTTCTCCGTAACCTACCTGATTAATAAGGTGGAGGTTTCGATGGGTGCCGCTTTTGGGCTGTTTGCGGTATTTTCGATGCTACGTTATCGAACGGAAGGTATAACCATGCGAAATATGACCTATCTTTTTCTGTCCATTGCGTTGGGACTTATTCATGGCCTTTCGGCTAATTCTGTCGGAATTACGGCCATCCTTACCACGGTGATGCTGTTTTTGACCTTTCTTTTTGACGGTGATTTTGTTTTTCCGAGGGAATACAGCAAGGAAATTATGTACGACAAAATTTCGCTTACCTCCGCCGCACGTCGTGAAGAATTAATGGCTGATTTGCGTGACCGCACCGGACTAAAAATCATTCGAATCGAAATTGATAAGCTTGATTTTCTGCACGACATGGCTTTTCTCAGGATTTATTATTACCTCTAACTAGCCACCGATTCTTCTTTAAATAGGCTTTTTTTGGGTTTTAAACCAAACAAAATTCGGGTGAGAAGAAACGGTTTTATCAGCCAATGATAAAGCACGGCTACAATTGAAAAGCAAAGGCAAATCAAAAGCGTGAGTTTAACAACAATGGGCAGGGGCCACTGCACTACAAAATACCCAGCTACAACAATCACCGTTTGGTGGAGAATGTAATAGGGGTACACGGCCTGATTGGTATATTTTAAAAATGGTGTAGAAAAATTCAGGTGGTGCTTCGCAAATCCTATTGCTGCCAGAATCAACGTCCAGATGTGGACGGAATTGAGAATCCCGTAGATATACAGTCGGCTGTCATTTACTTTGGGTAAGCTCAAAGTCCACCAATACTTGTAAAACAGGATGCCAATGCAGACGAGCGCCGTACTTAGATAATAAAAACGGAAACGTTCACAGGTTTGCCAAAAGGCGTTGCTTCCTCCCAAAAGATACCCATACACCACGAACGTAAGCGAAGACACAAACAAAAACCAATCGTCGAGTAGGCTCTGCTGCTCGGGATAGTCGAGGTACAGGGTAAAATAATACAGCGTGAAAGGAATCACCAACGCGCCTACGGCCAAAGGATGCGTGAGCCGATTCGTTATTTCTTCCTTCAAAGCATTGATTGCTTTTAATTTAAAAAAGGCAAAAACAGGCAGAAGCAAAAGGCAAAACACAAACAAATAGACGACAAACCATAAATGACTCCACGTGAGGGTTCCGTCGGGGTAGGGTACAAACTCCCAAACGCTGGGATAAAACGCGGCATAGCTGCCCGTAAACTGCCCCCGCTGCAATCGCTCGATGTACACCTGCGCGGGAATCATGAAAAACATGGCAAACAGCAAAGGAATGAATAAACGTACTACTCGTTCAAGGGCAAACATCCCTACTGACCGTTTTTTTAGGGAAAAGTGAATCCCTACCCCTGAAATAAAAAACAGCAGTGGTAGGCGCCATTGATGTAGCCAATAAATCAATCGCGTTAGCGCGACAGAGGTCTCCGCATTTTTCACTTCCCAGTTGAAAGTGACAAAAGGCATGGCGCAGTGAAAAAAAATCAGCAAAAAAAAAGCCAATACCCGTATCCAATCAAGGTAGTGGCGGCGTTCGGGACGAGAGTGCATCAGAGTGGCTGTAAGGTTTTTAGAGGCAGATGCAAATAGGTGAGAAAAGGTTGCTTTTGAAGTGAAGAAATGCGCGCCTTGGCGGTGCGTTTTTAGGTAAGTAATTTAAGCTAAGTACTGAATCGTAAATAGTTTTTATTATTTTATACATTCAATAGACCCACCCCGCCCCGTTGGGGCACCCCTCCCAAGAGGGGATTAGAGCGTAAATCCCCTCTTGGGAGGGGTGTCGCGTAGCGACGGGGTGGGAATAGAACAAATTATTTTTGACCACATACTTATGCGATAAATAGTATTGCTAATCATCATTCAAAGATGGCTAATTATCCGCTCTTTACCGTTTTATGAGAAAGCCCTGTCCCTGAAGATAGGTCGAGTCAACTGAGAGAATGGGCAATAAAAGTAAATTTTGAAAGAGTAAATCGGATGTCTTCATTAGTATAGTTGTTGGAATGCAACGGTCGTGAATGTATTTTAAAAGGGCTTTGTGTTGCAGGCCCTTCACTTGGGTAATGACAAACTTTGATTCTTTGGCGGTTTGTTCGGATTATATCCGATAAAGGAAAAAGTTGGAATTTGTTGGTTGAGGTCGAGTTTTTGCAGAACGGCAACGGCCTGCATCAAAGAGTGGACTGTCAGGTAACGAACCAGACGGAAAGCGACTCACTCCGTTGTATTCTTAATCCAAGTTGCTCCACAACTTTTGAATTTGTTCCACCTTTTTTGACTAAATATTTGGAAAAAAAGATTGGGTTTAATATGTTTGCAACCCGTTTGAGGCATACGCCTGCCAATAACACCAAAACGCGAAAGTAGCTCAGCTGGTAGAGCGCGACCTTGCCAAGGTCGAGGTCGCGGGTTCGAACCCCGTCTTTCGCTCCACAAAGTCCCGTTCATGCGGGACTTTTTTATTTTTGGCCACAAAAAAATCCCCCGACAGACTGAATCGGGGGATTTTTTTGTGATAGCCGGTGCGTGATTATTTGATTACTATATCATACGGTAGGCGGGCTTGCGTTCCTTGCATTTGTTGTAGTTTCTTCAAGACTTTGAGGTAAGGCGCAAAATCACCTAATTTTTGTTGCATCAATTGCTCTTCGGCGTTACCAGTGAGTTTATTGATGAACTGCTCTACCATATTTTTCTCCGCAGGGTATTTGATACGATAGTCACCTTCCTTCAATTTAGCGGCTTTAGCGGCTACCTGAATGGCTTTGTCCAATCCACCAAATTCGTCAATCAACCCATTTTCTTTGGCTTCCTTACCCGACCAAACCCGACCAGAAGCCAAGGCTTGAAGTTTGGCAAGGGGCATTTTGCGACCTTCGGCGGCTTTGCGCGTAAAAATGGCGTAAATGTTTTCGGTACTCTTTTGCAGACGGTTGTTCTCAAAAGGAGTCATGTCGCGGGTTACCGAAGGCCAATCGGCGTGGGCGTTGGTGTTGACGCGGTCGAAGGTAATACCCAATTTGTTGCGGAAGGTATCTTCAAAGTTGAACAGCACGCTGAACACACCGATAGAGCCAGTAATCGTGTTGGGTTGAGCTACAATTTTATCGCAGCCCATTGCCATGTAGTAGCCCCCAGAGGCTGCTACGTCTGACATGGAAGCAATCACGGGTTTTTCCTTGCGGGTCAGTTGCACTTCGCGCCACATAACATCAGAAGCCAGGGCGCTGCCACCTGGAGAGTTGATTCTGAGGACCACCGCTTTTACTTTTTTGTCTTTGCGTGCTTTGCGAAGTTCTTCCATGATGGTTTCAGAGCCAATATTTCCGTCGGTGCTTTTGCCTGACATGATGGCGCCTTCTCCGATAATGACCGCAATTCTGCGGTCAGATGGCCCGTCTTTAATGAGCTTATCGGCTTTGATGTATTTGCCAAGGCCAACAAATTTGATTTTATCGTCCTCCTTCAGTTTGAGTTCATTTTTCAATGAAGCTTCTACTTCGTCATAATAACCTACGTGGGTGATGAGCTTATACTTGAGGGCATCTTGAGGAGCATCTATGGATAAAGAATCGGCCAAGTTTTTGAGCTGGGCGGCAGAAATGCCCCGTGATTTTGCAATATTTTCAACGGCATGATTAAAAATGACGTTAATCAAAACCTGATTCTGCAACTTACTGGCGTCGCTCATGTTTTCGCGGAAGAAAGGCTCCACAGCACTTTTATATTCACCTACCCGAAACACCAACGGCTTTATCTCAAGTTTGTCAAGGGTTCCTTTGTAGAAATCATATTCGGCACTGAGTCCGTTCCATTCCATTCCTCCGGCGGGGTTGAGGTATATTTTGTCGGCAACAGATGCCAAGTAATAGGCTTTCTCGGTCATTACCTCCCCGTAGGCGTACACAAATTTCTTAGATTTCTTGAAATCAATGATTGCATCGCGAATTTCTTCGGCCGAGGCCCAGCCAACCATCGGGTATTGAACGTCCAAGTAAACGCCCTCGATGTTGGGGTCGAGTTTGGCATTGGCCAAGGCAGATTTAATATCAAGCAGGCCAATGACATCGCCCTGCCCGCCCGTGAGCTCCGCAAAAGGGTTGTCGATGGAAACTTCCTGAATGGAATTGTTTAAATTTAATTTAAGAACGGAGTTTTTCTCAACGTTGGTTTTTTCTTCCGATGAGCCGAGCGCCGCTGCTAAACCGATAAACAAAAAGAAGCCCAGTAACGAGAAAAGAAATAAACCGACGATGGTTGCGAAAACATATTTAATAAACTGCCACATAAACGATTGGGTAATTAAGTGATTTTGAGATTAAAGGGGTAAAGCCAGAGAGAACCTGTGGTTTTTGCTTCTGCTTATGATACGACTTGGTAACTTGATTTGGTTGCTTGAATAACAAACAAAAGTACGGTTTTGGTGGGCGAGGCGGAGGTGTTTATGTTAAATGGCGGTATCGGTTTACGAAAGGGAATATGTTTACACGAATTTTAGGAACCAAAATTCTTAAAGTTTCTTAACGCGCTCACAACGTGTCAGACTGCTTGTTAGCTTGCCGAAAATTCAATTTTATGCTTTCCGCTGTTTGGCTTTTTTACCGTCAATTTTGGTTTTTTACGAATGTCGTTTCGTGGGGAGGATGGCTGGTGGCTCAAGTACCTTTGGGCGACGACTTATGGCTGCTATTTGGGCCTCTTTTCTGGCTTAAATTAGCCTCTTTTGGCGTTGTTTGGTATTTTATGCATATTTTTTCGCGTCAAAAATATCTTTTTTACCAAAATATGGGGCATTCCATTCCACGCCTTTTTGTGGGGGCTTTCTGCCTCGATATGTTGTTGTTTTTCGGGGGATTGGCACTCATCAATTGGTTAATTCACGTATGAAATTATTCAAAAGTTTGGAGGCCGATAGCATTGAACTTGCTTATGGCGAACGAAAAATTCTGCAAAGCATTTACCTGAAAATGCCTTTGGGCGAGGTTACGGCTATTTTAGGGAGAAATGGTTGTGGAAAATCAAGCTTACTGCAAATCATTTTCGGGACCTTGAAGCCCGTATTTAAGTCGGTGCGTTGGGATAGGCGTTTCGTTGAATTTCCTTATCGGGAGCATCACCTCGTGCGGTATTTGCCGCAACACCCCCTCACGCCGCCCTCTCTGCGGGTACAGGAGGCCTTTAAATGGTATGATTCTGGGGTCGATGATTCCTTCGGTGAAAGATGGCAAGTGGTTAAAAGCAAGCGTTTTGGTGAGCTGTCGGGCGGGGAGAGGCGGTTTTGGGAAACGTTATTGATTCTTTTTTCACCCGTTCAATACGTTTTGTTGGATGAGCCTTTCTCGCACCTTTCGCCCATGTATGTGGAGCAGCTGAAATGGCTGATTACGTCCCAAAAGGCTCAAAAAGGAATTCTAATCACCGATCACCTTTACCGAGACGTTTTGGACATTGCCGATCAAACCTATTTTTTACAAAATGGCACGACCTATTTGTTAACCAACCCACTCCGTGATTTGATGGATAGAGGGTATATTCCTGAATGATAAAATGAAGGCTATTTGCGCAAAAATTCGTTACTTTGTCGCTTGGTTCTGGTTAAGAAAAAAGAGGAAAGGATTGAGAGAATTGAGCCTGACTTTTTACCTCTTAGCCCCTAACTCTAAAACAAAAAAATGGCAAACGGAATTTTACAAGGGAAACGCGGCATCATTTCGGGTGCGCTTGATGAAAACTCAATCGCGTGGAAAGTAGCAATGAAAGCGAAAGCCGAAGGTGCAACTTTTACGCTGACAAACGCCCCTATTGCAATGCGGATGGGCGAAATTAATAAATTGGCGGATGCCTGTGAGGCCGAAATTATCCCCGCAGATGCTACTTCCATTGAAGAAATCGAAAACCTTTACACCAAATCCATTGATGTATTGGGGGGGAAAGTAGACTTTGTGCTCCACTCCATCGGTATGTCGCCAAACATCCGTAAGGGACGCCCGTACGGAGATTTGAATTACGATTGGTTTCTGAAAAGTATTGATGTATCGGCGTTATCGTTTCATAAATTTTTGCAGGTAGCCGAAAAAATGGATGCCATCAATGAGTGGGGCAGCGTGGTGGCCCTGTCGTACATGGCAGCCCAACGGACTTTTCCTTTTTATACCGATATGGCGGAGGCAAAAGCGATGCTTGAGTCGATTGCCCGTAGCTACGGGTACCGTTATGGTAAAGCAAAAAATGTACGGGTCAATACCGTTTCTCAGTCACCCACCAAAACTACGGCAGGGTCAGGAATCGGCGGCTTTGATAAATTTTATGATTTCGCAGAAAAAATGTCTCCCCTTGGCAACGCTTCGGCCGACGATTGCGCCAATTATGTGGTGATGATGTTTTCTGATTATACCCGCATGGTGACCATGCAAAATCTCTTCCATGATGGCGGTTTCTCCATGATTGGCGTTTCGGAAGAGCTACTTCAGGGATAAAAAATAAGTCCATCGTTTATAGTTTTCACTACGAACGATGGACTTATTTTTTTTACCGCGTCAAATTCCTACAACTCGCGAACGCGAATATTACGGAACCACACTTTATCGCCGTGGTCCTGAATTGCTATTTTTCCTTTCGCAAATTTTGCGAAACCTTCCCACGTTTTGAATTTGCTGTTGGCTACGAGTGCATCCCAGCCGGGTCCTTTGGTAGGAAACGTTACCATCTGCTTACCGTTCAACCAGAAAGTGCCTTGGCCTTTGTCAATTTTCATTTTAGCTTTATTCCATTCGCCAGCAGGTTTTACTGCGCTGAAATCGGCCGGAGGAATCATGTCATATAACGAACCCGCTTTGTGGTTGCCATTTTTGCCAGCGAGTGCATCTGGGTGTTTGGCGTCGTCGAGTACCTGCATTTCAGGGCCAGTACTGTAAGGACAGCAGTATTTTTTATCTTCTACCACGCCCCACATCACGCCGCTGTTGCCTTTTTCGGAGATTTTCCACTCCATTTCCAACTCAAAATTCTCGAACTCAGCATCTGTGACAAGGTCGCCGCCGCCTCTGCCAGTCAAGACCATGGCGCCGTCTTCAATTTGCCATTTGTCAGAAATAGGTTGTCCCTGCTTGTTGAAAGCGTGCCAGCCGCTGAAATCCTTACCGTTGAAAAGGCTCTGCCATTTGCCTTTTTTCTGAACGAAGCCACAAGTCAATATCAGCGTAACGGCTGCTAAAACGAGTGAAAACTTTACTTTTTGCATAATAGTGGAAAAATGATGATTGAGAGAAACAAAAAAATGAGCAGTAGATATATCTACCACTCATCAAAGAATATCCGCCCAAAACTATACTGTACTTTCAAGAATTGCAAACACTGTATACATCCTATTTTTTACTAACGTAGGGGGCGAGACTGTACTTATTCTTCACTTGTATCGTCTGGGCAATCTTCATAAAGACTACCTTGGGTACTTCAATGTTGTGTTCGGTCAAGGCCACTTCAAAATCTGTCGTAAGCCCGATTGAACCCTGAGCAACGGTGATTTTACCTTTAAATGTCCGTGGTTTAGACACCCCGTGGAGGTTGAAATCGCCAGTAGCGGAGATGTCGTAGGTGCCGTTTTTGGTGAAATCAATCTTTTCGTTGATTTTTCCTTTAAAGACCGCCTTGGGGTATTTGGCCGATTCGATGTAGTTTTCGTTGAAATGCTCCTGCATGAGTTTGTTCGGAAAATCAAACTGTTTCATGTTCATCTGCACCACAATGTCGTTGGTGGAAGTGTTCAGAATCGCTTGCCCGAATTTGTTAACTGCCGCAATATTTTCAACGGGTGTTTCTGAAAAAAAACTCGTTTCCCCGTTGCTTGTTGAATACAGATTCTGGGCATTTAGGTAGCCAAACGACGCGAAAGAAACGGCTAAAATGATGATGATTGTTTTCATGGCATAGTAAGTTTAATGCAGTCATTAAAGAAAAAAAGGCTATTTCATCATTCCTTTGGCGCGTTTGTCAAAACTGAACGTTCTTGAAACGTTGAAACCCCAGCGAATGTCTCCTTTGCCCCAACTTCCCGAAGTATCACCGATAAATTGCTTTTCGACCATGCCAGAAGAATTGGTGAAGTGTAGTTGAAACACGTGACCACCCGTCTCAATGTCAACACCGATAGCGAGCGAATTTCCGTACGGGTCGCCAAGGGCATTTTCGAGGTCTTTTTCACGAAATGCCCAATAATATTCAGCATTCAATGACAATCGTTTGTTCAGCTTCATTCTCCCGCCAAATCCTAACGCAAAAAGTGCTCGTTCTTGCGCGGCAGTCGCCACGCGATTGCGGTACAAGAACGTGGGATTGAGCTGCAACGACAAACGCTCGCTAAACTTACGGGCAATCAAAAGTTGAGTGCAATAAGACGTTTTGTCTTGGGTCGAAAGGTCTTTATCCAGCGTTTCAATGACTGTACTCGCAAATGCCGTTACCGAGAAGGGCATGTTGCGAGTGCCCGTCGACTGCCGAAGAAGTTTGGCTTTGGCCAAAAAATCAAAGGTTTTTTGAACACTGCTACGTCCAAAACCAATCGTTACGTTGTCGGTCAAACCGTATTCAAATCCCAACCGAATGGTTGAATAATCAAGCCCGAAAAGGTTGTATGCCCCTGAGTTCAGACGGTCAAAACGGTGATGAATGATAAAGTCCAAGTGATTTTTCTTGACGGTTTCCACAGAATGCCCGTTGATGATACGCGTTCCTTTGAAAGTGGCCGTTGTATAATCCGTCGTTTTGGGCTCGTTTTCTTCGAGCATTTTTGTTAAATCTTCCTGCGCTTTTACGTCAATTGTACTCATCAACAACAACGCGGCAACTACTGAAGCAAGTGCTTTCATACACATTTAATTAGGGTCTTTACTTGTTTTTAGGGAACGCACTATTACAATAAACGAATTAGGCACTAACGGTCAAGGTATTACCATCGGTGCTCAACTTGGCCGTATAGACCGTCAAAGCTTTGGTGGCAGGGCCCATTTCTACGGCACCCGTTGTGCTGAATTCTGACCCGTGATTGCTGCAAAAGAAGTCGTTTTGTGCCGAGCGATACCCTACGGTTGTTCCTTCATGGGTACAGGCTTTTGACAGGGCAACCATATTTCCTTTGGCATTGGCTACGATTACGCTGCCTACCGTTACAAAGTTACCTGCTGTTTTAAGGGTAGCGAAGTCGGTGCTGGTCAAGTTTAAGGTGAAATTAATCGCCCCTTTACTCAAATCAGCATTGCCAGTCAGACCGGTAGAGGTTGTCGGGGTCGTGGGGGTGGGAGTAGGGGCATCACTGCCCGAAGAGCAGGCGGTCATGGTGGTACCTAAGCAATAAAAAGCCATCAGTGCACTGCTGCTAAGCCCTAATTCACGCAAGAATTGCCCTCTTTTCATGGTTGTCTGTTTCATGTTAACCCAAAAGTTTGATTTGTGTAATAATATGTTTGTACAGGCATTTACGAGTTTAAATCGTTTCTGGTTGCGTTATGTAAACCTTTTTTTTGCACAGAAGCGTATAAAGGCTTTGTAAACAGCAGAATCGGGCTTTGGTTTTGTCTAAAAAAGTGAGCCTTGGATTACTTTGGGGCGGATGTGAGGAGGTTGAAGCGATAGCCCACAGTGCAGATTAAGTTGCTCAATCCAGTACTTGGTCAATTCGGGGGCGTTGATGTTCTCGCCACAGTGGACAAAAATATAAGCCGTTTGGAGGCCTTGGGCGTACCAGTCCTTCAGGCGTTGTACCCAGGCGTCGACCCGGGTAAAATCGGTTGGATGCAGTTCATTGCCCACAAAACGCAGGGTCAGGATGGGAGAAGTAAGGCTCATGTGCAACACATCCCGACGGCCCGCCACGTCCGACATCACAGTACCCATGCCCAGTTTTTGGAGCATTTCGATGGTTTTTTGCCAAATAGATTCATTTGAAAACCAATCGGGATGGCGAAACTCAACCGCGATGGGAAAATTTGGCGGGAGTTGCTTCAAAAAAGCCGATAAAGTATGAAATTGGGACGTATCAAAAGCAGGCCCAAGCTGTAAAAAGGTTGTACCAAGATGCTCTCCCAGTTCTAAAACAGACGAGGTAAACTCCTGACTCAAGTGTTCACAACCTTTGAGTTGGTATTCATGACTGATGGTTTGGGGCCATTTGGGACAAAAACAAAAACTAGGAGCCGCCGCGTCTATCCAACGCTGAATCGTGGTTTCTGAGGGAATTTGATAGTGTGTAACGTTTAGCTCAATGGTGTTGAACTGACGTGTATAATGGTATAAAAAATCTTTTTCCTTTGCCGTCGTAGGATATATTTTGCCGACCCATTCTTTGTTGGCCCAAATGGGAGGGCCTACAAAACAACGTGGTGGTTCAGATGTTTTAAAAGAAGGTAGCACCTGACCAGTAAAAGGGTGATCAGGTGGTAAGTTGAAATTAACTTTTGAAATGTCGTCTACTTTCCCAAAATCCATGATGAACGTATAATCTGCCGCAAATTAAGAAAATACGTAGGAAGAAAACAGTACATTATTTTACCCGCTCATCTTCCGAATAAACGCCCGCCTCCCGTCGTCCGTTGCGGTGATAAAAAGCGCCTTGGCCGTTGCGTTTGCCATTTTCGTAAATTCCCACAAAACGATCGCCATCGGCGTAGTAGTAGGTGCCTTTGCCGTGGGGAAGGTTGTTTTGAAACAACCCTACGTATTTATCGCCGTTGGGAAAATAGTAGGCTCCGTATCCTGTGCGTTGGTCGGTTCGAAAATCGCCCTTGTATTTCATTTTACCTTCTGGATAGTACTGAACGCCCGTCCCGTGGCGTTTGCCGTACCGAAAGTCTCCTTCGTATCGTTCGCCGCTTTCGTGCACATAAATTCCCAGACCATTGTCACAATTTCCAGCCACGCATCCTACATTTTCATCTTCGGGTTCTTCGGGAGCGGGTGAAACTACCACGGGGCGGGAAGGTGTAGCAGGAACCGTAGACTGCGGAGTGCGATTCGAAACTTGCGGGCCAGAAGCCGTCGGTTTTGGGGCGTTTGATAGTATTCCAGCGGCATCCACCCATCCTTGGCGAATGGCTTCTACGCGGGTTGCCTTGGCGGGGTGAGAATACGTAGGCTTATCGTCGCCGAGGGTTTTGATGGCTACCAAAGCCTCTTCAAGCGAAGCCCCAAGGCGCTGCATGACAAAGCCAGAGAAGCGGTCTGCTTCCAATTCTTTTTGGGGGCGACTGCCTTTGCCGTCGATGGTATGCCCCTGCAAATGATGCCCGATTTCGTGGGCCACAATACTGATGGCCGACCAGTCGGTTTGCGTGACATTCTCGACGCGTTTCATAAAAGCACCGTCATACACAATGTACCGCTGCCCGTCTACTACAGTAGCAAAGCAGTTTTCGGTATTTGGGCACTCTACCACCACAAAGTTTCGCAGCAGACCTACTTGCCTCAAAATCTGATCCACCACCTGCTCGGCGTGCTGATTAGAACGAAAGCTAAGGTAATTGCAAATTTCTTTGGGTGTTTGGAGTTGTTTGTAACCGAAATAATGGCATACAAAATCGTCGTCTTCTTCCTCCGTTTCGGGTGAAGTTTGGGCTTGAGCGTAAGTAAAAGTTGAAAGGGCTGTTAATAGGCAGAATAAGCTTTTCATGAAGTGTGCAGTTAGCGGTAAAGGCGGATTGCATTTCTTGATTAAATAACGCCTATTCTGAAAAATTAGTACGTTTGAAACAAACAAAACCCCGCTCATTGAAGAACGGGGTTTTAAACAGTTACGAAATGTGCTTTCGAAGCAATTATTTTACGGCAGCCAATGTCAAATCAATGGCGAAATCGTCGTAAATAGCTTTGTCGCCGATGTTAGGGATGAATGATTTTGAACCATAACGAATATCCCATTTTGTACGGTCAAGCGTGATTTTTGCATTAGCGGTTACTCCTTTAGCGTCGGCTTTCACGGTAGCAGGGAAAGAGATGCTTTTGGTGATTCCTTTGATGGTCATGTCGCCAGTCAAAGTATAGTTAGCGCCTGAACCTTCAGCTTTGGTGATTTTGAAAGTTGCCTTTGGGTGTTTTTCTGCCGAGAAGAAATCATCAGACTTAAGGTGGGTGATCAATTTAGCGTTGTACCCAGCATCGGTAAGGTCTTCACATTTGATGCTCGTCATGTCGATTTCAAAAGAACCTCCGGTGATTTTAGTACCATCAACGGTCAAAGCGCCGTTAGCTAAGTTTACTGTTCCGTTGTGCTCGCCAGTTACTTTTTTAGCGTGCCATTTTACGACGCTTTTAGAGGCATCTACTTTGAACGAAACGGCTTTTTTAGAGGCTGTCTTTTCAGTTGCAACTGCCGAATTAATCATCATCATACCGGCTACTAATACACTTGCAAACATTTTGATCGTTTTCATTTTACTTCGTGGTATTTAAAAGTTTAAAAAATTAAGTTAAAAGACTTTTGTGTTGATGGATTTTATATAGTTTTAATAAAATATTTTAATGACAGCACTGTTTTAGAAAATTAAACAGAACCGCGAAGCTTATCCAAAATGTCACTTAGCAGATTTGCTTCTTCTTCCGTAACGTTCAGAAGGGTGTTTTCCCAATCTCCCTGCATGGCGTCCAATTCGGCCAGAATTTTCATACCATCGTCGGTAATGACCACATCAACGGCACGGCGGTCACGCGGGCATTCGGTGCGCTTTACCAATCCTTTGGCCAGGAGTTTGTCTACTAAACGTGATGCGTTTGACATTTTGTCAAGCATCCGCTCGATAATATCATTTACTCTGACTGGATTTGGGTGCTGACCTCTTAAAATGCGCAATACATTGTACTGTTGCGTCGTTAAATCATACGGTTTCAAGAGTGCCGCCTGACCATTGCTCAACCAACTCGTCGTATAAATCAAGTTGAGTGCCATTTTGTGGTAAGCGTTTCTGAACTTACTCTGTTTGATGTCGGTTTCAATAGACATAAATCCCTTTTTCAAATTTGACACTGCAAATATAAATGTATTTACATTATATGTCAATACATTTATTGAAAAAAATTATCTAAAAGGAATTATTTCGGGAGCGGAAATGTCAAAATCTTTGAGTCGAAGTGGAGTAACTCCCTCAAAACCAGCCCTAAATGGTTGTCCAATGTCAGGGATGCCTGAATAAATACTTAGCCGAACTTGAAAGGTGTTAAACGTAAGATTTTCGTTTCGGAACCTGAAACCAATGCCATATCCGTGAAAAGGACGGGCATTAAGAAGGTGTTCTCCCTTAAATGAAGTCCAACCAAGGTTTGAAAATACGAAGGGCGCCATCCGAAACCCTAAGAAATTAATAGGGCTAAAAAATACACTTTCTACACCAACGACCAATTTGCGCGTGCCCCGTAGTTCGTCGCTGGTTATTCCCTGAATCCCTTCATTTCCGCTGATATTAAAATATTCATTTTGGAAGCGATTGAATCCCCACCCAAATTTTACATTTAGAAAATGCCGGGCGTACCAACGTTGCCCCAAGTTGTGTAACGGCGTAAAGTAATTATTTTCGGTGCTGAACACCCCCTGTTCGGTGGTTCCGCCTTTAAAATAGGTGCCCAGATTAACCAAACTGTACAAATAGCCCGCTTTCATGTACCGTGCCTTGGAAAACTTCAGGCCAACGTACTTTCGGGTGCCTAACTCAGCTGGGTCGTTGCCATAGATAAACGCCGCCATTTCGCCCAGTGGTACGTCTTCTGTTCGACCAAAACCATAAATGAGCAAATCCCGTTTGTAGCGGCGGTTGGAGAATCCAAAACTGAATAGGGTAGGGCGCGTATTCTGGAAAAGTTGATTGGTACTGTCGGTGACGGCCTTCCCTCGGTTGTAAAATGTTTGGCGAGAATGACGCAATGCAACCACAAATCGAGCGCGTTCGCGGAGTTGGTCGTCACCAAAAAAAATCTTAAACGAACGCCCAATCCACGCGTCAAATAAAACATATTGCGACCAGAAGTAATTCCTGACCGAACGCCCCGTGAGGGAGTCGGTGGTGAATTCAAAAAGGCGTAAATCGTTGTATCCTGCTTCGATTGAGCCTGCATATTTCATTTCGGGGGTCAAAAAAGGTCGAAAGACTTTAAAGCCCAGTTGTTTTTGGTCGCGCTGGAGGTTCAGGATTCCCTGACCCGTTATGAACGTTTTTCGGTAGGAGGGAATGAGGTATCTGCCTGTATATTCCCATCTTTGGCGGGGGTCGTTGGCATTATAAGAAATCGAATTCTTTAATGAATGTCCTAGCCCTTGAAAATTACGCTGTTCTAAGCCGATAGAAAAATTATCTAGTCCTGAGGCGGAGCCATCGGGTAGGAGCGACCAAATATCTTGGGTATACACGTGGACTTCGACGGCGTCTTTTGCATTTTTATAAGGAACAATAACGATTCGAACGTCATGAAAAATGCCCTGCTGACGCAAGTAGCGTTCGTTGTCCTTGATTTTTTCGGGGTCAATGAGGTCTCCTTCTTCAAAAAACAGAAAATTATCTCGGATGACCCATTCGCGGGTACTGCGATGAAATCGGTTGCCCGTGCGGTCGAGCCAGTTGTCAGGCCCGCGAAGTGTATCATAGACGCTGTAACCAAACACATCGGCACTGTGTACATAAATCTTCCGAATCCAGCGTCCTTCAAATACTTTATGGGGGGCTTCTTCAATTTCGCTGATGGTATTTCCTGAAGTAGTACTGTTATAAATATCCCGAAACAGAAAATTGTAGATGGTTTTGGGGACTACTTTTTTAGCCTTTATGCCGAACGCGGTGTCTTTGGCGGTGGGAGCATCAATGCGAATTTTTGAAATACTATCCAATGGAACTCTCTGCCCCACTGCTTCTAACAAAATGAGGCTAAGTATAAGCGTTGATAGTATTTTTTTTCCGCAGTAAATCATCGGAATACGTACGAGAATTCCCTATTCTTTTGTTCAATATTTAACTAAATAAATGAAAAATAAGTTATCGCATAGACAACCCCATTAAAAATACCCATGAAATACCGTAAAATACTCCTCATCGTTGGCTCTTTGTACATGTTGGCGGTGGTTGCGTCGTCTTGTCTTACTGGTCGAATGAATGACAAGGAGATGAACAGCTATTTTTCGAAAAGCCTTTATCAGCCCAAACGCCATTTTTATCAGGCATTGGGGCGGGAATTACACTATGTTGAGGCGGGTGATTCATCGCGACAGCCGATTTTATTTGTTCATGGTTCTCCAGGTTCTTGGGACAACTTTAAATCTTTTTTGAAAGATACCTTTTTATTGGCCCATTACCATTTATTGGCGGTAGATAGGCCCGGTTTTGGGGAATCTCAAGCAGAGGGGGCAGAAGATGAATTAAAAAATCAAGCAGAAGCGTTATTACCCATCTTAAAACGTCAATCGCAGCCCGTTATTTTAGTAGGCCATTCGTACGGCGGCCCCGTAATCGCAGAAGCCGCCATTCAGTATCCGGAGTTTATCAAATCGCTGGTCATTGTGGCGGGCTCGGTCGACCCCGCATTGGAGCCTTCCAACTGGTACCGGTATCCGTTGAGGTACACGCCGTTGCGCTGGGCAATGCCGTCTTTTTTCAGAAGCAGCAATGATGAATTGTTGCCTTTAGAAAGTGAACTAAAAAAAATGTCTCCTCATTGGGGAAAAATTCGTTGTCCAGTAGTGGTGGTGCAAGGGGGAAAGGATGTGCTGGTGGCACCAGATAATGCAAAGTTTATCAAGCGTCAGCTGCCGCACGTGAAAGTGACCACGATTTGGAAGGAAAACATGAATCACTTTGTGCCTTGGAGCGACCCCGATTTGATTGTTGAAGGAATCAAAAGAGCTACGGATTAAATAAAAGCGGGCTTAGTGGCGTAATCCTTTCCGCCCTTTTTTGTAAAAACACCCGATTTGCCTGATATTTGCCGAAAAGGTTTTGCCTCAACCCGAATGTCTCTTTATTTGATTTTACTTCTTGTCTTCCCTTTTCTTGGTTTTATTGGTTTGTTCTCTTTTCGAAAACGGGCCAATAATTGGGCCGGATACATTGGCATTGCCCTCACTCTTATGGGTTTAGGTGGTTCGTTGGTGATGTTTAATCAAGCACTCAATCAATCTCAGGTTTACTTGGTCGAATGGTTTTCTATGAACGGTAAGCCCATCATGCTTTCCTTTTTGGTAGATAATCAAACCCTTATGATGCTGGTGGTGGTGCATTTGGTCGCGGTTTTAGTTCAATTGTTCTCAATAAGTTATTTGCACGATGAGCCAGCGCGCTGGAGGTACTTTGCTTTTTTGCAACTTTTTGTTTTTTCAATGTTGGGGATTGTGTTGGCGGGCAGTCTGTTGCTGATGTACGTATTTTGGGAATTGGTGGGCCTTTCTTCTTATTTACTGATTGGTTTTTGGTATGAGCGACCACGGGCGGTTTGGGCGGCCAAAAAAGCATTTTTGCTGAACCGTATCGGTGATGCGGGCTTTCTAATCGGTATTTTGTTGGTGTTTTGGCAATTTGGTACAACAGAATTGTCGGTTTTGACCCATCAAAATGGTATTATTTCGGAAGACTCTTCCATACTTTTTACCGTCATTGGCGTTTGTTTATTCTGTGGGGCCATTGGCAAATCAGCCCAATTTCCGCTTTCGGATTGGTTGCCAGATGCAATGGAGGGCCCAACGCCCGTGTCGGCCCTGATTCATGCTGCTACGATGGTGGCCGCTGGTATTTTTTTGCTCGGACGCATTCATCCGTTTCTGACACCCGATGCTCTGATTGTGGTGGCCATCATCGGCACCATAACCATGTTTTTAGGCGCGTATAAGGCTATTTTTCAGACCGATATTAAGAAATTGTTGGCGTATTCAACGGTTTCTCAACTGGGCCTGATGGTGATGGGAATGGGCGTGGGAGCCAAAGAAGCCGCTTTGTTTCATTTATTGACCCATGCTTTTTTTAAGGCTGGCTTGTTTTTGTGCGCTGGCATAATCATCCATGCCGTTCATACCCAAGACACGCGCCAAATGGGCGGGCTTCGACAAAAAATGCCCGTTACTTTTTGGGCCTACACGATTTGTGCCGCTGCGCTGGCGGGTTTGCCGTTTTTTTCAGGATTTCTTTCCAAAGATGCCATTTTGATTGGGGCATTTGAGTGGGCCAAACATACAGGGGGCATCGCTTTTGTCATTCCTGTTGTGGGCTTAATTTCGGCAGGTCTTACTGCTTTTTACGTTATTAGGCAATGGAAACAGGTTTTCTTCGGCGAAAACCAAGGAGGATACCGTCACGAACAAATCGTTCATGATGCGGATTCTTTTATGAAAGTGCCCGTTATTCTTTTGGCAATCCTGTCTTTTTTTATTTGGTTTTCATTCAATCCAGCCGATGCTGCGCATGGGTGGTTCTTTTGTATATTTCCTGTTGAAGCAGCCGAAAGGGGGCATGGAATGGTGGAAATACTGTCTGTTTTGGTCGTTGCCATCGGACTTTTGGGAGGCTTTTATTCTACGGCGATGGGGCCATTACCTTCCCTCATTACGTTGCTGCAAGGAATTCATGACGTGATTGAAAAGCTGTTTGTTTCTTTGTTTGGGAAAATACGAAACGGATTAAAATGGTTAAATGAACACGCTGATGAAACCGATCGGCATGTGTTTTTGATTGCACCTCTACAGAAAATAGCGTATTGGACGTATAGAATGGACCGACGGATGATTGATGTAATGGTCAATGGAGTAGGTTATGTCACTGTGATTGGTGCCCATGCCATTGGGCGATTTGACAAATTGGTCGTGGATGGCGCTGTAAACGCGTTGGCTTGGCTGGCGGGATTTGTCGGAAACAGAATTCGAAATTTGCAAAATGGGCGGGTTCAGTCCTATTTTGTAGTAATGCTTTTGGGTGTTTTACTAATGATTTTATTGTTTTTTTAAGGCCATTGGCAACAAATATCGCTTTTGGGTATTGGCTAACGTACTATTATGATTCCTCATCTACTCTCGTTTCTTACTTTTCATCCGCTCGTTGGGTCGGTGGTGATTGCATTGCTCCCCAACTCCCAAAAAGAGGCTTTCAAATGGATTGCCGTTTTTTTCTGCGCGTGTCAAGTCGTGGTTTCAGCCGTCGTTTATTACTTTTTTTCAACCCAAACTGCCGATTTTCAAATGGTGGAAAAAGCCGACTGGATTACGCTGTCGATGGGAAGTTTGGGAACGGTTTCCATCGATTTTATTTTAGGCGTTGATGGCATCAGCCTGCCCTTAATTATGCTTTCATCCGTGGTGATGATGGTGGGCGTTTTTTCTTCATTTTCAATCGCCAAACGCGAAAAAGCCTATTATTCGTTGTACTTGTTGCTGACTACGAGCATCATGGGGTGCTTTTTGGCGCTCGATTTCTTCTTGTTTTTTCTGTTTTTTGAATTTATGCTTCTACCCATGTATTTCCTGATTGGATTGTGGGGAGGGCCGCGCCGCGAATACGCTTCCATCAAGTTTTTCCTTTACACGCTTGTTGGTTCGCTGTTGATTCTGATTGTCATGATTGGCCTTTATATTTCGGTGATTGACCCGTATGAGTCAGAACTTGCCAAAACCATGGTTCATACGTTTGATTTACGGTTAATGACCGATGGACGTAATTATTTGCCCGACAGTATCCTCACCCCGAGCGGTGAAATTACATTACTGGGGGTGCCTTCGCGGATGCTTGCTTTTTGGTTGCTATTTATTGGTTTTGCCATTAAGCTGCCGATTGTTCCGCTGCATACTTGGTTGCCCGATGCGCACGTTGAAGCGCCTACGCCTGTATCGGTGGTGTTGGCGGGTGTCCTCTTAAAAATCGGAGGCTATGGCTTGCTGCGAATTGCCTATCCCATTTTTCCCGATGCCGCCGCCGAATATGCCTTTACGTTAGCTATTTTGGGGGTGATTTCCATTGTTTATGGAGGCTTTAATGCCTTAGCTCAAAATGACTTAAAGAAGATGATTGCCTATTCTTCGGTGTCGCACATGGGCTTTGTGGTGTTGGGGATTGCCTCGCTTACAGCCGAAGGACTCAACGGCGCGGTATACCAAATGGTGAGCCACGGAATCCTTTCGTCACTGCTGTTTTTATTGGTTGGGGTCTTGTACGACCGTACCCACAACCGCCTCATTGACAACTATCGTGGCTTGATTTCATACATGCCTTTATATACCATTATCACGGGTATTACCTTTTTTGCTTCCCTCGGTTTGCCAGGCTTTTCGGGCTTTATCGGAGAGTTATTTACGCTGATGGGTGGTTTTCAGTCAGATAGGCTGCCAGTGTGGTTGACTGCCTTGGGAACGTTGGGGATAATACTGGCCGCCGCGTATTTTCTCTGGACATTTCAGCGCATGTTTTTTGGGAAACCTTGGGCCAAGAATCCGACCGAATTGCCTTTTCTTTCAGACCTGAACCGATTGGAAAAATGGATGCTGATTCCGTTGGTGCTTATGTCATTTGCTTTAGGGATATTTCCGGGATGGTTGTTTAGCTTATCTGATAAGACCGTGTCCCATCTGCTGAAAATATTTGAATAATACCCTAGCTATATGCTGTAAAATAATGGATTGAAAGACCTCATTAGACCAAAAACATAAATGCCTCCCAAGTAGACAAATGTTCTCACTTGGGAGGCATTTATGTTCTGCTAATCGAAGTTACTGTGCTAAATAGCTGATTTCAGCAATGAATTGTCGACCGCCGGGAGAAAGTTTTTCCTGTGCACGGGCCGAGAGTTTGATGATAATTCGGTTGTTTGCGCTGATGTCTGGCAATTTTCCAATCACTTTCACCCAAATACTTTGGCTGTTGTTCATGTTCTTGACTTGAATCAACGAGCCAACGGGCGCCGTACGGTGAAGGGCGAGGTATTTATTGTTGCTATCCATTCCCTCCAAAACCTCAGCTACTCCTGTTTCCAAAATACGTTTGCCAGTATTGGCAATTTTAGGTTCGGGGAGGTTTGAGTTGGTGGGGTCTTCGGGACGCACAACGGGGACTGGAGGTTTTTCGGCGTTTGACTTCTTCGCATCTGCTAGTTTAACCGAGTCCAATTTGTTTTTCTTCAAATATTCTTGGAAAGCCTGTTCAGCAATAATTAATTCCTGACCTGAACGAAGTTGGTCAGACGTTAGACCGTTCCAGCGACGAATATCGGCCATCAAAACGCCATATTTTACCGCAATTCCGTACAACGACTGTCCGCCTTCTACTTTATGAAGTCCTGTTTTTGAAACAGTTGCGACAGGTTTGGGGTTATTTACATCCTCTGGTTTTTTCTCGGCTGCCACTTCCGCAGGTTTGGCTTCTTCCTCCACCTTAGGGGTTTCTGGTTTTGGCTTATCCTCTTCTGATTTTATGGTTACGGTCGACTCCGTTTTGGGTTTTATCTCGTAATCAAGAACTAATTTATCCTTTTCGGGCGCTTTTTCGGGCTCTTTTGTGGCCGTTTTGGGCGCAGAAGAGCGAGCTTGTGAAGGTACGCGTAATACTTGCCCCGTTATCAAATTATCTTTCATTCCGGGGTTGGCATCCTTGATGGCTTTGAGAGTCGTTTTGTACTTCCGCATCACGGCGTACAATGTTTGTCCGGGGTCTACTTTATGAATCACAAAAGACTGACCGTTTTTGGTCTCGCTACCAGTAGAATCGGGCAAAGAAGAGCGGGAAGGTGTTGCGTGGGCCGTTTTCCCCCACAATAATCCTAACACTACAAGGCAAAATCCGACGCGCTTTATCATGGTCTGGGTAATTTTATTACGGTAATTTCGTCAACTTTTTTTAATAAAACAATATGGTGGTTATCATACAAATAATCGCCGAAAACGGCGCTCTCCACGTCCGAGAGAATCGTTTCGTGCAGGAGAACTGTTTTCGTCGAATTTACTACCAATATAGACCGGGATAATGAAACAGCGTTAGTGGGGTAAAAGTAGTAAAAAAACAATAAATGTCCAGATATTTCACCATAATTTATCGCTTTTTTAGGGATATTTCCAGTTATTTTTTCAATGAATTGAGCTATTGTTACGTAATAAGGGTTCGTTTCTTCGTAAGTAACGGGAGCGCGCCACTGTGGTGGCATAGTTTGGGCTGAAGGAAAAGGTAAATCAATGATTTCTCCCGTGCTAAGGGCCCTGTTTTCCAGAATTGGGGCACTTTCAGGACGCATTCTGGAGGTTTGGAGGTTTGTTCCATCGGTATGTTCAAATTTGCATCCTTCCAAGACCCAAGCCAGGCGGCCAGTTAACGCCTCTATCGCTATAAGTTTTTTTGGAGCGGGCTGCTCGCTGCCTGCATATTCGTGAAGCAAAAGTATGCCCGAATAAAAGCCGATGGCACTGGTCCACCAAGTGGTTTCTGGAAAAGAATGTTCCCAACAAACCGCCCCTGTTTCGCAATCAAAAGCTACCCATTTTAATTGGTTTTTATCGCGTAGCTCAAAGATTAAAAGTAGGGAGGTTTTCTCATTAGGAAGGGTGTCGTATAAAATACGCCAAACAGGAAGCGAAAAGGAGAAATGTTGAGGTGTGAGCAAAATCGGCCTGAGTAAAGTTAAGTCTTTGATTGGCCAAAAGTAACAAAAGCAGAAAAGTTTATCAAACCTTTCTGCCTGTGACGGAGATTAATACAAATTGGAACGGCTGGATAAAAAAGCCCATATCAGTGCTAATATTGCCACCAAACCGATGGCAAAGGAAAGATTGAGGGCGCTGGATACCAAGCCGATGATAGCCGGGCCTGCTAAGAATCCTGCCAAACTGAACGTATTCATGGCAGCAAGGCCCGCTCCTTTGGCCATTCCGGGTACTCGGGCTGCGCTGCCGTAGAGGATAGGTGCCCCGCAAGAAACTCCCGCGCCAACCATACCAAAACCAAGAATGGCGGTAAAAGTATGTGGCAAAAGCACCGCGATCATGATGCCGATTGCGGCCAAAATTCCGCCCGATACCAGTATTTTTCGACTTCCGTAACGGGGAATGAGTGAATCGCCGATGAATCTACCCGAGGCCATGAATAACGCGTAAAAGGCAAATCCCCAGCCAATATAAAAGTCATTTGACTTCACAATATCGCGCATGTACACGGCGGTCCAGTCGGCCATGGTACCTTCGGTGACGTTGGTGCAAAATGAAATGGCAATCATGCCCATTAATATACGATTGGGCCACGCGAATTTAGGCGCTTCCGAGGTTGTGCGTTTTTCTTCGTGAATACTCATAACAATGGGGCGCGCAATAAACGCAACCGAGATAATGAGCACCGATACGCCCGCAATGTGCAGTGCAGGGGAGACTTTAAGCCCCATCAAAATACTCGCCAGTGCCGAGCCAATCATGCCACCCGCGCTGAACATCCCGTGCGAGGTTGACATAATGTAGATGCCATCCTGACGCTCAATGGACGTAACGCAGGTATTCATGGCTACATTGGTAAAGGCGATGCCGATTCCCATCAAACCTAATCCGATGGAGGTCATCCAGATGTAAGGCACATTGACGGGCAATGAATACGCAAGTGCCATGGCCGTAAGTCCCCAAATAGTGGTTGCACGCATCCCGTACCGGTTGAGAATGAGTGCCGACAGGGGATTGGTAAGCGTAGAAGCAAGAGGCATACTTAGTAAAAGCAGGCCCAATTGGGCATCGCTCAGGGCAAATTTCTGCTTTACGTAAGGAATCCAAGTAACCCAGTTGCCAAACAAAAATCCCACCGACGCAAATATGGCGCCAATGGCTAAACTCCTGCTGTGGGTAAAATAGGTTTTTAAATGGGTTGTCATTTTTTAACTGAAAGAGGCTCAAATACGGATAACACCGTACTCTTTATTTTAAATGTGTAATTTATTTTGAGAACTAAGTGCCTTTAGTCGTCTATGACTCAATTATATCGTTGGTGAAAGAAAGCAACTCGATAAACTCAATTTGTAATTTCAATTCTGTTTTGTTCAGGGTCAAATACGACGCTTTCGTAATAACCGTCTCCCGTCCAGCGAGGCTCACCGACCACTTCGTAGCCAGCACTGCGAAGGCGCTCTGTGAATTCATTTACTTTTTCTTCACTGCCAACCGAAACGGCAAAATGAATCAGGCCCGTAAATTGCGCATACACATCGTTTGAATGCGCGGGTATACCAGTCATTTGCATGATTTCTAGCCGTGGACCTTGCTCAAACGAGAGGAAATAAGACTCAAATTGCTTTTTGGTGTTTACGTATTTTTCGTTGGAAACCGCCCCAAAATATAACTCGTAAAATGCACGCATCCGCTCCAAATCACGGCACCAAAGCGCTAGGTGTTCGATGTACATGGCGGTAGATTATAACGTTGCGTTAATTAATTGTAGAACAGTCGAATACGACAGGTTTAGGTAGTCGTTGATGTAAGCGCTGCACGGTGGGAGTTCGTCGGATGAATGAGAAGTGGTGACGCCAATTACTTTCATCCCAGCGGCTAACCCTGCGCTGACGCCCGAAACAGAATCTTCAAAAACCACGCACTGTGAAGGCGAAACGCCCAGTCTTTCGGCACTTTTGAGGTACACTTCTGGGTTAGGTTTATGCTTCGTGACGTCCTTTTCGGAAAGCATAGAGCTCATTACTTCGTTTAGCAACGGGATTTGCCCCACCATCATTTCCAAGTTTTCGACGGGTGCGGAGGTTGCAATGCCTAGTTTGGCCCCATTTTGTTTCAAATCAGCCAAAAATGGCAACAATCCGGGCAATGGTTCAACAATACTCGTGTATAATTCTCTGAACAAAGCTTCTTTTTCAAATTGCAATTGCAGCAGTTCTTCGGCCATTAATTCCCGTTTTAAAAAATAATTGAGAATATAGCTGTTGTGCTTGCCGTACATGTGGTTTTGAAGGTCATCTTCGGTGGGTACTATTTCATAACGGTCGAGAAATTTACGCCAGGCTACGTTGTGGGTGGGGTTGGTGTCGGCAATGACGCCGTCCATGTCAAATATTACTGCAAGTTGCGACATAATAGATAAGAAATGGGATGCTATTGAGATACAAAAACATCCATTATCGATGAATGAGTTAATGATGACACAAATTTACGGCCAATTTTCGGTTCAACTCTACGATTTTGTTTGCCACTTACAACACTCCATTGACTTTATTTTGTAATTATGTGTCAAAATAAGCAAAATGGCACGTTTAGAATTTGAAAAAATACAGCCGACCGTCGGAAATTCCTTTCGACTCTACCATGCCACCGACGAAGAAAGCTGCCGGGTATACTGGCACCATCATCCTGAATACGAAATCGTTTATATCCCCGCCGGAAAAGGACGTCGGCAGATTGGTCGGCATTTGTCGCGCTACGAAGACGGTGAATTGGTTTTTATCGGTCCCAATATCCCGCATCTAAATTTTGCCTACGGACAAAGCAGTGATTTTGAGGAGTTTGTCATTCAACTTCGTGAGGATTTCTTAGGCAAAGAGTTTTTGAAAAACGTAGAGATGGAATCCATTCAATTGCTTTTTGAAAAGTCAAAACGGGGATTGGCCTTTGGGATGGATACCAAGCGAAAAGTGGGCGAGAAAATCCAACAAATGCCTACGCAAACGGGATTCGAGCGCATGATGACATTGCTGTGGGTATTGCAGGAAATGGCCTTGGCAGTCGACGTTGAATTGCTGCATTCGGAAGCCAATAGCCCCGACGTTCCGCCTAAGGAAACAGAGCGTTTGCGCCGAATCTATTCATTTGTAGAAACTCATTTCCAAACTGATATAAACCCCAACGAAGTGGCCGAAACCGTCAATCTAAGTTTGCCCGCTTTTTGTCGCTATTTCAAAAAAATGACCCACCAAACATTTACAGAATTTGTCAACGACTACCGCATCAACCATGCCCGCGTGATGCTTCTGCAAAACATAAATGTGGCCGAGGTGGCCTATGAATGCGGATTTAATAATCTATCCCATTTTAACCGAACCTTTCGAAAACTCACTCACCAAAGCCCTGGCGAGTACCGGCGGCAGTTTTCAACGGCGCTCTATCCGTTATCTTAACATCTTCAGTGGTATGCGTTGACGCTGCGTATGGATGGGAAAGTTTTTTGATTATTTTTGAGAATTAAAATAACTTTTCCTATGATGAAATTTACTAAGTACCTGATTGTAAGCCTTCTGTTGGCTTCAGTAAATGCTGTGTTGGTAGCACAAACGCTCGAAATTCAGCGTATTCACCCCACGAATTGGTGGATAGGGATGAAAAACCCGAATGTTCAACTGCTCATTTACGGCAAAAACATCCACAAAGCAACCGTGAGCGTCAACTATCCCGGGGTGCGTGTTCTCAAAACGCAAAACGTTGAAAATCCCAATTATTTGTTTGTGGATTTGGCTATTTCCAAAGCGGCAAAACCCGGAACCATGTCGTTGGTGTTTACCCAAGGAAGCGCCAAAACCACCCAAAAATACGTTTTAAGCACAAAACGCCATCAACCCGTTCTGGTTAATTCTTCGGATTTTGTGTATTTGCTCATGCCCGACCGTTTTGCCAACGGCGACGAGTCAAACGACCGTTTTGACGATATGCTCGACACCAAAGCCGACAAAAACGTGCCTTTCCTTCGGCACGGGGGCGACTTTCAGGGCATTATAAATCATTTGGATTATTTGCAGGAATTGGGAGTAACCACGCTGTGGAATACACCCGTTATTGAAAATAATACCAAACTCAAAAAGGAATTACACGGTAATTTACAGGCGGCTTACCACGGTTATCATTTCAGCGATCATTATAAAATTGACCGCCGTTTTGGCGGTAATGAAGGCTATAAGCAGCTTTCGGCGGCCTTGCATCAGCGCGGCATGAAACTGATTCAGGATGCGGTCTATAACCACGTTTCGGAAGACCATTGGATGTACCTCGACCCTCCCACCAAAGATTGGTTTAATACGTGGCCTTCTTACACGGGCACTACCCACAAAGAGCAGGCGATTACTGACCCCAACGGTGCCAACATTGACCGAAAATACCTGACTGATGGCTGGTTTACGCCTTTTTTGCCCGATGTGAACCAACGAAGTCCTTTTTTTGCCAACTATTTAATTCAACACGCCATTTGGAGTACCGAAGAGTTTGGGTTGGATGGATGGCGCATCGACACGTATAAGTACAACGATATGCCTTTCATGAATCGCTGCAATCAGGCGTTGATGGATGAATATCCTAACTTATTGATTTTTGGAGAAACTTGGGTAACCAACCCTGCCTCGTTGTCGTATTATGTACGAAACAATGTAAAGTTTCCTTTTGCCTGTAATCAGCCCGGTACCTGCGATTTTCCCAGCTTTCAGGCCATTAATGACGGGCTAAAAGAGTCTTTTGGTTGGGATGGTGGCATCAACCGAGTGTATCATGCGTTGGCGCAGGATTTCCTTTATCATGACCCTTCCAAAATGGTTACGTTTTTGGAGAACCACGATACCGACCGCTTTTTTTCGGTCATCGGGGAGGATTTCAACAAATATAAGTTGGGCGTTGCGTGGTTGCTGACTACGCGCGGTATTCCGCATTTTTATTACGGAACGGAAGTTCTGATGAAAAACTTCAAAAATCCCACTGATGCCGAAGTACGTCGGGATTTTTCGGGAGGATGGAAGACCGATACCGAAAATAAATTTGTGGCTTCAGGACGGACGGCCCGGGAGAATGAAGCCTTTGATTTTGTCAAGAAATTGGCCAACTACCGCAAAAATACGCCTGCATTGCACAGCGGTAAATTCACGCAGTTTGTTCCCCAAAACGGCTTTTACGTGTACTTTCGTCACAACGCGCAGAAGACCATTATGGTGATAATGAATACAAACGCGGAGGATGCTACGCTCGAAACGGCCCGTTTTTCCGAACGGATGCAGGGCTTTACCACGGCAAAAAATGCATTGACGGAGGAAACGATTTCGTCGTTGGCTTCCTTAAAAGTACCCGCCATGACGGCGTGGGTATTGGAGTTGAAGTAAAAATAAGAAAGGGGCGGAAGCCCCTTTCTTATTTTCTGTATTGTTCAATTAATTTGAATAATGCTTTCTGTTTTTCCAGTTCTGGAAAGAAATCATACAGTTGCTCGTGGGCTTCGTAATCAAGGGTAAGCGCCACTTCAAGGTTGAGAATTGCTTCCCGATAATCGCCCGCGTGCAGGAGATAGGCCGTGGCTCGATAGTAGAGGCTTGCGTTGTCGGGGATGTCGTCGATGCCTTGCTGGATGATTTCGTAGGCGCGGTCAAATTGCCCTTGGTCAAACAACACCAATGACCATTTGAGCCACACATCTTCAAAATCAGGCTCTAGTTCAGCCGCTTTCTCAAAGGCCTCATTGCTGGAGACTAAATTGCCGATTTTATATTCCAAGTCGGCTTGAATCAGCCAATAGTCCGCAACGTGTTCGTTGAGTTTAATGGCTTTTTGAATACAGTTGAGGGCTTCAATCCACTTTTCTTCCACGGCCAAACACACACTGACCCCAAACCACCCTTCGTCCCACTCTTTGTCGAGTTTGAGGGCTTCGCGGTAATTGCTAAGGGCATTGCCGAAATCTTTGAGTTTTTCGTAGCTCGCTCCCAAGTGACAATACAAGTCGGCCGAAGGAGGCTCGTGTTTCAACGTGAGTAAATACGCTTCTTTGGCTTCTTCGAAGCGCTCCAGATTCATGTAGGCATTGGCCATGTTGAAATAGGCCGATGCAAAATCTTCCTTAATAACCGTGGCGTAGTCGTAAGCGTTTAAGGCTTCGTCGTAGCGGCCGAGTTTACTGTAAACAATGCCGAGGTTGTACCAGGCATTGGAAGAATAGGGGTCGCGGTCAATGAGCTCATTGTAATAATCGATGCTATTTTCCATTTGCCCAGTGATTTCCAGACAAAAGGCGAGTTCGTAAAGCGCATTTTCATTTTCAAGATTGTGTTCAAGCGCTTTTTTATACTTTTCGATGGCTTCTTCGTATTTGCCACCGTTTTGGTATGCTTGGCCAATCTGAAATAAAATATCGTCTTTTTCCTCTTCTTCAATGAAATTGAGCATCTGTTCATAAACCTCTACCGACTGCTCGTATTCGCCCATCATGTTGTAAACTCCCCCCTGCATAAACAGTACATCCAAATCGTGAGGGTTGAAGAGCGCCGCTCGTTCGAGCAGGTTAATCGACTCATCAAACCGTTGATTTTGCGCCAGCAGGTGGGCTTTGTCAAGCATTAGTTCAAGCGAATAAGGGAAGTGCTCAAGGCCGAATTCACAGGCTTGGAGGGCGCGTTCCCAGTTCCCTTCTCCAATGTAATGCTCCACGATATGTTCGTAGGCATCTAAATCAAAAAATTGGCGTTCGTGATTTTTAAGCATTACCTCAAATCGCTGCACTGAGTCCCGCCAATCTGGTTGTCTTTCCTCGAATTCTGGTTGCATATCCTGAATGTATGGGTAAGGTCTTATTCGAAAGATAGGAAAAAATCTTTTGTTGTCAAATTTTTAACAAAATATCCTGTAACTAAATTCAGCAACCTATTTTGGAGGAATTTGATGTAATTGATTGTCAGAAGATTTATTTTTTCATGACATCTTCAATCACTTTTCCGATGTTTCCGCTGGGCTCTAAAATTTTAAGTAATGCCGCCAATGTTGGGGAGGTGTCGGCTACTGAAGTCCGCCCAAAGGTTTCTCCGGGCTTAATTCCCCAGCCATAAAACAACAACGGAATGTGCGTGTCATAATTGTACGGTGCCCCGTGGGTAGCGGTCGATGAGCCCGACATCCAGCCCGGTTCAATAACCATCTGAATGTCGCCGCTGCGCTTTACGTGCGTGCCGTTTTTGTATAAAGTGAGCAAATAATCATTGATATTGGCATTACCTAAATCATGCAAATTGATTACATCGGCAATTCCGTCAAAATCAAGGAGTCTTTTACGAATCACTTTGCAGACATCTGCTACCTCCAGCTTCTTGGCTTCCAAGGTGGCGTGGTTGAGGTAGATTTGGTAATTTTCGGAGATGGTAATAAAATCGCCTTCGCCAAATTTCTCTTTCAATGCGGCCTTGGCGGCGGCTACCATTTGCCCAATGTTGAGGCGACCTGCGGGCAGGCGGTTTTGTTTCCAGAGTTCTACCACATCCATCACGGCGTGGTCGGCCGAAATGAAAAACAGGTAGTTGCCTTTGCCCACCTGCTTGTCAAGTGCGGTCAGGATTTCAGCAATGTCGCGGTCGAGGCGCAGATAAATATCCTGCTCTTCTACCGAGTTAGGGCCGAAAGCATGACCTACGTAGTCGGGGGTAGAAAAGCTAACGGCTAAAAAATCCGTGGCCGTTCCTTTGCCGAGGTTTTCGTTTTTGAGGGCTTCAAGCGCAATTTCTTTGGTGATGGTGTTGCCGTGCGGCGTACTTGCCAGAATACCGTAGGCGTCGCCAGCTATTCCAGCCAAATCGTAAGGAAAAACGGGTTTTTTGGCACCGGCGATTTTTGCTTCGTAGGGTTTGTCGTCGGCGGTACTTTCGGTGTATTGTTCGATGGGCAGCAGCGTATTCCAGTTTTGCTTCATCAGTTCTGATGGACGTTTTCTGGCGTTATAATCTTTGACCCACTGTGGCAAATCATTCATGTAAAACGTGCTCGTAATCCAGTTGCCAGTGCGGCTGTCAAACCAATAAGCGCCGTTGGCGGTATGGCCCGCGGGAAGAATCGCGCCCCGGTCTTTGATGGCAACGCCGATGGTTTTTCCTTGGAAATTGTTGCCGATGCGGAGTTGGTCGGTGATGGTGCTGACCAATAAATTCTTGGGAGACATTTTGCCCGCCGAGTTGCTTGTACCGACGGATTGAACGGTGCTGTCGGCTACGCAATACATTCCTTTGCCTAGTTTTTGGTCGTACCAGTCATTGCCTACGATACCGTGAATGGCGGGCGTAGAGCCTGTATACACCGAGGCATGGCCAGCGGCGGTTACGGTAAGGGCATAATGATAATGGTGGTTGCGGCAGTTGAATCCTTCGCGTAAGAGGCGCTTAAAACCGCCTTCGCCGTATTTATCAAAATAACGGTACCAATAGTCGTAGCGCATTTGGTCTACCACTACGCCCACCACGAGTTTAGGACGGGCGAGCTTTTCGGGGGATGAAGTTGATTTTTTGGTTTGGGCAAATAAGGTAGTTGTGCACAAGATTGCCAACGTAAGTTTAAGATAGTGCATTGTATCAGGTGTAGTTTGAAAAGAGAAATCGGGGCGAATTTACGGCAAGTTTTTAAAAATACTTAAAAATGACAAACCATTCTCTAGCGAGGTTTTTTTCAGGATGTAGGGTTAGACACGTTTAGGCGCTTTTTGAGTTCTTTGACCCTTGCCCGTTGCATCACAAACTCCGTTTTGCTATCATTAAGTCTTACGATGTATTTATCATTTTTTAAAAATGTGTAGGTTTTTAGAAAACTCAAGTTTAAAATCACCGAGCGATTGATGCGATAAAACTGTTGAGGGTTAAGTTCGGCTTCCAATTCAGACAAATTTTTGCGAATGTTATAGGTTCGGCCTTTTGTATACGCAAAGTAGTTATTGGACTCTACTTCAATATAAATAATGTCCTGTAACGACAGAATGGTCTCTCCCAAATCGTCCCAGGCTTCAATGGCTTTGATGTACAGTTGCAGAGGCTGGTCAGGGGTGTCTGTGTGTTGAAGGTTCTTGTCCTTCCACGCATTGTAGTCCAGCAATAGGTTGGAATTCAGGTATATATATGCAAAAGGTAGTAAAACGTTTAAATACGTCATAAACATATTCTGCTGAAAAAAATAGGTTGGAAAATACGTTTCCCACGAGTAATGAGGGTAGAAAAGGAATAAATACCTAATTCCATTGGTGAGGGGGCTGAAAATAACAATAGAGCCTAAAATGCAGGGCAGAAAGAGGAGCTCGTACATCAACACACTTTTAAGGTTGAGTTTGATGTGCGTGATTTTGAACAGACGAAGATACCTCGGGGCTACTTGCATAAAAATCAGGAAAGACACGACTTCAAACAGGGCGTTGAAGAATAATGTCACTTTTAAGTAGTTGCCAATTCCACCTTGAAAAAGCGAAGAAGCACCGCTTCGGTAGTCGTTAAATAGGGTGATAGACCAGAAGAGCCCCACGCCCATTATAAGGCTTATAAGGAGAAAAAGAGGGTGTTGAAAAGCGCGTAAAGTAACAGGCATCAAGGTAGGGGGCTTCATGGTTGTACGAACTTGGCTTCTTTTCACTTAATAATGCTATAAACAGCCCACATTTCAACTCCAAAAATGCCTTGAGTTGTCCTATTCGGTTTGCTTATTCACAGGAAAAGGATGATACGTGTCATCCTTTTCAAAACATCTATTTTATTCCAAAAGCGACATAATCATTACACCTAACTACGTTATTTTGACTATTTGCTTTATTTTTTATCCCAATATATTTATTTTTTATCCCAATTGCACTAAAAAGATACACCATGTTTCCTACTCTCGTTGATTTAGCCTTTTATGCTAGGAAATAATTGATTACTTCTCCTATATTTGAACGTAAAATCCATGTGATGAAATGAAAAAAATTGGTGTTCTTTTGCACGGAAACGGCGTTTTTGACGGTTCCGAAATCCATGAATCCGTCTTTGCACTTTTAGCGATTGCAGAAGTTGGAGCAGAGGCAGTATGTTTTGCCCCCAATGTAAATCAGTATCATGTTTTGAACCACATGACTGGGCAAGAAATGCCCGAAACCCGTAATGTGCTGATTGAATCGGCCCGTATTGCACGCGGAAATATCAAAGACATTGTAGATGTTAATGCTAGTGAGTTGGATGGGTTGGTCATGCCTGGCGGATTTGGTACGGCCAAAAACATCACTAAATGGGCTTTTGAAGGCCCGTCAGGCCCAATCTTGGAGTCGGTCAAAACGTTAATTGTGGCTTTGGTGCGTCAGGGCAAACCCATCGTGGGTTTGTGCATGAGCCCAACCACGATTGCCAAGGCGCTGGAAGGGACCGAAATTCATGCCCACCTGAGTGTTGGGACAACCGAAGAAGCATCTCCGTACGACATTGCCGCGATTTCGGCGGGAATGTCGTCCATCGGTCAGGTAGCCGAAATGGCGTCGGTGCGCGAGGTAGCGGTGGATAAAGACCTGAAAATCATTACGGCTCCCTGCTATATGATGGATGCAAATATTATGGAAGTACGCGAAAACATTAAATTGGCAATAGAAAAGTTAATTTCTTTGGCTTAAAACTTGCGAATTAATTTTCATACAACTACTTTTGCAACCCCAAACAAGGGAAATGGCGAAGTGGTGGAATTGGTAGACACGCTACTTTGAGGTGGTAGTGGGCGTAAGCCTGTAGGAGTTCGAGTCTCCTCTTCGTCACAGAAAAAACCGCTTTACGGCAACGTAAAGCGGTTTTTTGCATTTTGTTAGTTCCGATGTCAGCAAATCTTTAAAATCCCTGCCTCTGTACTTCCACGTTTTAGCTGAATTGTATCAAAAATATCAAAGCCTTCACCTGGTTTTGGTCAGGTTGGATATTTCAAAGAATAGCATCACTGTTAGCTAGGTTGGCTTTCAACCGTTAACTAAGTTTGTTTATACCCTACTTGGGGGTGTCCCCTTCATCCCTTAACTTAGACGTTACTGCATCACCCGACTTCGGTGAAGAAAAAAAAGTAGATGAAAAATGTTGTTTTACAACTGTCTATTTGAACGAAGACGGGGCGCTGCTTTGATTCAAGCAAATCGCGTTTTAGTAGGTTAAACAATCAAATTTATAATTTACGCTTCTAAAAACACAATAGGATGAATCCAAACAAGGCATTATGGGAAAAGGGTGATTTCACGCGAATTGCTGCAACTATGCGTGAAAGCGGTGAAGCATTGGTCGCTAATCTGGAAATCTCCAAGGGGCTCAACGTTCTTGATCTTGGTTGTGGGGATGGCACCACCGCGATTCCCGAAGCAAAACTCGGCGCGAATGTTTTGGGGGTAGACATAGCACGAAACCTTGTTGAGGCGGGAAACATTCGGGCCAAAAACCAAGGCCTTACAAATTGTACCTTTCAGGAAGGGGATGCCAGTGATTTGCACGAAATTAAGGACGGTACTTTTGACCTGGTCGTAAGTATATTTGGGGCAATGTTTGCCCCAAAGCCATTTGATGTAGCCAAGGAAATGGTGCGTGTTACGCGCCCTGGCGGAAGAATAGTGATGGGAAACTGGATACCAGGAGATCCTACTTTGGTAGCGCAGATACTGAAAATTAGTTCTGCCTATACGCCCCCACCGCCCGAGGGTTTTGTCAGCCCTATGCTGTGGGGGCTAGAAAATCATGTGATTGAGCGTTTTGGGAATGCGGGTGTGGCAAAAGAAAATATATCCTTCCTGAAAGATACTTTTACTTTTAACGCTCCTTATACCCCTGCTGAATTTGTAAACGTGTTCAAAAACTACTATGGTCCAACCATGAACGCTTTTGAAGCCGCCGAGAAGAATGGAAAAGCGTTGGAGTTGCAGCAGGAGTTAGAAGTTTTGTTCAACAGTCAAAACAAAAACGCTTCGAATGATACTACTTCTATACCCGCTACATTCTTGAGAGTAACGGTTATGCGTTGAGGGCAAAGAAGTAAATTGAAATCTATTGGATTGATAGGTAGTTTTTAGGCCCAAACCTCACTTGTTTTTTTAGGGTTTTGAGGCTGTTTGGTCCAAACATCTATTGATTTCCTCGCTAAATTCACTGTCGGTCAATTCGCCTTTTTCGTGGCGAAGCGAAAGGCTTCTAAGCCAACCCTCGCGGGTCTTTTCAATCTCCTCAGGGGCTGGCTTTAAAAAGTACACCGCTAAGTCATCCGTCATAAATGCAGACGTTCCGTTAGTGTCAACGGTTCTAAGACGGCTTTTACGCTCGATGTATACTTCTGCTTCTTGATGGGATTCGGTTTCTGAATATACGTCAAAGCGGTGAGGGCCTGGCCATTCTCCAAAAATCAAGCATATTGCTAAGGCGGTAAAGATCAAAGCTAACAGCATAACCTTACAGTTTAAGAGAAAGGCAGAAAAACAAAACAGTCAATAATTACGAATACGCAATAAGTTGAGATTACAAAAGTCATTTAAGATGCTTACAAAAATAACAGAAAATTGGCAAAAGTAGGTTGGGCTTCAGCATAAAATATAGAGGGTTGTTTAATGCTATTATTGTTTGATTACCAATACATTGAATTGCGCATTGGTGGGTATTGCTGCATTGTTCTCATTGAAAATTTCCCATTTGTTACGAATTGTATTGTAATACACTCCGATTGATGCATTGTTATAAATAATGCCAGAAGGATTTAATTTCTGAGTAACAAATAAAAAACAATTAGCATCTCCGTTACACATCGGATGGTCAACATCGGTGCCATTGGACGATAATTTATTAGCGACGGTTGCCGTATGGATAAAAGCGGCCTTGTTTGTGCCCGAAACCCTTATGGCACCATTATCTACTTCTAGGGCAACGCCTACACCCGTGCCGGAATACTTAGCTTCTACTCCCATACCATTTGCACTGAATGTTTCTCCTCTAACCCCCACTGAAATCGCAGCATTGTTCGTCGTAATACCATAAACGCCGAATCCCGAAGGGGTTTCTCCATACACTCCCCAGCCGCTTCCTGCCTGATAACCGATGACTCCAATCCCAGTACCTCCAGTCCCGTTGTTTAAGCCTCTTACACCCGCAGAATAGCCGCCTGGCGCGGTGGTAGGGGTAATCATTCCCAAAACACCGCTGGCACCCCCAGTTGCTCCTGAGCCGTGACTAGTAGAAATTGCGACTCCTTTGATTCCTGTGGAGGCGCCTGTGGTGGCATTGTTTTGTCCCGTCAATGCGGTCCCTCCGACGGTGGTTGATAGAAAAATGGATTGTTGAGGTTGAATGAGTGAAGATTGCGCATTCGCGTGGATAGACATCCCTGCCAGAGCCAGCGTTATAAATGTCTTTTTCATTTTAAGTAGGGTTTTAGTGTAACTAAAATTACTATTTTTTTAGAAAAAAAACTATTGTAAATAATCTGGTATTGAAGGGTTTATCTAGGAATTTTTCGCCGGGGAATGGGTATAACTAGGCTTCGTTAAAATCAATGAGACATAAGTGTTTAGATAGACTTCCAGCCTATTGATTACTTTCTTTAAATTATGTAGAGAAAGAAGAATCACTGCTTTATTTCAAACAGCTTTATCAAAAGGTTATCTAACGTTTCAGCTCGTTTGGGGATATTTTTGATAAAACTTCCGTCGCTTTTTAACAGACAGCTTTCGAGGGGCGTTTCAGCATTTGAAGCTGATTCAACGATTTCGCTGACGGCCACTACGTATCCTTCGTACAAAATATCAACTCTAAATCGGGCTTTGGCAATGGTCGTAGCGGGAGGATTGATGAGCCATCCGCTCACAATTTCGTGTTGTTGAAGGGTATCAAAACGAACGTACTCCTTCTCACCCAATTGCTCTTTGACGGCATCAACGATGATAGGCTCATCCATGTCTTTAATTTCAAATTTCTCGGTCCAGACAATGGCGTGATTGCGGGCAACAAATCGGCCATACGAAAAAGTTTGAGCGCAAGAAACGAGCGGAAAAAGACAAAAGAACAGAAATCGAATGGGCATGTTTTACGGGGATGGGATTGATGGCAAAAGAATGACGTGCAACTGGGTTACTCTCTAACTTAAACGCTTTTTAAAAGGATAAGTTATATCCCCAAAAACGTAAATTAGTGCCATAAAAACCGATTTTACCTTTGACTAGCGTAAAGTTATTGGGTGTTTGGGCGGCATTTACTGCAAAATTACGGGAGTTTTGTAATTTGCAGAGGAATGAGAAGTTCAGGAAGTAGATTTAATATTATGAACAGTATAATCACCGAGCGTGATATTTTGGTAAAGCAGATTCGTCGTATCAATCAATACGACGCAATACGGCGTTTTTTTAAGTTGTTGAAAGAGATGATTGACAGTTTGGACTTACCCCCCAACTCGTCTCAGATTGCTTTTACAATCAGTGAAAGAGACCTCCGAATTAGGGCAAATCTAAACAACCACACCTGTTTGCAGATTTCTGGGAAAAAGGAAAATGTTTGTGTGGGGCTATTGTTTAAAAAAGAGCTTTTGAATAAAGTTCCGTTGATGAATAGTAAGATTGTTTTTAAGGATAAAAGCACTTCCGATTATACACTGGGTGTGATTAAATATGCCGATAAGCATTTGTGGCAAAACGAAAGTATTGTGCAGTACTGGATTGATTCGTTGCAGGATTTAAAGCATATTGCGACATCGACCAACCACCGCGAGTTGCACAATAATGCGGTTTATCATGCTGCCGAAGACGATGCCTTTAACGCAGAAGTGTTGGGATTAGCGGAAAAAAGATATGAGATTACGGCTGGAAAAACAACGCTTAAAGACTCGGAAGAAGTGTATAATGTACCCGTTGAAAAACCTCAAATTCCCCTTAATTACGTTTTGTATGGCCCACCCGGAACGGGCAAAACCTACGAGGTTCAGCAGCTTTGTCGAGTGTATTCACACAAATTTATCACCTTCCATCAATCCTTTAGTTATGAGGAGTTTGTGGAGGGAATTCGCCCCGAGACCATCGGTGACAAAATCAGCTATCGGGTACGGAAAGGGGTGTTTTATGAGGCCTGTTTGGAGGCGCTCAGAAAAGCCGATTACCAAAGTTTTGAAGGTTGTATCACGGATGCGGCCGAAACCCGAAAAGCGAGATTTGACCGCGCCGAACCTGTTTTTATGGTCATTGATGAAATCAACCGTGCCAATATCTCTAAGGTGCTAGGCGAGCTCATCACGCTCATTGAGCCATCTAAGCGGTTGGGGGCAGAAAATGAGCTGTGGGTCACGTTGCCGTATTCGCAGGAGCGTTTTGGAGTGCCGCCCAACCTATACATTTTGGGCACAATGAACTCCGCCGACCGTTCCATTGCCCTGTTGGATACGGCCCTGCGCCGACGCTTTCATTTTGCCGAGCGTCAACCCAACGAAACGCTCCTCGAAGGCAGGGTTATTGAAACGACTGATTTGGGGCGACTGTTGCGCACGCTCAACGAACGCATCGAATTTTTGCACGACCGTGACCACGTCATTGGGCACGCGTATTTGATGAACATTGATACATTTGAGCAACTTTGCAAGGCCATGCGAGACCAGATTATTCCGTTGTTGCAGGAGTATTTTTATGATGATTGGCGCAAGATTCAGCTGGTATTGGCCGATAATGACCGTTGGGGTAAACCCACTGATTGTAAGCTAATTCAGGTAAAAAAACAATACACGTCATCGCTTGAACGGGAACTCTTCGGCGAAGACCTTGAAAACGCCGAAAATGTGATTACCTATCAACTGAATCCTGCCTTAACAGAAGGCCGTTTTGAAGACTTGCCTAAGGACATTTTCAAGTGGATTTATGAGAGATAACCTTATTGCCCGCCAAACTTCTCTTTCTGGACACATCGTGGCCTTTAGCCGTTTTTTGCGGGCGAGGGGTATTCCCGTGGGGCCCGACCGCGAGGCGGATGCGCTCAAAGCACTGGCCGAAATCAACGTGGGCGACGAAGTGCAGTTTTATCTGGCATTGCGCAGTATTTATCCCCAAAACCGCAAACAACTTCGGGAGTTTGACGAGTTGTATGTAAAGTATTGGAAAGAACTCGCCAAAGCCGTTGATTCCAAAATAAAAGAAGACGCCGAAGAGAGCAAATCGAAAAAAAAGAAAAATAACCAAAACGGTGAAGCGTCGTTTGAAGCTCTGAAAAACTGGCTCACTGGCAACCGTCAGCCCGAGCAGGAGGAGCTGGCCTCGTATAGCTTGGGCGAGCCGCTTTCGCAAAAAGATTTTGGTTCGTACACCGACGAAGATTTGTACGAAGCGCGGAAAATCATCCGGACGTTGGTGCAGCGAATGGCCAAAACCATGAGCCGTCGCTACGAAGCGGCTCGCAGCGGTGGGCAGTTGGATTTGCGGCGCGTACTGCGCAACAACTTTCGGAAAGGGGATGAAATCATTGATTTATTTTACCGCCGTCCTGCCCGCAATAAAATTCGGTTGGTACTTCTCTGCGACGTAAGCAAATCCATGGAACTTTACAGCCGTTTTTGGGTGCAGTTTATGTTTGCGTTTCAAAATTTGTACCAATCCATCGAGACCTTCGTGTTTAGTACGCGCTTGTGCCGTATCACCGAAGATTTAAAGGAAATGGAGTACACCAAGGCCCTCGAAAATCTGACTGAACGCGTGCCGCATTGGTCGGGGGGGACTGATATTGGAGCCGTTTTGCGCGAGTTTGTACAAGAATACGCCATGCGTAAGCTTAATTCTCGTACCATTGTGCTCATCATCAGCGACGGCATGGATACGGGCGAAGGCGACGATTTGGCGTTGAATATGGAGCGTATTCGTCGGAAAGCTCGCCGCGTTATTTGGCTCAATCCGCTGGCGGGTTCACCTGATTATCGCCCCGAAGTGAAGGCGCTTAAAGCGGTGCTACCGCATTTGGATTTGCACGCGCCCGCCCACAATTTAGAGAGCCTCAAACGGGTGGTGGAGCAGTTGCGATGAATGTTTTTAAAAGGATAAATGTTGAGAAACTATACAAATTTTAGTTAGTCCAAATGAATCTAAAAATACTGTCCTTCGGGATTGCCAAAGAAATAATCGGTCAGCTCGAATTGTCTGTACAGTTGTCTGACTCAGCAACCGTGGCCGATTTGAAGCAGTTTTTGATTGCTCAATTTCCTGATTTTCAGAAGTTATCGTCTCTACGGGTAGCCATCAATACCGAATACGCCGACGATTCGACCTTGTTGCATTCCAACGACGAAATCGTGCTCATTCCGCCCGTCAGCGGAGGCTAAAATGCTTTTACACCTTGATTGAATTTTTTCATTACTTACCAATACACTGTGAAACTCATCGAATGTCCACGGGATGCCATGCAGGGGCTGACCGATTTTGTTCCCACGGAAACAAAAATAAATTACTTAAATCGTCTGTTGCAGGTAGGTTTCGACACGCTTGATTTTGGCAGTTTTGTTTCACCCAAAGCGATTCCGCAGATGCGCGATACGGCGGAGGTCGTCGAAAAATTGGATATGTCTGCTACAAAAACCAAGTTGCTTGCCATCGTCGCCAATCTAAGAGGGGCGCAGGATGCGGCTGTATTTGAGCAGATTACGTATTTAGGTTTTCCATTATCGATCTCTGAAACCTTTCAACTCAAAAATACCAACAAGACCATTGCGCAAGCGTTTGAGGAAGTGAGCGAAATTCAAAACCTGTGTTTGAACACCAAAAAACAATTGGTCGTGTATCTTTCGATGGGGTTCGGCAATCATTACGGCGACCCATACAGCCCCGAGCTGGTGGAGCAATTTTCGGAGCGCTTGGTGGGTATGGGTATCAACATCATCGCCCCTTCGGACACCATCGGAACGAGTACCACCGATGACATTAAAACGTTGTACGGACATTTGCTCAAAAAATTTCCAAATGTTGAATTTGGCGCGCATCTTCACGCTAAATCGAGCCACGTGGCCAAGAAAGTAAGAGCTGCCTACAAAACGGGCGTTAGGCGCATTGATTGTGCCGTTCGAGGCTTTGGAGGTTGCCCGTTGGCCGAGGATAAACTGGTGGGAAATTTGGCTACTGAGTTAGTCGTGAGCGAGTTGAATCAGTTAGAAGCAAAAATTACCATCGACGAGCAACAACTGGCACAGGCGATGCTGGCCTCTCAGTACGTTTTTGGATAAAAAAGGTCAGAAAATTTGTCGTAAAAACGCCTTTCTGACCTTTTTATGGCTAAGCATTGACCGCTTCTTGCGTATTTTTTGGCCGCTTATAAAGGGGCACCGTGCTGCATGGCTCGCCAAACATAAGTGTTTGGGCCACAGGCTGTAATTTGCGGGTTATTTCGACGTACGCCGCCGTGGGTACGGGGTGTTTGCTGCACCCTTTTACCACGACGCGGGCATCCCGATAGTCTTCTGGATTGATTTGGCTGATGGCATCAAAATAAAGCTTTTCTTCTAAGTCATTCAGGTTTCCAAAAACCACCGAGTTGGCGTGAGGCTCCAGATGTAAGGCCAGCAACATATATGCCCACGTGGGGATGATGGCATCTTCTGTACAGGTGATGGCCACGTTTTGACCCTTGTATTGCGCCCAATCGTGGCTCTTCAAAAATTCTCGAAAGTCCTTTTCTTTCAGAATCATTCCCATGAAGAGATTCTCTTTCAAGTCGTACAGTACACGCTCTCCAAGGTGGTAATAATCTTCTAAATCTAACGTAACGAGGCCGCTTTTGGCAACGCGGTTGATGATTTCTTCCATTTTACTTAATAGTCTGCTTTGCACTTAATGCAACACACATTACAGGTCGAAAGTTTGTGAACGATGGGTATAAATAGCAAATTTGTTGTTCGACAAATGCTACCTTTGCAGCTTATAAAGTTTGGAAGAATGAATTTTAGTGAAGTCTTAGATAAACATTCTATTTTTAACGTTGTCGCTCAATCTGCCAATGACCTTGGAGTAGACGCCTATGTGATAGGAGGTTACGTACGTGATTTGATTTTAAAGCGTCCTTCCAAAGACATCGACATTGTATCAATCGGGAGTGGTATAGCATTGGCGGAGGCGGTTGCCAAAAAGCTTGGCGTACACGTGAATGTGTATAAGAATTTTGGTACTGCACAGTTACGGGTGGATGATTTAGACATTGAATTTGTGGGTGCGCGGCGCGAATCTTACCGTACAGAATCCCGCAAACCAATAGTGGAGGACGGTACCCTGCACGACGACCAAAATCGACGGGATTTTACCATCAATGCCATGGGTATCAGCCTGAATGCTGACAACTATGGCGAGTTGATTGACCCCTTCAACGGCATCAATGACTTACGCAGAAAACTCATTCGCACACCGCTTGACCCCGAAATTACCTTCTCTGACGACCCGTTACGCATGATGCGGGCGGTGCGTTTTGCGACTCAGCTGAATTTTGACATTGAACCCGATACCTTTGATGGTTTGGTTAAAACTGCCGAGCGTATTGATATTATTTCCAAAGAGAGAATCAACGACGAACTTAATAAAATCATTTTGTCGGCAGTGCCTTCCTATGGGTTCAAACTGTTGCACCAAGCAGGTATTTTAAAGCGAATTTTTCCTGAATTTGTAGAATTGCAAGGGGCTGAGTATCAGGACGGAAAAGGCCATAAAGATAATTTTTATCATACATTACAGGTATTGGATAATATTTCCAAACATACCGACGACCTGTGGCTGCGTTGGGCGGCCATCATGCACGATATTGCCAAGCCCGCCACCAAGCGTTTTGATAAAAAAGTGGGCTGGACCTTCCACGGTCACGAAGATTTGGGTGCACGCTTTACGCCGCGTATTTTTCGTCAAATGAAACTGCCGATGAACGAAAACATGCGTTTTGTTCAAAAACTCGTTCGGCTTCACCTCCGGCCCATCGCGCTGTCGAAAGAGACTATTTCTGATTCCGCATTGCGGCGGTTATTGTTTGATGCCGGCGCCGATTTGGAGGCGTTGATGACCCTTTGCCGGGCCGATATAACTTCCAAAAATCCCGAAAAAGTCAAAAAACATCTGTCGAATTTCGACAAAGTTGAACAAAAACTCTACGACCTCGAAGCCCGCGACCAAATACGAAATTTTCAGCCCGTCATCACGGGAGAGGTTATCATGGAAGCCTTTGGGCTGAAACCTTCTGCTGAAGTGGGCGTCATTAAAACGGCGGTTCGGGAAGCGATTTTGGATGGGATTATCCCCAATGTTTTCGAGCCGGCCTACGCATTTATGCTCGAAGAAGGCCAGAAAATGGGATTGACGCCCGTGGTTTCTTAACCATTTAACTTGATTTTACGGTGGGCATTTCGTCGATGCCCAAGGTAGTCAGTGTGGGGTTTAATGTATAGGGCGTAATGGTTATTTTGAATACTTTATGTCCCGCCACGTCGAAATCGCAGGTGTATTTTCCTTTGGCATGCAAACTCCGATATACCGCTGAATAATTGATTTTGAGCGGCCAACCATTAAGGGCTAATTGCGACGATATATTTTCAATGGTTTTCTTCAGATTTGAAAAATAGGTAACAAACGGTTCGCGCTGGCGTAAATTATTGAGCGAACCGATGTAGGTGATGCGCACTTCGTAAATGGTTTGTTGGAGCATTTTCCGTGATTTTTTGTCAAAAATTTGAGTTGAATCAAGTTTTCGCAATTTTATGAAAAACTATTCGATTATTTTTCAAGGGCTAAACTTTTTTATTTGCTTCGTCGTTTTAACTATAATTGCATAAAAAAGAAAAAAGCCGTTGGTCTACCAGCGGCTTTTGCATTATATCAAATCTTCCGTTTTCTCTCCTAGATTTTTCTCTTTCCAATTCGGCTTCCTTCATTTCTGACACGCCTATAACTTGGCTTATTTTATATCCAGTCCCAGCCTTTTCGATAGTCGCGTGACAATAAATCATTGGCTTCGCCGTCATGACGGAATTTTTCCTTTTTTGCGTTCCAGTGTAACTCCCGCCCCAGACGCCACGAAATAAGTCCAAGGTGCATAGGTAGTGTCATTTGACGGGCGTATTCAAGGTTTGATTCGGGCTGCGTACGGGTCTTGACCGCGTTTACAAAATTTTGTTGATGCCCAGGTGACCGCTGAATGCTGAGGGGAACGGTTTCAACATCGTTCATGAGCATTCCGCCGATGTTAATTTCGCGGGTATTATAATCACACAGAAGTGTGCCTTTCTCCCCTTCAAAATAAGCACCAATGCCCCGATTGGCTGCTCCCAGCACGTTGGGCGGCGTAGTAGTCCAGTGAATTTTGAGATTGTCGAACTGATAATCAACATCAATCCATTTGGGAGTGTTGCCAATGCCCTCCCCAACTTCTCCTTTGGCGCTGACGGTAGTAAGATTTTGGGGATTGATGGCCCACCAGACCACATCGGCAATGTGACTCCAAAAATCCTGATACACCCCTCCTGAATAATCCAGAAAATAGCGATAATTGAAATGACACCGCTCAGGCGTGTATTTTGAATAAGGGGCTGGCCCGAGCCAGAAATCCCAATTGAGCGTAGAGGGTGGTTCTTGATAGTTGGCTGGTCCAAGTACGGGCGGCGCTCCGGGTTTCCAAAGTCGCACGGTATGAACATTGCCAATGGCACCAGAACGAATGATTTCAACGACGCGGTGGTAGTTGTCACCCGCGTGGATTTGGGTGCCTAACTGAAAAATTCGGTCGTGGCGTTTGAGCGATTTAAGCATTTTTTGTCCTTCACGCACGCTGTACGACAGGGGTTTCTCGCCGTACACATCTTTTCCCGCTTCAAACGCCAATATCGCTACTTGGGCGTGCCAATGGTCGGGCGTTGCGCAGGTGATAGCGTCAATGTCTTTGCGTTCTAAAATTCGACGAAAATCGCTGTATAATTGGACTTTTGTGTCGGGTTGTAAACCCAATAAGGTTTTTTGAGCGGCGGCTAAATGCGTTTCGTCCAAGTCGCACAGCGCCGCTACTTCTACTTCTGGCAACCCCGCAAACCATTTCAGGTGTTGCGTTCCCATGCCACCCAATCCGATGTGAGCTACCCGCAGTCGGTCGCTGGGGGCTACTTTACGCGTAAAACCCGTCAGAAATGGAAGGCTGAGGGCGGCGGCACTGCTTTGTTTTAAAAAACGACGGCGATTCAGTAGGTGGCTCATATGTTGGATGAAGGTTTATTTCAAAAGCGTAAAATGAGCTGATTCTCACCGCGAACTGAAAATAAGAAAAAAGTTTTAAGCCTCCGAAGGAGTAAGTTGGGGAGCTTGTGTGAATTGCGCAAGCCTAAAAAAATACACTTTAACCCTAAATGGCCTCTTTTTTATTCAAAAGTCAGTACCTAACTTGCGTTTACATTATGAATTAACCCAAACGTCTGAACGATATGCCACAAAAGTTATCTCCGATTAGTAAGCCATCCGAATTGGTCGCGTCAGCGCAAGGAAAAAGACCGCTTATTGTGGACGCCCGGGCGGGGGCGGGGGCAAAAGATAGATACGCCACCAGCCATTTAGAGGGAGCATTGTTTGTTGATTTAGAAAAACAATTGGCCAATGTGCCAGCAGATGCCTCAAACGGAGGCCGTCATCCATTGCCCGACCTTACACAATTTGCGCAGGTGTTGACCCAACTTGGCATCGGGCCCGACACGCACGTTGTAGTGTACGATGACAAAAACGGGGGAAATGCCGCCGCTCGTTTTTGGTGGATGCTAAAAGCCATCGGCCACGAAAATGTACAAGTGCTCGACGGCGGGTTGGATGCTGCATTAAACGCTGGTTTTCCCGTCAGTTCAGGAGAAGAAACGCCTGCTATTCCCGAAAAAACCTATGAAACACTGCAATGGATGTTGCCGTTGTCGGACATCAACGAAGTGGAAAAAGTAGCCAATGATGCTGAATATCTGGTGATTGATGTGCGCGATAAAGACCGTTTTGACGGAAAAGTTGAACCCATTGATTTGATTGCGGGGCACATTCCAGGTGCGGCCAATATTCCTTTTACGAGCAATTTGGATGCGAATGGATTTTTTCTTTCACCTGCCGAACTGAAAGAAAAATACACAGAAGCCTTGAATGGAAGAGATACCCAACATGTCATCGTTCATTGCGGTTCGGGCGTGACCGCCTGTCATACGTTGCTTGCCCTGGCCTACGCTGAAATGGAGATTCCTAAACTCTACGTGGGTTCGTGGAGTGAATGGTCAAGAACCGACCGTCCGATGTTTACTTTGTCGAAAGATTAGGCTCAAGTATCGCAAAAACTAAAAATCCCTCTTTCGGTAAGACTGCCGAAAGAGGGATTTTGTACGTTATAAACCAGACGAATTATTCCCAAACCACCTCAATAACTTCGCTTTTTAGGTCAATGGTGGTGTGAGTTTCACCTTCCTGCCGTTGAATCGTCAGTTGGCCATCGCGGAGGCGTACTACCTCCTGCGTAAGTACGTGCATTGAACTCTTTTTGTGGAAAACAGAAATCATATCACTGGTTCCGGGCAGTTTGAGGGTGTGCGATGTGCCAGATGCTTTTATTTCCCGCGCGTAAGTGGTGCCAGATTCGGCGGGATTTTGGAGCAACGCCAATGCCCGAGAAGCCAACGGGACTCCGTAACCGACAAAATTATTTCCGTAGGGATACAAATGGGCCGATTTCTCAATGAGATTGATGAGTTGTTTGTTGGTCAATGTTGGATTGGCCTGCATCAAACACGCCGCAAAGCCCGTAATAACGGGTGCTGACAATGACGTGCCGTATAACGAAAAGCAGGAAACATTGGGCTTTAGATAAGGCAAAAACTCAGGACCGATGCTGCTGTAACCGATGCGGTTCCAATACCGCTGATTGGTAGCGCCGATGGCCAACACACCTTGCGCGTCGGCGGGAGTGGAAATGATGCGCCAGCTTGGGTCGTCGCCTTCATTGCCAGCGGATACAATTACCAAGATACCTTTTTTGTCGGCCGCCAATTGCGCTGCTTGACTGATGATGCTCGTTTTGCCATCCATTTGGTTGATTTGATAATTCTCGTTGGGGTCGGTAAACCCTTGGGCGTAGCCCAATGAGGTATTAATCAAACGTACGCCAAGGCTGTCCATCCACTCCATTGCGGCTACCCAATTGTCTTCCTCGCCGCGAAATTCGCGGGTTCCGTGGTCGGTGCGGGCAAGGTAAAACTGTGATTCGGTCGCTAAGCCGTTTTGTGCGCTTTCGGAGCGATTGGCCCCCGAAATAGCGCTCATCACTTCTGTTCCGTGAAAGTCAGAGAAGGTTTCGGCGGTGGTGTAAAATTTATCAGAATACGTTAACGGTGGGTTAACATAGTCACGTTTATCCAAGATGGCTTTGCGGTCAAAAATGTGTTTTAGGAGATTATTGGTGGGAGCTTCCAGAAATCCCGCGTCAATGACGCCGATGGTGATTCCTTTTCCGTTCAAACCCGCTTTTTTAAATTCGTCGGCTTGTACCTGCGTCATGACGGGTGCCATCGCAGAGCGGCGATTGGGCTGGGTTTGGGCAATGTAAAATTGGCCGTTGATGGGTTGGACTTTACTGACAAAAGGAAGCGACTGAACGGCTTGCAATTGCTCAGCAGTAAGGCGAGCCGAAACGGCATTAAACCATCGGGAAGTGTTTATTGGTTGACAGTCAGTTGTTTGTAGCTGTTGCAGATATTCTTTCTTTACGGGCAAATCCGTTTCATCAAATAAAGAAAGCCCTTGTTGGAGACGATTTTGCAGCGTTTTTGGTGAAATTGCTGGCGCATCGGTCGTATTTTTATCTTTCAGAAAAATCCAGTATTTTGTCTGCGCCAAACAGCCGAATGAAAAAGACAGCATCGCCACCGCCGCTATCGTCGTTCCAATTTTTTTCATCTTAAGTAAGTTAAGAAAACGTATGATTCCCTAAAATTGCTAAAAAATCACACAAAGTTCACAAATTTTTCATAAAAGAATACAAATGTTTTCAACAAATACCTACGCTTCGCGCCGCGCTAAACTCAAAAATCAGGTTTCCAACGGTCTTTTATTATTTTTAGGAAATGAAGAATCGGGAATGAATTATACCGATAATACCTATCATTTTCGACAAGACAGCACTTTTCTGTACTACTTTGGACTGGATAAAGTAGGACTGGCGGCCATTATCGACGCTGACTCGGGCGAGGAATGGATTGTGGGGGATGAAATTACGATGGATGATGTGATTTGGGCGGGGCCGCAGCCTACTTTACAAGAACAGGCAGGGCGGGTAGGCGTGGCCAAAACGCTTCCGAAATCTGCCCTTGAAGCCACCCTCAAGGGGGCGCTTAGCGCGGGCCGGGCCGTGCATTTTCTGCCGCCCTATCGCCCTGAGCATACCCTGAAACTTCATCACTGGACGGGCTGGTCACTGGCCGAAATTCCTCAAAAAGCGTCAATGGCGTTTATTATGGCGGTCATCAACCAACGTTCGTATAAAACGGATCATGAAATCATTGAAATGGATAAAGCCGTCAATATTTCGGGGCAGATGCACCTAAATGCGATTCGCGCTACCCGCATGGGCAAATACGAATACGAAGTAGTGGGCACGGTTCATGGCACGGCGCGGAGTGGGGGCGGGGACTTGGCGTACCCCATTATTTTGTCGGTAGATGGGCAAACGCTCCACAATCATTATCATGGCAATCGCCTCGAAAGTGGCCGACTTGTATTGGGGGATTTTGGAGCCGAAACGGCCACTTATTACGCAGGAGACATTACGCGTACGTGGCCCGTTGACAAAACATTTACCGAAAAACAAAAAGAAATTTATCAGATTGTACTGGACGCCAACATGAACGTTATCAATGCGTTGCGTCCGGGTGTGAAGTACCTTGATTGTCATTTGATTTCGTGGCGGACGGTGACTGAGGGTTTAAAAAACCTTGGTTTGCTCGAAGGAGATGTGGACGAAATGGTGGCGTTGGGCGTTCCGGCCCTTTTTATGCCCCATGGCGTTGGGCACATGATTGGGATGGATGTTCATGATATGGAGAATCTGGGCGAAAACTATATAGGTTACCGTGAGGGACTAGAACGCAGCAATTTGCTCGGTTTGAAGTCTTTACGATTGGCCAAAGAACTAGAGGTGGGATTTGCGTTGACGATTGAACCAGGTACGTATTTTATTCCAGAACTGATTCAATTGTGGGAAAGCCAAGGAAAATTTAAAGAGTTCATCAAGTACGATAAGCTGAAATCCTATTTTGATTTTGGCGGGGTGCGGATTGAGGACAATTACGTGATTACGGCCGACGGTGCAAAATTGATTGGTGAGCCCATTCCCAAAACAATCGCCGAAATTGAAGGGTTAAGGTGTTAAATTTTATCCTCTGTGCCCCTCCATTTCTCCGTGGTTTCAAGAAGTTTAACCGCAGAGAAACGGAGGGGCACAGAGGAAATAAGCTATAAAAGAATGCGTTACGAACCGATAGATGTTCAGCTATACATTCAAAATCGCCAACTTCTTTATAAGCTGTTGAAGCCCAAGAGCTTGGTGATACTGAATGCCAATGACCCCATGCCGACCAATGCCGACGGAACCATGGGTTTTAAGCAAAATTCCGATTTGTTTTATCTGTCAGGAATTGATCAAGAAGAAACCCTTCTGGTATTATTTCCCGATCATCCCGATCCTAAATTTCGAGAATTGCTTTTTTTGCGCGAAACAAATGAGCTTATTGCAGTGTGGGAAGGTGAAAAACTGACCAAAGCACAGGCAACGCAAGTGTCGGGTATTCAGCGGATTTATTGGACTCATCAGTTTGAATTGATATTTAGTCAGTTGATTTTTGAGGCCGACAATGTGTACCTCAACACCAATGAGCACGCCCGAGGCGACGCGCAAGTCCAAACGCGGGATGCGCGCTACATTCGAGATTTTAAGGAAAGATACCCTTTGCACCGATTGGAACGGTTGGCACCGCTGACCTATTATTTGCGCGCTGTGAAGCAACCGCAGGAGATTAATCAACTTCAAAAAGCCATTGACATTACCCGCGATGGGTTTTTAAGGGTCTTGAATTTTGTCAAACCTGAGGTGTGGGAGTACGAGATTGAGGCCGAGTTTATTCACGAATTTACCCGAAAGCGTTCCAAAGGCTTTGCGTACAGTCCCATCATTGCGTCGGGAAAAAATGCGTGCGTGCTGCATTACATTGAAAACAATCGACAGTGCCAAGCGGGAGATATTTTGCTGTTGGATGTAGCGGCCGAGTACGCCAATTACAATGCCGACTTGACGCGTTCCATTCCCGTTAATGGTCGTTTTACGCCGCGTCAGCGGGAGGTATACGATGCGGTATTGCGGGTAATGAAAGCCGCGCGGGGGATGCTCGTGACGGGTACAATCCCCGATGCGTATCAGGCTGAAGTGGCCAAAATCATGGAAAGTGAGTTGTTGGGCTTGGGGTTGTTGACCAAACAGGACATTGAAAAACAGGATCCCGATTGGCCAGCGTACAAAAAATATTTTATGCACGGGACGTCCCATTTGTTGGGGTTGGATGTTCACGATGTGGGGAGTCGCTACCGTGCTTTTGCCCCCGGCATGGTTTTTACGTGTGAACCCGGTATTTATATCAAAGAGGAGGGATTGGGGATTCGGCTCGAAAACAATATTTTGATTACTGCCGACGGAAACGTTGACCTGATGGCACACATACCCATTGAAGCCGAGGAAATTGAAGAATTAATGAATCAATAGATTGAAGTTGATAATGATTTAAGGAGTAAATAACTGATTATGAGGGACAACCTCGGATAAAAATGAGCTTTCTTTTTACAGAAGATATTATAAGACTATTAATTGCGGCGGGGTTAGGCGCGCTGATTGGGCTAGAACGTGAATACCATAGCAAATCGGCGGGGCTGCGAACAATGATGTTGATTGCCATTGGTTCGACGCTTTTTACGGTCATTTCAACCAAATTGGGTGGGGATGCGGGGCGGATAGCCTCCAACATTGTGACGGGCATCGGCTTTATCGGCGGCGGCATTATCTTCCGGGAGAGTAACCGTGTTTCGGGCATTACAACGGCCGCCACGGCTTGGGCTACGGCGGCGTTGGGGATGTGCGTGGGCATCGGTTATTATGAAATTGCCTTGGCTTCGTCTATATTGGTACTTTTTGTGTTGTACGCACTCGTTCCGATTCAAGACATCATAAACCGTCATAATCAACTTCGTAACTATCGTATCGTTTGTAAGTATCAACAAAAAACGTTGAAAAATTACGAAAGCCTTTTTAAAGAATTGGGGTTAGATGCCAAACGTGGGGTGCAAAATCGGATTGGTAATACCATCAGTGGGACGTGGGCGATTCAGGGGCCAGAGCGCAAACACGACAAACTGACCAAGCTTTTACTGAATGACGAAGAAGTGCTGGAATTTGACTTCTAGGTGATGCACCGTTTAATAATTTATTGGGGGGAAGCTTTTACAACTCCCTTTTTTTTTGCATTTTACTTCAATTGTTACCATTGAGATAAAATATAAACGCAAAGAATTTAGATAATCGACATGAATAAATAATAAATAGCATTAGTAAAAGTCGGTCAATATACAGCCTAATTATCGTCAAGAATGCCTAAACATTTATATAATGATGACCTCCGAAAAACGTAGTGCATTAGTAATTGGGGCTACAGGTTTGGTAGGAGAGAAAGTGGTAGCAAAGCTATTGGCTTCTGAAAAATACAGTCATGTGAAAGTGCTGACACGTAAGCCTTTTACGGGTAGCCATCCCAAATTGGAAAGTATCATTTTTGATTTTGACCATCCAGATGCGGCACTTGTTAAGGCAGATGATATTTTTTGTTGCCTCGGGACCACCATGAAAAAGGCAGGGTCGAAAGATGCTTTTTATCTGGTAGACTATACCTATCCCATTGAAGTCGCAAAAATAGCCTTGGCCAATGGGGCGAAGCGTTTTGCCATCATTACGGCCATGGGTGCAGATTATACTTCGTTGTTTTATTACAATCAGGTCAAAGGAAAAGTGGAGGAATCGCTCCGGAAATTGGGTTATGAAACGCTGCTCATTTTCCGTCCTTCGTTATTGGTAGGCGCGCGTCAGGAGCGCCGTTTTGGCGAAAAAGTAGGTGAGTTGCTCTCAAAACTGTTTCAATTCATCATCCCCGTCAAATACCGAGCTATTGACGCAGATAAGGTGGCAGAAGCGATGGTTTCCATTACCTCCAGCAACGTCAAAGGAACGCTGGTGTATGAGTCTGACCTGATGCAAGAGTTTTGATGTAATGATTGATTCACTTTTATTTTACCGTTGTGTCTGCCACCATTAATATTCAACGAGCCGTCGAAAGCGACGTTATTACCGTCTACAGTTTCCTTTGTGCGTTGGAAGAAGAGCAATTGGATTTTAACGCATTTCAGGAAATCTTCAATCGAAATCTCAAAAATCCTGATTGTCATTACTTTATGGCGTTTGATGAGGCCAAGTGTGTGGGCTATGCCAGTGTCCACGCGCAGTGGCTGCTTCATCATTGCGGAAAAGTGGGGGAGATTCAGGAAATGTTTGTCGTGGATAATTACCGCTCCAAAGGCGTAGGAAGTGTGCTGATTCAGGAATTAATGAACGTGGCAGAACGTGAAAATTTCAAAATTCTGGAAGTAACTGCCAATAAAAAACGGGTAGATACGCATCGTTTCTACGAAAGAAAAGGCTTGGAACCGACCCATTTTAAGTTTGTGAAAAAGTATGGGTAAACGGAGCGCTCTATGCATCTTTACAAAAAAAGTAAGTTGCTGATGAGACTATTGCTGACCGCCCTCTTTTTGCCTTTTTGTGCTGTTGCTCAATGGCAGCCATCATTTGTAGAAAATCGTTTTTTACGCCTTGAGCAGTTGAATACAAGCGATTCTACCATTCGCGCGTATCAATCGCTTCCGTTGTTTTCTTACGTCTTAAATGACAAATACGGCACGACTGAGCGCACGGTTTTTCAATCCGAAAACGAAAAACTGAATTTTGTCTTAGAGAATAAGCTAAGTGTAACTTGCCAAATCAACCCGTCCGACGGGTACGGTTATGCGGTGATTACCTTTACGAATACGTCTGCCGACACATTAAGGCTTCGGAATGTAGTGCCCTTTGGAGAGTCTAAATCACACGTATACATCACGGGGTTGGGAAACCATTCGTTGTCACGGGCGCATTTGTTTCGACCTGGTTTTGCACCCGTCAACGTTATCTTGCCCGATAATGCGTGGGAGTTGGGATTTTCGGCCGTAAACATGGTCGAAAAAAATGTGTGTGCATTGATGCGGCGCGTCAAATGGGAAAATGCCACCCGCCGCCGTTTTGAAACCATTTTGCCCCCCAAAGGGAGCGTTACGTACCATCTTTGGCTGCAAACCTATACGGGGGATTGGCAGGAAGGGTTACGTCAGATGTTCCAAAAACGAAAGCTATTTGACGTGGCTCAGTTTGATAATTCACTTTTTCAACGACCTGATTTACAGTGGATTCGTAAGAGTTATGTCATCCATTTGATGATGGCTTGGGACCAGCGTTTTTCGTTGGGGGTAAAATGGGGGCAAGGAATCAACGATTTTATCAAACGCGGGAAAGCCCTCTACGGCGGCGACGATGTACTTGGCATTTGGCCCACTTGGCCCACGCTAGGCTTAGACCAGCGGAATCAATTTGATTTGTTCAGCGACTTACCGGGTGGCTTGCCTAACCTCAAAAAAATGGGCAACATGATGCGTTTGCAGGGCACAAAATTGTTTTTGTGTTATAATCCGTGGGACGAATCTACCCGCGATGCCAACAATCCCAAAGCGCATTTGAAGGGACTTTCGGACCTCATTGCAGCTACTCAGGCCGACGGTGTGGTGCTTGATACGCGTGGCAGTAGCAGTAAAGAATTGCAGGAAGCCGCCGACCAAGTCAAAAAAGGCGTGGTGATGTACAGCGAAGGCATGGCGATACCGAAAGATATGCCGGGCATTGTGGCGGGGCGCGTTCATAATGCGCTGTATTACCCGCCAATGTTGAATCTCAATAAATTTATCAAACCCGAATTTGCGATTTTTCGCGTAGCCGAGCAGTTTAAAGAGCGTATCCGTCGAGAATTTGCCACGAGTTTTTTCAACGGCTACGGCACGGAATTGAACGTTTTTCAGGCGGGCACGCCCGATTGGGTCGAAGAAGATTACCGTTTTTTAGGCCAAACCACGCGCATTTTGCGGGAAAACAGCTCGGTATTTTTGAACACTCATTACACGCCGCTTATCCCAACAACCCGTGATGGAATTTTTGTAAATAAATGGCAGGATTCTACCAAAACACTTTACACGATTTTCAGCCTAATTCCCGAAGGGTTTAAAGGGCCATTGTTTGAAGTGTTTGAAAAACCCAAAAGGCATTTTATTGATTTGTTCAATCATCAGGAAATAACGAGTGTTTTGCAAGGTGGAAAAAGATACATTTCGGTCGATACCGCACCGTTTGCTCAATCTTATCTTGGCACCAACAATGAAGGTGCGGTGGGAGCCATTGCACAGTTGTCCGAATATCTGAGCGTTGATTTACAGCCGAATGCCTTAAAAGTATCTGCTGCCGTTGGAAACAGTATAAAAATATGGAAAGGGAATCCAATGTATGCTGAGCAACCTTTGGCAACATTTGGGCGGGGAACGCACGTTTATCCGTTAGATAAATGGGGTAGTGACGAAAGTAAGTTTGTGGTTCAATTGTTCGACAAAGAAAATGAACTTTTGGACGAACGCGTGGTGAAAATGGTGCCCGGGCAGCCACGACTCATAAGCCACACAGTGCATACCAGTTTGCCAGCGAAGCGAAATATCCTCATATCTTCAGTGGCAAATGCTGAGCTTCAAATCCCTGCAGGCCGCTATCGTCACATCACTACGCACGGCGAGGTGTTTTTGCCCTATCCCGAAAAGGACACGACAACACACGAAATCAGCGCATTTTCAATTGATAAAAATTTAGTTTCTAACACCGATTTTAAGAAATTTCTGACCTCCACCCGCTACCAACCCAAAGATGCCGCCAACTTTTTGAAGCACTGGAAAAACGGGCAAATTCCCAAAGGAGAAGAAAACAAACCTGTGGTGTATGTGTCGCTCGAAGATGCCAGAGCGTACGCAAAATGGGCGGGCAAGCGCTTGCCCACTGAACGCGAGTGGCAATATGCAACGGAAAAAGATTCGTTAACAAAAACGTCGGCAAGGTTTCAAACCGTAGACCGGTCCGCCGGTGCTGCGCAGTCCCTACCGACCAGTCCGCAGGTGCGGTTAAAAGATGTACAAGGCGTGGTTTGGCAACTGACCAATGATGAATACCAAGCAGGCCAATACCGCTACATCATGCTCAAAGGGGGGAGTTATTTTAAGCCCGAGTCGAGCTGGTGGTACGTGCAGGGCGGCCCGCAACCGCTTACGCATCAGCAGATTTTATTACGCGTTTCCGAGGGCTTTGAGCGCAACGCCACCGTTGGTTTTCGGTGCGTGCGGGATTAGTTTTTTCCCTTCTCCGCCCGTCGCATCGGCATCGAATCAATGAGTCCGAAAAGCTGTTCAGGCTTGACGGGCTTGTTGCTGACGAGTTTGATTTCGCCATCTTTGCCAATCAACCAAAAACAAAAATGGTTGGGTGTGTACTTAAATCTTTCTTTCAAATGAAGGACATCGTCGGCCGATAAATTGGCTTCGACGCAGTCAATCACGCGTAAATCACGCTCCATAACGTCCTTTCCCACCTCGCTCAGCCACTTTTTTTGCAGTTTAAATTCGGCATCCGAAGCTTTGGGGCAGTACACTACCACCACACGATTTTTCCACACCATTTTTTCCAATCGTTTTTCTAGGGAGTCTTGGAAATTGAACAAAACAGCACAGATGACGAGAAATAATGCGTTCATTTTTGAAGATTTTATGGTTTACGAATCACTTTTTACGCTTTACATGGCGCAGTTTTTTCTAGGGCATACAACCTAAAAGGAAAACAAAAAAGAAAATAATGAGAAAACTTGCTTTGCCTAACTTAGAACTCACCCTGACGCGTCTTTTATAAATGCAAATAAACCAATAAGCTGTTATGTTTAAACAAATTCTTTCCATTATGCTTCTTTTTGCCGCCAGCCTGACGGCTTCAGCCCAGGATACCCGCTGCTATGAAACCCGGATTTATTACACCCACCCGGGCCGATTGGAAGCTTTATTAACCCGTTTTCGTGACCATACCACCAAAATATTTGAAAAACACGGCATGACAAACGTGGGATATTGGGTGCCTTTGCACGAAGAAAATAAACTGGTTTACGTTCTTTCGTACCCCGACCGCGCCGCTCGCGATGCTTCATGGAAGGCTTTCGGTTCAGACCCTGAATGGAAAAAAGTACAATCTGATTCGGAAGTAAGCGGAAAAATTGTGGCCAAAGTAGAAAGTATCTTTATGAACGCAACCGATTTTTCACCCAAAATCAAGTCTTCTAAGAGTAAGAAAGAGCGGGTATTTGAGTTGCGGACTTACACCACCAACACGGGTAAATTGCCCGATTTATTGACCCGTTTTCGTGACCATACCCTCAAATTGTTTAAAAAACACGGCATGACCAACGTCGCTTACTGGACGGTAACTGGCAAAGACGATACACTAATTTACATTTTGGCGCATCCTAGCGAAGAAGCTGGTAAAAAAGCATTTGATGCCTTCCGTGCTGACCCTGTTTGGGTAAAAGCCCGCGACGAATCGGAGAAAAACGGAAAACTTGCCGCCAAGGTGGAGTCTGTTTACATGAAAGCAACGGACTTCTCTACGATAAAATAAATGCGTCGTTGACGGTGCTGCTGGGCCTGAGGGCCTAATGCTTCGGTTTCTCAAAACCTTGTGTGCTTTCGGTTTTGAGAAACCGAAGCGACAGTTTTGAGAAACCGAAGCGACAGTTTTGAGAAACTGTCGTCACGCTGTGCTACCAAAACCCATTTTTTAATGAAAACTGTACTCGCTGCTTTGGGATTAGGGCTTGCTTTTGTCAGTTGTACTCATTCTCAAACATCTGATAATCAATCTGAAACTTCGGATTCAACGGCGGTGGATAGTGTGGCTGTTTTAGCTCTCCAAAAAGATTCGCTAAGTGTGTATTTGCCCGACGTTAAAGCTTCTTTGCCCGAAGCCCAAACGGTGGTAGTAAAAGAGGACCCCGTGTTTTTTAAATCAAAATCGTATAAAGCGATTCCCCTGCAAGTTGTATTGGATAAATTCATTCCTGCTTATAAGCGTTTAGACCTCAAGCAAACGCAGATTGTGTTTGAATGCGAAGATGGGTACAATCCTTCGATGTCGTTGGAGAAAGTGCTGCAAAAAAAGTCGTATTTGGCCATTTCTGATGTGGAAGCACCTGCGGGTCAGGACTGGATAAACCCCAAAAAAGGCGACCATGAAATGAAAATAGCCCCGTTTTATGTAGTTTATACCGATGTACCTGCCAAAGATGTGACTTATAAATGGCCTTACAATTTGGTTAAAATAAGTCTATCGGCGGCTTCCAAAGAATTGGCGGTGCTGTTTCCCAAAGACGACGACACGCAGGTAAAAGGGTTTGAATTATTTAAAGTAAACTGCCTGACTTGCCACTCGCTCAATAAAGTAGGCGGAAAAATGGGCCCTGAACTCAATTATCCCAAAAGTATAACGGAATATTGGCAGGTAGACCAAATCAAACAATTTGTCAAAGCCCCGACTTCTTTTCGTAATGAGTGTAAAATGCCCGCCGTGACACACTTGTCAGAAAAAGAGTTGGATGAAATTGTCAGCTATTTGAAGTACATGGCCAAACACAAAGTCAAAGTATAGGGTTCAGAGAAGAATCCACGATTCTGGCAATAAATCTTTGGTATCAAATCGCTCCGTAGAAAACCATTTCTGCGGAGCGATTACTATTTTATCAGGGTGCGGATTCAGCCACGCGCCCCACCAACTAAAGGTGCTGTTGGCAATGATATGGTGCTGGCACGAGGCGATAAGTAACAAATCTTCTTGCGCCGAATTTCCTTCGACATACTGCATTGGGAAGCCAAAGTGTATATGGGCTTTTGCCCATTCGATGTCGTCAGAGAACACAAAAAAGACCAGATTTGAAATCCGTTTTGTTAAGTATTCCACTGCCGTTTGGTAATAAAGTGCTTCGCAGGGTTTTAGATAACGATTTGCTTTTGAGGTCGTTGTATAATCTCCTCGTCGAATATGGACACTTACCGAAACGGATTGCTTAATGGACTGTTTGAAGGTTTCATATTGATTTGAAAACGACCCCACAGGCTTTAAATCTTCACGAATACGGTCTGCAATTTCTGCAAAATACTTCTCCGACTGCCAATAACCATCCAAATACACACCATCTTGAAGCGATAAAACGGGTTGATAAAAGTGGAAATGTGGTTCTTTGAAATAATGAATCGGCATAAGGCCGATTTTGCGGCGAACGCGTTGGAAAATACGGTTAGGCTCCCCTGCCAGCAGCTTAATTTCGTCTTTATTGGCTTGCGCTGCATGAATATTGAAGGAGCCCAATGCAAAGGTTCGAGTGGTTCCACCAGAGGGTTGGGAGAAATTGGTCGTGTCCATTTTCAAATCCGTGTGGTTGACAATCGATAGTTGACGCCCGAGGGCATATTGGAAAAGTTGATTGCCTAAACCGCCGCTAAGTTTTACAATAATCATTTTTTTTTGGAAATACACTAAGCTGAATGTGCCTGATTTTTAGTCCTGAATTCTGTTTTTTTTTGGGTATTATTTTGAGCAGAAGATAGGTGTTGAATCAATGAATGATAAGATTCAGCAATTAAGTCCCAATGGTAGATGGTTAAAGCTGCTGTTTTCCCCTTGTCGCCGAAGCTTTGCAGCGTAAATGGGCTTCTCAACAGTCGTTTCAATAATACCTTAAACTCAGCCTTATCCTTAAAACACAAGCCGCCCTCTAAAGTCGATACGGCTCCTACATCCCGACATAAAAAAGGAAGGCCGACGGCCATTGCGTCCAGTAAAACCAACGGTTGGACTTCGGTAAAAGTAGCCGAAACGAATAGGGTAGCCGCACAATAAGCAGCGTGAATATCTTCGAGAGATAATTTTTCAAACAGAAAAATGCGCGTGTTTAAATGTTCACCGATGGCTTTTTTTAACTGATTAGAATAATCGTTAAAATGACTGCCAATCAATACCAAAATCGTATCCTTCGGAGAAATCTCAATAAACCACTTAATGAGTTCAAGTTGGCCTTTCTCTCGGCTAAAATTGCCGACGCAAAGCAGCATTTTGGCTTTATTTAATCCAAATTTATCCCAAAAATCAGTGCTAGGTTGCTGAAAAAAACTTGGATGCGCCCCGTTAGGAATAATGCTAGAGTTATGAAGATCCAGTCGTTTTGCTTCGATAAAATCGGTTAGGCGTTGTTTATCTTGTTTTTTACTCAAAAAGACATAATAATCAAACGCGGTGAGTTTTCTAGAAAACTGCCAAGCCGCTGGACGATTGCGAAGCCAACGCAGCCAGCCTTTGATGCCTGGATACCGCAGATGAATCGTTGTTCCGTGGCTTACCAGTACTTTTTTGCCTCGTATTTGGTCCAAAATCGGAAGGGCTAACTCAGAAACCCAGCTTTCCCAACCATGAAAAAAAAGAACGTCGAAGTTGGATTGCTTCAGAAATTGTTGGTAGGTTTTACCCACTTCGATTTCATCAAATTTGGGCAAACGACTGGGAGATAGGGGGAATCCGATAACGTCAAAAGGAATGCTGCGCGGTTGTTCAGAAACTTGGGTGACTACCGTGATTTTATATCCCAAACGATGCAGTCCCATGGCCTGTTGATAGGCGGCTTGTGCGATACCGTGTGTTTCGGGATAGAAACCAAAACTGGCGATTAAGATTGTATGAGACAAAGTAGGTTAAAGAAAGGGTTCTTTAACAATGACTTAAAAACCGCAATAAAGTGACATGAAAACAATAAAAAAATCCTCCTCTGCCACGTGCAGAGGAGGATTTGAAACGATGATTGAATCGACTATAATTTATATCTTAATTTAACCACTTCGCGCTCGTTCAAGAAGCGCCATTTGCCGCGTGGAAGTTCTTTCTTGGTCAAACCTCCGTATACGGTGCGGTCTAGTTTGAGTACTTCGTAGCCCAAGCTTTCAAAAATACGACGCACGATGCGGTTGCGGCCGCTGTGGATTTCGATACCCACTACCATGGCGTCGGGGGTAACGATGGCCAAATCATCAGGTTTGATGGGGCCATCTTCCAAATCGAAACCTGCTTTGATTTTGTCAAAATCTTCCTGGGTAATGGGTTTATCCAATTCTACTTGGTAGATTTTCTGAATTTCGTTGGAAGGGTGCATCAGCTTTTCGGCCAATTCTCCGTCGTTGGTAAGGAGTAACAATCCAGTTGTGTTACGGTCCAAACGTCCTACTGGATAGACGCGCTCCTTGCAAGCCCCCGCAATCAGCTCCATCACCGTATGGCGGCCTTCTGGGTCGTCGGTGGTGGTGATGTAATCTTTGGGTTTGTTGACAAGGATATACACCATTTTTTCAGGATTCAACACGCGGTTGCCGTATTTGACTACTTCACCGGGATTGACCTGATGGCCCATTTCGGTAATCACTTTTCCGTTGATGGTAATTTGTCCCGACTCGATCAATCCATCTGCTTCGCGGCGTGAGCAAAGCCCAGCGTTGGCGATGTATTTGTTGAGTCGGATTTGACCATCATCGTTTTTGGGCTGAATTTTTTTGGCGTAGCGCTGTTCTGCCTGACTGAAATCATAGCGGGGAGCTTCTTTAAATTCTCCTACCCTACGCTGTTCGGCGTCACGGGCGCGGTCACGTCTTTCATTCTCGTCCGATTTTTCGTTGGTACGCGGACGTTTATTGGGTTTATCAAAAGGGCGCTTTTCGCCGTCAAAGGTACCTCCGTTGTCGCGCGGCGTTCTTTCAAAAGGCTTATCAAACGATTTTTTGAAGGCTGGTCGCTCGTTGCGGTCGTCGCGTCTTTCAAAAGGTTTGTCGAAATTCCGTTTTTCGCGGTCATAAGGACGTTCGTTACGATCATCGCGTCTTTCAAAAGGTTTGTCGAAGTTCCGTTTTTCGCGGTCGTAAGGGCGTTCGTTGCGGTCATCGCGTCTTTCAAAAGGCTTATCGAAGTTTCTTTCTCCGCGTGGTTTAAAATCGCCTCTGTTCTCAAATGGTTTTTTGAAGGCGGGTCTTTCGCTGCGCTCTGGGCGGTCGCTGCGTTTTTCAAAAGGTTTGTCGAAGTTCCGTTTTTCACGGTCATACGGCTTGTCTGAACCCGGGCCACGTTTTTCGAAAGGCTTATCAAAGCTTCTTTCTCCGCGTGGTTTAAAATCGCCTTTGTTCTCAAATGGTTTTTTGAAGGCGGGTCTTTCGCCGCGCTCTGGGCGGTCACCGCGCTTTTCAAAAGGTTTGTCAAAGTTCCGTTTTTCACGGTCATACGGTTTGTCTGAACCTGGGCCACGTTTTTCGAAAGGCTTGTCAAAGCTTCTTTCTCCGCGTGGTTTGAACTCTCCTTTTTTGTCGAAAGGTTTATCAAATGGTTTTTTGAAGGCAGGTTTGTCGCCGCTGCGTTTTTGGTCAAAAGGCTTGTCAAAAGATCTTTCGCTGCGGCCGCGAGGGGATTTTTTTTCAAAAGGCTTTTCAAAAGATTTGTCGGACGAAGTGGTCGAGTCCTTTTTGTACTTGCTGTAAAAAGGCGTATTGCCCGGTGTTTTGTTATCTTTTTTCATTGGGCTTGCAGTATCACTACTGTAAATAAGAAGTTATGTAAACGATTATTTGGTAAATGCTGATTTTGACGAAATTGCCTGATAATCAGCGATACAAAGGTACTGAATTTTAAGCGAAGATGTTTTTTTAACCTAAATATATCTCAAAAAAATGATTTTGGTCGTTTAATCAAAAATCCATCCGAATCCTCATAACTTTTATACACACGTAATGCTGGACCTTGCCCCCGTTAAACCGTTATGGACGCCATCCCGTTCGTTCATGGAACAATCCAATCTCAAAAAGTTTCAAAATTGGCTTTTTGTTAAAAAAGGATTGTACTTCAAAAATTACCATGACTTATGGGATTGGTCGGTCACTGATTTGGATGATTTTTGGGAAAGTGTATGGCAATTTTGTGAGGTAAAATCGCACAGCCTGTATTTTGAAGTATTGATTCGACAAAATAGGGACTTTATCGGAACCAAGTGGTTTAGAGGGGCAACGGTCAATTATGCCGAACATATTTTCCGCCATAAAAACCCAGCCCGTCCTGCCATTATGTATCAATCGGAGCAAGAACCGCTCAAAGAACTTTCTTGGCGCGAACTGGAAAAACAGGTAGGTGCAGTGGCGGCTTATTTGCGTCAATCGGGCGTAATTGCGGGCGATAGAGTGGTGGGAGTGTTACCCAATGGCCCGCAGGCAGTTGTGGCTTTTTTAGCGGCCAATTCGCTCGGAGCGGTTTGGTCGAGTTGTTCGCCAGATTTCGGAACGACCGGGATTTTAGACCGTTTTCAACAGATTGAACCCAAAGTGCTGATTGTCGCCGATGGCTATACGTACAACGGAAAAGGCTTTGATAAGCTTCCAGCTATGCGACAGCTCATCAGTCAGTTGCCTACGCTCAAACGCACAGTTTTGGTTCCGTACCTAAATTACGAAGCACAGCTACCAAAAACGGATAATTGGAAGGATGTGTTAAAAACGCCCTTCTTGACCCTCGAATTTACGCCCGTTCCTTTTGACCATCCTTTGTGGGTGGTTTATTCTTCGGGCACCACGGGCAAGCCCAAAGCCATTACCCACAGCGTAGGCGGCTGCTTGTTGGAACACTTGAAAGCCCTTACTATCCATCAAAACGTCAAGCCTGGCGACCGTTATTTTTGGTATTCAACCACGGGTTGGATGATGTGGAATTTTTCGGTGGCTTCTATGTTGGCAGGGGCCACGCTGGTGCTTTATGAAGGAGCCGTTCAATATCCTACCATGAATGTTTTGTGGGATTTGGCCGAAAAAGCAAAAATCAATCACTTTGGGGGCGGTGCGGCTTTTTATCTGGCTTGTATGAAAGCGGGCGTGAGTTTGCAGGGGTATAAATTTAACCAACTCCAAAGCATTGGTTCTACGGGTTCTCCCTTGCCTCCCGAAGCCTTTGAATGGATTTACCAGCACGTCAAAAAGGACGTTTGGCTCATTTCACTCAGCGGAGGCACCGATATTTGTAGCGCTTTCGTGGGCGGTTGTCCTACGTTGCCTGTGTACTCGGGCGAAATCCAGAGCCGTTTGTTAGGCTGTAAATTGGAGGCGTTTGACGAGGCGGGAAATCCTGTCCAGAATGAACTTGGCGAAATGGTCATCACCCAGCCGATGCCTTCCATGCCCATTTATTTTTGGAATGACAAAGATAACCAACGTTACCGAGCCAGCTATTTTGAGAATTATCCCAACATTTGGCGGCACGGCGATTGGATAAAAATCAATGACCGGGGCGGAATTATCATCTATGGACGTTCCGATGCCACCCTCAACCGTGACGGAGTGCGCATTGGCACGGGTGAAATTTACAGCGCCGTGGAGAGCGTGCCCGAAGTGACCGATAGTTTGGTGGTTTGTTTGGAGCAGGTGGGTGGGAAATACTTCATGCCGTTGTTTGTGGTTTTGGCCCAAGGGCAGGAACTGACCGATGATTTAAAGAAAAAAATTAATCTGCAACTCCGTTCTCAATTCAGCCCGCGCCACGTCCCAGATGCTATTTATGAACTTTCGGAAGTGCCTTATACCATCAGTGGGAAGAAAATGGAGGCTCCCGTCAAAAAGATTTTGATGGGGATCGACCCCGCCAAGGCTGCCAGCCGCGATACCATGCGAAATCCTCAAGCGTTGGATTTTTTTGCGCAGTTTAATCGTGCACAGGTGTAAAATATAGTAACAACCATTTTGGTTTTGATGCCGCAATGCTTCTCATTGTGGTTTTACTGCCCCCTCATTCAATCTGTTTAGCCCCTGCAAACAAAGATGCAGGGGCTAAAGACGTTATTTTTTTTCTACAGGCTATTTTGCCTCAAGTTTTCATCTGTTTTCTGAGTTTAGCAATAATTTTCCATGAAATCTTGCAAATGAAATTAATTGTCTATAAAATTGTAAGTAAAATAATAATTAGTAAAACAAATATAGTTAAGCTAATATACATTCATGGAAACACTCATTGCAGATATTGAAGCTTCATCAACCGATACCGCCGATTTTTTACCCCTCAACGGCACTGATTACATAGAATTCTACGTAGGCAACGCTCGGCAGTCAGCCCACTATTTTCAGACGGCTTTCGGTTTTCAACCTTTGGCCCACGCGGGCCTCGAAACAGGCCTGCGCGACCGTGAGTCGTATGTGGTACAACAGGGTAAAATACGGCTGATGCTTACCTCTCCGTTGGTCGGACGGACGGCTATTGGCCAGCACATCGATACTCACGGCGACGGGGTGAGGGTCGTTGCGCTGTGGGTAGACGATGCCGTTTATTCTTTTGAACAGACCGTCAGTCGTGGGGCCAAACCTTACTTTGAGCCAGTGGTTGAAGAGGATGCTTTTGGTAAAGTGGTGCGCTCGGGGATTCATACCTACGGAGATACGGTTCATGTTTTTGTAGAGCGCAAAGCTTATAATGGGGTCTTTTTGCCTGGATTTAAGCCGTGGAATCCTACGTATTGTCCGTCCGAAACTGGGTTGAAATTTGTGGATCACATGGTCGGAAATGTAGGCTGGAACGAAATGTTGCCGTGGGTAGATTTTTACGCCAACATCATGGGATTCAATCAGTTGGTGTCGTTTGATGACAAAGATATTTCGACTGATTATACCGCCCTGATGAGCAAAGTGATGAGCAATGGAAACGGTCGTATCAAATTCCCCATCAACGAACCCGCCGAAGGGAAGAAAAAATCTCAGGTAGAGGAATATTTGGATTTTTATGGTGGTGCGGGAATTCAACACATTGCCGTTGCCACAGATGACATCATTCATACCGTAAATGAATTACAAAGTCGTGGGGTTGAATTTTTGCGGATACCGAGCGCCTATTACGACGATTTACTCAGTCGGGTAGGGCACATTGATGAAGATTTGGCACCGTTGCGCGAACTGGGTATTTTGGTCGACCGAGACGAAGAAGGCTATTTGCTCCAGATTTTTACGAAGCCTATCATGCCGCGTCCGACGTTGTTTTTTGAAATCATTCAGCGTAAAGGCGCTAAATCGTTTGGTAAAGGCAATTTTAAGGCCTTGTTTGAAGCCATTGAACGAGAACAAGAACTTCGCGGAACGCTGTAATTTATCTTCCTAGCCATGAACCAGTCTTATCAAAAATATACCGCCGCCGACCACGAGATGTGGCGGAAGCTGTTCGACCGTCAGATGGTACAGTTGCCTGCTATTGCAAGCAGGGCCTACTTGGAAGGAATCGAAAAAGTAGGATTCGTTGCGGAGCATATCCCTAATTTCAACGCCGAAACCAATCCGCGTCTGCAAGCCTTAACGGGTTGGTCTGTAGAAGTGGTACCGGGATTGATTCCTCACCGAGATTTTTTTGAATTTTTGGCCCATCGTCGCTTTCCTGCCTCAACGTGGTTGAGAAAACCCGACCAACTGGAATATTTGGAAGAGCCAGACATGTTTCATGATACTTTTGGCCACGTGCCTTTGCTGACCAATCAGGCTTTTTGTGATTTTATGGGGGATTTGAGCCGGGTAGCTTTGCGATTTATGGACGTGCCAGAGGCCATTGCTCAAATCGGACGCCTTTATTGGTACACGGTGGAGTTTGGGCTAATCAAAGAAGATGGTCAAACCAAGATTTACGGAGGTGGGATATTGTCGTCGGCGGGCGAAAGTGAGTATTGTTTAAGCGATGCTCTCCCTAAATATCCGTTTGATGTTCGTACACTTTTAAACACTTCGTACCACATAGACCATTATCAAGACCATTATTTTGTAATAAATTCTTATGAGCAGTTGTATCGCTCTGTCCCTGATATTGAGGAGATTCTAGCCGAAACGTACTTAGCAGTCGGATAAAATGTGAAGATTTTTGGAAAAATATTTGTTTAAAAGTACGCTAAACCGCTATATTTGCGGCTCAATAAACAAAAGACGTCACAATCATTTGTTCATTGTTCAGCCTCCCGGAGAGATGGGTGAGTGGCTGAAACCAGCAGTTTGCTAAACTGCCGTACTCGCAAGGGTACCGAGGGTTCGAATCCCTCTCCCTCCGCAAACTTTGAGAGAGACCTAAAAATCTCTCTCAAAAATCGGGATGTAGCGTAGTCCGGTCATCGCGCCTGGTTTGGGACCAGGAGGTCGCAAGTTCGAATCTTGCCATCCCGACAAAAAAGCCTTCCCTTTGGAGGGCTTTTTTTATGCAGGTCCGATTTGTGTTTGCTTCAAAATTTACTGTTTTTATCTTATTGTGTATGCTTTCGTGTATGCTTTCTATTAGCTTAGAAAGATATTGATCCGTTATATCCAATTCCCATTTATGTCAGTTGTTTTTTGATAAGCTACTGCCGAATGGTTGCTTCGGTGTATACTTCATAGGTCTTCATTGACGTGGTGTTGAGGATGGCCTCATTTATAATGTCCAAAATAGCCCTTAAACCCTTCGATTGCGCCTCCCTGACCAACATGATAGAAATGGTATTTAGTGTCAACTCTTCTCATTTTGAGTGGAAAGGTTTGCCCAAATTTAGCCGTTTTTGGAAATAAACAGCTTCAAAAGTAATGGCACATTTCTTTTACAGGAAAGAAGAAAGTGTTCAATTATTTAAACAGCAAAGTCATGGAAAATTCAAAAGCGACTACCAAAACCAAGGGTGAATTCAAAGAAATGGTGAAAGACATTCGGGTAGCAATGCTTTGCACGCACAGCGCCGATGGCCACATTCACAGTCGCCCGATGGGCACAACCGAAGTGGACGATGAGGGGAATATTTGGTTTTTTACGCGTGAATCGTCGCCCAAAACCGAGGAAATTGAAGATAATCCTGATGTATGTGTCTGCTATTCAGCCCCTGATGATAATACTTACGTAAGCGTTATGGGAACGGCAAAGCTTATACATGACCCCAAAAAAATAGAAAAACTTTGGAACCCACTCATTAAAGTTTGGTTTCCCGAAGGAAAAGACGACCCTGAGTTATTATTAATCAAAATTGATACGCATTCAGCGGAGTATTGGGACAGCTCTTCCAGTAAAATGGTGGTTTTGTTCAACATGGCCAAAGCCCTTGTAACGGGGAAAGAATACAACGAAGGCGAATACGGAAAAATCAATTTATAAGATTATTTGGGACGATTTTAAACGAATAACGCACGAGGCCAGCCTCGTGCGTTATTCGTTTAAAGTATTGTATCAGAGGTGATTAGTCATAATTTAAGACGGGAGAAAGCCATTTTTCGGCTTCTTCGAGCGACATACCTTTTCGAGTGGCGTAGTCTTGCACTTGGTCTTTGGCGATTTTGCCGAGCGCAAAATACCGAGAATCAGGATGGGCAAAATACCACCCGCTGACCGAACTGGCAGGGTACATGGCGTAGCTTTCGGTGAGTTGAATACCCACCTGTGCTTCGGCGTCGAGCAAATCAAACAGCGCACGTTTTTCGGTGTGCTCGGGGCAAGCAGGATAGCCTGGTGCGGGGCGAATGCCCTGGTATTTTTCCGAGATTAATTCCTCGTTAGAAAGCGCCTCGTCTTTCACATAGCCCCAAAATTCTTTGCGAACGCGCTCGTGCATCAATTCGGTAAAAGCTTCTGCCAAACGGTCGGCTACGGCTTTGACCATGATGCTGTTGTAGTCGTCGTGGTCGGCTTCGTATTTGTCCAACAATGCTTCAATGCCAATGCCCGCCGTGACGGCGAAGGCGCCGATGTAGTCGGTTTTGTGGGTGGTTGAGGGCATGATATAATCCGAAAGGCACAGATTAGGCAAATTAGCGGCCTTTTGGTTTTGCTGACGGAGGTGATGCAATACGGTTTGTTGCAGAGACTCCACATTCTGCGTTTCTGCGGGTACAACGCGGTATTCGGTACGTTTTTGTTGGCCCTGTCCCGCAAAACTTACTTCTACTTCCTCAAAATCGTGCAACACGATGTCGTCACCGACGGAGTTGGCAGGATAAAAACCAATGACGGCGTTGGCTTTCAGGGATTTATTCTTGATAATGTCGGCCAACATTGCCTTGGCGTCGTTGTATAGTTTCTTCGCTTCGTTTCCTACGACGGCATCGTCAAATATTTTGGGGTATTTACCGTGCAACTGCCAGGTTTGGAAGAAAGGCGTCCAGTCGATGTATTTGGCAATGTCTTCCAGTGGATAATCGTAGAAATATTTGTTGCCCAAAAATTTGGGTTTAGTAGGCGTGAAGGCTTCCCAGTCGATTTTGGTTTTATTGGCGCGGGCCGCTTCAATCGTCACGGCTTCTTTGGCCTGCTGGCGCTTCGCGTGGTCTTCACGGAGTTTAGCGTATTCTTTTTTGATGTCGGCTAACGCTTCGGCGTATGTTTGCTCGTTTTGGGTCAATTTACCTGCTACGGGCACGGCACGGCTCGCATCCAACACGTGAATCACGGGGCCGCTGTAATGCGGGTCTATTTTTACGGCCGTGTGAATGCGTGAAGTGGTAGCACCGCCAATCAACAACGGCACTTTAAAACCTTGACGTTCCATTTCTTTGGCCACGCCCACCATCTCGTCGAGCGAAGGCGTAATCAAGCCCGAAAGCCCGATGATGTCTACATTGTGCTCTTTGGCGGCGGCCAAAATCTTATCGGTAGGCACCATCACACCGAGGTCAATGATTTCGTAGTTGTTACAACCCAAAACCACACCCACGATGTTTTTACCAATATCGTGAACGTCGCCTTTGACCGTTGCCAATAAAATTTTAGACACTCCTGACTCCGTAGCTGACGGGAAAGCGAGTTTTTCTTCTTCAATGAAAGGCAGCAGATACGCTACGGCCTTTTTCATTACCCGCGCCGATTTTACCACTTGGGGCAAAAACATTTTTCCTTCGCCAAACAAATCACCCACCACGTTCATGCCGTCCATGAGTGGTCCTTCGATTACGTGTAGCGGTTTGTCTACCGTTTGACGGGCTTCTTCTACGTCTTGGTCTATGTATTCGGTCAATCCTTTGATGAGCGCGTGTTCGAGGCGTTTGGCTACGGGTTGGTCGCGCCATGCCGTATCAATGACCTGTTCTTTGCCTTTAGATTTGACGGTTTCGGCAAAGGCCAGCATTCGTTCGGTCGCGTCGGGGCGACGGTTCAAAATGAGGTCTTCGCAGTGTTCGAGCATGTCTTTGGGCAGGTCGTCATAAACGCCCAACTGTCCCGCATTCACGATACCCATGTCCATACCTGCTTTGATGGCGTGGTACAAAAACACGGTGTGAATGGCTTCGCGCACGGGCTCATTGCCTCTGAACGAAAACGACACATTGGAAACCCCACCGCTTACTTTGGCGTACGGTAGGTGTTCTTTGATCCAGCGGGTGGCGTTGATAAAGTCTACCGCGTAGTTGTTATGTTCTTCCATCCCCGTCCCGACGGTCAGGATGTTGGGGTCAAAAATGATGTCCTGTGGAGGGAAACCTACTTTATTGACCAAAATCCAATACGCCCGTTCGCAAATTTCGAGGCGGCGCTCGTAGTTGTCGGCCTGACCTATTTCGTCGAAGGCCATAACCACCACGGAAGCCCCGTAGCGACGTACTTTTTCGGCCTGCTGGATGAATTTCTCTTCGCCTTCTTTGAGCGAGATGGAGTTGACAATGGCTTTGCCCTGCAAACACTTCAAACCCGCTTCGATTACTTCCCATTTTGACGAATCGACCATAAACGGCACGCGGGCAATGTCGGGCTCGGCCATGAGCAGGTTACAGAATTTGGTCATGGCCTGTACTCCGTCAATCATTCCTTCGTCCATGTTGATGTCGAGTACCTGTGCTCCTGTATCTACTTGTTCGCGGGCTACGGCGATGGCCGCGTCGTAGTTGCCTTCGCGCACCAAGCGGGCAAATTTCTTTGAGCCAGTCACGTTACAGCGCTCACCGATGTTTACGAAATTGGTCTCTTTCGTGATTTTGAGCGGCTCCAGCCCCGATAATTTTTGAATATGGTCGTCTAATGGTATGTCGCGTGGTTCGTATTTGGCAGCTACATCGGCAATGGCTTTGATGTGTGGTGGGGTGGTTCCGCAGCAACCACCGATAATATTGATGAACCGATTTTGCAGAAAGTCATCAATGATAACGGCCATCTGCTCAGGTGTTTGGTCGTATTCTCCCATTTCGTTGGGCAAGCCCGCGTTCGGGTGCGCCGACGTATAAAATGGGGCTTGCGTGGCTAAGGTTTGCACGTAAGGACGCATCAAATCGGCTCCCAAAGCGCAGTTTAAACCGATGGAAAGCAAAGGCATGTGCGACACCGACGTCAGGAATGCTTCGGTGGTTTGGCCCGAAAGGGTACGGCCTGAGGCATCGGTAATGGTGCCCGATACCATGATGGGCAACTGGGTTTTTGTCGTATTGACCGACGGCGGTTGGAACGCCCCGCGAATGGGGCGCACCGTTCCTTTTTTGACATCGTCAAAGTATAAATCAATGGCGTACAGCGCGGCTTTGGCGTTGAGTGTATCAAAAATGGTTTCAACCAACAACACATCCGCACCACCGTCGGTGAGGGCCTGCACTTGTTCGTAGTAGGCATCGACCAGTTCATCGAACGTTACGGCACGGTAACCTGGGTCGTTGACATCGGGCGAAAGGGAAGCCGTGCGGTTGGTGGGGCCGATAGAGCCTGCTACAAAGCGGGGTTTGTCGGGAGTGATGGCGGTGTATTTGTCACACGCCTCCCGCGTCAAGCGAGCCGATTCGTAGTTGAGTTCGTACACTAGGTCTTCCATGTGGTAATCGGCCATGGCGATGGTTGTACCACTGAAGGTGTTGGTTTCGATGATGTCGGCTCCTGCTTCGAGGTAGGCTTCGTGGATTTCCTGAATTACGTCGGGGCGAGTCAATGACAATAAATCGTTGTTGCCTTTGAGCTCGTGTGGAAAGTCTTTGAAGCGTTCGCCGCGGTAATCTTCGTCGGTCAATTTATAGCGTTGAATCATCGAGCCCATTGCGCCGTCGAGCACAAGGATACGAGATTTTAAAATTTCCTGAATGTCGGGGTTTTGCATGTTGCTACTAAATTGTGTGCTCTTTCAGAGCAGTTTTACTTAAAAACATACTTTTTTCTTTTCACGTTCACGCGGGGCGGGAAGGCGTTTTTTTCAAAAAGGCTATAACCCTCACTGATGGTTTTCCAAAAGTCAGCGGATGGGTGGGTGTCGTAATTGGCCAAATTCTGGGTTGTCATTTCAAATGGAAAGGCATGAACGGCAACCGTTTTCTGGCCGTATTCAAAGGCCGTTTGAACCAAAGTATAAATCTCTTCAATGTACGCATCGGTCATGGCATAACAGCCTACAGAGACACATTTGCCATGCACCATTAAATAACTTCCGGTGTATTTTTGGGCCCGATCAAATGCATTTGGGTATCCCAAATTGAACGACAAATGATAGTCGCTGTTGGGGTTCATTTGAGCGGGGGTGACTTCGTAAAACCCTTCGGGTGCCTGCAAATCACCCTCTTTTGTTTTTGGCCCCAACTGACCCGAAAAATGACAAATGGGGTAAGTCCTAAAAAGCGCAAAGCGTTTTCCGTTTTTAATCCACATTTCCAGTCGTTTGGGTTCCTTAAATATTCGGATAAACACGGTGCTTCCCCATTTCAATCCACTCGTTACAAATTCGCTTTTCAGTGATTCCGTCATTTTAACAGTCACCTCACGGGAGCGTTCACTGACCGGGAATGGCTGGCTGAAAGCGTTCATTGCAAACAATAAAAGTAGAAAAGTCCGATAAGGCATACATTTCTTTGCCGGAAAATGGAAAATACAAAATTACGACAAAAGTAATGATTACGACGCTTATTAGACGATATTTGGAGATATGTAAAATAAAATAGATAATTAATGGACAATTATATGGTTTTGTGAATAATATATACTTTTTACAGGTTAGGGGATTCCTGAAATAGATAAATTATCCAGTGATTTAAAGCAAAAAAATCCCCACCAGACTTGTCTGATGGGGAGAATCATAATGATGTACTTTATCGTTGTTACTAGAACGTAATTCCCAGAGATACTTGGGCTGCGGAATTCTTGGCATTTCCTAAAAATACCTTTGCGGCGTCGCTTTGGGCTACGGAACGTAGTCCATAATTGTAGCGTGTTCCCAACATCAACTTTCCGAAGTAAATACTCAATCCAGCCGAAAGACCGTAGTCAAAACTGTTGAAATTGTCGCGGTTGAGGGTGGTGGCCGTAAATCCAGCGTCGCTCTTGCTTTCGGTGGAGGCGTTGGCCAAAAACCCTCCGTAGACACCCCCGTGAATATCGACAAAATTGCCCACTTTGACGGTGGCTAATACGGGTATTTCGACATAATCTAGTTTAAAAGAATTCTCGCCTCGGAAGGTATTGTTCAATAAATTATACCGAGCCGTAACGCCTTTGGTAGAATAGCCAAGCTCGGGCTGTAAATAAAGAACTCCCTTGATGAGAGGTACTTGGGTAAACAAACTTGCGTGAAACCCGTAACGTGGATTGCGGTCTGTAACGTCTTTTACGTATAAATTTGATACGTTCAAGCCTCCCCGAATACCCGTACGGGATACTGCTTCTTGGGCATTGGCGGTTTGGAACAAACCCGTGGCAATGCAAATGATTGCTGACATTAATCTAATTTTCATAGCTTCCTTAGTTAAGTAAGTTGGATATAAACTATGGGTGGATGTAGGTGTTGTTTTTAGAAGATGTAGCGAATGGAAAGTGCTCCATCGTCACCCCAAAAACCATCGTCTACATTAAGATTGAATGTAGGTTTCCAGTCGATGCTGATGTTGATGGGAATTTCGCGGAAGTTGTACTCTAGCCCTAAAATTCCGTCTATCCCCACCACGCTGCTGCGTCCGTAGGGTGAATAACCTCTTTTGCTTTCACCCCAAAAATAAACGTGAGCCCCTGCACCATAAATGAAATTGAGGCGATTGATGTTAAAAGCGCGGGTGTGCCCTTCGATAAGTCCCGTAAAGCCTAAGCCTCTCCAGCGGGAAGAAATAATTCCTTCGACTGCTACTTTTGGTTTTGTGAAGTGCTTGATTGTCACCCCGTTGGGGCCGCCAGCGCGAAGGCCAATACCCGTACGATAATCTTGCGACCATCCTGATTGTGTGCTGAGAAAGAAGATTGCTGTTGCATACAGCAAAATAAATAACCTGTTCATTGTATTGAGAATAATTGTTAATGGTGCAAAGTTAGGGACTTTACGGTACTCACTTAAAGGACTACCTAAGACTGATGGTGCCGTTTTGAGCGGCTTTTTTCATTTCTTCGCTGGCATACAGGGCCATTTCTACCCGGCGGTTTTGTTGACGTCCTGTTTCGGTATTGTTGGAGGCAATGGGGGTTGACTCCCCTTGGCCAACAATTTTAAAACGACTGGCAGGAACTCCTTCGCTAATCAAGAAATCTGATACGGCCCGTGCGCGTTTTTCGGAAAGTGCGCGGTTAAACTCCGTTGAGCCTACACTATCGGTGTGTCCTTCAACCAATAAGTTGGTTTGGCCGTCAGTTTTAAGCGTTTGTGCCATATTTCGCAGACTTTCTTGGGTTTGGCTGCGCAACTGAGAGGAGCCGAAGTCAAACAGTAGGGCATTGTCGAAGGTTAGTTTTACGCCTTCACCAACGCGTTCGACGCGGGCCGTATTGCCCAAATCTTTACTAAGTTTTTCGGCTTGCTTGTCCATGTGGTTGCCAATGATGGCTCCTGCTGCACCGCCCACGGTAGCCCCGATGATGGCGCCAATGGCCGTATTTTTATTGTTTTTACCGATAATACCACCAATAACTGCGCCCGCACCTACGCCGATTAACGCTCCTTTTTGGGATTTTTTTAGTTTAGCTTTTTGAGCAGTCGTTGCTTTCTTTTTGGTTGACTGTTGAGCGGAAGCTACCCCCACGTTATAAATCGACAACACAATGATGTAAGTTGCGATTAAATAAGATGTTATTGCTTTCATAATTTATTTATACCGTTTGGTGTAAACATACCGCCTAAAATTACATGCCTAAGAACAGTTGAATGAGTATAATGAATGCTAACTATCTGATATTTAAATTGTTGTGCTTTTTTATCGGCTTTGGACTCATTCGGATATAATTTTCAATTGTAGAAAATAATCCCCAAAGTGAGGAATTTGTGCAAATTTCTGGTTTTCGAAGAATAAACTCGTTGGATTGCTGTTAGATAAAATAAATTAAATTTGTTTATTTGTAAGATATTATATCTAATTGTGCGCAAGTTATTCCCCATTGTTCTATGCTAAAACTAGACACAACTGACCGCGGTATTTTACGCTATTTACAGCAGAATGCCCTTTTGACCACCAAAGAATTGGCCTCCCAATTGAATCTTTCTTATACGCCAGTGTACGAAAGGGTACGCAAACTTGAGCGAGAAGGGATTATTAAAAAATACGTAGCCTTGGTCAATCGGGAAGGAATTGGCAAAAATTTGGTGGCTTTTTGCAATGTTTCGTTGAAAGAACACAGCCGTGCCAATGGCGAAAAGTTTGTATCGGCAGTGATGACCTTTGAAGAAGTGATGGAGTGCTATAATATCTCGGGCGAATATGATTTTATGCTCAAAGTAGTGGTAAATGATATGCCAGAATACCAGCGATTTTTGATGGAAAAACTCGGGGCACTGGACAGCATCGGCAATACCCACAGCATATTTGTAATGAGTGAAATCAAGCACGAAACCGCGCTGAAGGTATAAGGAAGTGGCGTATTTGCCATAAAATGTCGCATTTTTACAATCAATGCCATCACGGATGCATTAGTTTTGAATTGTAAAACAAAACAGTTGCGACGATGAAAAAACTACTTTTCGGATACTTTATAGCTTCACTATTGGCCTTTATAAGTGATGCGCCGGTAAATAAGCTTAATGGGTCTTACCACCGCACCCGGTTTCAATACGGGGAGATGAAAAAAATGGAATTGTACGATGGACCATACAGTATAAAGGTTTTCAAAGATGGTTATTGGTTTGCAGCATCGAAGAAATATGATGATAAAAAGAAACCTGTATTTGATGGCGCTTGCGGTGGTACTTATGACTTAAAAAATGGCAAATATAACGAGCATGTTGCTTTTTACTCTTGGGACTCTACCGCTGTTGGAAGCACTTATGTGATGAATTTTAAGGTCAACAAAAAACAGTTTCAACAATATGGAAAAATGAACTCTGAAAAATGGCCTAATTATCCCATCAATGATATTCTGGAAAGAATTACTCCCCCCGAACCACTTAAAAACGGCGGTCTGGAAGGAGTGTGGTTTTTAGAATCTGCACAGTACGGAAACGATAAGTGGGGTGAAGGTAGGTATAAAGAGATGGTTGCCATGAAAATATATGCTTATCCCTTAGCCGTGAATGCTTTTTATAATCCCAAAACGAAACAGTTTTTAAGTGCAGGAGTATCTCTATATCAGTTTGATGGGGTGACGCTTTCCGAAACGAGAGAACTGCGTTCAAATAACCACTTGGCAGTAGGGGTAACGGTGTTAAATAGCATTGAACTAAAAGAGAATAAAATTATACAAGAACGTCCTTCAGACAAGCAACGAGAGGTATTTGTAAAGGCGCAATCGTTTTAATTTGCCATTGATAATGTCGCATTTTTACAATGACAGTCACAAACAGAAGGGTAGTTTTGAGTCGTCAAACAAATCAAATATTATGATGATAAAAAAACTACTTTTTTTGCTTTTGGGGGCTTGTTTTAGCATATCCGCCATTGCCCAAACCACTGCTGAAGAGGAGGGAATAAAGACCCTTTTACTCCAAGAAACTAAAAATGCATATGCTGTAGATGTGCAGGAGTACAACAAAAATTGGGTAAAAGCCCCTCACACTTATCGTGCCTGGAATTCACGGACAGGCTACGACGTAAAACAAGGTTGGGATGCCATTGAGAAAGAACGATTAGCGGCTTTTAAAGTGGCTAAAGCCCGCGAAATCAACCCAATATTAGAAAATATGGTATTTAAGTTTTATAGTAATGAAGCTTGCTTCGTAACCTATGACCAATACCTGTATGGTAAAGAAAGTAAGCCCACCAAAGAGGTTCGTGTACTCGAAAAACACGATAATGCGTGGAAAATTGCGGCTGTGGTAGCCTTGACAGATTATTCACAAAACAAATTTGAAGAAGGGCTGGTTAGAAAGTCCATAGATGCCGAGCAATCTGCGGCCTTAATAAGTGATTATGAGGTCCACATTGCAGGAATCACAGCATGGGCAACTTTTTTTGATACTGCCAATACCGAAGCGAAAGTCCGTCAAGTGCGCATCCTTGAACGTAGCAACGGGGCTTGGAAGATTGTTTTTGCGGGAATTCAAACTTTGGAAAAAAAATAATAAAATTGGTGCCTAAATGTCGCATTTTTACAATAATTACAAGATGCGATGACGTAATTTTGAATCATTAAACTAAAACATGAAAAGTCAATGAAAAAATCTCTCTTAACTTTATTATTGCTTTCCTTTTTTGGACAGGCTATCAACGCCCAAAATGCTAAATCAAGACTCTTGGCCGATTGGGAACGGGGCAAAAAATTTATGACAGAATATTTGGCCGCGATGCCAGAAGACGGTTATTCTTTCAAACCTACGCCCGAAATCCGCAGTTACTCTCAACAAATGATGCACGTCGCTGATGCTAATTTTGCGTTTGCATCGTCCGCCAGCGGTAAAGCAAGCCCCTACCAAGGCTCCGCCGAAAAATCGGCTGACCACTCTAAGGCCACCGTCACTAAAACGGTAATGCAGAGTATTGATTTTACCATCGAAGCCATCAAGGCGATGTCGGAAGAAGATTTGGCCAAGAAAGTGAAAGTATTTGGCCAAGAACTGACGGCTGACAGTGCGTTTACAAAATCGTTTGAGCACATGTGCCATCACCGTGGGCAAACCACCATTTATCTGCGCCTAAAAGGCATCAAACCACCGGCAGAAGGTTTGTTTTAGCAGCTGTTAAAGGCCGAAAACAACCTCAAAATTTTCAACGGTAAATACCACGAAGTTTTTTGTCTCCGTGCCCCTCTGTTTCTCTGTGGTTGTAAAAACAAAACTCTCTTACCCTCTATCCTCTTTTTAAAATGGAAACGACAAAAACCACCGAATCAATCACCGACCTCACGCGCAAAGGCACCTGCATCGAATTTTTTTCGGCCTATCAAGAGTTGGATACCGAACGAATGATTAGCCTCGCCACCCCCGACGCTACCGTGTGGTTTGAGCCGCTGGGTGAAGGTGGAAAAGGACTTTTTCAAGAATTTGGCAAAAACGTGTGGAGTTTGCTGATTGACTGTTTTCCCGATTTAGATAACACCGTCGACAGCATGTATTCGGAAGATGATTTGATTATTTGTAAAGTGGCGATTTTTGGGACACAGGAAAAAGACTTTCTGGGATTGCCAAGCAAAGGGTTGAAGTTCAACAGCGACCATATCTTCGTGTTTCGTTTTGACGAAAACGATAAAATCATCGACCTGAAAATCAATTGGAATCATGAGGGTTTTGTGGCGCAATTGACGGGCGTATAAACATACCGTAACCGTTTGATAAGTATCAACTATAATGTTTGGCGGGTGACGTATAAACTTCGTACTTTTGGTAAATCATGACTGATAATGCTTTACCGAAAGTTCGTCCCCCCGAATCACCTGCGCCCCTTTGTGGAATGTTTTTTCCTGTGGGAAAATAGTTTGATGTTGTCGAAATCCTTGTCCATTGAGTCGCCCCCAACGGGCTTTGCCTCAATGGTGTTTAACTACGGCACACCGTATCGGGTAACTTCCCAAAAACTAAACGGCGGCTTGGTTCCCAAAAATTTCCTGACAGGTCAAGCAACCAAAAGCTATCAACTTCAACTTTCGGGTAAAATAGGCATGGTGGGTATCGTATTTCGGCCTGCGGGCTTAAATACGCTGTTTGGATTGCCGATGTACGAGTTTTCTGACGAGCGCACCAACCTCCGTGATGTGCTGGGGCGTCATCTGGACGAATGGTCCGACAAAATTGAGGAGGCCGCTTCTCCCGCCGAAAGAATTGGCTTGCTAGAACAGTTTTTAAATCTTCAGTTATTACGCAAAAATCCAGAACTCGACCGCATAGACTACGCCGCAAACCTGATAGTGGAACAGCGGGGAGTGGTCAATATCAGCGATATGATGAACGAGCTTTTTGTGTGTCGTAGGCAGTTTGAACGCAAATTTTTACAGAAAGTGGGCGTAAGTCCCAAGTATTACGCCCGTATTCGTCGGGTAGGTAGTTTATGCAGTGAACTAGCCCAAAAACGTTGGCAGGTGGCTGATTGGCAAGACATTATCTACAAAAATGGATACTACGACCAATCCCACTTCATCAAAGAGTTTACGGAATTTACGGGAAAAAGTCCTTCGTTTTACGTGAAAAACAATGTTGAATTGGCCAATTATCTGAAATAAATCCTTAACTACCATGCTTAAACTTCTCGTTCTTTACCCGCAACCAACTGATGTACAACAGTTTGAGGCTGATTATAAAAAACACTTGGAACTGTTTCACGAAAAAGCAGGAATACCTACACATGTAAAGACTTACACTATAACCAAAATGCTTCCCACGCCCGAAGGTCTACCGGCGTTTTATCAACAATTTTCGTTGCCTTTTGAGTCTCTGGAAGCATTGCAGATGGCCGTGTCGACCTGGTTGCAGGAGGTTGGCGCCGACGCCATTCGGATTTCAACGGGTGGCGCACCAGTAGTTTTGATTGGAAATGAAGATTGATTTCTGTTTGCTATAAACGTGTAGATAGTATAAAAATAGTCAGTTTCGCCGTATCTTTGTGCCATTAAAGGCTAACTCCCTTTCAAACTCAGATGCAACAGACACTCCAATTAACGCTGCCACCCGAGACGGCGATGGACGAAACGGCTTTTCGTCAATACATTGTTCAAACCCTTCATCTTCAGGATACAGACACCCTGACGGTTCGGAAAACCCGCCAATCCATTGATGCACGTTCGCGTCAAATAAAGGTAAATGTACAGGCAGAAGTCTACGCCGACGAGACGCCCCCGCCCGCCATTGCCTACCAAAAAGACTACCCTGATGTTTCTCAAAAGCCGCCTGTTGTGATTGTGGGCTGCGGCCCAGCAGGAATGTTTGCGGCGTTGCGCTTGGTGGAGCTGGGCTACAAACCCGTGTTGCTCGAAAGGGGCAAAGATGTTCGCGCGCGGCGGCGCGATTTGGCCGCTATCAACAAAGACCACGTCGTCCATCCTGATTCAAATTATTGTTTCGGTGAAGGAGGAGCGGGGACATACTCGGATGGGAAATTATACACGCGCTCCAGCAAACGCGGTGATATTAGGCGCATTCTCGAAATTTTTGTTTCGCATGGCGCGGCCGAAGAAATCCTTTATGATGCACACCCACACATCGGAACCAATAAACTTCCGCCCCTTATCGCAGATATGCGTCAAAGTATTCTGAACGCGGGCGGTGAGGTGCATTTTGAAACCAAAGTCACCGATTTTATTTTTGCCGCATCGTCAACGAGTGTCAATCAACAGGCTGAAATAAAAGGTGTTGTCACCGCCGACGGACGGGAATTTACGGGCATTGGGGTTATTTTGGCCACGGGGCACTCGGCACGGGATATTTTTGAATTGTGTCAGGTCAAAAATGTGTTGATTGAAGCCAAGCCCTTCGCGGTGGGAGTGCGCATTGAACATTCCCAAAAATTAATTGATTCGCTTCAATACCATCGCCCCGACCGTGGGGCGTATCTACCCGCGGCCTCATACAGCTTAGTGACGCAGTCGCAGCATAAAAATGTACAACGCGGTGTTTTTTCCTTTTGCATGTGTCCTGGAGGTTTTATTGTCCCGGCTGCTACTTCGCCGGGCGAATTGGTGGTCAATGGCATGTCTCCGTCGCGTCGTGATTCACGTTTTGCCAATTCTGGCATGGTCGTGAGCATCGAAGACGTTGATTTGAAGCCGTATCAGGCTTTCGGGGCGTTGGCAGGGTTAGAGTTACAAAGAGCCATTGAGCAAAGCGCCTGTGCGCTCGCAGGCGGCGGACAAACCGCGCCAGCTCAGCGCGTGCTGGATTTTGTCAAAGGAAAAACATCACCTGAATTGTTGGATACGTCCTATCAACCGGGGCTTTTGTCAATGGATTTGCGCGAATACCTTCCCGACCACATTGCGGAACCCCTCCGACAAGGATTGCAGGATTTTGGGCGAAAAATGAACGGTTATGTTTCCAACGAAGCCCAACTTATCGGGGTTGAAAGTCGCACGTCGTCGCCGGTGCGGATTCCACGCCACCGCGACACTGCCGAGCACCTTCAGACCCAACGATTGTACCCCTGTGGCGAGGGAGCTGGATATGCCGGTGGGATTATGTCGGCCGCGTTGGATGGGACTTTTGTGGCCGAACAACTGGTCAACAAATACGGTAAATAAACCCGTTTGTTCTTATTTTATCAATTCTCTTTTGCCCAAAATCAGTACGCTTGATAAATTGTTTTTGCAAAAATGGTTAGTTTATGAACTATCTATTACTTTAGCCAAAATAGAGTTAATAGTTTTTTTATATTTTAATTTGGCCAATGCCTTTTAACGATTTTATCCATGCGCTTGATGCCCAACTCCGACAACCGTTGCCGGGGCAGGAGGCACATGTTAAAATGGCATCAGCTACGCGACTGCGTCTCAAGGTTCAGCCCAACGAAAAAACACGGCGCTCTGCCGTGTTGATTTTGTTTTACCCGCATCGTGAGCACATTCTCCTTCCCCTCATTTTACGGCCCAAATACGACGGTGTTCACGCGGGACAAATGGCCTTTCCGGGCGGACGTTATGAAAAAACGGATGAAAATCTCATCAGAACCGCCCTGCGCGAAGCCCAAGAAGAGATTGGGATAAAAGCATCGGATGTTCAGATATTGGGGAAACTCACCGAATTGTTTATTCCTCCCAGCAATTTTTATGTGCTGCCCGTGGTAGGAAAGTTGGCTTACAAGCCCGACTTTTACCCCGACCCCCGCGAAGTGGAGGCCGTTTTGGAAGTAAATTTGAATGAACTTCTGGACGAGACCATCGTTGGCTTTACCGAACTTGACGTGCGTGGAGTCACCATTGAGGCGCCTTTCTACGATATTCAGGGGCACAAAGTGTGGGGGGCTACCGCCATGATGATCAGCGAACTCCTGACGGTGATTCGTCAATAACGCTTCATTTAACAACTTTTAAGAAGGCCGGTTCGTCGCCTTTAGGCTGAATTTGCTATTTTTGGCACGCCTTTGGATAACTAAGGGGAAATAACCCATTTTTTTAACAAAAATCCCCTCCAAAAACTAACATCCAATATTCTCTATATGTCTAAATTTAATCGAATCAACACCCTAACTGGCTGGCTTGTTTTTGCGGTAGCGCTGGTCACTTACCTGCTTACCGTTGAGCGTACGGCCAGTTTTTGGGATTGCGGCGAATTCATCGCCTGTTCTTACAAACTTCAAGTTCCACACCCCCCCGGAGCGCCACTTTTCCTACTTATCGGACGGTTGTTTTCGATGATGGCCATGGGCGACGTAACCCAAGTGGCTTACTGGGTCAACCTCGTTTCGGTGATGTCGAGTGCTTTTACCATTTTATTTTTGTTTTGGAGCATTACGCTTTTGTCACGGAAATTGCTTGGCAAAAAAGACGAAGATCTTAATTTGGGCGAAACCATCGCTGTGGTGGGTTCTGGGTTGGTCGGCGCGCTGGCGTACACTTATTCAGATTCTTTTTGGTTTTCGGCGGTCGAAGCCGAAGTATACGGTTTGTCTTCCTTTTTTACGGCCATCGTGATTTGGGCCGTGTTGAAATGGGAGCGCATCGAAGATGACGCCGCCGCAAACCGTTGGTTGATTTTCACGTTTTATTTGGTCGGTCTTTCGATTGGAGTCCACTTACTCAACTTGGTCACCATTCCCGCACTCGCTTTGGTATATTACTTCAAAAAATACAAAAATCCATCTTTGTGGGGCGGTATCGCGGCTTTTGTAGGCGGTCTGGTGGTGTTGATGATTATCAACTCGGGTGTGATTGTTTGGCTGCCTTCCACGGCTGGCAAATTTGAAATTTTCTTTGTCAATACCCTCGGGGCACCGTTCTCGGTAGGTATCGTTTTCTTCCTTTTATTATTCGTTGGAACGTTGATTTGGGGAATTCGTTATACAGCCAAAAAAGAAAAAGAAGTCTGGAATACGGCATTGCTTTCTTTTGCTTTTGTATTGATTGGCTATTCGTCGTACTTCCTCGTATTGGTTCGTTCTAATTTTAACCCTCCTATCAACGAAAACGACCCAAGTGATGTAATCAGCTACGTATCGTACCTCAAACGCGAGCAGTACGGCAGTCGTCCATTGTTATTTGGGCCGGTATTTACGGCGCGTCCTGTCAACTCTGAACAAGGGGAGCCTATTTACCGCAAATCAAACGGTAGGTATATCATTGCTGATTATCGGCCAGAGTACGTGTACGAGAAAAATCAGCAGATGCTTTTTCCTCGGGTACACAGCAACCAAATGAATCACCCGCAGCTCTACCGTGATAAATTGGGACTGGCCGAAGGCCAAAAACCAAGCATGGGCGACAACCTAGCGTTCTTCTTCTCTCACCAGTTAGGACACATGTACTGGCGTTATTTCCTTTGGAATTTTGTCGGTCGTGAAAGCGACGAAGAAGGCGCTGGCGGATTGCGTCCGTGGGATACCAACCAAGGTCTTCCCGACGTCATGGCCAACAACCGAGCCCGCGATAATTTTTACATGATTCCGTTCCTCCTCGGATTGTTGGGGATTGTGGCACAGGCGTTCCGTCGTAAGCAAGATTTACTCGTAACGGGATTATTGTTTATGATGATGGGCGTGGCGTTGGTGGTTTATCTCAACTCTCCCCCCGTTGAACCCCGCGAACGTGACTATATTTACGTGGGTTCTTTCTACATTTTTGCGTTTTGGATTGGTTTGGGCGTCATGTTTATTTATGATTTTCTTACCAAAATCCTCCCCTCAGCGCCTGCTCGGGCGGGCTTGGCCACCGTTATTGGTTTGTCAGCACCGCTTTTGATGGGTGCCAAAGGTTGGGACAACCACGACCGTAGCAATCGTTATCATTCGGTTGATTTTGCCAAAAACTTGCTCAATTCCTGTGCTCCCAACGCGATTTTGTTTACGGGTGGCGACAACGATACTTTCCCGCTTTGGTACGTTCAGGAAGTAGAAGGTTTCCGTACCGACGTTCGGGTGTGTAACCTGAGCCTGTTGGGCACTGATTGGTACATCGGTCAAATGAAGCGCAAAACCTACGAATCTGACCCATTGCCGATTTCCTTGGAATACGAAAACTTCGCGGCGGGTAAAAACGACATCGTGCCTTTCTACGAGATGCCAGCCGTTAAAAACGGTATCAATCTCAAAGAATACATGGCGTTGGTAAAACAAAACAACGCGGCCATTCAGGTGCCATTGACCAGCGGTGAGATGACCAGCATCCTGCCTTCGTCAGTATTGGTGTTGGGTATCAATCCCAACGAAGTTCGTAAGCTGAACATTCTGAAACCTGAATTGTCGGCTTTTGTAAAAGATACCATGCAGTGGACCATGGGTAAGCGTGATTTGTACAAGTCAGACCTCATTATGTTGGACATCATTGCGACCAACGATTGGAAACGCCCAGTGTATTTCTCAGGAACTTTGACCAATGATAACTACCTGAATTTGAAAGAATTCATGCAGTTGGAAGGATACGCTTATCGTTTGTTGCCTGTTCGCGTTCCCGGTGCTTCAGATGGTTATGTAAATACCGACATCATGTCTGAAAACCTCATGAAGAAAACTTTCTGGCGCGAATTGGACAACACCAATGCTTATTACGACGGTACTTACAAAGGTTCGCCCGCATTCTCGGCTCGCATTGCCTTTATGCGTTTGGTTGATCAGTTGATTCGTGAAGGAAAAACGGAAAAGGCCAAAACGGCGCTTAATTTTATCCTCACCAAAATGCCGGATAAAACCATTCCTTACGATCAGATTACGGCCAACTACGTGAATTACTTGTTTGCGCTGGGAGAACCCAAAAAGGCCCTCGAAATCGCGGAAGTAATGAGCCGCCGTGCGGAAGATATTCTTAAGTATAATCAGCAGCACGGGGTAAATCAGGATACAAATATTCAGTTGTACATCCTCCAAACGCTCGCCAATGCGTGCCGCGAAGGAAAACAGGAGACTCAAGCCAAAAAATACGAAACCTTATTGCAGCAATACATGACTGCATTGGGCGGCTAGAATCATTGGTTTGAATCCACAAAAAAAGGTAGCGGGATTATCTCGCTACCTTTTTTATTGCATTTTTTTGGAAAGTTACTGTTTCGTTGCTCCCAAAAAAAGCAATACCCAGCCCACAATCATGAGGGTGCCGCCAATGGGCGCCACGGCGCCAAATGCTTTGATGCCTGTAAAACAAATGGTATAAAGCGAGCCTGAAAAAACAATGACACCGCCCAAAAATGAATAACCCGCCCAATGGTACCACTTGGCAGAAGTAACTGCGGTATTTTGGAGCAAAACGCTAATCAGTATGAGCGCTAATGCATGATAAAATTGATACTTTACGGCCGTTTCAAACGTGTCCATCCGTCCAGAGGCTTCGAGTGTGGGTCGGAGGGCGTGAGCGCCAAAAGCACCTATGGCGACGCCCAACGCGCCCAAAATGGCCCCCAACTGTAGAAAAAATTTAGTTGACATTACGGTAAATCAAGGTTTGTATCGCTAATAACTTAGAAGACTTGGCCCAAAAATAGCCAACATTGTTGACGCTCTGGTACGATTTTGGCTAAAATTCTCAATGAATTGTGCCGAATACTAATTGAAAGGTATAAAACATGATATTTTATCACCTAAAAATCCGTTTTTACCCTAATTTTGCGTTTATATGTCAGTTGAATAATATTGAGTAACAGTGATTTGGTTGTTATAAATAAACTAAATCATTTTTTTGCCAAAAGAATAAAGTCTCAGCTTTGTATGGATGTTTCTGCTTTAAAGGCCCTTTGGGTTCATCGTTTTCGTAAATACACTTACATTTTGGGTGAATACGCGGGGGCATTGGGCGTAATTATACGTTTCCTGATTCTTAAGATTTCGTTTAAAGGAAGTAGAAAAATGGTGGCTATTTTGCGGACTGAGCATTTTGGTGACATTGTAGCCGCCGAGCCTATTGTCCGTCAAGTGCGGGCGCTTATCCCCAATGCTTACATCGTTTGGATTGTGCGGCCTGTATTTAAAGAATTGGTAGAAAGACATCCTGAAATTGATAAAGTGTGGGCCCAACCTTCTGTTTTACAGCGGTTACTGGTATGTGAGTCGGGTATTTTTGAGCAAGTATATAACTTGGAATTTTGGCAAAGCAACCGAGATTCCATTAGTGAGGATGTGCACGTCAACCGCGTGGCGGCGCAGAAAGATATTACCGTTTTTAACTATTTTGAGAAAGGAAACCTGCTCTCTATTTTTCAGCAGTGTGCAGCGTTACCCATGGTCGATGATGTGCCCAAAGTGTTTATCAACGATGCTGACCGTGTGCGGGTGGACGCGTTGCAATTACCCAAGAAACTGATTGTCATTCATTGCAGTTCCAACTATCCCGCCAAAGATTGGTCGGTAGAGAACTGGAATAAACTTGTCAACTGGTTAATGCACGAAAAAGGCTATTATGTGGCCGAAATTGGCTTAAAAAATGTCGTTGAGAGTACGGATGACCACTATTTGAATTTGTGCGGGAAATTTTCGATTTTGCAAACGGCCGAAATCATTCGACGCGCCCGATTTTTTATCGGTATCGACAGTGGTCCGGCGCATTTGGCCAATGCCGTTGACACTTTTGGGATATTATTGTTTGGCCAGTTAAACAACTTTGATACCTACATGCCCTACTCGGGCCACTATCAAAATGGCACCAAAGCCCTGCTGATTCGGGAGTCGGGTAAGACTTGTGCCGAGTTGGATTATACACTGGTCAGAGGAGAGATTGAAACAATTTTTGACCGAATCCCCAAGGCAGCATCTGTTTTGTAGGACATTTGCTATCAATGAGTTAAAGAAAAATCCAAATTTTTGTTTCTAAAAGCACTTTCAGAATCGTAAAAATAGGCTTATCATTGTAGTAGATTTTGCCATATGGACAACGATAAATCATACAATTTCCTTCAAAAAAAATCTCTTGGGAACAGCTCCCGCCCCAATCCTAGCAATCGTTGGCTGGAAAATGGGACGAGTATGGGAAAATTGCCCCCACAAGCGTTGGAGTTAGAGGAGGCGGTACTGGGAGCTTTGATGATTGAGAAAGATGCGCTCAATTCGGTCATTGATATTTTAAAGCCTGATAGTTTCTACAAAGAAGCGCATCAAAAAATATACAATGCGATTATTACTCTTTTTACAAATTCAGAACCCATTGATTTGCTGACGGTTACGACCCAGCTACGTCAATTGGGTACGCTTGAAGTGGTAGGGGGAGCGCAATATGTGACGTCGTTGACGACCAAAATTAACTCGGCGGCCAACATCGAATACCACGCACGCGTGGTTGCCCAATCGGCCATGAAACGCGAGATGATTACGGTGGCCTCCAAGATTTTACAGGACGCATTTGAAGATACCATCGACGTTTTTAACCTCCTTGATACCGTCGAGCAGTCGTTGTTTAAGATTTCAGAGTCAAATATCCGGAAAAACTACGCCGACATGAGTACGCTCATGAACGAGGCGTTGAAAGAACTCGAACGTCGCCGCGAACAAAAGGACGGTTTGACGGGTGTTCCTTCTGGTTTTACGCAACTCGACCGTTTAACTTCAGGCTGGCAACCTACCGAATTAATCATTTTGGCAGCACGCCCTGCCATGGGTAAAACCGCTTTTGTGGTTTCATCGCTTCGCAATGCAGCCGTTGATTTTGGGATGCCGGTAGCCATTTTTTCGCTCGAAATGTCGGCCGTACAGTTGGTCAATCGTATGATTTCGGCCGAAGCCGAGCTTGATAGCGAAAAACTTAAAAAAGGAAATCTTGCCCCCCATGAATGGACGCAGTTGCACCAACGCATCGACCGCTTGATGCGGGCGCCCATTTTTATTGATGATACTCCTGCGCTTTCTATCTTGGAACTACGCGCCAAATGCCGCCGCCTCAAGCAGCAGCACGACATACAGATGGTCGTGATTGACTACTTGCAGTTGATGCAGGGCGACGGAGGTAAAGGTGGTGGAAACCGTGAACAAGAAATTGCGTCTATCTCGCGGGCGCTCAAGAACTTAGCCAAAGAATTGAATGTGCCCGTGATTGCACTGTCGCAGTTGAGTCGTGCGGTTGAGACCCGGGGTGGGGATAAGCGACCGCAACTATCAGATTTACGTGAATCAGGCTCTATTGAGCAGGATGCCGACATGGTAGCCTTCCTCTACCGTCCTGAGTATTACGGATTTACGCAAGATGAAGCGGGCAATTCGGTGCAGGGTATCGGTGAGGTGATTGTGGCCAAAAACCGTAGTGGTTCGTTGGATACCATTCAATTGCGCTTTATCGGTAAATACACCAAATTTACTGATTTGGACGGCTATTATTCGGCCAATCCTGGCAATAATGCCCCGCTAAACACGGGTAGCATTCCTGCGTCTTTTGACACTCCTCCTCCTGCCGCTGGTGGAACATTCCGTAGCAAAGCCAATGATTTGGGCGCGATGAACTTCCCGCCACCAAATCCTTCCGAAGAACCTCCTTTCTAGGGGCAGACCATGTGCATCAACCTGAAAACCTTCAATGATTCGTTCAGGGAGTGGAACGAAAAACAAACTACAGACGAAGAATCGTTTTGGTGGGCAGCTGAATCTGACGAAGAATCAGTACCAGTTGAAGTTGTTGCGGGCACCCCTGAAAGAACGGACCTCCATGACCAAAGAACCGACCCAAAGGTCGACTTCTACTTTAATGGGAACCTTGTTGGCATCGTCGGAAACCCAAATGCGGATTGAATTTTCGCCTTTAAATAGTTGATTATCCGGCATAAGAGGCGTTAGTTTTAACGCTTTTATTTTTCCGAATTTGGTCTTAATTGTGTCTTTCCCTCGGTATTTTACTTTTAATTTATAGACCGAAGATTCCAAAAAAGTAGGGACATCGACGACGTCATTGGGTTGTAATTTGTTGAAATCCAGCGTTCTCAAATAAAAATACCCGCTGATGGCATCCTGAATATGATTGGGAACGTCAAACTTCTTGGTGCCGTTTTCATCGGTCACCACGGCATCGTCGGTGGCGTGATTGAAAAGGGTCGTTTCTACTTTTCGATAATTGTTTTCCTGAATATTTCGGTAAAATTTCTGCGACACAATGGCCGATGTATCCATCCATGATTGCCATTCATCACGTACTTTGGCAAACCAACTGAAGGCCCCTAGTGTGGTGCCTACAATGCTTATTTTATAGCAAGGTCTACCGTTAACGTACTGAATTTGAGGGCTTACGTCTACCACGGCATCTGCCGCATTGAAAATGCCGTAATGGACACGGTATTCAAAATGCTCCCCTACGCCAAAGCTGGTTTGAGCCACTCGGCGATAAGAATCTTTGGCATGAAAAGCTGGGAAAATCAGCAATACCCATAAGGCTATGACACTGCGTCGAAGCATACATTCATTATTTTTGTTAACACGGCAAGTGTATTTTTGAGGTCTCGTTTAGGGTCCTTAAATGTACGATTAAAAGCCCAAATTGGTTTTAAGGCAAGGATTTAATGAGACGATTCGTATACACCCCAAATTTACAATTAAACGCAGATAGAAGTTCAAAATTGTTCCTAAAAGGAGGTAGGGTACTTCGTTTTTAAGTACGAAAGATAGGCGCGAAAGTTCCCTTTAAACCTTTCATTAAACTCTTTATTGAACTGATTTTGTTGAGAATGGTACGTAAGGTACCCAATAAAAAACGCGTTGTTGGGTAGTTTCTTGCCGCGCCACGGGTATTTTTTGCCAACCAATCCCCCCAAAAGCGTATCCGAACTTTGAACAATATGCTGGATTTTGGCCGTTTTGAGACTGTCTTTGAGGGATGTAGCAAGCGAAGGCGTAAACTTTTTATAGAGGCTGTCCAGTTGATTAGCCCCGCGTACTATGTGCTGACTGAGCGCGTCGTTGTAGCGTTTTCGAAATTCATAACGTTCAAGCTGCGGAGCATTCTTTCCGTATTTGGCTTCCATAAATCGCACTGCCCCGTAGTCGCCGACAAAGCTTGCCAGATTTTCATTTAATTCCAAATTGTCTTTCACAAACAGCGTGCCGTGGGTCATTTCATGGATGATGAGGTTGGCCAGACTGCCTTCGCCCCGGTAGAGCATCGAAGATAAAATCGGGTCTTTGAAAAACCCCAACGTACTCCATGCCGATACTTCGTTGATTTGGGTGTCAAATCCTGCCGCTAGGAGCGTTTTCTCTTCTGTATAGGCACGGGTGGTATCAAAGAAGCCTTTGTAAGCAAACGTCCCGATGATAGGGAAGCTCCATTGCTGGGGCTTCATTTGGAATTTTTCACAGGCGGTAAGCACCCATAAAATGGGTTTACCGCCTTGGTCATAAAATTCGGTATAACTGCCCGAAGAATCCAATCCCAATGAATCAATGGCAAATTGCTTGATTTCCCCGATGAGTTTTAATCGCTGTTTGAGCGAGTCGGGGAGGGCGGGGTCTTGCAGGACTTCTGCTACCGGGCGGGTGTTGAACAAAATACTCACCTGTCCTTTGGCCTGCATGTATCCGTAACTAATCAGTTCTCGATAGATGATGCCGAGGACGACGAGCACAAGCAAAACAACGAGGAGGGCTTTTTTAAGCATTTGGGTTGCATTTACATTAACGTCCTTGCGGGATTCCTTTGGTTTCCCAAGCTTGCAAAATCTGCTTCAACTGCTTGTATTCAATCAAAAAACCGTCGTGACCGTAGAGTGAGTCAATTTCTTGGTACTCAGCATCGGGAATGTGTCGGGCGAGGAATTTTTGTTCGCTGGGTTGGAATAAAATATCCGAACTGATGCCCACCACCAGCGTATGCGCTTTTACCAGCGAGAGGGCATTGGTTACGCTCGGACGGTTGCGGCCCACGTTGTGCAAATCCATCATGCGAGAAAGTGTCCAGTAAGAAAACGCATTGAAGCGGTGAGCCAATTTATCGCCTTGGTACTGCTGATAGGTAGCGGCGCGGAAATGATCGGTTTGTTCGTTGCTGTCGCGGGCTTGGGTAAAGTCGTAGGTGTCATAATTGCGGTACGACAGCAGCGCAATGGAGCGCGCCACTTTCATGCCTTCGATGCCTGCGTCGGGGCGGGCTTCTTGCCAAGTGGGGTCGGCTTTGATGGCCATGCGCTGAGATTCATTGAACGCAATTCCCCACGGTGAGTGGAGGGCATTGGTGGCAATCAGGACCAGTTTTTCGATTAAATCGGGTTTGATAATGGCCCATTCGAGGGCTTGCTGCCCGCCCAAAGAGCCGCCCGCCAAGGTATGAATGTGCTCAATGCCGAGGTGCTCACGCAGCAGTTCAAAAGCGTAGATATTGTCCCGGATGGTGATGTCAGGAAAACTCTGAAAGTAAGGCGCTTTTGTTTTGGTGTTGATACTCAGGGCGTTGGTGGAGCCGTAGTGCGAGCCGAGCACGTTTACGCAGATTATAAACCAATCCTTGGGGTCATAATGAAGTCCAGGGCCAACCAACCCATCCCACCAATCGGTGGGGTCAGAGCTGCCCGTGAGGGCGTGGCAAATCCATAAAACATTGCTGCTGTCGGCGTTGCGGGTGCCGTGGGTAGTGTACGCCAATTGGAAGCCTGCCAGTTCGCCGCCCAGTTCCAAAGGAAACGTGTAAGGATATTTGAATAAAGTAACTGCCAAGGTTCAAAAACAATTAAAAGTGGTTTTGTTGTTTCAGCGTTTTCAATTTCCAAGGGATAGTAACGGCCCAGTACATCTTAACGAAAAGATGACAAACGTGTGTTGCGCAAAAGGCGCATGTGTTTTTCCGGGAATCTTAACATGAATGTTTCGATTTATATCCCCTGAGGGTCGTTTTTGCGACCGCTTAGGTAGGAATTAGCACCTTATCTCGTGTATTTGGAAACAGGTTGCCAGAGGTTCGCGGAGCCTATTCTCTCCCCCCTTCTTTATAAATCAATCGCTGTGCATAATAGAAGCAACTGACTTGATGGTGCAATATTACAGCGCAAAGGGCTGAATCCAAAATAAATCAGAAAAAACTCGTTGTTCCAATCCAAATTTCTTCATCTTATTGTAGATTTGTCGTAGCAAACTCTGCCCATAAATATGGTTTACCGTTTTAAAAAAGAAAATGCAGCCCGCCGTCCGGGGGTGACTACCGTGGGCGATGCCATCAATAAAATGTTGGAAATTTACCGTCTACGCGGGAAATTTGATGAGTCGTCGGTGAAAGTGTACTGGGAAAAACTGGTGGGCAAAGAGATTGCTTCGCGTACTTCGGATATTTACGTAAAAGACAAAGTTCTGTTTCTGCGACTGGACTCGGCCCCTCTGGCCAACGAATTGGTGATTGCCAAACGCAAACTCATCCAATCCCTCAATGACTCCTTTGGGTATGAATTGATTACGGATATTGTGTTTATTTAAAGGACTGATAGAATGCCTGCAAAATCATTTTAATCTTGCGCAAAGTGGTGATTTTGTTCAAAGAACGCTGAAATTGACTTGGATTTGCAGGAATGTTGATTTAGCGATTTTCCCGGCTAGGCACAACGGCTGGCGCTTGGCGCCGTTTTTTTGTGTTGCGCCTGCGGCAGAAAAATGGAGCTAAGTGTTTGTTACCACTTGTGCATTTGTATTTGTTGCAATCTGGTCGCTTTCAATTCCAAAAAGTTCATTTATTTTATCAAACAATGGTATAAAATCTTGAAAATCTTCTTGTGGTAAGTTAGAGAATTTTTCTACAGCTTTAGGCTTTAAAGATTCCTTCATTTTATAATAAGTTTTATCAAGAATTGATTTCGTTTCAACACAATTTAATTCTTGCAGTTTTGCTAGATTTATTAGATTTTCAATCTCAACAAAACTTGTAAATGCTCCACTTTTTATATCGCTTGTAAGAGATTCTAACCTTTCTGGTATTGGTAACAATAAAGAATAAAAACAATTATGTTTTTTCCGCTTTTTATAAAGGCCTGTTCTCTTATCACCTAAAATTGGATCATTCCAAGCACCCTCACATCTATTTTTTAGCAGATAAAAATTTTTACAACCTTCCTCATCATAATCGAATAACCCAATAATTTTTTTATCGTCATAACCATCTGTAGTTGTCATACTTAGAATTCCACCAACTGACCCAGCTCCACCACTTCTTCGAATTACAAAAGGAGCGTTTTCAGCAAACACATTATCCAAAGTTTCTTTTTGGAATTCGATACCTTTACATTTTAAAAAGCCAATTTTATAGATTGCTTCATAAATATCTTCAACATATAAAATTGGTTTTTGTAATTCTTCTATTTTATTTTTGGCACTCTCAAGTTGTTCTATACTTTTTAAATAGTCTTTGTTTAATTCCTTGTAGATTTGTTTTTGTTGAATTAATGTCAGGTTAGCAGAATTGATTTCTAGAATTTGACGTTCAATGTTTTTTTGAAGACTTTCAATTATTCTTGCTTCGTAAATAATTCCTAAGTCATCACATAAATCTTCCCAAGTGTTATTGTTTTCAATATACCTTGTAACAAGAGATGTATTATTTGTATCCGAATTCTTCCAAACACGGTAAATGGCAATATCACTTGATTTTTTAGTTGTCGGTAATTTATTTAGGGCTTCTGTTTTTCTAAGTTGTCCAGTAATTTTTTTATTATCAATAATACTCTGTTCTTCAGATGTAAAAGCTCTTTTAATTGCCAAAAACTCCATTGTATGAGTCGTGATAAAAATTTGATATTTTCTAGAATAATTGAATTGAAATTCATCTTTCAATTTCCTAATATTCTTGGACTCGTATGAATTTTCAGGTTCTTCGAAACCCCAAATAATATTTTTTGTTGAATTTTTGGATATTTCGTCAAGAATTTCAGGAATGAACCTAGCTTGAACACCGTCACCTCTTTCAAATAATGAAATTTCATTTTCAGTCATTACTGATAATGTTCTAAAAAAATCAACTAAAGTAGATGGGATATGAAAACTTGCTTCAACACCAGTACTGTTTTTGAAATTTTCAAATAATTCGTCAGTTTCTGTCTTTAAAATCTCATTGAATTTTTCAGAAGAATCCCGAAATCTATTTTTTTTAGATTTGTCACCTTTTTCAAAAAGATAAGTTTGAAGTTTTGTGAAAAGATGGTTGAAAAATTGACGATCTTTAATTGCTGGTATATATTCAAATTGGAAGTTTTTAAGAAAAGCTGTTGTTTGAGCTTTATTCAAATCCCCCTGATAACTATAATCCCCTTGGAAACTGTTTTTTTGCGAATACGTTCTTGAAATCCAAAATTCTGTAGGCAATCCTCTTTGTTTTGTTGGATTATTAAAGAATAATTTAATTGAAATTACCTCGTCTGACCTTCTTAAATCCTTTGGTTTTTCATTTCCACCACTTTCATTTAATAATCTTACCCGTTCATTCTCAATTTTTTTTCTTTCTTCAATATCTTTATCAAAACGATTTGATACAATTTTCGAAAAATCTCTTTCTTTTTCAAAACGAATACCGGGCGAAATTTCATTATTGAAAAATAAATTTAATGCTCTTAAAACATTTGATTTTCCTGAGTCATTTGAACCAGAAAATACATTTATATCTTTTAATTCTTCAATTCGAACTTTTTCTTGGTCTTTTCCTCCATCGAATGAGCGAAAGTGTTTTATTTCAATTTTTGATATTATATCCATAGAACGTTATAATATTATGTGTTTAGTTCTTTGCATTAGTGGTAACATCTGTATATACGCTACTTTTGGCGTATATACCTCCCAAACGAAGTATCTACGCCACAAACTACCTCAAATATAAAAAACAGCAGGATGTTTCCAACCCGCTGTTGCTGAATGATAAAACGAACCTCAGTGAGGCCTAAAATTCCATTTAGAATTATCGCTGTTAAAATCAAATTCTGCCAATGTCGGTGTGCTGTCGCCTGAAGATACCAGCGCTAACTTTTTTCCTGAATTAAGAACTACCTTCGGCATAATTCTATAAGTACCATCCGTCAATTGATCGATGCGCCATAGCTGTTCGGGCGCGCCCGTAAATGCTGGTACTGTTATTACTTCTGCATCGGCCGTGGCCGCCAATGCCCGCTCTGTACCTGCCAATACAATTTTATAATAAGGTCCGCCCAGATACCCTGTCGTATCAGGCGCATCGGTGATCGTCCATTGTTGATGGGGACGGGACATGTAGTCGCCTATCCTCAAGTTAATGTTACCTGCGGGCCAGTTTTTCATTACGTCGGCTAATTGCTGCGCTGGAACGGGTTTTATGGGTTCATTATTAGGCTGGTTAAATCCTCGTGGTGCATTTGGCATTCTGGTAAAATCAACGGCCAACTCTAAGCCATAGCCTCTGCGTACGGATTCGATTTCATAGGTGCCTTCTTTAAACTTTTCTCCTGCCACAGGCCATCCATCTTTCCAAACCACGGGGAGAATGCCTAATACGCTTCGCCCCCCCTGCGCTAAATCAGCTTCGTAATGGAGGGACATTTTTTCAACGCCTTGCTCCAAAATGATGTGTCCAAAATGCCCTGGGCCTATTAATCCTCCACGGGTAGCCACCACCATTTTACCGCCACCTTCCAACATACTTCTTCCAACATTGTCGAGGTAAGGGCCGGTTATTTTTTTTGAACGACCCACCACCACATTGTAGGTAGAGTTGGCTCCGTCGCAACAACTGCCATGCGTGGCAAGCAGGTAGTACCAACCGTCGCGGTAGACTAACGTGCTGGCTTCACATACGATGGCTACATCGACGGGTTTATTGCCTGCCTTGAGTTTTCCCGTTTTGGGGTCTAATTCTATCAGACGGGTGTAACCGAAATAGGTACCGTAGGTGAGCCACAGGCGTCCGGTCGTCGGATCCAGCATCACGCCGGGGTCAATGGCGTCGTTTTCTTCGTAGCCATCCGACGTTGCTACGACAATCGGTTCAGAATATTTAAAATCAGGAGACTTTGGGTCCAATGTCTTGTTCCACATGGTCAGAATCGCTCCTTTGTGGTTGGGTGAACCGCCGGTTGCGCCATAGATGACAAGGTAACGCTCCCCGATTTTGATGACATCCGGAGCCGCACCGCCACCCGGTCTTACCCCGCCACCATGCCATGTCCAACCATCGTTGGAAATTAATCCGCCACCGCCCGTGCCGAATGTGTAATACTTGCCGTCACATTCAGCGATGGTTGAGGGGTCATGGATAAAGGGTCTTCCGACCTGTGCAGTTACGGTTTGTGTTATTAATAAAGCGAATAAGGTTGTCAGGCCGGGTATGTTGACTCTTTTCATGTACTAACTTGTTGTAATTAGCTTAAACAGACTACTTTCTATTATTCGTAACTGATGCTGAGGTTTTTTACGGGTGTTCCTTTTTCATCTAAAAAACGAACACAGAAATTAGCCATCCCCGGTCCGTTTATTACCGCCCCTCGGACGATGTTCTTTCCCTTTTTTAGCGTTAACCGTGCAGAGGTGCCATTATCGGCAATCATATCCCTGTCGCCGGAAAGCAGCAAGGCTTCCTGACCATTCAGCCACCACATGCTTCCGGAATTGCATCCAGCAGCCATCCTGACGTTTTTGATTTCTTCGGGGCAATCGATGACCGTCACAAGCCAGACAAGTATGCCGTATTTGGGTTTGTTAAGGGCGTAGGTAAAATGGTATAAATTAAAGTTGAACGCCTTGCTGTCCAGCGCATACCACTTCAGTTCCTGATTTCCCACTTTTACCGTTTCGCCATTTTTGGGAACGGTGGTGTAATCGCCTGAAAAATTATCGGTAGAAAATGTTGTTTTGAGGTAGTTGTCGGTGAATATATTATTTCTGACAATATCTTTCTTTACTGGTTCCAGCACCAGCCAACGTTGAATAAACCCCTTGGCATCTGGTGCTTTTGCGGCGGCAGAAGCGAGCGTGAAGTGTTTGGACAAGGTATGGGTCGTATCGCCTTTTATCGGTATGGGAGGGAGGGGTATTCTTGGTCCTGGACCCGGGCCCTGTGCCAAAGCACTTATTTGTAATCCTGATAAAACGACAAAAATGATAACCGAACACAAGGTCTTGAGTTTGCTGTTCATTGCAGATTTCTTTCGTAATGATTGTTGCTTCTACATTAAGCACAGTTTACGAAAACCTACTCAACAACGGGGCTAAAATGGATCTTGGCTCTATCGGCCCATTAATTTGGTGATTGCCAAATGCAAACTCATCCAATCTCTCAATGACTCCTTTGGTTATGAATTGATTACGGATATTGTGTTTATTTGAAGCTATCGCCTGTTGATGAGCCTTTTTACTTCATAAAACATCCGTTCTGCCACACGTAACTCTTCGGTGACGATTTCGGCTGAGGCATTTAATCCATTTTTGAACGGAAGCGTTTTGTGCGAAGAGGTCTGTAACCCTTTGGGCAAAGAGATGATGGCCCTGAAAGTACTGTCGGAGGAGGGTATGCTGGCAATATGTTGAACTTTTCCTTCGACGATTCCGAATTGCTCATACGGATAGCTCTGAAACTTCACCAATACCCGCTGTCCGGGCTTGACTTTCCCTGTATTGGTTTGAGGGATGTGCGCCTCCCCAAAATAGTTTTTCTGCGAAGCTCCAATGTGAAACAGAATCTCATCATTTTTAACATTCTGGTCTTCCTGCCAAAGCGCCGCAAAAGACACGAGACCATCTTTGGGTGCGATGAGCAAAAAACGGGCTTTCCATGCTCCAATTGCCGCCCGTAATGTGCTGAGTGCTTGGGCAAATTGTGCTTTTTGGTCGTTGGCCTGTTTGCTGAGTTCAGCCAATTCCTTTTGTTTTTGGGTTTGTGCGGTTCGATTGCCAGTGAGGCTCATTTCTAGTTGCTTCAGGGGCAATTGTTTAGCCAAGTAATTTCGTTCTTCACGGTTGTATTCTACGGGGGCAATTACTTTCCCCGCAAAAAGTGTCTGGTGCATTTTAAACTCTTTTTCGGCCAAAGCAAGTTCCTTTTTTTGAATGTCAAGCTGCTCCGCCAATTGCTCACGGTTTTGTTGTAAATCGGTCAGTTCGGCGTGTAAGAAATTGGTTTTTTGGAGGAGGTAGCCATTGGCAAAAAGCGTAGCGGTCTCGGAAAACTGTTGCATAAATGTTTGATAGTCGGCCTGTAACTCCCCCAGTTGACGAAAGTCTCCGGGGTGGAAAGAAGCAAGGGCTTCAAAACGTTGTGCTTGTACCCACTGGGCCAAGGTTTCCAGTTGTTTCTCCAGCGTCAATACTTCGCGGTGCGAAGCGGTGCTTTCCAAATAGGCCAACAACTGCCCCCGCTGCACGTGCTGATTATCTTTAATCCACACTTTGACCAAGCGACCGTTGGTTTTGGCTACTACTGGTTTGGGTACGTCATCGGACGTGAGCCGAAACGGGGCGATGACTAGCTCGGGGTAGTGAATGAACCAACTTAAACCTATGATTCCAACCAAAATCACGAGAAAAAGTGTATTGCCCCACCGAACAGCCCACGGGGGAGTGTGGCCAAGCACTTCTTGAATTTCTTCACTGCGAAGTTCTTCAAACAGCGCGGCACCTTCGGGGCGGTCGGTGAATAAGTGATTTTCCTCCTTTGTCATTTCTATTATTTTGTCATTTCGTAGAAATCCAACCCCTTTCCCTTCAATGACTCACAGCTCCAATTGATTCTTTACCAACTGATAGTAATCGCCCTGCTGTGAGGTTAAGGTCGAATGCGTCCCAATCTCCGTTATTCTGCCTTTGTCGAGCACCACAATCTGGTCGGCATTTTTTACGGTGCTCAGTCGGTGCGCTACCACGATGACTGTTCTGTTTTTGAAAAACGCGTTCAGGTTTTCTACAATCACGGCTTCATTGTGGGCATCAAGTGCGTTGGTAGCTTCGTCGAAAAAAATGTATTGCGGGTCTTTATAAACCGCTCGGGCAATGAGTAAACGCTGCTTTTGCCCCTGACTGACCCCCATACCTTCGGCGCCGATTTTGGTATGAAAACCCAGCGGTAATGATTCGATAAAGTCGAGAATATTGGCGACTTGGGCGGCCTGATAGAGTTTTTGGCGGTCAATGATTTCTACACCCACGGCGATGTTGCGGGCAATGGTGTCTGAAAAAATAAATCCATCCTGCATCACTACACCGCATTGTTTGCGCCAGTATTTGTGACTGATGTTGTTTAACCCCACGCCGCCGATGAGGATTTTGCCTTGGGTAGGGTCGTAGAAGCGCAGCAATAATTTCAACAGGGTGGTTTTGCCGCTACCACTCATGCCCACAATGGCGGTGGTTTTTCCCTGCGGAATAGTCAGGTGGATGTCGTTCAGTACGGGATCGTTGCCCGCTCCTCTGTACGTAAATGACAGTGATTGCATAGAAAGGGTGTGGGAGGTGGGCAGTTCCACTAAGCCCTGCCCCGTCTCTTCGTCTTCCAGTTCGTAGATTTCATTCAATCGTTCCAAACTGATTTTGGCATCCTGACCCGACTGCACGAGGCCGATGAGTTGTTGGAGTGGCGCGTTGACTTGCCCGATGATGTACTGCACCGCCAGCATCCCACCCAGGGTAATCTGCCCGTTGATGACTGCTTGGGCCGACAGAAAAGTGATAAAAATGCTTTTGCCTTCGTTGATAAACAACGCTCCCGCCTGCTGCCACTGCGATACGGTCAAGCCTTTCATGCCGAGTTTGAACGATTGGGTTTGCAGTTGTTCCCACTGCCAGCGCATGGGAGTCTCCGCACCCGCCAAACGGATTTCGTGCATTCCCTGAATGAGTTGCACCAAGGTGCTGTTACTCTTGGCGGAGACGCTGAAACGCTGATAATCCAATTTTCGGCGAAATTTCAAAAAAAGCACTACCCAACCCGCGTAGAGCAAAGCAGACAGCATCAAAACCCCAAAAATAGTGAGATTATAAAAGGCCAATACCGCCCCGAACACCAGTAAATTGAACAACGAGAAAAGGGTATTGAGGGTTTGACCCGTAAGAAACTGCTCAATACGGTGATGATCTCCAATCCTTTGCATTATATCGCCAAACTGTTTGGTATCGAAGAAAGACAGCGGCAAACGGGTGAGTTTGATGAGAAAATCGGAGAGCAGCGACAGATTGAGCCGCGTACTGAGGTGCATCAACAACCATGAACGTATAAACTCTACCGAGGTGCGTCCTACGGTCAGGGCCAACTGCGCCAATAAGACCAATAAAATAAACGAAGGGTTGCGGGTTTGGATGCCCACATCCACCACCGACTGCGTCAAAAAAGGAAAAATAAGCTGCAACAAACTCGCCACCAATAGCCCCATGCCCAACTGCCCTACCAAACGGCGGTGTTGGTACATGTAGCTCCCAATACGGCGCACTCCCAGTACCTTATTGGGAGCGTCTTGATTTAGGTTTTCTGCATCAAAAGCTGGAGTAGGCTCTAAAAGTAACGCCACACCCATTTTCTGGCCGTTAACAATCGTTGTAGCCCAGTGTTTTTCAAACTCCTCACGGGTGTAGGTAATTAGGCCACGGGCGGGATCGGCGACTTGAACCTTAATTTCAGAAAGTTGCTGCTTTATTCGTCTATATAAAAAGGAAAAAGGCTTTACACCAACCCTACAAACCACCACGAAATGATTCTGACCCCAATGGACAATACACGGGAAGGCGTTTTCCTGAATGAGTTTTTCAAACGGAATTTTAACCGCAACTGTATGAAACCCAATGCTCTCGGCGGCTTCTGAAATCCCCAATAAATTGACCCCATCTTTGCCAATCTGCGTACGTTCCCGCAACTCCTGCGCCGAATAGCTCCGCCCGTAGTACTTGGCCACCATGCGTAAGCAGGTAGGTCCGCAATCCATGGCATCGTGTTGCTTATAAAAGGGAAAGGGTTTCATAAGCCTTTAAAAATTTGGTTACCATACGCAGGCACGTAAGTTGAAAGTTTCGGTGCACCGTGAAGGAGTTCCTGCGTATCGAATAATGATTTAGAAAGTAACTATTTGATAATATGAATGATTTTTTCATTAAAAACTTTAAAGTCGGATTCTCTTAGTAAAATTTTCCCATCATTATCAACTAATAAGTACAGTGGGATGGCATTAATTCGAAGAACTTCCGAAATAGGACTATCCCAACCCTTTAAATCTGACAAATTCACCCAGTCAAGTTTGTCTTTTTTTATTGCATTTAACCATGTCTCTTTCTTTGTGTCAAAAGAAATACCATAGATTACAAGCCCTTTTGTTTTGTATTCCGTTTTTAATTTTTTTATATTAGGTGTATTTGCTCTACAAGGTCTGCACCAACTAGCCCAAAAGTCAATTAAAGTGTAATTGTTTTTATGATAAGATATTTGACTCGTATTGCCATGTATATCATTTAATACAATATCAGGCATTTTCCACCCCTGCCTAAATCCTGTGACATTTGTGTTGACGTTTAGTGTTGTATCTATTAGGAGAGTATCACCATTGGTAGATATATTTGAAATTTTAAAATATTTAGATTCTATTTTTACTGTATCTCCAATCTCATAGGATGTCTTATCGGGATGAGATGAAAAATTAATCTGTGTGTTAGATTTTGTATATTTAGCTATTGGAAATGTATTGTTTAATTCAAAAAATATTTTATGATTATTGAAAATAAAATGACCATATTTGTGCTCATCTAAACTTATTAGTACTAAAAATTTATTTTCAAGTAAAGAACTGTATTTGACTACATTGTCTGAAAAAATGAGCTCTACGGATAAGGTTTTTCTTGTTATATTTTTGTTTAACTGGGCTTCGAAGTTTATTGAAGTTTTATAACTTTTGTCTTTGTTTAAGTAGATAATGCTATCATTTTGAAAATTAAAATCTCTGTCTTTGTCAAAGATTAATAATTTTTTTCCATCTTTATTTACCCCAATTAATAAATCGATAAAATGATTGATTTTTCTTTGAGAAAACTCAGGGGTTTCTATTTTTTTTATTAACCTTTCATATTCTTCTTTATTTATTTTATTATTATTGAAATCATCAAGATGCATTTGTTCTGGTTGAATAGAATGTCTTTTAATGATATACTCTGAGACATTTAAAGGGATGCCAGTGTAATTTCTAATATCTGCTCTTAGATATAATTGTTTTATTCCTTTGTCTAAATCCTGTAACCCATGTTTTGTGTTTAAGGGAATCTTTATAAGTTGGCTTTTTGCACAAAAAGATATTGAAAATAAAAAAAAGAAAAATTTCATCTTTACCAATCTGAGTGCGCCCTGCACTGAGTAGCTCCCGTAATACTTAGCCACCATTTCCTAATTAAGGTTTACTATTAAAAATTTCAGCTAGTTTTTTGTCCAAATTTTCTCCCCGTATATTTTTCGCAAGGATTTTACCATCAGGCCCGATCAGGAAGTTTTGAGGAACAACCTGAATGGCATATTGCTTTACTATATCGGCATTCCATTGTTTCAACTCCGAAACATGAGTCCAGTCAAGGTGGTCTTTGTGGATGGCTTTTAGCCAGGCTTCTTTCCCGTTAGGTCTATCTAATGAAACACCTAAAACCGTAAAATTTTTGTCTTTGTATTGATGAAAGTTCCTGACAATATTCGGATTTTCGGCCCGGCAGGGTCCACACCAACTCGCCCAAAAATCGACCAATACGTATTTTCCACGAAAGCTGCTCAAGGACACGGCTTTCCCCGAAGTATCCGGTTGGGTAAAATCAGGAGCCAATGAACCCACCGATGTGGCTTGAATAAGAGCCAGTTTTTTTGCGTACGCTTTGCCCAGTTTACTGTTTTTAATGGCCTCGGCCAGTGAGCTGAACATCGGTTCCAATTCAGAAAAATCGGGAGCATTCCAATCTGTATATTGATCTAAAACATATAGACTCAGCATAGATGTTAAATTCTCTCGAATAAACTGTGCTTTAATTTTTTCCTGCTTATTATAAACGACATCTTGCTGCTTCTCGAAAGCCTCATTAAACCCTTTCACCTTTTTCTGTTCGGGTGTAGCTACCTGATATTCCTTTTCTAACAGAGCCAATTGGTCGACTGTCGGTTTAAGCATCATTTTAAGCTTCTGATTGTCGATGTTCATGGGTGAGACCACCACCGCATTTTCAATAGAGTCAGGACTCGTTACAGAAATAGTGCCAGGTTCTAAATAGAAACGGATAGATTTTTTACCATCAGATAGCCACGCATAGTGTGGTTGATCAATGATTCCTGTCACAATAAATTTCCCATTATTAACTTGGGCAGAATCTGTATATCCTTTGTTTCCAATTCCATAAATTACATAAGCTTTGTCTGTTAGGTTAACACTCCCTAATTTTCCTTCAACTCTATATACGTTGCTCTGGGCCCAAAGGAATGTTGGAATCAGGAGAATGGGAATTAGTAAAAAAGGTTTCATGTGAAGTTGTTTGTCTTTGAAATCTTTAATCAAAACAGTTTTTAGTTTAGTATTTTCTCTATTTCTTTTAGCTGTTGTTCTCCGCATCCGCGAGAAAGAATTTTTCCCGATTTATCCAATAATATAAAGGTAGGGAAACATTCTACTTTTAGCTTTTCTACTAATTTTTCGGGGTTCTTTTTAGCGTTATTTTCAAATTTATGAACCCAATTCATTTCTTTTTCTTCAATGAATTTCTTGACTTTTTCAATATCTTTATCATGTGCAATGCTTATTAATTCAATTTGAGTTTTGTATTTCTGGTAAAAAACTTTGAGTTTTGGAAGCCCTGCAACACAAGGCGCACACCATGTTCCCCAAAAATCAAGTACAGTATATTTGTCAATATCTGGCACTTTTACATTTTCTTTGAAAACATCATAAAAATCTAAAGGTTTTATAAAATCTCCAGGGTAAATTCCTTCATGGTTATTGTTTACAGAATAAATTGACAAATTCAATGAGTCCCCAAACATCGAGATGGAGTTTACTTTTAAATAAATATTTTCATCTAAATTAAACTCTCTTCCGATAGTAATTTCAGGGTCTATTTTACGATAAATTGTTTTAAAATTATTGTTGTCAGCTAATAACAATATAGCATTTTCGTAACTTGCAGCAAAGCCCCAGTTGTGAGGTATTTGAAGTTCATATTGGCTATTTTTATACGTAAAACTTCCTATTTTATGCTCACAGATAACATACGACAAATACAATAACGTATCTATAGGGTCAGAATGAGAAAATGAAGGATTTATTGGCAAAATCTTAACATTTATTTGCTTTTCGTGTATTTTATTATTCAAAAAATATTCAAATTGAAGAGTTGAAGTCCTACACGAGTCTAAGGAAAATTTGTTATTCAAAATATCTACATTATATAACAATAGAGGGTCATCAGAAAAATCATAATTGTTGTTGTTATCACAAATTATAACTTTCTGTTTATTTTCATTAATTAAGCCAGACAGAATATGTGTATGACATTTAATAATATAAGGACTTATCTCTAACTTTTTAATATTATATTTTTCAACAAGATTTTTATACTCTATTGAATCGATTTTATTTTCAAGATAACTTTGGTAAATACCCTGCTTTAAATTGTGAGTAATACGATACACCTTAAATGTTTTTAAAGTATCAGAAATACCTTTCAAAAACGAATAGTTTGTAATCTCTTTACAACCACGAAACACCTTCTGATTACCAATATCTTTAATTGTTTTCATCTGTATCATCCTACTATCATTCGTTTGGCAGAAGGAATGAACCTGAAAAAACAGTAAAATAATACAAATTATGTAACCTTTCATAGTACTAAAAAATTAGAGTTGAATACCAAATTTGCAAGTAAATTATTTTTAATCTACTTGCAAATTTGGTGATGATTAATTCTTAAAGTGGAGATTGAGGACAGACACTCCATGAGTCGGATCCACATCTACAACCGCCGTCTCTAAGAGGGATCCCGCCTCTATCATCATGGTCTTGTGCATAGCATCTTACCCCTTCTGCACATGGGCCACATTTTACAACATTTTTTCCATCTTTACATTTTGCTTCGCAACTACCTGCAACTATTCCGCCACTGTCATACCCACCTCTAATTTCTTTCATTTGACTTCTACTAAGCTGTAGATTTGCCAATTGGAGCATTATTTTTTTCATGAGCGATTTTTTATCGTTAGTATATTAGCTAATAGGAGGACAACAGTTGCGTTCTAACTCATTGTTATTAGAGTCATAAGACACACAACAACTATTTTCTGCGCTACATTTAGAACCTTTTTTGCACTCAATACCCTTATTATCACCACCACCACAATCGTCTGAACAGGAGGCCGCCATACCGCCATAACCTCCTCTAATACTCTTCATTTGACTTCTAGACAATACATGCTCAGAAAACCGGATTAATACCTGTTTCATCTTTTTAACTTTTTTAGTTAGAAATTTATTTGATTTTACTTGGCCAAGTCGTAGGTTGGAAAACTGTTTAGAAAATAGTGTAACCGATTTTGGTAAGTGGGGTTGTATAGTACCATTTTTATTTTGATGGATCGGGTTGTTTCGGTGGTGAAATTTCTTTTTAATTATTTGCCATGAAAGACGATTAGTGTCCTATTTTTAAAATAACCTTTTTATATCTTATTATAACAAAGTTATCATTTTTATGCAGCTAGTCTATCGCTTTTTGTATTACTTTTAGTAAGTCCTGTCCATCATTATATCTTGGTCTTGGAGGGTTCACATCAAAAAACAAACCGTTTTTATCAATAATAAAATAACTTGGCAGTCCCATAATTCCGTAATCTTTAGAGACAGAGCTTTTAAATCCACCTTTTAATCTAATATGAGTCCCCATGATGTCCCACTTATTAATTGCTTTTATCCAATCTTCTTCTTTTTCATCTAATGAAATACTTAAAAAAACAACATTGTTGTCCATATTCAAATCTTCTTTTATTTTTTTGATATACTTTACATCAGTAATACATGAACTACACCAACTTGCCCAAAAGTCCAGCACAACTACTTTGCCATGATATTTTACCAGCTTCGAAATGGAGTCACCTCCTAAGTCAAATGCTTTTTGTCCGTGACGGATACTTGTTGACTTAATTTGTCTTCCATTTAAGAAAGGAATAAAAGAACTAGCAGGATATGTATTTGCATAGTTTTCATAGAGTTTGTTATTTTTTTCATTTGACCCTTCAGTTCGAAACTTGTCAAAGAGTTGATAGGCAAATTGATACTCTGCTACCTTAGGCGTATAAATACTGCGTTGAAAATCTATAAGATTTGACATAGATTTATTCCCGAATAACGTTTTTACATCTTTGTAGAGTAGGGTTGAAAGTGCATCCAAGTATGCCACATAAAAAAGTGACTTTGCCGTTGTGTCATTTTGATCAGGCATCATGTACAAAAAAGCCTTAAGATTATTTGGCAGTGACCAAAGAGAATAGCTATTTTTATTTTCTGAAATAAGAGGTAAAAATCGAGATTCATTGACATCTCCTTTTATATCGGCATATCTTACTTTGAAGAATAAATGGCTAAGATGTTTTGAGTATGATTGTAACAATTTCAACTTGCCATTTTCGATAGAATCAATGAAATGATATTGGTCTTCTATGGGTTGTTTTATTCTTTTCATGTACTCACTGGTCCAACTGTCCCATTTTCTCAAATCTTCTGTATAGTAGTTATATTTCATAGAGTTTACACCTTTAAAGCGTAAAGTTTCAATGAAATTTTCAGCATTAAAAGACAAAGTAACACTATCTTTTGGTTCTATTATCCAATTGCGAAATACAATCCCTGAAGTATTGCCATGTTGAAAATGTATATATGCTATATCATCTAAATTCAACTTTAAATTAAATTTATTGGACTTATCTATACGAATATCAATCAGTTCCCGCTCTCCAACAAGTCCGTTTCGTAGAATAATAAAAGATACAGTAGAATCTACGGGGTTTTTTATTTCACCATTTATAAATGTATTCTGTGAAAATATTTTTATAAATGGAATAGAAAATAACCAAATTAATAAATGTGTTTTTGAAAAAACAATATCTTTAAGCATAGTGAAAATATTAGATTTTAGAGGTAAAATTAGATGTAATATTACCCCTAAAATAATGAAAATTAGCTACAAACGTGTTGATCACTATTAGGGGCTGTTGCTGAGCATAAGCATCTGGTAGGGCACCCTAATTCACATTTTTGTTTGGTTGTATAATATGTACCGGGGCAGGTTCCCCCACCATACTCCTCCCCTCCTTTTACCGCTTTCATTTGACTTCTGGTCAATACATTCTCAGAAAATCGCATCAATACCTTTTTCATGTTTTTAATTTTTTTTAGTTGGAAATTTATTTGATTTTACTTGGCCAAGTCGTAGGTTGGAGCACTGTTTAGAAAACAGTGTAGGCGATTTCGGTATGTTGGGTTGTATAATACCGTTTCTATCTTTATTTTGATGGATTGGGTTGTTTCGGTGGTGAGATTTCCTTTTAATCCTAAACCATGATAGACTACCCTTTCGGTATTACCAAAATGGTCTGCTTTATGGTTTAAAGGGCATAATAACATGGGCACTCCTGCCTGCAAACATTCACAAATACTGTTGAGACCGCCGTGGCTCACCATCAAATCACAATGCTGTAATAGGTCTAACTGTGGCACATTTTCTAAGCAGTAAACGTTATTGGCATTTCTATTTTTGATAAAGTTTGTGGATACAATCAAGCGTATATTGGGCATTTCCTGTATCACGGTTATTAGTTTATCCAATGCTTGTAATCCCGTTGCGTTATTATTCAAACCAGTAGTTCCAAAATTGGCATAAACTATCTTAATAGCCGGGTTTTGGAGTTTCGATAGGTGTAATTGAGCCATCAATTGGCAGTAACTTTCACCCAAAAGGTGGCTTTCGTTTCGCTCAAAAGAGATAGCCTCGTAATACTCTCCTGCTTTGGGCTTTTTCCACGGATATTCCAATGCTTCGGGATAGGTAATGAGCTTGGGCAGGGCTTTCACGGCAGGATAAAAACAGTGGTTGTCATCAAACCAATCTAAATATTTTTTTCCTGTTTTTTTAGCCAATTTTTCTAACAACCAATGGTCATCTTTGCCCAAAAAAGCTATTTTTTCGAGCCATTGTTTCCACTTTCTTTTCAAGAAATGTACCTGCCACCCTGTCCAAGCACGAACAATAGCCCATCCGTTACGGTTGGCAAGCCAGCCTTCTGTCAAAGGTGGAATACCTATCTCTGGATAAGAAGAAAGTTTGGTATTGAGTATCATCTTAGTACATTCAACCTGCCATAAATAGAGCGCATAATGTCCTAAGTGGCTATCTATCAGCAGTATTTCAGGTTGTAATTCGTCGGCTAATACTTGTATTGCTCTTACTTCTTCCCAAAAAGTTCGGTATCGCTGTATGCTAAAAGGCTTGTTGAGCAACGTCTGGATCAACAAGGCAATCAATGCCCTAAAAGACAAGTGTTTATAAGCACTGGCATAACGCAAAGGCTTAAATACAAATCCCTCGCGCTCAATCAGCGTTTGGTGTGAACTGAGACCCGTAAATACCACCTCATACCCTTGCGCTTTTAGTTGACGCGCTTTACCGAAGCCAACAAAATAGTGGCTCGGATAGGGCAATAGGATAAACAGGGCGGTTTTCATGGCTAGGCTATTTTTTGCTCCAAATGGGTAAGCATATTCGCACTTTGTACCAATCCAAAGACTTGCGGTACTTCATATCCATTTACAAAAAACGTAGGTGTAGCTTGTATATCAGCTTTTTGGGTCCACTCGCAGTGAGCGGCTATTACGTTTTCGGGTATGTTGCTAGTATCAGCAGGATAGGCCTTAGCCCAAGTATCATAGTCTTTTTTTGCTTGAGCATACCAAGCGGCAATCCCGTCCTCTAACTTTTCGTGAGTAGATCCTAATGCCATCATGTGTTTGGCTACTTTTGTCTTTCTGCCATCGGAGTCATGGCATACAGTAAACACTATCTGTGCTTTTACTTGGGTGTTTTCGGCCAATACCTCTTCCAATTGTAGATGTGCATTGGCGCACGGCCCGCAGTAAGGATTGGTCACCATCGTAATGGTATGCTCCGCAGCGGGATTCCCTAAAATAATCGGTTGTAAGTCAGCCGGTACGGGCGGCATTTGTTTTTGTTTTGCTAAAAGTGCATTGAAAATAGCCGGATTGTTCTTAAACCGCCGCAATTCACCTCGCCAACGCTCCGCCTCCTGCGATTTTTGAAGCAGTGGTTTGATGATCAGCCAGAAGAGGATGGGGAGTACAAACGCAACAGCCAAGCCCCCTAGCCCTGCGAGGGTCCGACCCCAAAGGGAGAACATATTTATTTCCCCTTTGAGAGTTAAGAGGCTACTTAGACACTCTGCCCAAATCACCACCTGCACCGCCACACACAACGGGCACCACTGCTTAGCTACGCGCCACTGATACCAGATAGACCAGAAAGTATAAGGCAAAGCCAACATTGAAAGAATGATGAGGATATTGAACCCCTCTCCATTTGGAGAGGGATTTAGGGTGAGGCTTATCCACCCACCCATAAAGTAAAAGAATCCGACTTCGCTCCAGCCCAACCAAGGTGTGATTTTGGCGGCGGGAGAGGTAAGGATGTGGTTGCAGTCGGTGTGGTTGTTGAGGTGGCAGAGGGAGTCGGTAAAATCATTGGGTTTGCCATACTGCACCGAAAGCAGCAAGGCCGTGAGTAGTACCCCTATGGCTTTGAGTCCCAACAGTAACCCGCTGGATAGATTGGGGCTTTGGAATATGCCCGCAATGGTCAGCAGCGCAAAACCCGCGATAATCAGCGGCCAACGGAGGCTTTCAAGTTGTTCCTGACGGCGTTTGGCGGCGTAGTCTTTTTCTCCCGAGGCTTCGGTAGGTTCGGCAATAAACACCACCCCCGACCATTTTTTGAGAAAATCTTCACGGGTTTCGGTGATGCGTTTTCCTTTTTCGTTACGGTAGATGAAAGTTTCGTCGGTAGCCCTTTCTACAAGGACAAATGTGCCCCCGTGGGTACGCAAGTGCGCTATATACGGTACTTGCAACAACGCCAACTGCTCGGCGTCAATGCGCAGGGCGGCGTTTTCGATGTGATAACGGTCGAGGGTATCCCCCAAACTCAACAGGCTGGGGTAATCGGGGTGCTGTTCGAGGGTGTTGCGCAGGGTGGTCAATGTAACGGATGGCTGTAGGTTGCGTAGGTATGTCCAGGCTACGCCCAATAGGTTTTCGCGCTCGGTAAAGGAATGGCTAGTTAAGTTAATCATACAAACAGTAAAATAGCTTTGTCCATGTGTATGCTGTTTAGGCACTACAAACCTAATCGAACTTTGTTCATCATCTTATCAGGATTTTTTATAAAATTATCAGAAATCCTGATAAAATAATTCAAAAAAATCATGTAATAGTGTTACAACTACCGTTTGATAAATATTTGAAAAATAATAAATATGTTTTAGGATTATTTACGTTACTTGAGATTGAATACGTGATACAGCACAATTTGTATTCATACGTAGTGGAAAACTCTTTGATTTTGGCGAAACCTTTTTTCTAACGACCATAGAAATGTAGGAACCCTATAATATCACTTGACAAATCCACAAACTGAAAAGTATGAATATTGGAGACAAACTACGCAAACGTCGTAATGAATTGGGCTTCACGCAGGAATGGGTGGCTATGGAGTTGAGCAGCCAAGGGAAAAAAAACATCAGCCAACCCACCTACAATAATTGGGAAAATGGCAAATCCTTTCCTTCTATTGAGCAGGTGCAGGCACTGACCAAAATCTTGCGTATCAAACTTTCCTATTTGGTGTCAGATACAGATACAGATACAGATACAGATACAGATACAGATACAGATACAGATACAGAGAAGTGGCGGGTTATGGCGGAAGAATACGCCGAAAAATGCCGAATGTTGGAGAAGATGAACGTTATATTGTTGAAAGAAAACGAAAAGCTGCGTGAGGCGTAGAAAAGGTTAAGTTCATAAAAAAACAGCAAGCCCATTCTGGTGAGAGAATAAGCTTGCTGGTATGTTCAAGAGTCAGAACTTTTTCAGGCACACCTGCCTCCGATTTACATTTCGCGGTTTACCATTTTTCGCGGAGCCGCCCGTACTGTTCCTCATTCCCGCACTAATCCACATCCACTTCCTGCCCCATAAAGCAGTCCACCACGTAGCGGATGGAGCTGAAGGAGTTGACGAGCGCTTTGCGGGCTTCGGGCTCGCTCATCCACGCCAATTGTTCAATGCCTTCGTCGTGCTGGGGAGCCATTTTGGAGTCGTCCACGCAGCGCATCCAATACCATTTGGTCCGTTTCAGAATCAGTTGATTGTTTTGGGTATAAGTGTGCCAAGTGGTACAGGTTTTTTCGATAAGCTCGGCTTTTACGCCCGTTTCTTCTTCTACTTCGCGGAGGGCTGCTTTTTTTGATTTTTCATTGTCGTCGAGTTTGCCCTTGGGCAAATCCCACACGCCCCGCCGAAACATCATCAGCATTTTGTTGTCTTTGGTCACAATGCCGCCCGCCGCTTTGATGATGGTGTAGATTTTTTTCAATCTTTTTTCCACGGCTTCGCGGTCTTTGGGCACCAAATAAATGGATTGTAGCTCGGGCAGGTCGTAATTGTTCAAAAAATGAAACAATTTTTCGGCCGTAATCGGTGTGGCGTTCAGAATGAGTAAATGCCCCTTTAAACTCGCCACCTTCAGCATTTCGAGGTGAGCGTCAATGATTCGGTCAAAAGTAGCCCGATTGGAGAGCCCCTGAGCCGCTTTTTCGCTTAAAATTCGGACCGGACGGTCTTTGATAAATATAATCATAGGAGTAGTGGGGCTTTAATGCCGACAAAATTAGCAAATGGGTTTGTTTTGGATAGCAAATACTTTTGATAATTTTGCAATTGTACCAACCATCCCCCATACGTGGAACTATTTGTTATCGTTCTACTCGTTCTTATCAACGGTATTTTCTCCATGTCAGAAATCGCGCTGGTCTCCTCGCGAAAGTCTAAATTGGAAACTGCGGCACGAAACGGTGACCGGCAGGCCAAACATGCACTCGAACTGGCAAACTCCCCCAATCGCTTTCTCTCGACCGTCCAAATCGGCATCACCCTCATTGGAATCCTGAACGGGGTATTCAGCGGTGAACGCATCACGACCGATTTTCAGGCCTACGTTGAGCAGTACGAATTATTGAAGCCTTATGCGCATTCCATCGCCGTAGGTGGCGTTGTTTTGTTTGTGACCTACCTGTCGTTGGTTTTGGGAGAACTCGTGCCCAAGCGCATCGGTATGTCCAATCCAGAAGGCATTGCCAAGTTTATGGCTACGCCCATGAATTGGCTCTCCAATCTTACGTCGCCGTTTATTTGGTTGTTGGCCAAATCCAGCGATTTGTTTATGAAAATTCTGCGGATTACGCCGCAAAACCAAGCCATTACGGAAGAAGAAATCAAGACCATCATTCAGGAAGGCACCACGGGCGGGGTCATTGATGAGATTGAGCAGGAAATCGTGGAAAATGTCTTCCATCTGGGCGACCGGAAAATCACGTCGTTGATGACCAACCGTCAGGAGGTTACGTGGTTGGACTCGGCCGATGACCCCGAAGAAAATAAGGCCCGAATCATGGAATCCAAACACTCCATTTATCCTCTTTGCAACGATGGGATTGACAATATCGTTGGGCTGATTTATGTGAAAGACTTGCTCGGCGGTGATTTGGATGAGCAACTCACCCGACTGGAGTCGCTGGCCCGTGAGCCGCTGTATATTCCCGAAAACAACAAAGCCTATCAGGCCTTAGAGAAGTTTAAAGTGAGCCGGGTGCACTTTGGTATCATTGTCGATGAATACGGTGCCATGCTCGGCATTGCCACGCTCAACGACATTTTGGACGCGTTGGTGGGGGATTTGTCAGAAACCGATGAGTTTAACTACGACATCGTAGAGCGCGAAGACGGTAGTTTTCTGGTGGATGCCCAGCTTCCGTGGGAAGATTTTATCAATCATTTTGACATTACGATACAGCAGAAAAAAGAATTGACGGGCTTCAACACCCTTGGAGGCTTTGCCTTGCATATTTTTAAGGACATTCCCGATACGGGTGAGCACTTCACGTGGCAGGACTATCGGTTCGAGATTGTCGACATGGACAAAAGCCGTATCGACAAAATACTCGTCCAAAAACTAAGCGCAGAAGAAGAAGGTGGGTAATACTCTTTCAGGCGGTGATGTTTAAACCTTGCAAAGCTTTGCAAACTTTTGCAAGGTTTAGATAATTTCAATCCCTTTGTTACGAAAATCGTTCAACGACGGGTCGGAGGGCTTTAGACTCGTCACCAAAAAACCAATCTCATGCAGGTCGCATACCTTGTAGGTTTCTATGGTATGAATTTTTTCAGTAATGGCACAAATCGCTACTTTTTTAGCTGATTTTGCCATTTTTTGTTTTAAGACCGATTCTTCATAGTTGCGCAGCGTAACCCCGACATTTGGGTCTAACCCATTGAAACCCATGAGGTAAAGGTCAACCCGCAGGTGTTCAAGTTGGCGCATGGCTTGGGTGCCTACCGTGATTTGGTAGCGTTTGTGGTAGGTGCCTCCCAAGAGGATTGTTTCAATTTTGGGATGTTCATTCAGCACAATGGCAAGTGGCAGGCTGTTGGTAATGACGGTCAGTTCCAGGTTTTTGGGGAATTGTTCGGCAATGTGGAAATTCGTGGTGCCGCCGTCCATCAATATCGTTTGATGATTTTCAAACAGTTTTTGGGCTTTTCGGGTCAGATGCAATACTTCCTGATTGTCGATGCCGAATCCTTGCGTGGTTTTAAAAGATAAATAGGAATTAGCCACTGCCCCACCGTGTACTTTTTTCAGTAACCCCTTGTCTTCCAGTTCAATAACGTCTCGTCTGATGCTGTCGTACGAAACGTGCAGCAGTTGACTCAACTCCACTAAGTTGATTTTTTGGTCACGATTGAGCTTCTCAATAATGAGCCGTTGGCGTTCTTCTTTTATCATAGGTCAGTTAAAATATACTTCAATAAATACTTAAAAATTCATTGAGAGTGATTTCTAAAAATATCTTGCAAAAAAATGCAAAAAAAAGTTGCATTAAAACAAAAAGATTGCATATTTTTGCATAGTTGTTTCAACCACAACTTAACCTATGATAAAACATCCCTCGCGCTACCTTAGGGGTTTGTGTAGCTGCGAGGGATGTTTATTTTTTAAGGGTACAGCAAATATTTCTTTCGCTTGATTTTGAAGTCTCCCAGACCAGGTTCCCAACTTTTACGAATCTCTTCTTCTGATTTACCCGCAATAATTTGCTGCTTTAAGTTTTCTGTCCCCGCCAGTTTATCAAAATTCCCCATTTGTTTGCTTTGACTCATGTCAAAAAACTTCTCTTTGAGGGGATACGCTGCGTACAGCTCCATGAGCCATTGTAAGTTTAATTTCTTGGTTTTCAAGAAAGTAGCGGTGTCATACTTCCGCAAATCCAATCCATAACAGTCAGTATCCTGATGCAGGGGAGTTTCGCTCATGCCTTTAAGACTGACTGGTTTGAACGAAAACGCGTATTTCCCTTTCAATAAGGGTGCTCCTAGTACCGTGAAAGGCATGTAGGTGCCGCGTCCCTGACTCAAAATGGTGCCTTCAAACAAACAAACACTGGGGTACAATAGAATGGATTGCTGTGTATTTAAATTGGGCGAAGGCGGTACGGGGAGGACGTACGGCAGGTCATGCGTATAATTGGCTACTTTGATGATTTTTAATTGGCATTTCAGCCCGTTGGGCAACCAACCTTCACCGTTAATCATTTGGGCAAATTCTCCGATGGTCAGACCGTGGCTGATGGGAATGGGAAAAATTCCGATGCCTGATTTCAGGTGCGGCTCCAAAATGGGGCCATCCACGATAAATCCGTTCGGGTTGGGGCGGTCCAAAATGAGTAATTCTTTGTCGTTTTCGGCACAGGCCTCCATGACGTACGACAGCGTATTGATGTAGGTATAAAAACGAGCGCCTACGTCCTGCACGTCAAAAATCATCAAATCGACGTCGGCCAAGTGTTCTTTGGAAGGTTTGCGGTTTTTGCCGTAGAGCGAAATCACAGGAATGCCCGTGGCGGGGTCTACGCTATCATCTACTTTGGCACCATTGCTCGCATTGCCCCGAAAGCCGTGTTCAGGCCCAAAAATCTTGGTGATTTTGACTCCTAATTTGTACAGGCTATCGACACAGTGTTTTTTGCCAATGATTGAAGTTTGATTGACCAGCATTCCAATGCGTTTTCCTTTCAGATAGGGAAGGTACACGGAGGTTTGGTCGGCGCCCGTAATGATGCTTTTTTTTGCATTTTCAGGTTTTGGTACGGTAGTAAATGCGGCAAAAACTGCCAAAAACACAGTGGCAACAAAAAGGGACAGATAAAATGACCGTTTCATAAAGTAAAAAGCAGGATTGTTTGAGGTGGAAAGTTACAACAAATGGGCGTCCCCTCAAAGATACCTACTTATTTATGGTCTTCATTCGTCCCCACCTGTACGGAGGTCGTAGAGGCTGATGGGTGTTGAAAAGGTGTGATGACCAATTCGCGAACCAAATCTGGATGAGAATACGAAATCAAATGACCCGCATTGGGCAAAAAGATAAATTGAGCTTCTTTTTTGGCCAGTTTCATGCGGGCAAAATCAAGATTTGTCGGGTCTACAATCCAATCTTTGCCTCCTTGCACCACGGTCGTGGGTACTTGGAGCTTTGGCCATTCGTCTGCTAGTTTTTCTAATTCCTTAGCGTGGGCAAATTTTTCAAACGACGCCAGATTTATACGATGCGGCAGCCACATCCTAACTACCCACCATTTGGCGGGCTTAGAAAACCACCAGAATTTTTCTTTGGTGGGGTCGATGGCGGGGGCCAGCATCACCAATTTATTGAATCGCTGGGGATTGAGTATCGCAATTTTGGCCGCAATGGGTGCTCCGTAAGAGCGACCAAGCAACACTCCTTTTTGACGGGAATGATTGAGCGACAAGGCCAACGCGGCCGCCCGGGCCTGCAAATCAATGGACGTCACGATGCGTTTTTTACGGTGTTTTGAATGATTATACCCCAGTCGGTCAACGGCAATGATATGGTATTTGCTCTGCAAAATGCTGTCATCCACCATGTTGAGGTATCCGTACCACGCCCCCGGTGCTCCGTGGATGAGCAACAGCGGCGGCAGCGTATCGGCACCTGTGGTGGCGACAAACAGCCGAAGACTGTCGTTTTGAATGGTATAATAAGTAGGTCGAACGGGTTTGTTTGCGTAATGCTTGCGAAGGTCACGTTCATTTTTGCGCCACGAACGAAAACAGGAAGAAAGCCCCCAGCACAATCCGCAAACACAGGCCCAAAGGCATATTTTTCTTAGCATGAGAATGGTTACTGTTTAGGTTAATTCAGCGATGGTTATTCGCAATTGTTGCTTTATAAAACGCTAAAATAGCGACAATTGTTGTTGGGATAATTCAGGATAAAGGTGCGGCTTGCTTACTTCTGGTACATTTGAATCAGTTTTACGATTGCTAATCAACCGACCGATTGTAAAAGATTCCATCAGACTATCGTCCAGCGGACGGGCTATTTCTTTCAGGGCCGAGCTGTCCAGATCAGATTGCAACCAAAGAGATTCACTGCCGGGCAATAAAAGCAAAGGCATTCGCTGCTTGGTATTGTGAATACGCGCCATCATGGGATTGGCTTCCGTTGTGATAATGCTGAAGGTGTTCCAAACATCATCGGCGAAGTCGGGATTGTGCCAACTTTCCCAGATTCCCGCCATGGCAAAAAGCGGTTGATTGCGCAGCCGAATGTGGTAAGGGTATTTTTGTTTGCCCACAGTCTGCCATTCAAAAAATCCAGAAGAAGGTACAAGACAACGCTGAGATTCTCGAAGGGCGTATTTAAAAGACGGTTTTTGAGCCAGCGTTTCGACCTTAGCATTGAGCGTATTGGCCCGTATTTCTTCGGCTTCTTCTTTGGTTTTTACCCAACGCGGCACCAATCCCCAACGAAACAGTTGGAGGGTTTTCGGGGCTTGCGTGGTAATCACGGGCCAAGTAGGGTAATCAAAACCATTTCCGTGGTAGACAGGCTGAAAATCAGCTTGCTTAACTTCTGAAGTAGCTTCGAAACGTTTCTCTACTTCTGCAACGGTGGCTGTTAACGAATTGTGAAAACACATAATTAACCGAGTTTTATCCGTAATTTTGAGCAAAAACGCAGATTTGCGGGAAAGAAAAGCCGATTTTATCGGTCAGCTTTTGAAAGAGTAACGTCTCATCCAACAACGCGTGTGCTTTATTCACCTAACAAACTTCATCACTATGAAATTCAAATTATTGGGAAAATCAGGCCTTCGTGTTTCAGAAATTTGCCTTGGCACCATGACCTTCGGAACCGAATGGGGATGGGGCGCTGATAAGCATGAAAGTAAGAAAATTTTTGACATGTATGCCAATGCTGGCGGTAATTTTATAGATACAGCCAATCGCTACACCGAAGGAACTTCGGAAAAATTTTTAGGGGATTTTATCGCTTCCGACCGCGACCATTTTGTGCTCGCTACCAAATATACCCTCATGGACCGCGACGGTGACCCCAACTACGCGGGAAACCATCGCAAAAATATGGTTCGTTCGCTCAACGAAAGCTTAAAACGCCTCAATACCGATTATATCGACCTGTTTTGGGTTCACATGTGGGATTTTACCACACCCGTAGAGGAAGTCATGCGCGGATTGGACGACTTGGTGTGCAGTGGGAAAGTGCATTACATCGGTATTTCTGACACGCCGGCGTGGGTGATTTCGCGGGCCAACATGCTTGCCGAACTGCGTGGCTGGAGTCAATTTGCGGCTTTGCAGATTGAGTATTCGTTGCTGCAACGGGGCGCAGAGCGCGATTTATTGCCCATGGCCAAAGCCCTCGACATGGCCGTAACGCCTTGGGGGGTGATTGGGGGCGGGGCGCTTACGGGCAAATACTTACGCGGAGAAGGCGGCCGCGTACCCGAAAACAGCCTCCGACGCAACGAACGTAGTCAGGATATTGCCCAAGCCGTGGTAGAAATCGCCGATGAGTTGGGCGTTACGCCCACACAGGTAGCCATCAATTGGGCCAGACAACGGGTTTCTAACGTGATGCCCGTCATTGGTGCTCGTCGTGTGGAGCAACTTCAAGATTCGCTGAAAAGCCTTGATTCGACCATTCCCGGCGAAATGATGCATCGGTTGAACGAACTCAGCAAAATAGAACTGGGCTTCCCGCACGATTTTCTTTCTTCGGAAGGAGTAAAACAGTCGGCCTTCGCAGGGATGTACGACCAGATTATTAATCACCGATTGTAATACAGCGGAGGCCGGACATGATGGAGAACGGTACAAGGAAATGTATTCTTTGTTCTTGTTATTTCATCGTCAAACGAATAACACCAATTATGAAATTAGCCATTCTGGAACGTTTAAAGGCGCATTTGGACGCTCGAATGCAGGACGCATTGGATGCCATGCAATCTGCTCAAAGCTCAGCCAACGAAGAAACCAAAAGCAGCGCGGGAGATAAGTACGAAACCGCCCGGGCCATGGCCCAAAATGAACGAGACCGCCATGCCCAGTTGTACGACCAGATTCGTCAGGAGCGCGCCGTGCTGGACCGCATCGACCCGTTGTTTCAGTTTCAGCGCGTAGGATTGGGTACGTTGGTCAAAACCACGGTTGGTTATTTTTTTGTGGCCGTGAGCGTGGGGCTGCTTGATATGGCGGGAACAAAAGTCATCGCGGTGTCGCCACAATCGCCGCTGGGCGCTTCGCTGATGGGAAAACAGCAAGGAGATAGCTTCCTGTTTCAGCAAAAGAAATGTCTTATTGAGGAGCTAGGGTAGTGGTTAATTTGTCTATCTTTGATTTAGAAAAACAGGAATTGACATGGTAGCAGTCTCCACCAAACGCAAACGCATTCGGACCAAATTTGCCAAGCATGAAATCCCGAAATCGTTGATTTATGAAGAATACGACGGAAAACCCATGTACTATCGGGGTTATAAAGATGTATTAAATCAACTGAAAACGAAGGAAGAAATCATGGGCGAAAGCGACACCCAAGCAATAATTATTGGCGTTTTGATGAAATATTTGTTGAAAAATTTAGATGAAGATGCCTATTTCGTTATCACTAACGAAGTGGGCTTTCATCTCAAAAAACGTAGCAACGTTTCCTCTGATATTGTGATTTACGAAAAGGCAGCTTTGCAAAATCATGCCTTTAAGGATAAATACTTCGAAATTCCGCCCTTAGCGGTCATAGAAGTGGATATACAGGCCGATACGACTGATTTCGGGATTTCAGAAATGGATTATTACGGCATTAAAACCAAAAAATTGTTGGATTTCGGCGTTCGGGAGGTCATTTGGTTTTTTTCAGGGACAAAACAACAGTTTGTATCGCGGGCAGGGCAAGATGGCATCATTTCGACTTGGGAAAAAAATGTTAGTTTGCTGGGTGAATATCAATTTTCACTTGAACAACTGCTTCAAAAAGAAGGCTTTAAGTTGTGAAAAAGGGAGTTTTATTCACGGGCCTTTTTGCCTTTTTTCTTGGTTTCTTCTTTTCCCGTTTTCTTTCCTTTGGCCAAAGTAATCCGTACCAAATTACGCCCACGCTTCAAGAGGCGTACGCTGATGTGTTTAAGTTGAAAGTCACTTCGGTAAGGGCGCTGCTGCAAAAAGAAAAAAATACTGGGCCGCGAAAAGCCTTTGCCGTGTATGTGGAAGATTACGCCGACATGGTCACGTTGTTGGTAAGCGATGAGAAACGTTTGTTTGAACAATTGGCTCCTAATCAAGACAAACGCTTGGCATTTTTGGAAGATTTGCCCGCCAATTCGCCTTATCAGCGACTGTATCAGGCCGAAATTCGTCTGCATTGGGCGTTTATCAAATTGAAATTCGGCAAAGAAGTCAGCGCGTGTTGGGATATTATCAAGGCGTATCGACTGCTGGAAGAAAATGCCAAAAAATATCCCGATTTTATTTCGACCTACAAATCGTTGGGGATGCTTCACGTATTGATAGGTTCGGCTCCGCAAAACTATCAATGGGTCACAAAACTGCTGGGCTTGCGCGGCAATATTCCACAGGGAATGCGCGAAATCAAGACCATTATTCAAAAAGACAAATTGTTTGGCGCCGAAGCAAGACTGGTGGAGTTACTGTTGCACGCATATATCCTCACTTACGCTGAGTCGCAAAACGCGGCACTTCTGGAGTTTGTCAGTGGTGAAGAGGATAATTTACTGCTCCATTTTTTCGGAACAACAATCTCAATGAAAGACGGACGGGGAGAACAGGCGCTAAAATTACTCAATCAGCGGCCCGTTGGTAGTGACTATCTGGCGTTTCCTTTTTTGGAATACCTGAAAGGAGAAATTTTGCTTCAAAAAGGCCAATACGACGAAGCACGTACGTACTTGAAACGATTTCTGGCGCAGTATAAAGGCCAAAATTACCTGAAAGATACGCACCTGAAATTGTTTCTGAGCCATTGGCTGGAAGGGGAAGAAGCTGTAGCAATGCCCTATTTGGAGCGCGTACTGAGCGTTGGAACGAGTTACGTGGAAGCCGATAAATTTGCAGAAAAATTCGCCAAAAGCTTCCGAAAGAAAGAGGTTTCGGGACAACAGAAAGCCTTAATGAAAGCCCGTTTGGCGTTTGATGGTGGGTATTTGCCAGAAGCAGCTCTTGCTTTGAAAGCACATCAGGAGACTTTCTTTCCAAACTTATACGATAAAGCCGAGTTTCATTACCGTTGGGGGCGGATTCTTCAACGTCAAAATCGTCCTGACTCTTCCATCGTGCATTATGAACGCGCCATTGCGCTCAGTCAAGCGCAGAGTTTGTATTTTGGCGCGACTTCGGCCTTGCAATTGGGCTACATGTATCAGGCAAAAGGTAATACTGCCAAGGCCATTTATCATTTCAAGCAAGCCCTTAATTATCCGAAGCATGAATACAAAAACAGCGTGGACAATAAAGCCCGCGCTGCCTTGACTCTGATGGGAGTGGAATGATTTGGAGATTATAAATACTTCAAAAATTCATTTTTGGTGGCGTCTTCCTTAAACTTGCCGCCGTAAAAAGAGGTGATTGTGGTGCTCGTATCATCTTGTATGCCGCGCGAGGCGACGCACAAGTGCTTGGCATCCATTACCACGGCTACATCTTCGGTTTGGAGAATTTGTTGCAATTCCTTGCCGATTTGAACCGTCAAACGCTCCTGCACCTGAGGGCGTTTGGCAAAATACTGAACAATGCGGTTCAGTTTTGAAAGTCCAATCACTTTTCCGCTTGAAATATAGGCTACGTGCGCTTTGCCAAAAATGGGTACAAAGTGGTGCTCGCAGTTGGAGTAAAAACTGATGTCTTTCTCCACGAGCATTTCGTTGTAATTGTATTTATTTTCAAAAAGGGTGGCTTTGGGCTTATTTTTAGGGTTAAGGCCACTAAAAATCTCTTTTACGTACATTTTAGCCACCCGATGGGGTGTTCCTTTCAGGCTGTCATCGGTTAGGTCAAGACCCAACGTCTCCATGATTTCTTTAAAATGCTGCTCAATTTTGGCTACTTTTTCAACATCGCTCAGCTCAAAAGCATCTTCGCGCATGGGGGTATCGTAGGCACTCAGGCTGTGGTCGTCGCCCCATTCGTCAATGTTTAAATCAACGAAATCGGCAGCCTCACGCGGGGTATTCCACAAAGTTTCGTTCGGTTTCATATAGTCTTATTTTCAAATCAAAAGTGGATTGTAAATGCCCACGCAGGATGTTGTAAATCACAATTGCAATGTTCTCGGCACTGGGATTCAGGTGTTTAAACTCTTCAGTGTCAAGATTCAGATTTTTGTGGTCGAACTTTTGCAAAACATTGAGTTCTATCAAATCGTTCAGCCATTTCAAATCCACGACGTAGCCGGTATTCGGGTCTACCTCCCCCGTCACCCGCACAATCAGCTCATAATTATGACCGTGGTAGTTCGGCAAATTGCATTTTCCAAAAATGCGTGCGTTTTCCTCCTCCGACCAAGCCGGATTGTTGAGTCGATGCGCAGCATTGAAGTGGGTCTTTCGGAAGACCGCCACCCGTTGATTGCTCATTCCAATATGTTAGTAAGTTGTAGCGTTGTATGTACGAGCGCGCCGAGGAGTCGTCAGAAAGTTTGTCTGCAACACCCTCTCGACCGTTGGGCGTGGTACCAAAGCCCTTGGGTAAGTATCGTTTTCAACTGCATTATAAACGGCGTTCTTCCGAAAATAGTTTTAAAATAGTTGCACTTTCAGAAGAAAAGACGTGATAATCAGAACGTTTATTCAAAAAAATAATGGGCAGGACTCTATTTGTTCTTGACAAAAGCAGGGAATAAAAAGGCGTAAATTAAGCAAAAAATAAGTTGTACGGTGGTAGTAATGCCCAAATAAACAGGCAATTGAAGAAAATCATCCATCATACGGGTGGCGTTTTCAAAGTTTTCTTCCGAGGTGGCGGTCAGCGTAAGCCATTCCCGACCACGAATAATGAGGTCATTAAAATAATCAGGATTAACAAATAAAAAATAAACCCATTTTACTAATCCAAAAGCGAGTAGCCAATAGATACTTAGTGTGACTAACGACTTGACATTTGTTTTATAGACTACCTTTGTAGCCTGTTGACGCGTGCTGCGAAGAAATACAATATAAAACACTCCAATCAGGATTAACCAAAGCAAACTTGTGAAGGGAAGCCAGTCAACAATTGTATTTTGATAACCGAGTAATTTTTCTCCAACCAACCAAATAAGACTGAAAACAACGATGTAAATGGCGAATTTGAGGGTATTGTTCATTCCAGAAAATATCATAGGTTTAAAAAAGTAGGCAAACTTAGGTATTTTCTCTTATTTTTCCCTGCCGACTCCTCCTTGATGAGAACGAATTATACTACTTTTGCGAATTACCACCAGTCACCAGAGCCACATGAGTGAAATCAACAAAGAACCTACCGAAGAAAAATCACTTAACTTCATCGAGCAAATCATCGAGGAAGACCTCCGTAACGGTAAGCACGGAGGGCGAGTTTTAACGCGCTTTCCACCCGAGCCAAACGGTTATTTACATATTGGCCACGCCAAGTCAATTTGCCTTAATTTTGGCGTTGCTCAAAAATACGGCGGAGGAACAAACCTTCGTTTTGACGACACCAACCCTGTGACGGAAGATACCGAATACGTAGACTCCATCAAGAATGATGTACAATGGCTAGGTTTTCAGTGGGTTAATGAATTTTATGCCTCTGATTATTTCGATTCTTTGTACGAGTATGCGTTGTTGCTTATCCGTAAAGGACTGGCGTACGTGGACGAATCTACGTCGGAACAAATGGCGGCGCAGAAAGGAACTCCCACCGAGCCTGGAACCAATAGCCCTTACCGTGACCGCACGCCTGAGGAAAACGAAGCGTTGTTTGTACGCATGAAAAACGGTGAGTTTGCCGAAGGAACCCGTACACTTCGGGCCAAAATCGACATGGCGGCCCCGAATATGATCATGCGCGATCCCGTAATTTACCGCATCAAATTTGCGCATCACCACCGCACGGGCGACAAATGGTGCATTTATCCGATGTACGATTTTGCCCACGGGCAATCAGATTCAATCGAAAAAATCACGCATTCTATTTGTACATTAGAATTTATTCCTCACCGCGATTTGTACGATTGGTGCATCGAAAAACTAGAAATATTTCCCTCAAAACAATATGAGTTTGCGCGCCTGAACCTTACGTATACCGTAATGAGCAAGCGTAAACTTCTTCAATTGGTCAACGAACAACACGTAACAGGCTGGGATGATCCACGAATGCCCACGATTTCGGGCTTGCGTCGTCGAGGATATACCCCCGAGTCTATTCGTGAGTTTTGTGACCGCATTGGGGTAGCCCGTCGCGACAATCTGATTGATGTGAGTTTGCTGGAATTTTGTATCCGTGAACATCTCAACAAAGTGGCCGAGCGCCGAATGGTTGTGCTTGACCCGCTCAAGGTGATTATCACCAATTTTCCCGAAGGTCAGGTGGAGATTTGCCACAGCGAAAACAATCCTGAAGACCCCAACGGCGGTATACGTGAGATTCCTTTCGGTCGGGAGATTTACGTGGAGCGGGATGACTTTATGGAAGTAGCTCCTAAAAAATACTTTCGTTTGGCTCCGGGGCAGATGGTTCGCCTCAAAAGCGCTTATATCATCAAGTGTGACGATTTCGTCAAAGATGAAGCAGGAAATGTGACCGAATTGCATTGCTCATACATCGAAAACAGCAAAAGCGGTAGCGATACCTCGGGCATCAACGTAAAAGGTACATTGCATTGGGTTTCGGTCAACGAAGCCTTGCCCATCGAGATTCGGGAATACGACCGACTTTTCAGCGTCGAAGACCTTTCTACGGCCGAAGGGGATTTTAAAGACCACATTAACCCCAATTCGTTGCAGATCATTACGGGCTATGCCGAACCTGCATTGAAAGAAGCCGTGGTAGGAACGAAGTTTCAATTCATGCGTAAAGGGTATTTTTGCCTTGATACAGACAGTACAGCTGACCATTTGGTTTTTAATCGTACCGTTGGATTAAAAGACACGTGGGGAAAAGTGGCAGCGAAATAGAGATAACTATTGTCAGTCGCAACGTCGGCAGCGCTTTGAGCGCTGCTGACGTTTTTTTTAGAGCAAAGTTTTATAAAAAACGTATTTGTCGCAGTTTTTTGCGCCCAAATTCTCCTTAAATCGCTTCAAACTGGGTTTTAGTTCACCCGCTTCATTGACGGAGATTCCCAGATCCAAGAGTGAGATTCCTTTTTGTTGGCATTCACCGTACAGTCCTTTATTGAGCAACACGGCGGGACTGAACGTACGATACGTCAGGTTGTCGGCGGGACAGAAATTGTACAAAACAGATTCTCCTACGCGCACCGTGACCGAAAGTGAGGCCAATGTATCGCCATCTTTGACGCAAAACACACGGAAATGTTGGGAAAAAACACTGAGCCACATTTGCAATTGCTCAAAACTGAACGAAAGCGAATACCCCAATAATTGACGATTGTGCTGAATAAACGTGTAGACCTCACGCGCTGGCGGGTTGAGCCATTCCTCAAAACGAAACCCCGCCCGCAGGCATTTGCGTAAACGGCGGCGCTCAGAGGCGTGGAGGCCTTCGTCAAAGTTGGTTTGGGTGACTGGAATGAACTGATTTTCTATGCTCTGTGTCAGTTCAAAACCGCGCCTTAAAAGCCCCCTTCGCACAAAAGTACTGCGTGAGGGATTATAACCCGTAGGGTAATGCTTGATGCGCAGACTGTTGATTCCTCGCTCTTTGGCAAAACCTTCAATCCCCGTTAGCCACTCCGAAAATTCGGTATGGCTGATGCGTTCCGCAATTTCAAACGACCCAAATGAGGCTTGCGATGGGCTGATTCCTGCTTGCTGTTGAATGAATAAATGAAAAATCCCGAAGGCTTCGGTTTGGGTGGCTGTATCGGTCAGGATAAACGTGTACACCTCTGAAGCCGTTTGGTGTTTAACGTGCAAAGGAGTATTGAACAGCCACAACGGCCACCGAATGTGGAAACGGTGCAAAATGTCGGGATTGTTCTGTACCACCAACGCAGTATAATTGCGTAGCAGAGAAGGCGTCACCTTATGTTGAGGTATTGAAAATTGCATTCGAGGCTTGCTTAATCGACAAAGATATAAAATCTCGGCTTGTCTTACAGGGCTTTCCTATTTCATTGAATGGTTTTAACGAAAGGCGATAAACGGAATTGCTTTATTTGACGCCAAAGTCTTTTCATTTGGTTTAAAGACGGTTTTTAACGTTAAATGTTCGTGCTTTTTGGGTCGTAATTATTCATTTTTAGAAAGAATAGCTTTGATTCCGCTTGAACTAGTCGGGCAAGGAGGCAAAAATACACTAACTTTGCGGCATGATTTCAATAACTAACTTATCGTATTATCTCGGCGACCGGGCGTTATACGAAAACGCTTCGCTCCACATCAAGCCCAAAGACAAAATTGGCCTTATTGGTTTGAACGGAACGGGCAAGTCTACTTTATTGCATTTAATTGTGGGAAGTTATCAGCCCGATGCTGGACATATTTCAAAATCAGGCGGTTGTACCATCGGGTTTTTGAATCAGGATTTGCTTTCGTACCAAAGTGACGATTCTATTTTGTCGGTGGCGATGCAGGCTTTTGAGCGTGCCAACGAACTCCAACGGCAGATGGATGCGGTCATTCATGAAATGGAGGTCAATTACCAAGACAAATTGGTGGACCGACTTGCCCGCATTCAGGAAGAATTTGAAGCTTTGGATGGCTATTCTATCCAATCAAAAGCGGAAGAAATTTTGGAAGGGCTCGGTTTTTCTACGGCCGATTTGCAAAAACCACTGCGGCTGTTTTCGGGAGGGTGGCGTATGCGGGTAATGTTGGCGAAATTGCTGCTCCAAAAGCCTTCGCTGCTGATGCTTGATGAGCCTACCAACCACTTGGATTTACCATCGATTCAGTGGGTAGAAAAATACGTTCAGAGTTATGAAAATGCCGTGATTGTGGTTTCTCACGACCGTGAGTTTTTGGATAACGTCTGCGATACAATGGTGGAAGTGAGCAACCAAAAATTGAATTATTACGGCGGCAATTATTCTTTTTACATCGAAGAAAAAGCCCTTCGTAACGAGATTCAAAAGGGAGCTTATGAAAACCAGCAGGCTAAAATTCGCCAAACGGAGCGTTTCATTGAGCGTTTTAAGGCCAAAGCAACCAAAGCAAAACAAGCCCAAAGCCGCGCCAAAATGCTTGATAGAATGGATAGGGTAGAGGCAGTGGTCGACGAAAATGCAAAAGTACATTTTCGATTTCAGTTTACCACCCAACCCGGGCGCCATGTGCTGCAACTCGAAAACGTTTCGAAAGCATACGGAGAAAAAGAAATCCTCAAAAATACCAACATTTCGATGGAGCGGGGTGACAAAATCGCCCTCATCGGAGCTAACGGAAAAGGAAAATCGACGCTCCTGCGGGTGATTGCGGGTACTGAGCCTATTGAAGGTGAGCGGCGTTTAGGTCATAACGTACTTTTTACTTTTTACGCTCAGCACCAGTTGGAATCACTGAACATTGAGCATACGATTCTGGAAGAACTTAAATATGCCAACCCAACCAAGAGTGAAACGGAATGCCGCACCATTTTGGGATGTTTTCTGTTTACGGGCGAGGATGTTTTTAAAAAAATAAAGGTTCTTTCTGGAGGGGAAAAATCGCGGGTGGCTTTGGCGAAAGTACTGGTATCTGAAGCCAATTTCTTGTTGCTCGATGAGCCTACCAACCACTTAGACATGCAATCGGTCAATATTCTGATTCAGGCGCTGCGCCAGTATGAAGGCTCTTTTGTGGTGGTTTCTCACGACCGGTTTTTTGTGGAAGCCATCGCGAGTAAAATTTGGTACATCGACAATCGCGAAGTAAAAGAATACCCGGGCACGTATCAAGAATACGAATGGTGGCAGGAAGAGCGTGGAGAAGAAGAAACGGCCAAAGGAAAAGAGGCTGTTATGACGAGCTTGGCATCAATGAATGCCATAAAAACCGCCCCAGCAACACCCGCTGCGCCGTCGAAAAATGGGAGTTCAAACGGGCAGGCGCTCAAACAGCTTCAAAATAAAGTGAATCAGCTCGAAAAAGAGATTGATGAATTAGAGAAGCGTAAGACGGAAATAGAAGCGAAATTGGCGGATGAAACTGTTTACAGTAATCCGACCAAGTTGGCTGAACTCAACCGCCAATATGCCGACATCAAGCAAAAAATAAATAAATCAACCGAGAACTGGGAGCAAGCAGTGTTGGAGGTGGATGCGTTGGGGTAGAAATGCAACGTCGGCGAGGGCTGCGCGCCCCGGTTCAAACCTCGCCGACGTTAGTTATTAGTAAATTGTCATTCGTTTCAGTTTCTCATTCGGGCCAGTTTTTCATAATCCAGCACTGTGATGAGACTACCTTTCATTTCGATGAGTGATTCTTCTTTGAAATCCGACAGCGTGCGAATCACCGTCTCAGTAGCAGTTCCTACAATACTTGCCAAATCTTCGCGGGTGATTGCAATCGCAAAATGCTTGGTTTTGTCTTCCTGATAGCGGTTTGCCAACATAATGAGCGATTCGGCCACGCGTTTGCGCACCGAGTTATAGGCCAATTTGAGCAGGCGCTCTTCACGCTCCCGTACTTCATTGGAAAGGATTTTTATGAATTTTGAGGCTACATCACGGTTGTTGTACAACAATGAATTAAACTCATCTTTGGGGATAATCACCACTTCACTGTCTTGAAGCGTAACCGCAGAGTCTTGATAGGCGACGTTTTCTAGTAAATCCAAATACCCAAAAAAATCACCGGGCTTGTGCAGCTCAATGATGTATTCTTTCCCAAATTCGTTGGTTTTGAAATTCTTTACTTTACCGCTTTTTAAAAAATAAACCGCGTTGGGATAATTGCCTTCCGAATAAATAATCTCCCGTTTCTTAAAGAGCTTCGTTTTCTTATTTTCCGAAAGTTTTTTGAGGGATTCAAAAGACTTGGCTTCGTTCAAAAATTGATAAAGACCTTCTTCTGTCCGTGAATATTCGGTTTTGAGCAAGTTGTTTTTCCGCAGGCGCGTTTCAACGGCACTCAAAAGCTCCACATCGTCGTAGGGTTTGGTGAGGTAATCGTCGGCCCCCAGGGTCATTCCCTTACGATAGTCATTTTTTTCGGCCTTTGCGGTTAGAAAAATAAAGGGAATACTAGCCGTAGAAGGTTCTTTGCTGAGTAAATGAAGCACACCATATCCGTCTAGTTCGGGCATCATAATATCGCAGATGATGAGGTCTGGACTGCTTTCTTGCGCCAATTTAATGCCTTGTTTGCCGTTTTCTGCCGTTACCACATTGTAGTGGGCCAACTCTAGAATTTCGGTTGTGTTATCCCGCATATCGGGATTGTCTTCTATCAACAGGATTGTTTTCATTTACTATTATGTGGGGAGTACAAGGGAAACACGGGTGCCTTCATTGAGCTTACTGTCAAGGTGAATATCTCCATTCATCAGCTGAACATATTTGTATACGATGTTGAGCCCTAGCCCAGTGCCTTGAATGGTTCCTGAATTTTGCGCCCTGAAAAATCGGTCAAACACATAGGGAATATCTTGCTCAGGAATACCGATTCCTTGGTCCCGAATAACAATATTTAATGTTGAATCAACTTTTTCGGTGCTTAAAAAAATGTCTTTTCCTTCTCCCGAATACTTTGCGGCGTTGGAAATAAGGTTGATGAGCACGTTTTTGAGCAAATGCCGGTCGACACACACCTCCGAATCGCCAGTGTGTACGTACTGCACCTGCTGATTTTCTTTACAGACCGAACGAAGTTCATCCACCATTTCTTTGCAAAAATCAGAAAGGTTAAACACCACAGGCACGTTGCGAATTTGACCTTCTTCTAGTTTACCCAATGATAAGAAATCGTTCAAGATTTCGGTCAGATTATTGACCGTCGATTTTATGCGTTGAACGTGTTTTTGACGTTTCTCATCTTCTTCACTGTGGACATAACGCCCAATCAACGACGCTGATGACAAGATGGTGGCCAAAGGCGTGCGAAACTCGTGTGAGGCAATGGTCACGAATTTCGTTTTCATCTCGTTTAGTTGACGTTCTTTTTCAAGGGCCCGCATCACTTCTTGCTTTGATTGTTCCAGTTCTTTCATAGCCCGGGCCAGTTCGCGGGTACGTAGTTCGACCCGTTCTTCTAAGTCGGCATTGAGGTTTTGGATTTCGTGATGGGCTTCAAGCAGGGCAACTTCTTGTTTTTTTCGTTCCGAAATATCAATGATAAAACTGACGATGTAGTCGCCGTCGCTGGTACTAAACGGACTCAAGCTCACTTCTACTGGAAACTCGCTATCATCTTTGCGTTTGGCCTTTAAATCAAAATTTCCGCCCATACTTCTGGCTTTGGGTTGTTGGGCGTAATTCATGCGGTGATCAACGTGCTTTTTTGCGTACCGTTGAGGAATAAGGGTCTCAATTTTCTTGCCGAGCAATTCTCCTTCATCATACCCAAATAGCGCCTGTGCTTTTGGATTTACCAACTGAATTTCTCCCCATGAATCTACCACAATAATCCCCTCTGTTGCACTTTTAAAGAGTGCATGTAACATTTCGACGTGTCTTCTCATCGCTTGGGTTTGCTGAATAAATACTTCTAACATACCAAATACGGTGGTTATTGTGATTTTTGCAAGTGTTAATTGTATAGGTATATAAAATAGCCAATATTTTATTGGCTATTTTATTGATATTCAAATGTTTGAAATTTTTTCGCACAAAACCATCCCAAAAAGCTCAGTCGTAGTTTTAAAACACCTGACTGAAAATTGCTGTCTGTGGAATGTCATTCCAAAGGCGAGCATCGAATGCCATACTGATGTTGCGTATAAAATTTCTCCCTTTTTTGGTAACGGTAAGATGATACGGCTCGATGATGACCAACTCATCTTTTTCTGGTTCTTCTAATCGAGCAAGGGCATCATAGAGTTCTTTACACTGTTCTTTAGAATCGTACCAAGACGTTTCAAAATTGCACATCAATCGTTGGATATGACGGCGGAGTATCAGGTCTTCGCGAGTCAGTACGTGGCCTCTAAACAAAGGAAGTTCGTTGGATTTCAGTCGTTCGTAATACTTCTCAACAGTCTTTTCATTTTGTGCATAGCCCCACCAACAATCGCTGATAGCTGATACGCCCAGTCCAATCAGTAAATTGGTTTGGGTCGTGGTATAACCCATAAAATTTCGATGTAGGTGTTTTTGTTGAACGGCTTCGTAGAGACCATCGGTTGGTAAGGCAAAATGATCCATACCGATGTCGGTATAACCAGCCGTTTCTAAAGCTTCCCGACAATTGTCGTAAATCGCCAGTTTTTTGGCGGCATCAGGCAAATCTTCTTCCGTAAACTTACGCTGCCCGGGTTTTACCCAAGGCACGTGCGCGTAGCTATAAAGCGCAATCCGGTCGGGGCGCAGTTGAATCACTTCACTGATGGTCTTAGCCACGGTACTGATTTGTTGTTGGGGCAACCCATACACTAAATCATAATTGACCGAAGTGTAACCGATTTCGCGTGCTTTTTCGGTCAGGTGTTGCACCTGTTCATAGGTTTGCGGACGGTTGATAAGCTCTAAAACAATCGGGTTAAAGTCTTGAACACCAATGCTTATGCGTCGAAAGCCAACTTCGTAAAGTGCTGTTAGGTGCTCATCGGTTGTATTGGCGGGGTGAGCCTCAAACCCAAATTCAGCATCGGGGTGAACATCGGCCTTTTCGAGCAAACCATTAATGAGTCTTTTTAGGTTTTCGGGGCTAAAAAAAGTAGGAGTGCCTCCGCCTAAGTGAATTTCCCGCAGTTGGGGACGATTGGGTAAGAAGTCAGTGTAAAGTTGCCATTCTTTCAACAAAGCCTTAATATAAGGGTGCTCTACTTTGTGATTGACCGTGATACGGGTATTGCAGCCGCAATAGGTGCAAAGACGCTCGCAAAATGGCAAATGGATATAAAGACTGATGCCTTGGGTGGCGTTGCTTACTTCAAAAGTGTCGTTTACGAGGTTTTTCCAACGCTCGTCTGTTACGGGCGTTTTATCCCAATAAGGCACCGTGGGATAACTCGTATAGCGCGGGCCTGGGACATTATATTTTTGTAAGAGCTGACTGTTCATGGTGAATACTGAAAGGTAACTTTATCAAAAATCAACTTCTTTGGCCGAGTAAAATATGATAATCGTCATGTATAGTTAAAAACTGTCGTGAGAATCTGAAGAGAAAAATAGCCTCGATTGTTTATGAAAAGAAGAAGTAATTAGTCGTAATGCCTTAATTAATAGGAGTTAATGAGTAGGGTTATCTTGATACCTGAACTAATGAAGGCTTGCGCTATGAAGCATAGGGTTGAAGTGCAACCCAGAAATGTAACAAAAGTCACTGAACATTATTCGCCGTGACAAACGGGGATTGTGCGGGATGTTTTTTCCGCCAACGGATTTTCAGAAAATTGAAAACCACGTACGATTAGAAGTATTGCCACGGCGGCCACAAAAGCGGGCATGAAGCGGCGGGCTTGGTTACGGAATTTGGTTGAGATAAACGTTTTGACAAACGCCACGGCACTCATGGCGGGAATCGTGCCCACCCCAAAAAGGGCCATAAATAGTCCCCCCTCCCACGGATTGCCCAGGGCAACGGAACTAATAAGTGCCATGTACACCAGCCCGCAAGGTAGCAAACCATTGAGCGTACCAAGCAGAAACAATGCAGGGAAACTTCGACGAGAAAGTAGCGAACTCAGCCTTTTCTTTACCCATTGAACTCCCTTTTGTAAGGGTAGAGGGGCCGAAAGTTGGTCGAGCCAATGCGACGAATAGGCGACCGTTCCCAGTAAAAAAAGGCCCGTTCCGATGGAGAGCCCGCGCTGCAATCCTCCAAAATCCAACGCACTACCCACAAATCCAAACAACACCCCAAGCAAACTGTAGGTAATGGCACGACCTGCGTTATACATCAAAATCCCCAGCATTTTTCCGAACGTTGACCGGTGGTGAACCGGCAACGCCAACGCAATAGGCCCGCACATCCCCACACAGTGGAGACTGCTCATCAGACCTAAAGTAAATGCGAGGTAAAACATGGTGTTTTTTTTACTATAAATTTACGATTCCTTCATTCCAATATCCCATTTCTCCTGATTTCCAGTCGAATTGGATTCTGTAACGCCCCGCTGCCGCGTTTTGGGTTGGAATGTACTGGGTATTTCCTAAATCGGGCTGAATTTTTACGCTGAAATCTTTACTGTTGTCGGAAGGACAATAGAAGTTTACAACACCAGTTATGTTTTGTAACTCTTTGGGATAGTTGACTTTAACGCCTGCTTCTGTTACTTCCCAAACCAGCGGAGCCGCCAAACTTTTGGCGTTGTTGATTTTATCAATTTTACCTTGGTACTGAATTTCTTCTTCGTAATACTTATCCGTCACCAAGTCTATTTTTTGGACTACACTCATGCCCACCATCGTCAATATCAACAGGACAAACGAGCCATACAGAACCCAAATGCCAGTACCCCAAGAGATTTTCATAATTTTATATGGTTTGTGGAGAGTGGTTGGTGGCTGGTAATAGACAGATAAACCGCCCACTGTTCACCAGCCACCAATCGCTATTCTTCCGGTGCAATAAATGTTGTTTTAAATTCTTCCAGTTTTTCACTGCCCGCATAAATGGCCAATTTGACTTCCGTTCTGCGATTGGCAATTTCGGTTTTGGGAATGGTTATAAACACCGACCCTTCTACCATCCCTGCTCCGTCGAGGTGCAAACTGGGAATCCCCGCAAATTTCAGACTGCCTTTCGGAAAAAGAATCCGCATTTCGGGGTTGATGGCGTGATTGGTTTTATTGAAAAGTTTGAAGGTGTATAAATTACTGATGCTGCCGTCTGGATTCTCGATGTAGCGAGAGCCGGGCACCCGAAGCATGGTGGTTTCGGTGTCGTCGCGGGTCAGAATAGCGTAGCCCAAGGCCACCCATAATGCCGTTAAAACAACGGCGTATGCAATGGTTCTGGTCGTTATTAACTTGCTTTTGCCACTCGCAATGTTGTTTTCGGAGTCGAAGCGAATCAAGCCTTTGGGCAGATTTACTTTCTCCATGATGTTGTCGCAGGCGTCGATACAAGCAGTGCAATTGACACATTCCATTTGGGTCCCGTTGCGGATGTCGATTCCCGTAGGACACACATTCACGCACTGAAAGCAGTTGATGCAGTCGCCAGCGGTGCGCTCTTTGCCTTTGTGCAGTTTTTCGCGCGGTTCGCCGCGTTTGTAATCGTACGCAATAACAACCGAGTTTTTATCCAACAAAACACCCTGTAAACGTCCATAAGGACAAACTACGGTACAGGCTTGGTCACGTAGCCAAGCAAAGTTGAAGAAGAAAATCAGCGTGAACGCGCAAATTCCCAAAAACAGCGTCAAGTGCTCAGTGATAGGCTCCGAAACAATGCGCCACAAGCGGTCAACGCCGACAAAATAGCTCAATAAAAGATTGGCAATCAGAAACGAAACAGTCATGAAAACCACCACTTTGAGGGTTCTTTTGACGATTTTTTCGTTGTTCCAGGGGGCTTTCTCCAAGGCCCGCTGTGCTTTCCAGTCCCCTTCGATGACGTACTCAATTTTACGAAAAACCATTTCCATGAATACCGTTTGCGGACACGCCCATCCGCACCATACTCGCCCGAAGACGGTGGTAAAGAAAACGATAAACACAAAAAATGAAATCATCATGAGCCCAAAGAGCCAATAATCTTGTGGCCCGATGAAAATCCCGAAGATGATAAATTTACGCTCTAAGATATTGAAGAGAAATAAAGGCTGCCCGTTGACCTTAATAAAAGGCAGCCCAAACATAACGCTGAGTTGGAATATCGTGAACCACACGCGGCGATTATGCCATTTTCCCGTTGGTTTTTGCGGAAAAAACCAGTTTCGTTTGCCAGTAGTGTTGTCTACAGCCGCGAAATTATCGCGAAACGATTCATCAAAATCGGGGTGTGTATCGAGGGGATTCATGGTTGAGAATGTCAAAGTGGAATGGGGTGTCAGCATGTCAGAATTCAACCGACATGCTGACGTTCAATGTTATTTCAAGGCAACGGTGCTATCTGCTTTCGCTGCTGTTTCGGTATAAACTTCTCCTTGCGGAGCTTTGGGACTAGCGGGTTTTGTTCCTTTCAACGAAATAATGTAACTGGAAACCTGTTGCATTTTGAGCGGATTTAACTGCTTTTCCCACGAAATCATCCCTTTTTCGGGTACGCCGTATTTGACAGTTTTGAACACATTTTTGATGCCGCCACCGTGTAGCCAGTATTCGTCGGTAAGGTTCGGGCCTACTGTACCTCCACCGTCGGCCGCGTGGCAGGCGGCGCAATTGGCGATAAAAATGGCTTTGCCTTCTTCAATAGTTTTGGCATCAGTAAGAAGCGCCACAGTATTTTCGTTGATTTTGGCCGAGGCTTTTTCAAGGAAGGCGGCTTTTTTAGCTTCGATGACGAGCGTTTCTTTTTCAAGTTCGGCCATCGGCAAATCTCCCGCACCAGTTAGGTGATAATAAATCAAATATACAAAGGCGAACAAGATGGTACCTTGAAACATGAATGCCAGCCAAGGTGGCATACGGTTGTCGAGTTCGTGGATTCCGTCGTAGTCGTGACCGGTGATAAGGATACGTTGTTCATCTTCGAGCTGAACCCCGAAGCCCGTCCAACGTTGCCACCAACGTGCGCTGAACAGCGGTGCTTTATCGCCACGTAGGTCTTCGGCTGCTTGTTCGGAGGTTTGCGTTTTTGCCGAGATTTTTTTCAGCAACAACAACACCTGTACCAATACTGCAACCACGGCCGCGATGACCAACAGCAAAATCATCAAGATAAGGTACGTCACCAATTCTTTGTTTCCTGCTTTGGGAGCTTCTGCCTGCGCAAAAGCGCCTGAAGTCACAAAAAGGAGCAGAAGGGTAGAGAGGATGTTTCGGACGGTGCCGTCTTCCAGCGGAAGATTACTCATTTTTTGGATGGTCTGTTTGTCCATACGAAAGAGGTACCAAACCAAACCGATGAATAGACCGGTAAAAATGAGCAGCCCAATGAGCGGATAGATGGCCACTCCGTCGATTGCCTGGAGGTAGTTTCTGAATTTCATTTTTTATAGACTATTGGGTTTATAGCAGTGAGTAATGTGCATTTACTCACTGCTATTTTTTATCATTATTGAGCGGCTTTGATGTCGGTACCCATTCGTTGCAGGTAAGCAATCAGGGCGATTATTTCTCGGTCAGACTTGGCTTTGATACCGTCTTTTTTGAGATTTTCCGCAATTTGCTTGGCTTGTTCTTGGGCATCAGCGGTGGCTTTTTCCTCGTAGCCTTCTTCGTAAGGAACGCCCAACGTTTGCATAGCGCTGATTTTGGCCGAGGTAGTGCTCAAATCAAGCTCATCTTCCAACAACCAAGGGTATTTAGGCATAATGGAGCCTGGCGACATGCTGGTGGGGTCTTCCATGTGGTTGAAGTGCCACGAATCTGGATATTTGGCACCCACGCGGTGCAAATCAGGCCCTGTTCGTTTTGAGCCCCATTGGAATGGGTGGTCGTACACAAACTCACCCGCTTTTGAGTATTCGCCGTAGCGCTCGGTTTCGCTCCTGAACGGACGAATCATCTGTGAGTGACAGGTATAGCAACCCTCACGAACGTAGATGTCGCGGCCGTGTAATTCTAGCGGGGTATAGGGTTTCACACTTTCGATGGTCGGAACGTTGGATTCAACCATGAAGGTCGGAACCAACTCAATCACGCCTCCAATAATTACAGCAACTAAGGCAATAACGGTCAGTAACACGGGCTTACGTTCAAAAATACGGCTGTGCCAGTATTCGTTGGCTGGTGGGTTCCAGATGGAAGCCAAAGATGCAGAACGGGCGGTTTCGGTTCTGATGAGTTTGCCGTTGAGGGCCGTCATCATGAGGTTGTAAGCACCTACCAAGAAACCTACCAAGTAAAGTGTACCACCAAAACCGCGCAACACGTAGAAAGGCACAAGTTGGGTAACGGTTTCGAGAAAGTTAGGGTATTTTAAGAAACCTTCTTCCGTAAATTCTTTCCACATCGACGACTGTGTCCAGCCCGCCCAGTACATCGGTACTGCGTAGAATATAATGCCTAACGTGCCAATCCAGAAGTGGAAATTAGCCAATTTTTGAGAAAATAAAGGCCGTCCGTAAATGCGGGGGAATAACCAATACATGATGGCAAAGGTCATAAAACCGTTCCAACCCAAGGCACCAACGTGTACGTGGGCAACTATCCAGTCGGTATAGTGGGCAATGGCGTTTACGTTTTTCAGTGAAAGCATAGGGCCTTCAAAAGTGGCCATACCGTAGGCGGTTACGGCCACAACCATGAATTTCAGCACAATATCTTCCCGCACTTTATCCCAAGCACCGCGCAGGGTGAAGAGTCCGTTGATCATCCCGCCCCATGAAGGAGCAATCAGCATGATGGAGAAAACCACTCCCAACGATTGTGCCCAGTCGGGCAATGAGGTGTATAGTAAGTGGTGAGGACCAGCCCAGATGTACAAAAATATCAATGACCAGAAGTGAACAATCGAAAGACGATAGGAATAGATAGGGCGATTGGAGGCTTTGGGCAAGAAATAATACATCAGACCCAAATAAGGCGTAGTTAAGAAAAAGGCCACGGCGTTGTGTCCGTACCACCACTGCACCAATGCATCCTGTACACCTGCGTACCACGAATAACTTTTTGTCAAGGAAATAGGCAATTCTACACTGTTGACCACGTGAAGCATGGCAACCGTTACGAAAGAAGCCAAGTAAAACCAGATGGCTGCGTAGATATGCTGTACCCGACGTTTTACCATCGTCATTATTAAGTTAACCAACCCCGCTACCCAAACCAAAGCAATGGCAATGTCGATGGGCCATTCCAACTCAGCGTATTCTTTGCCAGTGGTTAGACCAAGTGGTAAAGTGATGGCGGCCGCGACGATGATTAACTGCCATCCCCAAAAATTGATTTGACTTAGTAAAGGGCTCCACATGGGGGTGCGGAGAATCCGGGGCGCGGAGTAATAAAGCCCCATAAAAAAACCGTTGCCGACAAAGGCGAAAATCACGGCGTTGGTGTGTAATGGTCGTAATCTACCAAAGGTAGTATACGAAATGTCAAAATTGAGGGCAGGGAATGCTAACTGAAAAGCAATAAGCACACCTACCAACATGCCGACTATCCCAAACACGATAGAGGCAATGGCAAAGTTCCGTACAATGACGTTATCGTAGGTGAACTCTTCCATTTCAACAGTAGCGGTCGTTTTGGAAATTGGTTCCATACTTTAGATTTGAGGAGTTTATGATTGAGGAGATGAATTTTTTTCATTGTCGTCGAATAAAATTCGAACGGAGGGCGTGTAATCATCGTCGAATTGACCCTTACGGACCGACCACACAAAGGCGATTAAAAACCCGACTGCCACGAGCAGACTGACTGAAAGGAGAAGGATAAGAGCACTCATAGGTGTTAAATTTTGCGTTTGTCGGGGTGTAAATGATGCGCTACACTTCCGAGCGGGTTGCCCAAAAGTAGCCGCAGCGCTTCCGAATAAAGATGAGGGATATCAGGGGTTGAAACTGACTTTTATCAGCTTTTTCGGATGATTGACGAATTGATGGACGATGGCCTCTCCTAAAAAAAGAAGGCAATTATTGTACAGTACCTAAATATGAAATAAGCCTTTAACGCACCGCAGGGCACCTTTCCCCACAAAAAAACGTTAGCGTGACTTTGAGTGCTTTCTCTGTGTACCTTTGTTGATATTTATAGTTTCTGGATGAATACGCTTTATTTTAAATTGGCCATGATGCCGATGGTCATTGGAATGATTACCCTCGTGAGCCGCAAATGGGGCAATAAAATTGGAGGGATTATCGGAAGTATGCCATGGGTGGCTGGGCCGATTTTGGTGTTTTTTATTGTGGAACAGGGGACGGCCTTCGGAATACGGGCCATTCCTGGTATTCTGACGGGAGTTGTGTCGTTGGTTGGTTTTTGTTATTGCTACGCGTTTCTTTCAAAGTCTCTTACTTGGTTGCCAACGCTTTTTATTTCTTACGGGGCGTTTGTCGCAACTGCACTCTTGCTGGACTCACTTCATTTGAGGCTTTGGAGTATCTACGGGGTCGCCGTCCTGAGCATTGTGGCTGCGCTGCGCTATTTTCCGCTCCCCGTCGCGGGAATTCCCCCGCTCGAACGAGCCAAAACGCCTAAATTCGATATTCCCTTCCGAATGTTGGTAGCCACCCTTTTTGTACTGGCCATTACTGCCCTGGCCAAGGGGTTGGGACCTACGTGGAGCGGTATTCTGACTCCATTTCCCATCATTACTTCTATTTTGGCCATTTTTACACACTATCTTCAAGGAAGCAACGCTACCATCACAATCATCAGGGGCATTATGATTGGACTGGTAGGGTTTACCACGTTCCTGTTTTTACAGGCCTTTTTCCTCCGAGAATTCTCCATAGCGATTTCGTTTTTGCTTGCCTTTGTAGTCAATGGACTCATCAATGCCGTGGCGATTCGAGTTTGGTAATATACATGTTAAAGCGCCCTTGCGGTGGCAACTCTACTGGCAATGGTGGTGTACAGCACGATGGAAATCGAGCTTGCTGGCATCAGAATGGCCGCAACAACGGGGGCTAATGTGCCCGTCAACGCAAAACTAAGCCCGATGATGTTGTACACTACTGAGATAATAAAACTCTGAACCACGATGCTTCGACCCGCTTTGGCGAGGCGTACGTATTGGGGCAAAAACGACAAATGGTTGCCTTCCAAAATGCCATCGCAGGCGGGCGAAAAATTGTTGATATTGTCAGAAACGGCGATGCCCACGTTACTTTGGACCAAAGCTCCCGCGTCGTTGAGACCATCGCCGACCATCAGCACTTTGCGGCCCTTTTGTTGCAATTGTTCAATAAATGTGAGCTTATCTTCGGGCTTTTGGTTGAAATGCAAGTGCGTAGCATCTCCAAATAGATGGCCCAACAAGGCTACATCCGTCGGTTTGTCGCCCGATAAAAGATACGTTTGATAGTTTTTATGCTTAAGGGCCTGGAGCGTATCGGATAGGTTATCGCGGTAGTAACTATGAATTTCAAAATAGCCGACTTGTTGTTCCCCAAAAGAAAAATAGACCCTGCTGTGGGCATTGGATGCTGTTGAGGGGGCTTCTGAAAGCCCGACAAAAGCGGCTGAGCCTAATTTTATGGGGCAGTTTTCGCCTAAGTTGGCCATGATTCCCTTGCCTTCAACTTCCTGAAAGCCCGTTAGGGTGGTTTCTTTGGGAACGGCTGCCAACAATTTAGAGATAAGTCGGCTCAGGGGGTGAGAAGATTGCTCACACATCGTACGCACAATGCGCCGCTGAATACGCGTAAGCGGCGTGCCTTTAAATTGGATTTGACCCGCGTCGGGCAAGGTTAAGGTGCCTGTTTTGTCAAAAACAACGGTGTCAATTTCGGATAAACTTTCAATGACTTTGGCATTTTTGAGGTAAAATTTATGCTTGCCAAACATCCCCAAAATATTGCCGTTGGTAAAAGTATCGGAGAGCAGTAAAGCGCACGGACAAGCCACAATCAGGATGGTGGTGATGGCGTTGATGCCGCGCGGCAAATCGCCCGCCCACATCCAAAAGACCAATCCCGCCAGGCCCAGTCCCAAGACCGTCCACGTAAAATAACGGTTGATTTGCGCCACCAAATCGCGGTCCTGCTTTTGGTTGTTTTGGGTGAATGAATCTTTGTTCCAAAGCTGCGTCAGATAACTTTGCGAAACCCGCTTGGTGACTTCCAACTCAATGGCGCCGCCCACCTGACGTCCACCTGCGTAGATAATTTCATTCCGCGTTTTTTCTACGGGTTCTGATTCTCCCGATACAAAGCTGTAGTCAATCATAGCCCGCTCGCTCACCAGCCGCGCATCGGCGGGAATCAGTTCTTTATTGCGAATCAAAATGTGGTCGCCGGGTTGTAAATCAGTGATGAGTATTTGGTGATTGGTGACTTGTGATTGGTGATTAGTAGTTGCTTCTTGCTCTTTGCCCAACAACGTTACGGCCACGGGGAAATAGGATTTATAGTCGCGGTCAAACGAAATAACTGAGTAAGTTTTGTCTTGAAAAAACCGCCCAAGCAGCATAAAAAACACAATGCCCGTCATGGAATCGAGATAACCGACGCCCGTTTGGGTGCCTATTTCGTACAAACTGCGCACAAACGTGACCAAAATAGCCAACGCAATGGGGGCGTCAATGTTCAAATAACGTTTCCGAATGGCTTTCCAAGCCGACACAAAAAAATCCGAAGCGGCATAAAAAAAGACTGGCAACGCCAGCACCACGCTAAAAATACTGAACAGAGATTGTAGCTTCTGGTCGGTTTGGGTGTCGCCCAATCCAAAATAATCAGGGAAGCTCATCATCATGACGTTGCCGAAGGCAAATCCCGAAATACCGATTTTGTATAAACGCGTTCGGTTGGTTTTGGGGGATTGGTCAGATTCAACGTCCTGAAGACTGATATAGGGTTCGTATCCGATGTAGGTCAACAGTTCAGCCAGTTGACTCAGTTTGATTTTTTCTTCATCAACAATAATCCGCACCCGTTTTTCTGGAAAATTTACCACCGCCGAAATAACGCCTTCCTGCAACCGGTGGAGGTTTTCGAGCAAATACACGCACGAACTACAGTGCATCTGGGGCAGGTACCAGTTGATGTGCGTTTGGCGGCCATCCGTAAATTGAATGATGCGCTGATGCACTTCTGGAAGGTCTAAGTAAGCGTATTTGCCTTTGTAGTAGTTTTTATCGGGTGAAACCCCCGGATTTTTTGTAAAATCGTAGTAACTGCACAGTTCGTTTTCCTGCAATAATTCATAGACCAATTTGCAGCCTTCGCAGCAAAAGGGTTTGTCATCGTGGACAATGACGGTTTCTTCACAGTCGGCTCCGCAATGATAGCAGGCGACTTCGACAGTAGGTGAAATGGATTGCGACATACAATGGGTATTTGTATTTGCCCAAAATTGCGTCGGGGACTGTCGTTAATATATGAGTATTGTCAACGTAGAAAACTGACTTTTGTCAGTAATTTAGAAAGATGAAAGGAGGGGATTAATTATTGCCATAATACTGCAAATAAGCAATGAGGCGGTCGTAATTGGCGCGTTCAACGTCATTGCCAAATTTGGCGAGATAGCTTCGGTATATTTCAATGAGTCGGTCAAACTGCGGGCTGTTGTTAAGTTTGGCGGCCACCGCTCCTTTAAAACAGCGATGCACCTGATTATAGAGGTATTTCGACGACTTTTGGGGCATAAGGTTCAGGATGCGGTCAATGTCGCCCACGTGCGTAATGGAAGCAAGAAAGCCAAAGCCCGAAAGCTGCATAAACTCCTTGATTGACTCGCAGGCGTCGGTCAAATCTTCGTCATTTTGAATTTTATAACGGAAGTAATTGACGTCGTTGTATTTGCCCGTGGAGATGATAATGGTATTGACATCAGAACGAAAATCGACCAAATTGGCATTTAAAAACTGCTGCGCTATTTGTTCTACCTGATCATTACGGCATCCAATGTGAACTTCTATCCACGCATCATTTTCTTTTTCGTATTCAGAAACCGAAAAAATGATGTTTGTGAAACCCGCGGGTGTATTTTTGCGGAATTGTTTTTTGTCCATCAACAATCGAAACCCTTCTGCTTCGAAAAAATCGTACAGGGCGTAGTAAAGCTTGGCTTCGGTTGTTTTGAGGCTCATTGTTTTGACTTTGATTGATAACTAAATTCCTTAATAGTAAGTTTACATTTGGCATTAAACAACGTAAGTATATTGATGAAACATATATCCACTGCTCATTTGAATTTTTCTTTAACAGTCAGCTTCTTTCTTCTGGTGACCGTTTTTTGCTTTTCTGGTTCACTTTTTGGACAAACAACCCTTACCCAAACGTTGCGGGGCGTGGTATTGGACATGGACAATAATCAGCCGCTTGCCAGGGCGAGCGTTACGTTGACGGGCACCGACAAAGGAACCATCACGGAGGCCGACGGTAGTTTTCGATTTACGGCGATTCCTATTGGTCGGTATTCGGTCCAAATAAGCAGTGTTGGTTTCGAAACGACCATTATTCCTGAGGTTTTATTGGAGGCGGGAAAGGAAAAAGTATTAACCGTTTCTCTCAAAGAAAGCCCTCAACAACTCGCCGAGGCGGTTGTGCGTACCGCCCGTCCTGTTTCGCAAAGTAGCATACAGAGCATTACTATTGAACAAACGTTACGTTATGCGGCTACTTTTTTTGACCCCGCCCGCCTCGCTACGTCGTTTCCGGGCGTAGTGGCGGCCAACGACCAAGCCAATAATTTGGTCATTCGCGGCAATTCTCCGACTGGAACGCAGTGGCGATTGGAAGGCATTGAGATTGTTAACCCCAATCACCTCAGCAATGCGGGAACGTTTAGCGACCGCCCGACGCAATCGGGCGGTGGAACCAATATTTTGAGTGCGCAACTCATGGAGCGCGCCGATTTTTTGACGGGTGCTTTTCCTGCTCAATACGGCAATGTCTTGGGCGGGGTGATGGACGTACATTTGCGCAAAGGCAATGACCAAAAGCATGAATTTACGACGCAGGCGGGTTTGATTGGCATTGACTTATCGGCTGAGGGGCCCATTTCCCGCAAAAATAAATCATCGTATCTGGTCAATTATCGTTATTCATTCACGGGACTGTTGGCTGCGATGGGCGTCAAATTTGGTGGTGAAGATATTCGTTTTCAGGACCTTTCGTTCAATCTGTCGTTCCCTACCCGCAAAGCGGGCCATTTTACCGTGTTTGGCATGGGAGGCGTGAGTAGTAATATGTTTAAGGCCGAGCGCGATACGTTGCTGTGGGAAGTTGAAAAAGACGGATTTGACATTGAATTTAAAAACCGAATGGGCGCCATCGGCTTGACGCATCAACTGAAAGTAGGCCGCAATTCTAACTTACGCACGGTGTTGGCGGCTTCGGCCTTGGACACGCGCCGCGAAGGTTATGTACTTTCAAAAAGTACCTATAATCGCTTTTTTGTTCAGCTGGACGCCTTTAAAAAAACGCGTTATTCGTTTTCGACGACCCTCTCTCATAAACTCAATGCGCAGTGGCAGCTACAGGAAGGCGTGTACCTGACCTATCAACAAGATTCGGTTAATATCAGCAATCGGGGGATTGCAAAGGGGGGAATGAAGGGACTGATTATTCAGCCGTACATCAACCTTACGGGGCGAATTGCCCCACGATTGACGATGCAGCTGGGACTTCATTGGCTTGAATATACCTACAATCAAACCAATTCGCTGGAGCCTCGTGCCTCCCTGCGTTATACCGCCAACAAACGCACTGCTTTTAGTTTGTCGTACGGCCTACACAGTCAATTGCAATTGCCGCAGACGTATTTGGCCCTCAAAAATTCAGCCACCCGCGACGAAGTATTTCCCAATGTTCGTTTAGGTTTTACCAAAGCACAACATTTTGTAGCAGGCTATGAGCAAAGCCTTTCGCTGCTTTCTTCGCTGAAAGTAGAAGTGTATTATCAATCCTTGTACAATGTGCCGGTGGCAAAAAATCCGTCGATTGTGAGCTACCGGGTCATTCCCGCTTTCTCGACTTTGAATCTGTTGGAAGGTTTTACGGATGGAGAATTGGCTAACACGGGGACTGGTAAAAATTACGGTATCGAAGTAACTTATCAACAATTGCTGCAAAATAATTTTTACGCGCTCATCACGGGTTCTTTGTATAATTCGAGGTATAAAGGGCAAGATGGAGTCGATAGAAATACGCGTTTCAACGGAAATCACACGTTCAGTTTGGCGGGTGGAAAAGAGTTTCATCATCGTCCTAACCGTACGTTTGGCGTTAATTTACGGGTTTTGTGGCTAGGGGGCTACCGCGATTCTCCGATTGATTTGGCGGCCTCAAAAAGCGCGGCCCAAACGGTGTACAAAGCCACGGAATTGTACACGATTAAGCTAAGGGATTATTTCCGTCCCGACCTGCGCATTTTCTGGAAACGCAATAAAAATAACTACACCCGGACGTGGTCCATTGATATTCAGAACGTGACGAGTACCAAAAATGAAGCCTTCAGTTACTACGATATTCTTCAACGTAAAGTGGTTCAGCAGTACCAGCTCGGGATTTTGCCAGTCGTGAATTATCGGGTGGAATTCTGAGATATTTGGATAAAACGGCGGTTTTGAGAAACCGCCTGCACGTAGTGTGGGGTAGGTTTTGAGAAACCTACCCCACGCACCTTAAAACGTTGTTCTACCTTTATTTAGGCTTCAAAAACACGAACGGTATAATCATTTCTTCAATCGAAACCCCGCCGTGCTGGAAGGTATCGCGGTACATGTTGACGTACTGATTGAAGTTGTTGGGATACGCAAAAAAGTAATCGCCGAGGGTGAAAACGTAGGCTGTCGAAACATTGAGTTTGGGTAAAAATAAGCGCTCAGGGCGACGGCACACGTAGATGTGGTTGTTGTCGTCGAAGCCGAGATTTTTCCCCTGTTTGTAACGCAAGTTGGTATTGGTTTCGCGGTAGCCTACGATTTTGACGGGTTTTTTCACCCGCGTCATGCCGTGGTCGGTGGTGATGATGATGCGCCCTTTTTTCTCCGCAATTCGTTGCAGAAAATCCATGATGGGGGAGTGCTGAAACCAAGACTTGGTGATGGAGCGATACGCGGCCTCATCGGGGGCTAACTCCTTGATCATCATCATGTCGGTGCGGGCGTGTGAGAGCATGTCCACGAAGTTAAAGACGACCACGTTCAGGTGGTTTTTCCAGAGGTTGGGAAGGTTGTCGATGAGGGTCTTCCCCTGATTTTGATTGATGATTTTGTTGTACGAAAACTTCACCTGCATTCGGTTGCGCTCAAACTGTTTGCGCAACAAATCTTCTTCGTGTTTATTGAGCCCTTCTTCGCCATCGGGGGTATTTTCGTCGTTTACCCACCAATTAGGGTATTGCTTCTCGATTTCGCTAGGCATAATTCCCGCAAAAATCGAGTTACGGGCAAAACCGGTAGTTGTTGGCAGAATTGAATAATACGAAGATTCTTCTTCGACCGTAAAAAACTCTGTTAACAGCGGCTCAACTACTTTCCACTGGTCGTAACGTAGATTATCAATCAGAATAAAAAACAAAGGCTCCGTCTGCTTCATCAACGGAAATACTTTGCGTTTCATCAGTTGATGCGACAAAATCGGCTTGTCGGCGTTGGGGTCATTGAGCCAGTCTTCATAATTGTCGAGGACAAACTTGCAAAAATTGTTGTTGGCTTCTTCTTTCTGGGTCGACAGAATCTCCTCCATGCTTTTGTCTTGCGTGTTTTCGAGTTCCAATTCCCAGTAAATCAGCTTTTTATACAATTCAACCCACTCCGCATGGCCGATGCGGTCCTGGTATTGCATGGCCAATTGTCGAAACTCCTGCATGTAGCTGATGTTGGTTTTTTCGCTGACCAACCGCTTGTTATCCAGAATTTTTTTGACCGAAAGGAGGATTTGATTAGGATTGAGTGGCTTGATGAGATAGTCGGCGATGCGGGAGCCGATGGCTTCTTCCATTATACGCTCCTCTTCGCTTTTGGTAATCATGACCACGGGAAGATTGGGGCGTAATTGTTTTATCTGCGCGAGGGTTTCGAGGCCTGAAAGTCCGGGCATATTTTCGTCCAGAAAAACGACATCAAATCGTTCGTTTTCTACTTTATCGAGGGCATCAGAACCACTATTGACGGGGGTGATGGTGTAGCCTTTGCCGGTTAGAAACAAAATATGTGGTTTTAATAAATCTATTTCATCATCTGCCCAAAGAATATTTGCCATAAGATAGTTGATAAGATGTTTTGATTGAAAAAATAAGAAGGAGCTTATGCGGTAAAAATCAAAGCTCAAAATGTACCTCTCCTAACGCCTTGCCAATTGAATAATTGTTTGTAGAGTGACATAAATCATCAAACATAACTGCCAATAATCATATTTTAAAATAGCTAATGGACGGAAATTGCGGAAGATAACCAACAAATCCATTCATCCAATGAAAACGATTCTTGTACCTACCGATTTAAGCGATGTTTCTGAATATGCCCTAGACGTGGCCGTTGAGGTTGCTAAAAAGCACAATTCAACCATTGTGTTGCTCAAACGTTTGATTTTTCCGACGGTAGAATATACCATGATTGATAATGATTTTTATGACGGCAAGGAGGATTATTACCGTTTTCTGACCCAAGAATCAAAAGACCGGCTCAAAGACATGATTGATAGACCGGCCTACGCGGGTGTTAGTTTTAAACTGAAAGTAGTAAGAGAAAACGAAACGCTGGCCGAGGCCGTTTTGCACCAAGAAGCAGATTTGGTAGTGATGGGTTCGACGGGGGCGAGCGGTTGGAAAGAATGGACGAAAGGGTCTAATGCAGAGCATGTGGTACGAAAAGCAACCTGTCCAGTGTTGGTCGTAAAATCACCCGTGAGTGAGTTTAATAATGTTGTATTTGCCGTTGATTTTGAAAATGAGCAGTTTGTGAAAACCTCCACAAAATTGTTGGATAAATCAAACATCAATCCTCATTTTGTGTATGTCGACAACGGCACCAAAATTTTTGATGAAGTGGCATTGCGCGAAAAAGTTGGGAAATGGGCCCTTGAACTGGGTTACAGTTCTTATCAATTTGAGATTGTCGAAGCCAATACCATTGAGAAAGGCATCTTAAATTATGCCAGAAAAGTGGAGGCCGACATTATCGTAATGTATACCCACGGCCGCACGGGAATCCAACATTTTATTTACGGCAGTGTGGCCGAAGATGTGGTCAATCACGCCGAAATGGCCGTGATGGTGAGCCATTAACGGAGAAATTTTATTCCTTGCGCTTTTAAAAGAATGGCTGGCATCCCCAACCATTCTTTTTTTATGCGTAGTTTTGCAGGATTAAAATCATCTTTACACCGTTCATGCAAACCACTGTAGCCGTGAATCGACCGGAAGTAGCCCGCCAAGTTGCGGCGTATTTATTAAACATAGAAGCGATTCAACTTCGCCCCGCGCAGCCCTTCAAATGGAGCTCAGGCTGGAATTCACCCATTTATTGTGACAATCGTCTGGCGCTTTCGTTTCCTGAAGTGCGGACTTTCATCAAAAACGCCTTGGCAGGAGCCATCAAAAGCCATTTTCCAGCCGTTGAGCTTATTGCGGGAGTAGCTACTGCGGGTATTGCGCAGGGTGCTTTGGTGGCCGATGTGTTACATTTGCCGTATGCTTATGTGCGTCCCGAACCCAAAAAGCACGGGATGGGCAACCAAATCGAAGGTCGGGTCTTGGCGGGTCAAAAAGTAGTAGTGCTCGAAGACCTCATTTCTACGGGCGGAAGCTCCCTCAAAGTAGTAGATGTACTGCGCGAAGCCGGCGTGGAGGTGTTGGGAATGATTTCGATTTTTACCTATGGTTTTTCCATTGCCGATGAAAATTTCAAGCAAAAAGGCGTCGAATTGGTGTCGTTGAGCAACTATGATTGCTTACTGACCGAAGCCCTCAAATTAGACTATATCGAGTCAAGCCAATTGGAAACACTATCTAAATGGCGGGAAGATCCCGGAAGCTGGGATGCGTAAATCACTATAAATGATGCAATTATTTCACTCTCCTACCATATTTCAACGTTTTTCGAATCTTATTGCAGCAGAGAGCAGGCGCCACGGTGGGGTAAGCGCGGCTCCTTTTTCGTCGCTTAACTTGGGTATAAATACCAAAGATGCGCCCGAGAATGTGCTAGAAAATCGACGACTTTTTTTTGAAAAGTTGGAAATTTCGGAAGCCAGACTTGCCTCCTCTCATCAAGTACACGGAGACAGCATTCAAATAGTGACCGAACCGGGCCGAACCGACGGCTTTGATGCGCTCGTCACAGATGTGCCAGAAGTTGTGCTTGGGGTCACCGTGGCCGATTGTACCCCCGTGCTGATTTATGACGCTCATCGTCGGGTTGTTGGGGCGGTTCATGCTGGATGGCGGGGCACGGTGTCTCAATTGGTGTACAAAACCCTCGAAACCATGCACGCCGAATACGGCACTGCCCCGGGTGATTGCTTTGCCTACGTGGGTACGTGCATCGATGAAAATGCTTTTGAAGTGGGAGAAGAAGTAGCGGAGCAGTTTGCTGATAAATTCAAACGGTTTGATACGGCTAGGGGAAAGTATTTGGTGGACTTAAAACGCGCCAATGCCGCGCAGTTAGAAAATTTTGGAATTCCTTCGGAGCGGATTGAAATATCACCCTATTCAACCATTATCCATAATGACGATTATTTCTCCTATCGTTTGGAAAATGGCCAAACGGGGCGGATGTTGGCCGTCATTGGGATGAAAAATGCGTAAAAATAGGGTAGACGTTTTTGGAAATAAACAACCTCGCTCGGGCTAACATGATACAATGCAACAATCCTCTTCTGTAAAACTTTGGGCCAATCTGGTCATTGTGTATGTCGTATGGGGTTCGACCTTTTTGGGGGTTCGCTATGCTATTGAAGTGCTACCGCCGTTGCTGACCAATGCCATTCGGTTTCTGGTGGGAGGTGTCATTTTCTTTTTGTTTACGCTGCTTCGTGGGTATTCTGTTCCGACTGTAAAGCAATGGCTTTCAGCAGCTTGGATTGGAATGCTTTTGAGCGGTGTCGGAAACTGCGCCGTTGCCTACGCCATTGGATTTATGCCAACGGGGTTGGTGGCGCTGCTGGTAGCCACGCTGCCGGGCTGGATGGTGGGTTTGGATTATTACTTCTTTGGAAAACAAAAACCTTCGTGGCTGACGGTGGTCGGCTTGGGTGTCGGCCTGATTGGAATGTATATTTTACTAAATCCGGGAGAGAACCTCGCCCAACGTGAAATTCCCTTATTCCCCGCTTTTTTGGTTTTTATCGGGTCAATTACTTGGGCGTGGGGGTCGTTACAATCCCCGTATTTAGACATGCCTCCCCAAATGCAAACTACCGCGATTCAGATGTTGGGAGGGGGTGTTTTCTCCTTGGTTATGAGCTTGTTTTTGGAGCCAAACGGCTTTAAAACCTTCGATAACATGACCCATCAAACCTACATGGCCTTGCTTTATCTGATTGTGATGGGTTCTTTTGTGGGGTATTCGGCTTACGTTTGGTTGTTGCACCATGCGGCACCTTCTTTGACCGCTACCTACGCGTATGTCAATCCAGTGGTGGCCATGATTTTGGGGTGGCTAGTGGTAAACGAAAAATTAAGCACCCGCTCGCTGGTCGCTTCGGCGGTGGTTTTGACAGGAGTAGTTTTGATAACATTTGGCCGAAGAGCTTCGGCCAAAGCTGGTAATTTGCGTTAGTTCATTTCTCTGACCATTTCTAACAAAACCCATACGTTCCCATGACCCGAAATGTAGCCATTTTCTTATTCGATGAGGTAGAAGTGCTCGATTTTGCGGGCCCTTATGAGGTTTTCAGCGTAACTGGATTACGGACGTTTACCGAAAAACTCTTTCACGTGTACACAGTTGCTGAGAAATCTCCCGTGGTCGCCCGCAACGGACTGACCGTTATCCCCGATTATTTGTTGGATACTTGTCCCAAACCTGACCTGGTTCTTATTCCGGGTGGAGGCGGTTTTTCTCCCGAAGGAATTGCTTTTGGAAGTCGCCGAGAAATGGACAATCCAGTGGTGTTGGAGTGGGTAAAAAAGCACGCTGCTCACGTTGAATTGGTTCTTTCGGTCTGCACGGGGGCCTTGATTTTGGGGAAAGCGGGGCTGTTGGAAGGACTGAAAGCCACGACCCATTTCAAAGCGTTGGATGCCTTACGGGCCATTTCACCAGCTATTGAGGTATTGGAAGGAGTTCGGTACGTTGACAATGGCCACGTCATTCTCTCTGCGGGCGTATCGGCAGGAATAGACATGTCTTATTACGTAGTTAGTAAATTGTTGGGCAAAGATGTAGCCGACGAAGCGGCGCGCTATGCCCAATACGATTATTGGCAATAATAGAACAAAGCCTATTCTAAATGCCTTGCTAAGGCCTTTCAATGGGGAAAATAACCGTTTTTGGGTGTTTTTATTTGCTTATATTTGACTAATTTTATACTTTGTTTCGTTGTATTAATACAGAAAACCATTCTACAAACTTTAGTGATATGAAAAAATATCTTTACGCTGCACTATTTATTACTTCAGCCATGTTGGCAGGATGTTCAAAATCTGAGCCAGAACCAGAACCCGCCGAGCAGGTCATTGGGAGTTACACCGTGGATAAAGTTACGGTTGCTTATAAATATGTCGACTCACCTGTCGAAGAGTCACAAAGTTATATTTTTCCGTTTAAGAACAATCAGGGCGAGTTAACGGCTATTGTTGATGTTTCCAAAAGTGCTTCGAATATAATTACCCTTACTTATGTAGAAACTGCAAAATATACGAATGGACAAACCGAGACCAGTAAAGATGTTTACAGTAGCATTGAGTTAAAACCAAGTGAGACAGCATCAGGTGTATTTGATATGTACAGTGCTGGGGTTAAAAGTGGAACTGTAGGTGGGGGTAATCTTAATTTTGAAGACATTACAAGCTTAAAGGATACTGTAGGTCGTGCTTTAACATTTGCCTTCCGTATTTCAGGGAAGAAATCAAAATAATTTATTTAGGGGGAATTATAAAAAGTTAGCAGTTACGCAATTACATCAATATTGCACAACTGCTGACTTTTTACGTTTTTAATAACCTTAACTTAATCTAAATGAGGCAGTTGAAGCGTAGATATTTGTGGGGTTTTTGGATTGCTTCGCTATTGTATTCCTCCCTTACTTTTGCCAATGATCAACAGCGGTATTTGGCTGTGTTGCTTTTGAATACCAACCGGTCGTTGGATGTAGACTTAGATTTGCTGGAGGGCGGGGTCAAAGCAGGGTGTAATGCTGTTCATTTAACCATCTACTGGGATCAGGTATACACAACCGCTACCTCACAGGCTGACTGGCGTAAGTATGATAACCAAATTAATCTGGCCCAAAAATTGGGGGTAAAAATAGCCCTTCGAATCTTGGTAGGGCGGCATGTGAGTCGGATTCAGGGGTTTTGGGACAACGAACACCGCCAACGTGACCAGCAAGGACAGGCCTTGATTTCGGGCTACAGCGCTACCTATTTTAGTTATGCCCATCGCCCTTCGGTAGAAAAAGCACGGGCGTTTATCAAAGAAGTTTGCCAACGTTACAACAATCTGCAACAACAAGGGATAATTTCGTGGGTATCGGTTTCGACGACTCCCACGCAAGAGACCGGGTATTTTCACGAAAACGCGCCTGAAGGCTATAATTATCCGACGGTTTTTGATTATTCACCCGTGATGCAGCAGGAGTTTCGGATTTGGCTAAGCCGCAGGTACAAAAAAATTGAGCGCCTGAATGTTTTTTGGCAAACGGAGTACAAAAGTTTTGAAGAAGTGACACCTCCCGTATCACTTAAATACCGCGAACAGGTCTTTTGGGGGCAATCAGGCCGAGATTGGTACGTTTTTCGTCATGCCATCTTCAAACAGTTTGTGGAACAAACCACCCAAACCATCAAAAGTGTAAACAGCTCTTACCGCGTTATCACAGATTTTGGTTCGGTCTTTGACCAAATCAGCGTGTTTAACGGCACACTGGCTTTCCGTGATTTGAATCGTTCGACCGATGGGGTCAAAATCAACGACGATTTGCAGTATGATCACCGCTTTTCAACCGATCTTTTAAGGAGTAACGTTTTGCCGGGCCAATGGGTACTGAATGAGGTATATCCTGATCCCAAACATAACCCAGAATTGATTACTCGCCAAATTGATGAAAATTTTGAACACGGTGCGCATTGGGTCAGTGTGGTCATTGCTACCCAGGCGGCGCTGGACGTTGTACGGCCCATTATTCAAGCCAGCGTTCCTAAATGGCTCAAAAAACCGTATGCTGAGGTATCACCAGTGGCTTACATGGATTATACGCTTTCGCGGGTAGTGGAGTTTGGTTATTATAGCGGCGGGGTGTATGGAGAATGGCTGAACCGGGCGGGGCATGAGTCCAACCGAAAGCCAGTGGCTATTCGGATGGTGGAAGATTTATTGGTCGATTCTCTCCAAGGGTCTATCAATCAGGTGCCTGTCGTCAGAAATTCGTTACCCACAAAAATTGCTAAGGTCAATAGTGCGTTTTCCTATCGCTTGAGTTCAGAAGTTTTTGCCGATAGTGACGGAATCATAGATACCGTTGTTATCAACAACTTACCCGCTTGGCTGACGTTCAGAAACAACGTTTTTGCGGGCACTCCTCCCCAAACAGGGAGCTTTACCATGCTCCTGCGTGCTACCGACGATGACGGTGCTTCGGTTGAAACTAATTTTACCATAATCGTTAATAATGTTGGCCGTACGAACCAAATTCCGATTGTTCAAAAACCTATTCAAAATGTAAAAGGAGTGTATAAACAACCCTTTACATTCACTTTTTCTGACAGTACTTTTGTTGATTTTGATGGTTTTATTACGCGTTTAGAAGTCACTGGATTACCCTCTTGGGCGCAGTTTCGACGCCGAGAAATTCGGGGGCTTGCCGATGCCGTGGGCGAATATACCATCACCGTACGCGCCTACGACGACGAAGAGGCCGTGGCCCAAACCTCCTTTAAGATTACGATTAGCTATCCCGTCGTTTCGTTTGATTTGATTCAGGCTGGCCGAGTGGGGGAGCGTTTTTTAATCAAAAGGCTTCAAAATGAAGAGGTTCTGTCCTCGTCCGACCTGCCTCCTTTGTTGAATATCTATGCTACTTGCGACGCCGTTTTTGATGAATTTGAGCTGCAATTATCGGGAGCACACGTTCAAAAAGCCCAATCAGAAAGTTCTCCTTTTTCGCTTTTTAGGGGCGATGGCGGCTTTCCGACGGTGGTCGGAACGTACCAAGTCAAGGGGAATGCTTATTTTCAAAAAGAGCTGATTTCTTCGGCTACCTATCGTTTTCAGATCATTGCCACCGACCCGCTGACAAAACTGCCGATTTCGTTGGCCGACTGGGCATTGTTTCCCAATCCCTGTTATCAATTTTTGAATGTAAAACTTCCTGATAATGTGTCGATTCAAAAGATTCAGTTGGTGAATGTGCTGGGGCAAACTCAGCCGATTCTGGACAATGCTACCTCTATCGTTAATCAACTTTTAAGTATTAACTTAACCGACTTCAAACTGCCTGCTGGTGTTTATTTTTTAAAATTGCAGAAGGAGGATTCTTCGTGGCAGGCGTTTAAACTGATAAAGCAATAACCATACAATGTTGAGTTTGATATTGACGATTGTTTACAATAAAACAAAAACGCTGACGGCACTCCTTTTTTTGGGATTTTTGGTGCTGCCACTAGCCTTGAAAGCGCAGAATACTGATACCCAGCGATACGTGGGTTTGCAATTGCTTAACCTTGACCCGCGCCCAGAAGCAGGGATGGATGTCATTGAGGCGTCGATTGCCAATGGTTGCAATTTAGTTGCCCTCACCATTCAGTGGGATGAAGTTTACAAAGACAATACTTCTCCGCCCGATTGGCGTCAGTACGACCGTCAGATTGAATACATTGCAAAGACCAATGCTAAAATAGCGTTACGCATCATTGTGGGCCGACTTTATTACCGGTTGGATGGTTATTGGACGGCCAAAGAAACCATGAAGGATGATTTGGGACGGCCTCTTTCGGGGGTTTATGGCCGAACTTGCTTTAGTTTTTCGCATCAACCTACGGTTGCCAAATCCCAAAATTTTATCAAAGAAGTGTGTCAACGCTACAACGCCTACCAAAATCAGGGTAAAATTTTGTACGTTTCCTTCGGTAACTTATCGACCCAAGAGCTTGGGTATCCACATGAGACCAATTTTGAAGGCGGCAAACAATACCTTGCGGGTTTTGATTATTCCGATTCATCCTTGGATTCGTTTAGGGTATGGGCCGAAAAACGCTACAAACGCATCAATAAACTCAACTACCATTGGGGAACAAAATATGCCTCATTTAAAACATTAATGCCGCCAGGAACGGCGTACAATCCTTATCCGACCTATCGAAAAAAATCGGGAAAAGATTGGTACCTATTTTCGCATTCGCAACTTCAAAATTATATCGACGGCACAATTAACGGCATTAAGCAAGTAAACCCACAGTATAAAATTGTCAACGAATACGGTGCCGTAACGGCCGATTTTTCGGCCATGATGATTGCTTACTCCTTCAAAACGCTCGACGCAAAAACGGACGGAACCAAGGTACACAATGACCCCTATTACAATCACCGTTGGGTAACGGACGTGATACGCTCTAATCGACCCGCTAATAAATGGACGGCAAACGAAGTGTTTTACACACCGCAAACACCGACCGACTTGTTGAGGCGCCAGTTTAATGAGTGTTTTGAGCATGGCTCCAAGATTGTAACGCTGGTGACGGCGGGGCCCGAGCCAGGGGCGATGCGTTTGATTCAGGAGATGGCGGGCCGATGGCTCAATACGCCGTTGTCGGAAATCAAACCGCAACATTCTATTTCTTACACTTTGACCGAAGCCCTTGATTCTACCATGAAAAATGTAGAGAAGAGATGGGTTGAAAAAGTTGGGTCAAATCCGCAACCCGTTCACATTGAATTGGTTGAGGATATTTTGTCGGAAGAGTACTGGAAGCCCCTCAGCGTGAATCTGCCGCCTGTTATTGAAAATCAGGTCACCGAGCGGGCAAGTAAACCCCGCAAAGCGTACAGTTATACCTTGCCCAAGGATGTATTTGCTGACCCCGACGGGGATATTGTCAAAATAGAAGCCCTTGAAAAACCCCAGTGGCTAAATTTGAACAACGGGGTTCTGTCGGGAAATGTGCCAGATGTAATCGGTGACTACAAAATAACCCTCCGCGCCACCGACGATGAAGGAGCCACGGTGTTGATGAGTTTTAATCTCAAAGTGACCAACATAAACGTTAAACCTATCGTTAAACGTCCCGTGCCAGACTTTGAGACATCACTCCAAAAATTGGTGTTTTATCAATTCCTGCCCGACCATTTTGACGATCCCGATGGTGTCATTGTACGGATACAGGCCAGCGGGCTACGCCCGTGGATGACTTATAGCTCCAAAGAGTTTTCGGCGTATCCGCAGGAGCAGGGCACATTTACCGTCAGCCTTCGAGCATACGATGACGACAGCGCGTTTGTGGAAACGTCGTTTAAAATAAAAGTGCTTAACATCCCTCCCGTGGCCAAACAGCAATTGCCCGAAAAAGTGATTGCGCGTGGTAAAGCGTTTCGTTTTAAGATTTCGCCCAACCTTTTCAGCGACCCCGACGGAGAGATTGTCAGGGTAGGAGCGGCCAAACTGCCCGCGTGGCTTACGTTTAACGGGACGGAACTGCGGGGAACACCCCCAGAATTGGCAACGTATCGGGTTGGAATTCGGGCGTATGATAACGGCGGCGATTCGGTCGAAATACCGTTTGTGATAAAAGTAGACGTGCAAGGTGCCCAAAATTCTCCCCCTCTTGCCCGCTATACGTTACCGAATGTGCAGATGTTTGCTACGCAAAAGTTTACTTACCGTGTTCCTGATTCATTGTTTTATGATACCAATGGCTACGTTGACCGAATCGAAGCGCCCAACTTACCCGCTTGGCTGTCGTTTCGTAACAATGAAATATCGGGAGTGGCCTTACAGGCAGGCACTTACACGGTCACGGTCAGGGCCATTGACGATGACGAAACGGCCACCAATGTTACCTTTAAAATCGAAGTGCGCTACGCAAATATCAGTTTTGAGTTGATTCAGGCGGGAAAAATTGGCGAACGGCGGTTTATCGGGCCATTGAGCAACGGTGACGTACTTCAGGAAGCGACTATTCCAGACAAAATTACCATCTATGCCAATTGCGAAGTTCCTGCCAAGAGGGTATTGCTGAAATTGACGGGCCCTTATCAACGGGAAATCACCGCCGAGCGCTTTCCTTTTGCTTTGTTTGATGAAACAACAGGTTTTCCCCCGATTGCGGGGAGTTATACGTTAGAAGCTTCGGCTTTTAACGATTCATTGCAGGTGAGCGCCGCCACGATTCGTTTTACGATTAAAACAACGCAACCTTTGACGGACTGGCAAGTATATCCGAATCCTTTTTCAAATGTCTGTAATGTGAAATTGCCTGATTTGCTGGATATTAATGCTTTGAGTTTTAAGTTGATTGCTTTGTCGGGTCAGGAAATAATGATGGCTAAACGTCAGATAACCGTCGTCGATAAAGTCGCTTATATCAATTTGTCAGATACTCAGTTGGCAAGTGGTACGTATATATTGCAGGTTTTTGAGAACGAAACATTGCTGAAAGGAATTAAAATAGTGAAGCAGTAAAATGCTCAAATTGGAAGCAATTTTGTTCTCTTTTTTAGATAAATCCTATTTCGGGTAATCAATCATCGACGTTTTTCTGAATAGATTAGCAGTTCTTCCTTACATTTGGTGTTCAATTAAAGAGGCAAAGTCTAAAAATAGAATGCCTGTCATTTTTGAAACCCAAAACAATTTTTTTATGCAGGAATTTAGCAAGGGAGTAGCCCTAATGCTTCTGGTTTTGACGTTATTGTGTTGTAATTCTAAACAATCCTCTTCTGAGCAAACGACCACCAGCGAAACCGCAACAACTATGGTAAAGGCACCTTTATTTAGTGGAGATTCGGCTTACGCTTATGTGGAAAAACAAGTCAAATTTGGCCCTCGGGTTCCCAATTCAGCCGCCCATACCCGTTGTGGAGACTACCTCGTGGCCGAATTGAAACGCCTTGGCTGTACAGTAACGGAACAGACTTTTACGGCAACCCACTACGACGGCCGCAAACTCAACGCCCGCAATATTATAGGTAGTATTAATCCACAAGCCACAAAACGTATTCTGTTGGCGTCACACTGGGATAGCAGACCCGTTGCCGACGAAGACCCTACCAACAAAACGGGGGCAATAGATGGCGCCAACGACGGAGCAAGTGGAGTAGGAGTGTTGCTTGAACTAGCCCGCACTCTTCAACAAGCCGCCCAAAAACCGGGTGTTGGTGTTGATTTGATTTTTTTTGATGTAGAAGACGGTGGAAATTCAGCCGTTGCCAAGGATAAATTTACGGGTTTTTGCTTGGGCTCTCAATATTGGGCCGCCAATAAGCACGTTCCAGGCTATTCGGCATATTTTGGGGTTTTGTTGGACATGGTCGGTGCCAAAGGAGCGACGTTTCCGAAAGAAGCTTTCTCGAATCAATACGCCAACGAAGTCACGCGAATGATTTGGAATACCGCCAGCCAATTGGGGTATAGTTCTTACTTTGTGGAACAAGACGGCGCCGCAATTACGGACGACCACTTGCCAGTGAACGAAACCGCCAAAATTCCGATGGTTGATATTATTCATCTCCAGCTCAATAATCCTCAAAAAACCTTCTTTGATGACTGGCACACGCACGAAGATGATATGCGCAACATTGACCCCAACACCCTCAAAGCGGTAGGGCAGGTACTGATTCAGGTCTTGTACCAAGAAAGTATTTAGAAAAATTGTATCGTCTGATTTTGATTTTTATGATAAAAAATAACCGTTATTTAAGCGTAAATACCCTTTCGTTTCTCCTGCTTTCTTTCGTTTTTTCCTGTTCTTCCGCACCAGATAAAGTTGGAAATTTAGATTTAATAAAATGGCGAAGTGACCGAGGTGGATGCGGCGACGTCAGAAAAGGGCTTGAAAAAGAATTTGTGAAAATACAGAGTGAGCTTTTGGGGAAACATATCGATGATGTAGGGTACATGCTGGGCCGCCCAGATATTCAGCAGTTGGGGTCACGGGATCAAAAATTCTACGTCTATTTCTTGGAAAAAGGAATTCATTGTACTGATATTACCCAAAAATCAGCCGCTCAAAAAGTGATTTTACGTTTCAACGCCGTAGGCTTACTTTCTGAAATTACTTTTCAGGCACGACCTTTGTAGAGGAGTTAAAAGATAATCTGTTCATTGCCCGAACGATTAACTTTTGGCAGTCAACATTTAACTTCACAATTCGATGCGTTTTTCCGTTGCTTTTGCCTTTTTTATCCTTCTTTTTTCGCCTTTCGTCACTTCGGCACAACACCTTCGCCACAAAGGGAGTTTGGGCATCAGCTATGTAGAGGCGAGTGATTCGTTGATGAGCATGCAGCATTTACCCGATAGCCACGGGATTTTAGTGAAGAGTGTCATGCCAGAATTTACTGCCGCGCGCTTGGGCATTCAGGCGGGCGATATTCTGGTCTCTATCAATGAAACGGATTCGTTGTACATGTTCGATTTTCGAAAGTTGGAGCAGGAATTGTACGAGCAGGAACCAATTTCAATTACTTACATTCGAAATAGAAAGAAAGTCCGAGCCGTTGGGAATGTGGTTGCGGCACCCAAGGAGTTTTCAAAAGGAGAGGTAATTTACGGAGAGGTTCCTTATCAACGGGGCTATTTGCGTTCTATTGTTCATAAGCCATTGGGAAGCAATCGCTTACCTGCTATATTTTACATTCAAGGGCATGAGTGCGGTTCAGTTCATTTTGCCGAAGACACACTTGCTCCTGTCAAACAATTAGTGGATGGTTGGGTGAGTGCCGGGTACGTTGTTTTTAGGATTGAAAAACCAGGAGTAGGAGAAAGTGCTGGTACAAAAGAGTGCGTTCGGCTGAGTTATGAAGAAGAAAAGGCCGCTTTTCAGAACGCGTTTGCGGCTTTTAAGAAACTTTCTTTTGTTGACAGCACCCGATATTTTTTGTTTGGGCACTCATTGGGTGGAGCGTTGGCGTCACTGTTGGTGGCCCAATCGGGTTCTAAACCGATGGGTATCATCACGTACGGAACCGTGGTGAAACCGTGGTTTGAGCACATGATTGATGTATACCGCCAAAAGCCGTTATTGTATCAGGAGTCGTACCAATCCATCGAAGCCAATACCCGGATGATGATACCTTTGTTGTATGAATGGTTGGTACAGGCAAAAACACCGACTGAGTTGCTTCAAGAGCCTGATTTTGAGGCAATACTTACATCTAAAGAAAATCCACTTTCCTACCATAGAGGCACTTTTTTTGGGCGTTCGTCGGCGTTTTTTACCGAGCTTCAGCAGCAAAACCTCACGCAGGCATTGGCGCAGGCGTCAGTGCCTACTTTGTCCCTGTGCGGAGAATTTGATAGTGAAGCTATCAGCCCAGAATCGGCGCAGAGTATTGCCCGAATTGTAAATGAAGTGAGTCCTGAGTTGGGAACGTTTAAGCAATTGAAAGGCACCGATCAGCATTTTATTAAAGTAAAGTCTTTTGTTGAAGCGGCTCAATTGCAACAATCTGGGCAATACATGCAATATGCCCGCCGCCATTTTAACCCAGAAATTCTTACGGAGACTGTTCAGTGGATGAAACAGCATAACAGGAAATAAGCATTTTGAATATTTACCAAGATATATCGCTCCAAGAAGCTGAAGCCATGGCTGCCCAACCAGATGCTATCATTGTGGATGTGCGGGAGCCTTGGGAGTTTGAGGAATTTAGCATTGGCGGTACCAATATCCCCCTTGCAGATATTCGAGAACGCCGCACCGAATTATTGCCTTATCAAACCCTCATCGTCGTTTGCACCAATGGAACCCGCTCTCGCGTAGCGGCCAAAGATTATTGTCGGACGGAGGCGTTTCAGGAGAAACAAATTTTTCATCTCAAGGGTGGGATTCTGGAAGTAGAAGATTGAGTTTTAACTTGATTTTTATTTATTGGGTTTAAAATCAGAGAATTATGCCTTGGGTGAATTAAAATAATATAAAGCAACGACCCTTTTATAAATCTATCTTTTTTTTTCTTCAGCACTTTTTTCAGTGGCAATCTTCTGTCAAAGACTTTTCCGATTTCTGATTGATAATCGACACTTCAAGGTATAAAAACAGCAATTCATGCTGTAAGCAATTCTGGGCCGTTGGCAGCAGTACTAATTTTGCGCTGTCTTTTACGAACAGTCATTTAGCAAAATGTTGATTCGGAGAGACTTAAAATTTTGTACTATTAAAATATACAGCTTTCCATGAAAACAATTGCAATGTTATTTCTAGTGGGCCTCATTGGCCTTACAGCTTGTAATACCGAAGGAGTACCTGGGCCGAAAGGAGATACGGGTGCACAAGGGCCTAAGGGCGACACTGGTTCGCAAGGCCCCAAGGGAGATTCGGGTACGGTGAATGCCCGGAGTTATATTTACGCCAATCAGCAGTTTAATGCACTAGGCACTCCAAATTATGATGCTACTACTAAACTGTTCACTTACAATAGTTTTCGGACTTATAGTCCACAAAACTACGCTGCAATCGCCGATAAAGGGGTGGTGTTGGTTTACCTTCGTGATCAACTCAATGCGTGGACTTTAAACACCATTCGGGCCAACTATCTCAACGTAGGCGTGAGCGATAGCCCTAGTGTGATTGAGTCGGTGGTTCGGCCTCAAACTGATAAAGTTCAGATAATGGCTAAATTAACAACGCCTTTGGAGACAAACTTATTTGTAAACTACCGATTTGATGTAAAAATCATTCTGATTGAGCCCACCCATTCGGTAATAGGTGCGCTGCGTATGGGTCAAGTTGATGTCAAAGACAGTCGAAATGTTGAGCGATTTTTCAACCTAAAACACCTTTAAATTGCGAAGTGGAATGCAATTAGGCTTATTGACTTTAGATTAGAAATACAAAAGATTTTGTTCACGCTTTTGCATTTACTGATTTACAATTCATTTTCGAAAACCGAACTTTTTCGTTTGGGTACCTTGGAATTAACCAGACAATTTTATTTTACATTTGTCTGGTTAATTTATTGGATATGGTTGAGGAAAGTTTAGAAGTACTGGCGGGACTCTCTTACATATTATTGAGTGGCATTTTGGGGCCTTGTCAGGTTGGAAGACCACGCTTGTCAAAACACTGGTTGCTAAGCAGACCAAGTGTTTATTTAGATTTGGAGTATTTTTGCCGACCGAGTCAAGTTACAAAATGCGTCTGATTTGAAATAGTCATTTTGGGTGAAATTCAACGGATGCCCGAGTTATTTCTGTTACTTTGTTCGATGTTTGACCAAAATCGCTAATCGAGGCGGTTCATCCTGTTGGGTTCGGCTTCTTCTGATAAAAAATATGAATACCACAAAAAATATTCAACTTGTTCAAAACAATTATACGGCTTTTGGTAAAGGCGATATGGATACCTTCTTTGGTAATTTATCAGATAATTTCGTTTGGGAGGCTCTTTATCCCGAAATGGTCCCTTACGGTGGAATGTATCAGGGAAAACAACAAGTAGGCACAATGCTTCAAAGCATGGGAAGCAATTTAGACATTCGTATGTTTTCGCCTGAGGAGTTTTTTGTCAACCAAAACAAGGTAGTCGTTATAGGGCAAGAAACTGCCACGGTAAAAAATACAGGTAAGACCTATCATCAACGTTGGGTACACATTTGGGAGGTTGACGAAAACAACAAACTTACCCGTATTACCTCTTATAACGATACAGATGCCATAAAAGAGGCTTTTTTCAAATAACATAAAACTTGCTCATGATAACGGACTCCTGATGATAAAAGATAGGAGGTTAAGGTTCTGTGAACACATTGTGAGCCATTCCAATTGCCCAAACGTATCTCATTAATTCCCTGATTAACAAGGTGCACTTAATCAGGTTTTAAATCTACCTTAACACCATTTGAGCTGTGTAGTGGTTAATTTGGGCGTACACAACCCAATGACTGTTTATACATTTAACGATTTGGCAAAACCAGGTTAACCTTCGGATAACACTAAATACCCAATTTTGCTGCGTAGTATAACCGCACTTAATTAGTGAAAATAGTAATCACCATCGTTAGCGCCATGGCTGTTTTGTTTTTCGGAGCGGCAGACATGGAAGTAAAAATCGTTGCATCAACCACCATTGACTCTTTAGGGGCTTGCCAGGGAGTTAGCTATCAACAAGGTAAGGTTTATCTCTACGGCGACCGTGAAATGGGAATAATCCGTACTTATACCCTCAACTCCAATCAATTAGTTTATACGGGCCAAGAAATAAAGCTCACGCAAAACGGTCAGGATGTGATCAATCATCCCACTGGAATTGCTCATAATGGCTCCAAACACACTTTTATCGGCAACAGTATTCGTCTTAATCCAGAAGGAACGCGCTGGAAAGCGGTGATTTATGCCGTTGATTGGGAAGGGCTGCAACGTACCAAAACACTGGACGGAAATTTGCTCAACGTGATTGAAGACGATGTATGTATTCAGGGAACGCGTCCTGAGTACGTACAATACAAAGGTAAATGGTACGTAGCCACAGCTGATTATGGCCAAAAATCCAACGAAGTTCGTCTCTATGACCCCGAACTCCTCCGCAATGCCAAAAGGACAAGCGAAGCAGGTGTGTTGTTCAAAAAGTTTAGCTGCTCGGCTTGGGTTCAAAACCTGCATTGGATACCGTCAAAGGGAGTTTTGGTATTGATTCAAAACCAAATAGAGGGTCGTAAATGGCGATTTACGTTTGTGGATTTGAACAAATCCATTGCATCGGGGCAACAACAAGTATTGAACGTAGTAGATATTGATAAATCCGACGAGTTGGAAGGTTTTACGCTTCTCGATGGCTCTTCAACGGGGATGGCCGTTACTTCTTCGCGCCATCAAAATGTACATTTTGTAACGGTAAAATAACAAAAGGCGTATTTGCCGGCGCCCTTTTCGGCAAACCAATTAAACACCTAATTTATTAGTGATGAACATCTACAAAACACCAACCAAAAGTTGGATGTGCTTTTGCATTTTGTTTTTGGGATTGACCTTTCTGCATCAATCCCCTGCATCAGCCACCAAGCTCCAACAGGTAATCAAAGTAACAGGAACCATTACCGATGAGGCAAATCAACCGTTGCCGGGCGTAAGTATTGTGGAAAAACAAACCCGCAAAGGAACGGTATCTGACGGGCAAGGAAAGTTTTCTCTTGAAGTATCTACGGAAGCTGTGCTGGTCATTTCGTCGGTCGGATTTGTGCCGCAGGAAGTGGTAATTAATGGTCAAATGTCCTTGACAATTAAACTCAAAGAAGACATAAATATGCTCAATGAGGTGGTAGCGGTGGGTTATCAAACCCTGCGTAAAAGCGACGTAACAGGGGCTATCTCAAACGTAAAAGCCCGCGAATTGAACCTCGCCGCCCCAACGCTCGGGCAGGCATTGGTAGGAAAACTGGCTGGGGTGCAAGTGTCGCAGGTAAGCGGAGCACCCTATGTCAGCACTAAAATCCGGGTGCGCGGAATTGGCTCCATCAATGCCAGCTCAGACCCGTTGTACGTTATTGACGGTTTTCCCGCAGGAAATGATGTTTTCATCAACCCCAACGACATTGAAAGCATTGACATTCTGAAAGATGCGGCTTCGGCGGCTATTTATGGTTCACGCGCTTCGGGTGGGGTCGTCATTATCACCACCAAACGCGGCAAAGAGGGTAAGGGTAAAATGGAATATGACTATCAATATGGTGTACATCAATTGGCAAAGAAAGTAAAGTTGCTTAATTCAGAGCAGTTTGCACAATTGTTGATTGATGCCCGCAACAACACCTACCGCGATTTGTACGAAAATTCAGGGAAGACATGGAACAACTCTATGTTTTCAGATGATAACGCTACGCGAGTCTCCAAAGTAGGTAACGCCAGCGCCGTAAGCATTCCAACCGACATCTATGACTTTGCGAATCAGAAGTTGATTGCGCCTAAATACAATACCGATTGGCAAAACGAATTGTACCGTAATGCACCCGTGAGTCGCCACAATCTGACGTTTTCGGGTGGCAACAAAGGCGGACGCTATTTGGTAAGTTTGGGTTATCAAAACCAACAGGGAATTATCGTCGCTACCAAACAAGAACGACTGAATTTTAGGGTTAATGTTGACGGTGACCTGACCGAAAAACTCAAAGTAGGAGCGAGTATTTTTGTCACTTCCACCAACGGGCGCGAAGTACAAGAAGGCCGTTTTAATCAGGGGGTAGTATTAGGTGCGTTGATTTATCCGCCCACCTTCCGAGCATACGACGACAACGGCGTGTTATTGAAAAATCAGGTAGCCGCCCAACAGCCAACGTTTGGGTATCAGACAGTAGAAAATCCCGTGGCTTTAGCGTTGGAAACCAACATCAAGCGTCGCGGATTGCGGGCTAATTACAACGGAAATCTTACCTATGAACTCTTGCCAGGATTGTCGGCCAAAGCTAACATCGGTTTGCAAACGTACAACGAGAAATACGAGTACTATTTGCCCACGAGCCTGAGCAGTGGCAACAATCCGCCGTATTCTACGCAATCTTACGCTGCGGCCCGAGCCACCGCCCAAACATTGGCAACTACCAACCTTTTGGGAGAGTTTACGGCCAACTACACCAAGCAATTCGGCGAACATGGCATTAATTTATTAGCGGGTTATACCGCCCAAAAATACAACAGTGACTTAATCAGTGTGTCGGCGCAAGGATTTCAGAATGACCTGATTCAAGAAATTACAGCCAAAGGCGCTGACCCAGCCAATTTTTTCCTGAATGGCGCAACTGGAAAAGTAGAAGAAACGCTGTTGTCGTACTTGGCAAGGGCCGAATACCGTTATGCGAGTCGCTATTACATCACGGCGGCTTTTCGTCGTGACGGGTCTTCTCGTTTTGGACCGTTGAACCGTTGGGGCGCTTTTCCGTCCGTGTCGGCAGGGTGGAATATTTCCGAAGAATCGTTCTATAACAATATGTTAGGAGAAGCTTCAACGCTCAAACTGCGGGCAAGCTGGGGTCTGACGGGTAATTACAACATCGGAAATTACAATTATCTGCAAACCATGGCTAACCCAAGCGGGACCGTTTTTGGCAACGGAACCATCAACACGGCCGTTTGGGCAGGCCCCATCAAAGATCAACGTTTGGGTTGGGAATCGACTTCACAATACAATGTAGGACTTGATGTTGGATTATTGCGCAACCGCCTTTCATTCATTTTCAATGCCTATTTGAGTAATTCATACAATTTGTTGTTCAATCAACCTGTGTCGGCTATTTCGGGAACGTCTACAATCTTAACCAACCTGCGCGATTCGAAAGTGCAAAACAAAGGCGTTGAGTTGCAGATAGACAGCCGTTTGGTTTCGACCAAAGATTTTAAGTTGAATCTAAGCGGGAATATTTCGTTCAACCGCAATAAAGTCCTCAACATGGGAGGCGCCAATACCATCATTACCAACGGTGCCGAGCGCTCTTACCTGACCCACATTACCCAAGAAGGGCAGCCCATCGGAATGTTCTATGGATTTAAAGTGATTGGCATGGTGCGTGAAAAAGACATGGAAAATATTGCGGTTGATAATGCCAACTACAACGCTTCTAAGCAGTCATTCCCAACGGGTTACGTGTTGAAAGGCCCAGCACGTTCGACGGCTTCAAGCAATCCGCTCCGTCCGGGTGATTTGATTTTTGAAGATGTAAACAAAGATGGTGTCGTGAATGATGCCGACAAACAGGTCATTGGTACGCCTTATCCTAAGTTTACCTACGGCTTTTCGCTCAATGCAAGTTACCGCGATTTTGATTTGGGGGCAGCGTTCAACGGCGTATACGGGAATCAGGTATTGGACGGACAGGATTATTATGTCTATAATATGGAAGCCTCAGGTAATCAATATGTTGATGTAATCAATCGTTATCGCTCAGAAGCCGAACCGGGCAACGGACTTGTATACCGAGCAGCTCGTGGAGGTACCCAAAGCAACAGCACCCGTTTGTCCACATTCTATTTGCAAAGCGGCTCCTTCTTCCGTTGTACCAACCTTTCGTTGGGTTATAATTTGCCGACAAAATGGCTCGGTAAATGGAAAGTGGAAGGCCTGCGCGTGTATGCCAATGTCAATAATGCTTTTACCGTAACGAAGTACAAGGGCTACAATCCTGAAGTGGATTACAATGGCGGAGCCAACCTCACGCCCGGGGTAGATTATGGTATGTATCCATTGGCCCGTGCCTACAACATCGGCGCAAAATTGACTTTCTAACACACGTTTGATTCAACCGAAATTAATTATGAAAACTATACGTAACAGTATCCTTTGTCTTTGCCTAACGCTCGGAGCAATGTCGTGCAATGACAACTTTTTGGTAGAAACTGACCCCAATTCGGTGGCTACCTCTAATTATTTTAAAAATGAAAATGACGTTTTATTAGCGGTTAACGGTGCGTATCAAGCCCTGCGCAACAACAGCGGCCTTGCCGAAGGCAGCATGTTGTATTCAGAAGAGCGCTCCGACAACACGGGCAGAAACGACAATCAATCCAACGCGGGGGAGCCGTTTCAGTTCAACGATTTCTCGTTGCTGCCCAGCAATACCTACCTAAAAACCCACTGGTTGGCGTTGTACCAAATCATCACGCGGACCAACTTAGTGTTGGACGGGATTGAGAAAGTAACGTTTTCAAATGCCACCACCAAAGCTCAATATCAAGCAGAAGCCAAGTTTATTCGGGCATTGGTCTACTTCCATTTGGTACGTAAATGGGGCGATGTACCGCTGGTTACCAAGCCGTTGAGTTCCAGTGATGAAGTAAAAGCCAACACCGCACGGGAGAAAAAAGACAAAGTGTACGCGCAGATTGTAGCTGACCTGACCGACGTGGTCAATAGTTCATTGCCTGACCACCAGCCTGTTGCCAATAAAGGACGAGTTTCTAAAGTTGCTGGGATGGCACTTTTGGGGCAGGTATACCTGACCATGGCCACCACTTTGGATGCCGCCAACCGTACAACTAACCTCAATCAGGCAAAGACCTACCTGACTGCTGCGTATGATAAGCGTACTTTCGGCCTGTTGAAAGAAATTTCTTATACGGATGTGTTTGATGTTGCCAAAAAATCAACGAATCCTGAAATTATCTTTCAAATCGTGTATAAGCAGGGAGACATTAATTATGCTTCCAACATTGCTGTGAGCACTCAGGCGCAGGGAGAAAATATCAATTCGTTGCGTACCACCACTGGAACGGGCGGTAATGTAACCCCTGATTTAGTAAAAGAATACGAAGAGGGTGATTTGCGGAAAGATTTTTCCATTAAATACGCTAATGCGGCCAACGTAAAAGATTACTTTATTACCAAATACCGCGATGTAAGCGCTGCGGCAGGAGCCAACGGATACGGCGGAAATGACTGGATTCTAATGCGTTACGCCGACGTGATTTTAATGTTGGCCGAAGTGAATCTGTATTTGGGCAATGATGCGGCCGCCATTAGCTTTCTGAATCAGGTGCGCGAACGGGCGAAGATGCCTCTGTATGAAGTTGTGAAAGAGACCGCCGCATACAAAGCTAAGTTCCCTACGCTCAAAATGGCTATTTTGCACGAGCGCCGCATCGAACTGGCGTTTGAAAACCACCGTTGGTTTGATTTGCTGCGCTTTTTTACACCTGCTGAGTTGGTAACTTATATGGGCACCAAGTTGCAGGCAGATTTTGGCGCAGCCAAGATTTCTAATTTTGGTCTCAAAGATTATTATTATCCCATTCCGTTCGATGAGTTCAAGCTTGATCCCGTAAAAATGTACCAAAACGAAGGGTACTAGCAAATCAGTCTTACAGCATCAATAAGAGTTAGTTTATACACAAACGGCAACCATTTACAGAATGGTTGCCGTTTGTGTATAAACGCGAATTGAAGTTATCTAAGCTATAGGGGTAGGGGTAGCTTCATCTTTCTTTTTCGAAACTTTAGCTACTTTCTTGACTTTTTTTTCTTTGGCCACTTTCTTTGCTGCCTCTAACACCTTTTTTGCGGCTTTCTTTTCTCCCTTTTCTTTCTCTTTGGCTTCTTTCTGCTTAATTTTTACAAGCCTCTTCGCCAACTTTTCAGAGGTTTTATTGACCGCTTTTTTTATCTTTTTGGAAGTAGCCTCGTCTATCATAACATCGGCAATTTTTTTTGCAATTTCGCTTGCTTGAGCCTTTATTTTTGATTTCATTTTGGGTTGAATAATTAGAAAAATGTACAAATAAAAAAATTTACAAATAGATAGGTATTTTTTTTGTAAAACAATAGTCTAATGTTGTATTTATGTTAAGTTTTTCATCGGAAATGGGGGCAAAGACCTGAACAAAAGACGGTAAGAACCTACGCCTTTTCTTTATTTAAAACCATCGGCTCAAAGCTGTTATGTCGGCAACTTACCGCTATTTATACTATTGATAACCAATTACTTTTGATTAAATTTTTCCGTAAAAAACATAATAATTTATTGACTCTATCTTAACATAATATAGGAGGTCAAAATGCTACATTCGCAGAATTAAACCTGCCTTCTGCGATGAAACTACTTTATCTGTATTCTGACTCCGATTTTACCCCGTGGCGCGAAAATATCAATGCTGCCACCATTGCTTCCCTCATTCAGGCAACCCCTGAGAATGTCCAAACTTTTGTAACACATTTTGTGGGTTTCACCGCTGAGTTTGCTGATTTTTTACGTCAGTTTGACCTTGTTTTCAACGTGTGCTATGGGTACGGTGTAGCTGACCAGGTAGAAGTGGTTCGTTGGCTTGACTGGCATGGGATTAAACATACTGCAAGCTCTTATTCGACCCAACTTTTGGCCATGGATAAGGCCCTTTTGCCAGATATGTGTGTGCAAGTAGGATTAAATACTCCTCGTATTTTATTGCCTAACGAACTGCTTGATTTTTCTCCAACTACGACCTTTATTGCCAAGCATCGCTACGGTAGCCTACACCGTAACATGCTATTTTTTAAAAAAGATAACATTCCTAGTCAGCAATTAAACAGCTTAGAATCCTACATTATTCAGCCTTATATCGAAGGCCGTGAGTTTACCGTTGCGGTAATTCCTAATAAAAATGGACTAAACCCTCAATGCCTGCCGCCATTAGAAATTATCCCCAACGATGGTAGAGCTATCTATGTAGCAGGTCAAAACTATGGACCTACCTACAAAGATTTTGAGCCCCAATTGGATGAACATCTTTATGACATGATGACTGAAGGGGTGTTGGAACTGCATAAACTTTTGGAAATCAAAGGAATGTCGCGAACAGATGTCCGCGTAGCCAATGACGAGGTTTACATACTTGATATTAATACAATGCCAAACTTAGACCCTCAACGTAGCTACTTACCAGCCCTCGCCAATCATCACGGAATACAATTGAAGGAGCTGATTGAACGAACCATAAAAAGCGCATTGATTTGGTACGAGCGGCAGTTGGTGCAGCAGCCCGATTGAATAAATTATCCAAAATGCTCGCCAATGTAGTTTTTGGGTCGTTCCTGAATAGGGTTTTGGAAAATAACCGAGGTTTCTTCATAAATAAGATATGAAAACAATCAAGTTGTTCATTATCAAAATTTTAAGTTATTAAAAAGGGGTTTCAAAAACATAACAAACACTTAAAAACCTGATAATATACAGTCTACAACTTCATTGTAGTTTTGCAAATGGGTTACCCCCCATAAAAAAAGTCGCAGCCGCTGGAACGGCTACGACGTGAGTTGTCTTCAGCTTTCTTTCAAGTCACTAAAAACGTTGTTAAATTATGAAAAAAAATCTACTTCAAAGTGGATTACTTCTTTTGTTGGGTTGGTTTATTACACTGAGTACGTTAGCTCAGTCCAACATGGTTACGGGTAAGATTACTTCCGTAGCCGGAGAAGCCATTCCAGGTGTAAACGTCCTCGTGAAAGGGACAAATACGGGCACTACTACGGATGCAAATGGTGTTTACAAAATCAATTCTGTTACCAACACTTCGCTACTTACCGTCTCAGCCATTGGTTTTGTATTGCAAGAAATAAAAGTTGGCAACCGCAGCACCATTGATATTGTGTTGGAGGAAGACACAAAAATGCTCAGTGAGGTGGTCGTTACGGCCTTGGGCATCAAACGTGAAGAAAAATCGCTGGGATTTGCGGCACAAACCATCAATGCCAACGCCGTGGTAGACGCCAAATCCAACAACTGGGTAAATACACTTTCGGGAAAAGTAGCGGGCCTCAATATTCAGGGGGTGGGCGGTGGACCAATGGGTTCGTCGAGGATCACGCTGCGCGGAGAATCGTCGCTCAATTTGGAAAACAACCAAGCCCTCATCGTCGTGGATGGCGTACCCATCAGCAGCAAAATCACGAGTACAGGATTCAATTCTCACCTTTCGGCAGATAGCCCAATTGACTACGGTTCTACCGTTTCTGACTTAAATCCCGATGATATAGAAAAAGTAACGGTGTTGAAAGGCCCCGGTGCTACGGCACTTTACGGAAGCCGGGCGGCGGGTGGTGCGCTCATCATTACTACCAAAACAGGGGTACGAAAAGACCGAGGAATTGGGGTGACGTTCAATACCAATTTTAACATTGAGCAGGTTAACCGCTGGCCAGATTATCAATTTGAATACGGTGAAGGACGCACAGATGTGTATTATTCTTATTTAAACAGTGCGGATGGTATCAACACAAGCACCACAGCGGCGGCAGGTCGGGCGTGGGGGCCTAAATTTAACGGGCAATCTTACTTTCAATACAATCCCGATGCGCCAGATGGCAGACCTACTGAGCGAACACCCTGGGTGCCGCATAAAGACTACATTTCTGGATATTTCCAAACGGGCCGTACTTTCTCAAATAGCCTCTCACTCGAAGGCGGTACCGATAAAGGCTCGGCGCGTTTTTCGTTTACGCACCTCAAAAACGAGTGGATTGTTCCCAATACGGGTTTTGAGCGCATCAATGCGGCTTTGTCGGTCAATCAGCAGTTGTCGAGCAAGCTCAAAATTATGGGAAAAGCCAACTACACCAATAAGCGCAGTGATAACCTGCCGGCGGCGGGCTATAACAATCAATCGTTGATGTATTTTGTGATTATTGGCCCCGCGCCTAATGTCAAACCCGAATGGTACAAACCCTACTGGCAGCCAGGTTTGGAAGGAATACAACAACGCAATCCATTCAATCCGGGTCCCGACAATCCTTATTTGGATATGTACGAGATGTTGAACAAATTGAATAAACACGGGCTAATCGGTACAATTTCAGCCAATTATGAGCTCTCAAAAAAATTAGATTTGATGGTGAGAACGGGTGTAGATATGTCGTTTGAATACCGATCTCAGCAACGCCCCTTCAGTATGACCAAGTATCCGCGAGGAATGTTCAGAGAACAGAACGTTTTCAGTTATGAATCGAACACTGACTTTTTGCTGACGTACAAAGATAATTTTACCAACAAAATCAGCGTCACGGCTTCGGTAGGTGGGAATGCCATGCGCCAAACCTACGATTTTGCAGGAATGTACGCTGACCAGTTGGCTCAACCCGGTATTTATCAGATTTCCAACAGTTTAGACCAAGCCGTGGCAGACCCGTTGAAAACCAAAAAGGCCATTAATAGTATCTACGGAGCTGCGCAGTTTGCCTACGATGAGAAAGTTTTTTTGGACGTTACAGGACGTAATGACTGGTCGAGTACATTGCCTTTTGCCAATAACTCGTTCTTCTATCCTTCGGTGAGTAGTAGTTTTTTGTTGAACGAATTGTTTCAACTACCCGATAATATCTCGTTTGCTAAATTTAGAGCTTCCTGGGCACAGGTAGGGAATGACACCCGGCCTTACCAAACGACGCGCTATTATGACCGTATCTATGGAAACAGTTTTACCAATCCAAGTACGCTGTTCAATGCCAACCTCAAACCTGAAATTACCTCAAGCTACGAGTTAGGTTTGGATGTGCGATTGTTCAAAAATCGTCTTGGCTTTGACTTGGCCTATTACAACAACAATAGCCGCAACCAGATTTTGGCCGTGCCGCTTGACCCCACTTCGGGTTTCTCAAATGCCCTTATCAACGCGGGACTTATCAATAGCCAAGGCATTGAGGTCAAACTGACAGGGAAACCAGTGGTTAATCCCAATTTTACGTGGAACTCCACCGTCATTTGGTCACGCAACCGCAGTCATGTGCGCGAACTGGCCGCAAGTATTACCAACCAAACCATTTATAGCCACAGCGGCAACGTCACCATCGAAGCCCGCGTGGGTGGCTTGATGGGCGATATGTACGGACGCGGTTTTCAGCGGTCCCCCGATGGGCAAATCATTTATTCGTCCAACGGTTTACCCGCCCAACTTGACCCAACTGCCAAAAAGTGGGGCAATGCTTTTGCCGACTGGAAAGGCAGTTTTATGAACGAATTTACGTATAAAGGCATGAAATTAAGCGTATTGCTGGATGGTCAAATGGGTGGAAGTATGTATTCGCAAACCAACCACAAAAACAATACCCTTGGCAAAACCCGCGTGACGCTGCCGGGCCGCGATGGTGGTTTGGTGGGCGAAGGTGTGGTTTTACAGGCAGACGGCTCGTTTAAACCCAACACTGTCAAAGTTGCGGCGAGTGCTTATTACGACAATTATTATCAAATCAGCAATGCTGAAGTCAACATTTTTGATGCTTCGTTTTTGAAAATCCGAGAAGTTCGTTTTGAGTTTAATTTGCCGCCAAAATTGCTCAACAGAGTGGGCGTTCGCCAAACGAGCGTGGCCTTGTTTGGACGGGAGTTGTTTAACTTTACTAAGTTTCCTGGATTCGATCCCGAAGGCGGAAATCTAAACGGCGGTACGCTTACTCCCGGTGTAGAACTTACGCAGTTTCCGTCGGCACGGAGTATGGGCGTGAATTTGACCTTTAAGTTTTAACTTTTCCTCGGCCCCTCTCCCTGCCAGAGAGGGGCAAAAGTATTCGTGATTAAGAGTACACGAATTGTAGTAAACTCAAAAAATAGAATAATGAAAATCGTCCAGAAACCATATATTTTCGCGTTGTTGATGGCACTGTTTGTCAGTGCCTGTACATCCAATTTTGAAGAAATTAACACCGACCCCAATCGTCCTGAAAAAGTAAATCCCGGCGTAATTTTGGGTCAGATGCAGTACCGAATTGTGAATAGCTCCATTTCGGCAGCGCGAAATTTTACGCATGAACTCATGCAAGTGCACGCGCCGCGTGCCAGCACAAGCGGACAGGGAGTACACCGATACGCAGTCAGTCCAGGAGCGGGAGTTTGGTCTGGTTTTTATCAAAACCTCACCGATATTGAGGATATTTATAAAGTAGCCGACGAATTGAAAGAAAATAACTACAAGGCGATTGCGCTGGTGTACAAATGTTGGGCATATTCAATTTTGACCGATTTATACGGAGATGTGCCCTATTCGCAGGCTATCAAAGCTACCGAAAGTAATTTTAAGCCTTCTTTTGATAAGCAAAAAGACATTTATACGCAGATTTTGAAAGACTTAGAAACGGCGAACGGTTTGTTTGACGATACCAAGGTTTTAACCTTTGGCGGCGATTTGGTCTACAACGCTAACGTATTGACTGGAACAAAAAATGTGGGAATTCAGCGTTGGAAAAAATTTGCTAATTCGCTTAAATTAAGACTATTGCTGCGATTATTGAAGCGGGATGGCGAATTGAACATCAAGGAGCAAATTACTGCTATGCTGGCCGATGCAACAAAATACCCTACTTTCTCAGCCACGGCCGATGACGCAATTTTTCGTTATCCCGGTACATTTCCTTATTTCAACCCCTATTACAATGCTCGTACGCTAGACTGGCGCGATGGGACCTATTTTACTGAATTTTTCCTTGAATCCATGAACGCCACTCAAGACCCGCGCCGAGCGATATGGGCTATTCCAATTACGGTAGGGGGTGTCCCCACCTTTAGAGGTATTCAGAGCGGCTACCCTACCACCCTTGAATACGTGGTAGGACAAAATTCAAGCTATACCGATGCGCTCAAAACATTGCCGCAATTGGGGGTTATGATGACCTATGCTGAGGTAGAATTTATCAAAGCCGAACTCGCCCTCAAAGGATATACAACTGGTAAAACGCCCAAAGCACACTACGAAGCAGGGATTACTTCTTCGATGGTGCAGTGGGGAGCTACGATGCCCGCTACATTTTTGACCCAAAAAGGAGTAGCTTATGATGCCACGGCGACTTCTGATAAGCAATTGGAACAAATCATGTTGCAAAAATATTACGCTTATTTTTTCGTGGACTACCAAGCTTGGTTTGAGAAGCGTCGTACAGGTTATCCCGTTTTGCCGCGCGGCACCGGTATACCCGCCGAGAATAAATTTCCAAGCCGTGTTCCTTATCCTACTTATTTACAGTCGCTTAATCCTGAAGGTCTGGCCGCGGCAGTAGCATCGGTTGGCGCTGACGACAGCAACACGAAAGTTTGGTGGGAGAAATAAACGTTGAAATAAACACACATCCAAAATGAAATTATTCCTAAACCTTTTCTTACTACTGTTTTCGCTGACTACGTTTGCTCAATCAGACCGTGAACTCGAAAGTCGCCGGGTCATGCTGCCTAATGGTTGGTCGCTGACCCCGGCGGGGCGGTCGCTGGAAGTGGGCGATTTGCCGTTAAACATCGCAGTATCTTCATCTCAAAAACTTATAGCCGTCACTAATAACGGACAAGGAAAACAGACGATTCAATTGATTGATACCAAGACCGAAAAAATCTTGGACAACGTTGAAATTCCCAAGTCGTTTTATGGGCTAAAATTCAGTCGTGACGAAAAATCGCTCTATGCTTCGGGAGGCAACGACAATTGGATCATGAAATACGCCATTATTGACAACAAACTTGTGGTCAAGGACAGTTTGATTTTGGGCAAAAAATGGCCGAATAAAATTTCTCCCGTGGGTATTGAAATAGACGATGAGCGCCAATTGCTGTACGTTGTTACGAAAGAAAACAACTCGCTATACATTTTGGATTTGAACACCAAGGCCATTGTTTATGAGCAAAATATGGGCCACGAAGGCTATACCTGCGTTCTTTCGCCCGACCGTAACACCTTGTACATTTCCCTTTGGGGTGGGCGAAAAATTGCGTTTTTTGATACCCCAACCCGAAAAATCACGAGTACAATTGCTGTTTCTTACAATCCTAACGAGTTGATTTTGAATAAGAAAGGCACACTAATGTATGTGGCAAATGCTGGCGACAACAGCGTGTCGGTGATTGATACCAAGCAGCAAAAAGTCATTGAAGTGCTGGACGCGGCATTGTATCCCAATTCACCAGTAGGCTCAGTGACCAACGGCGTGGCGTTGTCGAAAGACGAAAAAACGCTTTTCATTGCCAATGCGGATAATAATTGTTTGGCTGTTTTTGACGTAAGCACCAAAGGGCGAAGTGTGTCAAAAGGATTCATTCCCGTAGGCTGGTACCCGACCAATGTACGGGTGATTGGCAATAAAATTTTCGTAGCCAACGGCAAAGGCTTTACCTCTTTTGCCAATCCCAAAGGCCCCCAACCGGTAAGTAAGGCTGTTCGTTCCGAATCACATTTAGGGGAAGATACCCGTGGGCAGTACATTGGAAATCTAATGAAGGGCACACTCAGTATCATTGATAGTCCCAACGAAGCCACTCTAGCCTTGTATTCTCAAAAAGTGTATGACAATACGCCTTACAAAAAGGAAAAAGAACTCGCCACGGATGGGGAAGTAGGTAATCCGATTCCGATGAAGGTGGTCGAACCGTCGCAAGGAGGGGAGTCGCCCATCAAACATGTGTTTTATATTTTGAAGGAAAACCGTACTTACGATCAGGTTTTTGGAGATATTAAAGAAGGCAATGGTGACACAACGCTCTGCCTATTTGGTGAAAAATACACCCCGAACCAACACAAACTTGCGCGAGAATACGTTTTGCTCGACAATTTTTACGTAGATGCTGAAGTCAGCGCCGACGGGCATAATTGGAGTCTGGGCGCTCACGCCAATGATTATTTGGAAAAAACTTGGCCTACCGGCTACGGACGACGCGGAGGCGTAACCGAAGGAATGGGGCGGCGCGAAATTGCCAATGACAAGGACGGATTTATCTGGGATTTTTGCAAAAGAAAAGGCGTGAGCTACCGTACCTATGGTGTTTTTGCCGATGATAAAAAAGGAAATATTCCTGTGTTGGACAAAGACCATGTTTGCTCCTATTTTACGGGTTACTACAATCAAAAAGTAAAAGATACGACCCGTGTAGGACAGTGGAAACGTGATTTTGACTCGTTAGTAGTGGCCAAAGCGGTACCTGCATTCAACTCTATTCGGCTGGGTTCTGACCACACTCAAGGCATGGCCGTAGGCCGACCTACTCCTTATGCCTGCGTTGCTGATAACGATTTGGCCGTTGGAATGTTCGTGGAGCATTTGAGCAAAAGCCCGATTTGGAGCCAATCAGCCGTGTTTATTTTGGAAGATGACGCCCAAAATGGCCCCGACCACGTAGACGCGCACCGCTCCATTGCGCTCGTTGTGAGTCCTTACACCAAACGCAAGTTTGTGGACCACACCATGTATTCTACATCAGGTATGTTACGAACCATAGAACTGATTCTAGGCCTGCCGCCCATGAGTCAGTACGATGCCGCTGCCACGCCGATGTTTCGCAGTTTTACCTCAGTTCCAGATTTTACCCCTTACCAAGCCCTTCCTTCGGGCGTAAATTTGGACGAAACCAATAAAGTTGCTTCACGTTGGTCCACTATTTCGGAAGGGTTTGATTTTACAGAGGTAGATAAAAACGACGATAATCTGTTCAATGAAGTACTTTGGAAAGGGCTAAAAGGCGACAGTTTTACCTTACCAGCTCCCCGTCGCAGTGCGTTTGTTAAGGTGATAAAAAAGGACGATGACGATTAAAGCACATTGAATGTATAGGGTAGTTTTTATGTCACAACCTAAAAAAATTGACTGAATTAAGTTGTGCTTTTAGGTTGAATCGGAGTCTTTAGTGACTCCGATTTTTTTGTTTTATAGAGTTTTGACTCTGGACTACTCGTTAGAAAGGATATTCAACGAAAACGGTTTTGATAACGGAATCCGTCAGGACTTTGAAGCAATGACCGTCGGGGGGCAAATGGTAGACGTTCGCTGTACCAGTTAAAATATTTTCTTTTCCGTTACACAAGTGGTTTAATTGTATAAGCCCCGCCAAATTGGCGGGGCTTATTTGTGAATCGTATAAAGCATATTTGTATCTTTGAGTGAATAAACAGCCTAAATTACAATACACTACATGCAAGAGAACACACAAAAAAAAACCAACATTTTATTTCAAAGTTTCAACTTAGAAACTTTTCTTTTCAAGACAACGAAAAGCAAATTGGTCTTTACAACTTAAAGTCTTCTCTTTTTTACCCGACTGCCACACTTGATGATCAAGGCTATAAAAAATTTTTCTATGGGAGAGATGGTAAAATTGAAGATGAACTGGCAAGTATTGAAGGATATTTTGCTGATTTAATTAAGGAAATAATAACAACTAAATCAGCTCCTAAAAAAGATTCTCCCATGCATCTTATTTTACTAGCTTTTGTAGGTATATCTCACTTAAGAAATCCTGTTGCAATTGAAGGGAATAAGAAGATGGTTGATTCAATAAGAAATCACTTTTCTGAAAATTTTCCAACTACTGATATAGAGAGGTCTATGCCAAAATTTTCACAAGAAGATGAAATAGAGTTGACTTTTTCTAACCTTTTCGATATTATAGTGTCCATTTCTGACTTAGATTGTAAAGTTCTAATTAATAATACAAATACACCATTTATATTCTCTGACTTTCCAGTAATTAGATACAATATGTTTTTAGAGTTAAAAAAATGGCCCTCATATCGTGATGGCTACAGTATTGCTGGATTACAGATTTTTGTTCCGTTAAGTTCAAAAATATCAATAGTATTATTTGACCCTAAGATTTATAAAGTTGGTTTTAAAAATAGACTAAATCTTGAGATTGATAACTATAAGTGTATAGACAAATTAAACGAATTGCAGGTTTTAAATTCTTTTGAAAATGTATACTTCAATCATGAGGTATCAAAGAAATATATTACTAATTTGGTTGAAGGTTGCAAAAAATACCAAAAACCTAATCAGATAATTTTAGATACGGGTTATTTGTACAATGAAGATACAAAGACAAGATATGCTAATCCCAAAGATGCAGGCCTACTGATCTCAAAATCAACATATTTAGAAACAAAACTCGAAATAAATGGAATTAAAATTCACTCAGGAGCATCAAATATTAATATTTTAAATAATAAAATACTTATCAGGAAAAATTCAAATGCTTTTATTAGAGATAAGTATCAACAATCAAAAGTGCTTAAAATATATCATAAGGACGAAAAATAGTTATCTAAAGAGAAGTTTAAATATGTAAATTAACCTATTCGTTTTTAGATGATTTAAATTTAGGGGCGTTTTTATCATAATTAGTTTGATTTTTTCTTATGATTTCTGCATCCCAGCGATACTCTACTAGTTATCATTTCTACCAATCATAATCCAAAGATTCAGACTTTAACCTTACCCCAATAGACCGCAAATAATTTTCTGTTTCCTTCGTTGATGCGTGGCGCAAAAGTTTAGATAGCCGTAGAATGTCCTTTGTCACTTCATAAGCCCGTGACGCGCCCGTATGCTTCCAACAATACAGCGTATAATTAAAGCCGTCCAAACCGCAGGCAATCAACGCCTATTTATGCCGTTCATAGGCGTAATTTATCGACATTGGAATGGTTCCAGGTGTCATGCCCTTGCCAAATAAAAAGTACTTATGTAGTTGTTGGCCGCTGGGGTTACTCAAAAACTTTTTTCCTAAATCAAGTAAAAGACCGTATAAAGTTTGGGATAGTGGTATAGTTTCTGTACGTCTGTTTTTGGCAATCTTTCCCGGTACATTTATTACTTTTTTTGTCATATCGACGTGGGCAAAGGTAATGCCGCGTATTTCGTTAGGCCGAAGGAAGGCATAATACAAAACCCGCGTAAAAACGTACAACTCAAAATCGTTTTCTTTTAGGTAGGATTCAATCAAGTTTTGATGCTCGATTGTAAATACTTCGTGCTGGTCTGAATCCGTTTCAGGCAGGCTTTTTACTTGTATCGGGTTTTTGTCAATGTAGCCACGTTCTAAAGCCCCTTCAAAAAATGACCTTATCCATATCATGTTATTATTTACGGTCCAGTTGCTATTCTTTAAGCTGGTTAGAAGGTAGTCACGGTATTGGTAGGCTTGGGCGTTGGTAAATTCGCCAACGGAAATATTTTGTTTTTCGTTGGCCGTCAGGTAGTCCGTAAACTTTTTGTAGGCTGTTTGGTACGTTCCCGCTGTTTTGCTTCTTAGCTGGGCATTTTTAGCCTTAATAACCATGTCTAAAACACCCGTTAGTTTATGTCTAACCTTGGACTTTTGTGATTGAGCAGCGGGGGCGGGTTCTGAATCCGTCTAGTCTTTAAAATGGAATCTGTCTTCTAAACCCTTGTTAAGTTCTGGTAGGATATTATTTGCCCAACGTTCAATCATTGCCACGGTTTTAAATTTGGCAGGGCAAAAGATACGTTTTCTAATAAGAAATTGTAAAGATTCAGAGAAGGCGTAGAACTCAATATAAGCCCGTTTTCCGTGGACTAATTTGGCTTCTTTGTAAGGATGTTTTTTGCCCTTATTCAATCCGTATTTTGTCGCAATGGTTGTCGCAATAAGCAAAAACCCGCCTAGAATGAATCCTAGACGGGTTTTGTGGTGATGGACGTACCCGAACCTATACAATTTTCTTTTACGTTACTTTATCAAAAGTATATGATTTACAGATAGTTACAAAAAATCAAAATAAAGTAAAACAAGGAATAATTAAATAAAGTAAACAAAAACTGTCCCAAGATTTTTAAATCATTATCTTTGTTCTGTTCGATTTTTTAACCGTTACTGACATGGCAAAGATAAACTTCTACCTCCGTGATAAGGAGGCCGACAGCCCTACCCCGATTTTGATGTTCATTAGTTACAATGGCGCACGTCTGACAAAAGTAATGACAGGCGAAACCATTGACCCGATGTTTTGGGATGCGAAAACCCAACGCGCCAAACAAACCAAGAAGTTTCCGACCTTCCCCGAATTTAATAGCCGTCTATCCAATATCGAGACGTTAGCGGAAAACCTCCTGCGCCAATACATGAACGATAACGACCAACAGCCGCCAACGGTGGAGACGTACCGCGCATTATTGAATCAGAGCCTTAACATAACCCCGAAAAGGGAGACAGTTAAACCCATCGACTTGTTTAGTTTTATGGACTCCTACCTGACCGAATACGAAACCCGTATTTTTGAAAAGACAGGCCGACCGATAACCAAAACCACGATGCGCGTTTACAAACAGGCGTTTCGGGTATTGAAGGAGTTTAAGGAAAAAGAGTATAAAAAACGTGAATTTAGTTTTGCCCAAATAGACTATCATTTCTATACACAGTTTCAGCAGTACCTAGTCAAACAGAACTTTTCGACCAATACCATCGGAAAACATATCCGAACCCTTAAAACTTTCTTCTTGGAGGCACAGGAGCGCGGTTTGATGCCCAATTTCAGCCCTAAAAAGTTCAAGTCTGTATCTGAACCGTCTGATGCAATCTATTTGAATGAGAGTGAATTAAATACCCTTTTTGAACTTGATTTGAACATGAACCCACGACTCGAAAAAGTGAGGGACTTGTTTTTAGTGGGTTGTTGGACGGGTTTACGGTTTTCAGACTTTACCCGGATAAAGAAAGAAAACATTGACGGGGAGTTTATCGAGATGGAAACCCAAAAGACGGGGGAGGTGGTCGTAATTCCGATACATTGGCAAGTAGAGGCAATATTAAAACGGTACGAAGGTAAAACCCCTAACAGCCTCCCCAAACCTATCAGCAACCAAAAGATGAACGACTACCTCAAAGAGTTGGGTCAATTGGCGGGGTTTAACGAAACGGTATCCGAAACCATGACAAAAGGGGGCGTTAGGCAGACGGTAAACTATCCAAAGTTTGAATTGATAACCACCCACACCGCCCGACGTTCGTTTGCTACAAATCAGTATTTGGCGGGTTTTCCTTCTACCTCCATTATGAAGATAACCGGACACCGTACCGAAAAGGCGTTTATGAAGTATATCAAAATAACACCCCGCGAACACGCCAACAAATTGCGGGACTTATGGAGAAAGAACACCCCTTCAAAAGATGAACCGTTTCGTATTGCCAACTAAAAGTAAATACCGTAAATTTGAATTAAATACAGTATGACATTTGACCAATACGGGTACTTAATGCCCTATGAAGTGATACCAACAGACCTTGAAACGTTTGAACAGGTATTTGTAAAAGGGTTTCCAAACTCTAACACCCGGCCAACGATTTTTAAAGAGTATTTGGCCTATCTTGACCGATTACGCCAAATCATAGATGGCGAGTTTTATCAGTGGATTGACGGGAGTTTTGTCACGCAAAAAACAAACCCTAACGATATTGATTTGGTGACTTTTTTAAAGTTTGAACAGATACAGCGGCATGAAAAGGAATTGAACACCCTGCGAAAGTTGCGATATGAGGGGAAAAGGTACTTAGATAATTATTTCGTGCCTACCTACCCAAACGAACACCCCAATTTTACTTTTTTTGAGATTGACCGTTTGGAATGGTTACATAGATTTGAACGCGATACGCGTAAAAAGATAAAACATGGAAAAGGAATCATTCAGCTAAATTTTTAATATACCATGCAAGAACTTGAAAATGCCGAATGGAGCGAACAAGTAGCCCGTTTGATGGAACTGATACGATTAGACATTGAGGCCGTAAAACGACACACAGAGGCCAACAGCCCCGCCATGATTGTGGAGCAATACCAAGAACTAAGAGACGAACACCTTGAAGAATTGCGCACACTGTTGGCGGGTTCAGGAATGAATATTGAACTCGTTAGACTCCAAAACGTAGCCTGATTTTATGGAAGAAGTAAACGAATTAATAGTAGATGCTGAACAGCGAGTTACCGTAGATAAGTTGTACCAATTGATTAACTATTAGACAAGGCGGAATAAGTAATGGAACGACAACCGACCGACCGCAGCAGCCGTATTATGCGACTGATTGAATTGATTGAGCAAATCAACGGTACACTGCAAATACACCGTAACGACCGCGCGGTGGACTGTCCCGAACCAGATGCCTTTGTGATTGAGCAATACGAATACCGTAGGAGCCAATATTTAGGTGAATTGGCCGTACTTATGCAACCGTTAGGCATTGAAATACAATGGAAAAATCAAAACGTGGCCTAAAGTTTTTTTACTATTAATTCACCCCTACCGATAGACTGCGTAGGGGTTTTACTTGTTCGATTTTTGGTAAGATGGAAAATGATTTTTTAGAACGTGCTATAACCCATGCTCAAACCATGTATAAGGGTTATACCCATAATATGTCTATGGATGATATATCGGAAATTATCACTTATTACCACAATAAAAATGAGGGGTTCGAGAGTGACGATTATTGGTGGATTAAAGACATACCACAAGCAAGAAAAGAACCTTTGAATGAGGTTGAAAATTATATTTTTATAGCTATCCATTGTGTTGATTTTAGAGAAAAAAGGCAGCAACTCGAAATTTTTGGTTTGTTTAATGTTCAATCTCGCATACAGAACGAAGTAAATAATGGATGTTTTCTTTACTTGCAAAGAACTACATCGCGGGATAGTTTTAGGGAATATTTTATGTGTGCCCAAAAATACTATGATGAGTTGCGTTTAATTTTAAAATCAGAATCACTTGCACCGCAACAGGTAGAGCCAACCCAGAACACTAAGCCCATAGAAATGAAACAACAACCGCCAACCGTGGAGGCAGTAGAGGAAACCCCAAAAAATATAGTAGAACGAACAAAACTGCAATGGAATGCCTCAAATAGTGCGTTGTATCATTTGTTTGCTCAACTAAGTGAAATAAGTACTTCAAAAGGAAAAATACCCCTAAACTATACCCCTGAACTATTAGCAGCATTTTTGAGCGAATCATTTAAAAATCTACCTGAAAAGAAAACCATAGAGCGAGAAATACAAAAATATAGAGCAAACGGAGGCAGTGCGGAAAAAGACCCTCCTAAAGATACCATAGATTTAGAGGGTATAGATTTTGACAGTTAAAATTGATTGAATTTGCACGATTTTTATCCGCTAATTATACATTTTTTATCCGTCGGAAAAATTACCCTTACTTCTCTTTGCTGTTTTGCATCATGTTCCACTTAAACCAACAATAGGACATGGCGCAACAGCATATCACTACCACCTTCACGCCCGATGAATTTGACGAAAGAATCGCGGCGGCGGTCGAGCGCACCATTCGGCCACTAATTGAGGCCGCTATACAGCCTCCAAGCACTCCTAAACTTCTTACCCGACAACAAACAGCCCGTTTTTTAGGGATTTCACTGCCGACTCTTCACGATTGGACGATGCACGGTAAAATCACCGCTAACCGTATCGGCACACGGGTACGGTACTATCAGACCGACGTTGAAGCAGCTCTTCAAAGAATTAAAACAGCAAAAAATTGAAGCGGCAAACGACAGGTTTTGAGGCAATTTTTAATAATAAAATTAATAAAATATTGCACTCATGGACTTGAAAAGGCCGACAAAAAAATAAAAAAGGGCATGGGATAACCCGCGCCCTTTTTTGTTCAATCATGTTCGATTATTAACCATTTACCCGCAGCGCGAAACCGCACGACAAAGGCAAATGATTGATTATGTAAAGATACGAAACAGAGACAATGGTTTTGCTGAACGTTTGCGCCAAAATCCCAATTTTGAGTTTTTCAGTAAGATAAACCCCGATACCGGCGAACAGCGGGACGGCAAGCAAACGGCTGAATTGAAAAATTTAGAAGTAGTGCTTCATTCGTCGGGTTTTGTGGAGGTAACTGGTAGCTTGCACGTGTTCGCCAACGACGGAGCGCACAATTACGATGCGTTTACATACAGTCGGTTAGTGGAAACCATTGGAGAGGTGGCAACTTTGTTGGACACCACGCCTGACCGTCTAAGCCTCCACAACGTAGAGTTTGGCGTAAATATTTTACTTGATACCTCCCCCTCAAAGTTTTTGGATAATGTCTTAAACTATCGGTATGAACTCCCCGATGTACGAACGTTTGGCGGTGGTGGGTATCAAAAACAATGGCAGCGACAGAGTTACCTCGTAAAAATTTACGACAAAAAAAGACAGTGCCGACTCAATACCAATGTGTTTAGATTTGAAGTGAAAGCAACTAAGATGAAACATTTGGCAGAGGTGGAGGTGAGGACGTTGGCGGATTTGTTGGACGTATCGAAATTGCAGCGTTTAGGGGGTATATTATGCGAAACCTATAACGGGCTACTCATTGGCGAAAATTTGGACACCGTGCCAATGACGCGCCCTGAACAACGCATTTATGAACGGGGTATGAATCCTAATTTTTGGCGGGACTTAAACGACCGTAAAAAACGCAATTACTATCGGGAACGTTTCGAGCAAGTTGTACAAAAATACGGTTCAGGACTCCGTGAAACAGTTGGTCAACTAATAGCGGAAAAGGTAGGAGAACTGTTAAAAAGTTCGGACGTTTTACCCGACCCCAAAAATAAAAACTTAGGACATTTTACCCGTTCAAATAAAGGGGTAGAATGTCCAACAAGTTCACCCTCCTTACTTCCCGTTTCAACTACCCATCAACGCCTTTGTAAAGTGTGTGGAACACCCATCGAACACCGACGGCGGAACGCTGTATTTTGTGAGCAAAAAAAATGTAGAAACAGAGACAGCAACCCACGCAATAATTTTAAAAGGCGGGTATATCAAAGCATGAATCAAACGGTTTTGTTTGACTTTGAGGAGGTGTTTAGGCCGACGGAACATCAGCGTGAACTATTGGTTCAGTTGAGTTCCATTTTAGGAAAACATAAGCCCCTTGACCCATAATCATGTTAAAATAACATGAATTAACACAGCCTCACAGAATTGAGAGTCTTTAATTGGTACGGGGGGGTAAATTCTTTACAACTCTTTCAACCCCGACCCAAGCCTTTACCGAAAAAAATCCGTGTCAAAATTCATTCTTCCTTTTTTTGCCCATAAACCACCTAAAACATCAAATACAGTGAAAAAACAGCGAAAAAGGGATAAAAAAACCGTGTAAAATTGAACGAAATTGGCCGATTATTTTAACAAGTCTTTTCCTTGAAAACCTGATATTTTGAGTGGTAAAACATTACATTAGAAAGAATCCTACAGGCACAGTGAATTTTGCGTGTCCATAAAAAGGGGCGTAAAACATGACATAAGAAAGAATCCTACCCCTCTACTATCGCTATTTCTTCATCTGTTAAACCATACAAGGCACATATCAGATAGGAATCTTTGTAATAGACCTCTTTGAGAAAATCCATTAAATGCCCTTTGACATTTTCCTCACTTTCTTGTTCGTTGATGCGATTCAGCAGGGTTGTGAAGTTGACTTTGAATCGGTCAATCTGTTCGCGGTTGCCGGATTGTAAGCGGTAAACTTTTTCGAGGGATTCAGTGGGTGTAAGGGATTTAAGAAGCATATTCAAATCGTTAAGATAAGCCAAAGTAAGGCAAATTTAGCGATTGGGCAAATCAGAGGATTTGAAAAGTTATCGAACGTACAGGTAACTTATCTTTGTGACCGGTACTGTCTGTATGCTGTATGGTGGCAGACAATTCAATGGAGGGATTAATTAGAAAAAACTTGCATTTTGAGCGTATGAGTACACAATTCTATTAAATTGGCAGCTATTCATGTTTCCTGCTCCCGGAGCATGAAATAACTTCAAAAACACAGCCCTTCTTAGGGAGAAAGAAGGCCACATGTATGAAATTTTCTATTTTTATTCTGCTGCTCAGTACTGTTATGGTAAAGGGGCAAATCTACACTCAATCATTAGGTAATGGTTCAATTACAATCACTCCCAAAGGAGTGCTGGACAAAATCAATGAGGATATTGACACTACCAATGTAGCCTTGGGTCCCTCTGCATTGATCAATAATAAAATTGGGAATGGTATCGGTGTAGGCACTTATGGTATATACAATACGGCAGTCGGGTTAGGTACGCTTGGTCGCAATAGGACGGGGAGATTAAACACGGCTAACGGAGCATATGCACTTTTCAATAATATGGCTGGAAGTGCCAACACAGCAACAGGGACTTATGCTCTTTATAACGCCACCGGAACAACTTCCAACACAGCCAATGGAGCGTATGCGCTTTATAGCACTAATGATGGGGGTTCCAATACGGGCATTGGCTTTCAGGCACTTTACAGCAACACTTCAGGTTTTTCCAATACCGCCAACGGCTTCCAGTCGCTTTTCAGCAACATTGCAGGTTATTACAACACCGCCAACGGCTATCAGAGCCTTTACAGCAACATTGAAGGGGATTACAACACTGTAAACGGATATAAGGCACTTTATAATAATACTACGGGAAATAATAACACAGCGAATGGCACCAATGCCCTTCTTTTTAATACGGAAGGGACATTAAACACAGCCATCGGCTATCAGGCAGGCGCTTCAAATTTCAAAGGTAACAGCAACACTTTTGTAGGGGGGGCTGCCAATTGCAGTGACAATAATTTAAGTAATGCGACTGCTATCGGCAGCGGTGCAATCGTTGATGCTTCTAATAAAGTGCGGCTTGGAAATAGTGAAGTAACTGTCGTTGAGGGGCAGGTAGCTTATAGCTATCCATCAGACCGCCGCCTCAAGGAAAGTATTCAATACACCTCTCGTTTAGGGCTTGACTTCATTAATAGACTACAAACCGTCTCTTACAATTACATAGCCGATAAAACTCACGTACGTCACGACGGTTTCATTGCTCAAGACGTTGAACAGGTAATGAAAGAGTTGGGCCTACCTTTTAGTGGGTTGAAAAAATCAAATGATGGCACATATTCTTTGGCCTACTCTGATTTTGTCATGCCGTTGGTTAACGCCGTCAAAGAATTGAAACAACGCAATGAAATATTGGAAGTACAAATGGCAACGTTAGCACAAACAGTCGCTGACTTAAAAGAATTAAAGGCTGAAATGGATAAGATAAAATCTGCTAACAATCAAGGTATTGAGAACAAATAGATACATTAAAAAACATGATTATCAATTAGTTAATAAATAATTTTATATGAAAAATACTATTCTTGCTATTCTATTGACTGCTTCACTGGTCAAAGGACAAATTTCAACTCAGAATAATACCGAAGGTTCCATTACAATAACTCCCAAAGGTTTACAGGGAAGTACAAACAGCCCACTTCTTCACACCACCAATGTAGCACTTGGGAATTTGGCACTAAGCAGCCCAATGTTAGCAGGTAGTTTAAATACTGCAATAGGAAATAGTGCCCTTATGAAAAACACAACCGGTACATGTAACACGGCCAATGGATACTTTTCTCTTAAAGACAACACATCGGGTTATATGAATACCGGAATAGGTGCTACAGCACTTTCTCAGAATACAACAGGTAATTTCAATACTGCAATTGGATATGGTGCCCTTACGTACAATTCAGAAGGGGTGGCGAACACAGGCACCGGGTCTTATGCCCTTTACTTCAATACGACAGGCGAAGGTAATACAGCCTATGGCGACCATGCCCTTTTTAATAATAAAACGGGACATTATAACTCTGCCTATGGGATTGATGCTCTTAAATCCAATACAACCGGAAAAAATAATATAGCTGTCGGCGTAGCTACACTTGGAAACAACAAGACCGGCAGTTACAACACTGCAACAGGAACTGACGCCCTAATTACGAATGACATAGGTTGGGGTAATACAGCCTATGGAGCATATTCTCTTCGTTCAAATTCAATAGGCAATAGAAACACAGCTATCGGAGATAGTGCCCTTTTTAAAAACGAGCGTGGTTCTTTCAATACAACCATAGGATACATGTCCGGATATGCAAATATTCATGGAACTAACAATACATTAATCGGCTATCAGGCAGATGTGACGGGCAATACTTTAAAGAATGCCACAGCAATTGGTGCCAATGCCAGAGTAAATGCCAATAATAAAGTGCGAATTGGCAATGATAGTGTTACAGTCATTGAGGGGGCAGTTCCTTGGAGTAATCCGTCAGACCGTCGCTTGAAAGAAAATATTATTTACACAAACCGTTTAGGACTTACCTTTATTAACCACTTAAAGACAGTTTCGTATAATTATATAGCTGACAAAACTAAAAGGCGGTATGATGGTTTTATTGCCCAAGATATTGAGAAAGTAATGAGTGATCTGGGCGTACCTTTCAGTGGACTCAAAAAAGCAGACGACGGGACATATTCACTTGCCTACTCTGATTTTGTCATACCGTTAGTTAACGCCGTAAAAGAACAGCAGGAACAAATAAATGAGTTAAAAAAACAGAACGAAAATCTTGCTCAAACGTTAGCCGACCTAAAAGATATAAGAGCGGACATTGCGAAACTAAAGGAACAGACTATCCTTAAAGATACCGATAAGAAGTAACGAACTGTTTTATCAGGCGGGTATAACATTAGAAAACCATAGATTTGGAGTCAATAAATTGACCGTATGAGAGGGGGGAGTAAAAAGTTTAGCGTTTTCAGGCCGTTGACCCGTGAACCCATTCATGCGTAATACCGGCAAAAATAAAGGGGGGGGGTAGGTATCGGTAAAACCTTATAAAACCTCACTTTCGGAGTGATAATTATTTCCTACGGGGCGAACCTAACTAAACCTTACATTGTGGGTAGTTGTGTCAACGCAAAACAAGGTTTTACAAACTGTCCCAACTTTCGAGCATTTTTCTAAAAGTGTCCCCCAAACTGTCCTAAATTAAAAAATAAACCCCTTAACTCATTGAGAACTAAGGGGTTTATTGTATTAGTTGTGGTGATGGACGGAATCGAACCGCCGACACAAGGATTTTCAGTTCTGAAATTTATGGTTTTATATGGTTTGATTTGTGTTTATATGGTTGATTTTTAGTAACTTAGCATTCAGATGAAATCGTAAGATTTCAGGTAAAACCACCAAATGTTGTACCTATGTTGTACCTGAATTGTTCAAACCCATGGCTTCCGTTAAAATAACTCTCCGTCAGAAACCCAATAAAGAAGGACAATTTCCGCTTATTTTACGCATCACCAGGCACAGAAAAACGTCTATTATTTACCTCGGTTATTACCTCAAAGAGGAAGATTGGGATGAAGAAAAACAACGCGTCAAGAAATCACATCCCAATTCCGCACGTCTCAATAACTTTCTCCTGAAAAAACTGGCCGAAGCGAATGAACATGCGCTGGAATTGGAAACCCAAAAAAATCATGTTACTTGCGTCTCTGTCAAGCAGCGAATCAAGCCCTCGGCCGGCAGTACGTTCAATGCCCAGGCTGATTTGTATCTTGAGCGCTTGAAAGAAGCGGGGAAGTATAATCAATATACCTCTGATAAGCCCCGTATCAAGCACTTCAAAGAATTTCTCAAAGAAGATGTGACCTTTTCTGACATTACGGTATCGCTGTTAGAACGATTTCAGGCGCATGTAAAAAATAAACTGAAACTCTCGGAGCGTTCTGCCGTGAATCATATTGTGATGGTACGTTCTGTGTTCAGCCATGCCATCAAAGAAGGAGCTGTAGATGCCAAATTCTATCCGTTCGGGAAGGGGAAGATGAAAATTAAATTCCCTGAGTCTTCCAAAATTGGTCTGAATGCGGAGGAAATCAAACGTTTGGAAACAGTGGCATTGGAAGGACAGGCCCATCACGCTCGTAATTTATGGATGATCTCTTATCTGTTTGCAGGTATGCGGGTCAGTGATGTGTTTCGACTGCGGTGGAGTAATTTTCAGAACGGTCGCCTTCATTATGAAATGGGAAAAAATAATAAATCAGGCTCGCTGAAAATACCGGAAAAGGCTTTGAGAATCCTTGAGCAATACAAGGCTTCTCAGGTAGAAAAGGATGACTTGGTTTTTCCCGAACTGAAAGGGGCGGATTTCAACAATATGTTTATCACTAAGCGAACCATTGCCTTTAAGACGAGTTCGGTGGATAAATGTCTGCGGACACAGGTAGCACCTGCTGCTGAAATTGATAAAAAATTGACCATGCACTTGGCACGTCATTCCTTTGCACAGCAGGCGACGGATGTACCGATTCAGATCTTGCAGAAGTTATACCGTCATAGCAGCGTCGTGACGACGATGCAGTATCAATCTAATTTTACAACACAGCAGACGGATGAAGCTTTAGATAAGGTGCTTAATGGATAGGTGAAAGGATGGTTACAAATGGCCCGTTATACGTTCGACGATCTTTTGTGAGACTATTACTTTAAAATTTTGTTGTCATATTTTAATTGCAAAGACCATTGGTTATCAGTGAAACTTCATTTACAAAGATGTCAATGATGCGTTGGAGGCATTGATTGAGAGTACTGATTTGCTCTCCTAAGGCATTTAATATTTTGGGTTAAGCTTTTATCCAAAAGAATCATTTATTAATAGTGGCCTGATTATCAACAAGATGACTGCCTTGTGTTTTGTACATAGAATCAAAATAAATATTTTTCTTCTAAATTTAAGAAAAAGTGTAACCCGATTGCATTATTACTTGTAGAAACCAACTTAAGGACATCGAAACATACATTACGATATTGTCTTTCCTGAAACAGGAGCCAAGAAAAGCATTTGAGTTACTCTATAAATGCTACGGCAGACAATTTTATGGGTTTGCGGTCAAAAATTGGAAATTTGACGAAGATTCAGCGTGGGAAGTAATCTACTCAACTCTTGAACAATTAGTTTCAAAATTAGACAGATACTCTTTTGAGAGCCAATCCGATTTTGATCGTTTTGCTTTCAAAACATTTTTAAATTTCCTACGCCAACGTTATCGCCATGATAGTAGATTGCAAAAGGCTGAATGGGTAAGTTTAGAAGATATATCTGAAGGAGAAATTGAAACTTTTGATATTGATGATGATAATATTAAGGAGAATAAATCTTTAACTCGTTTAAAATTAGCTTTAGAGCAAATCTCTAAGAATGATCAGGAATTGTTATTACTAAGAGCACAAGGGTTCAGTTATGAAGAAATAGCAGGATTACTCTCTATCGAAAACAATCAATTAAAGGTTCAGTACTTTAGAGCTAAAGAGCGGTTAATTAAACGTTATAACGAGATTGATCTATGAATAAGCATAAATACATTCCTGCTGAAGAGGCGATAAAATGGCTCACTCCCAATTTATCCAATGAAAATATTGATATTCTTTTCGCACAAATAATGGCCACTGAATTTGAGCAGGCTCCATCTTTAGAAAAAGAAGAAGCCTTGTTTGCAAGGTTTAATACTAATTATCAATATACTCTCGGCCAGCTGTTGAGTAATAGAATAATGTTACTTGAGAAAACTATTCCAGCACTTGCTGAAGAAACTCGTCTACCTGTAGATTTGATTCAAAAAATAGTGGCAGATAGAGCATTAGTTACAAATATACCTATTGTATTATTTTCCAAGCTTTTGAAACAACTTCAAATCTCATTTCTTGAAGTTGGTAAAGCAATAATGCAATCTGCAGAAATAATAAAATCAAATAGCGGTCACGCATTTAACGGAAGGTCCACTATTTTTGCCCGAAAAGATAAGCAGAGCTTTTTTGAGATTAGCCAGCAAGAGGGGCAAATGCTTTTTGAAAGTGATGAAGCGATTCAAATGTACCTCAAAAGATTGGACGAGATTTTAAATTCCTAACTTACAATTGCAATGAAATGGTCTCATACAAGCATTGTTACGCTTAGAATGTGTAAGAGAAAATTTTATTTTAGCCAAGTGCTAAGTGAGACAGGGCACCCTATTAATCTTCGCTCACAGGCAAAATGGTTAAAAAAAGCAATGAATTTAGAAATGTGGGCAGGGCATGTTGTTGATACTGTCATAAATACTCAAGTAGTGCCACTATTATCTTTAGAAGAAATTCCGGATTTTAAAAAAGTTGAAGAATATGCAATTGAGCTTGCAAGGCGTCAATTTTTATTTTCTAAAAAGAAACGTTATAGAGAAATACACCAAAAAGAAGCAGGGGAAGAATATTGCATACTGGATTTCCATGAGTTTGATTTGTCAGTAAAGGAAGAAGATATCTTAAAAGCTGTTGAAAGAATAAAGATTGCTATTCGAAACATTCCTGTTATTCGATTTGAAGATGGAACAAATTTACTGGAATTGTTACTTGAGGCATCCCCAAATAATAAAACAGAGAAATTTCCTAAAAGAATAAGAGCAAATATTCAAAATCGTCATTTAAAAGTTGGTGAAGCAGACGTAAACCCTCAGATTGATTTATTGCTCAAACATGGAACTCAACAAGTTGTAATTGACTGGAAAGTTTCAGACAGCGATATGAGTGATTATAGCCGGCAGCTTGGTATAATCGGTACAGTTATTTATAGGCACAGGGTTGAGCAGTTTCAAAAAGATGATTCATGGATGTATCAAAAAAGTCAAATTAGATTGCTGGAAGTCAACTTATTAAGATGTTATATTAAAGAGCATCTGTTTAATGATGACACATACAGTCACATGGTAGACTATATTAGCCAAACGGCATGTGACCTAGACAATATAAAAAGAGGAAGGAGTTGGAATTCAATTCCAATGAAAGAATATCCCAGAGTAGTAAGCGATGCTTGTGATCGCTGTAATTTTTATCATTTGTGCAACTTTTTACGGTTATATCCAAATGAATTTACAATATCAGGTTACAGAGAATTTGTTCGAATTGCTCAATCTGACTGAGCATACGTTTCAGTATCGAAAAGCCCCCATTGACTTACCTTGTATTCCAGGGGAAGAGGATGATTATCATCGACAATTGAACAAAATTGCTTTAAAAGTAGGGCGAGAGACTAAGGGACCTGCCTTAATTATTCGTGATACAGCAGGTATACCATACGTTGCAGTTCCGGCAAATCGACGTCTAGCCGATAACTTTAAAGTAAATACGAGTCCTTCCGTAGTCAGACTCACATTGAGAAGTGAGGTTCATAAGGTAAATTTCTTAAACTGTAATGATCAGGAGTGGTCCCTATTAAGTCGATTTTTAGAATTTGAAATTCGCAAACAAATCAAAGATACGGGTAATGTAGTCGAAGATTTAGCAGGGCGTTTCTTTATAAGAAAAGGATTGAAAGGTATGGATACTTTATCCGTAGCACTTATGCCCGGCTTTAGCTTCAGAATCGTAGCAGAAGGACTGAACAAGGCATACATATGCTTAGACGTTACCTCTCGTTATGTTGAAAAAACCTACTTATCTAAAAAAGTAAACTACCAGAATGTAACTATAATATCAAAACGGTTGCTTGCAGGTCGCAAAAAAGGATTTCGATGTTTATATACAATGGGAGATAATTGGTTCCCTATTGATGTAATCGGCTTTGGAACAAAAAAATCAGGTGACGAAATATTAGACAATGGCCAAAGTTTGCACAAATACGTCAAGGAGAAAACGGCAGGCAATACATTCAGCGTTGAAAACTTAGTCTCGGAAGAGGATGCAGTTGTATATTATCGCTATCCGGGGAATAAAGATATGAAGCCCATGTCTGCACCTGCTTCTTTGGTAAAAAGGCAATTTAAAACAGGCGACCGTGAAGTAAAAGGCTTACATAGTAAAACGATTTTAGAGACAGATTTTCGATTTAATCTTATCATGACCAACTTGAAAAGATTTTTTTCCAGACTCAAGTTCATGGGAAAACCGTTATTTGTTGCTTCAAAACCTTTACAGAGAGAAACGCCTGTATTTCCGTTAAAGCCATTGAAATTTAATAATCAAAAAATTTTGTTCCCTTACCCAAAGGGGCTTCCTGCAGCATACGACTACCCTTTGAAGAGGAGATCATTCCTTGAGTCTAACGGAATTTTAGATCAATCAGGTTTTGATACCCAGTATTTAGTGATTCCGGACTCCATGACTATGCCTCAGAAGCTCCTTGATAATTTTAAATCGCGTTTTATCCAGCAGGTTCAAGGTTTAAATTCCTCATATTCAGGATTTAGACAGGTAGTCAGGATTTCGGGTAATGTAACATTACCTGCAACTGACTATGTAGATTTAATGGTTAAAACTCTGCAAAGTAAAGGAATTACGGAAGGTTATGCATTGATTGTTATACCAAATTTTGGGGACGATAAAAAAACGGCAGCATTTCACCATTTACTAAAAAAACGCCTGTATCCCAATATCAAATTTCAATTTGTAGATTTTGAAATGATAAGGTCATTTTATGAGTATACAGAAGATGAAAATGGCAAATGGGACTATCATCAAGTCAATAACGAGCGTGCCAAATTATTTAAGTCTTACCTGTTCTATTTATCTTTAGGATATTTAAAAGCTAATCATAAATATCCATATGCCTTAGCTGAACGTCCTAATTATGACGTATATATAGCTATTGATGTACACGAACGTTACGCTGGGTATGTATTTTTCTATCTAAATGGTGAACAAATCTATTTCGATTATCAAGAGGTCGATTTAGCCGATACAAGCCAAAGAGCTGAAAAACTTTCCGAAGAAAAGATTTATACCAAACTGTATGCAAATTTAAAAAAGCATCTGGAACGTAAATACTGTGTAAATCCTAATGGGATTATTCTGCTACGGGACGGTATAAGCCATGGAGGAGAAGAAAGGGCTTTAAAGAGAGTAATAAAAGATTTGAAAAATGACCGCCTGATTGAACATGAAAATCTGCTATGGGCAGTAATGGACTTGCATAAAACAAGCAGAGTACCATTTAGAATCGGCAGTAATACCAATCAACAAAAAAGATATGACCGTCCCGCAGCAGGAAGCTATCGTATGCTTGGACGTCAATTTGATGAAGTTTTCATTTTCCCAACCGGGCAACCATTCTCCACAAAAGGCTCGTCTAAACCTATCCATCTGACCAAGATAGCAGGGAATGCGGATTTCTTAAAGATTTCAGAAGACGTATTCTCGCAGTGTTTGCTCGCGTTCTCTGCTCCTGATCGCCCCAGCGGTCTTCCCGTTCCCATTGCGCTACTAGATGAACTACTTCAGCCCTTGGCCGTTTCAAAGAAAATTGAGCATTCTGATGAAGAGGAGGTTACTTATTTAGATGATGAATTGGAAAATGATTCCTCACGTTGGGACGAACATAAAATGGCAGAAATGCAAATACAATTATGAGCGATACAACACAAATTGCAAACACATACCATCATTTGGCAACTATTTCAGAGTTGGTAAATACAGGAATACTAATTTTAAAAAGACAACTTTTCCTGAGTCAAAAGAAGGGAGTGTCAAAAATTACAAACGAGGTAATTGAGGAAGAAGAGATTTTGGAAGCACGAGAAATAATTTTGGCTTTCTTGAAGGGACTGACTGTCAAACTCAGTTCAGATGCTGAATACAATAAAAAAATGGAGAATAGTGAATTGAAAAATGAAATTCTAATTATGCAACGCATATTGGAAAACGAAGGTATATTGTCAAATGAACAATTAAGTCATTTGGACGGCTTATTATTCAGAATTGATGAAGAACGAGCAGGCTTGTATCGAAAATTGAGAAATGGTCAGTATTAATGGTTAAATCATTACTAACTGAACTTTTAATTCGGATTAGCGCACTGCGAAATTCTATAGCAGCTTCTAATCTACATAAGTCTGTAAGTATATCTTTTAGAAACCTTACAGAACAACGCTTAATCGACTTAAAAATAAAAATTGAAAAAAGTCTTAATAGGTATAATTTAGACATCCCGGATAGTGCGAATAACTTCTACAGTGATTACCAGCGATTCAGCGAAGAGTTAAAAAGCATTGAGCACTATAGAATTCAAGCATTGAAACGCTATGGAAAAGCAGAAAATTACTTTTACTTTTTGGTTAAATCGCTGATTCAGGAATTTCGACTTCAATGTTCAGCTCCTATGGTTACTTCCATTTCATCAGCGAGAGACTATTTTTGGATTACTCCCGATACTGATTTAATAGGAGTTCCCCTGGGCGAAGAAGGACATCTTATCAACTTGCCTGATTTAGTACATGAATTATCGCATGTGATAGTCTGCTATTTTGATTCAGATTACCCATTGATCACACGAGATTTTAAAACCATAGTTGGGGATTTTTTTCAACGTGAAATTTATGATGCGGAAGACAAAAGACGTCCACTAAAAATTCAAACTCTTTTACCGATATGCAGAAAGAATTGGCAACGCGGATGGCTTGTTGAATTTACGTGTGATTTAATCGCTACCTATTTAGTCGGACCGGCCTATGCTTGGACAAACCTTAAAGTATCTGCTTCAGATAGGCCAAAAGATATCTATTATATTGATTCTGAGACTCATCCTTCTCATGAAGCCCGTTCTCGCGCCATAATAGCCATGTTAAAAAAAATGGACCTTGTACAAGAAGCTAATCAAATTCAGAAGGAGTGGGAAAGTATTTTATCATTTCCTAATTATGAAGAGCCCGAACACTATCGTTTAATTTTTCCCCAAGTGTTAATTGATAAACTGACTGACATAGTATTTCAATCGTGCAAAGAATTCGACTTTCGTTCTTATAAAGATCAACTTCAGTCATTTGACTTATCTATATCAGCAATTATGAATCAATCATGGAATCAACTTATGGAAAATCCGGGATCATATGCTGCTTGGGAAGCGGATATAGTAGAAATACTAAACAAACGGGTTACATCCGATTGAACACTTTTTCAAAATAAATAACCATTCCTGTAAAAGCGGAAGAAGACGCTTTCATTCTTTGAATGGCCATATCATTTAAATTTCGAGTTATTTCACTAATTCCATTATCCAAAAGGGTTCTTCTGTGTGTGTCATAGGCTATGAATACTTCATAGCGTAAAAAGGATACCTCAGTCCGGTTTAAACCATAAACTTCAATCGTCGTTTTTACTACATGCATCACTCCTTCATTGATAGGAATAATATCAACAGTTCTTAAGATGTGATCCACTTCAAATGCAAAAAAATCTGCGGGATCATCATAATATGGATTAATAAGCAGTGGTTGCTCCGCTTGATGAAGATTTAAAAAAGTTTCATAATCTTGCCCAGCCAGTGCATTAAAAGAGTCGGGATTCAGCGAAACTGCCAGCCGTTCCAATTCAACAGTACCTGTATCTGTTGACAGTAAAGGGGGTAACAAGCGGTTACCTGCTATTGGGAATTGATCTTTTTTATGGATTTCATTACAAATGGCGCAGGAAACTAAATAATTTTCATAGCTATACGCCAACCACCAATAAATACTTTTAGGCCGATAGTGCTCCACATCTCCATGGGCAACTACTTTCGTTGGAGTTTCACAATAAGCACACTTATTATGAGTCTCCGCAAATAATTGTTTTTTTGCAACAGACCACCTTTTTGAGATAAAGTTATGTTTTTCTCTTATCCCTGATAAAATTTCCAGATGTTCTCGAAGCAGTTCCAAATTAAAAGATATTCGAATTTCACCCTTAAAATTTTTATGAATAGTCTTGGTGTTTCGATCCCTTGATAATTTAATCATTTTTTGATTGTCGACTTGCCAGTTCTTTTCGAACCGCATTAATTGCCTCTAATTGATAATTTTCAAGAGCTGTATTTGTTCGCTGCATAATGGGAAGATTACTGAGAGATATTTTTAATTCGTCGATTCGCTGTTGTTCGGAATCGGATAATCTTTTTCTACCTTTTAATTCTTTGTATTCTTTTTTGTCTTGTTCAACTTCAAAAGACTCGTCAGTTGTTAATCCAAACAAAGGAGACATGAGTAATTGATGAACAAGCATTTGCTTCGGCACCCCTTGAAATGCCTTTAATGTAACATTACCATGCATTGGGTCTTTTTCTAAGAAATATAATTCATTTTTATCTGCCTGTTGAGCAGTTAACGGTGAGTGTGTAGTAGCAATAATTTGAAAATTGGGCAATTTAGTACTTAAATAATCAAACAAAAACCGCTGCCACTTTGGGTGTAAATGCAAATCAATTTCATCAATTAAAAGTATACCCCTGATATTTAATGGTGAATTGTAATCAGGGAAGTTGACATTTATGCGATATAGCAAATCGCCCAGCCAAGTTGATACATTTTTATATCCTTCGCTTAACAGATGTAAAGGAACGATACTTTTACCTACTTCAAAAAGCAACACACCTTTTTCTCTATCTATTGAATGAAATCTGACACCTGGCAATAAATCATTGAGAATGTCGGTTATAATTTGCAAGTCCCCGCCTTTGCTCCTGTAATCCAAATTTTTTGCCCATGAACTTAAAGAATTTAGTGGCTGCTCCGGGTTAAATAATGTGCCAACATTTATTGAGCGTTCATTCTTCAATATATTTTGGGTTTCTCTAATCGAATCATTTCCAACATTCGATCTTCTTGAAGCGCCATAACCAATAACGAAATAATTCCGGTTTGCATGTTTAATTGCTTGGTCAATTTCATTCAATGACTCTTCATTTCTTTTAAAAATTGAAATTAAGGTGTCGCCTCGGTTAATTACTAACTTAATATTGCGTTCTTCATTACGCTTAGTTACTAATACAGAATCAATTTCACAAGAGTTTGAATCAAATGATATCCATTCATCAGAATTACCAAGTAAATCCCCGAGAGCATTGCTGCCCGCAGTGACAAGAGCAATAGCTTTTAATAAGTTACTTTTCCCGCTCCCATTCTCCCCTAAAATGAGCGTTTGTTTACGGCCTACCGTAAACTCATTTTCAAAAGATAAACTTATCTCTTCCAGCCCTCTAAAATTCTTAATATGTACGTGCTTTAAAAACATTAGCCATTTTTACGTTTTCTAAACCAAATTTAAGGCAATTAGTGTAGAATACATGATAATAAATCGTTATTTCTTTAAATCAAAAAAATTGAGGCTTATACTCATCACCGACTAACCTAAATTATCATGCTATTGTTATAAATTTTTAAAGGCATTATTGAGAGTCATTCTGGAAGCACCCCAAAGCGGGGTAGTTTGAATCAGTTCAAAGAAAGCCTCAATCCTTTTACTAAGTTCGCTTTGGGATTCAATAATACCCTTTTGAAAGCAGCCTCTAATTGGAACATTCAATGAAATTGCAGTCTATGAATGATGCTTCCTGTAATGTTTAAGTTGAATCAGCAGCAATTGTCCTCAGTGTTCCAATGACAGACTATTCAATTTTGTCACAAATCCTGACAAAATTTGTGACAACTATACACGTGATTTATGTATGCAAAGTTCTGAGAATGAAATAACCAGGATGGTTTAGTGCAGTTTAAGTGATTGCCGCAGTTTTTGATGCGCCTGCTGCAAATGCACCGGATTTTCAGTGATCCATTGATGCTGGCGTGCCGCTTCCGCATACACACTCATCAGATCATCGGCCTCAAAGTGTTCGTCACGCACAATCAATGGAATGGGAAGACAAGGGTGCTGAATACTTTCAAGCTCTTCCAAAGACACATAGCCTAATTCAGGTGAGCCCATTCCCAAATCACACAAACCAAAGGCAACGGTAGGTTCCATAGGGTTCAATTCACTCAGCAGCCAGGTGGCGCTGCCGGTAATGGAAAATAATTTAACCACCGGCGGATGGTCATCCTGCCGTCCTTTGAGCATATCCCATGCATTTTCAAGCATTTTTTCGCGGAGTTCGGCAGGAATAAGTCGGGACATGCGGAATTACCTTTGTCAGAGGGAAGAGCTGAATATCAGCATAAACCGGCTCGGCATAACGGGGGGAGAAAATATGTTTGATTAATGAGAAATAAACTCGTGTACGACTTTTTATAAAATTACTGAGCATAAACCATTTGATTTGATTTTTTTCAATATATTGAGAACATAATTTCACTATAACAGTGCTTTTTCTTCTCAATTTTCATGAAAAATTACGTACCAAATTTAATAGCGGCACGTCATCGAGTTCTTCCTGATTACTTTAAAGAATCACCTGAAAACAAGGGTAATTCCACTCCATCACCCGGAAGTTTTTTGTGGAACATGTTGGCCATCGCAGTAATGGTAGCAGCTCTTTCCACTTGGGGTACTCATTTGGGTTTCAGCTTTTCTCTTTTAACATTTGCCTTTTTTGCTTCTGATTGGGGGAGACGTATGTTAGAGCAGAAATTGCAATTTTACTTCACATCCTCTTTGAAAGCAGGGCTTTGGGGGGTGATCTTACTTTTATCGGTACTGACAGGTTTTCAATATAAAGGTCGTATTGATCTGGCTAATGAAAAATTGCGATTAGAAGCTGTTGAAAAGCAAAAAGCTGAAGCTGAGTTTAATCGCAGGGAAACATTGCGGATAGATAGCCTGCGAGGGTATCTATCCCTTGCCGAAGCATCTTTTAAAAAAGGAAGTTATGCTAAGGCGATCAGGCTGTATAATCATTCGTCTCGCTTCGCAACAACCAATGAATCGGCCGATCAACGTCGACTTCATGAAGGATTGGCCATCAGTTACGTTCGTATCAAAGCATATCAATCCGCTATCGAACATTACAACGGTCTAAGTTCCTTAAATGATGAGCAGATGTATCAGCGAGCTTTGTGCTATCTTCGATTAGGCCGTAAGTCAGAAGCATTATCCGACCTTACCCGAGCAGCCGATGCCGGTAATAAAACAGCGGCAAAACTTTATGAGAAGGAGAACCCACTCCTGCGTAAGGTACTTTACTACCAAACCGTATGTTGTGACGGCAGTTATAGCCCATCAAATGCTAAAGGAAGAGGTGCCTGTTCACACCATGGGGGTGTTTGTGACTGGAATAAACCGATTTACGAAACTTATCGAAAATATGATGTCAGCAGTCTTTGAGACTAGACGTTTGATTGCACAGAGTTTTATGCAGCGACTCTTGGGCCAGCAACCGGTAGAAAACGCTGTTATTGAGTTGAATAATTTACTGGCTACTCAATCAATTCTGACGATAAAGTTGACCGATCTGGCTGCGATTGAACAACGATATGGTTTGGCATTGAGCAAATTTATGCTCAACTTGGAAGAATTTTATGCCGTTTACTTCAACTACCAATTAACCAATCAGCTGTTACTGGGTGATGGCTTGGCTGAACTGAATCATCTGCGGACATTGCTTCAACTTCCCTGTCAATCAGTTGAGATGATCCATAACCGTATCGGAGAAAATGCCTATCGGCAACGGGTAGAGAAGGCCATTGTGTATGGACAAATAACTGCCGTAGACAAAGCTGCGCTGTTGGATTTACAGGTGGCAATTTCTATTTCTTCCGAGTTGGCTGAAACCATTTTTGGCGACGTTTGCCGGGCTCACCTTAATCGGTTAATTAAGCAATTAAGTGCCAATGCTCGAATTACTCCCGATGAAGAACAGCAGCTGTATCGTACCGTTAAGAATTTAGGCGTACAATTGAGTGCTGAAGCAGAGCAGGAAGTCGAACGTTTTAAGCGATATTGGGCTATTGAAAACAAACCCTTGATAGCCATCGAAGTGGCCACTGCTCTGCAAAAGTCTGAAGTATGTTACTTACATGCCAAAGGTATTCAATGGTACGAAGAACGGGCAACTTCCCGGCGTAATAATTATTACGACCATTACGAATTTGATCGGTCTTTTGACCTGCTGGATTTACAATCAAACAGTTCACCTACTCAAAGAGAAACATTTCCGATAATCAAGCGTATTAATGTTGGCGAACTTTATCTAACTAATAAACGGCTTATTTTTGAAGGAACGGAGAAAGTTACCTCCGTCAAATTGAATACTATCAATACTGCTAAGGTTTACAAGCAGGGTATATCCATAAACAAATTAACCGGTAAAGATATGCTGTTACTTATGAATCGTGACGCTGATGTTTTAGCTCTGCTCATTCAGCGACTGCAATAAAATCACTGATTTCCACACTTTTTCAAAACTCGTCTAAGGGGTCTTTCCCCTCGCGCCGCAAGGGTCTTCGATAAACGTCCCTGACCGTATCCCCCACCTTCCTTCACGGTGTTTCGTGCAGGCCGGGTGATTTCCCTCGGACTTGGCCGCCCCTGCGTTTGCTACCCCCACCCTCGGCGGGAGCCAAGGTTGCATATGTGCAACCCATTCCCAAAAGGAGATAGTAATGGAAGCAGTTAAAGGGCAAATCCGCTATATAAGTCAGCCGATAAAAATAGGAAACACCCAATGGCGGTTGGTGATTAAAGAGCGTGCGGCGCACAGAAACTTGGAAGAAGACCGTAAGCGTCTCTGCACGGAATATCAGTGGAATGATGAAGGCCGATGGCAGCCCGGTACTAATTGGCCGACTTACAATATCAATGATACTTATTTAGGTATGCCGCGCCGATTGGGCAAACTCTACGAACGGGAAAAAGAAATCATTGAGTTGCTGATTAATGGCAAGCCCATCGCCCAAATGAATCTTTTTGAGTGATTTTATCCGATAAAGATCAGTTCCGCCGTCTTTAAAAATTTTTTTTGCGGGAAGTTTTGTCTATTAAACCATCATAAACGTTTTAACGGCCTGAAATAAGAAGGCTTCGATTTCGAGTTAAAAGGCAGAGCATCCCTGTCTAAAGGATATAAAATCATCGACCGGTTTTCGGAGTATATTGACATCCAAATAAAAACCCTGACACAATTTAACATCAATGAGAATCCTAAAAATACATATACCTGTAAAAATGCAAGCTGTTAAAGACTTAAAAACTCAGAGTACAATCTTTGGGCATAAAGTTTTGAAAAAAATCTCAAAATAGGCTTATATGCTACTGTTAATAATATATAGAAAGCCATTAACCATAAAGTGATCTTATATAAGATACTGGTATTATCAAGAACTATTAAATTAATACCGGAAAATATAAAACCCAATATACTTCCTCCAATCAGATTTCTTATAAAACCATATTGTATATTATAGTTAAGCAGTAGCTTACCCTTGCCTACCTTATTCCTAATTAAGCCCACTACATCTTTAATTGTGTTTTTTGCTTCATTTACATCATTTGCTTCGTCTGTTTCGGACAATAATTGTATACCAAAATCGGTGCTGATTTTATTTCGTATTGATTCTTTGTATCTTTTCGAAAACTCATCATTCTGATATAGTAAAAAATTCGTTGTTGGAAAGCTTTTTTCACTATCAAAAAAATTGGTTTCTAAAAATTTACCAAATCCTCTCACTACAGAAACAAAAAAATAAGAAATAACCAGATAAATAGTCACATTGAAAAATACAACGCCCATATTATTTAACTCATCCAGAAATTTTGCGTATTCACTAACTGATTTGAATAGTAGCAATAACGGTAAACAAGCAATATAGGTTGGAAAAATTTTGGAAAAAAATTCGTATTTTGAAGGAATAATTGTTTTCATGTTCGAAAGTTTTGTAAGGATTTCCATAGAAAAGATTGTTGAAGCAATAGAGTGTTCAGGGTAAAATGCACTTAACCTATAAATTTCAGCGAATAACCTCGATATATTACTTCCAAAAACAGATCCTTTGTAATTATAATACTAATTCGAGCCTTATGATCAGCTCTCGAAAAGTGTTGGGCAATAGAGTCTGATTTGAAGTTCTGTCAAATTTTCAGCATGAATGATCATATCTTTAATCACCTCTTTTCTTAAACAGGTTAGATTTGTGCTTATTCTTCGGATTCTTTGCAAACGCTCATTAGATAGTGATTTGGCTGAAATTTCATTGAATCTGCACTTAGTTTCTAAATAGGCCATGATCTCCTCTTTATGGGCATCAGGTTGGTCAATCCAAGGTTGCGGTAACCGGTGTGTGTTCAGTACCTGAGCGGATACATTTTTGTCTTTCAGATGATTATAAAAGCCGGGAATGCAATTGTTGATATCCCAGCCAAGCGACTGATAAGCCACTTCTGTTCTGTGATGATTTTCATAGATATTTCGGATCATCTGAAAGTGCTTAATACGTGCCATGAATGCGTTCATTGTCCTTAGCAACAGGGTAAACGTATTATTGTAGGATTCATGAAAGGGCAGTTTATTTCCGGCATCGCTTACTATTACGATATCGCAGGCATAAGAACTGTTTTTTTGAGTCAATTTATGGATTCCCTGATTATCATAAACTCCTCCATCTACCAGTGCCGGCACAACCTTATCATACTGATCAGGATCTTTAAAATACAATTTGTCTATAAAAACAGGAGTGAAAGCAAACGGCACACACGAAGAGGCAGTAACTGCCCTGGCTACAGGGAAATTCGTATTATCAAAAAGCACCGGTGGTCGATAACGAGCGTAAGCGGAATCCTCCATTTTTCTTTTTGAGAAGGTAAAAGGACGCATCGTTTGCAGGTTGGTTGCGCCTATCGCCAACTCAGGAACTGAGCACAACTGCGACAACACAGCTCCCTGAAAAAACATATCATCGTACGCTTTCTCAATGATTGCACTTACAGGAAGAAACTGAAACTGATACCTAACCAGAAGAAAAAGTAATACGGATAACGGAACCAATGAGAGATATGCCCATCCTGTAAACGGGAGTATCACTGATGCTAAAAGCAACAGTAATGCGGGTATTGCCACACGAAGGAAGCGCCATGATCTTAGTGTGTATCCAATTACGTTTTTGGTACTAAGTGCCAAAATCATCTTTTCCTCAAATTCTTTAAAGCTACCCTCATGCAGGCAATATGCAGCGCCGGTAATCGAACCGCCGGAAATAGTAGATAGTACGTCTATCCGTTGAAGGATGTTGAGCTCATAGAGTTTTTTTAATGCGCCAATATGAAAGGCTGCGGCGCGGTATCCCCCTCCGGATAAAGCAACGCCTATTCTTTTGTTTTTATACACATCTAATCTTTTTACTCTTGAACATAGACCAGCAGTTCATCAGGTGTCACTATTAGTGCACAAGTCGGTATAGGAACTGTACGGTTCAATTCCACAAGTTCAGCAATAGTCTCTTCATCCCTGGCACTTAACCTTTTCAGATTCATGGGATGTGTATGCCATTCCCCTATGTACCCAATCACATCACCGGTCACTTTTTTGATCGCATCAATTTCAGCCGGTAAGCCAAGGGTGCCGCGAACAAATCCGCTACATGTACCATGGCTGCCTTGCGGCTCAGATATGATGTCAAAGACATGGATCGTTTTAGTTTTATAATTGGCTATACCAATCAATACACCTCCTGTTTCTTTAGGCGCATATTGTTTACAATTGTTAAGAAGTATTTCTTTGATTCCACTCGTTAGCCGGACCTCCCATCCGCTACCGGCTTTACAGTTCAATACCTCAAAGGCCGAAACTTCTATGTATTCTGTGCTAATGCTTGGAAAACCTTTCGTTTCGTCCAGACTTGAAACTGCTACTATTCCTGACATATCGGCACTGTCCTGTGTTACTGCTTTCGACAATATTCGTGAGAATATGCCTCCATGAAAACTCAGGATGTCATCAGCCATGACAGAGGTTGTTGAACTGCAACCCAAGCCCACGTTTAAAGATGTAACTTCCCGTTGCGCATCGTTCATTCTCCAGGTGCGAAGTTTCTCATTCTTGGTAGCATAGAAACACGCGAGGTTCACTAAATCGTCCATCCTTGGATTGCGATCGTATCCTTCCGCATAAAATAAGCCAAGCGCTCCTTCATCCGCGATTTCTGCTTTGTAATACCTTATGTTTGCTGGCAATTGCTTTGATAGCAGGAAGTTCATCACCTGCACGCTCGCAGTTGTGTCAACTATGCGTTGGTAGTGCTGAAATTCACTATCCAGATAAATTGCACTGGATTTAATCGCTGCAATTTTAGCAGTGTTATCAGCAGAATAAAATTGCCTGATTATATCTGCAAGAGCTTGCGCTTTGTTTTGACCTAGCTGATCAGCGAATAATTCATGACGGGTTAAGTTATGCGGCAACATTTTGCCGTCGTCACAAATTCCGATTTCAAGGTTTCCACTTCTTGCATCATGCAGTATAAGCTTAGAGCCCAGCGACCCGGCACCAATATAAAGTGTCGCAGGCGTCTGCTTTCTGGCAGAGAGGTAGCTGGCTATGTTTTTGCTGAAGGGTTCAATGTGGCTCTGAAGCCATATCTCGTCACTATCATCCAAAGCACCAATACCACCTGTTGGTGAGATGATTAGAAAATTTATAAACTCATAATTCCCTTTGTACCCGATTACTTTACGAGGACGTTTAATGGCAAAAATAATTGGGAGTCCAAGTCTGGTAATAGCTCCGAGTCCTTCAAATTTTAGCAATGCCTGATGTAAGTCGATTCCGCGCAGGCTGAAGAACATTTTAAGCTGTCCATAGTTTTTAGGCCTGGACGTTAGATACAGGTCATCTATCGCACTATCGGGATCCCAAAAGACAAAAGTAAACACCGGGTTTGCGCCATGATCTTGATCTTCCTCTTTTGATAGTCTCACAATAGCATTGTGTACAATTTCAAATGCGATAAACGGAACCGCCGCATTTGTTTGGTAAGCGTAGATATCTCCTGCTTTCAAAAGCTGCCCCCCAACAAATAACGCTGCAGGGAGGTCAGAGACAAATCTCTGATTTTCAGAGACAACCTCGTTAATCAAATCATACCGATAGATATGCTTTGAGCTAATATTTCCCTCCAGTCTGGTAGGGTCAAATTCAGCTCCGTCTTCATCAAGCTGGCCTGTAGCTGCCTTATAAAGCCATTGGCCACCCACGTCCAGAAAATCCCTCATTTTAATGGTTGCAAACCATTCATGGGGACTATTGCGTACAAGACATAGCCTGGCCGGCTCGTCATCCGTTGTAAAATACAAATGCGAAAGCCATGCTCGGGGAAAATCTTTCCTATCACTTAGTATAAAAGGCGCAGTGTGTGGGTACTTATTCAGTGAAAGTTGTATAAGCATAGGCTCTTCCTCACCGATATTAATGCCATCTACAGCGCCCATATTTGGTAATGATACTTTGTACGTGACAGGTACAACAATGCGCCGTTTATCAAGAATCAATACTTTGGGATTTGGTATCTCAAAGTATTGACTGATTTCCTGTATTGCAGACTGAATTTCAACAGACAACTCACCTGCATAGGGTTGTAAAGAATTACTATGCAGCATATTATCCCTGAGTTATAATCGTTCCTGCCGCACCGGCACCGCCTGCAGAAGCCCAAGCTGAACCTGTGGTCTTTTTAGGCGCTCTAGCCGGTCCATTAGCCGTAATATCAAAAACGATCGCCTCCGGTGCTGATTCATTCGGTTCTACAGCTGTATTCAGAAATTTGTCTTCGCTCGACAACTTTTTAATATATTCTTTTTTTGCATCAGCGTAAGGTGGATTATCATCATTATTGACGATCTTCTTACTGGAAGCAATCACCTTTGCCTCTCTGTTACGCGCATAGTCCAATGCCTCAAGGGAAGTGGCTTGCACATCATCTTCCGAGGTATCATTGAAGAAACTCCAGGAACAGTGGTGGGGTGCAAGAAAAAGATCCCAACTCAAAGCCTGCTGGTTGACATCATTCTTAAAACGTTTCGTACGTTCTAAAATCTGTGCCCATGTGGTATGGTCTGAATCTCCGCCGAACATTGCCAAACAGCAAAAGTCTGATTTCCAACTGTATGCTTTAAATCTTGCTTGGAAGACAATACTGGCAGAATTTTTATCCTTATCCGGGGAATCGAGGTGGATTTTGAAAGGAGCATGGATAAAGATCGAAAACGTTTCTTGATTCTTATCATTAAATCGGGTTACAACATCTCCTGGTACAGCACGCAAATGATTTAGGTCTTTATACTCTTTGTTGCTGTCATATCCGATTATTTTGATGCGGTTACCGGGCTTGTCTTTATCCGGATGATTGTTCCTATGCAGATCAAGACGCCTTTCCGCTTCGCATTGATGAGCGTCTTCGTCATCATTGGTGTACTGCTCGGCAATCATTGGTGAGAACCACATTGTGTCCATGATGATCCGATTTTCTTCGCGGTCTTCCTGTCCATACTTTGCAGGATCGCCTTGATAAAAGTTGTCTTTGAAACCATGGCAATGATCTCTATCGCCATGGGTAAGAATGAACACGTCCACGAAGTAATTTCCACTACGTTTTTGAAGAGAATTTAGTAGGTCCTTCTTAACATCGCAAATTTTCGGATCCGTACTTTCATCGGATTTCGCGGTGAGTTTACAGTCAACCAATATTCTTGTGCCGTCTTCGAGTGTGATCAGTGACATATCACCATTTCCCACCGGGTAGTATTTAATTGTAGGATTAGCCATGGTTCACCTCCTTTGTTTTGTTGGTGAACACTATACTCATTAGTAAATCCGATACTTTTGGCGTGGGCACAACATCTTTTGTGCCGAGCCGGCTCGTATAGCCGCCTGTTGGAAACAATTTGTTCATTTATTGAATTGTTTATGAGTTAAAAATCACCAACCCGACTTTCATCAGGACGGTATTAATTTTCGACTCAGCAATTCGGCTATACGGAATCTATTTTGAAGCAGCGTAAAAAAGTTGCATTGTTTTAAACTTTTGATACTTTTGCATCGTAAATAAAACCTATTCCCGTCATAGTAGTATGCTGCAGTTATACTGCACGCTGAATCTGGACATACTAAAAAGCCTTGAAGGGGTCGGATCCTTCGGGCTTTTTCCGCTTTTATAGAAAACGTATCTAATATCTAAATCACTGTTCTTAGCCGGCTTGCCGCATAGAATCAAAAAATACCAGCAGATTCGGTACAGTGAAAATTGGTACTGCTTTCGTTTCGTGAATCTTCAGTTGATTATTCACCAAAGATGCTCGACTGATGGCCATGGGTAGCCGTTCCTTTAATTCTTCATAGGCATCTATCTGATTTTTCTTATACTGCGGCCAAATCTTTTTTAGATGGGCAACTGCTGATTCCCTTGTGACAAACGAAGTGGCGTATTCTTCAAAATGCAGAATGAACCACTGCTCCAGACACAATGGGCAGTAGGCAGCGTTCAGATCATTTGCGCCAAGATATTTTAGCATACCCGGCATTTCTACACTTGGGTTCCCGTAAAACAGCCATATGTTATCGTAAGGATTTCTGTCCCTGTTTGATTGCTTTTTTTTTCGCACCGCTTCCTTGGCAAGGGACCAGGGATCACAGCTCCTCTGATTGGTAACTTCTACGGTAACTGCTCCTCTTAGATTATGCGGAAGTTCCATTTGCATGGACTTTGCGTAAAGATATTCGGTAGTCCCTGAACAAAAAATCAGCTCTCGGTTAGTCTTCATTCTCAACTCCTTTTTGCATTTCAATAATAAAATTTCGGTCATCGATCTGCGGAGTTGAGCCAATACGGCCACTAGCGTACCACTTATCAATCGGAGTTCCTAAACGTAACCCTGAAATATCCGAACAGCGTCTGATATCGGTACTTCCATATTCATCCTTATTTGTAAACCAAACCTGATCTCTCCTGAAATGATCATTTGAAAGCTGGCTAATATCATGCGTAGCAAAAATTAATTGTGCATTTTTTTGATTAATATCCGGATTATGGAACATGCGGATAAAATACTTGGTAATTTCCGGGTGTAAATTCTTCTCAAACTCATCTACAACCAGAACTCGGCCTTTATCTAATGCATCAAGTAAAATTCCGCCAATTGCAAATAAACTCTGCGTTCCTGTAGATTCACTCGCAATTTCAAATGCACGAACACTGACCTGAACACCATTTTTATAAACAGGGTGATGAGTTCTAATTTCGTATTTATAATCTTCTTTGATTTTATTTTTAACAACTTCAGGCAGGTTTCCCAGTGCGTCGTCTTGCCAATCACGTTCCTTGGCTGTCACAGATGAAATGCCCGTGTCCAAAGAACATATGAGCGCATTGAAACGTCTGGCAAAACTGGATGAGGTATCATCAGCAAGTCTTTTTGCATATAACATAGACATACTGCTTTCCATAAACTCCTCCATAAGCGGAAAAGCAGAAAGTCCGTCACGGAAAAACAAATAGGCCGATTTTAATACATCTATATTGTTATCAGACGCCTTTGATAGGAACAGCTGATTTGGCAGGAGAAGTTTTTCAATCGTTTTCTTTACACCTTTATAATAATCCCCAAATTTCATGTCTTTTTCAGCCGTACGTGAAAAAAGCAGCGACTTACTTTTTGTAGAGTAACAAAAAAGCTCTTCTCTTTCGATTCTCTTTGACGTAAAAGAAATGGAATAATCGTATTGAAGGCTATCGTAAAGAAAGCTGATGTCCATCTCTACCGGACTCTCGGCATACGTGCTGTCCAAGAGATAAGGCTCATATGGTTCAATGCGTTCATCCAGCTTATAGGAAGATGAATGGATTACTAAATATTCCATGGCATGGATCGCTTTTAAGTAATTACTCTTCCCGGAAGCATTGGACCCGTATATAACAGCTGATTTCAAGACCGACTGTTTTTTCGTCAACTTTACATAATTACCAGCGAATCCTGATAGGCCGGTTTTCAGCATTGATATTTCCTTTCGATCCTTTATTGACCGGAAGTTTTTGACAGCAAATGATATCAACATGGTATTTTTACTTGTTTACCACACAAAGGTAATTGATTTTCCGAAATTTTGATAATTTTAGCGTGATTTGTTCATTTTTTTGTAAAATTTCGGAAAGAAAAATCGTTTTAAACGTATTTTATGCGTAAAATGATTAAAAAATGCTGATGGGATAGATATTGGCGTTGCTTTAGTTTATCAACTCCCACATTCTTTAATGCGGAAAGGTGTAAGATAAAGTGGGCAGTACTCTTTAATCAGGACATACAGGTTTCGGAACTTGATTATAACTTCTTTTTACTGCGCATCGTTTACGCTTTGTCTGTCGTATAAAGAAGCCAGTACCTTCAGTTTTTTATTATACCGCTTTCTGGCCCATTGAATATCCTTTTCACGAAGAGCCGGTGTAGCACTTTACAAGATCGGGAATATGAATCTGGAGTCAGTATTTTGTTGCATGAAATGTCCCAATATTTTTTCAAGCGGCGGTGTAATCTTGATATCGTAGAGTTTCCCTGTTTTTCTGCGACGATATGGAAGCAATTAGCCAGCAAATCCGCTATATAAGTCAGCCGATAAAAATAGGAAACACCCATTGGCGGTTGGTGATTAAAGAGTATGCGGCACACAGTGGCTTGGAAGAAGACGGAAAGCGTTTGTGCACGGAATATCAGTGGAATGACGAAGGCCGGTGGCAGCCAGGTTTTAAATGGCCGTCTTACAATATCAATGATACCTACTTAGGTATGCCGCGCCGATTGGGCACACTCTACGAACGTGAAAAAGAGACCATTGAGTTGATGATTCATGGAAAGCCCATTGCCCAAAGGAATCTTTTTGAGTGATTTTATTGGATGATGATCGGTTTGACCGCTTCAAAAAATATTTTTGCGGGAAGTTTTGTCTATGAGTAAACCATCGTTAACCGATAGACAAAAACCGCTCTTTTTAAGCGACTCCTCCATTTTAAGTGATTGTGTTACAGCTTCTTCTTTTCATCAGCTAACAGAATTTTAAGCGAAACCTGTTCAAATATAAACGATGGTTTACTCACGGACAGAACAAAGAGTAACGGCCTATGAAACAGGTGATTGCGTACTACCGTGTTTCCACGCAACGACAGGGCAGGAGCGGGCTGGGGCTGGAAGCACAGCAAAACGCGGTCCTGAATTACTGCAAACTCAGCGGCTATGAGGTCATCCGTGAGGTCACAGAGGTCAAATCAACCCGTAAAGACAGAATTGGATTATTACAGGCCCTCGACCTGTGTCGGCAAATGAAAGCTATATTGATGGTTGCCCGGCTTGACCGATTGGGCCGGGATGTTGAACAGATCGCAGGCATTGTTAAATCCAAAGTGGAAATCATTGTCACCGATAACCCGCACGCCAATCGTTTCACCATTCATATTCTGGCGGCAGTGGCGGAAGATAATCGCCGACGGATCAGTGAAACGACCAAAGACGCGCTGGGAGCGGCCAAAAGACGAGGGGTGATCCTGGGCAAAAACGGCACCGCGCTTTCCATCGCCAATAAAAAAGCAGCCGAAGATTTTGCCCAACAATTGTCTCCGACGCTCAAAAGACTGAAAACGAGGGGGATCATCTCGGTACGTGCCGTTTGCAGGGAACTCAATAAACGGCAAATTCCGACCTTTCGCGGGGACGGGCGATGGCATCCCAGTACGGTTAATGTCCTGATGAACCGACTGAAACAAACGATCATTTCACCATAATTTTAATAACGATGAATTACTCAACTGAAAATGAAATCCTGTTTGATGATTTTACCCTGCTGGAAAACAGGCTTGGACAAGGTGCTTTGAAAGTAACATCTGTCAACGCCAATTGTGACTGTGCAAACGATCCTGCCCGCTCAACCTACGAATATGTTGATCCCTATAAAGTCACCGAATCTGCTCCTGCGGCTGCTTGATGCAGAGCATTTCTATGCCGTCAACTGCTCCTTTCCGAATTCACTGCGAATTCTGAACCGGGTGCAGTACCATATTCTCACGGCCATTGACGGCAAGACTACTATGGCAGAGCTCGGCATAAAACTTGCCGTTCCGGCCGGCAGCTTGGAAAATTTCTTAGGAATGCTGTCACAAACCGAAATCATTCGGTTTGATGATGATTTCAGCAAACCTGAGAAACCCGCCGCGCCGGAATCACTGAATTTTTGGATTCACACCACCAACAAGTGCAATCTGAGTTGCAGCTACTGTTATATTTCCACGCTGAATTCCACAGGCGGAATGTCGGAAGCGACAAAACGGCAGTTACTGCACAAGCTGGCCGAAACCGTTACCAAGCGAAATATCCGTAAAATAAAATTCAGACTGGCAGGGGGCGAACCGTTAAGTCAATTCAAGTCTTGGAAAGAATTCATTCCGGAAACAAAGCGAACGTTACAGAAATTAGGCTGTGAACTGGAAATTGCATTTATTACGAACCTGACGATTTTAACGGACGAGATTATCACGTTTTCAAAAGAGCACACTATCAGTTTCGGGGTTTCACTGGACGGGTTGGAATCGTACCATGACAGGGTTCGCACATTCAGAACCGGGGCAGGCACGTTCGACGTGATTGATGCCAATCTCAGAAAATTATTGGCTCATGCTATTCCGGTTTCCACCAATACAGTAGTAACCAACGGTAATTTGGAAGGGTTGCCCGAATTGACCCGTTACCTGATTGATCTGGATATTCCGTTCCGATACTCCATCGTCAGGGGTGAAGACATTGATGCGAACCTGTTGGAGCGATGCCTTTCGGAATCCTGTGCGGTTATGGAAGAGGCGATTCAAGCCGGCTGGCAGTTTTCCCGCCGGCATCAATTCTGTGATCTCAAAACCAATGAGCCGGGTTTTCAGACCTGCGCTTCGGGATTTTCGGGCGGGGCCATTTATGTCGACGGGACATTGAATTACTGCCATGTTCATTTTGGTGACACCGCTCAACCCTCATTCTCTGTTTTTGAAGAGGGTATGGACCTGGTCGATATGATCGAGCGGGGCACTCACCTCGAAGATATGAAGTCTGCGGATTGTGCTTTATGCCAATATAAGTCCGTTTGCACGAGTGGCTGTCCCGTCTACCGGGTGAAAGGAAAGGACCCTCAATGCAGTATTTACCACACGTTTATTCCACGGATCTATGAACTTCAGGCCAAAGAACGGTTGAAATTATTGCGGGATTACGGAATGATGTAACCATCGAAACACTTTCTGAACGGCAGGTACTCCTTGTTGTCAATCATCATTTCTACCTTAGCGTTACTGGCCACCTTTTATCAGTTGTATCTGCAACGGGTTCATAATGAAAAATCGCTTAAGCCCTTAGGTCAAATTGACGTAGTGGATCACCGGAGCCGGATATACATTTATATACGGAATAACGGTATGGGCCCGATGATCATTGATCGACTGACATTTACCAAAGCAGAACAACAGTATACGAACCTCGAAGATTGCCTGGAATTGGATCGAAGATCCTATATGTCCATATCGACGGGCGATAAATTAAAAAGAGTTGTTTTACCCAATGCCCATTTGATTGTTTTTGAAACTCAGTTTGAAGACCATGAGGATGAAGCCGAAAAAGATACGGTACGAAAACAGCTTGCGCCAATATCATTGAAAGCTGAATGTCGGGACATCTATGATAACAAAATCATCTTTGAGAGAACACTTGAATGGTTTTCGGGACAAATTCAGAATGAGTAAGTCATTTGCCCGAAACCTGTTTGCCATTATTTCATTCCTGCGGTTACACAAATAAACTGATCATCTTCAGTATGAAGTAATCGGCAGCGGTACAATTAAAATCGGGCATTTCAGTCAGCCATGCGGTAGACAGTTATTGAATGTGCGGCCTGATTAAAACAGAGAGCGGCGTTTTCAACTGAATCAAGTTGATGGATGCGGTAAAGCCAAAAGCCTGTTTGCGTCTTTATTCCGGCAACCTGAAATGCTTCATGGTGTTATCTGAATATTCAATCTATATTTTATTGATGGATGAATAAAGTTGTAAATTTTGTATTTTGCACTCATGATCACAAAATACAAACCATCGGATTACGAAGTGCTACGCCGTCGCTGTTTCGAATTGAAGCAAGTAGGCTGGAAGCAGAAAGATATTGCTTTTGCTTTGGGATTGACTGCGGGATGGGTCAGCCAAACTTTAAAAAAGCACCGAGAGAAGGGGTTAGATGGTCTTTTGGCTCGCAAACCTACCGGCTCTCCCCCTAAACTGAGCCCAGAACAACTCTCTCAATTAGCCACAGAGTTAAACTTAGGTGCAGTAAACCACGGTTTCCCCAACCATATTTGGACACGTGCCCGCGTTAATGAAGTGATTGTTAAAAAATTTGGTGTCAGCTACGACCTAACCCAAGTAGGGCGGCTGTTGAAGAAGCTTGGATGGAGTTTGCAGAAGCCTGTCAAAAAGGCCCGACAGCAGAATGAAGCCAAAGTCAAGCAGTGGCGGGAAGAAACAATTTTAGAATTAAAAAAAAGCCACAAGTGAGAATCGAGTCATTGTATATATCGACGAATCAGGCTTTTACCTTCTTCCTCTGGTGAGTCGTACATGGGCACCAAAAGGACAAACGCCTGTCATTGCAGAGAAAGCGGGGAAAGAACACTTGAGTCTTATTGCCGCAGTGACCCCTAACGGCAGACTATACATCAGTGGACAGGACAAGGCATATGACAGTGAGGGAGTAATTAACTTTTTAGAGTACTTGTGTCGCAGATATCGCAGCAAGAACCTGCTTGTGATTTGGGATGGGGCTACCATCCACCGCAGTCTGGCCATCAAAAACTTCCTGGCATATAAAAAAGGAAGAGTGCATCTTGTCACACTGCCGGGCTATAGCCCGGAGTTGAATCCGGTTGAGTTGCTGTGGAGTCAGTTGAAAAGGGATTTCAAGAATAGGGTCTTTGTTAGCTTGAAAGATTTGGCTGAAGTGTTAACAGAAAAAATCGAGGAAATTAGAAAAAATACAACATTGCTTATCTCATTTTTCCGCAAGAAGGAGATCGCTTACTTTACAGACTAATTCACCTATCAATAAGGCTGAGTAAGAGTTACTGATATCGGTTAGGGGTGTCGACGGTAACTTATATATTGGAAAAACACGGCACGTTTTATTATCTTAATTAATATATCAATGTTGCTCTCTTTTTTACTGATTTAGATCAATCTCCTAATAGTAATACTATGTACTTTATTATAATAAAGTATATATTGAGTAATTAAAATATTTGAGGGTAAACATGTTCCATTCAATATCAAAGCGGCTTATTGAATATAGAGATGGTAAATTTAAAAAATGCCTTGCGGGATATAAGATTAATTCCAGTAAATGTCAAATTGATAAATTGCATAGTGAAGTAGTTGCGGCGGCAAAGAGATTTGAATCTCAAGGGCAAGACGACTTGGCGAATGAACTTTTTTTTATATCATTTTTTGTTAAAGGACAAAAAGAACCGGATGAAGCATCATATAATTTATGGGTAAATAACTTCTCGAAATTAATATTTAATGCAGCAAAAAGATATTCCATACCTATACCATATTGGAAAAATAAAGTACCCAAAATAGCTTTTGTCGGACTTGGAGATGACCCTTCTGCTTATGAACATATATATTTTATCTGTAAACATTTAAATGAGGGTGAAAATTATCAACCTCATCTTTTTCTTTTTAGCCCAAACGATAACCTGAACTCTGTTAAAGCACGTTTTAATGAAATTGGCACTCCTGTAATTATTGTTAATTTTAATGAATCCGCTATACCAAGATCTTGTACACAAATGCGTGATGCTCTTCATAAAGAACAAATTGATATTGCAGTATGGGTTCATTTGCCGAGCTTAATGTTTTTTCTTTTTGGGATGAAGATTGCTGCGACTCAAGTATTTATTTCACAATACCTTCACCCTGACATAGCAAAATTTAAAATTGACGGTTTAATTACCTATGGGACTATTGCAGAAAAATCAAGTATATTTTTGCAAGATCGCTGGAGAGTTATACCATCTGCAATTAAAATTATTCCGGGCAACAATCCGGAAATAAATATAAAACGTAAAAGGTATGCTGATGACAATACAATCATTCTTGCAACCTTTGGTAGAATAGAAAAAATCAGACAGGAAACTTTTCTAAAATGTGTTGCGAAAATTTTGCAACAATCAAAAAATACAGTGTATTTATATACCGGATATGAAGATGATATAAAAATAGCGAATTTTTTCCAACGCAAAGGTTTGTTAAATCGGGTAAAGTTTGTTGGATGGGTAGATATAGATGTTTTCGCTCAGATGATTGATATAGTATTAGACAGTTTTCCTCTTGCTACGGGTCTTACAGCAATAAAAGCATCTTTCTACGGGAAGCCCATATTGTCTATGGGGAACAATTATTCTTATATGGGAAGAGATATAAAGCCTATATTAGAAAAATCCGGTTTTTCAGGTTTTGCCCAAGCTGAATCCGTGTACAATAAAATAAGAGAGGCAGCATTTGAATTGCCTTTTACTCCGTATGCGCAAAATAATTCAGATTACATTCTTAAAGCTGAAAAGTTGGTCCAATGTGAAAAATCAAAAATTCAACTTGCCTCGTTTCAGGCTTTATGCCTTGAACATCTTTACTTCAATACTTCTTTAATGAGTGAAGTTTTCATTGAGCAAATTAAAGATATCAGAAAAACCATTATATAATGCGGGGGTAGATGATAATTATTAAGATAATTGCCTTGCAATTTATATAAAATATTTCATAATAAAAGAGTTAATTATGATGAGCGGGGAGTGAATGTCTATTCGGAAAGGAATTATTCTGGCAGGGGGAAGCGGAAGCCGATTACGTCCGCTGACAGATTTTTTTTGTAAGCAATTACTGCCTGTTTATGATAAGCCGATGATTTATTATCCGCTTAGTACATTGATGCTTTTAGGTATTAAAGATATTTTGATTATCAGCACGCCGAAAGATACGCCGATTCTTGAAGCTGCAATTGGATCCGGTGCCCATTTAGGTATCAACATTACCTACGCTGTTCAGGAACAGCCACGCGGTTTGGCTGATGCTTTTATTATTGCCGAAGATTTTATCGGTAACGATGCCGTCTGTCTCATGCTTGGTGATAACATTCTGCATATGGCAAGTATAGGGTGTGAATTTGCAGATTGCAGGAATCTGATAAAGGGTGCATATATTATCGGTATTCCATCCACGGAACCCCACCGTTTCGGGGTCATTGAGTATGATGAACATAAAAGGGTCATTTCCTTAGAGGAAAAGCCATTAAATCCTAAATCCGATATGGTATCTATCGGACTCTATTTTTATGATCGTACAGTTGTCCAAAAAGCAAAAAATCTTAAGCCGTCTGATCGGGGGGAGCTTGAGATTACAGAAATTAACAATATGTATCTTAAGGAAGGCAACCTGCGTTGTAAGTTTTTGTCACGTGGTTCGACATGGATGGATGCCGGTGTTTTTGATTCAATTGTAGATGCAGGGGTTTATATGAGTATTGTCGAAGAGCACCTGGGACTGAAAATTGGCTGTATCGAAGAAGTAGCATATATGATGGATAATATTACACTTGACGAATTATGTATCTTATCTGAAAAATATTGTAATAGCACCTATGGTGATTACTTGAAAACGTTATGCACCAAACCATTTCTCAGGAAATAATATGGGGAAATAATTTTTAATTTACATAGAATACTATTTATAAAATTATCTATTTAATGATTTGGCAAATATCGCTATACATTTACTCACAATACTACTTAACAATGTAGTATTTTATACTGATGAATTGTGAGATAAATAATATGGCTAAGATTTTATTCTCTGCTTTTTCAAACGTTACATGGACACCCGAAAAGCATCTTGACTCTTTTGTTGAAGGTTTTATACGATCTCTTGCTCGCAGCGGTAACGAGGTGTTGAACATTCGTACTAATGACTTCGTTAAGCATCCGATTACATCCAAACTTATACCTTTTATTGATAAGGCTGAATTACAAAAAAAGATTAAAGACTTTAATCCCGATCTGATTATTACTTTTAATAATTCATTCCCTTTTGAAGAGGTAGTATCGGAAACGAATTGCCCCATTGCGCTCTATGTAGCAGATGGTCCGGATTTTTTCGCATTTAAAGATCTGATTTCAAAATATGCTGACAGATATCATTTTTTTAAAATGAACGAAAATATATATAATACATTATTGCGTTCCTTCCCCAATATTAACCCTGATCGATTTTTTGATTTCGGTTATGCAACGGATTTTAATGCAAGAGAAGTTGAGCAGAATATTAATATTTCCTTTCTTGGTTCAATACCAAATTACACACATCAGTTAGTGCACTATTTTCAAAGAAAGAAATCCAATGCCCTTAAAGATGATTTTTTTAAAGAATTTAATAACTTTAAAAACGATGTATTCTCAAAAATAAATGTTGACCTTCCTGATTTTCACGATCATATGCGAATTGAAACACTGGCCGTCTTTTTGATTACTACTAAAGATCGTTTTTTTACACTCTCAGCCCTGTCTGATTTAGGTTTGGTAATAAAAGGATATGAAACAATTTGTGAAGCAGGGATGTATAACTACGAATTATTAAATTCCTATGTATTTGATTTGTGTGTATCAATCGATCAATCAGAGAATTTTTATAATCAAAGTAAGATATCAATGAATTTGCCGAATGCACGTGCTACTGATGGATTCAGTTGGAGAGTTCCTGATATCTTAAGTTCCAATTCTGTCTTGTTATCTCCACGGACAAACGAACTAAAGAAACTGATGGAGGGATATATTGATTTGCCGATGTATGAATCTCCTTCTGAAGCAAGAGAAATTGCACAAAAACTTTTAAAAGATCCCGTATGGAGAAAAGACATTTCATTGGCTTCACAACAAATGATCAGGGATAAATGTAAATTTGAAGATAAATTTAAAGTTATGGAAGATCATTTCAATATCAATTTGACACGAAATACAACAGCTGCTGAAGTCAAAGAACTGCCGGTAGTTAATATTGCCGGTTTGAAATATGATTCAATTTCTAAACTTCGTAAATATATCGCACCTTATTTATCACCTGAACTTAAGATGTTAATAAAACGCTTTATTCACTGATGACAATATTATTGTTAAGAGAAAGATATTTTTAAATATGCTCTTTTAAAGCAATAAATTTATGATATAAATTGTATTTTCTGAGTAATGCCGGAAATTATTGTCACACAAGTTGTAGGGGAAGATATAATGTCAATAGAAAATGATGAGAATTATAGTTCTTATTATAAGAAGCAGGATATAGTTAAGGTTTACCCAAACGAATTTGCAATCAGAAGTTTTCTTGGATCCTATCCTAACCACAAAATAAACAAAGCAGATCTGATAGGTAAAAATATTTTAGATCTTGGATTTGGAGATGGCAGAAACATTCCACTTTTAGCAGATCTGGGTCTTAAAATTCACGGAATTGAAGTCACTCAAGAAATTTGTGACTATATTACTGAGCGTATGGCTGACAATGGCATTGTGATGGAAGCGCGGGTTGGCCGAAACTCTACAATCCCTTATCCTGATGCTTATTTTGACAATATCCTTGCATGCAGCGCTTGTTATTATATTGATCCCGGTCAAAATTATAGTGATAATCTAACCGAGATTGCCCGTGTAATGAAATCAGGCGGTTTATTCATTCATTCCGTTCCAATGAGTTCAACTTTTATTTTAGAAAATGCGAAAGATTTGGGTAATGGACATATGGAAGTTACCCGGGATCCATACGGTGTTAGAGTTGGGCAGGTTCTTAAAAAATTTGATAGTGTTGAAGAAATTGAGAAAGAACTGGCACCATGGTTTACAGATATAACGGTGGGCAGTTGTCGTGATGATTATTGGGGAAGTAAAGTACATCTTTGGCTTATAGTTTGCCGTCGAAAATAAATTAAAATCATTGAAACGAGTCCCTGTAGGGCTCGCTTCAATGATAAAAGAACAAATTTGATTCAATTGCCGTTATCTCCGTGAATTCAGGAGCAATTCGTTACACTATTTTTTCAGCAGAAAAAATTTCAGATTCATCATATCTATTTGAAAGAAGGGAATCAAAGGCGATTCTCAGATCAATTAAATGTGGTTTCTTATCTTCTAAAATAGTTTTAAGCAAAGGAATTTGTTCTTCATTTTCTATTCTAAAATACCCAAGATTATAAGTAGCTGCAAGCTTTTCCAAATCAACACAGACAAAGTCCTCTGTAGATGAACCGTAATAAATTTCATTATAGTAACGTTTTTGAACTTCTCTCATCATGCCTAAAGAGTTATTATTAAATACTATACATTTTATAGGAAGCTGCCGTTGGCCTACAAGCATAAGTTCCTGTAGGTTCATTTGCAGTCCGCCATCTCCTGTAAACGCTATTATTTGCGAATCAGGGCAGGCGAACGTAGCAGCAATGGAAGCCGGTAAAGAGTAGCCCATACTTCCCAATCCGCTGGAGTTAAGAAGTCTTTGCTTTCCTTTTTTACGAAAGGCTTGTGTAACCCACATTTGATTTTGTCCAACGTCATTTGTAATTACTGTATCATTATTAAAAATAGCAGAAAGTAACTTTACAGCACGTACAGGGTCGAGTCCTTCTTTACTCATATGTGTTGTAGCACAATATTTATCTTCCCAATTTTGAATTTGCACATGCCAGGCACTAAAATCAGGAAGTTGTACATCCTTTATCTTAATATTGATTTGATCCAGAAATGGTTTAATCGCTGATTGAACACTAATATCTTCAGACATAACTCTATTGAGTTCGCTGTTGTCGATATCCACATGAATTACTTTTGCATTTGTATAGGCTTCAGGTTTTTTTCCAACCTGTCGCTGGCCAAGGCGAGCACCTAATACAATTAATAAATCTGCATTTTGTACGGCTAAATTTGAAAAGGTATTTCCGTGCAAGCCGGAAAAGCTGTAGGAATTAGAAACCGCATCTATACCATTTAAAGTGGTTACTACCGGTATATTGGTAATGGTAACAAAATATTCAAGCGCTTCTACTGCCTGCCCAAGTTGAATTCCTCCACCGGCCAATACAATTGGTCTTTTTGCATTTTGGATAGATTGGATAATATCGGGGATAGCTTTATAATCAAATGAAGGCGGCGGGGGATAAGAGAACCCTATTAATTCGTCAGGGGCAATTTCCTGAAATTGTAAATCAATAGGAATGTCAAGCAAAACGGCACCCGGGCGGCCATTACAGGCAAAATAAAAGGCTTTTTCCAGCTCTTCCCGTATAAGATTTTTATCATATACAGTAGCAGCATATTTTGTAATTGGCTTAACAATAGTTACAATATCAAGATCCTGAAAACCATTTTGTCTGCTTCCGTTTTGTCTCAGAGTATTCGCAGCATAATCCTGCCCGGTAATAAAAAGAGTAGGTACAGAATCTAAATGTGCATTTGCTATCCCTGTAACCAGATTGGTCGCTCCCGGACCGGATGTTGCTATTGCAACCCCAATGTTACCGGTTAAACGCCCGTATGCATCCGCACAAAATGCCGATGCTTGCTCATGATAATTTTGAATATAAGAAATTTTACCCGTATCAATAAAAGAGTGTATTAGTTTTAATATTGCTCCTCCCGTATAGCCAAAAACATGTTGAACATTTTTTTTTACTAAAAAATTAGCAATATAATCTGAAACTAACATTCATAATCCTGGGAATATTACTTGTGGGTAGATGTAAGAATTTTACAGCCAGTTGTCTGTTCTGACAACAGATACGTTACTATTTATTATTCGCTGCCGGATATGAAAACCCGTATCGAGTCGACCGGTAAAAAGGACCGAATTCAGGCATTGAGAATTAGTATCAGCAAAACAGTGACTTAATTTAACCAATATTAATATGTTATAAAACATGGATTTATTTCATAAAACCGCTTCCGTCCGCCCCCTTCCAAACCCTTTGAAAACAAAGCCTTTTTTTGCTATACTCAATGCGTCACTTGGGGAGGACACTATGAATACAATTCAAAAAGCCGGCTTTTATGCCTTCAGTGCTTTAACGATGCTTGCACAGGGGTGCGGCAAAAACAGCGACCCTACGCCTGTCGGGCCCATTGAACCGACAAAAACCGTTGATGCCGCCGTAGTTTTCAACGTAGGTCAAAACGATAAACTGAAAGTATTCGGAGCCTATGACGCGGCTACCAATACCATCATGAACGATTTTGATCTGCAGTTTAATACGCCTTCGGGAAGCATTATCACCGGGCTGGATCTGAATGAGCCCTATAAGCTTGTCGTGCCGGATAATCTGCAAATTGCGCCGGAATCGCCTGCCAATGCGGCATCCCCTAACTTTGCTGCCAAAGATCCCAACAAAGCTATTTTAACGGTAATTGCCAAAGACGGTTCATTCGGGACCATTGATGTGATGGATCCTGAAACAAAGAAGCTGGTCAGACAGAATGTGGTGGCCATTACCGTAAAAACCGATGATAAGACGGGTATCGCTACCGAGGGAATGACTAAAGCCATTAAGACCTCCGGCGGATTCAATGGTTTGTTGGAAAGCGTCCGAAAAAATACGGGGACATTGTTGAATACCAAAGCCAGTGTAAGTGGCTTCAGTACCAATGCCACGTATGTACCTTATGCCGGGCAATGATCCTGCATTGAAATAAAAAGCGGCGTCAGCGATTTTATCTTACGAGATCGCACGGATTGCCAATAGAAACAGGAGTGCCGCCGATGGGGTTTTTGATCCAATCGGCCAATGCCCGAGAAGCGGAGCCCGCTTCGACCAGTTCATTGCCCGTCGTTCCGGCAATTCCCGCCGTGGCCCACAGGGAAGCAAACTCACCGCTGGAATAGACCCTGAGTTGACCGCCTTTGCCCACAAATGAGCTGATGGCATCACTGAGCAGGTCATAGGGTCGGTTATAGGCCTGACCCGATAAGGCCGGGCAACTTATCGTTGAAGTATAATTGTTGTTGCCATTGGTCAGCGCGTAACCGAACACCATCAGGCGCGGGGTTTTGGCCGCTGCCAGATCACAAATGGAACCTGTATCGGTAAACAGCGCCAGTGAGTTGCCGTTACTTACCCGATCCACTGTGATGGTGACATCGGGCGGCAAATTTTTGGTGACCGCGGCCAGATAACTTTCCAGCAAAAGCTCATAGTTGCCGCCGCTGATGGTAATATCCGTGGGTCCTTTGCTTGCATCCACCAAACAACGTCCTGAACAGGTTTTGGGCTGGTCATCCCCCAGTAATGGATGACAGGTTCCGGTGCCCGCTACACATTGCAGATTACGCAGGGTAAAGGTTCCTCCCAACAGGCTCGCCAGCGGGCGCGAGGAGGTTTGATCGACCACAATTCTAATTTCGGAAGACGATTCCACTTTACAGGGTTCTCCCGTGTTATCGCAGGCCACGACTTTATTATCCATCGAACTTGGATCGCGACGCTCCATGGCTGCGGCCAATTTTAAGGCCCATTCGGTGTTCGTATCGGCGGCATCCAGCTCCGCCCGCGTCGTATCGGGGACAATAAATCCTTTTTCATCGGCCATATCCTTGATTTCCTGCCGACTGTCATTGGTGGATATTGTACTTGTACTCCAATCTGCGGTCCCCGGGATCGCGGGACGCCAGTCGAGAGCGGCCGGTTTTACCATGGTCATACGGCGAACCACGGGCAATCGGCCTGCCGCATTGCCCACGGGACAGGCCACAGTTGTATTCACCGTTGTGGAACATTTCGCCCCTGCATAAGCGATATGATACAGTGTCTGGGATTGGCGGACGAGCTCTTCGCCTGATCCATTGTTGCGATATAAGTTACAACGCCGCACCTGATAACGCGCCGTGAGATCGCCTGTCCAGTTCCGGCCGCAGTCTTGGGATGCACCACCACCAACCACATTGCCCGCCCCATCAAGTTGCAACGGCCGCTGTGGATTGACTACATAGTAAGGCGTTTGCGCCGAACTTTGCTCACAGCGGTAATAGGTGCCCTTGGGCACCTCCGGATTGGTCACCGGCGCTGCCGTGCAATCCCCGCCCGAACCACGGCACTTAAAATCATAAAAGCCGTTGGGGTTATTATCCTCGAGCAACACCCGCATATTCTTCGCCTGCATCGCCAGCGGGCTGTCTGCCGGTTTGGCGAGCACATCCGTCGGATCACGGCAGAACGCAGTGATCTCATCCGCTGTGGCCGGACCATCGGCGGCCGTATCGCAGTCCCAGGTTTTATTGATGCGGGCTTTTTTGTTCGGGGTCTTATCGCCGCCGATCAGGATCTCGCCCTCTTCATGCTCCTCGGAGAGCGGATCATACTGCAACTGGCATTTCTGCTCGCGCTTGATCACCCCGTCAAAGCCGCTGGGGCACGGTATGGTTATATAGCGCGCCACCGTCGGCCAGGTCACCTCCTTGCGGTCAGGCAAGGCCGTATCGTTATAGTCAAAGCCCGCTGCAAAGATCGGTGAGCCGGGCAGAATATCAGCATCGACACTGTTGCAGTCAGCGACAGTCTGGGTGAGCACGGGCAGTTCGGTAACACCATTGGTAGTGCGAATGCCTACATTCTCGCCGCCAAAGCGCAACGCCATCGCCCGCATCATGCTCCCTCCAATCACCGCCAGGGGCGGCAGGCCGCGCGGCTGGCGGTTAAAGTAAGCCAGCGTACCAAAGGCACCACAGGGTTTAACTACCACACCGACGGGATGCACCGGCTTGGGACGCCTATCTTCGGGAATGGTTGGCAGGGTGGTTAAAGCGGTATCGCCTAAGGGTGATTTACGCACCGTTGCAAAGGCCATGTTATAGGCGGTTTGATTCTGGGCGGCCTGGACCAGGCTCATCCCCGCATTCTCCACCGCCGCACGCTGGTTGATCGCATTGTACCGCGCTGCCACGTCCCCTTCGCCCGGTAAACAGGCCGTTATCGCCGGCACTGCCAACAGGCAAAGCAGGGTGTAGAGACAGGTCTTTGTCAGGGATGATCTTGGAGGCATTTCTCCTTCAAAATAGCCCGGAAAAATGGCTGATTTATTAATGGCTTACCGTTTTATCAGATTCCGGGTGCCGGTTACATCAATTTGCCATTGGCATGCAGTTCCCTTTGAAAAATAATGTCGTTGCTATGAAAATTTGCATGAATATAAATGGCTTTTGCTTCATTCAGGAGTGACAAATGCCGTTTTTTATAAATGAAGCAACCCTTAAGCCGGGCGACTTAAAACCGCCTGCACAATAGGGGTATTGAAGAGAAGAACCGGCGGAATGATCCAGGTTCGTGGTTCAGCATCTGAACTTGTCGGCAGGAGTGGGAACCCTGCCAAAGCTTTTCCAAGAGTTTACGGTTATGTTTCAACTAAGGCTGATTTTATACCTAATGAACGAAAGTGAAGTTGATGAACTTTTTTCGGCTGCTTTATTACTCCCTATCCCTGTCTTTCCTACTGTCCAATGAGTCTTTCGAGGGAGTGACCTGATGATTCCTCATAGAATCATAGTTCAATTTCTGTGTAAAACGCGTCGAAGCACTCCTTTTCCCTTCCGTCGCATTATCCTTTGAGTATACGTTTTCTGTTTTAGAGGGGTAGTGCCCGGAGATTTCTTTTGGTTGTGGCTCATAGGAGACTGAAATAGCCGAATAAATAATGTTTCGCAGATCATGCGCTTTTTCACGATCAGGACAGGTCGCTTTAATTTGCTTTTCCAAAGACGACAGAACAGAGCTCCGAAAGGTTGATTTCGCTTTTTCCAACGAAGTAAATACCCTCCCAACGACAGCGGATTGGCGGGTGTTTCTCAAAGGAGGCTCCCCAATGGAAAAACGGGCGATCTCCTGATCTGTCTTTTGGAGGATGTGGCGGGCTGTATGCGCGGTATCGGTAAGGTATTCGTAGGAACCCGATGCTTTCGGTTGGTTTTCTTTCAAATGTGTTTTGTTGGAATTCTCTGTGGCAGGGAAATAATGCAGCGATTGTGTAAATCGTTTAGACATATGATAGTGATCTCTTACTCGATCCGAGGGGTGGTGTTCGGGTATACCGGAAGCGGAGTTACTCAAATCCTCGTGTGGTTTGTCATCAATTGTGGTTTGGGTTTTCTCTTCCGGCTTGTGAGCCGGCATTTCCATGTACAGGCTTCCTATGTCGAAACTGGCACTGTGCCGTATCCAGCGGGCCATTTGCCGGTCAGGACAGACTCGCTTAATTTCCCTTTCTATGGCGGAGGCGGTGCTTCGGTAAAAGGCGTACTTCGCCTCCTGTAAGGAGTCAAACGTAAAATTTAACCGAGTTTGAGTAACCCGATCGAAGGGAATCCCCGGCTCAGGAAGATGACTTTCTGCATAACGGGTCGCTTCCTCATCCATGTGTTTGATAATATCACGGGTGGTCCGGGCCCATGTCCCAATGTATTCATAGCCATCGGGGTAGCTTTTGTCGAACTTGAAGGAATCTTTCATGCTCAAGGAACGAACTGAGTGTAAAGACAAAACAGATGAAAAAAACCATTACGTTTTTTCAGGGAAAAATAGGAAAAATCATTGAATAATACAGTAGCTGTACGGGTTAGGCGGCAGACTGTATCTTTTCTTACTGCCCACTTATTCACTCCATTTAAATAGAGCTGAAACACTTTGGAGGCAATTAAAGATCGGGTGGCTAAATCCAATTGATTATTTTAACGAAGAAACATTAGCCTTTGCAGTTAATAGATGTGATGTTTAGCCAATGTCGGAAATCATCTCAATATTAATTTTATACCCTTTAATGCAAAGTAATTTATCAGTGCTACTTACTTATAAAACACCTATATTATAAGAAGCAATAACCTTACGTGGCCTATATATGCATAGCCATGAATTCAATATCATTTTCCTTAATTTCTGAAGCTAACTTTACTGATAGATTGTGTTTTAAGATTGCAAGATCAAATAGAAATTCAGGAGGGCCAGCTTCCTTTAATATAGCAGGCAATAGAAAAAATGCATTGAAATGGTGATAAGATTCCAAAAACCTTTCCAGGTTTATATCATTTTTAGGTTCCATTAACATAGATTTTCTGCCCATAGTAACCAGCTGGATAGGCTTAAAAGTATCTTTGTGAGGGAACTTAGACGTTATCAAAACACGATAGTGATGTTTATTATGTTGTGGCATTTGACGTATGATAGATAATGATATCTCTTCATCTTTATCATGATTGCCGAAACGCTTTTTCCAACGCGTAAAAATTTTTCTCGCGGCATCAGCATTTTTGAATAAAAGAGCCATATAAGGAGGATGCATGGGATTAAATTGTGCATAACCTGCTCCTTTCCAATCAGCTCGATCCCAGGAATGAATATCAATAACTGAGCGAACACTTATTGCACGATGATCTTTTAATCTCGGTGGCATACCACCGGGATTGACTGTTATATTATCTATGTCATCTGACTTAATAGTAATAAATTCAATTTCAGGCCGTATAATACAGGGCTTATATGATTTTTTTATAACGCTCTGCCAGTCAGATATTTTAGAAACATTTTTAGATGTAACTCGGTGATAACTGTTCGACGCATGAGCTATCATCGTTATACGATTATATACTGCTTCGTCAGCATAAAGTTTCTCAAGTAATGCCTCTGTATTTTCAGTCATGCAACAAACAGTAAGAACGTGACCTGCAATAACCGTTAGGAAACTGGTAAAACGGCTTTGATCTTCATAATTAGTTGATGAAAGCATCCTTGGCCAGTAGATATAGCCATTCATTTCCATTGGATCAATTTCAACCGATGGCGCAGAAATTTGTTCATTCTCCATCAGCTGAAGAATTAGTCTTTCAGTATGAGGAGAAATTTTTTCAAGAGTGGTGGCGAAGAATGCTTCCAAAGAACCTAAAATGGCTTGTGCAAGAATAATAGATTGTTCACTGCCTTCAACCTCGATCTCAATGGTCATGCCAAGAATAGATGTTTCAAGTGAGTGAGGTTCTTCAATATTTAAGACGAATCGACCGCGTAAACTTTCTGCTATTGGCTGGCTTGCAAGCAGTGAAAATGTTCGGTTTATTTCTTCATCCGGTTCAGATTCAGGAAAACTACCGTCGGCACGAAGAATATCATTATATCCCATTATATAAAGTAAAGCGGATCTGGCACTGAATAGCCCTAATGCTTCAAGTACATCCGGTGCAGTTTCTAACTTCTGTATGTCATCTTCATCAGCATTCAAAAATAAACAGCCAAGGGCCAAGTCTAACTCACGAATGTCTTCTGATACCTTAGTTTTTGATTCTTCTGCTAATGGAAGTGTAGCCAAAATTCCGTTTAATAACTGAATAGCGAATAGAAGATCAGGAATGTGACGTAACTCCAGAGCCAACCAACCCCAAGTTTTCATTGTGGGAACAAAGCGAATTGGTAACTTACTCCTTTCATCGCCTTCCAAAGCAAGGGTCGCTGTCAGGAATGTACAACTTGCTCTTGCCGCCCATAATAGGCCGGCACTTCTATATGCGAACATCAGGAGTTGCAGAGCCTCAACAAGTTCATCTCTGTATTCTTTTTTGGCTAAACGTACAGTCGCTTTCCCCAATAAACGTATCATTTCCAAATTACTCTCAAAATCAAGCTTTTGAGCACGTTTAAGAAGTATTAAAGCTCCTTCCGCTTCACTTTTACGGCCGGATACAAAGTCCGCCATCTCTTCAATAAGCGTATTATAAGCAGGATCATTACCGGCAAAGTCTCCCGCAATCTCTACCATACCTATTAGTCGATCCACATTAAATTCGCCCAGGCCACCGGCTTTTTCGAAAATCTGAGAGAATCCTTTCCAAATATCAGATAAGCCGTCTCTTTTCTCATTCTGCATGGCTTGATTCATTTGGATAATAAGAAGAGAAGTTTGTGCTTCCAGACTATTATTAGGCCGATTTTTGTTAGAAATTATTTTTTCTAAAGCCAGTTTTAATCTCTCAATACGCTCATCAATTCTACATTCTTCACGAGACATATGTTCATGGAAAACGCAATTAAAGAACAACTGCAGTAGATTGCACAACAGTTCCAGATCAATAGCATCTTCAGACTTTAATACAAGATTTTCAAAAGAATCATAGTTGTTTTTCAGGAATTGAAAGTCATCAAACCACCAAAATGCTGTCCAGATATGTTCATATTTAGCTTTTAGTTTTTGCCTATCAGTGCCATCAGCTCCGGCCAATCGAATAGCACGAAGAAATCTGCCATCAGTTTCAAAACGAGGTCGTTCCAGATTTCTGGATAATTTTGCAGCAACAAGAGCTTCAGTAACGCGTTCCCGCTCCATCCCGCGAAATACATCCGGATCTTCAATGGATTTTTCTATATCGGCAAGTTGTTGAGTGCGTGAATAATCCGTTGGTCCTAACCTAAGCGGATCCGTTTTAGTTTCACCAATTCCCAGGTAATTAAAAGCAAGGTCTTTACGATCTTTCTCAATAACTTCCTGTACAATCCAAGACCTATCATGAATCGTTACCGGGATATCGTATTGTTTGGAAAGGTCGTCCTCAATGTCGGCGCGGTCTTTGTCTCTTGCAAATCTGCTGGTGACAAAAATTATTCGCTTATACCCTCGATTGGTTTCATAAATTTTTTTAACATCATCCCTGACCTTGGATTTCCAATCTTCCTGTGCGCTGATTGCGAAAGCCCATCTTTCATCAGATGATTTTTGATCACCAACATAAAATAGAATTGAAATCTTTTCACTAACAGGATACGTCTCGGTGTCTACTTTACTGTCTCCACCGCCATCCGGGCCGGTATGGGAGCGTAAATTAGGGCAAATGGTTCGCTCGCATAACTTACGACAAAATATCTCAAAATCATGCGTTTGGTTACGCTGCGTTATTGATTCTAAATAGTACTCTAATCTTAGGGCATCTAATATATATGAAACCCGGTCTTCAGTGTCAGAATAGTACTCAGGTCGGAGTTCTCTCATAAATTGAGAGGGTAAGACTTTTTCTAACGCAGAAGTGGGGGACTTTTTATTATTCGTCATAAGAACATTTATAGAACTGATAATTTGGATGTGCCAGCTAACCTATTAAATATACGGATAAATGACATGGTTAAACCTATCAAAATATAAATTTATTTATACGTTATAACTGCTTTATTATTGATAGGTGAATTAGTCTGTAAAGTAAGCGATCTCCTTCTTGCGGAAAAATGAGATAAGCAATGTTGTATTTTTTCTAATTTCTTCGATTTTTTCTGTTAACACTTCAGCCAAATCTTTCAAGCTAATAAAGACCCTATTCTTGAAATCCCTTTTCAACTGACTCCACAGCAACTCAACCGGATTCAACTCCGGGCTATAGCCCGGCAGTGTGACAAGATGCACTCTTCCTTTTTTATATGCCAGGAAGTTTTTGATGGCCAGACTGCGGTGGATGGTAGCCCCATCCCAAATCACCAGCAGGTTCTTGCTGCGATATCTGCGACACAAGTACTCTAAAAAGTTAATTACTCCCTCACTGTCATATGCCTTGTCCTGTCCACTGATGTATAGTCTGCCGTTAGGGGTCACTGCGGCAATAAGACTCAAGTGTTCTTTCCCCGCTTTCTCTGCAATGACAGGCGTTTGTCCTTTTGGTGCCCATGTACGACTCACCAGAGGGAGAAGGTAAAAGCCTGATTCGTCGATATATACAATGATTCGATTCTCACTTGTGGCTTTTTTTTAATTCTAAAATTGTTTCTTCCTGCCACTGCTTGACTTTGGCTTCATTCTGCTGTCGGGCCTTTTTGACAGGCTTCTGTAAACTCCATCCAAGCTTCTTCAACAGCCGCCCTACTTGGGTTAGGTCGTAGCTGACACCAAATTTTTTAAAAATCACTTCATTAACGCGGGCACGTGTCCAAATATGGTTGGGGAAACCGTGGTTTACTGCACCTAAGTTTAACTCTGTGGCTAATTGAGAGAGTTGTTCCGGGCTCAGTTTAGGGGGAGAGCCGGTAGGTTTGCGAGCCAAAAGACCATCTAACCCCTTCTCTCGGTACTTTTTTAAAGTTTGGCTGACCCATCCCGCAGTCAATCCCAAGGCAAAAGCAATATCTTTCTGCTTCCAGCCTACTTGCTTCAATTCGAAACAGCGACGGCGTAGCACTTCGTAATCCGATGGTTTGTATTTTGTGATCATGAGTGCAAAATACAAAATTTACAACTTTATTCATCCATCAATAAGAGAAATTATTGATAAATATATACAAACAGGATTTTTCACTGTTTTTGGGGCACACTAAGTTTGAAATGAAAATTATATTTTGGATAATTAAACAATTGATTTAATTATGTATATAACCGGTCTCGAATTGGTGAGATCCCTACATGGCAAGAAAGGATTTGTTGCAGAAAGAATAGGCAGGTGATAATATAGGTTATACGGACATTACCGGTCATTGGGGGCAAAATTGGGGGCACTCAGAAAAATAATCCGTTAAAATCGTAATCAATTCAGGCACTTGGGGAGAAAATGGCGATGCGGCTACGGGCACCAATCATTTTTTTACAGACATTATTTATTATTACTGAAACGAAAATCAGTCAATTTTCGCAGTACGTTAAAGCTACACTCGGTTTATCAGTCTATTCCCGTCATATACCCACTGTAACCAAAATTGGGGGCATGATTGGGGGCATGAAACGGCTGATGTTTGCTGAAATTTTCAGCAACGGAAATCAGGAGGTGTAATCATGGCTTTATCAAATATGGCCTGTCAGGCAGCTAAACCTAAAATCAAGCCTTACAAGATGGCGGACGGAGAGGGGCTGTACCTTGAAGTCACCCCGAGCGGGACAAAATACTGGCGGTTGAAATATCGACTTCACGGCAGGGAAAAACGAATTTCAATCGGTGCCTACCCCACCGTCTCTATCGCGGATGCCCGTAAGGCCAAAGATGAGTTAAAAAAAGAAATAAGCACCGGCACTGATCCCGTCTTAAAACGTTTGCAGGCGGCTCAGACGAATGCTTTGAGCCAACAACTGGATTTTAAATCAATGGCGATGGAATGGTATTGGAAACAGGTTCCTTTGTGGAAGCCAAAACACGCCGATATTATTAAACACCGCTTTGAGAAATACGTGTTTCCCTCTTTAGCCAGCTTTCCGCTTGCAGATATAAAGCCGTTGATGATGCTGAGCTGCCTTCAAAAGATCGAAAAAACAGCCCCGGATCTCTCTCGTAGGATGAAGGGGTTATGCAGCCATGTATTTAAATACGCGATTGCAACCGGAAGAGCCGAAAGTGACCCTACTTATGGTCTGGAAGCTGCGATGAGAAAATTTAAAAGAGGGCATTATGCCTCCATTTCCGTCGATGAGTTTCCTGAATTTTTAGCCCGTCTGAATGGGTATGAAAATCGTGTTAATCGTCAGACCTTTCTGGCACTTAAATTATTGCTTCTCACATTCGTGCGTACCTGTGAACTGGTCGAAGCAAGATGGGAAGAAATAAACTTTGAAAAAGCAATGTGGGTTATTCCGGCGGAACGAATGAAGATGAATCTTCCTCATATCGTTCCGTTATCACAGCAGTCGCTGGCGATTTTTCGGGAACTGAAAGAATTGAATACGAAACGGGATTTTATCTTTCCCGGTTATTATAACCCAAGAAAGTATATGAGCAAAAACACGATGCTCATTGCTATCAAGCGAATGGGTTATAACGGCAAAATGACAGGCCATGGATTTCGATCCCTTGCCTTAGGGATATTAAAAGAAAAATTGGGCTACCCTCATGACATTGCCGATAGACAACTCGCGCACGTCCCGAAAAGTGGTGTTGATCGAGCTTATGACCGCGCGCAGTTTTTACCGCAACGTATAAAAATGATGCAGGAATATGCGGATTATATTGATAATGTACGATGAATCGACGTTGTCAGGATTATGAGCATTGTCGTTATTCCGGTGCCGGAATGTTTTTGTTGCTATCAGTAACCAATACCAGGCGCATTGCAAGTTCTGCGGGCATTTTTTCCACGGCTTTCCGAATAACGGCCATGTATGCGTTGGCAGAGGGCCAGCCTGCGGATTGTGCCTGAGAATCCAATCCATAGGCCTGTAATGTGAGGTGCTGCTTTTTATTCTTTTTGTCTAATTTTTCCAATTCCAGCAACAGTTCCTGAGCTGCGACATCCTGCGTGATCGAAAGATCAACCAGTTTTTCCAAAACTGCTTCCGGTGGATTTCTGCGACCTGCCCACCATGACTTGGTGGTATCAACGTTAGTACCTAAGAACATTTGGGCTTCTTTTATCGACAGGCCGCAACTTTGAGAAAACAACTTAAAAAGGGAGGTCATCGTCATTAACCTTACGGCAAGAGAAGGATTATTCATTTTGTACGATTTTTGTGTACCTGTCAATAAAATAGCTAATCAAAATCAGCTTTCCCGATGAAGGGACGAAGAAGTGATTTTATTCATGTCCATGCCGGATCAATTAATTTCTCAGGTGTTCGGTGCGCAGATTTCGTCAGTGATTCGCTCATTTCAACATAATCTATAACCGAATAATGGCTCAATCATTGATGGAGTTTATTTTTTATTAATCAACGATGGATTGAATTGACTCCTTTCTGCAAACACCTTTAGGTAGCGCTGACTTATCGGAAATGATCACGAATTGTTTTCGATAGACCGATTTTTCTTCTGAAAAAAGGAGTGTGGAATGGCTATTAAAACACCGCCCCCCGAACCCTTGCTGGATCGAAAAAGTGCGGCCCGTTTCCTTTGCGTTTCTCCCGGCACACTGGCCGTTTGGGACTGCACCAAACGCTACGACCTCAAACCCATCAAAATCGGCCGCGCCGTTCGCTACCGCCGCGCTGACTTAGAAAAGTTCATCGAACAGCGTCTGAGACCCTGACCGCTCCGGTTTTTCTTTTTTTTTCGCCCATCTGTTTTTTCGGAGATCGCTATGAACATAGACGATGCCAAAGCCATACCCATGATTGAAATTCTGAGCCGATTGGATATTCACCCCAAACGTATAACGGCTAACAAAGCCCTGTATTCCTCGCCATTAAGAGATGAACGCACCCCCAGTTTTTGGGTCTATCTGGAAACCAACAGCTGGTACGACTATGGCGAAGCCATCGGCGGGGATTTGGTGCGTTTTGTCTGCGAATACCTGCGCGCCTGCCGTCAGGACCACACCATTTCCGATGCTCTGCGGTGGATCAACAACATGGGCGTCGGTCCTTACCGTATCGCGACGATCCCAGAAGAGGTGAGGCAGCATGACGCCTCGCTGATCCTGAAAAGTAAAAAGCCCATCCAACATTTAGGGCTTATCAGCTACCTCAAAAAACGCGGTATCCCGCTGGAAGTGGCACGGCGATCTCTCAAAGAAATTCACGTACAGAATAAAAATACCAAGAAACGCTTTTTTGCCCTCGGGTTTGAAAATGAAGAGGGCGGTTTCGAGCTGCGTAATCCTTTCTTTAAAGGCTGCATCCGTCCCAAAGCCATCGGCTTTATTCGCGGCATAAACCCCGACAGGAAAGCCATCCACCTCTTTGAAGGCTTTATGGATTACCTCTCGGTAATCAGTCAATCTAATCATCCGGGGCTTTCGGGCGATGCCATCATTCTTAATTCCGTCGCCTGTTTAAAGCAGGCGCTGCCTTACATCCATAATTACGGCTACCGCTTGGCCTATACGTGGATGGACAATGACCGCGCAGGCGAGCAGGCCACGGAGCTGCTTTCGGAGTTTTTCAAAACGCAGGAGGGTTTGATTCATAAACCCATGAATGCGCTTTATGCCCCGCACAAAGATGTCAACGCGTGGCACATGCACCGTCTTCATCTGTCGTTGTAGAAGGGGGATATATGCAGAAAAATGAAACTCAGTCGCTCTACCGCGTCAATGAAGTGGAAATTGTTTACCGGAACAAAGTCCCTTATCAGGATCGTATTCAAATCACGCAATCCGAGACAGCCTATGAGATCCTGCGCCAATGCTGGGATGAAAACCGCATTGAACTCGTCGAACAGTTTAAAATTCTACTGCTGGACCGCCGTCACACCTGCCTGGGCGTTTCGGACATCGCCACTGGCGGCATAACCGGTTGTGTCGTTGACCCGCGTATTGTCTTTGCCACGGCCCTTAAAACCAAAGCAAGTGCGCTGATTTTGGCTCACAATCACCCCTCAGGAAACCTAAAACCAAGCGAAGCGGACATTGCTCTGACGCGCAAATTGCTGCAGGGCGGAAAGCTGTTGGAGATTTCCGTGATCGACCACCTGATCGTTACGCCGTATAACTATTGCTCGTTTGCCGACGACGGCCTGATGCCCGGTTGAAGTGCGCGTATTCAGGCATTGCCTGTTTTTGTTTACGGGTCGTTTTGTCTTTCCGGTCATCGGGAGGCGAGACGGTGATGTACCCGGCGCGCCGAATTCACCAACCATAATTTTCGCCTGCTGACGCATTCCCCGCCCGACCAAAATTCAAGTTGGCTTCTTCGCCTGAACGTCGGGTTTTGTATCCCCGTCATCCCGATCAACCGGAAAGAAAATCAAATGCCTCACAAACAAAAAACACACCTTGATTTATCTCACTCACCTTCAAAGGAGCCTGCCATGAAACCGGATGTTCAATATCAATCGGATATTTATGCTCGCGTGACGAATAAGATTCTGGCCGATTTAGAAAGCGGCAATCTGACGTGGCGCAAGCCGTGGAACAGTGAACACATGGCCGGGCAGGTAATGCGTCCGCTGCGTTGGAACAACATTCCTTACACGGGGATCAATACCCTGGTGCTGTGGGGTACCGCCGCCGAAAAAGGTTACGCTTTGCCTTATTGGATGACCTTTAAACAGGCCATTGACCTGAAAGCCAATGTCCGCAAAGGCGAAAAAGGCGAACAGGTCGTCTATGCCGATAAGATTGTGCGGGACGAAGAAACGCCCGAAGGTGATATCAACTCCCGACAAATTCCATTTTTAAAAACCTACACCGTTTTTAATGCCTCCCAGATCGAAGGACTACCGGAATACTATTACCGCGTTCCCGAAACGGTTATTGCTGCCGATGCACCGCAGCGCATGGAAACACTGGAAGCCTTTTTTGCCCAAACCAAAGCGGATATTTATACGGGTACGAAGGCGTATTATCATCCGGTAACCGACCGTATTCAGATGCCACCCTTGGAAAGCTTTGAAAAAGCCACGGATTATTACGCGGTTTTGGCGCATGAACTGACGCATTGGACCAAACATCCTACCCGTCTCAACCGTGACATGGGCCGCAAACACTACGGCGATGAAGGGTACGCCAAAGAGGAACTGGTCGCCGAACTCGGAGCCTGCTTTTTAGGCGCGGACCTTGGTTTTGAACCGATGCCCGAAGCACAACATGCCGCTTACATTCAATCGTGGCTGAAGGTATTGAAAGACGACAAACGGTTTATTTTCTCCGCTGCTTCTCATGCACAGAAAGCTGTTGAATACATTCATGCCCTACCGGTTCCGTGAGGAACAGATGAAACGTTCATGCAATGCCTCTCTTTGCAGCGGTGTTTATAAATCCCGGCAGCGTAGCCCAACGACCTAAACGTGCTACTTCTATTATACGTTTGAATTTGCCTTGCATAGCGGAAAAAAGCTTTGCGGCAGTATTACACATGTAATAAGTGTTTTATATGTGTCAATCAAAGTAATGATTGACACAGGCAAAGTGTAGTTATTTAAGATGCTAAAAGAGGCAAAAATCAACGTTTGATAACTATTTTTCTCAAATTTTATAATGAGTATTAGATTTGTAGCACTCAAACCTCAAATCCATGAAGAGCATTTTTATAATTGTATTGTTGGTGTTCATATTTTCCTGCAAGAGGAAGGAAGATCCGATAACGCTTATACCGACACCTCCCGGTCAAGTTTCGGGAGTAAAGATCTCAAAAGCAACAATTACAAACCTGATGATCGAATGGACAGCAGTAAAAGGGGCTGCCGGATATAAAGTCTATGAGGGAAATTTTGCCTATTATGATGCCAAGGCAACTTCGTTTGAGCTTGCAGGGTTGACCGGCAATACTTTGTACACATTTCAGGTAAGTGCTTATAATAATCATGGAGAAGGACCGAAATCGCTGACTGTGTCGGGAAAAACGCTGACACCGCCAAGTCCACCGGGTGTAGTGATGGGCTGTAAAGTAAAATCAGTGACAAGCTCAGGTATTACATGGCAATGGTCGAGTTTGGCAGATGCGGAAGGTTACAGGCTATACAGGGAAGGGATCAAAGTATACGAAGGCAATGATATGAGTTTTGAGGATAAAGGTCTAAAACCTGAAACTTCTTATTTGTACCAAATCAGTGCTTACAACGTTAATGGGGAGGGACCCATATTACATTTGCTGGCAGTTAAAACAGGAGGGTAAGTACTGTCTGTCTGAAGGCGTTGGTGATCTGAATGTACCATTTACTGCCTTGCTGCCACAATATAAAATTATCATGTCTTCTCTATACTCAAATCTTATGCGCCGGATAACCCTATTTATTTTTCTGCTCTTAGGGGGATGTTCTAAATCTTCCGATGTAACACCTGAAGAATGTTTTCCTTCAGTAATAACCAATTTCACCGGAAGATACCTTGTGAAATTTGATGAAAAGACGCGTATGGTATCTGATGTGAATAAAGAAAAACAGGTTTCAAACATAACTGTTTATGAAGAATCAAGAATAGGTTTAGGAACGGGCAGTGATAAAATTTCTTATTTTGTAATTACAAAAGACAGTCAGGGTCGAATCATTTCCGTTTATGATCCACCTTTTGGAAATCAAAATGTTTTGACCTATAACTCGGAGGGGCGTTTAGCCACGCATGTTTTCAGTGTGAAGGGGAAGGTGTGGATTTCAAAAAGATTTATCTATAATGATGGAAACTTAGTTGAGAATATTGAAACCGATGATCATGGCCAGGTCAAGCATTACAAATATACCTACGATTTGACTAAAAAAAATTATGCCCGTATGGCTGAATTCGTTATAGGACCCAGATTAAGCGCATTCCCCAGAGGCAGTTTTGAACTTGGCCCATTGTTGGGAAACAGGATGAATAACTTACCTGTTAAAATACAATTGGATTCGGAAGAAAGCCCCATTTCTTACGAATTCGACGCTAAAGCCCGCCCGATAAAGTACACTCAAATCATAAAAAGTACTACTGTGCAAGGTATTTGGGAGTATGATTGTCCGTAGATCAAGACACCCTACCTGTTGAGATTTTTGTCGATGTGACCGTGACTATAAACACTTTATTATCTCTCTGAATAAATAATTGTACCTATAATGGCTTTATTATTCGATTTCAAATGCAACTCATAAATCATAGTTTATGAAACAATTGGGTTTGTTTATACACCTTTTCCTGTTGAATGTTACTGTTCTTTTTTCTCAAGCGGACACGTATCCTATTCGTCTGCCTACAGACAAGCCCAATTTTTTGATTTCAATCAAAAATCGCACATTTTATATAAATGAAATTATTGACAGCCGTAGCGATACAAACAGTATAGGAATGGTCCGAAAGGGCATTGGCAGTAAAAACGTTTTTGCAACTTTGGAAGGCGGCTTGGTTGGCGGATTAAATAACTATTTTACTGCTTGCCTGATCTCAATTAACATGAATGAAACTCTGACTCCGGTGGCGCTGGAAATAAAAGAATTTGAGATTTCGGAATGGGTAGACATGCGATCAAATGATGCCGGAATTAAAATGTGCCTTGTTTTTTACAAATACACTGGTCAAAATCAGCGTGTTCCGTTTTATACGGCTGAAATAGATGAAATAAAAGAGGGGCTTTTTGATATTACGGCTTATCATCCTGTCAGAATTCAGAATGGGTTCACGCGGGCTTTCACTAAAATGAATGACTATTTACGCGATAGTACAGATAAACCCGCTTTTTATAGTGAAACCGTTCTTAAAATTGCGAAATCCCTGAAATCAACAGGATTGAAAAAGGCAGGCTATCCTGATTCATTAGGTATCGAAGATAACATCCGCACGTGCAGCACACGTCGAAAAGGAATATACCTTACCTATGATGAATTTCTGGCAAATCGTCCCTCCATCATTGATAATTACGTGGTGGAATACACTTCTGATTCCACCCGATTGAAATTACGTTCAGCGAGCAATAAAATCTATTTGCGATGGGAGTATTGGGGTTTTTGTGATGGGAAAGATATATTTTACAATGCTCAAAATTATCAATCTGCCATTTATTACAGCAAACTGACAGAATATGGAACATTACTGGCATGGCATGATCGGTATTTAGACGCCTCAGATAGAGCTGTTTATAGAGTTTTTGGTGTGGTCGGATTAATTGTTGCCAATGAAATAGCCGATAATGACTGTATGATTTATAATACAGCGAATAAGAAAGTTTATAAAGCAACCCCTTCCGTTATGTTGAGTATTTTAAAAAATGACTCAGACTTACAGCAACAATATACAGAACAAAACCGTCAGGAAAGTAGCCATATATTCGACATCATTAAGCAATATAATCTAAGACATCCATTTAAGTAGCCGGCGCGGTTCTCCTAAAAATCTTTCTGCGAGATTTTTCCTGACATTTGATCCGGATTATTGAAGCCGTCGAATACGTCCATGCCATGCCCGTTCGTGAGTACCGGATGAAACGTTCAGGCAATGCCTCTCTTTGCAGCGGTGTTGATGAATTTATCAGCGTAGCTCAACGACCGTTATGACGCTTATCCCTGCTTTTTACTGCATAAAAAACATCTTTGACTTCGCTTCGCTGCGGGGAGCTGTCACGGCCTTACTGAGCTTTGTCCGCTTCCATCATCTGCCACACCACAAAGGAGAAGCAACATGCCTCAAGCGATCTGTCACCACTGTAACTCAACGTTTTCCTGGCATTGGGAAGAAGCATTTGCCAAATGGGGCTTTTTGGCCGGACAGGGCCAACTGAAAACCGACACCGTGCAGGAAGCCCTGACCGACGCGGACTATGAAGTCGAGGTACGTGCTCTGGGTGAGTGTAACACCGTTATCTGTTCCATCAAAAAAGACGGGAAAGAACTGATTCCGCAGGGGATCAAAATCGGCTATGTGCATCCGCGACTGTTTCTGCCATGCAGCATTATCGAGTTGTTGGACCGAAAGTTTCCTTCCAAGACCCCCTATGACGGATTATAAGCCGAAGAGGGATACCTTTCGGGGTATCCCTCTTTTTTTGCAAATTATTAGGGGCGGTCGAAACGCCTGCCGGGGTTTCGGCAATTACTGAACAGGTTATTCTTTTGCGCCGACAAAAGCGGTGAAGGAAGAGGGCTGAAAGCGAATGGTATCCGGATACGCAGAGTCACTTGCTTTATGGACACGTATAAATGTTGCGGCAAATTCGCCTTCAACCAAGCCGGTGGCTTTATCCAATTTGTTTAATAGAATATAATTTTTTTCTGACTTGAGAACTTCATATTTGTCTTTTCCGGCGTCATACTCACTTGTAAAAAACACGGCCATTGGAATTGTATCAGGACGGCAGGCACCATACGATTTACCCAAAAGTTCAAATTTGCCGAGTCTTAGCGGTATGGCTCCAAAAGAAAGATTCTCAAAATAATTTCTTCCAAATGGTTCGGTTTCATAGTAACGGTAGAACGTAAGGAAGAAAAAATTTTTATACAAAGGGTCCATGGATTCCGCCCAACAGGAACTGCAATCTGTTTTGGTTGATACAGTCAAACCACCGGATGTTATTTGATTCCAGGATTTGCCCTCCATTGTTACCTGTGCTGAATTTCGGGGCAAAGGTTTTAACTCTTCACCGCTCTCATCCTTTTGGCAGGCGATGAATGAAATGATCCCAAGGATTGGAGTGCCGATATGTAATAATGTAAATTTGATGTATGAAAGTCGTAAGAAGTGAAGGTGATAAAATGCTTCACAACCGGGCGTAATTGTTGTGAATAGAGAGGGTATGACCTAAGCCGGATTGTGCTTAAACGTTTTCAAAAGCGGTTGCATAGGTATATTCATTTAAGAAATGTGTGAAATGTAATTTGTGCACTTACCGCTTACATCAGTGAAAAAAGGGGCGTATTCAGTAAGTGATAAGGCAAATATCGTACTGTTCATTTTAACGTAAAATACCGGTATTCCGGTATTTTTGAGGCCTGTATAGTATAAACTTGCTTCGGACGTCTGACGCTTAGCCACCTGATGCCGAAATATTCATCATTTATGGAGGCCGGCTTTATGGCCTTTACCCAATTAAATGCTAAAATCGGGGTACCGTTCAGCTTACCCCCCGTCTCCCGGCGGATTTTCAAACAGTTTAATAATCTTATAGACGGTGCCCCTGGAACCGATACCGAAGTGGGTTCGTATTTCTTCCATGGTATGCTGTTTTGTGAGATACATTTGATATACCTGTTCGGCTATATCCTGAAATTTATAGAGCGTACCCTTTTGGGGCCCCAATTTCACCCCTTTTTCAACGGCTGCTTTTCTGCCCTGCGTCAGGCTCCTGACTGATTCTTCCGTAGTTTGGAGGGCCAGATGTGTAATGAGTTCAATTTGACGTTTTCCGTCGGGTGTCGAGGAATCTATTCCCTCCGTCAGACTTTTAAGAATGATCCCTTTATCAATGACCAACCGGACATTTCTGTTGATTATTGACAGATGGTTCCCAAGCCTGAAAAGTTTATAAATCACCAGAGAATCACCCGCCTGCAATGATTCAACGGTTTTTTCGAGGTCCCCTGATCCGCCGATCACAATCTCATCAGTAATCGCTTGGATTGCCGACTTCTCAAACGGTTCACTGATTTCCCGTGTAAATCCTACTATTCGCATTATCGTTGTTCTTTTGCAAAAAATCTCCGGTTGCTGTAAAGAAACAACCACCATTACCCTGCTTACATGTAGACAAAAGAATATGCCTTATAGACTGCGCATAACATTAACCGACAGGGCAATATATTATTAATTTGTAATACTGTTCCATATTTTAAGTCAGGCAACTGAAAAAGAGAGCAGGACAATAAAACTGCCTGTTCCGGTTTTGACAACTGCCAAAGAGAATATCACTGCATCATTTTTTAAGGTTGATTGACCGATAAGGGGTCATTGGCAGGGTTGAATACAGACATGCATTCCATGCCCCGCTTTGTTGGGGTGTTGATGAATAGAGAAGCGTAGCTCAACGGCCATCCCGACGCTTATCCCTGCTTTTTACCATGTAAAAAGCATCTTTGACTTCGCTTCGCTGCGGGGAGCTGTCACAGCCTTAATGAGCTTATTTCGCTTCCATCATCTCACACAACAAAGGAGAATGGATGATGACTGACGAAAATCAAACCACTGCAAAATTTCCTACCCACACGGTTTATTGCGTGAAAGCCAACGAAGGCAGTGAAAAACCTGACTGGATCAAAGTCGGTGCTGCCTGGGAGAACAGTGACCAAAAAGGCCTGAACCTTTCCTTAACCGTTCTGGGTCAACCGATTTCCCTCGTTGTTCGTAAGAACAAACCCAAGGAAACCTGAGCTGAAAACGGGCTGAGGCCGACCTCAGCCCGTTTTTTACACAAAAAGGCCAATTTTGCCGGTATGACGGGATATTTTAGAAAATCATCCTTGCAAATCAAACACAATGTGTTATAATTGCAAGGATGATTATACGTAATGCCACCTCAGAAATAGCGCAGTTGCTGGAAGAATTCCCTGCCGTCGGCGTTTTGGGCCCCCGTCAGGTGGGCAAAACGACCCTGGCGGAGGAGTTAGCGGCGACCATGCGTCCCCAACCCGTTTACCTTGATTTGGAAAGCCCTAAAGATCGGGCAAAGTTAAGTGAACCCGAAGATTATTTTGAACTGCATCAACACCAACTCGTTATTTTGGATGAGATCCAACGGATGCCGGAGTTGTTTTCCATCCTCCGGGGCGTGATCGACCGTCGGCGCAGGCAGGGCCGAAAATCAGGGCAGTTTCTAATTTTAGGTTCCGCGTCTCTGGATTTATTAAAACAGTCCTCGGAATCACTCGCCGGACGAATTGCCTATAAGGACCTTTCCGGCTTTAACGTTTCGGAAATCGCTGCAACGCCCGCCGCCCGCGAGCAATTGTGGCTGCGGGGCGGGTTTCCCGACAGTTTTCTGGCAAAAAGTGATGCCGGCAGTCTGAGATGGCGGCTCAATTTTATCAATACCTATCTGGAACGGGATGTGCCGCAATTCGGCCCGCGTATTCCGGCCGTTACGTTGCGGCGTTTATGGACGATGCTGGCCCATAGCCAGGGAGGGCAGCTGAATATTGCGCAGCTGGGGGCCAATCTGGACATCGCCGCCCCGACCGCCAAACGCTATATTGAATTACTCGAAGATTTATTGCTGATCCGTACCCTTCGCCCGTGGTCGGGCAATATCGGAAAACGGCTTGTCAGAGCGCCTAAAGTGTATATTCGTGACAGCGGGTTGACGCATGCCCTGCTTAACCTGACGACGCTGGATGATGTGCTGGGGCACCCCGTCGTCGGAGCCAGTTGGGAAGGGTTCGTCATTGAAAACCTGTTATCCGTGCTGCCTTCGGGAATGACGCCGTGGTTTTATCGTACGTCTGCGGGCGCAGAAATTGATTTGGTCATCGAGAAGAACAGCCAACAGCGCTACGCCATCGAAATAAAACGCTCTCAGGCTCCGTCTGTTTCCAAAGGATTTTATTTGGGGTGCGACGACATAGAGGCGGCCAAGCGGTTTGTTATTTATCCGGGTACAGAAAAATTTCCGATTTCCAAAAACGTCACGGCGGTCTCATTGCCCGATATGATGGATGAAATAAGTCGGTGGTAAAAGGAATAAGATTCATAGCACTTTTTATAAACCGGTATAAATTTAGAAATACCTTGTTATATTAAAATGACTCAAAAAATAGATTTTAAATTTTTATTGGGGTTTTCTGAATTGTTCCCTAAAGAGAAACCACATTCACCTTTTCAATACTATCTTCAGCAATTACCAAAATATTTCATACTGGATATTTGTGCTGAGCTTCTGGCAATATTTCCAAACGATCTTGTATTTTCGGATGATAAAAATTTTATCAAGTATTTTTTCAAAATTTCACCAAGCCTATGCTTAAAATTATTTGGACAAATTAAATACCCAATTACACCGGGCCTTCATCCTACCTATATTATAGGTAATCATTTTGCGGTTTTGAGAATTGCAGAATATGCTGCCACAATGCACGATACTGTACCAGGGTTCGAAATTAGTTATGAGACAGGCCGACTCGAATTCCTGAAATCATTAGCGGTTATTAATGAAGAAATCAGGCAAAAGGACGACTATCTTGAAGATATTTCAGAGGATCTAAATGAAAGAGAAAGGTATGCCTTAGCACTAATTTCTAATTCTATCGCTTACCATGATATACTAAATTTTGATTATGCAGGACAGATTTTGTGCGGTATCTACCGAGCAAAGCAACTATTTTCTTTTTTTAAGGATCATCAGGATAGCAAAATTGATACAAGTGGACTGCTTTCTCGTTTTCTAAATAGGCATGGAATGGATAATCCTGCTGATTTTTTGAATGATCTACTCTATTTGTTAACATTTATCCCCTTCCATGAAGGAAATAAAAATTTAGCATTTAAAATTTCAGACAATAGTAATCAGGAGAGAAATCGTAAGTTCCTTGAAGAGTTTGTATTAAAAGACAACCTTGAATATGACCCTATTTTTGACGATTTTCCAACACTGAGAAGCAGACCTCTATATAAAACGGCTCCTGATACCTATAAAATTCTTTGCGGTGCCTTTCTTATTCAAAAAGTATTCAAAGGGTTATATTTCTCCATCAGAGATGTTCTTTCTTCCTATAAATATGAAACGAAAAAAATAAGAGAAATACAACTAAATTCGTTTAGGCAGATGTTTACGGAAGAGTTTTCGGAAAAATATTTGCTCCATAATATTATTGAAGAAATATACGGGCAAAAGTATATCAGGTTTAGCGACAAAAATCTGGCTATTAATGGAGCACCTGATTATTATTTCCGTTCCGGAAATACTTTGTTCCTTTTTGAATCGAAAGATTTTTTATTAAAGGCAACTATCAAGCAATCTTATAAACCCAATGAAGTGCTTTCAGAATTGAGAAAGAGTTTATATGTAAGTGGTGATAAGCCAAAAGCAGCTAAGCAACTGGCAAACTCAATAAAGAAAATAATTAATAGTGATTGGAAGTTTGACAAGGGATTAAAAAACCCGAGTAATATAAAAATTTACCCGATAATTATTATTCATGACAGCTCCTATGATGTTCCCGGACTGTCTTATTGGGTTAACAACTGGTTTAATACTGAGTTGGAGGGGATAAATAGAGTAAAAATTAAACCCGTTCTCCTGATTCCGATTGACGCGCTGATTAAGCTAATTCCACTGCTAAAAGGGACGCAACCTCATCAATTTTCTGAATTGTTGGAGAATTATATTGAGAAACAAAAAGACAGTAATGATATTCTTACTTTCTCGTCCTATCTGGCTTCTTCCGATAAAAACAAAAAAAAAGAAAATGAGTATTATAGAAAGACAATAAAATCCATCGCTATTATATAAATTTAAACGTAATACCAATTGCGTTTAAATTGTTTCATCGATATATCTTAAGGCTTTAATTGTGACGTAATTTAGTCTTGTCCATTATTTATTTCAACTGTGATTGCAATCACCGCCATCTCTTTTGATCCGGAGTCATCCTCTATTACATAGCGATCATCGACAGCGAATATAATCCGTGGTAAATGATCTAACAACTCTCGGAACAACGCTTCCAGGCCATAGCCTGCCAGGGTAACGGTATGCGATGAAAAATGCAGTAGGATGGCGTTCTTTTCCCCGTCGAGGTTCAACTCTCCGGCAATCAGATACGCATAATTGAGAAAGAAGCGCTTTCCGTCGGGCCACACCAGACACAGGTTACGGGCATTTCCCGGCGCATGAAACAGACCGCTGTCAGTATTCGGTTGCGCGGTTTCCTCCGTTTTGGCCGGATCGCCTTCGCGCATTTGATCGTAGCGTAATTTAAATTCCCGGTTCATGGTCACGCGATTTTACAGGGGACGATTTTTCAGGCGTTTTCACTTTTACTTTCGGTTTTTGAGGATCAGGGCGGTTTAACTCCGTGCGAATATGCTGATGAACCATCTCCTGAGACTTGTTTTTACGGTTGATCAGTTCAATGGCGGATTGGCGTTCGCCAAGTTCCGACGCATGTTCCAGTAATTGCTCCTTGTCATCGGTATAGATACGCGCCCGCTCGCGGGCCCTTGATACCGACACGTAAAACTGTTTGGCATCCGTGGCGGGAAACGTCGCTGCGGGCTGATAAATAAATACCTCTTCGACGGTTTTCCCCTGTGAGGCGTGGGAGGTGATGCAATGGGCGTGGGCCAGATGCCCGAAATGTTTATCCAGTTTATAAGTGTTACGGCTTTGTTCGTTGCGCAGCACCACATCACCTTTTTTTCGCACCGACACTACTTCCAACAGCTGTCCGTTATTCAGGCGGTGCTTTTCTCGGTCAAAACCGTTGCGGGTAATGCGCACTTTGTCCCCCTTGGAGAGACTGATCTCGCTTTTGGACAGCACGTCGAAATGATGGTATTGCCCTTGAGGTAAAGGCAGGGAACCGCCGTTTTCGTCCTGAAGGGTTACCCCTTTTTTTGAGCTTTCCGCCACCGTCCACAAACTGCCCCGCTGAAAGCCGGAACCGTTCTGGTTGAACTGAATCACCTGTCCTTTCACCAGATTGCGCCAATCGCTTTTCTCGGCCTCGGTCAGGTTTAGATTGGTATATTTGACGGACCGGATTTCCTTTTTGCCCAGCAGACCCACCGCCCTCATTTTTGTTCGAATGGCCTCAGTGACTTCATCCCCCTGTTGGTGCGTCGGTGAAACCACCAGGGCAGATTTGCCGCTGCGCAGCGTATCCACGTACTCATTGACCAACGCCTCATGGGGATGTAACGGATCAACGGAGTGCAGAAAACCAATGGCGTCGAGTTTGTCAAACGCCTCTCGGACCTTACCCTGAGACAGGTCCTCCACCGCCCGGCGGTAGTCTTCATTTTTTTGTCGGTAGATCTTGCTGACCTCTGCCGATTTGATGCCGCCCACGGTATTAAGGATGCGCAGGGCATCCCCCCGCACCACACTTGAATGCTGCCGGGTATCACCGCCCAATATCAAACGGGCATTCTGCTCGGTAGCCAGCTTCAACAGGGAAGTCATATCGTGGGTGCCCAGCAGTCCGGCTTCATCGACCCACAACACCTGTCCGTTGAGTTCCTGCTGCATTTTTTTATCGGCCAACAGTCTTGTTACGGTTTCGGCCCGCTCAAAACCTTCCTCCTTTAACACGCCGCGCGATGCCTGCGCCGTGGGAGCAACCACCATGACTTTTTTGCCCACCCTTTCGATGTGTTTGACAGCTTCCTGCATCAGAGTGGTTTTACCGGTTCCGGCGGCCCCCCGAATGATGGAAACCCGGTGTGGGGCCGTCAGTACGTGGCGCACGGCTTCGGCCTGCTGTCCGTCGAGTTTCAGGGCCGGCGCACGGGTGTAGAGCGGCTTGAGCGCCCCCTGGCCCTGCCGGGCCAGCCGCACCATCCGCTGTTCCTCGGAAAGCACCTCTTTGATGGTACAAAGGGTTTTGTTTTTATCCTTCACGTGCAGGATACGTTCGTCGGCCTCAAACCGTTTCGTTACCGCCTCTAAGGTCACGGAAGTGTTGCCCACGGCGTGTCGGTAGGCTTCAGCCAGCAGTCGTCGGTCCTGCAAAACGGAGGCCCGCTCGAAGCCGTGGCGCAGGGCGTGGTCAATGCACAGTTCGGGGGTGAGGAGTTCCTTCGGTCGATCCGCGTCTGCGGGAGCAAAGCGAACCGTGCGGCTTCCTTCTCCCTGCTGCTGCGGGGCCAATTCCCTGATCTGGCGTTTCCACTCCGTTTTCAGTTCTTCCATGCTGACCCCCTGTTGCTTTTTGGCCCGGGTCCGCGCTCCTAAGGCATCGAGGGTTTTGGCATCGGTAATGCCTTTTTCTTTGGCTACCCGTCCAATTTCATCCGTGCGTTTGGAGAACAGGTCAATGACCCCCTGCGGTACGCCTTCCACTTCAAAGGATTTATCCGTGCGCCGCACCCGATAGCCCAGGTCAGTGAGTTTATCCGACAGGGTTTTGTGGAAGCGGGCCTGGTAGTAAGGCATGTCGCGTTTAATGTCCCGAAACTGCCCGGCCTTCACCTGCTGTTCCTGTGCATCCCACGTGGCATTAAACACAAAGCAGTGGGCGTGCAGGTGCGGGTCGGGAAGTGCCCCGTCTACGGGGCGGGCCGTCTGATGAATAAAATCGGCCCACACCCATTCACCCGTGGTGCGGTCATCGTATTTTCCCCCTTTACGGATCCGCGTTTTACTGTCGGCCTCCATGTGCCGCATAGTTTCGTCAATGCTCGCCTGAAACGCCTCCAGCAGGTGATCGTCCGTCGCCAGTCCGTGCAGGATGGAAACCGATTTGGGGCAGTGAAAGTTGATGTCGTATCCGGTAGTGCGCTCCTCTCGGGTACGCGGGGTCAGCGGCTCACCCGTAGCCGGGTTCACATTATCGCACAGGTCAAAGAAAGCCCCTCGGGTGGCGGGCCCTGTAATGCCTAGCCGTTGCGCCAGACGACCCTGAATTTTTCCGTTGAGTTCCTGATCATTGATGTAATAATCAGCCCTTGAAAGGGCATTGGAAAAATAGTCTTTGGCGTGGGCGGCATTGCTGCTTTGGATCATCCGTATCATAGACCAAAGTGTACAGGCAGTTGGAATTTGCCGGAGAATGTTTCCGTTTTTGTTAGCTTTGGTACATCAAAAATAAACCTGAGTGAGGCAGGGGGGCTGTGCCAAGGTGAATCGGCAGTTATGGTAAAGTGAGAGCATCAGACATCTTCCCTTAGCACAGCTCAGGGCGCTTTTTTCAGCGATTTTTTACACAGCTTCGACCACATCATCGGCTTCCATAAAGGCATCGACCAGACGGCGGCGCGTCTCGGGATCGGCCGGTCGCCGTCCGTAATAACTGACCCCCCGGGTTTCGCTTGGGTCCTGTCCCTCGACGAAAATATTGACCATTTCTTCGTTACAGATCATTTCATCAATTTTATCCATGAGTGCATGATCGCCCTGCCGATAGGCCGCCATGTAACTGAGTGAATAAAAAATGCTGGATATAAAAATGATGATCCCAATGGGTTGTGCCGAGACCCAAAGACTGATGCCGACCACGGCAAATAAGCCGGGCTCCAACAGTGTTTCAATGGTGCGGATATCCACCCGTTCGCCACCGATCTCAATTTCCCGAAAGCGCGGGCTGATCTCACCGGTTGACAGACTGAAACGACCGAAGTCGAACACGGAGGGCAGGCGCTTAATTTCCTCCCGTCGTTGCAGGCACGCGTAGATGAACCACGCCAGATAGCCATACCAACTCCCAAAGAGAAAAATAAAGGCCGGCAAACCGGAGCCGTAAACACGGCCCAACACTTCATTGTAGATTAGCGGGAGCAGGGCCAGAATACCCGCAATGAACATGGCGGTGGAAAAAGAGAAATAACGCTCTCCGAAATTTTTACGGACAAACACCTCCAACAGCAGACGGGGCCACGAGCAAAAGGCCATAAAGAAGGCAAGTGCCCCTTCTTTGAATACGTTGGAGCGTTTAAAGACGGTACGATAATACAGGTTCTTTTTCATAAATAGTTGAACGGAATAGTGAACAAAAAGAATTAAGACTGATAATTTTGGTTAAACATCATTTTCGTGTGGTTAAGCCCCTTTAACAGCGCATCACCCTGCCGGTGCAGATATCCTTCGACCCGAAAGTTATTCATCGGCCCACCCGTTTTAAGTCGTACCAGTTCTTCCGGGCGCACCACGCGTTCCAGTTTGAGCGATTTAGACCTTGTTTGGGCAAAATTCTGGGCGACGGTTACGCTGTGCGATTTATCTTCAAAGAACGCATCACCGATGAGTTCGGAAGCGTATTTATTGGTTTCCATGTCGGCATTGGCATGAAAGATTTTGGTGCCCAGGGTTCCCAGAAAACTCTTGACGCGGTACTCCGCTTTTTGTCCGCCCATACAGGCGTAATAATTGGGCAGGTTCTGTGAAATGTACACCGTGGCAATGCGACTGCTTCGGGCCGTGGCCTGATAATCCGCGTCATGCTCATGAAGAAAGTTTTGAGCCTCATCGGCCCACAGAAACACGGGACGTGAAGAAGGAGTAATGTGGCGCTTCTCCATGGTGCGTTGCCAGAGGTATTTAAACAGGATCTGACAATCACGTCCCACCTTGTGATAGATCTTGACCGGCAGATGGATCAGAATGATTTTGCCCCGCAGGCTGTCTTCGGGGGTGAGGGTGGAATCATAACGACAGAACAGCGAATACACCGGATCACGCAGTAAACGGAAAAGAAAACCCGAAAAGGTAAAGTCGATAATGGAACGGGTTTTTTCACTGAGATTCATAAACGTATCAAAAAAGAATTGGTCCAGAAACTTCAATAGCCGTGCATCGGGCAGCGTATGAAGTAATTGGGTTTCAAAGACTGTTTCGTCCTGAAGAGCGGCCTGTCTCTGCGAAGGGAGTTTGGCAAACCAATCGTCAATCTGCCGGTTGACCTGAAGGCGGGCCGCTTCGAATGCCTGCTGAAAAGCTTTGGGTTTCCCTGCGGCAGAGCCGTCGGTTTGCAAACCTTCTTCGCTTTTGGGAATGGTTTGCACGATGTCGTACATTTGCTGAACAGACACATGGCCGTAAGCCAATTGGCATAGATCAATGACGTGGAAAATAAGCATATCAAGGGCGGTTTCCCAGAAGGCATCATCGCTCTTACCGCCGGATTTTTCCTCACCTGCACGAATGACGGTTTTTAATACGTCCACCAGGTTTTCCGTCAGGGAGGATGACGACTGTTTGGCTTCGAATTGCAGGAAATTGAAACGGTGCGATCCTCCGGGTTCCAGAATGAGTAAATCGTTTTCCCGTCCCGCCAACCGACAGTAGTGCTGCCACAATTCTTTTTCATCGGGTTTGACGGTGAGCACCAGTCCGCCGAATCCGTTTGTCAAGTATTTCAGCGCCAGCATGCGTCCCGAACCGGAGGTTTTTCCTGAACCGATGCCACCGAAAATCTGTACCCCTTCCAAGGCATGGCGGATGCTCCACACCCCGCGTTCCTGCGAAGAGACCAGCTCAATGAGGGGTTGATCGAGATCGAATGAATTCATTCTGTCATTAGTTATCACCCGGCAGATTTTAAACAGGCATCCGGGTTGTTTTTGATTTGAACGATAGCACTGCTATAAAACCGGTGTTGAGGAACCGGGTTAGATAATTAAAAAAAGAGGTTTACGTATATAGTTTGGCGACTGTTTTACCGAAGCGGGAAAGAGGTGAATGAATATATCTTTTTGGCCAACGAAAAAGGAGAAGGGTTCACTGCCGCATAAGTATTCGGCTCCGGGAGCTTAAGAAAATTGTTTGAAAAAAGGAGAAGCATCAGCGGCCGCTTGCCCCTGTGTCAGCAGTATTTCGCGGTAGCGGATGATGGTCAGGGCTTTGTAATCCACGACCGTCAGACAGTTGGGCCATTGGATGGTATCCATCGACAGCATATTCCGCAGCCACAGCTCGATAACCAGTGAGTGCTCCAATTGAGGCTCGTAACCCAGAAAACGCGCCAGGCGGTCTTTGACCCGTTGACCGTAAGGCACAAATGTCTCGCGGTAGTGGTCATACTGCGAAGGGGAATAGATGGGGTCGCGATACGGAGCCACATCGGCATTACGGATGAGTTTAATGTGTTCTTCCGCCTGAAGTCGGAATTCTTCCTCCGACAGTCCTCCCTGTTGATGACGCAGCAGCAGCGCACGCAGGTAAGGTTCATAGCGCAGACCGGCAGAAGGATGAGGTAAATAACCTAAATAACCTTCAATCAGGTCTTTGGTTTGGGTTTCCAAATCAGGGAGCACTTTGGCGCTTAAATCGATATCTTTCCACGAAACGGCTTGCTGAATAGCCTCTTGGGCTGCCGCTTCATACGCCTCTTCGAACCGACCTTCGTTTCCACCAAAGACGGTTTTTATGGTTTGCTCCCGCCGGTTCATGAAATCTCCCGGGTATCAGATAAAAGATTCTTTATATTGGCATAACCAAAAAAAATGTCAAGCAAAAATTCTATTTAGTGTATGGATCAGCAAAAGGAGAAAGACAACCGGGCACCGGCATTTCCCGAAGGCTATGAATACCTCAATGACGTAATGGCACAGGGCCTGCAGCGTCGCCGGGAGATTGATAAACAGTTGGAGCAAACTTCGACCTCCGAACAAAAGCCCAATGCCTACCGTGTGCAGTACCGCCCGCCCGGAATGTTGGGGGGAGGACCTTCGGTGAACCGGGATTACTATACGCAGCAATTGAAAACAGAGAAAGACCAAATTGCAACCACGCTTGAAAAGCGGGTGGAACATGAGATTGAAATGACCCGGCCGGATGAACTGACCGCCGCTCAAATCCGGGAAACGTATAATGAGAAGATGTATCCCAATCCTTATGCAGGGAAAAGCTCAAAAGAACTGGAACAATTAGGCAGGCAGGAAAAGGACCTGGAAAGCTCACAGGATTTGATGCGTACCCAACTGAAGAACTTCAGAGACCGGCCCGCCAAAGAAGGCCAACTTTCTCCTGAAGAAGCAAATAAGCCGGTAAAAGAAGAAAAATCGTTAGACGCTTCGCAGGAGCTGATGATGAAACAACTGTCATTTGTCAGGGAGCGGCAAACGAAAGAAGACAAAATGCCATCGGAAGGAAAAACCGAACCGGTTCAGGAAACGAACGAAAAAGCGCCCGCTCCGATGTCGGAGCGCTTTTCAAAGTCGCTGAATTATACCAAAGCGCTGGAAAAAGCAGATAAAACGCCATCAGCTGAAAAAACAAAAGCAGACCGATCCCCTGACCGTGATTAAGGTTCAGGCTCTATATCTTTGCTTTTCTGTTTGTCAGGAGAAACAGCCTGTTTGCCGGGGCGTTCTCCTTTCAGCCAGGAAGGTACTTTTTCCTTGAGTTGTTCGCTCATGAATTGGGCACGTCCCTGCTGAAATCCTGTTCCATTGGGATGGTCCTGAATGGCTTTGGTCAGTTGCTCGGCCAATTCAGGCATGTATTTGGCAATGGTGTAGCCTTCATTAAAACGTTTCAGATAATCGGAAGCAATAGAATCCTGTTCCATCATTAAAAAGGGTTGCGTGCATTATGATTCAAATAAGCCTCAATGGAATCGCGATCGTAAAGAATGATTTTCTTTTGCGGTTGAGAAAAGCGAATTTTACCTTCATCGCGCAGTTTTTGCAGGGTCGTTTTGGATTTGATATTCAGTAGTTGCATGGTCTGCTCATCGGAAATCCACTTTTCCTTTTCTTCGCCGTGTGTTTCTTTTAAGCGGGAAACTACCTGTTCAATCAAGGCATAAAAAGCAACTTCTTCGAGGCAGATGACTTGCATAGAGGAGGATATTTAATTGTTGCATCCAACTAAGTTCGCTTTGAATACACTCCCTTTTTCAGCGGTAAAGCCCGGTAATAATTCTACAGATTTCCCTGCTTCATATTCACTGTATCCACCTTTATTGATATTGCCGGTGGATGTAATGACCTGGCCGGCGGCAAAGTTTTTGGCTTGATTGGCAAATACAGAACTTTCGGGAGAAACGCCCAGATTTAATTCGGTTTGGCAAAAAGGAGGGGTGATATTCAAATAGGCCGCTACTACACAGCTCTGCGGATATTGATGAGAAACACTGAGTTGATAAAGTGTTTCATTCGGATTTGGAAGTGATTGGGTAATACTTGTTTGATAAGTAGTCAACAGATCTTGACTGACATAGGGAGGCATTTGGATTACGTATTGAATACCTGATTGATTGATCAGAGGAAATGCAAAGTTAATGCTGTTTTTTTGAAGGCTTAAGACAGTAATTTTACTGTTCAGAACCTCTGAGGACTGATTGGAAGTTAGTACAGATATTCTATTTCCACGCCTGTCATGTTGAAAGGTGGTTGTTAATTGTGAATAACAGTTTTGACTCCAAAATACTAGAATAACTATTAGTGAAATTTTCATTTTATTACTTCATTTATTTCATTGCATACGATCTGTTCAATAAAAGCGGTTCTTCACGATATGGTCCTCGCATTGGTGAGAAATACAGCGACATACGATTGTAACCTTTTTGGACTGTATTGATTGTTTTTTCATAAAGGTTTATTTTTTTTGCTCCAGCTTCGGCAATTATACCAACAGTTGAGCTTCTTGTGACATATGATGTTCCGACATTAATTCCCATATAGAATGTCGCTTTTAAAGGTTCAGTTTTAAAGTCATTAAAGATGCTGGGCAAATTTAAAGCAAAACCTATGTACCCTATCCCTTTTGTTAGCTTTCCTAATGCTTTTCCATCATATTTATCAATATTAGTAATTCCCCACTTATTTATACCTTCTAAAAATTCTTTATAAATTTCTAAAGAATTACCGCCGATAGAAGTTGCTTTAGCAATTTGATCGGAATTGTTACTGTCACTTGTGTTGGAATTCCCTTCTTGATGTTGAGCATGGTTAAACAAATATACAAATGAAGCACTTATAGCTCCATTTCCAAAATCCCCCCCGGTTAAGTCAGATACTGTCCCTCCTATCGTTGCCGAAATGATTGTCTTTGCAATCGTAATATTTCCCTGAGGCATAGCCCCACCCGCAATATCCCCGGCAAATCCAGCCCAAAATCCGCCGCTGAACGCTCCTCCCTGAGCCTTTGAAAATAAACCCTGAGTGACTCCATGCGTAACGGGCTTTAAAAATTTAGCATTACTAAGAAGGCCTTCTTTTCCAAATACGCTTCCTATTCCAAAAGTAACAGTTGCAGTTAGCCCACCCCAAACACCTCCCTGTAGCCCGGCTTGAATTGCCCCGCCAAACCCTGCGCCATTAGCCAGCGCCCCAACAAAAGATCCCGCAAAACCGGATGCTATACCGGTCACGAAAGCTCCCGCAAGAGTAAGATGGGCTGCTATTGTAGCTGTAGCCTGTATATATAAGGCAGCCCCTAAAAGTGGTGGCAGGAAAACGGCCACAGCAATTCCTACAATAGTGCCAATGTATTTTTTAAAAAACTTCTTTATACCTCCCAAAAATGAATGCCCGGAAGGGTCAACGAAAGATAACGGGTTATTACCGGTATAAGCATATCGATTGTACGATTGTAAATCATCGGGGAATTGAATGATTGGATCAGGAGTCAAAAAACGCCCGCTGATAGGGTCATAGATGCGCGCATTCATGCATATGAGCCAATCCATATCCAACATTTCATGGAAGGTAAATCCCCGCTGGGAAGCCGGTAGTTCCGGGGGAGCGGCGTAAGGTTGCCAAGTTGTCGCTTCTCTGGCACGTCCCCACGCATCATGGCTCATACGTCTTTCCACATTGCCACTTTGATCCGTCAAAATGCTCATGGATCCCAAATGGTCGCTATGGATGTAATGCGTTTTTGTAACGGAGCCCGATTCTCTGCGGAGTGTTTTTTCTACAAAAGCAATGACGGCGCCACCTGCCTGTATATAATAAACTTCATCAAAATATTGAGAGGAATAGCGTAACTTCTCAAATTTGCCACCTGCATAGTGTTTACGCCATTTGGGTTTTCCTCCTTTTATTACAGTTTGAACAATGCGTTCCCGTCCGGCCCCATACGTAAACTTGATGGAATCTCCCTGTTGATTGGAAAGAAGACTTACGTAGTTGTAAGAAGTAAGTTGAATTCCCTGATTGAAAGGGTAGGTACAGGCTCCTAATGTGCTGTTTACATTGATGCCCCGGTGGTCAATGGAAGTCAGTACATGAGGTCCCGTGCCGTTTTCTCCGTATTTATAATACCCTACATCGCTTTTATAGGTAATATTTCCCAGCGCATCATACGTTTGTGAAACTGTCAGCGGTCCCGTCGTTTTGGTCAAACGATTGAGTTTATCATATTCAAACGTCTCTGAACGATTGCCTAATTGACCCTCAAAATATTCCTGCCGTGACAGCAAATTACCCAAGGCAGAATAGCTGTAACGATAATCCTGATGCTTCTCATTTTGAGCGGAAGTCCCCGTTCTGATACGCTCTAAAGCTCCGGTCAAAGGATTATAGTAACGATTGGTAATTAATCCGTTGCCTAACTGTTCGGCGGTAACTCGGTTATTCGCGTCAAGTACATTCGCCTTCCAGAACAGTGTGTTGTTTGCTTTATTTCGTACTTCATTTAAGTAGCCGTAAGAATTATAAAGGTACTTAACCGTCAGATTGTTGCCGGGATATTTTTCTTCCTCTAAATATCCTAAGGTTGCATGATACGCATAATTATAGGTGTAACTTTCACCTTCCCGATAATAGGTGGTACTTGCAGGACGTCCTAAACCATCAAACGTATGCACTTCGAGCGGTTGGCTGTTCAAATAGACCTTACTGAGTTTGCCGATGGCTTTCTGTCCGGTATGATATTCCCACGTTGATACTCCTTCCGGTTCGGTTCGTTTGATCTGTTCATCCAAAACGTTATATTCCGAAACCGCAATCTGGTTGTCGGGATTGATTTGACGGGTTAATAATCCCAGAGCGTTGTGTTCATAGGTATAGGTACCCATGTCAGGATCCGACATGGAGGTTTTGAACCCTCGGATGTTATAGGTCGCTGTAATTCGATTCCCCTTAGGATCCTGTGTGGCAATGACATTGAAATCATTGTCGTATTCAAACCAAAGCGTATCGCCCAAATGATTGACCGTAAAAATCTTTTTCCCCAGCTCATCTTCCGCTTCCCATACATTCTGTTGTTCGAAATTGACGGATTTCGTAACGGATAAAATTTCTCCTCGGTAGGCAAGTGTGGTGTATTCATTGGTGGCAGTACGATTCCCGGGTGACGTTTGCCGGGTAGATCTTTGTAAAATATCAAATTCAGTAGTATGCCACTGGGGCGTATCTCCTTCGTAGTATTCATCGGACTCGCCCGTTTTCTGGCCCAACTTATTGTATTGGTAATCCACCCATATTTTCCGCCCGTCAAACCCCTGTTTCTCTGTTCGTTTGATGCGGTCTAAACTGTCGATATAGGTTCGACTGATGCCTTTTCCTGCCATTTCTTCCTGAATGAAGTGAACGACACCGGCAGGACACATCGACCCGGATTCACAAAACTTATACTGAGTGGTTTTAAAAGTACCGTCCGGATAAATGACTTTAGTTTCACGCCCCATTGCATCACGTTCGTATGAGACACTGAGTTGGTTGGGATCGGTGGCAGTTTTTAAATAACCGTTCTCATACAGTAAGGTAGACGTATGTCCAAGCGCATTGGCGGTGGAAAGCGCAAAGCGGTTCTCCGAATCATAGGTTGTTAAATCAGTACGGGGCACAATATTGGGGCCGCTGATGGTGGAAGATGTGGTATTTCCGTAGGGATTAAGCGTATAGTCGGTTTGAATGCGAAGCGTCGGATGCAAAGGCAATAAGGTTTCCCGGATCAGATAGCCGTCCGTATCGTATCCAAAGGAAGAGTTTTTGGTAACAGTCGGTTTTCCCGCCCTGATTTTGTTAACGACAGTTGAAGTCAGTCGCCCCAATCTCCAGTTGCCGGGATCATTCAGATACTCATTGGAAGTAACAAGTTGGTAGCCGTTTTTATAAGTAATTTTGATTTCAAGGGCATTACCATAGGAATCAAATGTTTGCTCCGTTTTTTTACGTCCCGTTTCCACACCGTTGAGTTCATAACTTCGTTCAGTGGTGGTTTTATAATAGGAGAAATAAACACCGTTTCCCTGATTGGTAAAAGCAGGTTCATACTCGGTTGATTGCAGTAACTTTCCATCGAAGGTGCGTCGCTCCATACTTTTGACTCTGGCAGCCCGCAGGCGCGGATCGCGCACATAGACAGTCCTGGTGGTGATTTTAGCCGTAGAGTCAATGACTTCTCCGATGGTGTACCCTAAAAATCCCCGACCCTGTAAGTTCAGCGTTCCGCCTTTGTAACGGTAAGCTACTTTCTGCCGTTGCCCGGTACCGTCATCTGTACTTACCTGTTTGACGACATAAACACTCCCGATAAAATCAGCATTGGGATAAGTGGCGGTATCCGTTCTTGTATAAACGTTTTTGTCCGTCAGTGGTGAGTATTCAAACTTATAAGTAGCGCCGTGTCCGGTCGTAATTTGTGTAACCAAATGTCGATTGATATTGGAGAAATTGATACTCCACTGGGTCGGCGATGTTTTCAGTCCCCAATCGGTTGTGCCGTCTCCGTCGAAATCCGCCCAAACAACCGGTTGATTGATCGGAATGGAGGGAGAAGCAAAACTCATCTGTTCCGTGGTAGAGCCTCTCGAATATGCGGCTGTCCAGTTATAGTTGTTATCATGGCCGACAAGGTCGCTGAGTCCGTCACCGTTTAAATCTACCGTGAAGGCGCGACTGGCGCGACCTTGTGAAAACCATGATCCCTGCAAAATCCCCGGACGAAACGTTTTGCCGTCTGAGTAAAGGATATTCCAACTCCCGTAATTAATATCGGCCGAGTATGCCAGATCCAGTCGCCCGTCTCCGTTGTAATCCCCCTGCATTCTATTATTCAGAGAGAAATAATTGGCTCCACTTGGCCAAAGTTCTGTGCGAAAGCTGTTATTTTCAGCAATCAGCATCCGGTAGGCTGTTAACGGTGTACCCCCCTCATTAATAATTCCGTAGATATCTGTTTTTCCATCCCCCGTGAAATCTCCTACGACATAGGACCGAAAGGTGGGGAACTCAGGGAAAGGGTAAGCCGTAAAACCGGTACCCGTAGATATATACAGTTGATATTGATTGGTGGTTTGATTTTTTCCCGTCACATCTGTTCGTCCGTCGGCATTAAAATCGCCAACGGTAATTTGCCCTGTCACATTAACATTGTTCCACAAGCTGCAGGAAAACCCGTTGATGCCGTTGGATAAGCATACTTTGAGGCCGGAAGCGGTCGGAAGAGCCAAGTCAATCTTTCCGTCAGTATTAAAATCTCCCCGAAAGCCTGTTGACCAATCATGGTTATCAATCGTCCATTTTGCTGTATCAAATCGTTTCCCATTTGAGGTACACATGAGCCCAAACGTATTGGTGGCATTGTCATGGCCGATAATATCGGTCAGGCCGTCGGCATTAAAATCCCCGTGGAACGTATGCCCCATTGAAGGAGTAGTCCATGTACCGGAACCGGGTTTATTAAATCCGGCAACGGGGGGTAACGGTGTCCAATGAATATTCGTGGACTTAAAGGCGGCTGCGCCATTGGTCCCATACTCCGTAATTGTGATTAATTGTGAAATAAGACTGGTGGCTTCATAGTCCAGTACATATTTTCGAAATAGAGTCGTGTGATCGTAGGCCTCGATAACACTGAGACGTTTGGAGTAAAAGTCAGGACGATCTTCATAAATGAACTTAACGGTATTGTAAGGCTGTAATCCCGTGAAAGTATTTCCCGTATAATCAATCCGAATGGGTCTGAATTCATTTTTTGTATTGTCTTCTTCGTAGCTGAGGGTTAAAAAATTCCCCTTTTTATCTTCCATGCGATTCAACAGCCACATAATGACTTCCGAACTGCTGCCGGAGGTTTCAATGCGGGAATCGGCGGTATAAGCAAATTCTAAAATCAAGCCGTCTTTGGTCCAAACCTTGAATTTTTCGGGTCCTTTACCCGTAGTGCCGTAGGAGATAATTTTAGAAAAGGAGTTCTGTTCGGTTCGGTATTCTGCGCCGTCGGCTCCGTACACACCGTTGATGACCATAAGTCGTTCACCGTTGAGAGCGAACCTGTCTGTTTCATCAAAATCGACCGGATCGGCAAAGCCGTCCTGAGCAATGGTAGCGGACAAACGGGTAATGGATTGAAAAACACCGTCTAAACTCCATCCCAGACCTTGTAATCCATTTCCCCCCTGACTGTTGTAAACCAGTTGTAACGTTGGCTGAATAGAAGTCCCTTTCGGAACATTGATGGAAATCCCGGCACGGGCATCACCACTTTCTCCCACGTTGACATCCACAGCGGTATAACCAACTACTGTTTTTGGAGCTTCGCCGGTATAAACGGCTTGTGCTTCGGCCTCGCTCAATCCTCGACTGTAAATCCTGATATCGTCGATTGCGCCGTGAAAAAAAGAAGAGACGCCCATAAAAGAGCCAATTATCAATGGGCTTTTGGCGGTATCATAGGAGGTATTCTTGGTTTTCCTTAAAATGCCGTCAATATACAATTTCGTTGTTGCCCCATCATGTGTCATGAGAACATGGTGCCATCCCTCATCAAAATATGAATTGGGATTGATATGGGTTTCATTGTTATTGGCAAAGAAACCGAAATAGTTTTCACTGTTATTGTACCAATTACCGATAATCGAAAATTGATTGGGAGCATCCATGCCCCAACTGATACAATAGGAAGAAGAGTTAAGATGAGAAGATTTAAACCAGAGGGAAATACTTCGGGGCGTATTCTGAAGAAGTTGTTCCCAGTTATTAATGACAATCTTGTCACCGTCCCGGTCGAAAAAATAAGCCTGGTTGGCTCTGCCGAAACGATCTGTTGTTAAGGTAGCCCCGGTCACATTTCCATGACGATTAAGACCGCTGGAGTCAGCCGCATTGCCTGTAAAAGGATAATAGGCAATTAAACCGCTTGTCGGAATTTGGCTGTAAGTACCGAAACCGGTAAAGCAGATCAGCCAAAAAGAGAACAGCCGAAGCAGCAGGCAGTCGGAAAAACGAGTCATAAAAGGAAGGCAGATTATAATTTAAAAAAGATAGCGGGCAGAGCTTAAATTAACGTCTTTTCAGGGCTGCCGGCTCACTTTGTTTTACCAAATCGGCAAAAATGTAAATGAATTGCCGCTTTGGAACAACGAAGATTTTTCTCAAAAAACAGGCTGAAAAAAAGAAAATAAAAAGAAGGAATTTAACTGCTGAAACCGGAATCTTTCCTTAATATTTGCCATTCATTGTAAGAAAATTGCTGCATCTTTTACCGGCTGAATGTAAATGTTACTAAGAATTTATCGCTCATTTCGATGGCGTGTTGAGGTTCATTTTTTATCCGTTATTTTTCTGAATTTGTGCTGTCTGCCCATAAGTGCGCAGAAGAATACGGAATCCACCGGAGCCACCGGACAAATTCACTATGAGCAACTGCGTAAAACGCAAAAACGATACGAGGAGGCAATACGAAGTGGAGATTCATCCGAAATTGCGGAAATGTGCTATCGGTTAGGCAAACGGTATATCAGCCTTGGACAGCATGTTACGGCTCAACGGTGGTTGATTCGTTCCCTGCGTATGAGAGAACCTCTGGGGCCTTCGGAAGATGTGGGCAAGGTGTATATATTTCTGGCGAACTACCCGACAGAACACAAAAAATACGATGAAGCCATGCACTATATCCGTAAAGCATTGGCAAATTTCAGAGCGGTAGGAAACCAACAGCGTATTGTGGGTGCCTATCTCAGTTTGGCCGGCCTCTATCGTAACTCGTTTGAACTGCATCAATTTAATCCTGAAAAGCAGCCTCGATTATTACTTGATAGCGCGCTGTATTTTCTACAGCAGGCAGAAAAAATCTCCTTATCTCTGAGAGAGCACCCTGATTTAGGATATGTTTATTCACAATTCGGATTCTCTCTGTTGTACAGGGATGTCAAACACGGCCTTAGTTATTCACAAAAAGCGCAGGCCATATTTATTAAGGAGAAGAACCCGTCTCAACTTGTGGTCAATTCTTTGAACATAGCTCATGCTTATCTCATGTTAAAGCAACCGGGTGAGGCGGAAAAATGGTTAACTACCGCCCGTTATATACAGGATACGTCCGGGTTAAAGGGACGGTATCAACAGCGGGACTTTTTTAAATTATATACCCAACTTTATGAACAAACAGGTCGGTGGAAAGAAGCGTTGGTGTCTTATAAACAATATCAGGAGGTAGTCATTGATGCCTTAAGTGCCGACCGGGAAGGAGCAGTAACACGTATTGAAATGGAATACGAAACTCAGAAGAAAGAATTACAACTGAGAGCTCAGCAAAAAGAATTAGCCCTGCGAAATCAAAATTTGCAAACCCAACAACACCTTAACCGGATAACGATTGGAATAGGTCTGCTGGCAGTTATCACCAGTATTATTTTTTATTGGTTCTTTCAAAAGTACAGGCGCCTCAGCCGACAAAATGCAGCATTGGTTTCAGAACAAAATCACCGGGTGAAGAATAATTTGCAGCAGGTCACTAATTTACTCAGCCTGCAGTCAAGCCGGCTGACGGATGAGGAAGCAAAAAAAGCCGTAACCGAAGCCTTGCTCCGGATCGAGGCAATGGCATTGGTGCATCATCGGCTGTACGATGGTCATCGCTTGATTGAAGTCAATTTAGCTTTATTCATTCCGGAACTGATTGAAAGTATTTTACGCAGTTATAGCTTTTCCCATCTGAAGCCTGAATATATTCTGGATTCTATTTGGCTTCATGTTGATTCAGCGATTCCTATGGGATTGCTCATCAACGAACTTGTGACTAATTCATGTAAGTATGCATTTCCTTTCTCACCTGAGCCGATTATTAAGGTGAAGTGTCAATTAAAGAAAAACCAAATTTATTTGGAGTTGACTGATAACGGCCCGGGTTTTGATTTACCGCCAAATCCCAAAACGTTCGGATTAAAGTTGTTGCAGGTATTTTCTATGCAGTTGAAGGCCGAGTCAGGTTTTGAAAATGGCGGGACAACATTTCGGTTATTATTTAAAAAATAAACATTTAACAGCACAAAATCGTGTCTTTCACCAAAACTGCACTTTTGTATGAATTCCCCGTTACGCATTCTGATTGTAGAAGATGAGCCTCTGACGGCCTTAACGATTGAAGAAAATCTGACAGAAGCAGGATACGAAATCTGCGGGAAAGCGACCGATCATGACTCGGCGATACGACTCATGGTAAAAGAATCTCCGGATTTGGCATTGATTGATATTTCCCTTGGCGAAAACCAAACGGACGGAATTGTCACTGCCCATGAGTTAGTGAGGATTAAACCTATACCCATTATTTACCTTACGGGACGAACAGAACCTGAAACATTTAAACGAGCCAAGAGGACTAAACCTTTGGCTTATCTGCACAAACCGTTCCGGCCGGCAGAGCTGGCCATGCAGATCGAATTGGCCCTGCATAATTTTTATCAGGAAAATATTTCAGAAGTGGTTGCCATGTCCGATCACCTTTATGTGCCTGATGGTCCGAACAGGCTATTGCGGATCAATCATGAAGGGATACATTATCTAAATGCGAATGGACCTTATACAGAGTTTTATTTATCACAGAAAGAACTTCTGCGATTGTATCCGGATAAAAATCTCCAATCGAAGAAACCACTGCTTATGTCAGTTGGTTTTGGGCACCTGTTAAACAATCTGCCGGAGAATTTTTGTAAAATATCACGTTCAATTGCTGTCAATTTAGATTACCTGGATCGAATTGAAAACAACCATATTATTGTTGGGGGGCGTGAAGTTGCGTTGCCTGACGGAGGACATAAACTATTGGTGGAACGATTAAATGTGATTCGTTCCCGAAAAAAGAAGTGAAATAGAGTATCTACACAAACTCATATTATCTGATCTCAACTGAGGGTAAAAAATAAAATGTTGTACCTATGTTGTACCAATAAAAAAAGCAGTTACAACTTTTGGTCGTAACTGCCTGATTTTGAGGTGGTGATGGACGGAATCGAACCGCCGACACAAGGATTTTCAGTCCTTTGCTCTACCGACTGAGCTACATCACCGTTTCAGTCGCTTTCCCTATTGATTTGGGACTGCAAAGGTAGGGAAGTGAATTATATAACGCAACTTTTTTTGTAAAAAAATACGTATTATTTTTCTCAAAAAGTGCCTTTGCAAAGGTAACTGTACTGTTTTTCAGTCGTTAAGGAGAATATTTTTTTTTATTCTCCTCCCACAAAGTCGCGGTATAGGCTGCACTCTTCCAATACTTCTTTGGTGTATTGCGTGGTGGCGTATTTGCTGCGCAGCAGGGCAAAGTACTTCCCAAGTCGCTTTTTCTCTTCGGCGCTCATGCGTTTTTGAAAAGCGGTTTGTTCGTCTTCTCCGTAGCCCAAATCACGGCCTTCATTGGCCTGGTAGATAAAGAAGGCGCTTTGCTCGCACAGGGCGGCCCCAAAAGCGGCTTTGGCGGCCAATTCAGCATCTTTGGTTTGCATTGCTTTTTCGAAATACGTGCGGGCTTTGGTCACCACGTAGTAGTCCTCGCCCGACAAGTCGCGGGGTGGGTACATGTACTGGTATTCCGCGCTGCTCCGTTGCCGTTGCGAAAGTATCCAACTGTTGCCCCAATACCCGATATTGTAAGCACCGCAACCCAACAGGTAGGCCGCTTTGGCGTCACCTTTGTTCATTTGGCTTTCTAGCTCCGTCATGCGTTTGGCAAACGTGGCGGGAGTAAACGTATGTTTTTTGCTTTCGCCGTTGTCAGGAGTCAAATGAAAGGGGTTCTCGTCAAAGTAAGTCGGAAAAACGGAGGTTTCGGCGGTCCAGTGGGTGTGGGTTACCTTCACAAATGCCTCAGCAGCTTTGGCATATTGGTGCTGGACGAGGTATTTGCGGCCCAGTACTACGTACAAATAATCCGTATCCACGCCCGATAGTTTCATCAAACGTTTATCAAAATCCGTTGGAGTTGGGACCTGAAAGTATTTGATTACTTGCTCAATGTTCTCTGTCGAAGCGCTGTCTTCAATGGCGTAGCGGTCTTTATTGGTCGCAAAAATAGGAGAGTAATCTTGGTTCTGTGGACGTGACTGCCAACTTGCGGCGGCTTCCAACAAAAATGCTTTGGCTAAATGCGTGGCGGGAACCTCTTCGGATTTCTTGCCGCAGCTCGACAGAAACCCACCCGATTTTTTGTCGTCAAGGGGTTGGCCTCGGTACATTTTGGCCAGAAGCCCGCAGGCGCGTGTGTAGGCGTTGACCAGACGGAAATTGTCTGAGCCGCCAAAAGTTTCCAGCATACCGATGGCTTGCGTTTCAAATTCGGGTGTGATGGTTTCCTGTTTGGCAATCAGTAGCAGCATCTGTTGTAGGGCGATTTGCTGCTTTAGGTAGTTGTTTTGCGTGGGTTGGGCCTGCGCTTTTGTCAGGAAATCGCTCGCTTTATTGTAGTCTTTGTTTACGTACGCCAAATAGGAGGCGGCGGTGTACCAAAATGCCGCATTATTGAGGGTTTTGTTCTCGGCACTTTCGGCCGTAAATGATTGCAGTTGCTCAAAATAAGAAGGTGATTCTTTGCGGTGCGCTTCAAAGGCCAGCGTATCTTCGGTGTACGGAATTTCGCCCAATGAATAATATTCAGTTTTGTTGATTTCCCGCGCGGCAATTAGCTCAATAAGATTGTTTTTGGGGTTCAGTTTCACCATTTTTTTTAGAAAGGGTAAACCATCTTGAAACGGTTGGATGGCACACAGCGCGTATACGGCGGCTTTTTCGGCGTCGTTTTGGCAATAAGTCAATGCTTTTTCCTGAAACATCACCCCTTTCATGCGTAGACTCAAATCAGCTTCGCGGCGACGAGAGGGGCAGCGCTCAAATACTTGGGCGAATTCGTAGATAGCCTTGGCCGTATCTCCCATGGCCATGCTTGCGCCGGCGCGCCGGGCGTAGGCCCAGTCGCTGATAAACGATTTTGTTTTGAGGGGCTTGATGAGCTCGTCGTACAGTTTGACGCAAGCGTCGGGTTGGTCGAGCATCATCGCTAGTTTTACGGCCTGAAATCCGTATCGTTCCTTCAAAAATCCATCAGTGGCAACCCGCGCGCTCTGCTTGGCTTTTTCGTACGATTCCACCAATACCAACGAATCCTTGCGCCTTTCCTCCCATGCATAGGTAGCGGGCTGATAGGCCTTATCGACGGTTTTGGCGAATTGCAGATACGCGATGGCGGCTTTGTTTCCCTTCAGCATGAGTCGGTTGGGGAGGGTGTTGTTGGCGCTTTCTGCATAAAAATAATTATAGGCAATCTCGTTGGAAACGCCAGCGTATTTGGCCCATGCTTCGGCGTTGGTGTTTTCAGCCAAGCGCAGCGAATCGCTGTACTCGTCGAGGTACAGAAACTGTTGGGTGTAATGATACCGCCCGTCGCCTGGTTGAGTGTCGCTGCTTTCGGGTAGAAAATAGCTCGTAAATTCGTTTAAATCAGCAGGTCCACCCGCGCAGGCCAACAACAACAGAACGGCGATGATTTTAGCGGAAGGTTTGAAAGAGTTGCTGAACGGGGTCTTGAACCCCTTTCCCTTGCGGGAGAAAAACGCGGGCAGTTGGAACGGCATAGTAGGTAAGATTTAGGGAATCTAGGTGATACAACGCAAATGTAACCTTCCTATTTTGAATTTCCTGCGCTAATGTTTGGGTACTTATTTTTAGGTTTTCAAGGGTACTTTCTTCCACCCGAAACAGGTCGCCGCGCCGCACAGGAATCCCCAAAAAAGTGCCGTTTTGCAGCACCCTATAGGCATTGGGTAAGGGTGATTTTTTAAAGAAGGGGTAAGCCTGTAACTGTCTATGCGTGAGGTGATTCACGAATCGTAAAAATCGACCATTGCGGTACACCACCGCCCACCGAAACACGGGTAGTACCACGTCTAGCGGTAACGGATAGGCGGATACGTAGTCGGCGTAGCGCCCCGCCACATTCAGGTCAAGGATGGAATTTTCGGTCTTGATATTCTTCCAATCGTCCATGTTGTAGTACATCAGCATCCCACGCTCCACGGGCGGCACGCCGGTTGTGCGGTAAAACTTGATTTGATGTAGTCGGATAGTAGCCGAAAGCCGTGTGCTGTTGGGCAGGTTTTTCTTCAATTGGGTCAACAAGCGAAAATATTTAGCCCGTGTCGCCAACGACCAATCACAGTCAATTTGTACTTCTCCCGAAGGGATAAGGGGCTGTTTCTCTTCTCCTTGCCTAAGCAGAGGGGAAGGGTTGAGGTTCTGTATTTTCTCAGCAATTTTTTTTGACAATTCATCTACGCCGCCCCAAGAAAGTTTTTCAAGGGTACGATTAGTAATAAATACCGTAGGAATTACCTCCAACGGTGGATTTTCGACAAAACGAATGGCGGCTTTGGGCACCGCCTGACGCGTAGAAATATCCCAATCCACATCAAAAAACTTTACGTACAACCGTTGGATGTTATAGCGACGCAACGCCTTTTTTTCGTAATCGGTGAGTTGAAAGGTAGATTTCCAATAATAAAAAGCCCGCGTTACCTCTTTGGGCTTTGACGGAACATCGGGCGCAAAATAGCGCAAATACGATGCATCGGCTTTGCCCAAATACTGGGCCGTTACGTCAAATGAGTCGGGATGATATTTGCTCAAGTAATGAATGGAGTAGGGCGTAAATTCCTTGATTTTCTTGTCAACAATGGCAGAATAAGGTTGTGCGCTCAACCAACGGAAGTGTTGTTTTAGCGGTAATGCCGCACATAGCCCCAGCGTAAAAATCATCAATGGCTTTTTGACAGAAAGGGTACTGAGACCCCAACAAATCACCATTAACGCGGGTAAACTTGCCCGTCGGGCCAAATCGTTGAAGTGTCCGTAACGATAAAGAGCTAGGCCTAATAAAATGAGTAGTGAGCATAGCAACAGGTTGAAATCCCGTTTGGAAATCGTTTGGTTTTTATATCCCATCCCGATCAATACGGCCCAGATGCCGATTTCCAACACGATAAAAACAACTAAAAACACAGCATCTTTTGGTGTGTTTAAAAAACTCCACCACCAACCGTTGACCTCATTTAGGGGAACGTGTCCAGCATAAAAAATCAGGGCAGGGTAGGAAAGAAGAGCTACGAAGAATAAAAGACGAAAAACGTTGGAGAATGAAGAAAAAACGAGCGTTTTTTGGACAAAAGAAAAGTAAAGTGTCAGCCCCAAAAAGCCCACGGCAACCAAAGGTGACCAGTAAAGCAGAAAAACAACTAGGACAAAAGGAAGAGATGTAAGCGGTGCTTTTGATTTTTCTTTCCAGAGCGTCAATAAAACAGCGGTGGAAAGCCACGCGGGAAGGGCGTGTTGGGGCGTGGCGATGAAGGAATCAACGTGGCTGTGGAACAACAACCCACCGGGAGATTTGATGAGTTCGATGGTGTGATCGTTTTGCCAAAAATCTTTTAGAAAGTGCAGAAAATTAGACGATTTGAAGGCGTCATAAATGAGTAAAATTGCTTCTGGGCTGTTGAAAAACAAAAACAAAAACACCAATTTCCAGCCGTTGAGCCGATACAAAAGTGCAAAAAGCAACCCAAGTCCGAGCCACGTCCAACCAAAAGTAAAGTAATGAACATACGACAATCCGCCTACCCAGCCCGCAAGTAAAGCAGGTGGTAAATAATACGCGTGATAATAGCATAAATACGAGCCATCGGCGTAGCGCACGGGCCAGTCGTAGCGGACCAGGTTATTGAAAATCAAGTTGTGTTTATAATAGTCAAAATGCTGCGGACGAAAACCACCCACCCCCGAAAAATAAGTCCAGAAAAGGGCAAGAAGCAGGCAGGCAAAAAGCAGGGTAATTTCTATTGAGCCGAACGTTATGCGAAGGTGAATTTCTGAAGATTTACAAAAAGTAAATAAAAAATAACCCAGCGCCAGCGAAGGCGGAAGGGCTACCCACCACTCAAACCATCCCCACCAAAAGATGAATAGGGGAAGCGATAAATAAAGTAAAATAAGGACGATGGTTTTCATTGCTTGGGGGGGGCGACAAAGATAAACAGCCAATTGTAAATTTAACGCGTGTAGTTGGTCTTTTGATTTTTGGGTGTTTGTCGTTATTTTCGTGAAAAAATAACGAAATATCAATGCGTTTGCCCGTTTATTTGGATTACAATGCCACTACGCCCGTTGACCCACGGGTGTTGGAGGCGATGTTGCCGTGGTTTACTGAGCACTTTGGAAATGCCGCCAGTCGTACACATCTCTACGGCTGGACTGCCGAAGAAGCAGTAGCGACGGCCCGGAAACAGGTTGCCAAACTGTTGCGAGCCAATCTAAAAGAAGTGGTGTTTACGAGTGGGGCGACGGAAGCTAATAACTTGGCCATCAAGGGGGTATTTGAAAAATATTCGTACAAGGGTAAGCACATTATCACGGTTGTTACGGAGCACAAGGCCGTGTTGGATACTTGTCATCATATCGAACAATTGGGTGGTGAAGTAACCTATTTGATGCCTGACTCCCATGGGCTTATTACCCCAAAGCAAGTGAATGATGCCTTGCGGTCCGATACGATTTTGGTGTCAGTGATGTATGCCAACAACGAAATCGGGATCATTCAACCCGTTAGGGAGATTGCAGCGGTAGCCCATGCGGGCGGGGCGGTATTTCATACTGATGCCACGCAGGCGGTGGGAAAACTGCCGATTGACATGACCGAAGAAGGCATTGATTTGCTGAGTTTGTCGGCGCATAAACTGTACGGGCCCAAAGGCGTCGGTGCGTTGGTGGTGCGGCAGGGCGTTGAAATTATGGCCCAAATGGATGGGGGAGGACATGAGCGCGGTCGCCGTTCGGGTACGCTCAATGTGCCCAGCATTGTGGGTTTGGGTAAAGCCTGTGAACTCGCTCAAAAGGAAATGGGCGCCGAAACCCAACGCCTTGGTTTGCTGCGCGACCGATTAGAAAAAGGTATTTTAGCGAATATTCCTCATACGTTTGTCAATGGAAATACGCCGTTGCGTTTGGCGCATTTGACCAATATTTGTTTTGAACACGTTGACGGCGAAAACCTGTTGCTGAGTCTGAAAGACATTGCCGTTTCGACGGGTTCTGCTTGTACTTCCGCCTCGGTATTGCCTTCGTATGTATTGAAAATCCTCGGCCTCACCGACGATCAAGCCTACGCTTCTTTGCGCTTTAGTCTAGGTCGTTTCAGCACCGAAGAAGAAATTGATTTTACGTTACAACATGTGGTAGAAGTAGTCGAGCGGATGCGGGTAGGAAGTACGGTTTAGAAGCTTGCGAGAGTACTCATTATGTCTGTGTAATGAGTACTCTCTATAGAACATGTTTTTTTACTCTCTGTGAGTGTAGTTCGTTGCAGATTAATTTCTTGTTTAGGTTTTCTTGTTACTTATTGTTGGTACTATAAACTTATTCCACTAGCGCTCTTGTATTGTAATTGGTATTTTTTAGGTGTTATTCCAAAGTGTTTTTTAAACATTTTAGTGAATTTGATTGGTTGGGAATAACCTATCATTTCTGACACTAATCCTCCTCTTAATCCTTTCAAAAGAAGTTCTGCAGCATATGTCATTTTTTTGCTCAAATAGTATTCATAGAATGACATTCCATACGTCTCCTTGAAAATACGTTTAAAAACTGAAATTGAAAGCCCCAGTGATTGAGATACTTGCTGCATATCTGGGTTTTTTCCATTCGCAAGGTGATTGTCAAGTATAGAGTCTACTTTTTCAATGTCTTTGTACTTACTTAAAGGATGTTTAACTACTGATTTTTTTAAAGAATTGGAAGGTGAGTCATTGCTCTTCTCCAATTGCGTACTATTTGAGGAGGGGGAGACCACCTTAAAATAGATATTGCTTTGCAATAAAAATTGCACAATCATCGCTAACTCTTTACTTTCAATATGAATGTTTACATAGAGCGGATGCGACTGAGTCCCTATTACTGAATTAGTTCCTTCCATATTTCTGTTGACGTTAATTTTACAATTGTTTTATACCATCCTTGTGACCAAAAAATATGCTAATCGTCAACTTTTTTATACAAATTGGGTACGAGAGGTCGCCAAAAGGGAACAAACCGTAATTTTATACAATACGGCTCGTTATTTTCCTCGAAAATTTGAAAAAATTAGACCTAAAAGAACCATTTCTTCTGGTTAACCATGGCGTTGATTTCAAGAAAGAAATGATTGTTCCCCGAGTTTCTGTTAGAACTATTTTGAGATGCTAGATTCATTCTTGCAGGGAGTGTTAATTGCTGATTAGCAATTTATAACCGCATTATTTGTAGAATCTCTAATACCATTTTTTCAATGTTGAGGGCTTGCGTTCCCTTGTTGCCCTTTACCGTCATTCGCAATTATTCAATCCTTCCGCTCTAGTTTGAAGGGCTCCATTGGTATATCCCTAAAAGAGTTTGTTGTTTAATGTATTGAAAATCAACATTTTGTGTATTTTAGATATAGGGAGATTTGAAAAAAAAAGGCCTTGCTGAATCTAAGTGAAAGAGGATTCCCGTAAGTCTGTTTGTAAGTCAAATTACACATACTAACCAATTGTAAAAACTTAATTTATTTTAAAAACAATCATGAAAAAAATCGCAATGTTGCTCGTGTCGGCGTTATTCATCAACGCTTCTTTTGCCCAAGAAAAAACCGTAGAAGTAGGTGGAGCGCCGATGTATCCTTCTAAAAACATCGTTGAAAATGCCGTGAACTCAAAAGACCACACTACCCTTGTGGCCGCCGTAAAAGCAGCGGGTTTGGTCGAAACCTTACAAAGTGCGGGTCCATTTACCGTATTTGCTCCCACCAACGGAGCGTTTGATAAATTGCCCAAAGGAACCGTTGAAACATTGGTAAAGCCTGAGAACAAAGGAACATTGACCACCATTTTGACCTATCATGTAGTGGCTGGAAAAATGGATTCAAAAGCAATTGCGGAGGCCATCAAAGCAGGTGGAGGTACAGCCACTTTCAAAACGGTACAGGGTGGTACGTTGAAAGCAATGATGAAAGGGAAGAAATTGATTTTGTCGGATGAAAAAGGCGGTATGTCGACCGTAACCATCAAAGATGTGTACCAAAGCAACGGCGTCATTCATGTGATCGACACCGTGGTAATGCCAGGTGCAGGTGCGTAGTTAGGGAGTAAAGTTAGGAGTAGGTTTGAAGAAGCAGCGAGGAGCAAATATGTTCTTCGTTGCTTTTTTTACGTTTTAATCATAGTCTTAAAATAAGCTTCCTTGTAATCCTCCTTTTTCGTATTCAATCAGCCATTTTTTGCGCCAAAGTCCACCTGCATAACCCGTGAGCGAACCGTCAGTGCCGATAATACGGTGGCAGGGAATAATCAACCAAATAGGGTTTTTGCCATTGGCAGCGGCTACGGCCCGAATCGCTTTTTCGTCGCCCAAACGGCGGGATAAATCTAAATAAGATACCGTTCGCCCATAGGGTACTTTGAGTAATTCTTGCCAAACCCGTTTCTGAAAGTCTGTGCCTTGTGGATTGAGCGGCAAATCAAAAACTGTTCTGTTACCATTGAAATAATCGGTCAGTTGCTGAATGGCGGGGGCTAAATCTTCTGGTATAGGATGGTTGGAAGGGAGAGAAGTACCATCTTTTATGCTAACAACTTGGATGCCGTCGGTATCTCCTTCAATGTACGCAATGCCGAGTGGTGTTTGCAAATATGCAACAGACATGGGGTTGGGTTGATAAATTTTAAATAAAAATAGGAAGTTTTTGGACAGAATCGTAATTTTGCGGCGAATTTTTTAAACCACCAAATATGTCTGCTGTTGTTGAAACGGCCGGTTCGTTGGCCGACCGCATTATTGCGCTGGAAGAATCCTCTACCTTAGGGATGACCAAAAAAGCGCGTGAATTGGCCGCCCAAGGCCATAAAGTGATTAGCTTGAGCGTCGGTGAGCCCGATTTCAAGACTCCTAAGCACATCTGCGAAGCTGCAAAGCAAGCCATTGACGAAGGTTACCACGGCTATTCGCCCGTGGCTGGTTATGCTGATTTGCGTAAGGCCATTGCCGATAAGTTCAAAAACGAAAATAACATCAATTGGAAGGCCGAAAATATTGTGGTTTCAACGGGAGCCAAGCACTCTTTGGCCAACGTGATTCAGGTATTGGTCAACCCCGGTGACGAAGTGGTTATTTTAGCCCCTTACTGGGTGAGCTATTCCGAGATGGTTAAATTGGCGGAAGGTAAATCGGTGGTCGTTGACGGAAGCTTTGAAAATAATTTTAAAGTAACGCCTAGCCAATTGGAGGCGGCCATTACGGAGCGCACGCGCATCGTGATGTTTGCTTCTCCCAACAACCCGACGGGTTCGGTTTATTCTGAAGCTGAATTGCGCGCGTTGGCCGCCGTTATTGCAAAACACGAAAATGTATTTGTGTTGGCCGATGAAATCTACGAATACATCAACTTTACTCCACAAGGTCATTTCAGCATCGGTTCTATTCCCGAAATCCACGACCGCGTTATTACCGTCAACGGAGTAGCAAAAGGTTATGCCATGACGGGCTGGCGCATCGGTTACATCGGTGCCGCTAAATGGATTGCCGACGGGGTAGAAAAACTCCAAGGACAGGTAACTTCTGGAACGGGTTCTATCTCTCAGCGCGCCGCTTTGGCCGCAATTTCTGGGCCGAAAGATGCCGCTAAAGAAATGTGCGAAGCTTATGAGCGTCGTCGTAATTTGGTGGTGGGACTACTGAAAGAAATTCCAGGCTTCAAAGTAAATATGCCCGAGGGTGCTTTTTACGCTTTCCCTGATATTAGCGAATACTTCGGCAAATCTGACGGGACTACTGTCATCAAAGACTCCGATGATTTTTGCACTTGGTTGCTCAATGAAGCCTACGTCGCCACCGTAGCGGGTTCTGGTTTTGGCGCTCCGAAGTGTGTTCGTATCTCAACGGCGGCTTCTGATGAGAATCTAGTAGAAGCTTGTCGCCGAATCAAAGAAGCAGTAGCGAAATTGAACTAAATAAATTGCACAGTAAAAGGGCTGTTTCATACGTTGAGACAGCCCTTTTGTGTTTATTAAAGAATCTGAGAAATTCAAAAACGAGGTTTTGAGAAACCTCGACGCAGGTTGTGAGCAACCCGCGTCACCCCGCATCATTAAACTAATTCCTTCTTGTATTCCCTGGGTGTTTTACCCGTCACCGACTTAAAGGTTTTCGTAAAATGGGAAAGGTTATTAAACCCGTTGGTATAACACACATCCGTAACCGACGGGTTTTGGGTAAACATCTTACACGCTTGTTTTACCCGGTACTCATTCACAAAATCGGTGAAAGTCATTTGGGTTATTTTTTTGAAATAACGACAAAACGAAGGGACGGTCAGGCTGGCCAAATCGGCAACGGTCTGTAAATCAATCTCACTGCGATAGTTTTTTTCGACAAACGCATAGATTTGTCGGATACGGGCCTCTTCCCGGTGGCTGTGCTCGTACGAAATTCCGTTTATTTTGAGCAAATTATATTCTTTTGTGGTAGCCAATTCCTGCAAAATCAGTAATAATTGAATGAGTCGTTCAAAGTAATTGAGCGACGGCATCCGCAACATTTGTGAGGCTACGTTTCGTTGGGTTTTTCCGTGAAAATTGAGGCCCTGTTTCGACAATTCAAAAAGACGTTTGATGGCGTGAAGTTCGGGACTTTGCAAAAAAGATTCTCCCAGAAAATCATGGCGTAACTGAATGACAATTTCTTCGTGCTCATTGTCGGCACCATAACCAAAATTGAGGTGCGGAATATTGGGGCCAATAAACATCAAAGCGCCCTCTTCAAAGTGCGAAAGGTGCTGTCCGATGTGCCGCTTTCCTGTGCCTTTGTGGATATAAACGATTTCATATTCGGGGTGTTGGTGCCAAAAAAAACGATCTTCATGTGAGCGCCAGCGCAGTACTTTAAAAGAGCTTCCTTTGTCGGGGGTGATGTTCTCGTACTCGGTTTTCATGCTTGATTGTCGCGTATTCTTACACAAATATTGTCAAAATGTTAAAACAGAACAAATTGTGGAAAAAAGGGTATATTTATTTTAAGAAAGAAAAGGCGACATTTGTATCGTTGTCAGAGAAGCAATCACACTACTTTTCTCGCTAAAAACCTATGATGATATCAGAAAAAAGCGGCTTCGGTCGCTTTTTTCTTTTAGTTGGATTCAATACTTGTTTGTAAGGTACTCCGGGCGTATATTTGTAAACGTTCGAAAAGTGGCTCTACTTTTTGGATGTAGGTTTTGGATAAATCTCTTCCTTTTGTTCGGTAAAATTTTAGTATGAAAGTCGCTACTACTCAGCCTTTTTCAATTGTTTATTCTCTTTTTCAGCACGAGTATCTCGGGTATTTGTTTGGGTCTTACGTAGTGCAGGTCAATGGAAAAGGTGAACTCACGCTGCTAAATCAGATTGTTTCCTCCAAAAATGTGGCTGAATTTTCGAAAGGATTAGATGAAAATGATTTTGAATTGGTGAAGGCCATTGATGCGATTCAGCAGGATACCATTTTTAAAAAATTCAACCCAAAAAAACTCCCCGCATTAGATTTTTTTCTGAAAGTATACGACCCCCAAAAAGGTGACAAACAGATACAAGAGGCCATTGCGGGCTACATTGAAAAGTGGAAAGTAGATATACTGGAGCGCCTGAAATCCAAGGATTTGTACGTGATGGGCTCCGACGGAAATCCTGCTTGGAAAAAAATTCAATGGATGCCTGAGCGGGCCAAAGTTTATTTTCATTTTAAGCGGAACGAAGAAAATACGCATTATTATCCCAACATAAAATATGCGGGCGAACGCCTGAATATTCGAAATCAGAATGCGTTGCTGGTCTGTGATGAACCCGCGTGGCTGTTGATTCAGGACAAATTATACCATTTTGACCAATCGGTGGATGGGAAAAAAATACGCCCGTTTTTGACCAAACCCCAAATCATTATTCCTCGCACGGTCGAAGAGCAGTATTTCCAGCGATTTGTGGTGCCTTTGGTGGCGGCTTATGAAGTGTATGCCGATGGGTTTGAGATAAAATACGAGACCGCCGAGCTGATTCCCATTCTGCATCTGACGGAGCTGACGTCCACTTCAAATAAGGTGGCCACGTTGTTTGAACCGACGGATGATGACGACACCCTTGCCACCGACGACACGTCGCAAGTAGTGCTTGAATTGTCGTTTCGGTACGGAAATTTCTTGTTTAAATTTGATAGTTTTGCGGCCAATGCCAACGTGAGTTTAGAAAAAAGCGGAGATTCTTACCTCTTTCATAAAGTGAGGCGGGACATTCGCGTCGAAAAAGCCAAGGTGCTGTTGCTCAAAGGTTTGGGGTTGGATATGTTGCAGGGGCGCAAAAAAATGGCCCGAAGCGAGGCCTTTGAATGGCTCAGAACCCACCATTTTACGTTGAAAGAAGCGGGAATTCAGATTCGGCAGAGTGCCGAAAACGGGAAGCAGTACTTTTTGGGGTATTCCTCCATTGATATTTCGTTTGAAGAAGGTCGCGATTGGTTTGACATCTACGCCAAGGTACGTTTCGGAGAGTTTGAGATTCCGTTTATAAAGCTTAAAAACCTGATTTTGGCCCGTAAAAAGGAATTTACGTTGCCCAACGGTGAGATAGCTATTATCCCAGAAGCGTGGCTGACGGCGTATTCCGAACTGTTTGCATTTGCCGAATATGACCCTGACAGTCAGCAGTTTTTGTTGCGTAAGCACCACTTGGCCCTCGTTCAGGAATTTGCGGAAGATAGCCTCGCCAAGGTAATCATGAGCCGTAAATTGGAACAACTGCGCGACTTTAAGGAAATCGACGAAAATCCGTTGCCCGAAGGTTTTGTGGGTACCTTGCGCCCGTATCAAAAAGCGGGGTATGACTGGATTAATTTCTTGAATAGCTATCGTTTTGGCGGTTGTTTGGCCGACGACATGGGCTTGGGCAAGACCGTGACCACCTTGGCCCTGTTGCAGTACCAAAAAGAGAAAGGAGCCAATCGACCTTCGCTGCTGGTGATGCCAACGTCGCTGTTGTACAACTGGCAACTGGAGGCGCGACGTTTTACGCCCCAATTGCGGGTATTGGTCTATACTGGCACTTACCGCGATAAAAATCCTCGTCAGTTCGACGATTACGATTTGATTCTGACCTCCTACGGCATCGTGCGTATTGACATCGATATGCTGAAAAACTATCCATTTCATTACATTATTTTGGATGAATCGCAGGCCATCAAAAACCCATCGTCGCACATTACCAAGGCTGTGATGCAGTTGGATGCCCGCAATCGGTTGATTTTAACGGGAACGCCACTCGAAAATACGACCATGGATTTGTGGACGCAAATGACTTTTGTGAACCCCGGTTTGTTGGGTAGTCAATCGTATTTTAGGTCGCATTTTCAGGTGCCGATTGAAAAACACAACGACGAAAAGCGCTCGCAAAAGCTGTATGCCCTGATAAAACCGTTTTTGTTGCGCCGGCATAAGTCGCAGGTTGCCTTGGATTTACCTCCCAAAGTGGAGAGTGTCCATTATTGCGACATGGTGGAGGAGCAGGAGCAGCGCTACGAAGAGACCAAGTCGTATTATCGTAACTATATTTTAGAACAGATTGAGGAAGAAGGCATTGCCAAGTCGCAGATTATAGTATTACAGGGGTTGACGAAGCTGCGACAACTTGCCAATCACCCACGCATGATTGATGAAGAATATGAGGGCGAATCGGGCAAGTTGGAAGAAATTCAAGCAAAGTTGGAAGAGTTGTTGGCAGGAGACCATAAGGTGTTGATATTCAGTCAATTTATTCGCCATCTTACCATTTTACGGCGTTATCTGGATACGCGCGGCATTCGGTACGCGTATCTGGATGGCTCCACGACCGACCGTCAGGCTCAAGTAGAACTTTTTCAGGAAAATGATGAAATAAAAATCTTCCTCATTTCGCTCCGGGCGGGGGGCTTGGGCTTGAATCTCACAGCCGCCGATTACGTATTTATTTTGGACCCGTGGTGGAACCCGGCCATTGAGGCGCAGGCCATTGACCGCGCCCACCGCATTGGGCAGCAACGGACCGTTTTTACCTACAAATTCATTACCAAAAACTCGGTAGAAGAAAAAATTCTGGACTTGCAGCGAAGCAAGCAAAAACTTTTCAACGAACTGATTACCACCGAAGAAAGCTTTGTAAAATCCCTGACCAAAGAGGATATTATTGATTTGTTGGCGTAGGGTGACGCAGATTTGGCATGAAAAGGGAAGCCTGGAACTTCCCTATTGTCAATGTGCTGTTATGCGTTTGGTTTTTCTGTTAGGTGAGTTTAACAAAATCGTCTTCGAGTTTTACGTTAAAATTAATTTCTGCTTTCAATGCCCTAAAAACTTTTAAAACGGTATCAATTGTCGCACTGTTAGCACTGCTTTCCAGTTTAGAAATTTGAGCCTTCTGCACCCCAACGAGTTTACCAAGTTCTTCCTGTGTCAAGTGGCGTTTTTGTCTCGCAGATTTAATCATTTTCCCCAACACATCCATGCGAAGTTCGTATTCGTATTCGTCACGGTCAGTGGTCCCAACTTTGCCGATATAACTGTCCTTCATTTCGGTTAGTGAATAGGTCTTGATTTCTTCCGTTGCCATATGATTACTTTTTTGATTTATTTTGAAAATACCTATCTCTCAGCTTTTCTGCTCGGACAATTTCATTCGCTGGCACTTTATCAACCTTTTTTATGAAACCGTGGGTAGCAATTACCAGTGTTGCTTTGTTGTCTGACTTGTCCCAAAATGCAAGCAACCTGATTTGAAGTCCTGCAAATTTTGTCCGAAGTTCCCAAATGTCATTTTGTAGTTTCTTGAACAATTTCGGATCGTTCGTCTGTTCAGCAAGATCAATATTGTATAATATTTTTTTGATGGTCTTTGGGTCAAGCTCACCTATAAACTCGTTTGCTTCTTCCATAAACCTTGTCTCAAAATACCTCATTTGTAATGTAGATGATAAACGTCACTAAAATAAGTAAAGTTTCTAAATTTGGAAACAAAAATTTGCAATGTTGGTCGTAGGTCGACTTTTAAGCGGATGCAAAAACCCTATTAGTACTCGTTTTTATTTCCACTTATCGAACTCTATACCATAAATGCTCAACCCCCGCTCATAAATATTCCCTAAATCAAGCGAAGTTCTAATATCTAAGATTTCATTTTTCTCATTCAATGCAATGAGGGAATACCAACTTTCCTCTAAAATCATTTTCCTGATAATTAATGTAGCTGGTCGCGGTTTTGGAACTGCTTTAAAAGTTCCACGAACTTTTTTCTGCCTGCTATGGCCGCGCCAACTGGTATCAAGTTTGTAATGGGGTAAATAATCAGTTGAATATATTACCTCATGTGAAATGCCTCTAAACTCGTCAAGCAGTTCAAAGAATAGCCATAAGGCCTCTTCCTTATCTTCTCGTTGGTCCTCAATCATATGCGCCCAACCACTTGTCGACTCATAATAATTTAGTCTTTTGGCAATCCATCCAGTCATGGAAGTCATCAAAGTTGGGTTGTTCAATTTCCGAGGATTGAAAATTAGTCGCGAAAGAAAAACCTGATAGAAAAGAATCAAGATGAGTCGGACTGTGATATCCGATATACATTCCTGGCCTGGGTCTTATTTTGTCTAAAAGTTTGAGCATGTCTTTGCTTACCGTTAAAAAAGTATATGAAAGACCACAGATTGCAATACCCCCTCAAAAAACTCACCTCAAAATCAACAAATTCCCCCGAAAGATATGCCCTTCGGATTGGGTACGAATTTGGTACGCGTAGTTTCCTGACGGCAACGAAATCCCGTTGAATGTACCGTCGAAAGGCTGTTTGTTGTTCTTTGTAGAATTGTAAATGGCGTGTCCCCACCGGTCAAAAATCTTGATTTCAGCCGCTGGAAATTCCTCCAATCCTCGGGGCTCCCAAGTATCGTTGATTCCGTCGCCGTTGGGAGTAAAGGCATCGGGAATATAGACCCCCTGCACGATGTTGACCGTAATGGTATCTTTACTTGTACAACCATTGGAACTGCTGACGGTGAGTTGATATGAGGTGGTTTGCTCAGGGTTTGCGTAAGGACTGGCAACGGCGGACGACGACAGCCCCAAGGCGGGCGTCCATTGAAAATTAAAGCCATTGGAGGCGTCCAGTGCGTTATTTTGATTCAACTGCACTCCCCCAACCGATGAAATGAATTGGTCGGGACCCAATTCGAGCGGAGGCGAGGCGAGCACAACGGCGGTCTCGATGACGGTGCCCGTTAGGCAGGCCTTGGGGTCGTCGAGTAGGTAAGAAATCGGGTGCGCTCCCACGCCCGCATTTTTGGGTGAAAAGGCATTTTTGTTCACACCATCACCGCTGAATTTACCCCCCGCTGGCGTGCCAATCAACGCAACTAAATTCGTGTCATTGCTGCACCTGACGGGAATCACGTTGATGCTTACTTTAACGGTGCTATCCAATCTAATACTTAGCGGAGTGGATTGCCCTTGGCAGCCGTTTTGGTCGGTAATGGCTACGGCGTATTGCCCTATCTGCGTTACTTTAAAGGTTGAATCAGTTGCCCCCGCGATGGCCACACTATCGCGAAGCCATTGAAACTTGACCGATGGCTCGGAGGTCAAGGTCGATAGTTTTAGAGAGCCACCAGAGCACAACAAGCCGCTTGGCACGGAAGATTCAATCAACACTTTTGGGTTGGGCACAATCGTGATGAAGGCAGGCGACGAGGTATTGGTGTTACAGGCCCCTTTTTTTGTCAACGTTACGGTGTAGGCGCCACCTTCTTTTACCACCAAAATAGAATCTTTTTGTCCCGCAATCACGGCCCCGTCTTTGAACCATTCGTAAGTAATATTAGGCTGTCTGGCCCCTGCATTGAGCTGAACGGCTTTGCCATCGCAGACCTTGGCAGAAGCCACGGCGCTGGGGCGATTCACCTCGCTGATTCGAATGGTGGCAGGCGGAGGCGTAAGGCAATCTTCCACTTTGATTTGGTATTCGCGGTATATTTCGCTCAACGGAACACCGTTGCGGCTGTGTTTGATTAAAAAACCGACGGAGTAGACCCCTGCTTTGGTAGGTTTTGCCGAGATGGATAAATTAGCAATTCCTTGGGCGGTGATCCAAAACATGTTCGGCAGGTAAAAATTCCCCCCAGGCAACATTTGATTTTGGGAGAATCCCGCTTTCCAATCCACGGTTCGGTAGCGAACTTTGGCGGTTGAATCACCCGTAAGTGGAGAGGTGTTTTGGAGAAGGATGGTGTAATTTCCGAGTCCTAGGCCTGTTTTGATCGGATTGGAGCCTACTTGGAGACTGAAATTAGTGTTTTCGTTGGTACAAAAATAATTGAATGAATCGGGGGTCCACTGCGGCGTGGTTTTACCCGGTTCTAGGGTATCAAAATATTCCCATAGGTACTGAGGTGAAAACCAATGATAGAGTACAATGTTGGAAGATACGACGTTTTCGGTGGGGTTTCGGTTGCCGACGGGATTGTTAATAATGTAGTAACCGTCGGGGTCAGAATATTTATCGGGTTTGAGAATTAAGCTTTGGTTGTAATGGACAAATATATAGTCTGTCTTTTCGCTTTTGTTGCAGGCAGTGGCTGATTTTGTACCGCTTATGTCTTTGCTTTTGTCGGCAAAAAACGTTTCAATTAGTTCATTGTCTTTTTTTCGATAAATGCCAAAACGGAGACGATTCGGGAGGGCTTCATAACCCGCTTGGTCGGCAAAGAAAGTACAGCCCACTTCATAAGCATAGGCAGTATTTGTAGACTGATAGCGCCGGTCAATCTGCCCTCCAAAGATGCGTTGAGCCTGTGCCACCAAACACAAACCTACCAAACCAAAGGCCAAAAAAATAGAGTAGCGCATTCGTTGTTTATTGAGACCGAATGTCAAATTTAACAAAAAAAGATAAACATCGGTGACTACTCGGCAAAGTTAAAAACAGAATTATTCAAGGGTTTGTTATAAAAAAAATGCAAAATTTGCGCTAAAAAGGCATTTATTTATGCAACGTTTGGACCTTCAATTTTATCAAAAATACGAAACATTATCTTTGGCAAAACAGCTGTTGGGCTGTGAGTTGGTACACGAAAGTCCCGAAGGGCGCACCGCGGGCATCATCGTAGAAACCGAAGCCTACCTGACAGGAGACCCCGCTTGCCACGCCTACCGAAAAAAAACGGTACGAAACGCTGCCATGTTTGGCCCGGCAGGTTCGGTGTATGTGTACCTGATTTATGGTATGTATCACTGCGTCAACATCGTCAGTGCCGAAGAAGGAAAAGGGGAAGCGGTGTTGATTCGCGCTTTGGAACCTACCGAGGGGATTGAATTGATGGAACTCCGACGGGCAGAAAGAAAGTGGCACAAGTCGATGGCGTTTTCGCTACGTGAACTTTGCAGCGGGCCGGCAAAACTGGTGCAGGCCATGGGAATTAGCCTCGCGGGTCACAATGGTAGCTCGCTTTTGGACGATGCTCTCTACATTACTCCCCCAAAACAGACTGATTTTGAGGTGGTAACCACGACGCGCATCGGCATTACGCAAGGGGCAGATTTGCCGTATCGTTTTTACATCAAAGGAAACCGCTTTGTGAGTAAAAAATAATTGCCGTGAGTGGTTATCCTAAAGTTTCGCATTTAACCACTCGGTATTTTCAATCAGGCGCACTAATTTGCTGTGCGAAGAGATTCCCTTGAGTGCTTCCAAATGACGGCTGTGGTGCAAATCCGTTCCTAAAAAAGACGCCTGTTTGTTCTGAACAAGTTGTTGACCCATCGCTTGGGTGTGTTTTCCGTAATAACCCACTAATGAAAGCAAGTTTACCTGCAACAAACAGCCGAGCGATTTTATTCGCTCAAAGTCGTTCATGGATAGATAATTATACCGTTCGGGATGGGCCAGAATCGGAATCAGGCCTTGCGCCTGAATTTTAAAAATCGTGTTTTCGTAATTAAGCGTCGGTGCCACGTACGACATTTCAACCAGCACGTAGCGGTTGGCAATGGGAATCAACTGGTCATTTTCCAGCAGGGTATCAAACCCATCGTCTAGCATGTATTCAGCCGACGCCTCCAGTTTAATTTTCAAACCTGCGGCGGTGATTTCCTCGTTTACCCTAGCGGCGAGGGCCTTGATGTTGTTGGGTTTGTTGGGGTATAATTCCCGCATTACGTGCGGCGTAGTTATCACTTTTTGATACCCCAGCGCCTCCAATTCGGTGAGGTAGTGGAGCGTGGTGGGCATATCGGGGCTTCCATCGTCAATTCCGGGCAATAAATGGGAGTGCATATCGGTCGCTAGCCATTTAAAAATTCGGTGTGTGTTTCCGGAAAATAGACGTTGAAGAAAAGACATAATTAAGAACGAATTGGAAATATAAATTTAAAAATTCCCGTCTGTTTTTACTCAAATGAATGGGGAGACTCGAAGGGTTTTAAATGATGAAAGTACGATAATCTTCCGAAATAATTAAACCCTATTTTTGGAGTCAATCACAATCGTGACGGGGCCGTCGTTGAGCAGGGATACTTTCATGTCGGCCCCAAATTCACCTGTTTGAATTGGGCGACCCAGTTCTTCCGCAAGGCGTTGAATCATTCGGTTGTACAAAGGAACGGCGACTTCGGGCCGCGCGGCTTCGATAAACGATGGGCGGTTGCCTTTTTTTGTACTCGCGTGTAGTGTGAACTGACTGATAAGCAGTATGTTGCCGTCAATGGATTTGAGGTCAAGGTTCATTTTTCCTTCGGCGTCGGAGAAGATTCTCATACCGACAATTTTCTTGGCCAACCATTCAGTATCTTCGTCGGTATCGGTGTGCGTAATACCCAAAAGTACCAAAAAACCCTGTTGAATTTGGCCGTTTATTCGGCCTTCTATGGTGACGGAGGCTTCCGACACGCGTTGAATGACTGCAATCATTAAGGATAAAATTGTAAAGTGCAAAGTAAAGGCTAAAAACGTTCAAGTACTAAATATTTAATCATAAGATGGGGTAAAACCACCCGAATAGCGTCGAAATGAGCCATAGTAGTTTAGTTAGAAATGAGGTTTTGTGAGTATCAATTGGGGTAAATTGCCTTTATTTTAAAGGTTTCATTCACCCATTTATTTCTCTATGTTTCGCGCCCTAGTTTTTGCTTTTGTTCTTGCGGTCGGCTACGTGTCGGTAAGTTTTATGCCTCCAGCCAATAAACCCAACATTATTTACATTTATGCCGACGACATGGGCTACGCCGAACTTGGATGCTACGGCCAACAGAAAATCCGCACGCCGCACCTTGATAAAATCGCCGCTGAAGGCATTCGGTTTACGCAACACTACACAAGTACACCCGTGTGTGCGCCTGCTCGGTGCCAATTGTTGACTGGAAAACACGCGGGGCATTCATACATTCGTGGCAATTATGAGTTGGGCGGCTTTGCCGATTCGTTAGAAGGCGGACAAATGCCGCTGTATCCGGGCACGTTTACCATTGGGCGGATGTTGCAGCAATCGGGGTACAAAACCGCTTGCATCGGCAAATGGGGCTTGGGCATGGCCAATACCACTGGCAACCCCAACCAACAGGGGTTTGATTATTTTTATGGGTATTTAGACCAAAAACAGGCCCATAATTTTTATCCTACGCACTTATGGGAAAACGGAAAATCGGTTCCTTTAAACAATACCTACATTGATGTTCACCGTCGCCTAACGCCCGAAACTGCCACTAAAGAAGCGTTTGCCTATTATCGTGGCAACGACTACGCCATCGACAAAATGTCCGAAAAGGCATTGGCTTTTGTGCGTGAAAACCAAAATAGGCCTTTTTTCCTGTATTTGCCTTTTACGGCTCCGCACGTTTCGTTGCAAGCCCCCGCGTCGGCGGTGGAGGAATACATCGGAAAATTTGAAGAAAAACCGTATTTGGGACAACAAAATTATGCCTCCACGCCTCATCCACGCGCTACGTATGCGGCCATGATTACGCATATGGACAAGCAAGTGGGCGCGTTGATGCAGTTGTTGAAAGAACTGAAACTGGACGACAACACCCTTGTTATGTTTTCGAGCGACAACGGTGCTACCTTCAACGGTGGGGTAGAAGCGGCCTTTTTTAGGAGTGTTTCTAACCTGCGGGGGTTAAAAATGGATGTCTACGAAGGCGGCATCCGGGAGCCGATGATTGCACGTTGGCCGGGACGTATTCCCGCCGGAAAAGTGACTGACCTCGTGTCGGTGCAGTACGACGTAATGGCAACGCTGGCCGAAGTAGCAGGATATAAACAACCGTTGGACACAGACGGCGTGCCATTTCTACCGACCTTGTTGGGGCAAAAAGACAAACAGAAAAAACGTGAATTTATCTATTGGGAATATCCCGAAAAAGGCGGGCAATTGGCGATTCGGATGGGCAATTGGAAAGCCGTAAAAACCAACGTTCGTAAAAATCGTAAAGGCCCTTGGGAGTTGTACGATTTAAGCAAAGACGAAAGTGAAACCACCAATGTAGCCGCGCAGTATCCTGAATTATTGCGCCAATTTGACGCCATCTTACAGCGAGAGCATGTGCCCTCGCATCTTAAAGAATGGGAGTTTGTGAGCCCTAAATTTGGGGAATAAAGTGCTATGTTTAATTGGGAGATTTCGCGGAGTTGTGAGCAACCCTCTCGTTGATTTTGAGAAACCAACGTTACTATCCATCCTATTTTTTATCTATCAAAAAAGCCGAACTACGTAGGTAGCCCGGCTTGGGGTTGATAGGAACAGTGTGAACGTTAATTTTCTACGGTTTCGGTCACTGGAATTACGCCTAATTTTTGTCCCACTTGCGTAAACGCCGCCACGGCACGTTGAAGGTGTGCTGGCTCATGCCCCGCCGAAATCTGTACGCGGATGCGGGCTTTGCCTTTGGGCACGACGGGATAAAAGAACCCAATGACGTAAATACCCTCTTCCAACAATTGTTTGGCAAACTCTTGAGCCAATGGCGCATCGTAAAGCATGATGGGCACAATCGGATGTTCGCCGGGCAAAATATCAAACCCAACGGCGGTCATGGCCTCGCGGAAGTAACGCGTGTTGGCTTCGAGCTTGTCGCGCAGGGCGGTCGAGGCCCGCAGCAATTCCAACACTTTGAGCGAAGCGCCTACAATGGAAGGTGCTAATGTATTGGAAAATAAATACGGCCGCGAACGTTGGCGTAACAATTCCACAATCTCTTTCCGCGCCGCCGTAAACCCACCCGACGCGCCGCCAAGGGCTTTTCCGTACGTGCCCGTGATGATATCGATGCGGCCCAATACGTTTTTGTGCTCGGGCGTGCCACGGCCCGTTTTGCCCATAAAACCGCTGGCATGACATTCGTCTACCATGACCATGGCACCGTATTGGTCGGCCAAATCGCAGATTTTATCCAACTGTGCAATGGTGCCGTCCATCGAAAAGACGCCGTCGGTGACAATCAATACCCGTCGGCAGGAGGCAGCGGCTTGAAGTTGCGCTTCCAAATCGGCCATGTCGTTGTGTTTGTACCGAAAACGTTTGGCTTTGCACAAACGGATACCGTCGATGATGGAAGCGTGGTTGAGTTCATCGGAAATGATGGCGTCTTCTTCGCCCAATAACGGTTCAAAAACTCCGCCGTTGGCGTCGAATGCCGCCGCGTACAAAATGCAATCTTCGGCTCCGACAAACTCTGCCGTTTGGCGTTCGAGTTCTTTGTGGATGTCTTGCGTGCCACAAATAAACCGCACCGACGACATCCCAAAACCGTGGGTATTGAGTGCCTCGTGGGCGGCCTGAATCACCTCTGGGTGAGAGGAAAGTCCCAAGTAATTATTGGCGCAAAAATTCAGTACTTCGCGTCCGTCCTGCACCGCAATCACGGAAGATTGGGGCGTAACGATGATGCGTTCGGTTTTATAAAGGCCCGCTTCTTTGATGGCGGCCAATTCTTTTTGAAGGTCTTCTTTGATGCTTCCGTACATGGTGTTAAGCAGTTACGTGATACAATTCGTTAAGATGGGTAATCATTTCGTGCGTCATTTTGGGTAAATCAAACGCGGGTTTCCAGCCCCAATCTTGCCGCGCAACCGAATCGTCAATGCTTTTGGGCCATGAATCAGCGATGGCTTGCCGAAAATCGGGCGCATAAGTTACCTTAAAATCAGGGAAATGCTGCTGAATAGAGGCCGTCAATTCGGCGGGGGTAAAGCTCATACCCGCTAAATTATAAGACGTACGAATGGTGATGTTATCGGCGGGGGCTTCCATTAATTCCAGCGTGGCGCGGAGCGCGTCGTCCATGTAAATCATGGGCAAACGGGTGTCGGCGGCCAAAAAACATTCAAAATGATGACCTTGAATGGCTTCGTGGTAAATGGCCACGGCGTAGTCGGTGGTGCCGCCACCGGGCATGGATTGGTAGCTGATAACGCCCGGATAACGCAGCGAGCGTACATCCAATTTGTAGCGTTTGTGGTAATACACCGACCAATTTTCGGCGGCTACTTTGCTAATGCCGTAGACCGTGGCGGGGTCCAAGACGGAAGACTGCGGCGTTTCTTCTTTGGGGGCATGTTCGCCGAAGGCGGCAATTGAACTCGGTACAAAAACCTTGTTTAGATTAAACGTTCGGCCTATTTCTAAAACGTTGAGTAAAGTCTGCATGTTGAGGTTCCACGCCCACAATGGGTCTGCTTCGCCTTTGGCCGAGAGTACGGCCGCTAAGTGATAAATTTGAGTAACACCGTGCCGCTGAACGATGTCGGCCAGTGCCGTTACGTTGGTGGCATCCAAAACTTCAAAGATGGCTTCCTCGTGTCCCGTTTGGCGAATATCGGTAGCGATGACGTTACCGAATCCGTACATTGTTTGGAGGCGTGGTAAAAGTGCCGTGCCGATTTGCCCGTTGGCCCCGATGACTAAAATGGTTTCGTTCTTCATGGTTCAATGGGTGTTGAGTAACTGATTTTTGGAAGAATGATGAAGTGTAATTCACGGCACAAAAGTAGTTAGGCCGTTAGAATTTGTAAAATAGTACCGTAAAATCAGTTAATATTGTGGTATATTATTTATAATGAAGTTATTTTTATTGAATTGTATTAAAAGAAGATAGTATAGAAAGAAAAATTTTCGGTATGGAACAACTCGACGACATCGACAAGAAACTGCTCCGCCTCTTGCAGGCCGATGCGAAGCTAACCACCAAAGAATTGGCCGCTCGGCTCGGCCTGACGCTGTCGCCTGTGTATGAACGCATCAAGCGGCTGGAAAACCTCGGTTTTATCAAACAATACGTGGCCATTCTGGACAAAGAACTGTTGGGGCAGCCCATCACGATTTTTTGTCAGGTGTCGATGCGCTACCACGACAAGGCGTTTATCGAAAACTTTGAAAAAGAAATTCAAAAGCTAGAAGAGGTGCAGGAATGCTATCACATGGCGGGTCAAGTAGATTTTTTGTTGAAAATAAACATGGGAAGTCTGGACGAATACCACGGTTTTGTGCGCAACAAACTCTCTAAAATCGAAAACATCGGCACGCTCAACAGTACTTTTTCGTTGAAGGTCATTAAGCAGAGTTTGGGGTATCGGGTGGGGTAGAAGTTTGGCCCGATTTCATTTCTTACCCAAAGTCAATGGATAGAGAATTTGCGGGCGGTAATTTTGGGCCATCATTCACAAAAAAGCAAAAAAATGGATACCAGAATACACCAAACAAACCCCAAAATGGCCCTCGTGGCGGGCCTTTCACTGATTGCAATGGCCCTCATTGCGGGATTTGCCTACGGGTACGGATTTGGAAATATCTACGTGGCCAACGATGGCCCCGCCACGCTGAAAAACCTGAACGAATCGACGACCCTGTTTCGCTGGGTGCTGTTTTCGTTTGTCATCATTCTGATGCTGGATGTGGTAGTGGCTTGGGCACTTTATATTTTTATGAAGCAGGTCAATGAATCATTGTCGTTGCTTTCGGCGTGGTTGCGCTTGGTCTACGCCGCTTTGTTGGGTGTTGCTTTGTTGAGTCTGGTGGATATTTTACCAGAAGTAACGGGCCAGGCGCAAAGTGTGTCCTTGACGATGACCAGTTTTAGGGCTTTTTTGGCGATGTGGTCGTTGGGGTTAATTGTTTTTGGCGGTCATTTGTTTTTACTGGGTTATTTGATGCTCCGGTCAGGTTTTATTTCCAAAATTCTGGGAATCTTAATGCTTGTGGCGTCGGTTTGTTACCTTTTTGCCAATATGGCGCAGCTTCTTTTGCCAAATTATGAGCATTACAAAGCCACGGTAGACGCCGTCTTGAGTGCGCCAATGGCCCTTGGAGAATTGGGGCTTGCGGGCTGGCTGGTGTGGAAAGGAGGGAGGGGAAGCTAACGTTATTTCACTTTCAGGATTCGCTTTCTACTCCACGATTCGGGCGTATCCCCAATGAAGCGAACGAGTTGGGGATTTGGAAGTAAGGGTTTGAAATTTAGATAGATAGGCCCTTAAATCGGATCTCAATCAAGCGTCGATTTCTGTAATGTTGTTGCGGCTGTTGATAGGTTTATAGGCTGTTTGTTGCAGGGTAGTAAGTTTTAAATTGCAGTTTCATAAAGTTATCCAAATTAGGGGCTATTGGTGAATCTACAAAAAAACGTGACAAGATTATTAACCACTAAAAACTCAAAGGAAAACCTTCATGCTCTTTGGGGTTATTTGTTTTTGCCAGTAATGTAGCGCTAGATTTTTTATGGGTAAACGAACTAACGTATACTAGGTAGCGTATTTATATTGATTTCTGTTTTTTGAACTAAAAAAGGTACATTAACAATCAAAAGGAGTACCTTAAAAGTGGGCTTTTTTTTGGCTGGTTGAATTATTCCAAAAAGTCCAAAAAAATAGACTGTCGGTTGTATTTATGGTATACATTGAATTAATTGCCCCTAATATCACTTAACTAAAATCATTGATAGGGCCATTTCAATCAGAAATGGTCGGTAAAGTTTAAGGTATTCCAGAATGACGACGCTTACTGAAACACAGTTTGCAATGGCTGAGCAAATTATTAAAATCGTGGCCAAACATAACGGTAGATTGAATATTGGGCTATTGATTGAACAACTGACAACCGTACAACAGTGCAATAAAGAAGAAATAAAAAGAGTACTTAACCGATTGGCTGAGAATAGGATATGTGTCGTTTGTGCCGACAGGGCAGAGGCACATAAGTACGAAATCTGTATCACAGGCCGTGGAAATGAAGTTGTTAAATTGGGGAGCCTCTATGCGTGGCAACTTAGAAAAGAGAAGGAGCGTACAATAATGCTTAAATTTTTAAAAGACAAATTTGACGGTATAAGGGTATCACCCTCCTGTTTTGCACTGGTTCTTATATTGCTTGCGTTTGACCACATCCTTTTTGACTATCTGGAGGATAAGAAAAAGAGCAAAGAAATTCAGGTATTGTACCGAAAGATAGAATCTTTGGAGTCTTTGATGAAGCGCATTCCACCCTCAGTTAGGGATACCACCCATCAGCTGATAAAAAAATAAGACCCCAATCCGTTTGAAACCAGAATTGGGTCTTTTGTGCCTTTGGTGGTGTTTTGTGCGCTTTATTGGTGTTTTTTCACCAACAAAACCTATCAAACGAGCATTTTGAGAATTTCCAAGCCTTCGTCCCAGCGTCCGTAACCAGAATGGACGTTGATGTGGCCTGCGTCGCCGATGGAAACCAGTTTACTACCCCAAGATTCGGCAAAGAACTTGTACCGCTCCATGGAGGTCCAGAGGTCGTTGGTACTGGCGACCACTACCGAAGGAAAAGGGAGAGGGAGCAGCGGGATGGGTGCAAAACTTTGCAGTGACAAATCCATGTAGGGGTTGTCGATATCGGGAGGGGCCACAATCATGGCACCTTTGATTTTTTGGGGATGTTTGGCCGCCCAATGCGCCAAGGCAATCCCGCCAAGGCTGTGCGTGATCAAGATTGTCTCGGAGGTGTCGAGGTCTTTCAGCGTTTTTTCAATTTCGCTCGTCCAATCTTCGCAGGTTACCCCCGTCCATCTTTTCTGATTTATTCGTCGACAATTGCTCAATTGTTGTTCAAAATGAGTTTGCCAATGCTGGGCGGGAGAGTTTCCGTAGCCGGGCAGCGTAAAATACTGTATCATTTGTGCTGAGAATAATGGGTTGGTATATCTATTGCAATTTAGGGATAATTTTAAGTGACATTTATCGTTCCACTCATATTATTTTGGATAACATTACCTGTCGTCATCGTAAATGAACTGATGCCTACAAGAAGGAAGAAGTAGATGGGAGCTTTTAGTGGTTTCATAGTCATAATCGTTAAGTTAATTGCGATTTAGGTTGATTTTTTGGCTTTGAAATTATTCCTATTTTTTACTTACACCGCCAATCGAACCGTAAATTCTGTTCCTTTTCCGGGTTCGCTTTTGCAAAGAATGATTCCGCCGATTTCGTCCAAAATCCGTTTTACAATGCTCAGTCCCAAGCCCGTAGATGACTTACCAGTGGTGGCGGCTGAGGCCGTATTGTATTTTTCAAATAAATGGGGTAGGTGCTCGCTTTCGATGCCAATGCCTTCATCCTTGACGTGCAGTACCATGGTATCGTCTTTTTTTTCGACACTGACCCACACACGGCCGTTTGGATTGGAATATTTAATGGCGTTGGAGAGGAGGTTTTCAAGTACCCGCTGCACCAAGTGTCGGTCGGAGAGGAGATGCAAAGGCTGAGGGGCTGGGTCAAAAAGCAGTTGAATATTTTTGGCGTGGGCTGCTTCCTCAAACTCGTCGAGTACCTCCTGTGTTAGGGTCTGCAAATCAAAGGTTTCGAGCTGGAGAGTGTGTTTGTTGGTTTCTGCTTTTTCAACGTTTAGTACGTCTTGTATCAAGTTCATTCCCTGTTTGGCACTTTTTTCGATGATTTTGACGGCTTCCAGGGCTTTGGTATTTGCGGCATCCACGTTCATCTTTAAGATGGAATTCCACGTGTTTATCACCAAAAACGGCGTGCTCAAATCGTGAGATACAATGCTGATGAGCTGATTCTTTTCGCGGTTTAGGTCCGACAATCGGGTATTTTGACGCTCAATAAGCTCATTTTTTTCGTTCAGCATTTTGTTCTTTTGCCGATTCTTGACCAAAAAATACCCAATCACGCCCGAAAACAGCAGCAAGCCCAAAAAGCTGATGCCGAAGATGAGCCGCTGTTGGTGTTCCTGTTTTAATTGCTGATTGAGGAGTTTATTTTCCTGCTCTTTTTTCTCGGATTCGTACTGCTCTCTCAGTTGCGCAATGGATTTATTGGTCTCGGCGTTGATCAGTTCTTTTCCCAAACTATCGTAAATGGCGTAGTACTCATAGGCTTTTTTGTAGTCGCCAAAATACCGGTGTAGGTCGGCCAGAGAATTCATGGAAAAGTGTTCTTTGGTCTTTGAACCGCTTTTTTTCGCAATCCTGAGGCACTCATTTACATACCATTCGGCTTCTTTGCGCTGATTCAATTTGAGGTGAATTTCGGACATATTTCCGTAGTCATACCACAAGTCTTCGTCGGAGTGAATGGCTTTGTGAAAAGCAATGTTTTTTTCAATGTAAGGTTTGGCCTGTGCGTATTTTCCCTGTTTGATGAGCAGGGTAGCCAGATTGATATACACCGTGGCAATGCCGACTGAATCTTTGATGTTTTTTTTGATATTAAGGGCCTGCGTGTAGTAATAAAAGGCGCTGTCAAACTTGGATTCTTTGCGGTAAATCACGCCGAGATTGGTGTAATAAGTGGACAGTCGTCTTGGATTTGCTTTTTCTTTTTGACCTTCAAGGACGCCTTTAAACAACAGGATTTTTGCTTTTTCATTTTGCTCCGTACCCACATAAACGTTGACAAGGTCGCCGATGGCTTGGTATTTTTCATCAAAAAATTGATTCTTTTCAGCTTCTTTCAAAAGCGTCAAGTATGACTTGACGGCGAGGTCGATTTTGCCGTCGTATTCGTAGTAAAAACCCATAAAACGATGGTAATAAAGGGCTTCTTTTTTTAATCCGATGCTTTGGGCATCGGCCCGAATTTGTTCGGCCATCAGTTTGATGGAGTCCTTTTTCGATTCGTAGAAGGTCAGTGTTTTGTCAATTTTTGCCCGGATGGATGTTTCGGTAACTTGCCCAAAGACCTGCTTTAGGCAAACCATAGAAAACAAAAGAAAAAATGACAACTGTTTCATAATCAGAGGAGTATGTAGTGTTGTTAATTGTCAATCAAGTTATAACTGATTGCGTATTTTACCAGACCTACGGTATTGCTCACCCCCAGTTTAATCATGATATTTTGCCGGTGCGTATCGACGGTACTTACACTGATAAAGAGTTTAGCGGCAATTTGGGCGCTGCTGTATTCCTGACAGATGAGGGTTAAGATTTCTTTTTCGCGTTTGCTCAAAATAACGCCCGAGTTTTTGGTGATGTATCCATTTTGGTGAATGGATTGGTCTTTTGAAAAGTCAAGCTCAATGTTTTTGGCGTAGTAGGTTCCGCCGCCAGCCACCGTTCTAATGGCCTCAAAAACCTCCTCGTAGGTAGCATCCTTGAATAAATATCCCTGAAAACCAAGTTTTTGGAGTCGATGAAACAGGCGTGAGCCGCGCAAGATGGTGAGGTAAATGACGGGTAATTGTGGGTGCGTCGCCCTGATTTTCGACAGCAAATCTTCGGGGTCGGAGTTGGGTAAATTTACATCTAGTACTAAAATGTCAATACAAGGTTTTGTGGCCAAAAAGTCGATGGTATTCTGGCCAGAGGTACAGGTTTTAACCACCTCAAAATCATGCTGTGTTTCGATGATAGCGGCCAATCCGCGTAGCAATAATTCGTGGTCATCTACTAGGCAGAGCTTAATCATTGCGGCTTCTTTAAGTCACTTTTTACTTCTTTTTGGCAATTAAAATTAGAAAATGACTCGCGCATCTACAAACAATCGGAGGGTCGAGGGCTTTAATTGACCCGAAAATTTACTTAACGGTTCTGATTCACTAGAATATACTGTTTAGTCAAACGTATCGGGTGTTATTATCCCTATTTACACGATGTTTTGGTATGTATATAAATCTGAATTTTGCCAACAGAAAATCTTTACGGACTTCATTCCATGTTTGATAAGCAACCCTAAACACGTTACTGAAACCATGAAAAAGCGCTATTTATCATTCGTCTTATTATTGACAGTCTTGGCTTCTTGTTCCAAAAAAGAAAACGTAAGTCCTTTCTTTTTTTCGTGCACGATTGAAGGCAATAAATACACTATTGAAAATGAAATAGGTGCCTATGCGGTGGTTTTTAGCAATACGTCCAATACTATCTATGGAACTGAGTTGGAAAATGTAAAAACTGCTACGCCTCGTACCATGTACATCACTTTGGAGTCCACTAAGGGCGTAGGGGTACACCAATGCAACGGCAAAAACGCTATCTTTTTTGAAGATACCGACAAAGTGGTGTACCGAACCAATTTTAACAATGGTTCAGGGCAAATCGAAATCACCGAGAAAACCGCGGAAGTCATTAAGGGGAGATTTTCGGGCATTGCCAAATCATTTACAAATCCCATAAAAACCATCAACATCACCAGCGGAGAGTTTTCTGTCCGGTTTCGATAACAGACGCTTCTTTTTCCATCTTTTACCTCAACTCTCAAAATCATGCAAAAGCTATTTTTTATTTCAATCTTTAGTTTTTTGGCCTCTAATTTATTGGCTCAGAGTGTGTTGATTACGCCCAACCAAATGGAGGCAAAACAAAGCACAGCGGGTGATAATATCATTTTACAAGGAAGCAATCCTCCCAATATTTTTGCTAAACGGCATAATGGTACGCTTGCGCTGCCCACGGCAGTCGCCTCGGGTGACGATATTTTTATCCTTCAAGGGGCGGGACACAACGGAACCACCTTTACGGACTCAAGAGGTGCTATTCGGTTTGAGGCTACCCAAAATTGGAATACCACCCAAAACGGAACCCGCTTGCTATTTTTAACCACGGAAAATGGCAGTACGAACCAATTGGCGCGTATGGTCATTAATCAAAACGGAAGGGTGGGAATTGGAACCGATAACCCACTCGTTGATTTTGAAGTGGCGGGCAACGCTGGTATGGGCGTACGAACCTACGGCAACGGCAATACCTATAATTCACACATCTACGGAAGTCATGCGAGCGGTACGGAAAACGCCCCTTCGGCCTCGACCAACGACCAAATTTTGGCCCGTTTTGAAGGGCTTGGCCACAATGGTAGCTATTTTGAAGAAGGAGCCCGCATGGAAATCCGGTCGAAGGAAACTTGGGCCAGTGCCGAAAATGGGGCCGAAATCAACTTTTATACCACGCCCATCAACAACGACATTCCCCTCAAACGGATGACCATTGCTGAGAATGGAAATATCGGAATCAATACCAGTACGCCGACCTACCCGCTGGAAGTGTTGGCGACGACCGATGATGGCATTGCCGTGAAACGATTTGGCGACGCTCCCGCATTTTTTGGCGTATCGGCAGGCGGGAATATAAATGCCCCCGGGCCTTCGCTGGATGGCCATATTCTGGCCCGCTTTGGGGCACGAGGCTACGACGGAAACAATTTTACCAACGCCAAAGCGCGTATCGAAATGCGAACCACCGCCGACTGGAGCCCGACCAGCACGGGTGCCGCCATTGATTTCATAACAACCACGGCCGCAGGTACTACGCCTGTGGTAAATATGACTCTTTCGGGACCGGGTAATTTGGGGGTGGGACGACTGCCAACGTTAAGCTATCGACTTGAGGTAGAGGGCAATGCCTATAAAACCGTGGGCGGTGGCAACTGGGATTCGCCCTCAGACCGCCGTTTGAAAAAAGATATTACCTACCTCGACAGTCACGAAATACTCCAAAAAGTGTTGCAATTGAAGGGCGCAAATTACCGTTGGATTGACGAAAAGAAGGGCAAAGACCTGCAATTTGGCTTCATTGCACAAGAGTTGAGAGAGATATTCCCGACCAAAGTTCAGCAACATGCTGATGGATATTTGTCGGCTACCTACGGTGATTTTGACCCGATGCTGGTCGAATCCATTAAAGCGTTGAAGGCATTGATTGATGAACAGCGGGAAATGATTGCGGAGCAACGGGTAGAAATTGACCAATTAAAAACGGTTGTTTCGGCCAAAAATGACGTGTTGAATCAATCAAGCAGAACCAAAGAGTAATGACCATGATTCTCTTTACTTTAACTACCTTTGAGGCGGGTCAATACGTTGATTTTGAGAAGGTTGTTTGCATCACTGGTGACGGAAATTATTCCTGTATCCATTTGACCGACGGACAGAGATTGTTGGTGTCGAAGTGTTTGGAACAACTCGAACCGCGACTGCCGCACCGTCAATTTCTCCGAATTCATAAGCGTTACCTCATCAACCTGCGATTTGTGGAAAGTATCTTTCCGAAACAAATCAAGCTGACCGACGGCAAAGTCTACGCCGTAGCGCGTCGGCGGTGGCCGAGTGTCAATTCGTATTTTAAACAGAAAATACGACGCTAAAAAAACAACTGCCTCTACCCACCAAATGTTTGGCGGATAGAGGCAGTTATCTGACTCGGGAGTTGAAATTATTTTTGAGAGTTGGAGGCGTGAGAATTCTCCATCGGCTCCGCTTCTAACTCTGAGCCAGGCGTATCTTTTGTTTTACGTTTGAAAACCGCTTTTACCACAAAATAGATAATCAAAGCCGACAGAACACCCGTCAGGAAGTCGGTCAGCGGAACCATAAAGGCCGTGTAGGTCATCATGGCAAACTCAAACTTACCCTGATGCTTGATTTCGCGGATTTCGGAGGGTTTGATCATGTTGCTTGCCACCCAAACCAATATGCCCCCGATACAAGCCATCGGAATCAGTTCGAGATATTGGGCCAAATTGTAGGCCATGGCCAATTTTAAAGCTGCTTTAAAGTAACCTGCCAACGGCGTTTGGGCGCCTGCTTTGATGCTCGTAGCGGTGCGGGCCAGCGCTCCAGTACAAGGGAAACCCTGAACCAACGGTGTAAGGATTTGCACCATTCCTTGCCCAAAAAACTCTTTGTCGGGATTAAAGGGCGTTCTTTGGTTGTTGGCCAATTTATCAGCCATCGAGGAGCAAAGAATACTCTCAACACCCGACACAAACACGATGGCACAGACAAAATAGATAATATCAATGACAACGCTGCCGTTCAGTGCGGGTAGCATGGGCGGCGTAAATACAAAGAAATTGTTGGGGATAGAGCCGTAAAGGTCTTTGACCAAAATGATGTTTTTATCGGCTAGAAAGGTGGCCGAAAGCAGCGTAGCCAGTCCCATCGCAATGACTGGCCCGGGAATGAATACAGAAATTCGGAGTAAAGTTTTGGTTAAAGCGAAGGTCATCAGCCCCAAAAAAATCGACCAACCGTTGATTTTGTCGATGTTCCCAAACGCCGTAGTCAGGTTATGAATCAAACCGCCTTTGATGTCTTCGTCTTGTCCCATTAAATCCTTGAATGATTCGATGCCCAGAATATCTTCCACGTTTGTGAGTGCAATAGCCACCGCGATACCGATGGTAAAGCCCACAATAATGGAATTGGGGACAAGCTTGGCGTAGCGCCCAAAACCATAAATACCCATGATGATGAGTATAACGCCAGAAATCATAGAAACCAAAATCAAAAACCCGTGGGCCGTTTCAAAATCGCCACCATTGGCGGGGCCGTATTTGGTAATCAAGCCCGCAATGACGGGAATGAACGCGGCGGTAGGGCCGTAGACTTGGTATTTGGAGCCGCCGAAAGTACGTCCAACCACGCAGGCCAACGCGCCCGCAATGATGCCGTGTTCGGGGCGCATTCCCATTGCCATCGCAAAGCCCATCGCCATCGGAATGGCCGTCATGGCCACAATCAGCCCCGCGCTAAAATCCCGATAAACGGTTTTGGCCCAGTTGTCTCTTGTCAGGTCTTCCCAGCGGGAATCAAACAAAGTAAAGAAGAGTTTCAGGCGGGTAGCGGGCGTGGTAGGAAATAATTTCTTGTTCATTTCATTTTAAATAAAAAGTGCAATTAATTGTTCTTGTTCTGTTTGCTTGTAATCGGTGCCCCAGTCAATTTCTGTGACGGGAACCTTGGCTTTTTTCAGGATGGGTAAGGGGTTAAATCCATTTTTTGCGGGTTTTAAGTGATAGGTTTTAGGAAGGTAGATTTCGTTAATTTTGTTGGCGTCTACGTAGTTATTCAAATAGCCATTGGTGTTCATGGTCAATAAGTCAATTGAAATATCCAATAGCTTACCTTCAAAGCGATTTTTAATGATTTCGAGGGCTTCTTTAAACTCATTGGTGACGAGGGCTTTTATTCTATTTTCTGCCGAATAGAATAATAATTCAGTAATTGAATTGTCGGGGTATTCGGCATAAATAAGCACCACCCGGGTGGGTTGGTCGATATGCGATGCCAAAGCGAGTTTCAAAGTGTTGAGCGATGCAACACAAAAATCGGTAGGGATTAAAATAGTTTTTGTTGCCATGCCTTGCGTTAGGTTATGGACACAAAACTATTTTGGCGTTATTAAGAGCCTCTAAGAATGAGATTAGAAATTGATAAGAAAGGAATTTTTTTGCCGACTAAGCCAGTGGGACAAGGCAAAACACCGCCTTGCGGCAGAGGGTAAGTAGAAGAAATCCCGAATCCGTGGTCTGTGTCTCCACAGACCTTACCCTTTATTAAGTCTGCTTTAAAATCGTTTTCAGAGAGGCTTTTAGTAAGTCTGTGAAGACACAGACCACGGTGGAGAAATTGATAAGAAAGGAATTATTTTGCCGACTAAGCCGGTGGGACAAGGCAAAACACCGCCTTGCAGCATAGGGTAAGTGGAAGGAATCCGTGGTCTGTGTCTCCACAGACCTTACCCTTTATTAAGTCTGCTTAAAAATCGTTTTCAGGGAGGCTTTTAGTAAGTCTGTGAGGACACAGACCACGGTGGAGCATTGGGTAAGTAGAAGGTATCACCCACAGAAACGGCCTTTGCTTGCTTTAGTTGGCTTAAACACCAACAATGGCTTAAAGCACTTTGGGCGGTGTCTGAGCAGGAGGAGGTAGTCTAACAGTTTAGCGGCTAACCGAAGGGGGCGATTACGAAACAGTTCACTATTAATACACAATACACCATCCCGCTAGCTAGCGGGATGGACGCGAGGCAGAATGTTCAATTAACCACTGAACCCGCTTTTTTGCCAAATGCCGTTTATGGGCAGGTTTTCTTGTTTTGGCAGGGCAAAGAACAATCATTGCTTGATAGCATAGCCCATATAAAATATATTCATATCATTGCTTTCTTTCAATTGAAAGTTTTTGCCAAGTTCAGCGTAGCCCCATTCTCCTTTTACTCTTTTTCTTAAATAACCCAACATTTTTGGAATGGAAACACTTGGTGATGTTCCTTTATGTTCTTTCCAATCCAGTTTATTTTGGGCAAGAAGTGTTTTTAGTTCTTCGGGCTTAATAAACATATCCCAGTTATGAATATTGGGTGGCATAAACGCCCAACGTTTCCATTCCTGCCAAATTTTAATAGCGACCAATTTGCTAATGAAAGTTCTATTCAGCGTATCATAATAAAATACACCGTTTGGTTTTAATACTCTTGAAATTTCTGAAATTGTTTTGGGCAAATCCATGACGTGTTCCAACACATCGCAACATACTACACAATCAAATGATTGGTCAGGATAAGGAAGGTTTTCGCTAAATCCTTTGTCGTATTTAATGGTTAAACCACTAAGGCGTGCGTGGTTGATGGCTGTATTTAATGATTGTTCGGCAGGCTCAATCCCAGTGGTAGTGAACCCCAGTTTAGCAACTTCTTCTGTAAGTATCCCGCCACCTGAACCAACTTCTAACGCTGTTTTGCCCTGCGGGTCTATAGCAAGTTTGTGTAGTACTTTCTTAAAATAGCCAACTCTGCAAGGGTTAAGACTTGTTTTCAGAAGGTGTAACATTGAATCTGGTTGCCACCAAATATCACCTTCCCCTTTGTAATAATCGTTGTCTATTTTTGCATAGACTTCTTGTGTTACTTTTTCCATTGCATTTCTTGTTTTGCTTTTTCTTACTTGTAAGGCTATTCGGTTTCGCCCTTGTTTTCTACAAAAAAACTACTTGAAGAAATGAAAGTCATTCGCCTATGCTAATAAATTACTTTTTTACTGCTTCTAATGCGGCTAAGTGATGATGGCAAAATGCCGAGGTACGCTGCAATGAGATATTGTGGTACCCTTTGGAGCAAGTCGGGCATATTTGTCAATATTTGACTATATCGTGCCTCAGCATCCTTGGAAACCAACTCGGAAACCTGAGAATACAGATTCTTGGTACACTGAGAATAAAGTAGATGTGAGTATACCGAAATTTTTGGACTCTTAATACAAGCCAGTTCCCAATCTTCTTTTGATAGAAACCAGAGTGAGCTAGCTTCAAATGTTTCAACGGTCAATTGAGCTTTATTGCCAGAAATAAAACTTTCCATATCAGAAATCCACTCGTTTTCCCTCGCAAATGTAATGACTCTGATTTGTCCGTCATCCAGCGTCTTATAGTTATAAGCAAGACCCTTCTCCACAAAAAAAAGCTTGTTGTTAAAGTCTCCTTCAGCGACCAAGATCTGCTTTCTCATGGTTGTCATACGTTTGAAGCATGGTCGAATGCTTTCAAATTCTGCTTTGGTCATACTTCCTACCTTATTGTTGATATCTTGGTAAAGTCCGTCTAATTCCATAAAGTGTAAGATTGAATTTTATTGCCATCTAATATCACCTTCTCCTTTGTAATAATCGTTGTCTATTTTTGCATAGACTTCTTGTGTTACTTTTTCCATGAATTTCTTGTGTTGCTTTTTCCTATCTCGTAAGGCTTTTCGGTTTTGTTCCGTTTTTGAGTGGCCGCTGGTCTCCACTTTCTTCTTGTCAGTTTGTGTAAGCTATGACATTTTATAAACTTGCCCATAACGTTTTGGCGCTTAGTGCAGTGGCGGATTTTGGAACACAAAACTGTCAATACACCACAAAAGTTGATGCGAGGTAGAATGTTCAATGAAGCATTTTACCTGTCATTGAGCCAAACGCCTGTTATGTCTTCGTACTTTTGTCATTTTATCATTTTTTTATAGTGGTCTTCATATCCTGTAACTTTGAATAATTCTGCAAAAGCGTCCTTAAAGTCTTGGTAATTGAACTCTTTAATATCAAAAATATTTTGTCCAAGCGAATGTGATTCACGGTTTACATATCTGTTAAACGATTGAAACCTATTTATTTGCATTTCTTTTTTTTGAAATACGTTGTTCAAGTCGCTCTTTTCTACAAAGTTGAAGAAATATTCAATTATGTTTCTCATACAATTTGCAATCAAAGCCGCAGGTTGCTTATCGTCTTTGACGATAAACCAATAAGCATGATAATCATTTTGAATTTCTTCATAACTCATTTCAAGAATTTCACTACCTGTTTCGTTTTTTCTAAGTCGGAAAAGTTTTTGCTGTTCTTTTCGTCTTTCCTTATTTGTATCGGTCATTTCGTAAAAGAAATACAAACTATGTGTAAGCAAAAATACCTGCTCGTATTTATCGCTTCTTAAAAACTCATTGTGAATTAGTCTGCCGACATTAAAGATATAAATATGAGATAAACTTGAAATCGGATCATCTATAACAACTACTTTCTTTTTCCCAGTTTCTGTTGCTTCTTTTTTTCCTCTACACAATTCAATAAAATACAGAAAACTGATAATCATTTTCTCTCCCTCACTCAACGATCGAAAAACTTTTTCTTGGTTTTCACCTCGCACAATCTTGTAAAAATTGTCAGAATGTTTTTTGATTTCAAAATCTGTAATCCCTAAATCAATTAACCCATTATTGATGTTCGTTATAGCCTCCTCAATATTTACAGTTTGTTTTTGTTGATCCGAAATAATTGTGTTTTGAGAAGTGGTTTTTGTTGAAATTTCTTCTAAAACGGTTTCTAATGTTTCTATTTTGATTTTTGATGCCGCTTTGGTAGCATTTAAGTAGCTTATAGTTTGGTCATAATCCCAACGCATTATTTCCCAAAAAGTATTTTTAATTTTGGTTTTTACAGTTTTTTTTTGGTCAATGTTTCTGTTGTGTTCATCAACAAGTTCGTTGACTTTTTGAATAACATCATTTACTTCTTCAAGTGCCTTTGTAGAAATTTTGGGTGTAATAGAGACGCTTGGCGTTTTGATTTTATCTTCAATCAGTTTCTTGTTGCCTTCAATAACTTTAATAAATGTACTAAATTTTATCTCAAAATCTTTTTTGTGTGTCTCAAATTTGGGATTTGCTTCAAAAACAGACTTATCAGGAATATTTAGAATTGCTTGTGAATACCTGTCTAAAAAAGATTTTAAAGAATTTATATCTTCCTCATAGGAAGCGTCAAAGTAATTTTTGATACTTTCTATTAGATTGTTTGAAATAGTTTTTTCTTGACAAAATGGACAAGTTGCGTTTTCTTGTATTTGCTCCTTTGGTAAATACTGTAAACCTTGCTTTACCCAATCAGAATTGCCAAGCACCTTGATTAGCTGTGAAACCGTACTGTTTTCATTTCCTACGATTTGTTTGCTAAAAATGGATTCGGTTTCTATGTCTTGAGTATCAAATCTGATCTGAGATAAAGCTGAATATTTTTGAGCGTTGTCGCCTGATATTGATTGTAAATCATTTTTTAGGTCGTCAATACTTTTTGTTGGTTTTTGAGATGGCTTGTTTAAACCACCAATGTGGTTAAACAAACTTTCTTTGGAACCTTTTAAATTTTCCAAACAAAACTCTAAAACTCTATCGCCTCCGCTATAATCTGTTTTAATTTTCCAAATAATATTTTTTACATTTTCTATCTTTTGATTTATAGACAATTTTTCGAATTCAAGTTCTTGTTTTTTTTTGACTTTTTCAACTTCAAGTTTTGCAATTTCCTTATGAGCATTTGCAATTTTTGATTCAGCTTCTTTATTCTCTTTTGAAAGGGTAAATATTCCTTTCAAATTTTCTGCTTCAAAAAAGGTTTCTTGAATAAAAGTCTGATTGTAAACAAGTATTTTGTGATTATCGTCTAACCCTTCAACAGAACAACTTTTATATTTTTCGTCTGCTTGTTGGTGTAAATAATCTGAAAACGTACTCTTTCCTGTTCCGTTTAAGCCATAAATAAGGTTTACCTTTTTATCGGTTTCCAAAGCCGTTTGGCTTTTGTAGCTCGATATTTTATTTAGGTTTATTTTAGTTATCATTTCAATCTTGATAAGCGGTGTCGTTTTTGAGCATGAGGCATAACAGAGGGCAAATGGGTGAAGTCTGTTGGCGAGAGCCAATCCTATTTTATCCATTTGCCTGTTTGACGCCGTTGATTTTTTAAGGCGTTTTATCCCTAATAAAGACAAACATTCCTCTTTTCTACGTCAATCCCATAAAATAGTTATCAAACGGTATCTGAAGTGTTCGGAATGGGATACTACAAGGCCAAACAAGGCAATGAAAGGTGGCATTGAGTTGGTAAAGAGGAAGGGCGTCGCAACCACAAAAGTAAGGCTAGTTCCTAGTTGCCCGTTTTATGGGTAAGCTGTGGTGGGTGGGAACTGAATCAGCGGGAGTTTTATCTGCACCTTGGTGCCCGCATTGAGGGCTGAACTAACCAGAAGCTCGCCCTTGTGAAGGTTAATCACGTTGCGCGTCAGCGGGAGTCCGATGCCGTAGCCTTCGTACAGTTTGGTGTTGGAAGCCCTGAAAAAAGGGTCGTAGATGTAGGCCATTTCAGCTTCGGGAATACCGATGCCGAGGTCTTCAATAATGATGACAACCTGCGTGTTGCTGGAGGCGATATGGACCGTTACGGGGCTGTTGTTTGAGTACTTGCAGGCATTGTTGAGGAGATTGGCAAAGGCGAGGTGCAGCAGTTGTTTATTGCCTTTTACTTTTAGCTTTTTGGGGTCTTCGGGCAGCAGGTTCAGGTCAACAAAGATTTTATTGTCGGGATTAAGCTTGTCAATCAGCCCCTTCGTTTCCCAGATAATTTCGTCGATGCGCAGCATTTCAAAGACGATGGTCTTCCCTTTATAGCCCGTTTGGGCCAGAAAAAGCAAGGATTTGGTGATTTGGTCGAGCCGTTCGGCCTGTTGGAGAATACTGTTCAGGGATTGCTCGTACTCTTGGGGAGTTCTAACTTTGAGCAAGGCTACATCGGCCTCGCCGATGATGGTCGTCAGCGGAGTGCCTAGCTCGTGAGAGGCGTTGCTGATAAAATTCTTTTGGGTTTCAAAGGCCGTTTCAATTCGGCTCAGTAGGTCGTTAAAGGTATTTATCAGCTCACTGATTTCGTTGTTGTTGACGCTGTTGTTTTCGAGGCGAAGGTGGATATTTTCGGTGCTGATTTGTTTTACGTTGTCCGTAATTTCTTTAATGGGTTTGAAAATGTGTTTTGAAAAATAAACCGAGAGCGATAGCACAATCAGCACCAACAACACAATACTCCCAAAGAGCATATTTCTTAAAAAAATGAGGTGGTGGGTGACGTAGTAATTTTCGGCCGATACAATCACAAGATGCTGATTGGGTCCGTTTTGAATTTTACTGCCCGCGAAAAAAAAGCTTCCCTCTTTTTCTTGTGCCTTACCTTCCTTCAATAATGTTTCTAAAAAAGTTTTCGGTAATTTATGTTTTTTAGATAGCGAATCAAGCGTAAGTTCGGGCGTTATTTTAATGATATATTCTTTCTCTTTTTCGAGTTTTTCGAGGTGCTGATTTTTAATGGATTTTAGATAGGCAGCATCAAGGGTGTCGCTGTTGAAGTTATATTTGGCCGAAATGCGCACCCGAGTTTCGAGCCTTTTATAAAAATCAACGTACGAATAATTATTTAAAAAATAGTAAATAATGGTACTGAATAAAATAACAATGGATATACAAAGTATGCCCAATAATAATGCTATTTTAGTTTGTGTTTTCATTTCTCTTTTAGAATATACCCCATCCCAACAACCGTATGAATCAACTCATTTTCAGGGTCAATTTTTTTGCGTAGATAATTAATATAAACATCTACGACATTGGTGCCCAAATTAAAATTAATATCCCAAGCACTCTCCAATATATCTATTCTTGAAAGGACTTTTCCCTTATTTTTTAATAAAACCAACAACAAGCGGTATTCGGTGGCGGTCAAAGAAATGACGTTGCCGTTTTTGGCGACTGTTTTGGCATCATCGTTGACCATTAAGTCGCCGATGAGGTATACATTTTTGGATTTTTCTTCTTGACTGTCTTCTTTTTGAGAGGAGCGTCGCAAAAGCGCGTTAATTCGGGCGTGCAGCTCAATGAATTTAAAAGGCTTGACGAGGTAATCATCGGCCCCAATGTTCAGTCCGAGGGCAATGTTTTCGGACGTGCCCAAAGCCGACAGAAAAAGAACGGGAGATTTGATATTTCTGATTCTCAGTTCTTTACATACTTCAAGGCCGTTTTTGTCGGGCAACATAATGTCCAAAATAAAAAGGTCGAACGAAGATTCTAAGGCCATATTGATGGCGGTGTTTCCGTCAAATGCGACCGATACTTCATAATTTCCTTCTGTCAATCCTTTTTTTATAAAGTCTACTACGCTTGTTTCATCTTCTACCAGCAGTATTTTTTTCATGTACTCTTCGTCTTTACTGTTTATGGAATACTGATTTTATGGGGCTTTGTTCAAGTCAATTTTGGCAAAGTAACGAAGAAAAAGAACGTTTTGAACGTTGAATTATCGTTTAGATGAGATAAGCGACCGTATTTATTTGGCACTACCCGAAGGATACAGCAGTCGAAACGCGTTAAAAATGGCTTGGTGGGTGATGGTGGCGTGGTCTTCCTGCGGCAAATAATCAAAATGAACACTGACGTTTTTGCTTTTCGTCGTTTTGAGTCGTTCTACCAGCAGGTTTGCGTCCACTTCCATTACGTGCGGGATGTCGCTCGGGGCAAGTCCTTCCTTCCCAACCCCGATGTAAACGTCCGTTTTGGACTTGAAAGATTCTTCAAAAAGGAGAGAAGATTGTTTTAGTAACGAGGCATTGTCCCACCAAAGACTCGGGCTAATGATGATGTACTTGGTAAAAAGAGTGGTTTTTTTGAGTAAAATTTCGGTGGCCAAAAGCCCGCCCAGCGATTGCCCGATGAGTGTTTTTGAGTTGGTCGTTTTATAGGTGCGCTCGATGTATGGCTGCAACTCTTTTTCCAGAAAAGCGATGAATTTTTCGGATTTTCCAGCGGTTTTGTTGCGCTTTTTGTCGGATTCAATGCTCGTTGGGTACGTAAAATCCCGCCTGCGGTCGGTATTGGCAATGCCCACCACGATGGATTTGGGAATGCGGTTGATCCACGAAAAAGTATTGAACTGTACCAACCCGACCACGTGGATGAAGTCTTCGTCGGCCGAGCCATCCAGGAGATAAATAACGGGGTATTTTAGCGTGTCGTTTTTGTTGTAACCCTCGGGAAGGTAAATGTTGAGGATTCTTTTTTCCGCCAGTTGCTCCGACGCTATTTCGTCAATCAGGCCGAGTACAAAGGGCTTGGAAGGACTTGACTGAGCAAAAGACAGTGTAATACAGAAAAGTAGCGAGAGTATGGAAAAGGCTGCTTTCATAAAAAGTGGTGAAAAGTCAAGGCTTACAGATGGTTTTTAACGGTACAGTATTTACTTCATTTCTCATCCGTATTCAGCCAAATGACCTTTTGTTCTGGTTGGTGAGACTGCCCGACGATGTCTTTGTATAAGTCGGGCCGTCTTGCTTTGATGTAGCGGTGGCCGCCTGCCTGCGTCAATTTTTCGGGAATGAGCGTAGCGCAGACAAAGCTATCGTCGAACGAACGGCATTCGGCAATAATATCTCCAAAGGGATCAATAATCATCGAACAACCGTTTTTCAATTGGTCGTCGTCCATGCCGATTGGATTTGAAAAAATGGCGTAGATGGCATTGTCGTAGGCGCGGGCTGGGAGCCATTTCAGGAGCCACTCACGTCCTTTCAAACCGTCAAATTCCGCCCTTAACGAAGTGGGGTCATTCTCGCGATTTTCCCACAATTTTGGATCTACAAAACCTGCGCCTGGTCGGGTAGAAGGAGTACACATCGTGACGTGAGGCATGAAAATAATATCGGCCCCCAGCAACTTTGTGGCTCTTACGTTTTCGATGATATTGTTGTCATAACAAATCAAAATGCCGCATTTCCAGCCCTGAATGTCGAACACGCAATACTGGTCACCGGGTGTTAAATACGGATTGATGAACGGGTGCAATTTGCGGTATTTGGCCACCAATCCGTTTTTGTCTACGCACACGTAGGCTTTAAACAGACGGTCATGTTCGTCTTTTTCAAAAAGTCCCGCCAATACAACAATGTTATGGGCTTTTGCGGTTTCGGTAAGTTTTAAAATGCTTTCCCCGGCAGGAATAAATTCTGCCAAATCAAGCATTTGCTCTTTGGAAAGATGCCGTGCAAACGTATAACCCGTAATCGAGCATTCATGAAAAGCAATGACGTTTGCGCCTTTTGCCGCTGCTTTTTGGGATAGCTTTTCAATGACTGATAAATTATAGGATTTGTCGCCGCTTTTATGCTCAAACTGAGCCGTCGCTATTTTCAACTTGTTCATGGAATACTGAGAATTGATTGTCACGCTGGCATTAGTAAATGAAGATTTACTGTTTACCGCGATGTATTATTATTCGTGTTTTTACAAAAGTGATTATTTTCCTTGTTTTGAGCGAATAACCACATTTTAGAACTTTTGTACCTTTAGAATCCGCAATTTTTTAATGCTGATTTTTAGAGTACAAGTATTGATTGGCTGTTTTTTGCAACAGGTGTTTTTTATGTTTTGGGATAAAGAAGAACACAAAAGTTGAAAGTGCTGACTTCATCCATTTTTTAAATTAAATTTTACTAACGGGGTTCAGGGACGGGGATTCCCTGTTTTACGTCCACATTATGATACGCAACAATTTTCCACGCATTTCCTTGACGAATCATCACTTGCAAAAGTCGGGTGCGTAAACGCCCCTTTTCGTCAAGGTAAGCGCCTCGGGGAGGGCCCTGATTTGAAAATCCAGAAACCCACGTGAGGGTTTCGACAATGACGGCGTCAGGATTGGCGAATTTGAAGGAAACCGTTTCCTGTTTCATCACCGTTTTGTTGAATATCCCTTTGAAAATCTGGTCATGCCGCGCCTGAAACTCGTTTTGTCCCACAAAAAAAGTCCCTAAAATATTGGTAAATGTACCGTCGGTGGCAAAATGCTTGGCGTAAGTTTGGGCATCTCCGTTGTTCCAAGCCACCACTTCTTCATTGATAATGTTCTGAATTGCCACGGAGTCGGTGGGGCTTTGGGCTTGGGTAGCTGTTGCCCAAAACACGATAGCCAGAAAGCCAATTGGTTTCTTTAAAAAGCGTTGTTTCATGGGATTTGTTGAGCTTAGGATTTTGACCGTTCAAGTTAGCAAAAAAGCGTGGACGGCTCTACTGTCTGTATTCCAAAATGGCGCTATAAAAATCAGTTTGTTTGAGTATTGTTGCGTTGGATATACACAAACAGGGCAGGCGCCTTACTTGGATAATCGCTCAATTGCTTCCGCTTTGGATTCAACAAAATTGACGTGTCCGTGCTTGTTGCTCTCAAAAATAAAGTCTTTAATGCTTTTGCTCTGATACGCGCTGAAATCGCCCACAATGGCCAAACGAACCCGATAATTAGAGAATTTCTGAAGTATTTCGCCCGCAATACCCGTTTTTAAATCAAAGAAATCAGGGGTGATATTTTGTTGGTAAAGGAAGATTCTATCAAAATCCTGATAATACAGATTCCCCAATAAATCGAGTCCTTCTTCGGCGTTGCCAATCACGGTTGTATCTGAAATGACCTCGGCTATTTTCACGCCGTTGCGTTGGTGTGTTTGAATTTTCATCTTTCAATGCATCTATATCTTCAACAAAAAATGTGCAATCATGAAGTAAGTTCCAATGCCGACCAGGTCGTTGGCGGTGGTGATGAAAGGGCCAGAAGCCACGGCAGGATTGATGCCAAAGCGGTTGAGAATCAGCGGAGTAATGGTCCCCATGAAAGAAGCTAACAACACCACGGCCAGTAATGATAAACTCACCACCCAGAAAAGCTGGGTTTCGCTGAAAATTAGCACGTAGACCCCCGCCAAAATGCCGATAATCAGACCATTGAGGGCGGCAATGGCCACTATTTTTAGTAAACGTTCTTTCCAGCTTATTTCCAGACCCGTTTTGTCGGCGAGGGCCTGTACGATGAGCGAAGCGGTTTGGATGCCTACGTTGCCGCCCGTAGAACCCATGATGGGAATAAACATGGCCAACGCGGCAATTTTGGTCAATTCTCCTTCAAAAAAGCGAATGACCGTGGCGGCCATCAAGCTGCCGATTACGCCCACGATGAGCCACGGCAAACGCGCCTTTACTTGGTCCCAAAGGCTGTCGTCTTCTTCGACCTCACCCGTAATACCCGAAATCGCCTGAATGTCTTCTTCGGCTTTTTCGGTCACTACGTCCAAAATATCGTCAATCGTAATTCGCCCCAACAGGCGTTTTTGCACGTTGACGACGGGAATGGCTTCCAAGTCGTAGCGCTGCATGATTTCGGTGACTTCTTCTACGGGGCGGTAGGTTTCGACGTAATGAATGTCTTCGTCGAATATGTTGATGATTTTGGTGTTTTTGCGAGCCAACACCAAGTTTTTGAGTGAAATCAGCCCCAAAAGTGTTTGTTCGTCGTCTACCACGTACACGGCGTAGACTTTTTCAACGTCTTCGGCTTGTTTTCTGATTTCTTCGATGCACTCATTGACCGTCCAGTTGGCGTTGGCTTTGACCAACTCTTTTTGCATCAATCCCCCCGCCACGTCTTCGTCGTAGGGGAGCAGGTCAATGATAAAACGCGCTTGCTCGCGGTCTTGCAACAAACCAATGACCTCTTCGCGAATTTGAATGGGTTGCTCTTTGAGCAAATCCACGGCGTCGTCGGAGTCAAATACCTCGATGTAACGGGCGATTTCGACGGAGGAAAAATCCTGAAGAAAGCGTCGTCGGTCATCTTCGTCGATGTTGGCCAGAATCTCCGCCCCAATTTCCGTCGTCAATAAGCTAAACAGATAATGCGCCTGCTCGGTATCAAGTTCGTACAAAATACTGCTGATATCGGCCGGATACAGTTCCTCCATGGCCGCGCGCAGATACTTTTCGTCGTGCGCTTCAACGGCTTTTTCAATTTCCTCAAGGTATTCTTTGGTCAACTCAAACGTCATTGCGCGTCAATGGTCAGGATGTGGGGTAAGTTTGGGAAATAGACGGAATGTTGACTCCGGACGATTTTAGACTAAAAAAGGTCTTCTTCAAACGATAGATTATCAGCCTCAAGCTGCGGGCTTTTGTCGGCGGTCGGTTGGCTATGAGTGGTGACTAAGTTTGTCAGCAATACAAATTCTGCCACGCCTAGTTGCTCGGCCCGTTTGTCCAACAAAGGATGGTCAAACTGAATTCCCAAGGGTTTGAGGGCGTTTCGTAGGGTTTTGCGTCGTTGATTAAACCCTGCTTTTACGACCTGAATAAACTTCTTTTCGTCACATTCCAAGTGCGTTACGGCGTTGCGTTTCAATCGAATCACGCCAGAAGTCACCTTTGGAGGTGGTTCGAAGGCTTCGGGCGGAACCGAAAATGAATATTCAATGTCGTAATAGGCCTGCAACAACACGCTCAAAATTCCGTAATCTTTTTTCCCAGGGGGCGAAGCAATACGCATCGCCACTTCTTTCTGGAACATACCGACAATTTCGGGTACGAAATCTTTGTATTCCAGTGCTTTAAACAAGATTTGGGACGAAATGTTGTAAGGGTAATTGCCGATTATGGCAAATTTGGGCGATTCTCCGTCAATTGCGTTCGCGTCTTTTTGGGTTACGGATTCTATCCATTCTTTCAAATTCATGCGCAAAAAATCGCCTTCAATGATGCGGCCTTCGAGGGCAGGAAAATTGATTTTCAGGTAAGCGACCGACTCGCGGTCTATTTCGATGACGTAGGTCGAATATTCTGATTTTGGCAATATAAACTGCGTCAGTACGCCCATTCCGGGGCCAATTTCCAGCACAGTGTCGTACTTTCCGTGTCCTGACAACAAATCAGCGATGCGTTTTGAGGCGTCTAGGTCACGCAAAAAATGTTGTCCTAAGTGTTTTTTGGGTCTTACTTTCATGCTTTTGGGGGCAAGCCATTGGCTTGTTTAAGCGATTATGGCACGAAAGTACGTTAGTTTTGGCTAAATTGAATCACGCAAAGACGCAAAGTATTAAGGCGGCCTCTCTGCCCTTGGCTTAACTGTGGGTTGAATCTTGAAATGGTCTGGTATAATTTCAAGAAATGATTGATTTTATTTATAAACGACCTTGCCCTAGCACAAACAACGTTAGAATTTAATAATTTGCTGCCTTAATGTTGGATGACGAAAAATAGTGGCCGGAAATTGGCAAACAAAAATCACCCATTGTAAATCACAAATCGGAACGCATTGTGGAAACCCCAATCATTATTGAATCGAACCCTTTTCTTGAACAACTGAACCTTTTTGGGTTAACCGTCACACCTGGCGGAACCATCCGCTACGCCAATGCGTACACCATCAGGATGCTGGGATGGGGAGTGGAGGACCTGCAACGGTTCAATTTTTTTGAAGATTTGTTGGCAACTGAACAAAGAGACGAAATACAGGCTTTTTTGAACGAATCGCTCGAACGTGGGCAATTGGCGGAGTTTCGGGAAATTCCGCTGGTGGCCAAAAACAAGAATTTGAGGAGAGTACAGGTCAATTCGTTGATTATCAATAAAAAATCAGGAGACGTTGCCGACTTTACGTTGATTGGTGAAGATGTGACCAACAAGCTGCGCGTCACCAATGCGCTCAATAAATCCAATGCACAGTTGCAGGATTTAATTGACAACACCAGCGACTTGATTCAATTGGTGTCGCTCGACGGTCGGTTTTTGTTTGTGAATCGGGCGTGGCGCGAGCGACTTGGGTATGAGCTAGACGAGCTCGTATCACTTTCGCTCAAAGACGTGCTGTGGCCCGATGCCGCAGACGCAACCCTTCAACTGCTAAAACGGGTGGAAGAAGGGGACAAAGTGCCTGATTTTGAGACCGTTTTCTGGAGCAAACAACGCAAAAAGATTTACCTCACGGGGAGTGTGACCTGCCGCTACGAAAATGATAAACCGACGGCTTTTCGCTGTATTCTCCACGATGCCACGAGCCGGGTACGGGCCGAGCGTTCGCAGAGTTTGTACTACAGTATTGCCAACTGGATGATTAAAACGCAGGATTTGGACGATTTTTACGCCCGGGTCCACGAAGAATTAGGTAAAGTAATCGACGCCCGGAACTTCTTCATTGCGCTCTACGACCCCACCAAAAGCTTTATGTATTTTCCGTATTACGTGGATGAATATTTCAAAGGAAATGTTCGATTTACCAAACGTAAAATCGGTAATGGACTGACCGAATACGCGATTCGAGCCAATAAACCTTTGTTTTTGTACGAAAAAGACATTGAAGAACTGGCCGAAAAACAAGGACTTTACATGTACGGAAAAATCCCCAAAGTGTTGCTCTGTGTCCCTTTGCGCATCGGCGACCGGGTCACGGGAATCATTGGCGTAAAATCGTATTCAAACCCCAATCAATACCGCCCGCGAAATCTTGAGATGCTTGAGTTTATCTCTGGACAGGTGGCGTTGGCGATTGCCAGAAAGCAGAATGAAGCGGATTTGAACCGCCAAACGGCGCGTCTAAATGCTATTTTTGACAGCAGTGCCTACCTGATTTGGTCGGTAAATAAAGCCCTGCAACTGACGTCATTCAATAAAAATTATTCGGCGTTTTTGCAACAGCACCTTCGTACCACGCCCGCCATCAACACCACCACCGAGCGTTTGGGGTGGCAATTGATGACCACCGAAAACCGTCGGCAGATGGAAGAGCGCTACCGACAGGCGTTTAAGGGGAATCCTCAGGGATTTGAGATGAAAATAGAAACCCGCAACGGCGAAGGTGATATGTGGCTGGAATTCAGCTTGAACCCGATTCAGCCCAAAGAAGGAGTGATTGAAGAAGTATCGGGCGTGGCGCGCGACATTACCCCGCGCAAATTGGCCGAACTCTCGATGCAGCAAAGCGAAGAGAAGTTCCGGGGGATTTTCGTGAATCTTCAGGATATATACGTACGTACTGACCGCAGCGGCAAAATCACGATGGTTAGTCCCTCCGTACTCAAACGCACGGGCTACACCATTGAGCAAGCGATGGGAACAAATATTACCGATTATTTCGTAGACCAAGGCCGTATTCATGCGGCGCTTGTGCGGCTTCGTCGGGATAAAAGCCTGCGAAATTTTGAGGCTGAGTTGCGTATCAAAGACGGCACCGTTCGACAGTTTATGTTTAATATGCTTCTCCTGCGCGACGAAGAAGGAGAACCCATTGTGGCGGCCTTGGCGCGGGACATCACCGAATTAAAACGTAATCAAGAAGAACTCGTCAAAGCCAAAGAAGAAGCAGAGCGCTCCTTGAAAGTAAAGGAACGGTTTTTGGCCAACATGAGCCATGAAATCAGAACGCCCATGAACGGTATCATCGGGATGATTGATTTGCTGAACGAAACCCCGCTGAATCCCGAACAGAAAGATTATATCCTGACCATGCGCCGCTCGTCGGGTACGTTGCTCAATATTTTGAACGATATTCTGGATTTGTCGAAAATCGAAGCGGGCAAAATGGCGCTCAATGAAGCCCCCGTGGCTTTGGAAGAAATATTTGAAAAACTGACGGCGTTGTTTGCCCAAACTGCCCGCAATAAAAATAATACGCTCAGCTATCATTTTGCCGAAAACCTGCCGCAGTTTATCATCGGGGATCAAACGCGCCTGCTGCAAATTCTCTCTAATTTGACCTCAAACGCCATTAAATTTACGGAAAACGGCGCGGTAAAACTCAAGGTGTCGTCGGTCTGGACGAAAGGGAAATTCCATAAAATCAAGGTTGAAGTGCAAGATTCGGGGATTGGGATTTCGACCGAAAACTTGAACCTGCTGTTTAATGCCTTCAGTCAGGTCGATACTTCCTCGCGCAAAACCTTTGGCGGAACGGGGCTGGGATTGGCCATTTCAAAGGAGCTTTGCCGCCTGATGAAGGGCGAAATCGGGGTGGAGTCAAACGTGGATCGGGGCAGTACTTTTTGGTTTACGTTTGAAACCAAAGAAACGATGATTAGTCCGACCCAGCAAAAAGCCGACAATCAGGAGATTAGATTTGAGAATTTCTTTAGCGATTTTCACCCCCGACTTTTGTTGGTGGATGACAACTTCGTGAACCGAAAAGTAGCGAGTGAAATCCTCAAAAAATCGGGGTGTGTGGTCGATACCGCTGAAAGCGGCAAGCAGGCCATTCAGTTGGTGGATGATAATTTAGCTTCGGCTGGACCGTATTATAACGCCATATTCATGGACATTCAGATGCCCGACATGGACGGCATCGAAACCACCCAGCGCCTACGCGAGCTGTTTGGCACCAAGCTACCGACGGTCGTGGCCATGACGGCCTATTCGATGAAAGAAGACCGCGAGCGCTTTCTGAGTCAGGGGATGGACGACTACGTGCCTAAGCCGATTCGGGCGCAGGTGTTGATTCAAAAAGTAAAGGAAATCATTGATGCGGGCAAAACTTTTCAGGAGGGGGTAGTTTTGCAGAAAAAGCAAAAAGAGATTGCGCAGGAGCTTCAATTGCCCATCGTTGATATAGAGATTGTCGGACAATTGCGCCAACTGGGCGGCATGGAGTTGGTCAGTTCCATTTTTGAAGATTTCGTTGCCGAGGCTACCGAGTTGGTCAATGAAGCCGTGGCGGCATTTGCAGACCATGACATAGCAACGGTAAAAAGCAACCTGCACACGCTCAAAGGAAGCGCGGGCACCATCGGTGTAGCGCGCGTAGCCGAAATTGCCCGCATTGGCGAAGGAAAATTAAAAACCAACGATACGAGCACGTTAGGCGAAGATTTGCCAAAATTGGAGCAGGAATTCAAGGTGTTTTTGAAGGAATACCAGACGATTTTGGAAGAATTTACGCAGAAATAATAAAATGGATTGGGGGTGAGAACACCCTCCAACGGCAAATGGATTCGGGGTGAAAACACTTCGCTAAAGGCAAAAAAGAAGATAAATTAGCCCCAATAGACACCGCCAACTTCAGAAATGAAGCATTGGCGGTATTTTTTATTCCAAATGGGTTCAATAAAACCTTGTTTAAGTTATATTTTAATAAAAAAAATGCTATTATTGTTTTTAGGTATATAATCCCTACTTTCCAGCGCTAATTTTTAGCTTATTCACTTCACGATTGTTAAACTCTAAACCTCAAAATATGAAAAGGTTACTTTTATTATTATTCTGCTTATATAGTTTGGCGAGTGTTGCCCAAAATCCCGCAAGTAAGCTTAGTTATGAGTTGCAAAGACTGCTCCCAGGGTTTATTCCTATTCAAACGGAAGGAGATCAGATGGTCTTTGATCAAATCATGTACGATGCTAAAGGGAATGTAGTGGTACGGTTACTTGCTAAAACTGGTTCGGAGGTTTTGGTGAATGAATTAAGAGCCAAAAATTTTGATATTATAGTAACCACTAAGTTTACGGTGACCATTTCGGTACCTGTTTCGCGGTTAAAAGAACTGGAGAATGTGGAGGAAATGAGAAAGGCTACTGCTGAGTATAAGCCAGGCCACGGGGCGGTGGTCTCTCAGGGAGATACGGCCATGAAAAGCCATCTGGCGCGCGTTACCTACGGGGTAAATGGGGCAGGTGTCAAAGTCGGTGTGCTATCTGATAGTTACAATAACTTGGGAGGGGCTGCCGCAGGGGTTACCAATGGGGAATTGCCCGGTCCCGGTAATCCCAACGGCTTTACAAACCCCGTGGAAGTATTGGCAGAATTATCCAGCGGTGGCAGTGATGAAGGGAGGGCCATGATAGAAATAGTACACGATGTAGCCCCTGGAGCCACCAAAGCATTTGCTACTGCTTTTGTGGGCGGACAGGCCGGTTTTGCCAACAACATCATTGCCCTAAAAGATGCGGGCAGTAAGGTCATCGTCGATGACGTTTTTTATTTTGCCGAGCCGTTCTTTCAAAATGGTTTCATTGCCCAAGCCGTCAACACCGTCAAAGCTGCTGGAGTTACGTATTTTTCACTTGCAGGCAATCACGCCAGAGCGGCTTATGCCAATTCCTTTCGAGCCGGTTCCTTTACATTTCCAGGGGTAACTGCGGGGAATGTTGCTGCCCATAACTTTGCGGCACCTGGAGATCCGGACGTATACATGTTGCAGATAACGGGGTTAGCCGCCGCTACCTATACCGTCGTTCTTCAATGGGATGAGCCTTTCCCTTCGGTAAGCGGGGGAGCGGGCGCGCAGACTGATATGGATATTTTTTGGTATGATGCGACTGGTACAGTTCCTGTCGTGTCGCCTCCTGTCAATAATATTGGCCTGGATCCGATAGAGCAGCTACGAATAAATACTTCCGGAGGAACCAGAAATCTGGCAATTCGGCATACTTCGGGTCCGGCACCTCAAAATTTGCGCATTGTCATTTACACCAATGGATTGCCGCTTACTTTTGGCAATGCGGCCGTGCCGGGCATCAATGCCTCTACTCTCGTTGGGCATCCCAATACTCCAGGAGCTATATCGGTCGGTGCCGCACCGTGGTTTCGAACCCCAGCTTATGGGGTCAACCCACCCGTGATTGAAGCGTTTTCATCTCTTGGCGGTACGCCCATCCTGTTTGACGATGACGGAAACCGTTTGCCTGTCCCGATCATATACGACAAACCTGAGATTACGGGACCTGATGGCGGAAATACCTCCTTCTTTGGAAGGGAAATCCCCGAAGATACCGACACATTCCGTAATTTTTTCGGTACTTCGGCCTCCGGTCCCCATGCTGCGGCAGTAGCGGCCTTGATGATTCAGTCGCGCAATGGGCAATCGCCACTTACGCCTGATCAAATCAAAACCGTGATGGAAAACTCGACCATAGACATGGACGACCCCGATATTGCGGGCTTCCAAACGGGCTTTGATTACCGTACTGGCCACGGGCTTTTGCAAGCCGACCTTGCGCTTGCGCAGGTAAACTGTACAACCCCGATTACCCTTACTACGGGTACTGTTCTTAATATTTGTCAGGGAACAAAATCGTTCACCATTCCTTACACGGCTACGACTGGCAGCCCCATAAGTTATTCAATTTCTGGACCCGGGATTACTTCGGTCAACGATGTAGTTTTAGCAGCAGCGCCTTCTTCGATTACGGTCAATCTTAGTGGCGGTGCCACCTTGCCTTCTATTGCGTATAATCTACAACTCAAGAATGCAAATGGTTGCTTATCCGATACTATTAAAGGTACGGTAACCATTGACCCCGCGTCGATAATCAATGCGGGTCCTGACCAAACCGTTTGCGATTCGGACACGATTTATCTGAGTGCTACGCTTTCTGGGGTGGCTACTCAGATGGTATGGCAGAAAAATGCCGCTTTCGGTACGTTTGTGGGCCCAGATACGAGCCCCAACGCCAAGTTTGTGCTCAATGCGGCTGGAAAAATGCTGGATAGCCTGAGTTTTGGCGCTATGAGCAACGACCCTGGGGGCAATGTGTGTCAGGGGGGCTTGGATACGGTTAAGATTTATATTGAACACGGAGCCGCCTCGGTTGAGGCAGGACCCGATCAAACAGTATGTTCAAGCAGTCCGACCGTTACCTTAGCTGGTAGCAAGGGCGGTACGGCTACGGTAGCAACATGGAGCGGCGGTGCGGGTATTTTTACCCCCAACAATACTACGCTTAACGCCACCTATACGCCAACCCCCGGCGAAATCACGGCGGGAAGTGTGAAGCTGAAATTAACCACTGACGACCCCGATGGCATCTGCAAAGCCGCTGTCGATTCGGTCATCATCACTTACGACCCCGCGTCGATAATCAATGCGGGTCCTGACCAAACCGTCTGCGATTCGGACACGATTTATCTGAGCGCGACGCTTTCGGGTTTGGCTACTCAGATGGTTTGGCAGAAGAACGTCGCTTTCGGTACGTTCATAGGGCCCGACACGAGTCCAAACGCCAAGTTTGTGCTCAATGCGGCTGGAAAAATGCTGGATAGCCTGAGTTTTGGCGCTATGAGCAACGACCCTGGGGGCAATGTGTGTCAGGGGGGCTTGGATACGGTTAAGATTTACATTGAACACGGAGCCGCCTCGGTTGAGGCAGGAGCCGATCAAACAGTATGTTCAAGCAGTCCGACCGTTACCTTAGCTGGCAGCAAGGGCGGGACGGCTACGGTAGCAACATGGAGCGGCGGTGCGGGTATTTTTACCCCCAACAATACTACGCTTAACGCCACCTATACGCCAACACCTGGCGAAATCACGGCGGGAAGTGTGAAGCTGAAATTAACCACTGACGACCCCGATGGCATCTGCAAAGCCGCTGTCGATTCGGTCATCATCACTTACGACCCCGCGTCGATAATCAATGCGGGTCCTGACCAAACCGTTTGCGATTCGGACACGATTTATCTGAGTGCTACGCTTTCTGGGGTGGCTACTCAGATGGTATGGCAGAAAAATGCCGCTTTCGGTACGTTTGTGGGCCCAGATACGAGTCCAAACGCCAAGTTTGTGCTCAATGCGGCTGGAAAAATGCTGGATAGCCTGAGTTTTGGCGCTATGAGCAACGACCCTGGGGGCAATGTGTGTCAGGGGGGCTTGGATACGGTTAAGATTTATATTGAACACGGAGCCGCCTCGGTTGAGGCAGGAGCCGATCAAACAGTATGTTCAAGCAGTCCGACCGTTACCTTAGCTGGTAGCAAGGGCGGTACGGCTACGGTAGCGACATGGAGCGGCGGTGCGGGTATTTTTACCCCCAACAATACTACACTTAACGCCACCTATACGCCAACACCTGGCGAAATCACGGCGGGAAGTGTGAAGCTGAAATTAACCACCGACGACCCCGATGGCATCTGCAAAGCCGCTGTCGATTCGGTCATCATCACTTACGACCCCGCGTCGATAGTCAATGCAGGTCCTGACCAAGCCGTTTGTAGTATGGATACGATTTATCTGAGTGCTACACTTTCTGGAGTGGCTACTCAGATGGTATGGCAGAAAAATGTCGCTTTCGGTACGTTTGTGGGCCCAGATACGAGCCCCAACGCCAAGTTTGTGCTCAATGCGGCTGGAAAAATGCTGGATAGCCTGAGTTTTGGCGCTATGAGCAACGACCCCGGGGGTAATGTGTGTCAGGGGGGCTTGGATACGGTTAAGATTTATATTTTGCATCCTGCGGTGCCCCTCGTGGCGGCGGGCGATACCATTAATGCTGGCAGTTCCATTAACCTGACGGGCACTGGATGTACTGGGCCGGGTTTCACGTTGCGGTGGTTCCAAGCAGCTGATGATGCTCCCGTTTCTATGCCAGTCAGTCCCTTGCAAACTACCACTTATTATGCCCGTTGTGAACAAACCCGCCTCGGTGTAACTTGCCAAAGTGACAAGTCAACGGAGTTTATTGTGACGGTTTTACCCAGTTCTACCAGCATAATTTATGTCAATGTGGCCAACAACGCTCCTGGACAGGATGGTAGTAGTTGGAGCAAAGCCTTCGCCTCCTTGCAACAAGGACTGACCGCCGCCGCAGCCCTGCAAGCTTCTGCAAGTACGGTGCAGGTTTGGGTGGCGCAGGGTACTTACAAGCCTGGCACATTGCGCAAAGATGTTTTCTCCATTCCATCGGGCGTCAAAGTATTCGGCGGATTTGTTGGTACCGAAACCCTCCTTGAAGAACGCAACTGGAAAATCAATCTGACCATCCTCAGCGGCGAGATTGGTACCATCGTCCCAGATGATAATACGTACCACGTCGTTTTGTTTAAGGCTACCAATGACACCACCCAACTCGACGGATTTCAAGTCGTAAGAGGTTTTGCTGAATTCTTCGCTGGCAACCAGACTAATAACTTGGAAGACCCTAGTGTTCAGGCCTCAGGAGGAGGTATTTTGGCAATTGAGAAGAGTAAAGGGCTTATTATCAATTGTACTGTCACTGACAACCGAGCCATCGGCGGCGGCGGGATGCTTCTGCGAGACAGTTCTCATCTCCATATTATCCAAAGCGTTATTTTCGGTAATGAAGCCACTTTCGGGGGTGGGGTGTACGTGTTGGGCGGAAGCCAACCGTATTTTGAAAATGTATTGTTTGCCATTAACAAAGGACTAGGGGCGGGGCTGTATGTCAACCATAGTCAGCCTACATTAATGAATTGTACCATTGCTTCCAACAAAGATGGCAGTAATAACGTGGGTGGTGTTTATAACTCCAATGCGACAACGACGATTCAGAACAGTATTTTGTGGGGTAATACGCCGCTGCAATCCACCGCTGGCAGCAACATCACCAACAGTATAGTGGAGGGAGGCTATATGGGTACGGGCAACTTGAACCTGAATCCGTTGTTTGTCAACCCTAATCCTACAGGACTAGCCCCCATGGGTGTGTTGGGTGATTATCATTTGCAGATTTGTTCACCAGCCATCAACTCGGGCAATAATGCAGGTGCACCAAATGTAGATTTGGACGGCAATGCACGTCCTTTTCCGATTGGAATAGGTATAGCCGACATGGGCGTGTACGAAAGTCAGAGTGCGGGCAGCAGCGGACCTCCTAATCTGACGGTGACGGAGCCTATTACCTCGGGCACGGTGTTGAAAGTGGCGGGTAAGATTACGGCAACCAACCAGATTTCAGGTGCGAAGGTGGTGTATCAGGCCACCAATTCTGTGATATTATCCCCTGGTTTTTCAGCCACTGGCAATAGCTTTCTGGCAGTCATCGGTGATTGTTCAACTCCAGTTCCGGCATCAGCAGGTTCGGAAGAAAGTTTGAACCAAAAATAAACTACTGTCAAATACCTTCTCATCCCTTTGGTGAAAGCATGACAAATCTGACGTCGTGCAATTTGCCAAAGGGATTGTTTATTTGTGGCCAATCGCTTTTATCTTAAGCATATTACCACTTATATTGAGAACTCTTAAGGCTTAATTTTATTGGAATTTTAAAAAACTATGAACCCTTCTCAATTTTCTGTAGGAGTCGTTGGACTCGGCTTGATGGGCTGCAGCATCACAACTTGTTTGTTATTGGCTGGACACCGAGTGGTGGCCGTGGCGCCGCTTCCGCTGGATGTGCCCACGGCGCACCCACGCATCCATGAACACCTCAAAAAATCGTTAGAAGAAGGCCTAACCACGCAAGCACCCGATCATTTTTTTGAAGCACTGGTGATTACAGAAGAATATGGTGCGCTTGTGGATTGTCAATTGGTGATTGAATGTACGCTAGAAAATCTTTCTATCAAGAAATCCGTCTACGAAAAAATAGAGGCTGTGGTGTCGACAGAGGCCGTGATTACGAGCAATACGTCGGCGATTCCCATCAGTATTTTACAAAAAGAAGTACGTCATCCTGAGCGTTTTTTGGGGCTGCATTGGGCCGAACCTTCCCACACAACGCGTTTTTTGGAGGTGATTTGCGGTGAGTTGAGCGATGAATCGAAAGGGGAGTGGTTATACGAACTTTCGCATTTATGGGGTAAAGAACCCACGCTTGTACGTAAAGATATTCGTGGGTTTATTAGCAATCGCCTCATGTATGCGCTGTACCGGGAAGCGTTTAATCTGGTCGAAAATGGCTACGCCACGGTCGAAGATGTAGACCGTGCCTGCCGTAACAACGGGGGGTATTGGATGACCTTGGTCGGGCCTTTTCGTTGGATGGATTTGACGGGGGTACCCGCCTACCATACGGTGCTGAAAGATTTGTTTCCCACCCTAAGCACAAGTACCGAAGTGCCTGCGTTGATTGACGACATCGTGAAAGCGGGTGGTAAGGGTGTGGCAAATGCCCACGGATTTTACTCGTATACGCCCGAAGAAGCCCAGTTGTGGCGCGAAACGTTCGAAGCCTTTAGTTACGAAATTCGTGAACTTGCGCTCAAATACCCCGCCGACGTGGTCAAAAAGAAGCTAAAAAGTAAGGAGTAAGTTGGGTACAAATACTCACTCCCTACTGCGGATTGCTTAAATAATATTGGCCGTTTGTTCTTTTATTTTCTCCAATTCATCTTTCATTTGCACCACCAAATGTTGAATGGCAGAGTCGTTGGCTTTGGAGCCGATGGTGTTGACTTCACGGCCGATTTCCTGAGAGATGAAATTGAGTTTTTTGCCGTTGCTCTCTTTGCTTTGGAGGGTTTCGATAAAATACGTGAGGTGGTTTTTGAGACGAACTTTTTCCTCAGAAATATCAAATTTTTCGATGTAATACACGAGTTCCTGCTCAAAGCGATTTTGGTCAAACGATTCATCGCCGAGTAAATCACGGACGTTTTTGCGGAGCCGTTCACGAACACCCGGAATGCGAAATTTGTCTAATTCCTCAATTTCGATAAGTATATCAGTAATTCTCTGAATACCATCTTTGAAGGCTTTATTGAGCGCGACGCCTTCTTGCATTCTAAATTCAGTACATTTTTTGAGGGCTTCGTGTACCGTTTTTTGAATCAACGCCAAATCCGCGACTTGTTGGTCTTCGGTGGTGGCGTCGGTCAGATAGGTATTGGGCATCATGAGCGCCATGCGGAGCACGTCGGTAGGCACGGGCGCAAAGCCCAAATCCTCGGCGGTTTGGTGCAAATCGCGGTAGTAGGCTTTCACCAGCGCGCGGTTGACGATGGTGCCCGAGCCACCCTGTCCTACGGGTGTAACGGTGAGGTTAAACTCTACTTTGCCGCGTTCGAGGGCTTGGGTGATGAGGTTTCGAATTTCGATTTCTCGCTCTGAATAATTACGCGGAATACGACAGTAAATATCTAAAAATTTGGAATTCAGGGACTTCACTTCGGCCGTGACCGAAATGCTTTCTGATTCGAAGGTGGCTTTTCCGTAGCCGGTCATTGATTTCAGCATAATTTTAAGAGCGAGTAAACAGGAGCGAGTAGGGGGCCGCCCGCGCTGTCGGTAATAAGAAGTAAATTTTTATGATTTTTCAATCGCAGAAGAATACGCATGAAGAAGTTTTGCAACTCCTTACTTCTCCTCCTGCGACGTCATTTTTTCAACAACTGGATTCTTTTTCAACGCATTTTTTTCGAGTTCGGCTTGTTCTTTTCGGTGCTTCACTACGTCACAGGCGGTATAAATGGCTTGGCGCATGGAGGTTTCGTCGGCTTGGTTTTTGCCCGCGATGTCGTAAGCAGTGCCGTGGTCGGGCGAAGTGCGAACGATGGGTAAACCTGCCGTAAAGTTGACGCCTTCGCTGAAAGCAATGGTTTTGAACGGTGAAAGCCCTTGGTCGTGGTACATCGCCAATACTGCATCAAACTTGCGGTAGGTTTGGGCGGCAAAAAAACCATCGGCGGGGTACGGCCCATAAATGAGTTGCCCTTTGTTGCGCAGTTCTTTCAGTGCGGGTGTAATGGTTTCCTCTTCTTCCGAACCCAAAAGCCCGTTTTCGCCCGCGTGAGGATTTAGCCCTAGCACGGCAATCCGAGGTTTACGGATGCCAAAATCGCCGCGCAGCGACTTGAGCATGGCCTGAAGTTTGACGACAATTTTTTCTTTGGTGATTTGGCTCGCTACTTCCGACAGCGGCACGTGGCCCGTTACGACCCCAACGCGCAGCACGTCGCTCACCATAAACATAAGCGGCTCTTTGATGTCAAAGGCTTCGGCTAAGTATTCGGTATGACCCGGAAATTTAAACTCGTCGTTTTGGATGTTGTTTTTATTGATAGGAGCCGTTACCAACGCGTCTAATTTACCCGCTTTCAGGTCTTCCATGGCCCGTTTTAAGCTTTCAAAAGCCCCTTTTCCTGCTTCGGGCGTTACTTTTCCGGGCTGAATATCCTCGTCGGTATTGGGCCAGCAGGTGATGACGTTGGTGACTTTTGGGTTTACCTGCTCAATTTTTTGGAGGCCAAACAAGTTCCAGTCCTTCATGTCCATCTGGTTGCGGTAGCGGTTCAGAAGGCGCATGGAGCCATAAATGACAGGGATACAAATGCGGTTTAATTGGTTGTTATACAGTGCTTTAAGAATGACTTCAGGTCCTACGCCGTTGTAGTCACCCATGGTTATGCCAATGACAGGTTTATCAAGATTTGATTCGCTCATGATGCATCAAAAAATTAGATTTGAGAGGAACGGGCGGATTTTACAAATAAATATTTGCCGTTTTTGCCACGTCAACCCCAAAAATCAATAAAATCGTTTTAGTAATGACGCTGCAATTTACGAATAAACCGCACTATTTTTGTGCCGATTACTAACTGACACTGTCGTGAAAATTTTAATAGTTGACGAAATGCACCCCTCTCTGTTTCCGATGTTGGACCAAGCGGGCCTGTTGTATCGTTATGAACCTACTTTCAAACGTCCCCAAATTTTAAGCCATATTGGTGAATATGAGGGGCTTATTATTCGGAGTAAAACCGTTATTGATGAAGAAGTATTGCAGCATGCTCCTCTCTTGCGCTTTGTGGCTCGGGCAGGAGCGGGGTTGGATTTGATTGACATGGAGGCCGTTCAACAACGGAATGTTCAGGTTTTTGCGGCCAACGAAGGAAACCGCGACGCCGTAGCCGAGCACTTAGTGGGGATGTTGTTGGGATTGTTTGCCAATATCGTCAAAGCGGACCGCGAGGTGCGGCAGGGAATTTGGGACCGTGAAGGAAATCGCGGAATTGAGCTGATGGGAAAAACCGTGGGCCTCATTGGCTACGGGTTCAACGGCAGTGCCACCGCCCGACGATTGAGCGGGTTTGGTTGTCGAGTGTTGGCCTACGATAAATATTTGGTCAACTACGGCGATGAATACGCGCAAGAGTCGTCGTTGGAAGAAATCATGGCCCAGGCCGATGTCATCAGCCTGCACGTACCGCTAACCGCCGAAACCCGACTCATGATCAATGATGATTTTGTGGCAAACGTAGCCCGTCCGTTTTTTTTGCTCAACATCGCGCGGGGCGAAATTGTCAACATGGAAACCATCGTCAAAGGGTTGGAAAGCGGCAAAATCAGGGGGGCTTGTTTGGACGTGCTGGAAAATGAAAAATTGAAGACCTTGACGCCCGAACAACAAAAATCGTTTGACTACCTCTGCAATTCGTCGCGGGTGATACTGACTCCCCACGTGGCAGGCTGGACGCAGGAAAGTTACGCGAAAATAAACGAGGCGTTGGTGAAACAGATTACGGCGAGTTTGTCGGTCGAAAAATAGCTGGGGCGTCATACAACTATTGCCGCCGCAAAACCGTCATTATAGAGAGAAATAACCATTTTAGTTTGTTATGAAAAAGACGTTACCCCTTTTTGCGGCGTTGCTCGTTGTGACCTTTGCGTGCAATAAAACCCCCGAACCCTCTCCCAACGACCCTCTGCTGATGAGCGCGGTAGCCAACTATACCGAGGAGAAAGTGACTATCCAGTCTATCGGAAGCGTTTTCGTCGGAACCACAGGGCCTCAACCCGTGGATTTTGATAAAACAGAAGTGTGGATGGCGGAGGGGAGCCCTTCAAATTTAAAATTGATTCAAACCACCGACCAAAAAAATATTGAACTTACTGGCCTTCAGGTGGATAAAGTGTATTATGTAGCCGTAAAAGGCAGTAAAGGTGAGTACTGGTCGGAATTAAGTACGCCTATTTTGGTGATTCCCAATCGGTTGAAACCAGTCAAAGAACTGTTACAAACCACCAATGCTGTCAGTTTTTACTTGTCCCCGACGGCTACTTATTCCTTGGTTCAGTCGCAGGAGTCTAAAGAGCTGACGTTGACGCAATTGGTTTCGGGAAAAGCCCAAAAGCTTTCGTATCCTTCAACGATTTTTTTTAGAAATTGGGGCGCTAGTGGGGAGCAAATTCTGTTTGAAACGTCGGTAAATCAACGTCGAAAGTACGTCATATACGACATTAATAAGGAAACCTTCAGTGAGTTTACGCTGCCGTCAACGGCCAATGTGTGGCTTGCGGCCTTGGCCCCCGACGGTAAGAAAATCGCTTACACCGACTACAACCGTACGGGAAATGTGTGGCTCTACGATGCCGATACCAATACCGATAAACGCACCACCTTGTCCCAGCCCTACGACATGGCTTGGACCTCCGATAGCCGCTCATTGTTGGTGCATCGTTACAGCACGGTTTCGGGAGAGGCGCAGGAGATTGTGAACTACGACCCCGCAAAGGATGCCGTCACTAAAACCCTGTTTGTGACGCCGCCCAAAGGCGCGGTTCAGTGGCCTAGATTGTCGCCCTCGGGGAATCAATTGTTGTTTTCTTCCACACTTTCGGGGCAGTCGCACATTTGGTTGTATGACTTAACGACCGAAAAACTACGCCCCATCACCAAGGGAACTTTCCAATTTGGGTGGCTTTCGGGCTCGGAATTTTATGCGGTAGAAGAAGGCCCCACGCCTAAAGTAATGCTGTATTAGGAATAGGGATGGGGCTGATTGTTTTTATTTTCCGATTAGCACTTCGTATTCTTTCGGGATTGTTACGCCGTTAAAATGGTTCGTTAGTCCATAAAATATGAATATTGTAAAAACGCAGCCCAAAGCCAAGATGATTGTAGATTGTTGGTTTGGGGTCAAACCCAAAATAGACTTTTTCATTTTTTTGTTATGAATCGCAGCAATATGTCCAAAAAAGGAGAGAATTGCCAATCCATAATAAGGAATAAAAAAGAGGTTGAAAGGAAATGAATTCAGGCCTGCTACTCCGAAATAAAAATTTGTGTCAAGTTGCAGAAAGTGTCGTCCCCCAAAAACGGCGCTTAAATGAATGATGAAAAATATAGCCAAGTAAAGTCCTGTCCAAATTTGAAGTTTTTCAAAATAAGAAACGGCTTTTTTTCTGTTTGTTTTGAAAAGATTCAGGCCTGAAATAATTTGTGTAAATACGGCAAGTAATAAAATTGTTTCAACAAAGAGGTTACGATAAAATACCCGCAAAGTATTCATCATTTCGATGTGCCTCTCAGCGCCCCAAAAGCTCAACGAATGATTAAATAAATGAAGCCCTACAAAAAGTGTTATTGTCAATCCTGATATATGATGAATTTTCTTTGTTGTCATACATGCTTGAAATATTAGTGGTTTCTATTAAAAGTTGAACGGAAATACGTCTGCTTAGAACCGCTGCTGATAACGAACGAGGAATCAATTGCCAGCATAGCAACAAACCCAAAGCTAGCGATTCGTTTTTATTGCCTGTCCACTGTGTAATTCAGTTCAGTTACCCCGCAAGTAAATTGTTGAGTACTCAATAGGTTTAGTTTTATTTTGTCTTTGATGTCTACAAACAATGGAATACCTTGCCCAAGAATAATAGGATTAACAAATAACCAGTAACCGTCAATTAAATTCTGTTGCATAAGTGAATGTGTTGCTGTGGGGCTACCAAAAAGCAAAATCTCTTTGCTCTCGCCTGATGCGGGACGGGATTTTTTTATTTCATTTATGCTGTCCGAAAGGTTGTCGCTAATAAATTTCGTGTTAGTCAAACCAGTGTCTTTCATTGTTTTTGATAAAACAACTTTATTAACTTTGCTATACCATTTTGAATGCTCAATGTCGTGTTTGGTTGCCGTCGGCTTGTCTGCTGCGGTAGGCCAGTAACTTTCCATCATCTGATAAGTTAATCGCCCATATAATGCAGTGTCGCCTTCGCGTATCCGCTTACCGACATAATCAAAAATTTCTTCATCAGCTTTAATCCAGTTCATTTCTCCGTTTGGCCCTGCTACAAAACCGTCAAGCGATATGTGCATAAATGAAATTATTTTTCTCATATTTTTGTAGGTTTACGATGGCGAAGAGTTTTAGAACTAAACTTCAACCTTGTATAAATGTGTCTGCGAAGCATAGAACCTCCGCTATTGTTATTTATTCGTTACGTTTTATCAATAATTGGGCATCGCTCAAAGGGAACATTTTCATCAAATATTTTCCTGTAGGTCGCCATTTTTGATTTTACTACAAATCCTATATCTTCAAATATATATTGCATCTTAGGATTAAAATCACCTACCCAAGTAACAACCATATCAGTATATTTAGAATTACCTTGCAATCTTTTAGCTAGGTCTGTAAATATTGCTCCTTCAATGCCTTTTTTCTGAAATTCTGGATGAACTCCTATAGCAACCCCATTTGCCCTTGAAATTTTAATAAATAATTTTAAAGCCATAAATTTAAATTTACCAAATAGATTTAAATTTCCATCTAATCGTTTGAAAATTGGATTTATGTCAGGTATTCCCAAACAAAATGCTACTGGTTTATTATTGTGGTAAACAAAGCAAATTAGGTCTTCATCTATAATTGGTTTCATTTTTTTAAAAATAGAAATGGCTAATTCCATCGACATTTCTTTAAAATTATCGTGTGTTACCCAAGCGGCATTATAAACACTTCTGAAATCTTCTGCATATTTTTCTATCTTTTTGATCTCTATTTTTTTTATACTAAAAGAGGTGTCATTGATAATTGCTTCTGCTTTTTGTTTGTATTTCTCAGGTAATGGATCATTGATTTGACGATAGTTTATAAGCTGATAATAATACACCTTAAAGCCATATTTTTCGAATAAATTTTTATAATAAGGAGGATTGTAGTTTTGTCCATAGTAGGTAGGGAAATTAAAGTTTTCTATTAAAAGTCCCCAAAATTTATTGTTTTCCCCAAAATTTATGGGACCATCCATTGCCTCCATTCCCTTAGAAGACAGCCAGTTTTTTGCATGGTCAAATAAACTACTTGCCACTTCATAGTCATTTATGCACTCAAAAAAGCCAATTCCACCAGTAGGTTGTTTAAATGTGTAAGCTTTTTTTTCGTTAATAAATGCAGCAATCCTCCCTAAAGTTTCATTTTTATCATTCTTTAATATCCATCTTTCACAAATACCATGGGTAAAATATTTGTTTTTCTTCTTAAGAAATACGCCTTCAACTTCTTGCCTAACCTGGGGAATCCAATTAACATCTTCCTTGTAAATTTTGAATGGAAGTTGATAAAAGTCAATAATGTCCTTTTTGGTTTCAACCGCTTTAATTTGATATGTGCTCATTTTTAAACCAGCTTACAGTGTCTTTTATTGTTTCTTTTGCAGGGCGTGGCGTAAAGCAAAGTTCTTTTATTGCCTTATCAGCGTTGTAATAATGGTTTTGATAGGACAATCTCATTGTTTTAATATTAATGGTTGTGGTTTTTTTTGTGATTAATTCAAAACATGATCCCATGTATCCAATGACAACACCAAGAGAATAGGGTATTTTAAATTTGGGGGTAACTACATTTGCATATTTACATGCGAGTGTAAATATCTCTTTATAAGTTAAATTTTCATTACTTAGTAAATAGTTGTTTCCCGTTTTTCCTTTGTGTATACTATTAACTATTACTCGTGCAATATCTCTAACATCCACTATATTTTTTCCTCCACTTGGGAAAAGTAATATTGGTTTTTTTATTGCTGCTAAAATTAATTTACCAGAACTTATATTAAGGTTGCATGGTCCAAGAATAAATGTTGGATTTAAAATAATAACTGGGAAATTGTTTACTTTAAATTCATTTAATAAAATTTCTTCTCCAATAATCTTTGTATTTATATATGGTAGTCTATAATCTGCAAGTGCTAATTTTTTTGATTCGTCGGCTGGGAAAAATATATCGCCATGTGCAATAGTGTTTGCTGAACTAACATGAATAAATTTTTTTATATTAGCTTGTTTAGATACAATAATTAAATTTCTAATTCCATTGATATTCGTTTCCTCCTGTTTTGTGTTTTTTATTGAGAGCATACTTGTATTTGCAGCACAATGGATGACTATTTCTGAATGATTAAGCTTCTCTGGGATAGAATCTAAGGTCGATAAATCTCCGTAACAAATCTCTAATTCAAATGGAAAGTTAGAGTTGTTTATTTTTTTGTCGCGAACTAAAGCAAAAATTTCATGACCCTCTCGAAAGCATAATTCTGCAACATGCCTTCCTAATAATCCTGTGATTCCAGTAATAAATATTTTCATACAATATTCTAATGGTATTTAACGAGTAGGGGATGGTGTAGAGTTTTTTGCACTAAAGGATATGAGAATTCCTAATGTTGAACCGTGCATTCCGAATGCTTTCAGAATTTCATAAAAGTATTAAACCCGCCATATTGCCAAGCCGATGTTAGCGGTTCGTTGTCATGCGATTGCTTAAATATGGTCAGTTAAGTTGTTTGCTTTACACCATCACGTATTGCCTTTTCAAGCACATCAATATTTATGTCTTTTAGCCTTATGAACTTAATGCAATAGCCTGTTACATTTGCCTTGCCTATTGTTTTTCCATAGGTTTCGAGCAAATACTTTTTGTCTTCAATGCCCATAATATAAATTGAAATGCCTGTCGTGTTTGCACTGACACCAATTTGATAAAACTCTTTGGTCTTTCCATCAGCATATTTTATTGTTTGAAGACCATATCCTATTTGAGGATTAGAAACAATTTTTCCTTTCTCGTCTTTGCCATCAAAGAACCATAGTTTGCAATTTGATAAAGCTTGAAGTATAAGCAGATGCAACGCTTCTATTTCAGAACGTTTTGGTTCAGGTTGGCTGCCAATATATTTTTCGATTTGTTCTTGCATGTTCATATAATATTACGATTGGTTGTATATCTTATCATTCAGTTTATTGTCCTCAAACTATCCTGATTTTCTCTTTATTTTGCCTTCTCGTACTCTTCTAAACATTTGCCAATCGGTTTGCCTTTGTTATGAATACAATCACAAAATTCTTCACAAGCTTTTGGGTTATTATTATCTGGACATCCATTCCAGCATTCCTCTGGTGAATTACCAGGTCGAATGTCATATATGATATTGTTTAAAAAGACAACTAAAGCAAGAGTTGCCACAACTCCTCCAAAAAATAAAAATGGAAATCTGCTTTTCAACGGTTTTTCTTTAGTAGAGTAAGCATCCAATTTATCCTGTTTGAATGGAAGAATAGATTTTAAGCGGTTGTAGTCCCAACACAATAAAAATAGATTGGCCAATAACATAAATGTTGCAGCACGAGTGCCTTCAAACCGAACTGAATATGTCAGTACACAAATATTCAGTATAATAGGGAAACTGCTGATTGCACCTAGTAGTGCAGTTCTTGGAATGAGTAATAGGATAGCAACAATGACTTGCCCAACCCCAATAAATGTATAATAGTAGCCTGTATTGAGTAAAGCATCAAAATATTGTCCCAATGGATGATTATGGGACAAGCCAGCAGCAAAGCGTTCTCCTTTAATTTTTACTAAACCTGAAATTATCCATGCAACAGCCAAGGTCAAACGGCAAAAAACGGCAAAGTAGCCATACCATTTGTTTTCCTTTGCTTCATAATAATATTGCTCAAGTTTATTCGACATATTGTTTTTTTATGTTTTGTGTTATCTTTTTAATTGCCACTAATGGTTTTCGGCTTGGCAAAAGCGGGGGTTTTTAGCACTAAACTTCATTAGATGCACAAAGCTTGAATTTAGCAATTTACTTTCATAAAAGCATGAAACCCCCGCTTTTGCAAAACGGCTGTTTGCAAATCGGGCTTCTGTCATTCGTCTGCCTTAATTTACTGTTCTTGTAATTTAAATCTAAAATCACACATTTTTGCGCCGTTTGCAATTGTTCCTGTTCTAAATAATTGAAGTCCTGCAAGTTTCGATGTAATTTCGTCAACTTCGCAAAGTATGGAGGCGTATTTTGAATAGTTATGTTTCTTAAACAATTTACATATACCACATTCAATTATGTCTACGCCGTAGCCAAGTCCAAATGTTTCTTTTTTGTCTGTTATAATGTTGGCAATAAAACCGTCTGCGTTTGTATTTACACTTACTCGTTTATGAAAGGCTTTTATTAATATTTGTCCAAACCAAGTGTTTGTTATTCTTGGTAAAAGTCGTTTAAAAAACTCTTGAATTTTACTTTTAGGTTGAACATATTCTGTCGTAATTTGAAGACAAATTTTTCGTATGTTTTCAAATGTTTCAGCTTTTTCATCAAGTGCCTTAATGAGTGCTAAAAAGTATGAACTAAAATCAAGTCGTCTGTCAATTGGGTTTTTTGAAGTTTTTGCAAATGCTGTGTCTACCGAAATAATATTGTAATGTCTGTCAGTTTCGGCAAGAATATTGTCGAAGTCATTTGGATAATTTTTCTTTACATATTTTATAAAATATTTTCTGTAATTGTCCATTTGTCCCTTTTCTATTTTTCGGGTATCAGGTTTTTAGAGTCCGCAATGTGGCGGATTCTTAGCACAAAAGTTCAATAAAAGTACTTCATTTGAACCCTGCACAAATGTTTCATAGAAGCACTTCAGCCGCCATATTGCCAAACTGCTGTTGAACAAAACCTTCGGTAGCTATATTTCCCCTAAAGGCTTAATTTTGAGTCCAATTTAAACTTAAACTTTAGCATGACAAAAAAAGAATTCTGATGAGCTACATGAGAATACGCTCATCAATCGTGCCGGCCGAGAAGTGCGCGGCTTTCAGGAATTAATCCACCGTTTTGAGCGCAGTATTTCGATACTTGGCCGCAGCCCAAGTACTTTCAAAAACTATTCCATGCATATTGCGGCCATCGCGCTGCATTATGGCAAAATCCCCACCGATCTCGACCGCGTACAGGTCCATGAATATCTTTTCATGCTTCAACAGCTGAGCATAACCCCATCCCAAACCTATTTTAAACATACAGTTTATGGTCTTCGATTTCTTTTAAAGAGCGAAGGATTACCTTACAAGTATCTTCATTTACCTGCCATACAAAAAGATTCTAAACTACCGTTGTGCTGATCAAACAGGAAGTTTGGGCGATGCTAAAATTTTGTACTTTGCTCAAAAACAAGGTTTTAATTGGACTTTTGTATGGATGCGGACTGCGTTGTTTGGAAGTTCGGAGTGTAAAATTGGCCGATTTAGACTTTGACCGCAGGCAACTAAAAGTAGTGCAAGGTAAGGGGAAGAAAGACCGCTATGTGCCACTATCTGAACATCTAATTCGTGGACTAAAAAATTATATTTCAGCCCAAAGGCCGTAGGAATATTTGTTTGGCGGCGTTGCTATCGTTGATTCATAAAACCTCTACTCAGATTGACAGTCGTATAGATAAAGTGTTGAAGCAGGTAAATCACGCCCCTTAAAGAAATCGCGAAGTTGGTAGGTATTGACGAGAACCTGACCACTTACTCGGCCCGTCATACTTTTGCTACCACTCTCTACCGAAAAGAAGTACCTACCGCCCGAATCAAAGAATTGATGGGACATGAATCGGAGCGAGTAACTGAAATATATCTCCAAAGTTTTGATACAGAAACCCTTAGCAATATCGCTAATTCAATGCTTTAATAAATGCACACGATATTTCTAAAATAAATTGGCAATATTCAGACAATAGTAAAAATTATTTTTATTATTGTCTGAATAAATAATGATATATGATTGATAGAAGTTTAGTAGGAGAGGTGCTGGCAGGGCTCTCTTACTTACCATCGGTTGCCATTTTGGGGCCTCGTCAGGTGGGAAAGACCACTTTCGTAAAAACACTGGTTGCTCAATTGAACAAACCAAGTGTTTATTTAGATTTGGAGTACTTTGCTGACCGAGTCAAGTTACAAAATGCGCCTGATTTGTACTTTCAGGAACACCAAAACGAAATCGTCATATTGGATGAAATCCAACGAATGCCTGAATTATTTCCGTTACTTCGTTCGATGATTGACCAACATCGCCAGCCGGGGCGGTTTATCCTGTTGGGTTCGGCTTCTCCTGATCTTTTACGTCAAAGTTCAGAAACGTTGGCAGGTAGGATTGTTTATCTAAAGATGCATCCGCTTCATTATCGGGAAATTTCAACAGTACAGATTACTTACCAACAGCATTGGTTAAGGGGTGGATTTCCTGACGCGCTATTGGCTCCCAACGATAAAGCGGCCGAACTATGGTTCAGGGGATTTGTTCAGACATACGTCGAACGAGACTTACCTGCTTTAGGATTGCCTGCTACTCCCGACACCACTCGAAACTTATTAAGGATGTTGACCAATGTGCAGGGAGGATTACTGACTTACAGCGATTTATCGGACTCGCTCAATATTTCCCAGCCCACCGTTAAGACTTACATTGGCTTTCTGGAATCTGCTTTTTTGATTCGACGCTTAGAACCCTATTTTGCCAATGTCAGCAAACGTTTGGTAAAGTCTCCCAAATTGTTTTTTACAGATACAGGCTTGCTTCATCACCTGATGGGTATTCAAAATTTTGAGGGGTTGCAGGGAAATATTGGTTTGGGGCGGTCGTGGGAAGGGTACGTCATTCAACAAATTATCGCCAATTTACGCTCGGATGTGGAACCCTATTTTTACCGAACCAAAGATAAAACAGAACTTGATTTGGTACTGGTCCAAAATACACAGGTAAAAATGACGCTTGAAATTAAATATGGCAACAATCCCAACACTAGCCGAGGAAATACCGTAGCCATTGAAGATTTAGAGGCAAAACAAAATCTGATTGTTACACCGCAAGCTGATGATTATTGGCTTAGAAGCAATCTGAGGGTATGTAATATAGCAACAGTCTGGAGATATCTTGGAAATGAAGGTTTATTGGCAGATTCTTGATACTTTTTACAGGAAATGGGTCTCATGATTGATGGAACTTTTACAGTGTCTAAAAAACTTTGATATAGATTTTAAAGTACTTTCTTAATGGAAGAACTGAGATGGTCCTGAAAGGTTGCAGGTGTTATTTGTAAAGTTATGTTAGATACCGTAACCTTGCGGCCTTTTATACGTATCCGTAAGATTTATAGTATGACCAACGAACAACTCAAGAAATTAGAGAATGACCTGTGGGCTTCGGCCAATTCATTAAGAGCCTATGGCGGAATCAAAGCCGCTGACTACGCCGTACCCGTGTTAGGATTGATTTTTCTGCGATTCTCCGAAAATAAATACAGTCAGTACGAAGCCGAGATTCTGAATGAGTATCTGGCCACGAAAGGCAGCCGACTCGAACGTTCCATCGAATCCATTGCCTTATCCAAATGCGGGTTTTACCTGCCGGACTACGCCCGGTATGATTATCTGCTGACGCTCCCCGGCGATAAAAGCATGGCTAAAGCACTGCAAAAAGCCATGGAGGGCATTGAGGAGCATCAGGACGAGAAGTTTAAGGATGTGTTGCCCAAAGAGGCGTATTTTGAAATTGAGAAAAAGAAAGCGGACATTCTGCCGCAATTGCTCAAAACCTTCTCCGATATTCCGAAAGATGCCACTGGCGATGTGTTCGGTAAAATCTACGAATATTTCCTAGGGGAGTTTGCCATGAGTGAAGGCCAAAAAGGCGGTGAATTCTTCACGCCTACGTCGGTGGTGCGGTTTATTGTGGAAGTGATTGAGCCCTTTGCGGGCAAAATCTACGACCCCGCCTGCGGCTCGGGCGGTATGTTTGTGCAAAGTGCCAAGTTTATTCAGGAAACCAAACACGACCTCAGCGACATCTACGTATACGGACAGGAGTACATGGGCGAAACCGCCCGACTGGCCAAAATGAACCTGATGGTCAATAACATACGGGGCGAAATTACGGAAACCAATTCGTATGAGAGCGACCCGTACAACAGCTTGGGGAAGTTTGATTTTGTGATGGCCAACCCGCCGTTCAATGTAAAATCGGTCAAAGAAAGTACCGTCAAAAACGACCCACGTTTTTATCAGTTTGGCTTACCCAAAAACAAAGGCAAAAACACCGACGACAGCATTACGGATGCTAATTACCTGTGGGTATCGTTGTTTGCGACCTCGCTCAACGAAAAAGGACGCGCGGGCTTTGTGATGCCTAACTCGGCCTCGGATGCAGGCAATTCGGAGTACGAAATCCGTAAAAAGATTGTGGACAGCGGTATTGTGGACTGCATGGTGTCGATGCCTTCCAACATGTTTTTTACGGTAACGCTGCCCGCTACGCTCTGGTTTTTTGACAAACAAAAAGCTCACTCTGAGCGCAAAGACACGATTTTGTTTTTGGATGCCCGCAATGTGTACCACCAAATAGACCGCGCACACCGCGAATGGAAAGAGGAGCAAATCCAAAACCTTGCCGCTATCGTGCGCCTGTACCGGGGCGAAACTGACCGCTACCTCGCCCTCATCAGCCACTACGCCAAGCAGGCCATGGAAGCGCAGGCGGCCGTTCCAATAGCTTTTGAAGCGCTGCAAACCAAACTGAAAACGGGCCTGACCAACCTCCAAAAATATGCCGCCGACAGCCAAGCCAAACGCACGGCCAAAGAAGGCGGGCTGTTTGGGGAAGCCAAAGGAGCCGTTGCTGATCTTATTCAAAAACTTACCGCCTTACCGTTGCCCGTGGCTGCGCTTCCCCTTTGTTCTTTGAGCGAAGCCGAAGAAAACGCCGCCCAATTGGCTTTTGCCAAAACCCTGCGCGAGTACCTCACGGCCCTCAAAGCCACCGACGCCCTTCTGAAAACCCACAAAGACACCCTCAGCGAACTATGGGCCGAAGCCGATAAAAGCCTGAAAATCAAAAACGACAGGGCTTGGCCTGAGCTGGAACTCAACAACCTCCCTAAAGCCCTTGACGAGCTGTACCAACACTGGAAAACCGCTACCGATACCCTGACCTACTGGCACAGCAACATGGATTGGCTGCAAAGCCGTTTTCCCGAAGCCAAATATGTGGACATTGTAGGCTTGTGCAAAGCCGCTGATAAAACTGAGTACGCTGATGAACAGGATTATTCGCTGAATGCGGGGCGGTATGTGGGAGTGGAAGTGGAAGGAGACGAAATCTCAGTTAGAGAGTTTAAAAATAGATTTAACGACTTACTTACTGAGTTCACTATCAAATCAGAAAGGGCTATTGAACTAAGTAATTTAATTACTAAAATGGGTAAAGAGTTTATTGCATGAACCGAATGACAGAGTTTCAATTTAAAGATATAATGGATGGATTTTATGATGGTCCACATGCTACTCCTGAGCCATCTGATGAAGGTCCTGTCTTTTTGGGAATCAAAAACATACATGAAAATGGAGGAATTGATTTTTCAAATATTAGGCATATTTCAGAAAAAGAGTTTCCTCAATGGACAAAAAGGGTTGTTCCTCAACAAAATGACATTGTGTTTTCTTATGAAGCAACACTCCATAGATATGCTTTGATACCTGAAGGGTTCAGAGGATGTTTGGGGAGACGAATGGCCTTAATTCGAGTGAATAAATCAGTAGTTAATGAAAAATACCTCTATCATTATTTTTTAAGTCCTACTTGGAGAGCTTTTATAGAAACCGTAAAAATTTCAGGTGCAACTGTTGATAGAATTTCTATTTCAGATTTTCCCAACTATAAAATCTCTCTCCCCCCGCTTCATATCCAACAAAAAATCGCCTCCATCCTCTCGGCCTATGACGAGCTGATTGAAAACAACAAGCAGCGTATCAAGCTGTTGGAAGAAATGGCCGAGGAGATTTACAAAGAGTGGTTTGTGCGTCTTCGCTTTCCCAATTATGAAAATACGGAGTTTGTGGATGGCTTGCCGAAGGGGTGGGAGAATGGCAGTATTGGTAGTTTATACAATGTTAAATCGGGCTTTGCTTTTAAGAGTGAAGATTTTGGCGAAATAGGCTACCCAATAATTAAAATTAGGAATATTGACAATTTGGAAGTAGATACGATTAATTGTGACCGATACTCAGGTGAAATTAATGATAGAATTAAAAAATTTGAGATTCAGAACGGTGATTTACTTGTAGCAATGACAGGGGCAACAATTGGGAAAGTGGCGCTTTTTTATACTCAAAACGAACCCTATTATTTAAATCAACGGGTAGGGAAGTTTTTCAATAAGTCAAAAGTGGCATTTAATCAAGCTTTTATTTATCAATTTACAAAGACTGATGATTTCAAAAGCAGTGTGAATAATTTCGCTTTAGGTGCTGCACAACCGAACATTAGTGGTGAACAGATTGAAAACATTAAATTACTTATTCCCCATAGTGAAGTACTTGCAAGTTTTAGCAAATTAGTAGGAATAATGATTGATGAAATTTTTATTTTAAAATCCAAAAACCAACTCCTCCAGCAAACCCGCGATTTGTTATTGCCGAGGCTCATCAGCGGCAAACTGAGTGTGGAGGGATTGGCAGAGGCAAAGGAATATGTATTGGAGCAAAACGCGGAACAGTGGCCAATGGCAGCAGAAACGGAGGGAGAATATCATCACTCATAGGGAACCAACCACTCTTACATAGCCTGTTTCACAAAACAATGGAGCGCTCATGTATAAAAAACGCTTTTTTTTATACACGTTCGGTAGTTCATGTATAAAAAATCCATAAATTTATACATGAGATAAACAAGGAAAATGAGTTATCGAATCAAAGAACTGCCGAATATCGGCGAGGTAGAAACAAAAACGGTATTAAAAAAGTCGTTGCAGGCCAACAAAGCCCTGGCCGAGCTCAAAGGGATTTTGGCCACCATTCCCGACCAAAATATATTGATAAACACCTTATCGTTGCAGGAAGCCAAAGACAGTTCGGCCATCGAAAATGTCATTACTACCCACGACGAACTCTTCAAAGCATCGCTTGATTTGCAGGTTTCGGCCGCCGCTAAAGAAGTCCAATCCTACGCGGCCGCGCTCAAAAGGGGCCATGATTTAGTAAAACAGTATGGCTTTCTGAGTACCAAACACTTATTGCAGATACTGGATATACTCGAACCAACCAACGGCGCTATCCGACGCTTGCCCGGTACGGTGCTGAAAAACCAACAAACCGGCGAGGTGGTCTATATGCCCCCACAGGACTATGACGAGATCATTCGCCTGATGTCAAATTTAGAGCAATTTATCAACAATGATGAATTGGCCGATTGGGATTCTCTGGTCAAGATGGCGATTATCCATTTTCAATTTGAAAGCATCCACCCTTTTTTTGACGGCAACGGGCGTACAGGGCGGATTATCAATCTATTATACCTTGTACTCAAAAATTTGTTAGACGTTCCAGTGCTGTATCTCAGCCGTTATATCGTACGCCATAAGGGGCAATATTATCAAAAACTGCAAGCCGTTAGAGACAATAACGACTGGGAAAGTTGGATTTGTTTTATGTTGGAAGCCGTTGAAAACACCGCTCTTTATACCATAGATTTAATCAAAGCGATTCGGGTATTATTGGAAGAAACAAAAGTGTGGTGTCAGGAATCACATCCTAAAATTTACAGTAGAGAACTGTTGGACAACCTCTTCAAACATCCCTACACCAAAATTGAATTTGTGATGCAGGATTGTCAGGTAACCAGACTGACGGCGGCCAAGTATTTAGAGATTTTTGCGGAAAACAACCTGTTGACGAAAGTAAAACTCGGCAAAACCAACTACTTTATTAATCAAAGATTGATACAGTTATTAATGCAACAATAAAACACCCAATGGCCTATCTCAACGAATCACACATTGAAGTTGCCGACATTGATTTTTTTGTCAATCAACTGGGCTACACGCACATCAACGCTTGGGAAAAACAGTTGTTGGGTCGAAGCAGCCTCAAAGAAGTGGTTCTGAAAGATCGGTTGAAAACTCAGCTGGAAGTGCTGAATCCGCACCTTCCCGAATCGTCGCTCACGTACGCCATTGGCGAAATCACCAAAAGTCGGGCCACGCTTACGCCGATTCTGGCCAACAAAGAAGTCTACGAACTTATCAAAAACGGCGTTCCTGTTGCCTATAAAAATACGTTGGGGCGTGAAGTCAACGATTACGTCCGCATCATTGATTTTAGTGCCGACAACAAAAACGATTTTTTGCTGGTATCGCAACTAAGCATCGAATACCAACAGACGCAGACCATTACGCGCCGTCCCGATTTGCTGCTGTACGTTAACGGTCTGCCGTTGGTGATGATTGAACTGAAAAACGCCACCGAAAAGGTAAAAACGGGCTATGACAAAAACCTGACCGATTATCGCCGCGACATTCCTCAATTGTTTTGGTACAACCTGTTTGTCTGCATTTCCAACGGCATCCAAACCCGAGTTGGCAGTTTTAATGCGCCTTGGGACCATTTTTTCAGTTGGCTCAAGTTGACCGACACCGCCATCACTCACGACCAACCCACCAAAGAGGAAATCGAAAAAGAAAGCGAGCAAACGGGCGAGCACCTGAGCCTCAAGCTATTTGGGCAGGGACTTTGCCAAAAAGACACGCTCATTGATTACTTCGAAAACTTTGTACTTTATCACAAAAACAAGGTCAAAATCATTGCCAAAAATCACCAGTATTTAGGCGTAAACAATGCCATTGCGGGACTGCAAGGCAAAGACACCAACAAAGGGAAGTTGGGCGTTTTCTGGCACACACAGGGGTCAGGCAAATCGTATTCGATGATTTTTTTCTCCAAAAAGATTCATCGAAAAGTCACGGGCAACTGGTCCTTTCTGATTATCACCGACCGTCGGGATTTGGACAGTCAGATTTACCGAAATTTCAACGAAACCGAAACCATTGTTGAAACCAAAGACCAAAAGGAAAACTATTTTCGTCCAGCCGACAAAGAAAAACTTCGGGAGTATCTGCAATCCAACCGCGCTTACGTCTTTACGTTGATTTTCAAATTTGGCATTGAAAGCGGTAAAACCTTCAAGCAGCTTACCGACCGCAACGACTGGATTGTGATGGTGGACGAAGCCCACCGCACCCAATACAAAGGACTGGCCGAAAACATGCGCATCGGTCTGCCCAACGCCCAATACATCGCCTTTACGGGTACGCCTCTGCTCCGCAGTGAGCTTACCAAAGACTGGTTTGGCCCCTACGTGTCGGAATACAATTTTGCTCAAAGCATTGAAGATGGTGCCACGGTGCCTATTTATTACAAAAAGAGTGTGCCGCGTGTGGAGCAAATCAACCCCGAATTGGTAGGGGAGGCCGCCGCGATTTTGGAAGACGAAAACCTGAGCGAAGACCAGAAGAAGAAACTGGATCGGGAATATTCCACGCTGTTGAACGTAGTCCGCCGCGACGACCGTCTGGAAGAAATCGCCAAGCACATCGTACAACATTTTCCTTACCGATTGGACGTAGACGATGACGAAGGAAACCGCAAGCCCATGAAGGCCATGGTCATCAGCATTGACAAGTTTACGGCCGTCAGAATGTACGACAAAGTACAATACCACCTGAAGGAAGAAATCAAACTGCTGCGTAAAAAAATAGCCGTTGAACGGGACAAGGAGCTTAAAAACCGCTATTCACGGGCATTGGCCTTTATGCTGGAAACCCGAATGGCGGTGGTCATCAGTCAGGAAGGAGGCGACAAAGAAGAAGAAAAAGCATTTGCTGATGTGGGCCTGAACATCAAACCTCACCGTGCATTAATAGACCAACCTGACGATGATGGTCGAAACATTGAAGATTATTTCAAAGACGAAAACAACACCTATCGAATCGTATTCGTCACTGCCATGTGGATGACGGGCTTTGATGCCCCTTCCGTTTCCACCCTTTATCTGGACAAACCCCTCCAAAATCACACCCTGATGCAGACCATTGCCCGCGCCAATCGGGTAATTGAAGGCAAAAAAAACGGTTTGGTGATTGATTACTTCGGTGTGTTCCGAAACCTGAAAATTGCGTTGGCCGCCTATGCTGAAGGCACCAAAGGGAAGCTGCCGAAAACGGATGACGATGACGAATACCCCGCTAAGGAATTTGAGGAACTTTTGCAACTGCTGGAACAATCCATCGACGAAGCCAAAGCTTACTGCCAAAACCTGGGGGCCGATATAGACCGCATCCTGACACTTGGAGAAAAAGGATTTAAAGAAATTGAGCTGTTTCAGGAATATGCCAACCTGATTTTAGCCAAAGACGAACATCGCAAACAGTTAGGGTTATATGTCAACACCATCGCGTCGTTGTACGATTCGGCCAAACCCGAAGTGTATGAATATCCCATTCTCAAAAAAGGCCGCGATGTTTTCCAATACCTCAGAGACGTCGTAGACCGTAACGTGGACCGTGACGAGGCTGTAGAACGGGCCAAAAAGAAAATTGACGAATTACTGGATTCGAGCGTAGTCGGCAAAGGTGATTTGGTGGCCGAAAGCAAAGCGGAATACACCATCGACGACTCCAAACAAATTGATTTGAGTCGGCTAAATTTTGAGCAATTACGCCTTGAATTCCCCGAAAAGAAACACAAGAATATCCAATTTGCCGACCTTCGGGAACTGCTGGAAATCAAGCTCAAACAGATGTTGGCTCAAAATAAAACGAGAGGGTCATTTCTGGCCAATTTCCAAAAGGTCATTGACGATTACAATTCGGGCAGTCTCTCCATTGAGGAAGCCTACGAGGCACTCATCAAACAGGCGGAAACCTTAAATGAAGAACAACAACGCGCCGCCAAAAATGAAATGACGGAAGCGGAGCAGGAGTTATTTGATTTGTTGAAGAAAGAAAAGCTCACCAAAGAAGAGGAAAAAAGCGTCAAACTCGCCGCCAAGACCCTGCTGGAAAAACTGTTTGATGCCAAAAACAAAATCCTGATTCAGGAATGGCACAAAGAAAAAGCCACCCAAGAAAAAGTAAGATGGGAAATCCAACAGATTCTCGGCCAGCACCTTCCCGAACCCGGCTACGACCGTTTGGTATTTTCGCAAAAAGTGGATGTCACTTTTCAGCACTTCTATGGACTGGCGCAGATGGGATTGGGATTTGTGGCTTAGAAAAAACTGGTAAAAATTTCCTGTAGCTGTTATGAGCTCCTCAAAGCGGCTTTTTTTGTCGCTTTGAGGGATTTTTTGTTGGATTAAAACCTTTACGATTCATAATTTTTGAGTGTAGAACATGTTACCCGAACCCGTGTTCAAGAAGCGAGAGTATATGTATGTTATAGCAAAAATGCGTATGCTTATCATGCCTATATGTGCGCTGGTTTTAAAAGATGTAAGGCGAGTAGAGGAGAAGTTAGTGTCTCAGAAGCCAGAGGAATGGGTTATATACCTTGCAAAATATGTTATTGAATTGAAGAGAAGCTGGTGAAAAACACAATAGAAATCAAAGAATCAATAAATACACGGCCACAAAAATCAAAATTTCATCTTTCCTAAGCTGCTCGAACAAATCAAAAATGTTTGAGCAAAAACAAAAACGACTTACAGAATGGTCTGTAAGTCGTTGATAATCAGGGTGGAGAATATCGGATTCGAACCGATGACCTCTTGCATGCCATGCAAGCGCTCTAGCCAACTGAGCTAATCCCCCATTATGTCAATGTTCCGTTTTTTTGATTGTATAAAACACTGTTAGTGTGCCATACCTCTCAAACGGGACTGCAAAGATGCAGGTCTGATATGACATTTGCAAGTTGGTTTTAAAAAAAAACTTCAATATGAAACTTGAATATCATTCCCTTCCAATACTTGTACGATAGGCTTAGAGCGTTCGCGAAGCTGTAGGTCCTGAGCAACAGGGTTTTCACGTAAATAAACCTTTTTTAGCTGACGCAAGTGAGGAATGGGGGCAGGGACCTCACTCAGATTGTTATAACTCATATCAATCTCTTCGATACGTTGCAAATACGCAATTTGGTTGGGCAGCGTGCTGAACTGATTGTAACCGATGTCCAAAATTTGCAGTGATTTAAGTTTACCAATGCTTTTGGGAAGTTGGGCGAGCCGATTATGGTGCAGATAGAGGGTTTGTAGATTTTTTAATTTTCCCAGATTGTTGGGAAGTTGGGTGAGTTGGTTGTGAGAAAGGGCTAGTTGCTGTAATTTCCGCATCCGACTCAGGGAAGAGGGCAGGGTGGAGAGTTCATTGTAATAAACGTCTAATACCTCCAACCGCCGCAGTTTTACAATTCCTTTGGGGATAGATTTAAGTCCGCAGGAATATAGATTGATGTCTTGCAAATGCCGCATTTTTGTAAAACTCCTTTGGTTGAGCGCCGTGAGATTGTTATAACCCATCCACAAGCTTTTGAGTCGTCGGGAGTTTTTAACGGCCGCAGGAATGTTCGTAAATTGATTTCCTTGTATGTTTAAAATCCGTAGCGTTTTGTTTTTGGTGAGTTGCAAATTGCTATCGGTCAATTGATTGTTATTGAGCCATATCTGTCGTAATTTTGGAAGGCGGCTTATATCAATCGAAACGTTTTTTAGCTCATTAAAACTTAGATTTAGCTCCTTCATATTGGGGAAACGATAAATAAGGTCAGGTACCTTTGTGAGTTCTAATTGATTCAGGGCCAGAATCTTGACGGTATCGGGGCGTGAAGTCGACAGTGCGGCTTCCAAGCTGCTAATGACACTGTCGCCTTTCGGAATCGTTCGAATAAGCCCCAGATTCAGGAAATGGGAAGATACGTGTGAAGAAACGATTTTGACGCCAAAACGGTAATTGTCAAGTAATATTCTGAGAGAGTCAATGAGCTGTTTTTCTGATTCAGCCGAAATTCTACCGCGTATTTCGTACAAAAGATATTCAAACTTACCCGTTTTGCCAGTGTAAAGATGATATGCAATAGCGGCAGGGTCGGTCCGAATGCCAAAAATTTTACGGGCAATTTGGCTTTTTCGACGCAGAAGCGCATTTTCTTCTTTTACATATTCTTCTTGCGTGCCTTCATAAAACGTGCGTTGTCCACGGTATATACTATCCAACTGCCGATACGTAAAACCTTTCTTTGCCGCTTCGGCAAAGGGCATGATGTTGATTTGGGCTGAAGCCGAAATAATGCTTAAAAAAAACAGCGCTCCGTAGATGAGTTTCATGGCTAACTAGGGTTAGTTACTAATTAACTACGAAATTAGTTTTAATATTATATACATCAAACCTTTTTATGGAAAAAACTTATATATAACCAAGCTACAACTTCCATTACCTCGACAACTTCCCTGACGTATCTCCCGTGGCCAATCGTTGTATCTCTTCTATGCTTACCAAATTGAAGTCGCCTTCTACGGTGTGCTTTAGTGCGGCGGCGGCAGTGGCAAAATCAAGGGTGCGTTGCAGGTCTCTTTTGAAATAATCGTAACCAAACAAAAAACCAGCAATGAAGGCATCCCCGCTTCCGATTCGGTCTACGATGTGGTGGAGGTCGTGGGTGATGGTTTTGAAATAGGTGTGGCCGTCAAAAGCCTTCCCTTTCAGTTCATTGTGCGAAGCGCTGATGGATTGTCGTTTGGTATCCAATGCCAATTTTAGGTTTGGAAAACGTTCCATGACTTGTTTCATCGTTGAGACCCAGCTGTTTTTGTCGCCCGCTTTGGGATAAATATCAAACAATTCGTCGGCATTAGAATTTCCACAAACAATCAGGTCGCAATACTCGACCAATTCGGGCATTACTTCTTTGGGTGTTTTGCCCCATTGCCAGAGCCCTTTGCGGTAGTTTACATCTGCCGAAACTTTTACTCCCAATTTACGCGCCGTTTGAACGGCTTGTAGGCAAGCATGTGCCGCGCTTTTAGACAAAGCGGGCGTAATGCCCGTAAAATGAAACCAATCAGCTCCTTTAAGAATACGCTCCCAGTCAAACTCTCGCTCATCAAGCGTACAAAAAGAGTCGTTCATGCGGTCGTAGATTACCTGACTTGCCCGGGCATTGGCCCCGTTTTCGACGTAATAAACAGGCAGCCGGTCGCCTCCCCAATGAATTTCGGAAGTATTGAGTCCATATTTGCGAAGATACATAATGGCCGCGCGCCCCATATCGTTATCTGGAAAACGCGTTACGTGCACCGCCTCTACGCCCCACTGGGCGGTGGCAATCCCTACATTGGCTTCGCCACCGGCATACGTTATATCAAACTGATGGGCTTGTACAAAGCGTGTGAATCCCGGCGGTGACAACCGCATCATGATTTGACCGAACGTAACAATTTTTTTCATATTCGTTTAAAGGGATTGTTCTTTGGGTTTGTTCTTTTTTGCCTTACGTTTTTTCAACGATTGCTTTGCCAAATGAAAGGTATCTTTAAACAAAGCACTTTCCAGCGTAAATCCAAAACTATAATAAGCACCGTTATAATTGGTAGGTAAATTTTGTTGATAAATCGCATAGCGATACCCTCCTTGTACACTTAACCCAACCCAGCGGGTGGCTTTCCATTTGGCATAAAGGCCGATTTGGGCAGGCATAAAGAAGTCTTTTCTTCGCCAAATAAAGAGGTCGCTCAATAGTTTGTTGGCGGTGCTTTGGGTGGCTCCGATGCCCAGCTCTACGGGAATACTAAAACGCCATCGGTTGTTTTCAATAATATTGGGCCAATACATCAGATTAAAATAGTATAAATCTGTTTTGGTATAATATCCCAAATTGATGAGCCGGGAGGCATTTTTTCGCAAATCAATCAATCTTAAAAAAGAATTAAATGTAAGCCAGTAATATCCAAATGTAAGTTCATTGCGATTCCTTCCAAAAGAAATTCCCGTATTTACACCCCAGATATTGACCAGTTTTTTGTCAACAAATGAGCTTCTAGCGTCCCAATTTAGCGTATAAGTAAGCTTTGGCCTACGCTTGATGGAGTCTTTTTGCACGTCAAAGATTCTAGAAAATATACCTAAGTGAGGTTTTAGTGTGTCTTCTGGCACCACAGAATGGTGCTCTGAACCAAACGACAGGTAGGCTGGAATGAATGTTAAAAGGCATAAAAAAGGGCAATATAGCCTGTTGCAACGCATTTTTCTAAAAAATATCCGTAAAACTTGTCATAAAAACGCTTTATAACTAAAGTTTAGTTTAAAAAACAAAAACGTGGAACAAATTCGATTTACTCGTTGTATTCCTTTTGTACTGAATAAAATATGTATGGCTCCTTAAATGCCAACCAAAGTGTAAGTTAACATATTAAATCCATAGAGATTAAGTAAAAACAATTGTTCAACCAAAAATCATTCAAGAATATGTCACTAAGATTAGGCGATGTAGCTCCGGATTTCGAAGCAGACACAACACAAGGTCACGTTAGTTTTCACCAATGGCTTGGTGATTCGTGGGGGCTTCTTTTTTCGCACCCTGCTGATTTTACGCCCGTTTGTACTACAGAATTAGGCAGAACGGCTCTTCTGAAAGGTGAATTCGAAAAGCGCAATGTTAAAGTTATTGCGGTTAGCGTAGATGATTTGGAATCTCATAATCGTTGGGTGCCCGATATCAACGAAGTGAACTCCACCGTTGTAAACTTTCCGATTATAGCCGATGGCGACCGCAATGTGGCAACGTTGTATGACATGATTCACCCCAATGCCAGTGAGAAAGCAACTGTACGCTCAGTATTTGTGATTGGACCCGATAAAAAAATAAAACTGACGCTTACTTACCCTGCCTCAACGGGACGTAATTTTAATGAAATACTTCGGGTAATAGATTCGCTACAATTAACCGCCAATTATCAGGTAGCTACGCCCGCCGACTGGAAAGACGGTGAGGATGTAATCGTTGTGCCTGCGGTTTCGACCGAAGACGCCCAAAAGAAATTTACCAAAGGGCTGAATATTGTAAAGCCGTATTTACGTTATACACCTCAGCCTAATAAATAAAAGGTTGTTTTCGTCTATTGTCATTTTATTAGAAAAAGCCCCTGTCTTCTGTAAGATAGGGGCTTTTCTTATCCTTTACATTATTTAAATGTAGTAACATATAAATAATCCAATGCAATGACGTATCTTTACATCTGATACAGAGCACTTAAAAGCTACCACTTTACCCTTTACCCAAAAAATGAGGAGGTTGAATGCTAGAATCCTTTTAGTAAAGGAGAAGCTGAAGGAAATTAGTGCCATAGAAGAAATGGTCAAGGAATCAGGATTCGAGGTTTTATTTGCTTCGGATGACTCAACAGGTTTAGCTGAGAGCTTTAGGGAAGAGCCTAATCTAATTTTATGCCATTACTCTCAAATGGGGTTTTATATAGAGACAAAAGGTACACACTTACCCATAATTTTGATTAATGATGCGAATGAAAGAACCATTCAGTCAGCCTCATCTTCCCACAAAATTGCCTACTTGCAAACACCTTTTTCGAAGGATATTTTAAATACTCTTATTGATTTGCTTCTTTCCACCGAAGATTGAGGTGTTAACAAAAGGGGTTTCTATTTGTATTTTAAATGGTTTGTGGCCATTTTTGGCCTTTATCAACTTCTACTTCTTATATTCATGTCACGTATAGCTCTTATTACGGGTGCCACCTCGGGCATCGGAAAAGCCACCGCTTTCGCTTTTGCAAAGGCGGGTATTAACTTGATTTTGTGCGGTCGCCGTCAAGAACGATTAACTGAACTAGCAGAAGCATTGGGTAAGCAGGTGAAAACCACTACACTCCTTTTTGACGTCCGTGATAGTGCCGACGTAATGAAAGCCATTGCTTCTCTTCCTGCTGATTTTCAGTCTATTGATATTTTGGTCAATAATGCAGGTAATGCACATGGAATGTCGCCGATACAGGGCGGTGATTTTAGTGATTGGGACGCGATGATGGATGGAAATGTAAAAGGACTTTTGTACGTATCAAAGGCGGTGATTTCAGGTATGATTGAACGTGGCAAAGGTCATATAATAAATATCAGTTCGGTGGCTGGTAAGCAAACCTACGCCAACGGAGCGGTCTACTGTGCTTCCAAAAAAGCGGTAGAAGCCATTAGCGAAGGTATGCGTCTTGATTTGACCCAGCACGGAATTAAAATAACAAACATCGCACCTGGGGCGGTTGAAACAGAGTTTTCGCTTGTTCGATTCAAGGGGGATGAAAGTCGGGCGGCTAAAGTCTATGAAGGGTTTGAGCCCTTGCGTGCGGAAGATATTGCCGATACAATTTTGTACGCCGTCAATGCGCCAGCACACGTTACCATTGCCGATGTGACTATTTATGCGGCAGCCCAAGCAGCGCCCACGACCGTTTACCGAAAATAATCATTTGTCAGAACGAATGCGTAGTTAATTGAAGGCTGGCTTACTTTTTATGTTTCATAACTGCGCTGAGTGTCAGGGAGATTGAAAATAAGCTTAAAAAAACTAAAAAAAATAGTTGGAAATGTGTTTTGAAGCCACCATATTTGCACTCCCAAACGCGGACAACGAGTCAAAAAGCGTTCAAAAGGGGAGTTTAGCTCAGCTGGTTCAGAGCATCTGCCTTACAAGCAGAGGGTCGGGGGTTCGAATCCCTCAACTCCCACACAAAAAATAAAATAGTAGTCCTTCAATTATAAGAAGGGAGTTTAGCTCAGCTGGTTCAGAGCATCTGCCTTACAAGCAGAGGGTCGGGGGTTCGAATCCCTCAACTCCCACACAAAAAAGTCAAGCCTCAAGCTTGGCTTTTTTTTTCTGCCTTACAAGGAGAGGTTCGGGGGCGGGGCCGCTGGGCGGCGTACCGTGCCGCTGCCGTTCGAATCTCTCAACTCCCACACCAAAAAGTCAGGTCTCAAGCTTGGCTTTTTTATTTTCTACCTTACAAGGAGAGGGTCGGGGGCGGTCGTGTTGATACTGGGTCAGTCGGAAAAGTTGGGGGAAGCTAAAAAAGCACTTATAGAAATCAGGACTACGATTGACGTTTAAGGTATAATCTTTTAAATTAGTCAACCGTGCGACGGGCTGTGCCAAAATCAAAGCATTCAGTTTAGAGGGGTAAGAAACATGTAATTCTTCCTACATCGGCTAACTCAGTTATATGCTTAATCCAAGTTGCTCCACAACTTTCGCATTTGGTCCGTTATACCTTTTCCCCTTAGCCTAAAGGCTATGGTGAAAACATCACCAAGGGGCTTACCCATCTGCAACATTATAAAATTTTATTTACTTCCCCAACCATTACCTTTGCGTTTCATTTGAGTACCTGTCCATGATTCACGAGATTCTTAAACAATACTGGGGATACGACCAATTTCGCCCTTTACAGGAAGAAATTATTCAGTCTGTGCTGGCCAAGCGCGATACCTTGGCCCTGCTGCCTACGGGCGGCGGCAAGTCGCTGTGCTTTCAGATTCCTGCCTTGGCCATGGAGGGCGTTTGCATTGTGGTGACGCCGTTGATTGCCCTCATGAAAGATCAGGTGGAGCAACTGCGGCGGCATAACATCAGGGCCGCCGCCATTTATTCGGGCATGAACTGGCACGAAATCGACATCGTGCTCGACAACTGCATCCACGGAACCACCAAATTTTTGTACGTTTCGCCCGAGCGGCTCCGGGCCGATATTTTTTTGGCGCGGGCCAAGATGATGAAAATCAACCTGCTCGCCATCGACGAAGCGCATTGTATCTCACAATGGGGATACGACTTTCGACCTTCTTACCTGCAAATTGCCGAATTTCACGCCCTGATTCCGGGCGTGCCCATTATCGCCTTGACCGCCTCGGCCACCGAGCCTGTGAAGGTGGATATTTGTGAAAAACTACAAATGCGCGAACCTGCCGTTTTTCAGGCAACGTTTGCGCGTTCCAATCTGTCATATTCGGCTTTTTTTGAAGAAAACAAAGACTCTCGTCTCGTCCGGATTTTGCAGAATGTGCCCGGTTCGGCGATTATTTACGTGCGCAACCGCCGTCGCACCAAAGAAGTGGCGGATTGGCTGAACCGACAAGGCATTAGGGCGGAATTTTACCACGCGGGCATCACCACCAAACAGCGCGGCGAAAAACAGGAGGCTTGGATTCGTAACCGCGTGCGGGTCATGGTGGCCACCAATGCCTTTGGCATGGGCATCGACAAACCCGACGTGCGGGTGGTGATTCACATCGACCTACCCGACAACCTCGAAGCTTATTACCAAGAAGCGGGGCGCGCTGGACGCGATGGCCAAAAAGCCTACGCCGTGGCGCTGTATTCGCCCAAAGACCTAAACGAACTTGTGCGCAATGTGGAGCAAAAATACCCGCCTATTGAGCTCGTTCGGCGCGTGTATCAGGCGTTGGCCAATTTTTACCGCGTGCCCGTGGGTGGCGGAGAACTGGAGTATTTTGACTTTGATTTACAGACTTTTACGGGAACGTTTGGCTTGCCTGCTTCCGAAACGCACTACGCCATCAAATTGCTGGAAGAAGAAGGTTTTTTGCAATTGAGCGACGCGTACAACAGCTCGTCCAAGATTCACATTGTGGTCGACCACCGCGCGCTGTATGACCTTCAACTCAAGTATCCGCAGTACGATAGTTTCATTAAATTGCTGCTACGAATATACGGCGGCGAAATTTTCACGCAGTTTGTCAACATTTCCGAAACCGTTATCGGACAAAAACACTACATCATGGAACCCGACGTGGTGAAAATGTTGCAGAACTTGCATGATTTGGGCGTTTTGGTGTACGAAAAGCAGCGCGACAAGCCACAATTAAGCTTCCTGACGCCCCGCTACGACGCTGATATGCTGCCCATCAACGCCTTGGCGATTCAAGAAAAACACCGGGCCGACCTTGAGCGCATCGAGGCCGTTGCCAATTATGTGCAGCATTCTACCCGCTGCCGCACGCAGTTGTTGCAACAGTATTTTGGAGAACACACCGACGAACGCTGCGGAATTTGTGATAATTGTTTGGCCAAAAAGAAAAAAACACCCGCCAATCCCGAAAACGGCAAGCTCAAAGCGGAGATTTTACGGTTGCTGAATTTAAGCCCGCTTACACCACAACAGTTGGTGGCATCGTTTGGGATTAAAAACGAGCAGGCCGCCATTGACACCATTCGGGAACTATTAGAGGATGAAGTGGTTCTCTATGAAGGAGAAGGCACATTGCGACTGCGTCAGTAGTGCAATGACAGTAATCTCTTAAAATTTAGATAAATTTGCAAAAAGCCCGCAATCCCATGAACTGGCAAGAATACATACACGCAGACCCGCAGATTCTAAACGGCAAACCTGTCATCAAAGGAACCAGACTGTCCATTGAATTTATTCTTGAACGATTAAGTGACGGCTGGTCGGAACAGATGCTTCTTGAAAATTACCCCCGTCTGTCGCATGAGTCTTTGTTAGCGGTGTATGTGTTTATGCTTCAAATGGCCAAAGACGGCTTATTGTATTTACCGACTTATCCTATGAAACAAGCTTCATGAAGTGGCTCGCAGATGAAAATTTCCCAACCTTCAGACTTCCCCATTTTTTGCCAGAAACTCCCGCTCAAATCTTATTAGAGCTGGACAAGAACGGTTTTTATACATTTGAATTTCACTTTACCGTCATTGACGATGACGGACTTAGACAACGTACCATACCCAAATGAACATAGGCGATAAAGTCAGATTAGTCCATTCCAAAGAGGAAGGCATCATTACGCGTTTTTTGCAAAACGATGTGGTGGAGATTGAAATTGAAGAGGGGTTCCGTTTGCCCGTGCTCAAACGTGAGCTGGCCGTGGTGTCGGCGGTAGAAGGCCAGTTTTTTCGCGGACAAAAAGTCAGTCCGACTGTCGAAAAGTCATCAGAATCACGACCGACGGGCATCAAGGCTGAAAAAGGTATTTTTATGGCGTTTGTACCGCTCAACGACCGCGAAATTGCGTTGCATTTGGTCAACAATACCGACTGGGACCTTCCCTACGCACTTACGATGCCCACCGAGCGCCACCAACGCGGTCTTTCGGGCGGGGTGATGAAAGCCAAAACCAGCGTAAAAGTGCAAGATTTGTTAATCAAGGACTTTGACGAATGGGGCACGTTTGTGTTCAATTGCCTGTATTATACCGTCGGTTTTGCCCCCGAGCGTGCGCCGTTTAGCAAGCGGGTGAAGTTTCGGGCCAACACGTTTTTTAAAAATAAACGCAAAGCTCCGCTCCTCGACAAAGACGCGTATCTGTATCAACTCGATAGCGACGAAAAGGAAAAATCTGAGCAACCGCTGAACGCGCAGGCGCTGAAAGAAAAGATGTTTGAGAAAAACGAGCCTGATGCGCCGCTTCCAACAAAAGTAGAGCGCCCAGCGTCGGTGATTGATTTGCACATCGAAAAGCTTACCCGCGATTTTATGACGCTGAGCAATTCGCAAATGGTTGAAATTCAGCTAAAAACTTTTGAGCAACAACTCGAAAAAGCCATCGCCAGTGGCATGGATGAAATTACTTTCATCCACGGCGTAGGCAACGGCATACTCCGCACTGAGCTGCACCGGCGCATGAGCAAACACAAAAACGTGAAGTTTTTTGAGGATGCCCAAAAGGAAAAGTTTGGGTATGGCGCCACCAAAGTGAAGATTAAGTGACATTTTATATAATGAAGTAGAAGGCTTGCTGAGATATTCAGCAAGCCTTGCTGTACTACCAAACCTATGATGAAAATTAATGTGCGGCTACTAAATTCTGGGCCGTAAGTGGGATACCCAAGGTCGTTACTTCTTTTCGGAAGGTCTTCGTTGCGGTATGTTCTCGGTCGCACACCACGATGCTGTATTTTCCTGCTGGCAATTGACTCAAATCAAAACGAACCAGTTTTTGGTATTCATACTTGCTCATTTTTTGGCTGGCCAGCACCGTCCCCGAATGGTCAACCATGATGATTCTCACGGTACTAGCTAAGTCTTTATTGACGTGGACCTTTATAATGGAGGTCCCTTCCACCGACGTTGTGAGGGTCTGAAAGGTGGGTGTTTCAATACCAGCCCACTTGGGCGATTCCTGGGCCTGGGCAATGGCCGACACACCTAAAACAAGCAAAGTTGCAATTACTTGGCAGAGCGTTTTCATGGCAGGGTAAGTTGATTTTTTTAAAAATTGAGTACCTTAAATTGCAAAATATCCTAATTTGCCACCAACTTTTTCGCCCAAGTTGGGATATTTATCGCTACAAGACTTGTTGAGAATTACGAACAACTTTAAGCGATGGTCAATGCCGTTTAGCGACCAAAAAGCGTCGTTTGGCGATAATTGAAGTGTATCGTTGATGTTTCATTGCTTTTTCATTAAATTCCCTTTCATATCCGTTGGTTTTGCCCTGATTTATTCAGCCCTCCAAACGCTTAAGGCGATAGATTCCCATGAATTTATTAGAAGATAGTCCGAGTCACTCTTGGCAAAATTGGTTACTGAGGCACGCATCTTTCTGGATTATTTTTAATGCCATCATCTGCATTGGGGTCGGTTATAACCATAATTTCCCATTGATGCTAAGTATTCAAAATACCTTGGTGTGGATGCCTTATCAAATAGCCGTTGCCTATTTGTTGTTGTACGGCATTATTCCTTGGTTTTTCAAAAAGCGCTACAAAACCGCGCTTATGCTTCTGATTATCTGGCTATTACTAGGGCTTTTGGGTAATTTCCTCTTTCGCTATTTTGTCTTTATTCCTTTCCGAACCCGTGCCATGCCCGTTCCCGAACATTCAACCTACCGTGTAGCCTTCACCGTTAATAGTTATATGCTGACCAACGCGATTGCTTTTGTGGCCGCTATTCCTAAAATACTGCGCTACCAGTACCAAAAGGAACGCGCCAACCAACAACTCACCCGCGAAACCCGCACCATTGAACTGCAACTCCTCAAATCGCAGGTACACCCGCATTTTTTATTCAACACGCTCAATAACCTTTATTCGCTCACGCAAAAACAGTCGAACAAAGCCCCCGAAATCGTACTCAAACTCTCGGGCTTACTCCACTATATGATTTATGAATGCAATGCCCCAGAAGTGTTTCTGACCAAAGAAATAGCCGCTCTCCAAGACTATATCGCACTCGAACGCCTGCGCTACGGGCCAAGGCTGACCATCAATACCCAGTTTTTGGGTGATTTGGCCGGCCAGAAAATCGCGCCTTTGCTGTTGATTCCTTTTGTTGAAAACGCCTTTAAGCACGGAGCCGCCGAACAGGTTAGCCAAGCATACATTGACCTTCATCTGATTGTCAAAGAGAAGTTCCTGTTTTTTGAACTTGTAAACAGCAAGAATGACTACATTAATGAACCTCACAACCACAATGTTGGCGGCATCGGCCTGAAAAACGTCAAAAAAAGATTAGATTTAATTTACCGACAGCAGTACGAGTTAAAAGTGGATTGTCAAAAAGAAAAATTTACCGTGTGGCTCCAGATAGCCCTTACCTAAACTGTTGTAACATTGCTACCAATCAACGTCTATGCAAACGTTATTTCAACAAAGTCGCCTCTTCCGACATGGCCTTTTTTGGGGTAGTATTTTTACATTTATTTTGTTGCTCCAACTCATCTCCCCTGGTAGCGACGATTTCACTTGGCAAGAAATCTTTAATGGTTTACTTTTTTCCCAATTCCCCGTTTTTCTCCTCTATACTTACCTTTTCCTCTACGTAGTTCTGCCTTTTTTTGTCAATCGAAAATTTGTTATGGGCGTAGCGATGCTCATTGGGTTAATTTATTTGATGGCCTTGTTTACCCTGATTTTTAGAGAACTTTATCAAAGTACCATTCACCCTCTCTTGGTTGGGCAACCTACGCGACCTTTTTGTAGCTGTATTTTTGAAGAATCGGTCTTCCAGCAGCAGCTGGCTTACTATTTTGTTTTCATCGGCATGTTTGCAGGCGGACTCAAAATACTCCAACTTTGGCTGCAAATGCAGGCCGAAAGCGAACGCCTTGCCACCGAAAAAATAACGGCCGAACTACAGTTACTTAAAACCCAAATTAACCCCGATTTTCTCTTCAATACCCTGTGTCACCTCCACACACTGACGCTCCGAAAGTCGATAAAATCGCCTGAAGTGGTGCTGAATCTTTCCCATTTTCTGAGCTACCTCCTCTACGAAAGCCAAAAGGAGGAAGTGTTGCTCCAAAAAGAAATTGAGATGATTCACAACTACGTGTTTTTGGCCAAAACCCATGCGCAAAACAACATAGATGTCTCGCTCAACTTCGCGGGCGAAATCGACGGAAAATACATTGCGCCCCTGTTGTTGCTTCCTTTCGTGGAAAACGCTTTTAAAGAAGATAAATCGCTGGAACAGGCTTGGGTAAGTATTGATTTATGGGTAACGGGCGGGCGGTTGAAGTTTAAAATCATCCACGGCACACCGCCCCATATCACACCCGAACCCGCATTTCAAAACGTCATTAAACGGCTTGATTTGCTTTATCCTCAGCACTATACCCTAAAAATACTGCCCGAAGAAGAATTGTTTTTGGTAAAGCTTGAAATCAGCCTCAACGAACACACTCACCCTAAACCCCTACAACCATGAAACTGAATTGCCTGTTGGTCGACGATGAGCCCGAGGCTTTAGCGGTACTCGAATCATACGTCAGATTGGTCGAAAATTTGGAACTGGTGGGTAAATGCGAAAACGCAATCCAAGCTTTTAGCCTGTTGCAGGATAAACAAATTGACGTGCTGTTTCTGGACATCAAAATGCCCCAACTGCTCGGAACCGATTTTGTACGCAGCCTGCGGCATCCCCCCAAAATCATCTTCACTACCGCCTACCGCGAGTACGCCGTAGATGGTTTTGACTTGGACGTTACGGATTATCTGCTCAAACCCATTTCTTTCGACCGTTTTTTAAAGGCCGTAGCCAAACTGACAAAGTCTGACAGCAACGGCGGCATCGACCCCGAAAAAATGGCATATCAGCCCAATAAAGACGCTTTTTTGTACTTTCGCGCCGACCGAAAAATGATAAAAGTCTTTACCAACGACATTTTGTACGTGGAAAGTCTGAAAGATTACGTCAAAATCACCACCACCAATTCAAATTCATTGGTTGTAAAACAGGCCATCAGTTCGTTGGAAGAAATACTACCTGAAAGCCATTTCGTCAGGATTCACCGCTCTTATCTGGTCGCCATCGACAAAATAAAAACCTACACTTCCTCCCATATCGAGATTGGCGGCACCGAACTGCCCATCGGGCGGCTGTTTCAGAAAGGAGTGGAACGGGCCTTAAAAATAGTTTGACACCAAAACAACCCAGCATTCTCTGCCGATTGGTCGTTCGAGTTTCCCAAAAATTGCCAAAGTCGTCGGAAATGCGGTTTGACTTTCTGCCAAATTGTCACTTTTAAGCCCCAAATTTTGGCCGGCACGTTCATTGTGTAATGATGACCGTACAGATTGAAAAAGTAAACATTCAATCTCCTATTCATTCACAACAGCGGCCAACCGCTTAATAATTTACAAAGACATGGGAAAAATAATTGGAATTGACTTAGGTACTACCAACTCTTGCGTGGCTGTTATGGAAGGTAACGAACCCGTCGTAATCGCAAACAGCGAGGGCGCGCGTACCACCCCTTCTGTAGTCGCTTTTATGGACAATGGTAACGGCGAACGTAAAGTAGGTGCTCCTGCCAAGCGTCAAGCCATTACCAATCCTAACAACACCATTTCGTCAATCAAACGATTCATGGGGAAACGCTTCAACGAAGTAAGCGGCGAAATGAAAACCGTAGCCTACACCGTTGAGCAGGGTGCCAACAACACTCCCCGCGTTCGTATCGGTGAAAACCTCTATACTCCGCAGCAAATTTCGGCGCACATTTTGACCAAAATGAAGCAAACCGCCGAAGATTATCTCGGACAAACCGTAACCGAAGCCGTGATTACGGTACCTGCGTACTTCAACGACGCCGAACGTCAGGCCACCAAAGAAGCGGGTATCATTGCGGGTCTGGATGTAAAACGTATCATCAACGAGCCTACCGCCGCTGCCTTGGCTTACGGCCTTGACAAGCAAGGAAAAGACGTTAAAATTGCCGTATTTGACTTAGGTGGTGGTACGTTTGACGTATCTATCCTCGAACTCGGCGATGGCGTATTTGAAGTAAAATCGACCGACGGTGACACGCACCTTGGGGGTGATGACTTTGACCAAGTAATCATCGACTGGCTGGCCGACGAATTTAAGAAAGACGAAGGCATCGACCTGCGTCAGGACGCCATGGCGCTCCAACGCTTGAAAGAAGCCGCCGAGAAAGCCAAAATCGAACTTTCAAGCTCGACCCAATCAGAAATCAACTTACCATATATCTTCCCCGTCAACGGTATTCCTAAGCACTTGGTGCGCTCGTTGACCAAGGCGAAGTTTGAACAATTGGCCGACCGTCTGTTCCAACGCATGATGGAACCCTGCAAGCGCGCATTGAGCAATTCAGGCTTGAAGATTTCGGAAATTGAAGAAGTAATCCTAGTAGGTGGCTCGACCCGTATTCCTCGGGTGCAGGAAGAAGTAGAAAAATTCTTCGGCAGAAAACCATCCAAGAGCGTTAACCCCGACGAAGCCGTGGCGATTGGTGCTGCGATTCAGGGTGGTGTATTGACGGGTGAAGTGAAAGACGTGCTGTTGCTCGACGTGATCCCGTTGTCGTTGGGTATCGAAACCCTCGGTGGGGTATTCACCAAGCTCATCGAAGCCAACACGACGATTCCTTCCAAGAAATCAGAAACGTTCTCGACGGCGTCCGACAACCAACCTTCAGTAGAGTTGCACGTATTGCAAGGAGAGCGCCCGATGGCGACCCAAAACCGTACCCTCGGCCGTTTCCACTTAGACGGTATTCCACCCGCACCGCGCGGTATTCCACAAGTTGAAGTGACTTTCGACGTAGACGCCAACGGTATCCTGAACGTAACCGCCAAAGACAAAGGCACTGGCAAAGAGCAGAAGATTCGTATCGAAGCTTCCAGCGGTTTGTCAGACGCCGACATCCAGCGTATGCGTGAAGAAGCCAAAGCCAACGAAGCCGCCGACAAAGCCGCCCGTGAAGAAATCGAGAAAGTGAACGCTGCCGATTCGATGATTTTCAGCACTGAAAAACAATTGAAAGAATATGGTGACAAACTTTCGGCAGGCAACAAATCGGCCATCGAAGGAGCACTCGAAGAACTTCGTACCGCGCACAGCACCCGCAACGTAGCCGCCATCGATGCCGCCATGACCAAAATCACGGAAGCATGGAACGCCGCCTCGCAAGAAATCTACGCCGCTGGCGCAGAGGGCGCAGGTGCCCAGCCAGGAGCGCAAGACCCCAACGCGGGCCAGCAACCAAACCCAGGCAAAGAAGAAGGTGAGTTTGTGAACTTTGAAGAAGTGAAGTAATTAGTTTACAGTCAACAGTTTACAGTTGACACACTTTATAGATACCAGAACAGCCCTGCCGCGAGGTGGGGCTGTTTTTTATATGGGAAATGACCTTTAGATAAATATTTCATGTAAAAGTGACATAAAGTAGTTTATTTTCATGTGTGATGTTACATTTTTAGTGATATCTTTCAAGCAAAACCGTAAATTATTAAAATTGCATAGTTTGTATTGTTTTAATATTATAAAATGGGGGAAATTTTCCACAACAAACTATTAATCAACACATTAACATTTTTGATTTCTATTTATCTCATTTTATGGTAACATAAATAGTTTCTTAAGTATTCCAACTTCTTTTTTGAATGTTGGAGTAATGAACCACAAAATAGTAGTAAAAGATAATATTTAATTAAAATCAATGATAATCAACGATATTGTTTTCGCAGATAATGGCGGATTTGGAGATATTTATTTTGGAATTGATGAATTAGGCCGCAGAGTAGCTATTAAAACTATCAGAGAGGCCAGTCAAGGTATATCAACAGCTTTACAGCATGCAAAAGCATTGGTTAGAGCAAAACATGCCAACGTAGTAGAGGTGTACTCAATAGAAAATATATTTATACCAAATGAAAATGAGCCAGTACAGTGTATTCTTATGGAATATATTGATGGTCAAACGATAGATAATATTTATTCCAAAAAGATAAATAAGGAAGAATGTTTATCTATTGGAAACAAAATAATTGAAGGGCTTAAACATATTCATAATCAAGGCCTTATACATGGCGATTTACATGACAAGAATGTAATGTTAACTTCAAATGGTCAAATTAAAATCATTGATATTCTCTATATTAAATCTCTTGCCGACTATGATGAGACCAAAAAACAAGAAAAGCTAAAATACGATTATAGGTCACTACATCAGTTATTATGCTCTCTAATATTTAATTCCGAGTTAGGTTTAGAGTCTGTTAATGAGTTTAGGAATAAATCTGGCTTAGGGATTCCCGAAACAATTGAAACAATTGAAAAAGCCTTTTTATGTTTAGAGGACTTTGCTGATAGAGAAATGAAGTTTATCGCTGAAATAAGCCAAGTCAATGTTGCCGAAATCAAAGAATATTGTTTTCGAGCTGAATGTGAAATTGATGTAGATGAGCTCCGTAAATTAATGGGCAGAAAATGCTTAAAAATAAAAAAAAATATAGATGTTTTCCCAGATGTTTTCGTTGTTTTGTACACCACTTTACAATTAGATGAATTAAGAGATGAAATCCGTAAAGTTGAAGATGGCCATGTAATGCTTCAAACAGTTGAGCTCAAAGATAATTATACAGGCGAAAGAAATTATGACTTAAAGTAGGCCCCGTTGTTCGGAGTGTTCCGAAGGCCACTCCGAACCCAAATAATCATAGTGTTTGGCAAACGATGAGCACCTAAGCATAACCCCAAGAAGCAAAAAACAGCCCTGCCGCAAGGTGGGGCTGTTTTTTTGTAACCGGCCCCCCGTTGTTCGGAGTGTTCCGAAGGCCACTCCGAACCAAAAATAAACAAAGTGTTTGCAACACGGTGAGTGCCAAAGACTCTAACTCTCAACCTTTAAATATCGCCGTATTTGAGTAGTCACCATAGCATTGTGTCTTCAGAAGTCACTATTTCAAATGCACATTCTCTTATGAAAGTTGGGAGCAAGATGATATTCATTAGACTTTACAAAGCTCCCGTTGTTCGGAGTCTTCCAAAGGCAGACTCCGAACTCAAAATAATCATAGTGTTTGCAACACGGTAAGTGCTCCAGAAGCTCCCTCTTCAAACAACTGCTTCTGTGTAGTTTACATACTGACCCTGCGCGCGGCAGGGCTGTTTTTTTGTGAACAACAATCTCCGTTTTTCGAAGCCTTCCCAAACCCACTCCGAACCCAAAATAATCATAGTGTTTGCAACATGGTGAGTGCTAAGCACTCTGCCTCGTAGCCTTCAAATATAGCTGTATTTAAGTAATCATAGTGGCCTTGTGTCTCCACAGGCCACTATTTTAGAAGTATTTTGCTATCTTGTGATACCCATTCACAAAGAAAAACAGCAATGACCGAAATCGACAAATTGAAATATGCCCTTCAAGAATTTGCTGGCCTGAGTGCCGAGGATTTTGAACTATCGGCCGCGTATTGGAAACATAAAACGTACAAAAAAGGCGAGTTTTACAACGTTCATCGAAACATTTGTAAGGATTTAGGGTTTGTCACCTCGGGTACTTTCCGTTCTTATACCGTCAATGAAGAAACGGGTGAGGAGAAAAATGTTTTTTTGTATTCCTCCCATGGCTTCTTGGTCACTTTCAAGAGTTTTATCAATCAAATTCCCTGCGATTACCACACCCAAGCCCTGACCGACGCCACAATCGTTTACATCAATATCATTGATTTAATATCGCTTTATCGACAATCGCACCAATGGGAAACCTTTGGAAGGCTTTTGGCGCAGGAAGCCTTTAATGTAACCATGACTCGACTGGAGGGATTTTTGTTCAAATCGCCCGAACAACGCTACCTCGATTTGATACACGACCACCCAGATATTTTCAACAACGTGCCGTTGTACCATATTTCTTCGTATTTGGGCATCCAAGGCCCTTCATTGAGCCGTATCCGAAAAAGACTTTCTCGCAAATAGTTCGATTTTAACTTGGGTTAAAATTATTGCCGTGGGTGAGTGGCACCTTTGTATCATCAAAACAAACCACTTACGACAATGAAATCGACAAAAACAATCGTACTTATTCACGGACTCTTTGTAAACAACACAAGCTGGGCGCAATGGAAAACGTATTTTGAATCGCAGGGCTATAAAGTATATACGCCTGCCAACCCCGGCCACGAAGGTACTCCTGCCCAACTTCGCAGCAATATCCACCCCGACCTCACCCAAACAGGATTTGAAGATGTGGTGATGAACATCGTAAAATTGATTGACACATTGCCCGAAAAACCAATCGTGGTGGGGCACTCATTGGCCGGCTTGGTCGTTCAAAAATTGATCGAAATGGACAAAGCCGTTGCGGGAGTAAGTATCGACGGAGCGCCTCCAAAAAACGTATTGGCACCTTGGGCCACCGTCAAAATTGTACTGCCCGTGGTCAATTTCTTCAAAGGCAATCAAGCTTATTTGGGAAGCAGAGAGTGGTATCACCGCGCTTTTTTCAATAATTACACCAAGGAAGAAAGTGATTTGTTGTTTGACAAAATTGCCGTACCCGAAAGCAGAAAAATTGCGCGTGATACGCTTCTTACATCGTTTGCCAAAATTGATTTCAAAAAGCCCCACAATCCATTGTTATTTATTGGAGGAGAAAAAGACAATATCTTTTCATCCTCCTTTACAAAGCAGATTGCAGGTTCGTACAAGGATAGCAATAGCACCACCGATTTTAAGGAGTTTGCAGGAAGAAGCCACTTTATTGCAGGCGAAAAAGGCTGGGAAGAAGTAGCCGAATATGTATTGAACTGGATAAAAACAGTAAATGCATAAGATGATTTTCAATGACGAAAACATCCCCAAGCGAAGTTGAAAATACACTTTGCTTGGGGATGTTTTTTTGTGGCTGCTGACCGTTTGATAAGTTTTGTACCTGCTTTAAGTAAAAGTACCATGAACTATCTTTTTGATAATCAGCCACTTTGTTTTCGAGTTTTATTGCTGATTGCGGTATATTTTGAAATATTCCGCAATCGAAACTTTTGTATTAACCGCCGTGACCTTTGTTGGTATAAAATTTACTAGTCTTCTAACTCCATCGCAAACAAATCCACTAAATGCCCTTTTACTTTTTCTTCTACTTCAGCCATGGGGAGTTCGCGGCCGAGTTCTTGTTGCAGGGAAGTCACGGCTTTGTCGGTGATGCCGCAGGGAACGATGTGCCCAAAATACGATAAATCGGTGTTGACATTGAACGCAAAACCATGCATCGTGACCCAACGGCTGCATTTTACGCCCATTGCGCATATCTTGCGCGGGTTTTGCAGCGTTTCAAAATCCAGCCACACGCCCGTCAGCCCATCAATTCTTCCTGCTGAAAGTCCGTAATCGGCGCAGGTCAGAATGATGGCTTCTTCCAGCGTACGCATGTAGCGGTGAATGTCGGTAAAGAAATTCTCTAAGTCTAGAATCGGATAGCCTACCAGTTGGCCGGGGCCGTGGTAAGTAATATCGCCACCACGATTGATTTTATAGTAAGTGGCCTGTATTTCAGCCAATTGGGTTGCGTCAACCAATAAATTATCGGGATGTCCGCTTTTGCCCAGCGTGTAGACATGCGGATGCTGACAGAAAAGCAGGTGATTGGTGGTGCTGCGTTGTTGGTCAACGGGGGCATTCCGATTGTGGGCTTTGATACCTACATTTTCGGCCAAAAGCTTCTCCTGATAGTCCCAGGCCTGCTGATAATCAATCAGGTTTAATTCCTCAAAACGGACTTTTTTGTTCAATACGGTGTTCATACATCACTAACGAAAAGACGAAATTACCTAACTTTGTCGAAACACTTACGGCTATGCGTCAAATAACCATTCAAGTACCTGACCAACAATACGAATTTTTTATGCAGTTGGTTCGTAATCTTAAATTTGTGAAAGTGAAGCAGGAATCCCCGCTTGAGGCTCAACTTACGCCTTCACAAAAAAAACGTTGAAAAATATTAAGCAGGGGTTTGAAGAGTTAAAACTGGTAGAAGAAGGTAAAATGAAAACCATTCCTGCCGAAGATTTTTCATTTATCCGTGAAAATCCGTGTTAGAATATCAGTGTCATCCGTGTTCCAAATCGTTTGCTTTATTCAGTATAATTTTACGAAGAAGACTATTGGTTTCTACCTAAAAAAACACCGATTGAAATAGATTCCTACGGAATGACAAAAAATGGCAGCGAAAAAAAGGGAGTGATAGAAAAATTATGATTTTAATAGCAGACAGCGGCGCGACCAAAACCGATTGGCGCATCATCAACCCACAAGGAGGAATTCAACAGGCAAAAACGATAGGGTTGAGCCCGTATTACCAAACTTCTGAATCCATTGCGGCCGAATTGACCCAAAACTTACTTCCTGCGGTCAACGGCGAAGTGTCCGAAATTCATTTTTACGGCACGGGTTGCGCAGGAGAAGAGCCTTGTGCCATTGTTCGACGTGGTTTACAGGCGGTTTTTCCAACAGCCCAAACCATCGAAGTAGATAGTGATATGCTCGGCGCGGCGCGTGGACTCTGCGGCCACGAAGCGGGCATTGCCTGTATCTTGGGTACGGGCTCCAACAACTGTTTGTACAATGGGCGCGACATTGCCGATAAAATCCCCTCGCTGGGCTTTTGGCTTGGCGATGAAGGCAGCGGCGGATATTTGGGCAAAACCCTCGTAACGGCGTTTTTACAGAAAGAAATGCCCGAAGACTTGGCCCAAAAATTCGCCAAGCGCTACGGGCTGAATCGTGAAATTGTGCTGGAAAATGCGTACAAAAAACCGTTTCCTAATCGCTACTTTGCTACTTTTTCTAAGTTTTTATTCGACAACCGCAGCCATCCGTTTGCTTACAAATTGGTGTATGATGCGTTTATTGAATTTTTGACCAAATACGTCTGCAAACTTCCTGATTATCAAAAGTATAAAGCTCATTTTGTGGGCTCGGTATCTTTTTATTACAGCGATATTCTGCGCCGCGCCGCTGCCGAAAAAGGCATTGTCGTGGGTCATATCATGGAAACACCCATCGCAGGTTTGGCGTTGTATCATCGGCCCGTGGTGGAGCCTTAAGAAATTCGGGGAATTTCGGACAAAGTTCGGTAAATGATTTTTCCTTTTGCTTTACCAGTGTTGACCATCTCGTCGGCACCCTGAGAAGGCCCACCAACGCGCAAAACCGCACTGCAAAAATCAATTAACTGAACCGCTACTGGGTGAAAAATCGCATTGAAAACCGCATCACCGAGTTGTTTAGAGCCTGCTTTTTGGATGAGAGGCAATGCAAACCATTCGCCCAAAACAGGCAAATGACCCAATTGATACACCTGCAACGCGATTTCGGTCATCAACTGAACATTTTTTTCAATGAGGTCAGGATTGTCACTGGTACCAGAGCGGTAAGGGCCAGCAATCAATATCATTTGGGGAGTAGGCATCAGAGGAGTTGGTTTATTTTAGCGTATTGGAGGAGCATGATTGTTTTTCCGTCTTTGATTTCGCCCGTTTCCATCATTTTGAGCGCCTGCTGGAAAGGAAGCTCCAACACCTGTATGTTTTCCTGCTCATGTTCGGCTCCGCCGCCCTCGTTGACTTTCATGTCTTTGTGGTATTCGGCCACGAAAAAGTAAAGAATTTCGGTCACTGACCCGGGCGACATGTAGGCTTCAAAAATTTTCTTTACCTGCGTAATTCGGTAGCCCGTTTCTTCTTCGGTCTCTCTTCTAATACAATCTTCGGCGTTATCTTTGTCGAGCAATCCAGCACAAGCCTCAATTAACATTCCCGTTGCGTTGCCGTTGACGTAGGTAGGCATTCTGAATTGTTGGGTAAGAATCACGCTTTGGTTTTCACGGTTGTAAAGAAGAATCACGGCGCCGTTGCCGCGGTCGTAGGCCTCCCGTGATTGTTGGGCCCATTTTCCAGCAGGATTGCGATAGTCAAAGGTGATTTTTTTGAGGGTATACCAATTGTCTGAAAGCAGTTTTTCTTCAATGATTTTAACGTTTGGGTTATTCATGTCTGTTAATTTGATTGTTTTTGAATGAATTTGATTATTTTTGAGCAAAATAAATAAGTTAAGATGAGTTATCAAAGCAGAAAGCAAATCATTTTAAAAATCGTTGAAGAAAAAGGAGAGGCAGAGGTCAAGGAATTGGCGCAATTGATTGATACTTCAGAGATTACGATACGACGCGATTTGGGGCAAATGGCGGCCGATGGACTCATTTACCGTACTCACGGCGGAGCCATGAAATTGAGTCTGGTGAACCCACCTGTCAGTTTTGTACAAAAATCAGGAGTCAATGCCGAAAAAAAAGAGCATATCTGCCGTTTGGCAGCGGCCGAAATCAACGACGGAGACGTGATTTTTATGGATTGTGGCAGCACCGTTTTTCGGCTTTGCCCGTTCATCAAAAACAAAAAAATAAAGGTCATTACTAATTCATTGCCCGTGGTGTATGAGCTGATGAATACAGAAGTTTCCATCAATTTGATTGGTGGAGAATTGGATAATGAACGTCAGGCAGTGCACGGAGTCATTGCTACTGAGCACATTCAACGTTACCGTGCCAACAAAGCCTTTCTGGGGGTTGATGGCATTTCAGCCCAAAACGGCCTGAGTGCTGGAAGCGAAAAAGAGGCAGAAATGACCAAAGCGATGGCCTCCAATGCCCTTATAACTTACCTGTTGTGTGATTCTACGAAGTTGGGCCGAAACCGATACCTGACCTTTGCACCGCTTCAATTGGTGAATGTATTGGTGACCGATGAGCAGGCAGAAGACAGAATAGAGGGGTTTAAAAACGCGGGTTTGCGGGTTTTAAATCAATAAATAATGGCAGAAAATCCATTATTTATTTCCCCTAAAAACAAAAAAAGTCGAGGACGGCAGTTGCTGTCCCCGACTTGCGCGTGTGCGTTCCTCAAATAATAAAGGCAAACATGCCCTATAAGCCTAAGCTCCCTCAGTCTTACAAAAACTATGTACGGAAAAAATCACTTTGGGGTTGCGCTTTTCTGAGAAATTTCTGTAAAATCCTTGGAAGGGATGTAAAAAATGAGAAAATTAGTTTTTACCTTTGTCTCGCTATTGGAAGTTTCTCTGTTTCTCTCGACCGCATTGCTGCGTACTTGTCATCTGTCGGACGGAGTTTAGATCGAAGGCCGTCCGTAGCGCACCAAACGTTTTTACTGATCAAACAAATGAACATTTATGTAGCAAACGTCCCGTTCAAGGCGAACGATGACGAATTACGCGAATTATTCGAGGAATTTGGCGAGGTATCTTCTGCCCGCATTATCATGGACAAGTTTACGGGTAAGAGCCGGGGTTTCGCTTTTGTCGAAATGCCTAATGACGACGAGGCTAAGCAAGCCATTTCACAGTTGAATGAATTTGATTTTATGGGTAAAGTGCTCGTTGTAAACGAAGCACGTCCCCGTGAAGATCGTCCACGCACTGGTGGCGGTGGCGGTTTTGGCGGCGGCGGCAATCGTGGTGGCAGTGGCGGCGGAAGCCGTGGCGGCTATGGCGGTGGCGGTGGTGGCCGTGACAACGATTTCAAGAAACGTTGGTAATAATAACTACATGATTTCTGTAGGGAGCCGATTCGAAAGAATCGGCTTTTTTTATTCGTTTTGCATCGGTGAATGTAAGCATGCGTTTTGCCCCGTCACACTTATTGCTTTTCACTTGTTAAAATTGATTCAGTAAAAATTGTTCAATTTATTCTTGTAAAGTCAATAGCAAGGTTAGCTACAAAAAAACACCTTTCTAATGACTCGTTTTAACTTCAAAGCTAAATTATACAAGGCATTCAAAGCGTGTTCCGGCGGAGTCGCGTGTATCGGATTGGCAGGGGCTTTGAGTTTATTTGCCCTGTTGTCAACCAACCAAAAGGACGGGCCTTCTCCCGCCAAAACGCCTGCCGAAGAGAAACTGACCTTTCAGCTCGAACCAGGATTTAAAATACAATTAGTGGCTGCCGAACCAATGATTCAGGCACCCGTGGTGGTTACTTTTGATGAAGACGGCCGGCTTTGGGTGGTCGAAATGAGGGGATTTATGCCCACCATCGACGGAGAAGGGGAGGAAAAACCCGTGGGGCGAATTTCGGTGCTCGAAGATAAAAACGGCGACGGAACGATGGACCACAGTACCGTTTTTTTGGATGGATTGGTGATGCCCCGGGCCATAGCGTTGGTCAAAGGCGGTGCGCTTGTGGCCGCCAATAATGCCCTTTGGTTGGCACAGGATTTGGACGGAAACCTAAAAGCGGAATCTAAAATACTCCTTGATTCAACCTACGCCCGCAATGGCTTGCCCGAACATACAGACAATGGGCTGATGCTCAACACTGACAACTGGATTTACAACGCCAAATCGCGCCTACGGTACCGGCTTGAAGACGGCAAATGGCGGCGCGATAGTACCGAGTTTCGGGGGCAATGGGGCATGAGCCACGATGACGAAGGCCGCCTTTACTATAATTATAACTGGTCGCAGTTGCACGGGGATTTGGTGCCGCCCAATTATCTTTCGCGCAATAAAAACCACACACCTACTACTGGTATTGACCACGGGTTTACGATTGACCGTCGGATTTATCCCATACGCCCCAATCCCGCCGTCAATCGGGGGTATATTCCTGGAACATTAGACGCTTCGGGACGATTGCTAGAGTTTACAGCCGCGTGTTCTCCGTTGGTGCTCAGGGGTGGTGTTTTCCCAAAAGAATACAACGGAAATGTATTTGTGTGTGAGCCTGCGGGAAATCTCATCAAACGCAATGCAGTAGACAAAACGGGTTTTATGGTATCGGCCCGCGACCCGCACCCGGGCAAAGAATTTCTGGCTTCGACCGACGAACGTTTTCGCCCCGTAGCTTTGACGACTGGACCCGACGGAGCCTTGTACGTGGCAGATATGTACCGAGGACTCATTCAGCACGGGGCCTACGTAACTCCCTATTTAAAAGAGCAAACCCTCACCCGAAAATTGGTGCAACCCATCAATCGGGGGCGTATTTGGCGGATCGTTCCAGCCGACTGGAAACCCACCAAGCCGCGTAAGTTATCGAAGGCATCTTCGGCGGAGTTGGTAGCAGCCCTGTCGCAACCCGACGGGTGGCAACGAGACATGGCGCAACGTTTGCTCGTTGAGCGAAATGATAAACAAAGCATTCCGTTATTGACCGATTTGGTGCTAAACGGAGCCAATCAATTAGGTCGTTTTCATGCTTTATGGACGCTCGAAGGCCTACATTCAACTTCTGCCGACCTTCTTTTTACATTATTAGGGGATAAAAATCCCCTTGTCAGCGCCAATGCGCTTCGTTTATTGGAGCCTTTTGCCAAAAGAGACGCGGCGGTGCGCGTGAAATTACAGCAAATTATCGGGCAGGTGGAGGAGAACGCGGCCCCCGAACAGGTACTTCAAATGGCCCTTTCTGCGTACGTTCTTGAACCCGACGCGGCTCAATCCTTGTTGGCGAGAATTTTAACAATAAATATCACTTTTCCGCTGGTGCGCGATGCAGTCATGAGTAGTTTATACAACCGTGAATTTGCCTTTTTAGCATCATTGTTGAAATCACCCCAATGGCAAACGTCGCAACCAGAGAAAGAAATATTTTTAGAAATGCTGACGACGGCGGTTGTTCGTAAACGGGATGCCAAGGAGATGACAGCGCTTTTAGCGATGCTAGATGTCGACAAAGCGTCGTTTGGGTGGCAGCAAAAAACGATGCTTACCGCGATGGTTATTCAGGGTAAAAACCGCAAACTTAAACCCATTCAACTTTCGTCGGCGCCTGCGTTGTTTGCCCGTACCGACTGGGAGCCTCTCCAAAAAACGCGACTGCAAACTGCTTCGGCGTTGTTTGAATGGCCCGGCCACGTAGCTCAGGCGAGCCAAGTTCAGCAGAGTTTATTGAATGATGAACAGCAGCAACAGTTTGCGCTGGGGCGTCAACATTATCTCACTACCTGCGCGGGTTGCCACGGCAGTGACGGGGCGGGACTTAGCCGTTTTGGGCCACCGCTGGTAGAATCTTCGTGGGTGTTGGGCGATGAAAAACGGCTGGCACTTATTGTATTGCACGGCATGGAAGGCCCACTTGATGTGGCAGGAAAACTTTACGATGTCCCTGATATTCTGCCCGTTATGCCTTCGCATTCTACGATGGACGATGGGGCCATTATGGCCATACTGATGTATATCCGCAATGAATGGGGCAACAATGCCGGGCCTGTAAGCAAGGGAATTGTTGGTAAAACTCGACACACTTCGCAAGGAAGAGTAGTGCCTTGGACGGCCAAAGAATTGAATCAGTATTTGGTGGATACAAAGTAGGAGGAGTGAGGAGCGAGAAGTTGAGATGGGAAAAGGAGGTAAGAAATCAGAAGTAAGAGTTAAGGGTTTTAAAATCCCTCGTCATTTACAAATCGTGACCAATAACAATGAAAAGACGTCAATTTATACAAAAGACTGCTTTGGGTTTCACGGCGCTTTCGTTGCCTGAATTTCCTTTGCCAATGGCCTCTACTCGTATGGGTATCGTGGTGCATTCGTACGCGAGCCGATGGAACTCAAAGGCTCAAAGTGCTAAATACCCAGGATTTCAAAATGCCGTTGATTTGCTGGAGCATTGCCATCAAATAGGCGCGGGGGGCATACAGGTGGTGGTAAAAGATTGGAGTCTTGATTTTGCCCAAAAGGTCCGTGACCGAAGGGAAAAATTAGGACTTTACGTAGAAGGCTCCATTGGTTTGCCAAAAAAGCCAGAAGATGTGGCTACGTTTGAGAATGAAGTAAAAAATGCCCGGGAAGCGGGCGCACAAATCCTGCGTACGGTCTGTTCGGGTGGGCGGCGCTATGAGGTGTTTCATTCGGCGGCGGCCTTTCAAGATTTTAAGAAAAGCTCGTTGGGGTCTCTGCAATTGGCCGAGCCGATTCTCCGCAAATACAAAGTCAAATTAGCGGTTGAAAACCACAAAGATTGGCGGGCGAAGGAACTGGTGACGGCGTTGAAGCAAATCAACAGCGAATGGATTGGCGCAACCTTAGATTTTGGCAACAACATTGCCTTGTTGGAAGACCCCACCGAAGTAGTGCAGGCGTTGGCTCCGTATCTTTTCAGTACGCACATCAAAGACATGGCCGTGGAAGAATACGCCGAAGGGTTTTTGTTGTCGGAAGTGCCGCTGGGGAAAGGTATATTGGATTTGCCCAAACTGGTAGGCATTTGTCAGCAACACAACCCCAATGTCACGTTCAGTTTAGAAATGATTACCCGCGACCCGCTGATGATTCCGTGTTTGAATTCGGATTATTGGGCCACGTTCGACGGGATTTCAGGGGCGGAATTTGCCCAAACGCTTCAGATGGTCAAAAAAAACAAGTATGCTTCGGCGTTGCCGAGGGTATCACAACTAACGCCCGAGGAGAGGCTGGCGGTGGAAGAAAATAATATATTGGAAAGTTTGAAATACAGTAAAGAAAAATTAGGCCTTAAATAACCGATAAAATTACCCCTGAATTGCACCCAAATGGATAGAGAAAAATTCCCCGGAATCAAACAATTTGACCTGACAGGAAAAGCCGCCATTATTACTGGAGGTTCGAAAGGACTAGGACAGGCGATGGCCGCTGGACTCGCCTCGGCGGGGGCCAACGTGATGATTGTCAACCGAAATGCAGAAGAAGGTGCTCAGACAGCCCTTGAAATTAGTCAGGAGTTTGGGGTCAAAGCCCTCTCTTTCAGCGCTGATACGACCGATTTGGCCCAAACCGAAGCCATGGCCAAAGCGGCGATGGACGCCTTTGGTCGTATTGATATTCTAATCAACAGTGCAGGCATCAATATTAGGGGAGCCATTGACGAAGTAACACCCGAAGATTTTAAAAAAGTAATGGATGTCAACGTCAACGGTACGTGGTTGTGCTGCCGGGCGGTGGTTCCGTACATGAAACAAAACAAGCGTGGCAGCATTATCAATATGGCCAGTACGTTGGGAATCGTGGGGCTGGCCAATCGTACACCTTATACTTCGAGCAAGGGCGCGGTGGTGCAAATGACCCGGGCGCTTGCGTTGGAGTTGGCGCCTTTCAATATCAATGTCAATGCCATTTGTCCGGGGCCATTTTTGACCGAAATGAATGTTCCGATTGCGGATACGGAAGAGTCTAAAAAATTTGTGGTGGGCGCAACGGCCTTGGGGCGTTGGGGGCTACTCCGTGAGATTCAAGGGGCGGCCATTTTTCTAGCGAGCGATGCCGCCACTTACATGGTAGGCTCCATGCTTACCGTGGATGGCGGCTGGACAGCACGATAAATAGAAAGTGCTCTCTTTCAATCACAGAAAGAGAGCACTTTTTTAACGTTTGATGATGCGTTTATGAATGGCGAAAACCTCAATCGTTATTCAATTACGACCTTAGTAGTCATCGTTTTCAAGCCTTTGCTTACCCTTAGTATATAAGTTCCTTTGTTTAAATGGGTGGCTTGAAACTCGTCTGCATTTTGATGGAACGGCAAGGCCCTACCCATGACATCAAATAATTCGACTTTCCCCTCTGTTAGCTCAGTGGGCAAACCCAGTCTAAACAGACCATTGTTGGGGTTGGGAAAAACACTGATTCCATTTTTTGATTCCTGTTGTTCGCTTCCCAGTACCACAGCAGGGGTGATATTGATAAACAAGGCTTCTGAGCGTTTACTGCATCCTCCGTTGAACACTTTTACCGCATAACTGCCCGAATCCTTCGCTTCATAGCTGATGCCCGTTGCCTCCTTAATATCTTCATTGTCTTTTTGCCATTGGTAGCTTAAATCTGTTCCTGTATTGGCCTCTAAAATTACGGAAAATACGCCCGCCGCAGGATTTGTCCCCACCAAAGGCGTAATCTTTGCAAGCCGCGCCTCCGGAAGCGGACTGAAAGTGACCTTGACTTCCTCGGAAGTGAGCGTACCGCAGGTCGCATCCTTTGCCACTACTTTATAACTGCCCGCCACAGAAGTACTTACAGATACATTGGAGCCCGCTGACGTTAATTCTTTGTTGTCTTTATGCCATTGATAATTCAATCCCTGCACTGGCTCAATACTTAGTTTAACGCTTTCGTTGGCGCAAGCCTGTGTTTTTGAGGCATTTATTTGCGGTTGGAGTGAGGCGCAGTCGAGCATCAAACGCACTATTCGCCCTTTATAGACTAGGAGAATTTCTTGGTCAGACACGGGGTAAATACTGCTGATGAGTTTCGGATCGATCTCTTTTGAGAGGATAAATGTCGTATCCAAAGAACCATCAGCATTTAATCTCAGGAATTCGGTATGGCCATCATCGCCGAACCTTCCAAAAACCAAGATTTTTTGGTCTTTTTGTTCATGGATAGTCAAGGGGAATGATACATGCAAAGCAGGTTTAAATGTACGGTCGGGAAGCCCGTCATGATTAAACCTTCCAAGTTTTTGATTGGTTACAATCAACAGTTTATTGTTAGCCTGAATCGCTTTTAAACCACTGGAGTAGTCTGTATCCGTTGAAATATGCTTAAAAGAAGTATCCAGTGTGCCATCGGCCAAAAGACGGGAAAAAATAGGTTTATCGTTCAATCTTTGTAAAATAAGAATTTTGCCATCCGGTAGTTGCCAGTAAGAAACAAAACTGTTTATCAATATAATCTGGTGAAAAATGTTTTGAGGATTTACCCTTTGGCCTTCATTGTTGATGATAAATCTTCCGTTTTCAGTGTTGGGATGAAGATTCCACTGTTTTACCAAAAATAAATTATTGGGCAAAGGAACCGTTGCTGCGCTGTCTCTTAGAAATCGGTTGTCGATACTGCCGTCGGCCCTGATGCGATAAGTATTGGAAAAATATTCAAAAATGCCGTTGCGCTCGGTTTCCCGATTGAGAATAAAAGAGCCGTCACTCAAAGGATAAACATCTTTGTTTTTAGCATAGGCAAATGCAATGTTGCTCGAACCGCCATAGTGTTGGAGCGTATCGAAAAAGCCCTGTGTATAGATGGCCGGCAGCGTAGGTTTTTTTGATGGGTACACAATTGTGCTATCAATACTTCCATCCTTATTGAGTCGATATAGATCAGCATTGAAATCATTCTGAATATCCACCAAAATTTGGTCATTTTTCAAAAGTGCTCGAACGCCATTTACTTTAGATTGGGCAAGACGGACATTTGATTTTTGTAGCACATTTCCTGAACCGTCAATCCAAACAAGGCCTTCTACATAATTGGACAGCAGGAATTGATCATTGGCGAGGGGCGTGAGAATATACCTGCCATAAATAGGCCGCAATGCACTGTCTTTTATCAATGGCTTGGCTTCATTGGTACTCGTAATGATTTTGTAAGGCATTTTCCGGTTGGGCTCAATGATATTGCCATCGGCCAGCAGAATAATATTTGAATACTCATCTGTTTCTGCCGTAGGGAAAGGGTTGCTTTTCTCCAAACTGCCGTCGGCACTAAAGATGAAATAGGAAAAGACATAACTGTTAGTGTTATAAGCCCACGTCCGGGCTTTGGCAAAAATTTTCCCATCAGGAAAAAAAGATACCTGCATTACCTGCCTATCGACGGTAGAAAAATCAGCCCCATTCTGTCGAAGGTTAAACTTCTTTTCTAATTGGCCATCCTTGCCATAAATCCTTATTTTAACGGTGTTATCTTGGACAATCCCCACCTGTATTTTATCATCGGATGCCAAGCTTGCATACCGATTGTTTGATTCACCCTCGTAAGTATCGCCCGGTTCTTTTTGGAAAAGAAAGGTATTATCCGGAGTTCCATCACTCAACAAGCGGAATAATCCCATCTTCCAGTTGAAGAGGATGATTTTTCCGTCTGATTGTATTGCGTAGTTGTCAACATAATAGGGGAACTGATTAGTATAAACAGTGTCTATCCCTTTGTTGTTGAAGCTGACTATTTTTAACATAACGCCCGAACTGCCTTTGTCTAAAACAGCTATCAGTCTTCCATCCGGAAATACTTTGAAAACAGGGTAGAGACCTATCTGCTGGATCAAGGTTGCTTGGAAAGTTTCATCATAACTACCATCCCTATTGAGTCGAAAGACGTTTCCCGATGCCGGCTTTTCGTTGATATAGTCAAATCGATTATCGTTGAAAACAATTATTTTGCCGTCGGGTAAAACAACAGGAGCGGTGAGATTGTACGTTCTGAGAAGTACCTGTTCTCCAATAAAATCGGGACTTTTGAAGTTAAGGTCCAATTCGTAAATTTTCTTTTTTTGCGCATACAACATTGTCATGATGCCCCAAACTAAATAGAATAAAATGGCTGTTTTTTTCATTGGATAAATTAAAATTCAATGGTTTAAAAAGTACTTATGTCGTACTTTTCGAATGAATAAAAGAGGAACACAATAGCATAGACGGGGGATGCAACAAAAGGGTTGTATGGTTTGGAGCGGACAAATTTCGTGAATGCAACCCTTGAAAAATGAGAAATTCAATAGTGTTTTGGTGATTTTGGCTGACTTTTATAAAAATAATCAACCTTTTTGCCGGTGCAGACAACCCAACGACTGGTTACTTTCGTCTATAGATTCAGCACCCTGCCATGTACCAAAAACAGCGGGTCAATTGTTTAAAAAGTTTTCACAATGTCATTGAAACGTTACATAGCAATCGGAATTTTAGGAGGACTTTGGTCTTGCGACGCGGTTGTCAATAAAGATACGATTATCCCTGAAGAGCCTCAGATACCGCAGGCCGTGGTGGAATCCGTTCGGGCCATCAATCCCAACATGTCTGATGTAAATCTTATCCGAATGGCCAACGGCGAATTATGGCAAGCTGATTTCCCGTCGGTCATGCACCGAAATTTACTGTTGATAGACGATAGCGGCGAAATTCTTTTCGAGAATCGGTTGGTTGGAAAACCTCAACAACTGCCGGTCGCTGTTCGGAACGAGGCCAATCGGATTGCGCAGGAAGGATTTATTGAATCGGCATCGGTGATTCAGCGGGATGCGCAAACACCGGCGGGCTTTTTGGTAGAGGTAAAAATGAAAGACGGTCAAATTAGAAAGCTTCGTTTTAACAGCAATAACGTGTTGGAAACCGATGTACCCGCCGCTTCTCCTGGTCGCACAACCAACCTTTATCTTACCACCACCGAGCAGATCAGGGAAGATGCGCGGATTCCCGCCCACATTCGTCAGTTCTTTGCCCAAAATCAATTTGCCGGGGCGCACGTAGTGGTGTATGTGTACGAAGACCAAACGGCCAAAATCGTATTGACCAACTACCAACTGACCAACAAATCCGTTACAAGTACTGAAATCCTGCTGGCGGCGGATGGCAAAGTGTTGGAATGGATTGCCCCGTTGGAAAAAGAAATAAGCTATGAAGTGACCGCCCAAAATGAGACCCCCGCTCAACTCAATGCTTTGATGACGACTCAGGCCCCCGGATGGACATGGGAATACAGCGTGAGAGAACGACAGTTTGGCAAAGAAGCCCAATGGACAACACGCGGAAAAAATGCCAGTCAGGAGCTTTTTCGGGCATTGGCAGATTACCGAACGGGCACCACATACGTACTCAAAACATCGGTCATCAGCGCCAATGATGTTCCCGTTGCTGTGCGACAATACCTTGACAGTCAATGGAGTGGATGGCAATGGAGTAAAGGCCGAAAGTTGCAGCAGACCGATAAAAATATCCCCGAAAAATATGTGGTTGAAGTGAAAATAAACGCAGATACCTACGTGGCTCTTTTTGATGGAAGCGGCAAATGGCTGTACCAATACAAAAAATCAGGGTAAGAGTGAAGTAAAATGTAGTTACAAATCAGCTATAGAGCATAAACGTTTACCATTTTGGCCGCATCTCAAAAAGAGATAGATTTAGTAAAAGCCTGTCAGCGCAACGACCGTCAGGCCCAAAACGCCTTTTACAATTTGTATAAAGGGCGTATGATGGGTATTTGTCGTCGTTATACGCGAACTGTTGCCGAAGCGGAAGATATTTTTCAGGAAGCTTTCCTGAAGATTTTCCAAAACATTGGCTCCCTGCAAAATCCCGAATCAGTAGCGTATTGGGTAAAATCGGCTGTGGTACGAACTGCCATTGATTACTACCGTCAACACCAACATGAGAGTGAACAGGTGAACTATGAGGCCATTTTGGAAGACTGGAGTGAAACTCCGAATGTATATGCTCAATTGACGCAGGAAGAAGTACTGAACGTGATCAATCAAATGCCTAATGGCTACCGTTTGGTGGCCAACCTGTATTATATTGATGGATATACCCACCGGGAAATTGCGGAGATGCTCGGCATTGCCGAAGGAACGTCAAAATCGCAGTTGGCCAGAGCGCGGGAAATCCTGAAACAAAAATTGAAAGCAATGGGCCTTTGGGCAATAACTTTATAGACCAATATGAAGGACGACGATGAGTTAAAGGAATTGTTGGGGGGAATGTTTAAGGATTTTGAGTCCGAACCCAACCCGCACGCTTGGCAACGTATTGAGGCAGGGTTGCTGACTGCCCCCCGAAATACTGTTTGGCCCAGAATCATTACGGGGGCCTTGATAGGAGTATTTTGTGCCGGTATCTGCCACGCACCGGTGCACAGTAAGTGGGCGCAGGGGATAACAAAAATACAGAATGGTGCTTCCGAACTTCAATCTCTAAAAATACCCAGTCAATTACAATTAGTTGTTAAACAAGGGGTTGAAAATGGTAAAATAGCTATAAATAAGCCAGCACGGGCATCGTTTACTGAAAAAACAACCGCTGCAAGTATTTTAACTGAGTCTGAAAAAGAACAAAATAACCTAATTCAGGCTTTGCCTGTGCCCGAAAAGACAACTTTTGCCGCGGTAGCAATGCCACATCGGTTTCAGCCCGAATTACTGAAAGGCAACGAAATGAAAGCACTGACGGTCATATCGGGAAGCCCACAGGTAAATGTGCTACAATCGCCCGTCAAATCTACTTCTGCAATCAAACTGTGGTCAATCAGTGTGATGCCTTTGGCCACTTATCAGCGCATGTATGTGTTGCCTGAAGCAACTGCGCAAATCCAGCAGATTCACTCAGAACATCCTTTAAATGGCAGCCGAACTGGTTTGCGCATTGGGACGGAATTGACGTTATTGCATGACCGTTCAGCTTGGCGTTTGGGGCTGAGTTATACGCAGATGCGTCAGCGAATGCAATATACTTTGAGTACCAACGAATACAAACTAAGCACGCTCACCCCTCAACCAACAGTGAGCTGGCAAACAGAGCAGGCAGAAGAAATGAGAGAATGGCATTTGGCAGGAATTCGTGCCGACCGTCAATACCAATTGGCCGCCAATGGCCGACAAAGGTATTTTGTAAGCTTTGGTACCGAAGCAGCGATGGAGATGGCCGAATGGCAACCTTATGTGTGGGGGCATATCTCGGTAGGCATGCAGAAATTGCTTACCCCTCGGGTTTGGATGACGGTAGAGCCAACGGCCTCGTACAGCGTATTAAGCAAAACCACGGCAAACGGCTTATTGCGCGTCAATCCGTACAATTTCGGTTTGAAAGTAAGTTTGGGAATTATGCCATAAATCAGAGAACAGCAATGAAAAAATTATTGTTTTTATGGACACTCAGCGGTTGGGGCGCGTGTGTACAGGCGCAATTAATCTCCAATAAACTGTGGGAGAAACCAGTCGGCACTTCGTTGAATGGTGAACTGGCCATTGGGTGGCCTTTTAGTCATCAAACGCCCAATGGTTCAATCATGTTTAGTTTTCCGTATCGACAATGTGTCCTCAAATGCAGTACAACGGTCGTGAATCGGACCATTTTTGTGGATAGTACTTTTAAAAAGGATAACCGCTACTTACTGAATAATAATTTTGATTATCAGCCTTTTATCAATGGATATTTTGTAGAAACTGGGAACATCACTGAGCCTCAAACCAATAAAATTTATTATACCACAATCATTTATGACCCCAACAGCGATGTAAAAACCGTTTTTAAACGTGCCGAAAACCCTCTGAAGGTGGGGGCACTGACGCCCAATTCCAACGGAGAATTCCTGATTTCGTTGCATGAAAATGGGGCTTTTATCCCCGACAGCATCGTAAGTGTTGGCAGAAATGGGCAAGTAGCGTGGAAATATGCGATGCGTTCAGAGTTGTTTCGTTGGCAGGATTCTACGTATAAACCCATGGCATCTGATGTGCCTTTTTTGGGGAATGATAAGACTGCGGCCTACATTGCTAAGAAAGAAATTCGTTCTAAAACAGACTTTTCTCTCCTTTTGGCTGCCGCCAAAAATCTCGTGTTGGTAGATAGTACCGGGCGCGAAAAATGGAGTGTTTTGGCCGATTCAAGCGTTTATGCGACCAAAATTGTGGGTCAGGATGCACAATCTCGCCTCGTAGTGTTGACGGTAAAAGATTCGACGGGAAGTCTTCTCAAATTTGATAGGGAAGGAAAAAAAGCCGAGACGCTTTCCCTTAAATTACCGCCTTTCTATAACCTCAATAACGTTGCCTTCCAAAGCACGCCTGACAACGGTTTTTTGCTTTTTCGTAAAAACTATGCCCTTCCGGAACTCATCAAATTTGATAGTACTGGCCAGTTAAAATGGCGGTTTTCTGGCCCCGCCTATTTGAACAAATTAAAGGTTTATTCCAACGGTAGAATCCTGGGTTATACGCATTACTACAACGATTATAAACTGTTTTTGCTGACACCGAGTGGAAGCCCAATTTTCTCCGATAAAATCATTCATTTTGTCGAAAATAATCAGGGATGGATTTATTTTACCACGCCCCAGAAAGTCTACGCGGTCAATCCCGAAGGGGAACTCGCTTGGACGGTAGAACGGCCTACTTCTTATGCCATTTTAAGTTTTGACCGTGACGGAGCGCTGCTTTTGACCGAAACCATTTCTGAGAAGAATGCAAATGCGGCCAGCTTTTTGAAATTGGCTGGTTTGGATGTGGTCAACACGTACCGTATTTCAAAATTTTCAACGACTGGGCGGTTGATTTGGGCGTTGCCTGTTAAGCTACCAGTACAAGACCCCACCCGGCAGGCTCGTATGCTGGCGGGTACGTATCCCTCCAACGACCAGAAAGGCGAATACCTGATTGCCCAACTATTGGTTACCCTGAATCCAGATGCGACGATGGGCAATTGGGATAACTTTTCGCACGTCACCTCCGTCACTAAAATCACACGGCCCTGCTACGAGAATCTTACTGCCACGCTTCAATCGACGGCATCGGCCCTTTGCGAAGGACAAAAGTTGCCTTTGATTGCGAATCCCGATTCTCTCCAATTTTTATCCTACCAATGGCAGCGCAATGGGCAAATCCTACCCGATGCCTCCCAGTCTACTTTGGATGCCTCCGCGACGGGAACCTACCGCGTTTTGGTACGGGATACGGTCTGCGCTGTGTCATCTTTATCACCTGTCGTTGAAATAAAACCTGCCGTGGAAGCCGTCGTTACACCAGAAGTGACTGGACCAATTTATGCCCCACTAAAGGCCAGATTGAAGGCCAACGAAGGGGCTGGGTTAACGTATCAATGGTTGAAGGATGGAATAGAAATTATGGGAGAAACCAGCTCAATGTATGAAGCGGGAGAAAACGGAAACTACGCCGTAAGAGTGACCAAAGACGGCTGTCGTAATACTTCCCAAACCTTGGGAGTTACGATTTTACAACCGCTTAGTGTAGAACCTACGTTGACTGATTTGGTAAATGTTTACCCCAATCCCACGAATGGCAGGTTTCAATTGACGCTACCGCCGCAGAGCCAGCAGGTTGTAGTAGAGATGCTTGACGCCACAGGCCGTTCATGGCCTTTGCAGGGGCGTGCTGGGTATTATCAAGCAGAGGCTACTCCCGGTTTGTATTGGATACGGGTAAAAGTTGGCAATGAGGAGATTAAAAAACGATTAATCATCATTCATTGAGATAAGTTACTGAAAAAATATACCTTTTTGTTAGTTATTTGGGGGCTGATTCGAAAGATTCAGCTCTTTTTGTTTTATTCGCAATATGAAAAACCCTGTGCCCTAAACCTTTAACTTTTTATTGCAATGGCTGACCGAATAGGTGGTTATCGTATTGGCAAAATGCCAGACGATGTAACCCAAAAGAAAATCAAAAAAAATCTTAATCTCCCGCCCAAAGTCGACTTGCGAAAATTTATGACTTCGGTCGAAATGCAGGTGGGAAACAGTTGCGTAGCTAACTCCTTTGCGGGAGCATACGAGTATTTGGCCAAGCGTACCCTCGGCGATTCTTCGGATGTAAGTCGCTTGTTTATTTATTATAATGCTCGGTATTTTGCGGGTGAACAAGACGAAGACAATGGCTCAATGATGGTCAATGCCATCGAAGGACTAAAAGAATACGGTGCTTGCTCCGAAGATTATTGGCCCAACGACAATGACCGGATTACGGAAGAACCCGATGAGGATTCCTACAATCACGGTTCTAATTTTAGAATTGTGGAGGCCGAATTTATCAAAACCGACCTAGACCTCTGGCGGCAAACCTTGGCCGAAGGGTATCCGATTGCGTTTGCGCTCAATACCTTTAAGTCTTTTGATAGTGCAAATCGCAACAAAGGCCGTGTAATCATGCCCAGAGCTTCGGACGAGGTTCGGGAAACGCACGGTTGGCACGCCATGCTTTGTGTGGGTTATTCAGACCCTGATAAAATGTTTATCGTCCGTAATTCATGGGGCGAAAGATGGGGCGACGGTGGTTATTGCTACATTCCGTACGATTATGTCATGCACGAAGATTACAACGGACACGATTCTTGGATTGTCAAAGCAGTAGAAAATTTGGATTTCAGCGAGGATATTTCCGATGAAAGCGAAGAATCCAATTTCTACGATGAAGACCGGACCTACCTGACGGATTTCTACATTCAAGTCGAAGACCCCGAAGATTTTGCGGTTCAACTAGAAGCCCTTTGTCAGGAATACGTGAGCGAAGAAGATGAGTTTTATTTTGACTACGAAACCATCGAAGATGAGGACGGGGTAGAGTACCTCGAAATCACCAACTTTGAAATTCTGACGGATGTATACGAAGATTTCTTGGCAGATTTGGACGCACTCTGCGACGAATACGCCATCGACGGAGATTATGAGTACGCGCTAGTTGGGGCGGAAGAAGAGGAAGAAGACGAATAGTTCACACATTGACAAGGGTTGGTTGAGACTTTAGTTTGTCATTTTGTGGTTATTTATATAATTTTAAGGAGATTTGTTTGTGATTTCGCTTTATCAAACCAACCTTTTTACAATTATGAGAACCATTGATGCTTGGCTGAATGAATACGGCGAAAGCCATCAGAATCCTACCAATAAACTGGTGCACTGGATTTGTGTACCTGCCATTTTTTTTAGCGTGGTAGGATTGCTTTATAGTATTAAACTGCCCATTTTGATTGCCGAAAATCTACCGCTCAATGTAGCAATGCTCGTACTGGCATTGGTGACGATTTATTACATACGCCTATCGGTTACCTTAGCGGTTGGTTTGATTCTGTTTACGAGTTTGTGCCTTTTTCTAGCCCAACAGGTTGAAAATCAAGGTTGGACGCTGTGGCAGGTTTCGTTGGGCATTTTTGTGATTGCTTGGATTGGTCAATTTTGGGGGCATAAAGTGGAAGGGAAAAAGCCTTCTTTTTTTAAAGATTTACAATTTTTGATGATTGGCCCCGCGTGGCTGATGCACTTTATCTACAAAAAAGCGGGAATACCTTATTGATAGTTCTATCTCAAATTTGGGGGTAATCGGTACAATGCCGATTACCTTTTTTGTTTTCCTGAACCTAAAATACCAACTGATTGACCCTGCCTTATGAACGCCTTTGAACGCCAAAAAAAAATATACTTTGAAGGAGCCTCAGGAATCGTGTCTTCTATTCCCGTTGACGCTCAGGGGTTGGAAAACAAAGCGATAAAAGCCTTGTCGCCGCAGGCGGCGGCGTATATTGTGGGGGGAGCGGGCCACGGGGATACCATGCGCCAAAATCGTCGGGCGTTTGAGCGGTGGCGCATCATTCCACGTATGTTGCGCGATGTGTCGGCGCGGGATACGAGCATTGAATTATTCGGTAAAAAACATCCTTATCCCCTATTATTGGCTCCCATTGGTGTGCTGGAAATGGCGCATCCAGCGGCAGATTTGGCCGTAGCCAAAGCCGCCGCTGCCACGGGCATACCCTATATTTTTTCCAATCAGGCATCGGTACCTATGGAAGTCTGCGCGGCGGCAATGGGCGACCAAACGCGGTGGTTTCAGTTGTATTGGAGCAAGTCGGATGAATTGGTGGCGAGTTTTGTTCGGCGCGCCGAAAGTTCTGGTTGTGAAGCAATTGTGGTCACTTTGGATACGACCCTTCTGGGCTGGCGCACCCAAGATTTGGAGTTGGCGTATCTGCCTTTTCTGCGTGGAATGGGCATTGCCCAATATACTTCCGACCCCGTTTTTCGGCGATTGTTGGAAGAGCCAGACCCAGCACCTGCGCCCAAACCCAAGATAACGTACGACGCCATACGCACTTTGTGGAACGTTGTCCGACATTATCCGGGGAGCTTTTTAGAAAATGCCAAATCGGGCAATCCGCGCAAGGCGGTCAAAAAATTTATTGATATTTATACGCGCCCTTCGCTCACGTGGGAAAACCTGGCCTATCTGCGCTCGATAACTAAACTGCCCATTTTGCTCAAAGGTATTCTTCATCCCGACGACGCCCTCAAAGCCTTGGATCATGGTATCAACGGTTTGGTCATTTCCAACCACGGTGGCCGCCAAGTGGACGGGGCCGTGGGCACGATGGATATGTTGCCGCGCATCGCCGAAGTCGTCCAAGGTCGAATTCCTTTGCTGTTGGACAGTGGCGTGCGCGGCGGGGCCGATATTTTTAAGGCTTTGGCGCTCGGCGCTACTGCCGTTTGTTTGGGGCGGCCTTACGTGTACGGGTTGGCTTTGGGGGGCAGCGAAGGCGTACAACAAGTTCTTGCCAATTATCTCGCAGATTTTGATTTGACAATGGCATTGGCGGGTTGCCGCTCCATTGATGAAATTGGGCCAGAAAGCGTGATTGAAACGTAAAATTAAAACCGAAAAACCGTAGAATTTTAAACTGGAAACGCAATGTAAAAGTATCTTCATTTACTTCTTTTTCAGCGCCAGTGCTGATACTAGCGTCATGAGTAAACCTACTGGAAACGGCTCCATGAAGGTGACGGCAAAATTGTAAAATGGGTTTTGATACTGGGCGTTGGCCTTGGCAATTTCGGTGGCTTGTTGGGCGATTTCAGCCGCACTTTTACCGTCTTCTTTCATTTTTTGGAGATGATAGGCCCCAAAATCTTCCATGAAAGTAGGAAAGAAATTGAAGTAAAAAATCAACCATGTAATTGCGTAACAAACGCAAGAAATGACCGTCACTGAAATGCCGATTTGAAAGGCTTTTCCAAACGTAATTCGTCCTTCGCTGTGTTGGTCGCGGTATGATTTGATGCCGAAATAAACCAACGTTAAAGAGAGAATAATGGATGTAAATCCAAACCAAACGCCGTAATCCGCGAAGGTTTTAAACCCAATGGCCCGGCCAATGGTGGTTAATAAAACCAGTAAAACGGAAGAAACAGCGCCCGAAATAAGCCCGAACCGAATAATTGTCTTTTGCATAATTGGCAGTTTTGAAAAGGTGAATGCTAAACGGGGCGATTGTTGTAAACCCTGAGCAAAAGTAAGGTAGAAGCCAAGAACGAACGGTCATACTTTTGGGTGATTTTTCAGAAATGGCCTTAAATCATTCTTTAGTTTACCCTTAATATTCCCAATTCTTTGGCGCGGTTGATGGCTTTGGTGCGGCTGTTTACGTCCAACTTTTCAAACAAGCGTGCAGAATGTGTTTTGACGGTGTTGAGCGATACAAACAGTTTATCCGCAATTTCTTGATTGGTCAATCCCTGCGTAATCAATTCCAACACTTCCAACTCCCGTTTGCTGATTCCCAATTCCTTGATTTTATTTTCATCAAACGCGGGCGGTACCTGAACAATGATGGGAGCGGGGGCTTTGTGGGTGAATTTAAGCCCCGCCCAAATCCCGATTCCCATGAATAAGACCGCAATCAATCCCCCGTATATTTCAAAAATGTGCATTCGCACCAAAAACTGGTACTCGATGAGTTTGAGCACAATCAGCAGGAGACCCAATCCAAGCCCGTACAAAAAATACGTTTTTCTCATTCCTTCAAAAAAACAAATGACTGTGGTGGCATGACTTTTTCTCAAAATTGATTAAAATTGACAAACAACTCAATTCCTTCTCCATTATTCGCATGAAATTAGCTCATCAAACCGCCATTATTACCGGCTCTAGTTCGGGAATTGGCCGTGCCATTGCCGTTGCCTTCGGAAAAGAAGGTGCCAACGTGATTGTCAATTACAACAGCAGTCGGGCAAAAGCCTTGGAGGTTGTCAAACAAATAAAAGCCGAAGGCGGCGATGCCATCGCGGTCAAAGCCAATGTGGGCAAAGAAGCCGACGTGCTCAAAATGTTTGAAAAGGCCATTGAAGCATTTGGCCAAGTGGATATTTTAGTGGCCAACAGCGGAATTCAGGACGATGCTCCTTTCCTGAACATGACCCTTGACCAATGGAACAACGTCATAAATACCAATCTGACGGGCCAGTTTTTGTGCGCCCGCGAAGCCGCCCGACATTTTGTGGCTCAAGCGGAAGGAAAAACCACCACGGGAGCGATTGGCAAAATTATCTGCATGAGTTCGGTACACGACATGATTCCGTGGGCGGGCCACATCAACTACGCCGCCTCAAAAGGAGGAGTGTTGATGTTTATGAAATCCATTGCGCAGGAGCTTGCACCGCTCAAAATCCGCGTTAACGCTATCAGTCCAGGGGCTATTCAGACGCCCATCAACAAAAGTGTGTGGTCGTCGGAGCAAAACATGAAAGAATTAATGAATCTTATTCCGTACCGTCGCATTGGCCAACCCGAAGACGTGGCGAAGGCCGCTATTTGGCTGGCCTCCGACGATTCTGATTATATCACGGGAGAAACCCTCTACGTAGATGGTGGCATGATGCTCTATCCTGAGTTTTCGGACAACGGCTGATAAAACAGTGGTGCAGGTTGTAGGAGCGTGGTGCAGGTTGTAGGAGCGTGGTGCAGGTTGCTCACAACCTGCACCACGCTGCTCATTTATCCTTCAAAATTCATCGTTTTTCCCAATCGACTGCTCTCTATAGCCAACTCCATCACGCGGGTGGTATTACGAGCGTGTTGCGGCTTCACAATCAGATCTTTGCCTTCGGCAATGGCTTCATAGATGTTGTCATAAAAAGGAGTGTAGTGGCCGGGTAGCGTTTGAACCGTTGCTTTCCCTGCTTCGGTGTAAATCGTTCCCCACTGGTTTTCTGGTTCTTCTCCCCAGTTTTCGGTGTTGGGTAGAATGTTTTTTCGCAATGTATCTTCTTGAATGTCAAGCCCGTATTTGATAAAACTCCCCTTTGTCCCGTGAATGACATAGCGTAAGTTATTTTCAAAAACCATTAAACTAGCTTTGAGAATGACGCTTTTGTCGGCATAATCCATCCGGATGTCAAAATAATCGTCGGTTTCTCCACCTGAGCGAACGATTTTGATGGTGGCGGTTACTTTTTGGGGAGTGCCAAACAACACCAATGCCTGGTCAATCAGGTGAGGCCCTAAATTGTACAGCGTCCCAGCCCCTGCGGCGGCTACTTCTTTCCATGTACCCTGCGCTACTTCGGGGCGAAAACGGTCAAAATGTCCTTCAAATTCAATCACTTCTCCCAAGGTTCCGTCGTTGAGCAGTTTTTGGATGGTCAAAAAATCAGCATCCCAACGGCGGTTTTGATAGGCGGTTACCACCCGTTTTTTCTGTTCGGCCAGCGCAATCAGTTCATCGGCTTCGGCGGTTGTGTTGGTGAATGGTTTTTCAATGACTACGTGTTTGCCCGCTTCCAAAGCGGCCTTGGCGTAGGGAAAATGGAGGTCGTTGGGGGTACAGACAAACACAACGTCGATGGAATCGTCGGCCAAAAGGGCTTCGGCGCTGCTGATGACCTCAATGGAAGGGTCGAATTCGTGCACCGAGGCGGCGTTGCGCGTTACCACTTTGGTCAATTTGAAATGAGGGTTGACTTTCAAAAACGGTGCGTGAAAATAACGCCCCGATAGCCCGAAGCCAATTAAACCAACATTTAAAGGAGTAGACATAATAACAGGTTTTGAGTAACGTAAGGGGGTCTAAAACAGATTTGCAAATAACGAAAGCATTCTCCAAAAATGAAGGGTAAATCTTTCAAAAGTTACTGTATCGGTAGCTTCTTTTTTTAGGGAGTCGGGTAGCCGCTTCTTCTTGATTGCCTCCACAAATGCTCGCCATAGCAAGCGGTGTGTGTTGGTGGAATTCCTGATAAATTGGGCAAAAAGTTTTACCTTTGGCCTCTCAAAACTAGAACAGCTTTCGACGAATGCGTTTTTTTCAGAAGAATACCACGCTCTTTGCCCGACTCGGCTATTTCATATCCATTGTTATCCTATTGATTCTTTCGGTCATTGCCATTGAATTTTTTGTTGGCAACGGCGACGGTATTTGGTTTGATTATGATTTAAGGCTCATTGGTTTTCGGGTGGTGGCGTGGGCTGTCGGATTGGTCAGTCTTTATTTGTTGATTCGGCAAAGTCCCCCCGTGGTTCAAAATATTTTGCTGTCATTGACCAGCGTATTTTTTGTGATTTACGGGATAGAAACCGTCGTGGGGTGGATTCATGATGCGGGCCAAAAAGCCCCCGCCGCCAACCAGCCCCAATATGCGGGCCCTGCGTATGATTCGAGCTACGCGTTTGATGAATTCTTGGGTCGAAAACCCATCCCGAACCACAACTTTAAATGGGTCAAAACGCTGAATGGCAAGCCAGTGATAGATGTGGTGATGCACGTAGACTCGTTTTCGCGGCGCATTACTCCCTTTGCCGATAGCCTCAACGCCCAACGCAATCGCTATGCGTTGTTTTTTGGATGTTCGTTCACCTACGGCGACGCGGTGGCCGACAACGAAACCATGCCCTATTATTTTCAGAGAAACAACTCGGCTTTTCAGGCGTACAATTACGGTTTTTTTGGGTACTCACCACGCCACATGCTGGCCCGTTTGCAGCATCAAGACGTGACCAAACAAGTGACTCAAAAGCAGGGTTTTGCCGTTTATACCTATATTGAAGACCACGTCAACCGAGCCATTCCGTCGGCGGGTTGGATTGGCATGTACGATGGATATTTTCCAGATATTGATGAATCTTCGATGCAAACCAATGGGGTGTATCGTTTTGTTCATCCGCTCAAATACCGCTTTGGGATGATGGTTTTCAAAAGCAAAGTCCGTCAGCATTTTGCCATGGATTTTCCGTTTGCATACCGTCCAAAAGATTATGAACTTACCGCCAATCTCATCAAAAAATCGCAAGAAGAATACAAAAAACAGTTTAAAAATGACGATTTTTATGTGGTTTTGTACCCAGATGCGCTGAAAAAAGATTCCCCCATGCTTGGGTTGCTGAAAGAGCGGGGCATTAAGGTCATTGATTTTAGAAATTTGTTTCCTTATCCGTCAAAGAAATACCAATTGCAACACGATGGGCACCCCAATCCAGAAGCACATCGACTGTTGATGGAAGAACTGTCCAAAGAGTTGAAAACGAAAGGGGTTATTTAGCCTTCGTTTGACAAAATAACCGAGTCGTATCATCGTATGCTTCAGATAGAACCGTTTGATTTACAGGGTATAAGCCAAGTGGCGCAGCGGCTCATTCAAGCCTGCCAGACAAGCCCAGTGTGGTTGTTTAAAGGCCAAATGGGGGCGGGAAAAACCACGCTCATCAAAGCTATTTGCCAGCATTTAGGGGTCGTAAATACCGTACAAAGTCCTACTTTTTCCATTGTAAATGAATACCTTACCACGAGCGGAGAGGCTATTTATCATTTCGACTGTTATCGGTTAAAAAACACCGCCGAAGCCTACGACATTGGATTGGAAGAATACCTCGATTCGGGCAATTTGTGTTTGATTGAATGGCCCGATAAAATTGCCGACTTGCTCCCCGACCGATTTGTTACCATTTCTATCAAAGAAACCGTGAACGGGAAGCGGGAAATAATAGTTACCGATAACAACACAGACACGAACGATTAAACACTTTTTACAGAAATGACAGGTTTTGGAGAATTGGCTCAACAAACCGCTCTTTACCCACAGGAAGCACTGGCACCCGTCAAAGTGGGTCAACAAAGTTTGTTGATCGGACTGCCAAAGGAGGTGTCATTGCAGGAAAATCGGATTGCCCTAACGCCCGAAGCGGTTGCTATTTTGGTGCGCAACGGGCATCAGGTAGTGGTAGAAAAAGGAGCGGGAGAAGGCGCTCAATTTCCCGACCACGAGTACAGCGAAGCAGGCGCTCAGATTGCGTATTCGCCGCAGGAAGTTTATACATCGGACCTGATTTTGAAAATTGAGCCTTTGGTTGAGCAAGAATTTACGCACCTCAAAAACGGTCAAAAGATTATTTCAGCCCTCAATTTGCCCACGCGAGAACGTTCGTATTTTGAATTTTTGAACGAAAAGCACATCACTGGCATTAGTTACGAATACATCGAAGATAAAGTAGGCGGATTGCCCGTCATTCGGTCGTTGAGCGAGATTGTCGGGAGTACCGTCATGTTGATTGCGGCCGAATACCTCAGCAGTGCCAACAACGGGCGCGGAATTATTATGGGCGGAATTACGGGCGTACCACCCACCAAGGTGGTCGTTATCGGGGCAGGAACCGTGGCCGAATACGCCGCTCGTACTGCCTTGGCTTTGGGGGCAGAAATTAAGATTTTTGACCAACATATTTACCGCCTTCAGCGCCTCAAATACGCCATTGGTCAAAATATTTATACCTCAATCATTGAGACAGATACGCTGGCGGAGGCCATTCAGCGGGCCGATGTGGTGATTGGCGCGCTGCGCCCCAACGACGGCTACAGCCCAAGCATCGTTACCGAAGAGATGGTGTCAAGGATGAAGCCCAATTCGGTCATTATTGACGTATCCATTGACCAGGGCGGCTGCATCGAAACTTCGCGCATTACGACCCACAAAGACCCCATTTATCGGGCTCACGATGTAATTCATTATTGTGTTCCCAACATCGCGTCGCGGGTAGCACATACGGCGAGCATGGCGTTGAGTAATGTGTTCTTGCCCATGCTGCTACGGGCAGGAAATACGGGTGGTATTGAACAAATGATGTACGCAAATCGTTGGTTTAGCAAGGGTGTTTACTGCCACGGTGGTATGCTCACCAATCCGATTATTGCCAAAAAATTCAACATGCGCCACAAAGATTTAAGTCTGTTGCTGGCCGCAAGAATGTAAAATGAGGAGCGAGTAGTGAGAATAATTCCATTCTCACTACTCGCTCCTCACTTCTGAAAAATTATGATTAATAACAGTAACGAAAACACGTTAATGGACGATGCCAATTCGCCAGAAGTCAATCGACGGCTTTTGGGATTGATATCGCAGGATTTTGTTAAAATTTCCGACCAATTAAAAGAGGCTTCGTACCAGATTCGCAAAAGAGGATTTTCCGAAAATCCCATTTTTGTGGCGGTACAAAACAACCTTGATTTAGGGATTTTATTGATTGCCCAAAACGAACTGGATAACGAATGGTCGTACCGGGCTTCTTTTTTGGATGAGTTTACGCAGCGAGGATTAGTCGGTCCCGAAGCGGTAGAAATGTTTAAAGAAAACTACCGCAATCCCGACGAATATTGCTGTTTGTTCGTCATTCAGGGAGATTTTGCGGGATTTGTTTTCATCCCCTTTCCCGAAGATTAATTCCATAGGGGCGAGGTTGCGGAGGCGTTCCGCTTGCCCCGCCCTTTTTGTTTGCCCTCACACAACGGCAGGTGCTGGCACAATCATCTTAAAAGCGCTCGGAATAAGAATGGCTTTTACTTCGTTTACCTTACCCAAATATTCTCCATCTACCTGAAAATGGACTTTTTTGGCGGACTTCATTCTCAATGCGTCAGTTTGGAAGATTTCTACGGTTTCAGAATTATAAGAAGCGTGAAAAAAGACCATCTTAAACAATTCTCGTACCGCTAGTTTTTTAATCACCACCACTTCAAATAATTCATCTTCCAACGTACCGACTGGGTTGATAAGCGCCCCTGTACCGTATTTGGTCGCGTTGGCAATGACAATCATGGCGGCTTTCATTTTAATGGCTTTTTGGTCAATTTGGAGTTCAACTTCCATCTTTGGGTTTTGCCACAAAACCTTCAGGGAAGCAATCAAATACCCCCACATTCCGCGTACCTTCTGAAGTTTAAACTTTTTCATGGCGTAGGCGTTCAGGCCAATGTCACTGAGGTGAAGGCACAGCTCGCCATTAATGACCGTCGTGTGAATCGTCTTAGTGATTCCCGTAATCAACACCTCCAATGCCTGCGCGGGATTGTCGGTGATTCCCAATTCGTACGCTAGTCCATTGGCGGAGCCTGCGGGCAAAATGCCCAATGAGATGTTGGTGTGTAAAATACATTCGGCCGCTAATTTGATGGTGCCATCTCCCCCAACCGCCACTACCCGTTGGGGAGAAAACTGCTCTATTTTATCCTTTATTTTGGCGATATTGGCGCTTTTGGTGAGTTTATACAATTCAATCGTGTGATTCAGGGGGGCAAAAAAGTTGGTTATTTCCTGCGCCCAATCTCTGGTGTTGCGCCCAGAACCGGGGTTGAGGATAAAAAATATTTTGTAGCTTTCGGGGGTTGTCATGGGTGGATAAAAGTTGCGATGAACTGCTATAATTTAGTAAATTGCTGAAGATGGAACACAAAGTAAATAATTCTGACGTATCTGTGAAGGTTTATCACGGATATGGCCACCAAGAAAATATGATTTTGTATGGTCATGTGCTGTCGGGCAAAAAAGTAGTTCGACGCAGGTACACTACCAATGTTTTAAAGAATGTACTCCATTTGATAAAATTATTTTTTGTTACACCCGTTCCGGGAGTCCGAGTGCAATTAGAATGGGGCAAACAAAAATTTTACACCACTACCGAAAAAGACGGTTTTTTTAAATTTGAATGGCAATCGACGGCCAATGTAGACGCGGGGTGGCACCTTTTAAAAGTACACTTACTCAACGAACAAGGGCAACTCACGGCCACGGGTGAAGGTAAAATTTTCGTGCCACACTCTACGCAATACGGATTTATATCCGACATTGACGATACGGTACTGGTTTCACACTCGGCCGATACGGGAAAAAAATTAAGGGTAATGTTTACCAAAAACCCCCGCAGCCGTAAAACATTTGCCGATGTAGTACGATTTTACAAACTCCTCGCATTTGCGCACACGGAGCCTGATTTACCTAACCCTTTTTTCTACGTATCCAGTAGTGAGTGGAATCTGTACGATGATTTGAATGAATTTTTCAAACACAATGGATTGCCAAAAGGAGCTTTTTTGCTCAATAAAATAAAAAGATGGTACGAGTTGCTGCAAACGGGGGCCACGAAGCACCAAGGGAAATTGATGCGGGTGGTGCGGATTTTTGAGGCTTTTCCCAAACAAAGATTTGTGTTGTTGGGCGATAATTCTCAAAAAGACCCCGAGATTTATGCGCTGTTGGCCAATAAATATCCCGAAAGAATCATTGCCCTCTACATCAGAAATATAAGCCCCGAAAAGGAAGATTTTACCCGAACAGTCCTAGATTCGATTCAGGATAAAAGCATATATACCTGCCTTTTTAAACACACCGACGAAGCCATCCTCCATTCAAAATCAGTGGGGTTACTTGATTGAGTCGTTGCAAATGCTTAATAATGAAGACTTTAAACTTAACTAAACACTTAATACTCACTACCCATTTATGCTGATTATTGATGCCCACTTAGACATGGCGATGAATGCCGTTGAATGGAACCGCGACTATACCTGTACGGTACAGGAACTTCGGGAGCGCGAAATTGAAAAAAATCTTTCGGACAAACGCGATCGGGGCAAAGGCACGGTTTCGCTGCCTGACTTGAGAAAGGGCAACGTGGGTTTGGTGGTGGCTACCCAATTGGCGCGGGTTACCCAACGTGGAAGTGCCTTTGACGGATGGTATTCGCCCGCGCAGGCTTGGGCCATGACCCAGGCGCAGGTGGCGTGGTATCAGGCCATGGTTGATTTGGGGGAAATGGTTCAGATAACCAATGCCACAGAGCTAGATTCGCACATTGTACTTTGGGAAAATACCGAACTCCCCAACGATAAAAAGCCCGTGGGATTTATTCTTTCGTTGGAAGGGGCCGATTCGCTCATTAACCTTTCGTATCTGGAAAAAGCCTACGGTTATGGCTTACGAGCCATTGGTCCAGCTTGGTACGGCTCTGGTCGGTATGCGTCGGGGACGGGTACAACCGACGGGTTGACGGCTGCGGGCAAAGATTTGCTGCGTGAAATGGATGCACTGGGAATGATTCTGGATGCTACCCACCTCACCGATAAGGGTTTCGATGAAGCTTTAGCCCTTTTTAAAGGCCCTGTTTGGGCAAGCCACCATAATTGCCGGGCGTTGGTGCCGCATCAGCGACAGCTTACCGATGAGCAAATTTTGCGGCTGGCTGAGCGCGGTGCGGTCATTGGCGGTGCGTTGGATGCTTGGATGATGGCCCCGGGTTTTTTGCAGCGACAATCAGACCCAAAAGCGTTTGGGGTAACGATGTCAAAACTGGTAGACCATTGGGATCATATCTGCCAGTTGACAGGCAATAGCCTGCACGTTGCATTTGGAACAGATTTGGACGGAATGTTTGGTCGAGAGCAATCGCCTTATGATTTAGATACCATCGCCGACCTGCAATTGTACCAAGATTTGCTTCGTCAACGGGGATATGGGGAGGATGATTTAAAAAACATCTTTCACCAAAATTGGCTGCGGTGCCTGAAGCAAGCTTGGCAAAACAATATTTTATAAAAAGTTGTTATCGCGATAAAACATGATTGTAAGCATTTGATATGTCCAAATTTTAAGTGTATAAATGACATATTAAAAAAAATTAATAAATAGTGCATATAACTTAATGGAAATTTAAAAATTACCTATAATTTGCGTTTGAGTAATTAAACTAATCCAATTTATTGTATGCGTAAAGCTCTATTTATGAGCCTTTTATCGGCATTGGTCGGTATAGGGCAATTGATAGCGCAGGACAGAACCCTGTCAGGTACTATCAAAGACGAAACCGGGCAAGCCCTGCCCGGCGTGAATGTTCTTCTCAAAGGCACCAATCGCGGAACAAATTCCGACGGTGAGGGTGCCTTTAAATTGTCGGTTCCTGCTTCTGGAACACTGGTGTTTTCATCGGTTGGTTATTTGACCAAGGAAGTGGAATTGGGTGCGGCAACAGTCATTAACGTTCAAATGGAAACCGATGCCCGGACCCTCAGCGAAGTGGTGGTGACGGCGTTGGGTATCTCCAAAGATCAGAAAGTATTGAGCTATGCTACCCAAACGGTGCAAGTAGCCAATATCTCCAAAGCCCGTGAATTAAACGTAGCCAACTCTCTGGCGGGTAGAGTAGCCAACCTCGACATCGTTCGTTCTTCTTCGGGCGTGGGTGGTTCTTCGCGGGTTGTTTTACGCGGTGATCGTTCTATCACTGGTAACAACCAAGCCCTGATTGTGATTGACGGGGTGCCGATGGACAACTCAAACTTCAGTCCCGGCAATGCCAACGGCGGTCGCGACGGAGGGGACGGACTTTCCAGCGTTAACCCCGATGATATTGAGTCTATCAACGTACTGAGCGGAGCTTCGGCCACGGCCCTTTACGGTAGCCGCGCTGCCAACGGTGCCTTGATTATTAGTACTAAAAAAGGAGCCGTTCGCAAAGGATTCGGCGTAACCATCAACAGCTCTTTTCAAGCAGAGCAGGCCATGGTTTTGCAAAAGTTTCAGGATGAATACGGTCAAGGAAGTGCGGGTGTTTATAACCGCGCCAGTGAATTCAGCTGGGGACCCAAAATGACTGGACAATCGGTGGCTCTTTGGGGGCCTGATCCTGCCAATGCTTCCAAAACGTACAACATGAATGCCAATCCTGGAAGTTACAAGGATTTCTACTCGACGGGTTCTCAAATCTCCAACTCCATCGCGTTTTCGGGAGGAAGTGAAAAGACCCAGACCTATTTTTCTTACACAAACGTAGGAGCAACGGGTATTGTTGACAACAACAAGTTGAAGCGTAACAACCTCAACCTGCGTATCTCAAATCAAATTGGCGAACGCCTTTCACTCGATACTAAAATCACCTATCTGAGCGAAAAAATTGACAATCGTCAACAAACGGGAGAGGCGTTTGCCAACTTGCAGCGCCATATTCTGCGGATGCCGCGCAACATTTCGTTGGAGCAAGCGCAACAATTTGAATACATTGATCCCGTAACTGGTAATCTTCGCCAGAACTTCTGGAATCCGGGCTCAAACGGTGGACAAAACCCTTACTGGATTAAAAACCGCGTCATTGCGGCCGATAATCGCGACCGTATCACGGGCTTTACTTCGTTGACCTATAAGTTAACCTCGGCCCTCAAAATCATGGCGCGGGGCGGGATAGACCGCTACGTGGATAAGTTTGAAGGAAAATGGTACAATAACACCTATACCATCGCTGACAACGGTGATTATCAAACCAACTGGCGCGAAGTAAGCGAGCAAAACTATGATTTGTTTGCCATGTACGACAAGAAATTCTCGGATTTCATTGCCGTAAATGCCACCGTGGGGGGAAGTATTCAGCGCCGTAACCAATTGGATCAGAACACATCCAACGGTGGTTTGAACCGCGAGAACTTGTTCATCACCACCAACGCCCGCAATACCCAAACCACACGCGGTATCAACGAAACCGAAAAGCAGGGTATCTTCGCCACGGCTGATGTAACGTTTAAAAATGCCCTTACCGTAACCCTGACGGCCCGTAACGACTGGTCTTCGACCTTGCCCAAAGAAAGCCAATCGTATTTTTTCCCCGGGGTTGGATTTTCGGCCATTCTGTCAAACATGATTACGATGCCTGAGGCCATTTCGTTTGCAAAAGTTCGGGGCTCCTTTGCCCAAACGGGCAACGACGCCCGTCCATACTTGCTCAATCAAACCTATTCGTTTTTGCCTGGCGGTCCCAATGGATTTATCACTCGCGACGGAATCAAACCATTCCCTAATCTGAAACCTGAGTTGACCACCGCGCTTGAGTTTGGTTTGCAGATGAAATTCCTCAACAACCGTTTCGGGTTTGACTTAGGTTGGTACAACAGTGATTCTAAAAACCAGTTGTTCCAAGTGGCCATTCCTCCAGCTTCGGGTTGGTCATCGGAGTTTATCAACGCAGGTTTGGTTAACAATAAAGGAGTGGAACTTACCCTCAACGCTACGCCCGTACAGGCGGGAGATTTCCGTTGGGACATTGACTTGAACTACGCGAAAAACGTCAACAAATTGGTGGAGTTGACCCCTGAATTGAAAGAATTGAACTTGACCAATGACTTTATGAACAACATCCGCGCGATTGAAGGCCAGCCATTGGGTCAGGTGTTCAGCCGTGGATACGTTCGGAATGCGTCAGGACAAGTGATTGTCGGCACCGATGGTTTACCGCAAATTACGGCTGGTACGACCGTGTATTTAGGAAACTCACGCCCTGATTGGACGGGTGGTTTGAGCAACCGGATTACCTACAAAAATCTGGCCTTGAACTTCCTCATCAGCGCTCGTATGGGTGGCGTGGTAACTTCATTTACCAATGCCGTAATTTATGCCGACGGGGTAACCGAAGAAACCCTCGCTGGGCGCGACAGCTACACCTTCCCAGGCGTAAAAGCAGACGGCTCTGCCAACAATATTGCCACTACTGCCGAGCGTTATTGGTTGAAAGTAGGCGGACGTAACACCCCTGCCGGTGAGGTGTTTACGTACAGTGCCTCCAACATTCGTTTGAGAGAAGTAGCCTTGAGCTATAACTTACCATCGGGTTTGTTGCAGAAAACACCTTTCCAAGGAGCTTCGCTTTCGTTGGTGGGTCGTAACCTGTTTTTCTTCCTAAACAAAGCAAAAGGTTTTGACCCTGAACTCACCGCTGGCGCCCAAAATACCACGGTTGGTTTGGAATCCTTCTCGATGCCTTCAACGCGTACATTTGGTGTCAATTTGAACCTCTCTTTCTAACCATTGACGTTTAATTTTTGGGATCAAACATTGTTTAACATTACAAATAGAGACAAAATGAAAATTTTCAAAAAACTTGTCATTCCGGTTGGTATGCTGCTGACGGCTTCGGTTGGGTTTTATGCCTGTACTGATAAGTTTGAAACGCTCAATACCGATAAAACAAAGCTGACTTCCATTGATAAGTCGGCCGTAGGAAATGCCTTTGCGGCGGCACAGTGGCGCGGCGTATTTGGCGACCGTGGGCCTTTTCAGTTGATGGAAAGTTTGTTTGCCGATTTGCACGCGCAATACTACGCCAACGTTGCCATCAACTTCCCTTCTGACCGAAACGTGATGGTGGGCAACTGGCTGAATGGTGCTTGGAACAACTTCTACGGACAGCAAATTCCGCCGCTTTTGGTGGTTTTGGATGCGACCAAGCCTGGCGGGCAGGCCGAAGATGCGGCCATTTTTGCGATGGCTTCCATCTGGAAAGTACAGATGTATCTCCCCATGACCGATTATTGGGGCGCGATTCCGTACTCAAAAGTGGGCAGCGGCGAAAAAGTTGTGGAGTATGATAGCCAGGAGTTTATCTACAAAGACTTCCTGACTACGCTCAAAGCGGCGGTGACTGAACTGCAAAAATCCAAAGGCAAAACCATTTTGGGGAACAACGACCAAATGTATGGCGGCAATGTGGATCGTTGGATTAAATTTGCCAACACCATGCGTTTGCGTTTGGCCATTCGCATGTCAAAAGTAGACCCTGCCTTGGCTAAAACGGAAGCAGAAGCTGCCGTTGCTGCGGGTACATTGGAAACAAACGCCGATGATGCTTTCATCAAAGTAACGGCCAACTCACCCAACCCGCTCGGTGGTATCACGGCATGGAATGAGTTCCGGATGAGTGCGGCCATGGAAAGTACGCTGAAAGGCTACAAAGACCCACGGATTAGCAAGTTTTTTAGTCCTGTGTCGGGCGATACCTACAAAGGATTGCGTAATGGGTATTCGCAGGTGCAATTGGGCTTGCCCGAAAATGCGCCGGGAGCCAATTCAAACGTAGCGCCTGCTTTTCAGGATGCCGCGCGTTTTACGCAGCCTTGGGGTATTATGTTTGCTTCCGAAGCTCATTTCCTCCGCGCCGAAGGGGCGCTGAATGGCTGGAGCATGGGTGGAACGGCCAAAGATTTGTATGAAAAAGGAATTACGCTTTCGATGACCCAGTGGGGAATCACCGACGCTGCTGCGATTGCCGCTTACACCGCTGGCACTTCTACGCCCGTCGCCTTAAATGATGTGGTAAAAAGCCCCGGCATGACCGACATTCCCGTAAAATGGGAAGCCACTGCCGCCAAGCAGCGTGAGCAAATATTGACCCAAAAATGGTTGGCATTGTTTCCGTACGGTTTTGAAGCTTGGGCCGAATACCGTCGTTCAGGATTCCCTAAATTGTATCCTCGGGTAAATTCAGATGACCCTGAGGTGCCAGTGGGCAGTATTGTACGCAGAGCACCGTTTGTAGCGGGCGAGATCAGCACCAACAAGGCTGGCGTTGATTCTGGCGTATCCAAATTGGGTGGCGCGGATAAATCAACGACCCGTTTGTGGTGGGATAAACCTTAATGATTTGTGTGAAGATAAATGACCGAAACGGGCGAGAAATCGCCCGTTTTTGGTTTAATACTCAATTTCTTCGTCCCGGAGCAGTTGGGCAAGATTCAGGATGCAATCATCTAATAACGGAATGTTTTCATCGTAATTGACTAAATACCAAGGCGCATTGGGAGTAATGACAAAAATCTTCTTGGTTTGGGTGGTGATCCAAATGACTTTTTCGACACCAAAATCAAGCATTTTCTGCGATTTGTTCAACATGTACTCTAGGTCACTCGTGAGGCCAGTTCCTTCCAGAGCTATTTTAATGTCGACCTCAACGACAATTTTGGGGGCTACGTCAAAGTATTTATCGGTCAACGTAATTTTCTCTTTTTCAAAAACGGCAATATCGTTGGCTAGATTACTCTCCGAATTTACATGCAGCCCTGACTCATTGGAGGCTACTAAATATTTTTTTCGATTGATACGAACCCCAATATAAAGACCAATTAAATAGACAAGAACTGCCTGCAATGAACTGCTGCCCTTAATTTCTTCGAATGTTTTTTTTTCTGATAATACCTCTAAATAGCCACGATAAGGCAGGACTTGCCCGTCAAGCTCCTCATAGACGAGATGCGCGGGAATTTTAAGGATTTTTGGGCGGCGTTTGGTGGCAATAACAACCATAGCGTTTTCTTTTTTTGACAATTTTACTCAAAAAAAACGGCATAAACCAAGCCGAAATTTTATCTTGCATTCTCCAATAACCTCGTAGATACCAATGAGTCAGGTTCATTTTTTATCCCTAAAACATGGGTTGTTTATTGGCCTGTTTTTGGTATTAATCCAAGCTCCAAAGGCCCAAAATGCGGTTGTTCGTGAAACAACGCAAACCCTTACCACTTATCCGTTTTCGGACCCTGACCCCGTGCCCCAGCCAGGGCGGGTGTATCCTTATTTTAGGTATGATGGCTACACCTCCCAACCCGTGATGAAAGAATGGAAGTTTATTGAACTGGAAAACGACTACATCAAAGTATACATCACCCCCGAAATCGGTGGGAAGATTTGGGGGGCGTATGAGAAATCAACCAACTACCCTTTTATCTATTTCAACCACGTGGTCAAATTCAGAGACGTGGCCATGCGCGGGGCGTGGACGTCGGGTGGGATAGAAATCAACTTCGGGGATATTGGTCACGCGGCTACGGTCTCGGCACCCGTCGATTATTTTACCCGAACTAATGATGATGGCAGCGTCAGTTGCTTTTTGGGTGCTTGGGATTGGTCAGCCCGCACGCGCTGGATGGTAGAAGTAAATTTGCCGAAAGACAAAGCCTACTTTACGACCAAATCGCATTGGTACAACGCAACACCCTTTGAAACAAGTTATTATCATTGGATGAATGCGGGTTTCAAAGCCGCTGGTAATCTTGAATTTGTTTTTCCGGGTACAAATTACATCGGTCACAACGGTGAGGCGGGCACGTGGCCGCGTGATTCGTTGGGCAGAAACCTGAATTTTTACGAACAAAACAACTTCGGTTCTTATAAATCTTATCATGTGTTGGGAAAGAACACCGATTTTTTCGGCGGTTTTTGGCACAACGACAACATGGGTTTTGCCCGATATTCGCCTTACCACGAGAAATTGGGCAAAAAAATATGGATTTGGGGCCTTTCGCGCCAGGGTATGATCTGGGAAAAACTCCTGACCGATACCGACGGGCAGTATGTGGAATTACAATCGGGGCGGTTGTTCAATCAGGCTTCCGAAGGCAGTATGTACAGTCCTTTTAAGCACGTGTCATTCATGCCCTACACGCATGACAGTTGGACGGAATACTGGTTTCCCGTCAAAAATACCCGTGGCCTGACCCACGCCACGCCGCAGGGTGCGATGAATCTGCGCGTGCAGGATGGTTGGCTTAAACTGGATTATTGCGCAGTCTCGACAGTGCAGGATACATTGAAAGTACTGGAAGGGAATACGCTTGTTTTTGCAAAAAAAATGGCTTTAAAACCGCTCGAAATGGTGCGTGATTCGGTAAAGTGGACAGGGGATACCGAGAAACTTGCGATTCGTCTGGGAAATGAAATTATTGCTGATGGACAACCAACTGCCACTCGCCGTCCATTGGAAGCACCAAAAGATTTTGATTGGAATTCCGAATATGGGTTGTATATGCGCGGAAAAGATTTGATGAATCAGCGAAAATATGAAGAAGCAGCAACGTATTTCAATAAGGTGTTGGAAAAAAATAAATACCATGTGGATGCCTTAGCCGATTTAGCAGAAATCTATATGTGCAGAAAAGGGCATCCTACCATGACCCCTGAGCTTATTTCAAGGGCACTTTCAGTAAATGCGTATCATCCTAAAGCAAATTATCTTAGGGGAATTATGGCTGATAATGCCAGGGCTTATGATGTCTTAGGAGTAGCGGCTATGGATGCCTCTTACCGTTCGCCTGCTTTAACTCAATCGGCTATCAGGGCTATTCGCAGTAATGATTTGTTAAAAGCTGCGCTCTACGTTCAACAGGCGATTGAGGCCAATAGCCATAATGCAGATGCCCTTCAGTTAGAGATTGTTACGGCCAGAAAGACCGGGCAGAATGCAAAAGCATTGAAATTAAGTAAACAATTGTTGAATGAAGATCCGCTAAACCATTTTGCCCGCTTTGAACAGTATTTAATTACCAAAACGGAAGAAGATAAAGAGCAGTTTCGGAGCCTCATCCGAAGTGAATTACCTCATGAGACTTTTCTCGAAATCGCCATCTGGTATGATAAATTAGGTTTGTTTGAAGAAGGACTTAAGGTGCTGGAAATGGCACCACAAGAAGTCATGGTGCTTTTATGGAAAAGCGGATTATTAAACCAAATAAATAAAGGGGAGGAGGCAAGACGGATGATTCAGGAAGCAGGTAAAATGTCACCCAAAGGGGTTTTCCCTTTTCGTTATGAGGATACTGCGGTACTTCCCCTATCAAGTTCAAATTGGAAAATGGAGTATTATCGCAATCTGTATAATTGGGCACTTAATTTTATGGATGTGAAGTACACTTTTAGAGACTTTGATGTAACTCCGGTCTCTGATTATGTACCATTTTATTTAACAAAAGCCGAAGTGTTTAAAGACCAAAGAGTTATAGTACAAAGAGCCTTGGAAAACGCCTACAAACTGGAACCCCACAACTGGCGCGTCGTAAAAGCGCTGTCAGATTTCTACGCCGCCAACGGGCAATTGAAAAAAGCATTGGATATCAATGAGTCAAGACTTTCCAAGTTTTTGAAACTTGGAAAGTCTGCCAATCTACAATCAGAGTTGCCCGACCACGAAGTGTATATTTTGGGGCAACAACGGGCGCGGTTGCTCCTGAAATTGGAGCGCTACAAAGACTGCATTGGGCTGATGCAATCCTTGAATATTTTGCCTAATGAAGGCGCAGCAGGAGCTCATGCGTTGTTTCGTGAGGCCAATATTCGATACGCCGCCGAATTGTCCAACCGAAAAAAATACAAAGAAGCACAACGCTATCTGGAACAGGCCGAAACATGGCCCGAAAATCTGGGCTCGGGAGAACCTTACGACCCAGACAACCGCCTGACGAATTATTTGAAAAAGTTTATGAATCAAAAACTTAAAAATAGAGAACCCGACGCGGTCGATTTATTGAAATTGAGCAAAGGTCTTTCATCCAAAGAATTTGATTTACTGAAACTGTTTGAATAAGCTAAAATTCGTGACAAGCACCGATAAAATATTCCCCAAGGTTTGTTTTTTAACTTTCGTAACTACTTGAAATTTACGTAGATGTCTACTTTTAAATGCTTTTTTGTGCTTGCCTTGGGGTCGATTGTGGCATCATGCCGTCCCGATTCTGATACCCTGTTTACCCGCTTAGATGCCGACGATACGGGGGTGACCTTCAATAATTTTGTGGAAGAAGACGCCGATAACAATGTACTAGGCTACGGTTATTTCTATAATGGTGGGGGAGTGGCGGCGGGTGATTTTAACAACGACGGCCTTGTTGACCTGTATTTTACGGGAAATATGGTGGCCGATAAATTGTACCTGAATTTGACGAAAAAAGGCGAAGGTATCACTTTCGAAGACATTACCGAAGCCGCAGGAATCAAACACAGCGGGTGGAAAACGGGCGTGTCGGTCGTTGACATAAACAACGACGGCTGGCTGGATATTTACGTTTCTCGCTCTGGGGCCGAAGACCCGAATTTGCGTCGTAATCTATTGTATATCAATCAAGGCAAAGTCGAAAATGGGGTAAGTTTTGTTGAAAAAGCGGCTGAATATGGTCTCGATGACCCTTCATACACCACGCAGACCGCGTTTTTTGATTACGATAAAGACGGAGATTTAGACTGCTTTTTGTTGAACCATTCGGTGCAAGAATACGCGGGTTTTAGCAATTTGATTGCGCAATACCGAGAGCAAACCGATACCCGTTACGGGAGTAAATTGATGAGAAATGACGCGGAAAAATTCGTGGATGTATCACGCGAAATGGGCTTGATTAACAACGTATTAAGCTTTGGTTTAGGGCTGAATGTGACGGATTTAAACAACGATGGATGGCTGGATTTATACGTATCTAACGACTACAACGAGAACGATTATTTATACATTAACCAGCAGGGAAAAGGCTTTAAAGAGTCTATTCGGGAAGCAATGGGACACACTTCTCTCTATTCGATGGGCACCGATGCCGCCGATGTCAACAACGACGGATGGATGGACATTGTGACGCTGGACATGCTGCCCGCCCAAAACGAACGCATCAAACTCACAGCGGGAGATGATAATTACGATAAATACCAATCCCTTATTCGGGCGGGCTTTCACCAGCAGACGATGCGGAACATGTTGCAGTTGAATACTGGCCCTCAGTTAGGGGGAGGAGTCGGATTTTCTGAAATCGGGCAATTGGCGGGGATTTCCAATACGGATTGGAGTTGGTCGGCGCTGTTTGCAGACTTTGACAATGACGGATTCAACGACCTTTTTATCACCAATGGATACGCTCGAGATTATACCAACATGGAGTTTTTGAAATACTCGGCAGACCTACAGACTGAAATCGGACAAACGGGTAAAAATCCTGAAACGATGGACGTAATTGCCAAAATGCCCCCCATCAATGAGCCTAATTATATCTTCAAAAATAAAGGTTTTACGGAGCAAGGAACGTGGGCGGGTGGCTTTGACAACAAAATAAAAGAATGGGGGTTTGAGCAACCAGGGCAATCTAACGGGGCAGTTTATGCTGATTTGGACAACGACGGAGACTTGGACTTGGTGACAAACAATGTGAGCGAAAAAGTCTTTATTTATCAAAACAACGGACAGCAGAAAAGTCCGCAAAACTATCTTCAAGTGCTACTCAAAGCGCCCAACGAAGCCTTGAAAATCGGCGCAAAAGTACGCGTGTATTCCAAAAATTTGGCGCAGACGCAGGAGTTTCAGCCTGTTCGGGGGTTCCAGTCGGCGATGTACGTGCCGCTGCATTTTGGGCTGGGGAAAACAACAGAGATTGATTCATTGAGCGTCACTTGGGCCGATGGAAAATCATTTTCGGTCAAAGCCCCTAAAATCAACCAACGCCTTATCACGGATTATGCAGACGCCATTTTGCCCACTGCGGGCCTCTCTGCTTTCACCGCTCAGCGGCCACTGCTCACGCCAGTTTCGTCGTCCCTTTTTGCCCATTCGATTCCGTTGGTCAATGATTTTAAAATTCAGACGTTGTTGCCGCAAATGCTTTCGGGAGTTGGACCCTGCATGGCCAAAGGAGACATAAACGGCGATGGCCGTGAGGATGTGTACATCGGTGGCGGACGTGGGCAGGCAGGAGGATTGTTTGTCCAAACGACCACGGGTTTTGTCAACTCGTCACAGGTAGATTTTCAAAAAGATGCCGCGTTTGAGGATGCGAGTGCGGTATTTTTTGACGCCGACGGCGATACCGATTTAGATTTGGCGGTAGTCAGTGCGGGCTACGCCTTAACGCCCGTGGATTCGCTCCTGCAACCTCGTTTGTATTTTAATCAAAAAGGAAAATTTGTACGAGCAAAACTGTCAGACGAATTGAGCCAGTTACGCATCAACGCATCGGTCGTGGTAGCGGCAGATATTGACGCCGATGGCGACCAAGATTTGTTCATCGGGGCGCATTGCACACCCGGCAGGTATCCCGAGGCGCAAAAGTCGGTTTTACTACAAAATGATGGCAAAGGGAATTTTTCGGCAGTGCGTACTTTTTCACATTCGTCATTGGTAACGGGAGCGGCTTTTGCTGATGTAAATGGTGACAAAAAGCCTGATTTACTCCTTGCGGGTGAGTGGATGAAACCCACGGCGTATCTAAATCAAAACGGAAAATGGAATGAAGCTAAAGAAGCGACGAAATCGCTCACTTCTCAGCTGTCTTATGCACTCACAAAAGCGGATTTAGACAACGATGGAGACGATGATTTTGTGATTGGAAACATGGGCCTCAATACCCAATACCACGTTACGTCGGGCGACCAGCTAAAATTGTACTTTAACGATTTTTCAGGAAATGGCGGAATGTTGCCGTTGGTAGCGGTTACCGAGAATGGAAAAGAATACCCATATGCAGGCCGTGATGAATTGTTGGACCAAATCCCCGCCCTCAAAAAGAAATATTCTAGTTATGTGACTTACGCCAACGCCACCCTGTCTGAAATGTTGGGTGATGATTTGTTGAAGTCGGCGCGCCAATCTGATGCGCAAGAATTACGCACGGGAATCCTGTGGAACGAGCGTGGCCAATTCGTTTTCAAACCTTTGCCAATTGAAGCCCAATACGCTCCTGTATACGGTATTGAGGTGGTAGACATCGACAAAAATGGAAATCCAGACGTAATTTTGGGCGGCAATTTGGACCGGACCCGCGTTCGTTTGGGGAAAATTGACGCCAGTAAAGGACAGGTGTTTCTAAACGCAGGCAACCACGATTTTCGTTATGCCAATCAGGAAAAATCAGGTTTAAACATCCAAGGAGAGGTGCGTTCTATACGTGCCGTGGGTCCCTATTTATTGTTCGGAATTAACCACCAGTCAGTTCAAACGTATAGGTTGCCTTAAACCAGTAAAATTTAGGATTTTTGCCCAGATTCTTGTATCTTTACGCGTTAAAAAATTGAAATATTTACAGTGGTAGCACCCTATTCGTTACTAATTCCAAAATATGGCAAACGAAACGATTGAAATTCCGGAACAAGTAGACAAAAGTAATTATTCAGCCGAAAACATTCAAGTTCTTGAGGGTCTGGAGGCGGTGCGGAAGCGTCCCGCAATGTACATTGGTGACATCGGCGTAAAAGGCCTTCACCACCTTATTTGGGAGGTTGTTGACAACTCCATTGACGAAGCGCTGGCGGGGTATTGTGATCGGATTGAGGTAGTGATTAATACCGACAATTCCGTAACGGTGAAGGACAACGGACGGGGAATCCCGACGGGAATCATGTCCAAGGAGAAAAAGTCGGCCCTTGAGGTCGTTATGACCGTACTCCACGCAGGAGGTAAATTTGATAAAGACACCTACAAAGTGTCTGGTGGTTTGCACGGTGTGGGGGTGTCCTGCGTCAACGCGCTGTCTCAATACCTTCGCGTAGAGATTCACCGCGAAGGAAAAATATTCGAACAGGAATATAAAATAGGGAAACCTCTTTATCCCGTTCGGGAGATTGGTGCCGCCGAAGATACGGGTACATTTATTCACTTTTTACCCGATGATACCATCTTCACGGTTTCGGAATATAAATACGAGACCGTTGCCAACCGCATCCGCGAACTATCATTCCTGAACAAAGGAATCACGCTGACGCTTACTGATTTGAGAGATACTGACGAAAACGGTCAGCCCCGCTCCGAAGAATTTCATTCGCAGGGTGGTTTGGTTGAATTTGTGACGTATCTGGACAACACCCGCGACCACCTCATCCCGACCCCCATTTACATGGAAAATGACAAAGGGGCGGTGCCAGTAGAAGTAGCGATGATTTATAACACGTCGTATTCTGAAAATGTGGTTTCTTACGTCAACAACATCAACACCATCGAAGGCGGTACCCACGTATCGGGCTTCCGTATGGCGCTGACAAGGACGCTGAAAAACTACGCCGAAAAGTCGGGAATACTGGCCAAAGAGAAAATTGAAATCAGCGGCGATGACTTCCGCGAAGGTCTGACGGCGGTCATCTCGGTAAAAGTGCAAGAGCCGCAGTTTGAAGGACAAACCAAAACCAAGTTGGGTAACTCCGACGTGGCAGGGGCGGTAAGCCAAGTGGTGAGCGAAATGCTCGACAACTTCTTGCAGGAAAACCCCAAAGAGGCGCGTACCATCGTTGATAAAGTAATCCTCGCCGCCAAAGCCCGTATTGCCGCCCGCAAAGCCCGTGAAATGGTGCAACGCAAAACGGTATTGGGAGGCACAGGCTTACCCGGAAAGTTGGCTGACTGCTCCGAAACTGACCCTGCGGGCTGCGAATTGTACCTCGTGGAAGGGGACTCGGCAGGAGGCTCGGCCAAACAAGGCCGTAACCGTGCTTTTCAGGCCATCTTACCGCTTCGCGGTAAAATCCTGAACGTAGAAAAAGCGCAGGAATACAAAATATACGAAAACGACGAAATCAAAAACATGATTACCGCTTTGGGAGTTGTGTTTGGCAAAGATGGCGACGAGCGCGCCCTCAATATGGACAAGCTCCGCTACCATAAAGTGATCATCATGACCGATGCTGACGTGGACGGAAGCCACATCCGTACGTTGATTTTGACGTTTTTCTTCCGGTACATGAAAGACCTCATTGATAGCGGGTACGTGTACATAGCACAGCCGCCTTTATATCTGGTGAAGAAGGGCAAAGAAGAGCGATACTGCTGGACGGAAACCCAACGCGAACAAGCCGTAATGGAAATTGGCGGAGGTAAAGAAGACAGTGTATACATTCAGCGCTATAAAGGTTTGGGAGAAATGAACCCTGAGCAGCTCTGGGAAACGACCATGGATCCTACGCGCCGCAGTTTGAAGCAGGTGAGCATTGATTCGGCGGCCGAAGCAGACCACCTGTTCTCAATGCTGATGGGCGACGAAGTAGCCCCTCGTCGTGAGTTTATAGAACGTAATGCTAAATATGCGAGAGTGGACGTCTAATTGTTAGTGTTAACAAACCGTTAAATTGAGCCACTCTGCCCCCGGGACGAGTGGCTCAATTGTTTTATAAAGTACCTTTGACCTTATTTCTTTACGTGACCCATGGGATGAATGAAAAGAGAGCTGTTTTTGCAGAAAACGCTCTTTCTGAACAATAATCACCACGTTTACGCATTGAATAAATATATATTCCATTGGTTATCTCAGTTAATAGATTGTTTTAAATTCCGAATTTCTTATGCCTAGTTCTCAGCATTCTAACGATAATCGCAAAAGTGGTTTTTCTTCTTTGTTCTCTTTTATTCGCGACCGTAAAGAAGTGAAAGAAGGGGAAGTTCCTTACGATGGAGATCGCTTTGCCCGCTCGGCCGAACGCCTTAGCCAGACCATTGAGCAAAGCAATTTTATCAGCCGCGACCTTAGCTGGCTACAATTCAATTACCGGGTGTTGGACCAGGCACGCAGTGCCCGTCGGACGGTATTTGAGCGGATGAAATTTCTGGCGATTTCAGATTCAAACCTGGATGAATTTTTTACCATTAGGGTGGGGAGTTTGTACAATTATCTTGACTATGGAAAAGAACGGGTGGATTATTCGGGATTAAGAGAAATACCGTTTCGGAAAGCACTATTTTCGGCCATTCACAAGTTTACACAGGAACAGGACGAGGTTTTTGAAAACGATTTATTACCCCTTTTTGGAGAACAAAAATTAAAAATAGGACGGTGGGATGATTTGGAAGCGCCTGAGCAGGAAGAAGTTGGGAAGTACTTTGACCGTACGATTTATCCGATGCTTACGCCCATGCTGTTTGACTATACGCATACTTTTCCCATTCTGTTGGCCAAAACCCTGATTTTCGCCGTCGTAACTCGGGCTACCGAATCGGTGAAGGAAGATGAAGAAAATCGTAAAATTTCATTTGTTCAGATTCCCGCCAATTTAAAACGTTTGTACACGATTGAACGAAAAAATGGGGAAACGGTATTTATTCCCATTGAAGAAATCATGCGGCATGAGTTGCGGAAACTGTACCGTAATGTCGAGATTTTGGACATGCATTTATTCAGAATCGTGCGAAACGGTGATTTTTCCATTGATGATAACGATGACGTTGAAACTGACTTTTTGGACGAAGTAAAGCAAAAGCTCAAAACGCGTCGGTTGGGGCGAGTGGTACGTATGGAAGTAGAGCCAAATATCTCAGAATGGCTGCTCAATTTATTGAAAAAACGTTGGGAAATAGATGATTATAACGTTTTTACCTGCCGACATCTCTTGGATTTTACTTGTTTGTGGCAAATAATCAAACACCCAGAGTTTGCCGAATTGGTTCCAACCCCGCCCGCACCCGTACCGCCTTTGGGGGTAACTCGCGAAGAGATGGAGGATATTTTTGAAACCATCAAAGAAGGGGATATACTTCTGCACCACCCTTACAATAATTTTGAGCCCGTATTAGAGCTTTTGGAAGAAGCCGCTGACGACCCCAAAGTGTTGGCGATTAAATTGACCATTTATCGTTTGGCCAAAAAATCACGCATCACGGAGGCATTGCTTAAAGCGGCCGAAAACGGCAAACACGTCTCGGTGCTTTTTGAGGTGAAAGCCCGCTTTGACGAAGAAAATAACATGCGAGAAGCCCAGCGCCTGCAAAAAGCGGGGTGCTTCGTTATTTACGGAATCAGCCGTTTCAAAACCCATACCAAACTGCTCCAAATTGTACGGGCCGAAGAACAGGGCGTCATTAGTTATTCACACTTGGCCAGTGGAAATTACAACGAAGAAACGGCCAAGCTATATACGGATATTGGACTTCTGACCTGCGATGAAGTCTACAACCGCGACATCACCGAGTTTTTTAACGTCATCACGGGACATTCTTTGCCCAATGATTACCAATATTTACTCACCGCTCCGCGCGACATGCGCAAGCAAATCATCAAGTTGATTCAGCAAGAAGCTACCAATGCCGCCAACGGTTTAGCGAGTGGTATTTGCTTTAAAATCAATTCGTTGGAAGATAAAACAACCATTGAAGAACTTTACAAAGCCTCACAGGCAGGAGTGCCAATTCGGCTGATTGTACGGGGCATTTGTTGTCTTCGTCCGGGGCGGCAGGGGTTGAGTGAAAACATTACGGTGCGTTCTATCGTGGGTGATTTTCTGGAACACACCCGGATTTTTTATTTCCATAATAACGGAAACCCCAAGATATACGGAGGCAGTGCCGACGCCATGGTGCGCTCCTTTGACCGCCGGATTGAATCCATGTTTGCCTTTGTTAATCCCCGCGTGAAGCAGCAGGCAATCAATATTTTAGACTACAATCTTCGTGATAATGTCAATTCGTACGAGCTATTGGAGGATGGGCATTACGTAAAATGCGCCGAAAAGGGGAACGAAGAATCGTTTGATATTCATAAAGAATTCTTTCACGTAACGTTGGAAGAAGTAATGAAAGCGAAGCTTTTTGCCGAAGCTAAGGCCGAATCAACCGAAAGTTCGACGGTCGAACCAACCATAACCCTTTCTGAATCAGAAGTATGAGAGTTGTTTTAGTCTCGTTATTTTTCGTCTTATTTGGGATTTGTTTTTTGCAGCCAATTCAAGCCCAAACGGAGAAGAAAAAAGCGATTTTTGTTATCGTCGATGGAATTGCGGCGGATGTCATTGAAAAGTCAAAGTTGCCAAATCTGACGTCTATTGCCAAAACGGGAGGCTATACGCGAGCGTACGTAGGCGGCAAAAAAAATACCTATTCTCAAACTCCCACCATCTCGGCGGTGGGGTACAATAGCCTGTTGACGGGAACGTGGGTAAACAAACACAACGTGTGGGACAATAACATCAAAGACCCTAATTATCATTATTGGACTATTTTTCGGTTTTTTGAAGCGCAGTATCCTCACAAGAAAACAGCCGTTTTTTCAACTTGGCTCGACAATCGCACAAAACTAATTGGGGAAGGGTTGCCCCAAACCAACCAATTGCAACTAGACTATTTCTTTGACGGATTTGAATTGGATACGCTTCATTTTCCGCACGATAAAGAAGCCGAATACATCCATCAAATTGACGAAAAAGTGGTTGACGAAGCCACCCTATACCTCCAAAACGAAGCTCCTGACCTTTCGTGGGTTTACTTGGAGTATACCGACGACATGGGGCATAAATTCGGTGACAGCGACCGTTTTACCAACGCCGTTCGGCTAATGGACAACCAGATGGGGCGTTTGTGGAAGGCCATTCAGTACCGTGAGCAGAATTTTGGGGAAGAATGGCAACTGTTTATCACCACCGACCACGGACGCGACGCCGCAAGCGGCAAAAACCACGGAGGACAGTCGGACCGGGAGCGGAGCACTTGGATTGTGACCAATGCCAAAGACCTTAATGCATATTTTCAGGGAAAAACGGGAGCCGAAACGCTGCCTGCCGTGGTGGATATTATGCCATCTATTGCCCGGCATTTGGGCGTTTCGATTCCTAAAATACAGGCATTTGAAGTGGACGGAACCCCTCTGACGGGCAAACTGTCGCTCGTAAATTCAACCTTGAAAAGAGAGGGAAATCAGTTGGAGTTGACGTGGAAAACGGTAGAAAAGGAAGGATCCGTAAAAATATGGTTAACCACCACCAACGAATTTGAGCAAGGTAAGAAAGACCGCTATTTGCTCATGGACGAAGTGCCCGTCGTCAACGAAAAAGCCGTGATAGATATAACAAAAATTCCTTCAAAGTTTTATAAGATTGTATTGGAAGCAAAATACAATGTACAAAATAAGTGGTTGGTGGAATAAATAGACCATTCCAACCTTTGGCTTGATGTCAGCGTCATGGTTTTGGCAGCCTTTTCTTTTGCTGTCTGTACTATTTAAGCAGAATGCGTTGACACAATGAAAAAAATAATTTTGTTCGGACTGGTGGCTTTGATTAATATTCGTTGCCAATCCACTTCAGATGCCTTACTGGCCCCAGAGGCGGCGGGATGTATTTCTGATCAGCCGATTTTAACTGGCAAATGGACGATGACGGAGTTCCGTTATTTTGGGGGCTGTTGTCCCGTTATTGCCGATTCTTCTTGGAAAAAAGCCCCTGAAAATTCGTATTTATTGGAGTTTACGGGTGATGGTCAGCTAAAAGTGACAAATAATCTTTCGGGAACCAACGGCGTAGCGCCAGCATTACCCGCCCGATTAATGACAGATTTTAAGTTTGACGGAAAAGAGATTTCGTTGGGGGAGCAAGTTCTTGGCGGGGTGGCTTGGGAAAACAAAACGCGGGTGGTAAAATTAACCACTAAAGAATTGATACTGGGGATAATCGTGGGCAAAGAAGGTGAAACCAATGAGCGAAAGTTTGTGAGAATTTGCCAATAAAAAACGATTGTATATGGATTGATGTTGGTTATTATAGACAGCAGGGTAGAACAACGATTGAAAAACAAGTAAAACCCGATTCTTAGGTGCTTCCTTAGGTTGTAGAAGGTTTTCTACAACTATTTAGCAAGATTTTTAGGGTATTTTGCTTTACAGTTTGTAGTTTTATGCCTGTAAATTAACTCATCAATTTCATATACTATGGCATTATTTGATTTAGATATGATGCAAAGCCTCTATGCTAAGCTCGGCGAACGAGTAGAGGCTGCTCGTAAAGTGGTAGGCCGTCCGCTTACGTATACAGAAAAAATTCTGTATGCTCACCTTACGCAAGGAGACGCAACCACCGTTTATGAGCGTGGAAAATCATACGTTGATTTTGGTCCCGACCGCGTAGCTATGCAGGATGCAACGGCTCAAATGGCGTTGTTGCAGTTTATGCAGGCGGGTCGTCCTAAAGTAGCGGTTCCTTCAACCGTACACTGTGACCACTTAATTACGGCCCAGGTTGGTTCGTCGGAAGATTTGAGTAAAGCAGTGGTTGAAAATCAGGAAGTATACGATTTCCTTTCTTCTGTTTCCAATAAATACGGCATTGGCTTCTGGAAACCCGGAGCGGGTATCATTCACCAAGTGGTGCTTGAAAACTACGCTTTTCCGGGCGGTATGATGATCGGAACCGACTCACACACCGTAAACGCGGGTGGATTGGGAATGATTGCCATTGGAGTGGGTGGCGCAGACGCTTGCGACGTAATGGCTGGCTTGCCGTGGGAGCTTAAATTTCCTAAATTAATCGGCGTAAAACTAACGGGTAAATTGAGCGGCTGGACGTCGCCAAAAGACGTAATCCTGAAAGTAGCGGGTATTCTGACCGTTAAAGGTGGAACAGGTGCTATTGTGGAATATTTTGGCGAAGGAGCTACTTCGATGTCATGTACTGGTAAAGGAACGATCTGTAACATGGGTGCTGAAATCGGAGCCACGACTTCCACCTTTGCGTACGACGAGTCGATGGAGCGTTACTTGCGTTCAACGGGGCGTGATGCCGTAGCCGACATTGCCAATACGGTGAAAGAACACCTTACGGCAGATGCTGGAGTATACGCTGAACCCGAAAAATATTTTGACCAAGTTATTGAAATCAACCTCAGCGAACTGGAGCCGCATTTGAATGGACCCTTTACGCCTGACTTGGCAACGCCGATTTCAAAAATGAAAGAAGCGGCTTTGGCCAACGGTTGGCCAACCAAAATTGAGGTAGGTTTGATTGGTTCATGCACCAACTCTTCGTACGAAGACATTGCTCGTTCGGCTTCATTGGCGCGTCAGGTAGCGGCCAAACACCTTAAAACCAAAGCTGAATTTACCATCACTCCCGGCTCTGAGCAAGTGCGCTACACGGTAGAAAGAGATGGCTTCTTGGCCACTTTTGACGAAATTGGCGGTAAAGTATTTGCCAATGCCTGCGGTCCCTGCATCGGGATGTGGGCGCGGGTGGGTGCCGAAAAGCAAGAACGCAACACCATCGTTCACTCGTTCAACCGTAACTTCGCCAAACGTGCCGACGGAAATCCAAATACCCTGGCATTCGTAGGTTCGCCTGAATTGGTGACGGCCTTGGCCATTGCGGGTGATTTGACGTTTAACCCCCTGACTGATACCCTCATCAACGAATTGGGAGAAGAAGTAAGACTCGACGACCCAAGCGGAGACGAATTGCCACCACGTGGTTTTGACGTAGAAGATGCTGGCTACCAAGCCCCTGCCGAAGACGGTAGCGGTATTTCAGTAGCAGTTTCGCCGACATCGAATCGTCTTCAATTGCTTGACCCGTTTGCAGCTTGGGAAGGTACCGACCTCAAAGGTTTGAAAGTGTTGATTAAGGCCAAAGGAAAGTGTACTACTGACCACATTTCGATGGCTGGTCCGTGGTTGAAGTACCGCGGTCACTTAGATAATATTTCAAATAACCTTCTGATTGGAGCCGTAAACTTCTTTAACGAGAAAACGGATAACGTTAAAAACCAATTGACGGGTGAGTATGGCCCAGTACCCGCTACCCAACGCGCCTATAAAGCAGCAGGCATCGGTTCAATCGTGGTTGGTGATGAAAACTACGGCGAAGGCTCTTCACGTGAGCACGCGGCCATGGAGCCTCGTCACTTGGGAGTACGTGCGGTATTGGTAAAATCGTTTGCCCGTATCCACGAAACCAACCTGAAAAAACAAGGAATGTTGGGGTTGACTTTTGCTGATAAGTCTGATTATGACAAAATCCAAGAAGATGACAGCGTTGATATTTTAGGATTGACAGATTTCGCTCCTGGAAAGCCGTTGACGTTGGTATTCAACCACGCCGATGGAACCAAGGACGAAGTAGTGGTCAATCATACCTACAACGAGCAACAAATCGAGTGGTTTAAAGCAGGTGCTGCATTGAATATCATTCGTGCACAAGTAGCTGGTAACTAATTCGTTAATCGAAGATAAACCATTGGATAAGCGGGGCAAATGCCCCGCTTATTTTTTTGTTAGTTGGTGAAGTGACGAAATAAAAAAAGCTGCCTCTCGGCAGCTTTTTTGTGAAAAGTCGTTTAAGTCTTTTCTGAAATGTTATTGACGGCTTGCCTTCCAGGCTACAAAGTCAGACATATTTACCTGACCGCGAATTTCTCCGCCTTTGTTAGCAACCGTGTGAAGATTTGCGTAAAATAGACCTGAGAAAAGCAGGTTTTCCTGTTGTTGGTTTAATCCCTCCCATCTACCAGAAATAGGTGATGTGGTTACTGCGCTAAAAGTATGGATAACGCCACCAGTTTCCCAACTGTTTCCGCTGTGGAAGTGACCAGCAGTCGGGGTAAGGCCAGAATACGTAATGGTATAAGTAAGGGTTTTGGTTTCTTTGTTGTAAATCCCTTCCATCCTTCCTGTAGCACTGCTTGTAACAGGGGGAACCTCATTAGCACCGGTCAACGTCGCTTCAAATTTAACTTCAGGATTTGTGTGTGGACCTTCGTCTTTACAGCCAACCATAACGCCTACCGTGAACAGGGCGAAAAAAACGGGTAAAGCTTGCGTCAATCTCTTCATGGAATTTGCTGATTTGTTTGTTTAATTGCAATAATATAGGTTTATCTCAGAATATACAAAAATTTGTGCATAAAAATCCTTCAACGTACCCGCCAAACGTCTAATTTGCGAACGTAAAGCGGCTGTTGGTTCCACCAAATACGAAGCCATTCGTCGGTTTCGCCGATGACCGTTACTTTGTTTCCCTGGGCAATCGACAATGTGACTGGAGCCGCAGAGGAGGGGGCATCCCGCAGGTAAGTTTGGCCTTTGTTGATGATGGCAATCTGGTAAGAATCAGGGAGATTGAGCAGCAAAAGCAGGGCAATCAAGTAGGCAATCACCACAAATTTATGGCGACTTCGGATGGACTCCCCCCTGACTCTTTTTTGATTTAAAGCCCAAAATGCATAAATGGCCACAATCAACAAAAATAAATTGAAGTAGAGGGAGTACTTACGAAAGAAAAGGAAAACAAAACTGAAATCATCCACTTCATAACCCGTCAGGTTGTGATTGGCCGCAATTTCGTTGATTTTGTTTAAGATGTTTTGACGGGGCTGTTTATTATAAATCATGCTTAGATAATAAAGCGCCCGCGCATAGTCGTTTTGCTTTTCGCTGATGAAAGCCAATTTATAATAAATCGGGATGGGAATAGTGGTCGTGTTGACGACCTGCGAAAGGTGTTTTTCGTACAGTACCTTTGCTTCTGCCTGCCGACCGCTCAAAAACAACGAATCAGCCTGCGGTAGGTTTACCTCCTGCGCCCGTACCGACAGCGTGATGATGAGTAAACACACCGATTTCCAACAAGTCGCTAACCATTTTTTGCTCTTCAATTGTTTTTTATCGGTTGATAGATCACTCATTTTCCACGCCACTCTTCCCGTCACTTTAATTATTCAATTTTACAAATCCACCGTCGATTAAATAATCGCATCCTGTAATGAAACCCGCTTCGTCTGAACAAAGGTAAAGGGCCAACGCGGCAATTTCTTTGGGTTTGGCCATTCGTCCAATGGGCTGCGTTTTAGACAGTTTCTCAAACATTTCTTCTTCTTGTCCGGGGTAGTTTTTGGCAATAAAGCCATCGACAAAAGGCGTATGTACGCGGGCAGGAGAGAGGCAATTACAGCGGATATTGTTGTGTAAATAATCTTTGGCCACCGAGAGTGTCATGGCAATGACGGCCCCCTTGCCGGTCGAGTACGCAAAACGATCGGGAATCCCTACAGATGCTGCTACTGAGGCGGTATTCAAAATAACGCCGGCCCCTTTGGACAAGAAATGGGGAATGGTAGCAAAAAGGCAATTGTACATGCCTTTTACATTGACGTCCATGATGCGGTCAAAGTCAGTTTCGGTGGTGGTATGCGCTTTACCGATGTGGGCGATTCCTGCGTTATTGACTAAAATATCAATGGGATGTTGTTGGGAAATGGCATCAATTGTGGCAATAACATCGGCCTGTTTGGAGACATCCAGCCCGTGGGCTTGGGCCTTAAACCCTTCATTTTGGAGTTCAGTGGCCACACTTTGCGCGAGCGCTTCGTTCAGTTCAAGAATATGGACGTGGGCGCCTTGTTGGGCAAAAAGTTGACTGATTGCCAGTCCAATACCACTGGCACCGCCCGTTATGAGGGCTACTTTATCGGTAAGTGAAAACATGAGGTGTAAAATCTTTTTGCTGATAAAAGCGCTAAAGGGCGTAAAATTACCGCGATTTTATAAAATTGAACGTTTTTAACCCTCTAATTTTATAAATGACTAACTTTTGGGGTCCATGAATCCAAACAGTGTTTAAAATCGTATATGTACCAATTATTCAAAATCGTATCTTTAACCACTAAATAAGTTTCTTTTGAAGAAATAAGGCCAATTAGGTAGTATTGTTTTTATTAAATTTCTAAAAAAGATGCGTAAGTATACATTAGCATTAGCAGGCTGGTTGATTGTAGCCTTGGGAGGGTGTAAATTATCAGAAGTTACTCCAGCCATTGAAGAGGAAGTGACCGGATATAAAGAGTATTTCAATCAAGCTTACGGTGCAGATCCAGTTCAAAAATGCGATATATATGCCCCTGTGACAACGGGAGAGCGCCCTTCGGAAGTATTGATATTGTTGCACGGAGGCGCGTGGGGGTCCGGAGATAAGTCGTTTCTGATTCCCAGCGTGATGGGACTCAAAGGTCGAAACAAAAATTTAACCATCGTCAATGCCAATTATCGTCTTACGAGTAGTAAAGGCATTCGGTTGGAACAGCAAATGGCAGACATCCAATTATTGGTTGAGTATTTGCGGAAAAATGCCGATAAGTATAACATCACCCAAGAGGGGTTTGTGATTGGCGGGGTGAGCGCGGGTGGACATTTGGCCTTAAACTATGCCTATTCCAATTTTTCTGGTGTAAAGCTCAAAGGAGTGGTGGGCATTGCGGCCCCAACCGACCTAACTTCCGAGCCGCTCCGGGAAGCGGGGCTCGAACTCCCAATTCAACAATTAATCGGGAAAACCTTCTCAGATTCGCCCGAAGAATACCAAAAAGCAAGCCCTTTCTTTATTGTTAATCACAAAGCCCCACCGCTTACGATGCTCTTTTATGGCGGCAAAGACCGGGTGGTTCCCAAAGAACAGGGTGAAATTCTTTGCTTTAAACTCAACCTTCTGCGTCTAAAATACCGCTACTATTTTTATCCAGAAGAAACCCACGATTTTACGGCAGACCTGCTGATTGACAAGATACTGAGTATTTATTGAAACCTTACTTAATGACGGTCATCGTTCCTTTGAAGGTACGATCGGTAAATTTCAGGCCGTAATAATATTGTCCCGTGGGCACACCTTCGGCGCACCATTTGAATTTGCGGTCGGTAGAAGTGAAAATAAGTTTCCCCCAACGGCTGTAAATATCAACCTGCAAAAACTGCGGCCCGCAGGTGGCGACGGAAAGACTTTCCAAAAAGAAACAATCGTTTTTGCCATCGTTGTTGGGGGTAATCACGTTCGGAATGTTTTTGTCAAGACTTTCAATGCTGGGCAAGTCACCAAATCGTAACACTACCGCTACCGTATCGGTTTTTATGGGGCCGCAACTGTTGTCTTCCGTAATGAAGTTGAGGGTTAATTCTTTGCCCGACAGCTCGGTGTATTGGGCGCAGGTAGGCTCCCATTCAAAGCGTGAAGCCAAGCGGGGCACGCCCGTTTTATCACTAAACTTCATCCCGTACTGGGCAAGCGTAAAACCTTTGGGTTGGGCATATAGCTTGAGTTGGTCGGTCTTGTCGAGGTCATCACCAAACACGTCAAATCCTAAGACTTCGGCATCTACTGAAGGTAGCGGCACATCAATGGGTTGTCGGCCCGTCAAACTCGTCGACACATCGGGGGCGTTGTTGGGCTTGGCGGTGGATTGCAGTCGTACACTGACGGTATCTTTTACTTGCTTATTACAGGCCACATCCGTGACGATAAAGTCAACGATATACTCTCGATTGGTGGCGTTACAAGGTGGAGTCCAAGTAAAAGGCTGCGTTACGCTTCCCTTGCCTGTGGCGTTGCTAAAGGTCATCCCCGCTGCTGTTAGCTGAAAATCCCGCCCTTTGGCTTCCAAGACCAAATCATCATTGTCGAGGTCAATGCCCGTTACTTTGAAATTAAGGGTAGTGCCTTGCGGAATGGTGGCGCGGTTGTTGCTCAAATCGGTGGTTACGTCGGGATTATTGTTGGTCGAGCCTTCGATAAAAACCCGAATTCGTAAGGTATCGGTTAGGGGTTGCGGACAGCCGTCATCGCTCACAATCACCTCCAAAATAACAGGTTGGTTATTTCGGCTTTCCACGCATTTTTCAAAACAAATCTGTGCTTTTAGGGTATCAGTTGCGGAAGTGGTAATAAAAGAAACGGGGTTGGCAACGACCGACTTGTCGTCAAAGTTAATACCTACGGTTTTGATGGACAGCCTTTGGTTAGGGTCACCGTCGGTCAGCATGATGTCTAGGCATTTAGCCTGATCTTTTTTGATGGTTAGGGTTTCTCCTTCTTTGTAAAAGGCTCTTTTGCCCGTTTCGCGATAGAGGGCTACGGGCGTTCGGTTGAGGGGACAGTCGACGGCTTTCAGCTGAAACTCCCGCCGCGTTGCACCAATTTTTACCCCTTTGCGGTATTCTTCTACCAGCACCGCAAATACGTACAGCCCCGCTTGGTCGGCGGTGACGCTCAGTACGCCTGTTTGGCGGTTGATGGTTAACGGTCGTGGACCAGGAATCATGTTTTGGTTGGTGATACCCGGAGCCCAGTTTACTTCGGGGTAGCTGCTGGCTCCGCGCGCAATTGGCTCCGGATTGTTGGGGCCAGCGTACCCCGCCCAGGGCTTGGAAAGGGAATAAACGAGGCTGTCGCCATCGGCATCGGTGCCGCTAAAATCGAAAACAAAAGGGCGATTCAGGCAGATGTAATCCCCTTTTAGCTCACCGAACTTGGGAGATGAATTGACGTAGGGAAGATTATCTTGGACCAACGCGGGGAACTCCGTGTAAAAAGTCTCTCCTGTGCTGGCTGGATTTGTGATGTTGGTGATGATGTTATTACGGCAACAGCGTTCCCACACGATGTAATAGCCCTTTGGGTCGTTGAAATTTTGGGTATTAATAACGATTTCGGAAGAATATCGGAGCAGTAATGTCCGTAAATCAGTATTGGCATTGCTACATGTAGGGTTGGTGTAATTAATGAGCTTGCGGGCGGTTTGTGGAAGTTCAATATTACCCATGGGCGCGTTGTCTGATTTACGGTAAAAATACAGAATTACCGTGGATGTTTCGGCACCAGTACGACCGTTGGCTTGGTCAAAATAAAAATTAAGTCCAATGTAAAAACGGTTGGCTGAACGGTTGGTTGGATAAAATTCAATTTCGCCTCCCACAATATGCGACGCCCACGAAGTGAGCGGAAAAAGCACCAATATCCACAATGCGCGAAGTAGAATTTTTTTCATAAGGTTTTAGGGCTTAACTTCTCGTTGTATTTTTGCCGAATTGTTTCAAACTCTTACGCAAAAAAACACCGTTGCGTTGCTTGATGAGTAGAAAGGAATCAATGTAAAGATTTATGGATAACGTAACGAATCAAATTGGATGAAAAATTACAAAAAAAATAGACAAGTCGTATCTAATTTACTCATTGAAGATTTTGCATCCGAAGGAAAATGCATTGGAAAGCTAGAAGGCGCGGTTGTTTTTGTGGAAGGCAACGTGGCTCCTGGCGATGTAGTTGATGTTGAAATTCTAAGTTTTAAGAAAAAAAAGTTCTACGAAGCACGGGTTATCAAAACGCATTCATTGTCGGATAAGCGAACTGAGCCGTTTTGTGAATACTTCGGCACCTGCGGAGGCTGTAAGTGGCAGCACATTGGCTATAAAGAACAACTTCAATTTAAGTGGCAGCAGGTCAGCGACCACCTACACCGCATCGCCAAGGTACCACTTCCTGAAATTGAGCCGATTTTCCCCTCTGAGAAGACCACTTTTTACCGTAATAAACTGGAGTATACTTTTTCGAATTTGCGTTGGTTTACCAACGAAGAAATTGCGAAGGGTGTTGAACTAGAACGCAATGCGCTGGGGTTTCACATTCCCAAACGGTTTGACCGTATTTTGGACATTGAAAAATGCTTTCTTCAACCCGACCCTTCCAACGATATTCGCAACCAACTGCGGACGTTTGCGCTTTCGAAAGGGTTTCGTTTTTATGACCAAAAACACAATGTAGGATTTGTACGTAATGTCATTATCCGAACTGCAAATACGGGCGACGTGATGGTGATTGTGCAGTTTGCGGAGCCGAATCAGGAAGATATTGACGTGACAATGGCTTTCGTGGCCGAAACTTTCCCGCAAATCACTTCGCTACAATACATCATCAATACCAAAGGCAACGATTCTTACTACGACCAAACGGCCATTCTCTACGCTGGTAAACCGTACATTGAAGAACAGATGGAAGGCCTGACGTTTAGGGTTGGCCCCAAATCTTTTTATCAAACCAACTCCGACCAAGCGTATGAATTGTACAAAATCGCGCGGGATTTTGCGCAGTTGACGGGCAATGAGCACGTGTATGACTTGTACACAGGCACGGGCACCATCGCCAATTTTGTGGCGCGGCAGGCCAAGGCCGTGATAGGGGTAGAGTACGTTCCTGAGGCCATTGAAGATGCCAAAATAAATTCAGCCATCAATGGCATTGAGAACACGCGCTTTTATGCGGGCGACATGAAAAACGTGTTGAACGAAGAATTTGTGGCCCAAAACGGCCACCCCGATGTCGTCATTACTGACCCGCCGCGCGCGGGTATGGACGAGCCAGTAGTGCGGACCTTGCTGAATATGGAGCCGACCAAAATCGTGTACGTAAGCTGTAACTCCGCCACACAGGCGCGCGATTTGGCGTGGTTGGACGAGAAATACACCGTGCAGCGCGTACGCCCCGTCGATATGTTTCCGCATACACATCACGTGGAGAATGTGGTGGTGTTGGAAAGGAAGTAGCCGCGTTAGTCACTCGCATCTTCCGTACTACCTTATTGTTACCTCATTCCTAAGAATTTTAGTTACTGTAAAAAATTTGTGCAAAGTATAGGTCAACCTCCCATAGAACACGGATTGTACGGATTTGACAGATATACACGGAGGAGAAAGCAAGGAATATTGAAAGTAACTAAAAATATGACCCCCGAAATCCAAAGTCGTGTGGCCTTCACGATTTACGTGAAGGCCAATTTATACGCGATTGACAGAATGGCTCGGGTCGTGAGTCGGCAGAGCCGAGCAACGGCGTAGTGGAATAAACAGTTTGACCCCTAACGCTGATACAAGCCCGTGTTTCCTTTTTCTAATAATGGTTTTAGCTTGTTTACTATCAATGGATTGGAAGAGGCAATGTTTTTGGTTTCGTTGGGGTCGTTTATATGGTCGTAGAGTTCAATCGTCGGTTGGGCATCTCTAAAATATTGCGTCAAGCGGTACCTTTGGGTTCGTACAGTTATTCCTTTGTTGTAATAACTGTAGGCTACATTTTTGCCATTAACAGGTTGCTTTTTCATAAGCCTTTCTTTAAGGCTATGTCCCGAAATATCCTTTGGCGAAATAATACCGCAAAAATCCATTAGGGTGGGATAAATGTCTACTGTACTTACGATGTCGTTCACCTTTACACCTTGCTTCATCTTAGGATGTTTGATAATTAACACACTTCTTAGGGCTGTTTCAAAACAAGTATGTTTGCCCCAAACCCGCTGATCGCCCAAGTGCCATCCATGGTCTCCCCACAAGACAACGATTGTATTGTCGGCCAAGCCCTGTTTTTCCAATTCCTGTAATACTTTTCCAATTTGAGCATCTACATAACTTACGCAGGCAAAATACCCATGTCGGAGTTTTCGAGCATATTGGTCTGATACAGGCCGGTCTAAGGAAACTTTTTCATCGCCCAATTGATAACTATTAAACTCACCGCTCGGGTGCAAACTTGCTTTGTTTACATTTTCAGGAATATTAGGAGAGGGGGAGAGGGGGATTTTGTTTGTATCGTACATGTCCCAATATTTTTTAGGGGCATTAAAAGGCAAGTGGGGCTTAAAGAAACCAACTGCTAAAAAGAAAGGCTTGTCATTATTTTTAAGTTCTGAAATTTTCTGAATGGCGAGTTTAGCAGTAAGACCATCGGGGTAGCCTTCATCTTCTACAACCGCCGATTCGTATGGCTTCACTTTACCTTTGAGGGCATTTCTATTTGTACCATCGGCATACCCAAAAAACGCGTTGTGACCCGTTCCCCATTTGCCCACATCCAAAAGCATTTCATTCCAACTATGGGGCAGTTCGAGCGGTGCTTCTTTGGGAGTATCTAAATAACCATACACATGACCATCAGGATGATGGCTTATTTTCCCCATACCAACTGTGTAATAATTATTGCGTTTCAGTAAATGAATAAACGTTTCAGGAATTTCTGTTTCAGGTTTGCCAGACAAAAAGACTGCCGATGCATCATTGCCCAAATGTTGTGTTGTTTTGGGCAATTGCCCCGTCAGGAGGCTATGCCGAGATGCCCCGCAAGTAGGCACAGTAACATAATGGTTATCAAACAAATAGCCTTCATCGGCCAGTTTGTCAATGTTAGGGCTTTTGATGTGGTTGTTGCCATAGCACCCCAAATCGGGGCGAAGGTCGTCCACACAAATAAACAGTATATTGGGTGGTTGTGATTTTCGGAAAGAAACACTGCTCAATAGAAGCAATAGTGCTGTAAGTGTACTACTCAACAATAGTCCCGTTTTCAACATGAATTTTCTGCTTTTTGTTGGTAAAAACTACTTGTCTCCATTTTTAACACCTACTTTTGCACTCCATTCTTGGTAAAAAACTTTCATTTCTTCCACTTTTTTGGGGTATTGTATGGCCAAATCAGTCAGCTCGGTTCGGTCATTTTCTACATCATAAAGTTCCCATTTCTTTACATCTTTTGACCAAACTATCTTCCATTTTCCTTGTCTGACCGCCCGACAATCAAAATGTTCCCAAGCTAAATAGGAATGAGGTTTACGCGTTTTCCCTTCTAAAATGGGCACTAAACTACTCCCTTCTAAAGGTTTAATAGCGTTTTGGTTGTAAGTGGTAGGATATTCGGCCTTGGCCAACGCCAAACAAGTGGGCATAATGTCCATAATGTGCCCTATCTGATTGGTTTGGAGTGGTTTTTTGATAAGCTTTGGGTAATGCACAATCATAGGAGTTGCGATGCCTCCCTCGTGGGTAAACTGTTTGTAGAGCCGAAATGGCGTATTTCCCAAGGCGGCCCATTCTTTGCCGTAGGTTGTGTAAGAGCCCTTTTCTCCCGCTTCTTTTCTTAGCGATATTTCGTAGCTTTCATCCCCTAAATCTCGTTTGGCACGGTTGTCTAAGATTTCGGAACAGGCGCCATTGTCGGACAAAAACATAACAACAGTATTTTCAAACTGCCCATTGGCCTTTAACTTTTCAATAATTTTCCCAATTCCTGCGTCCATTCTGGTGACCATAGCAGCATAAGTAGCCATTTTCAAGTCCCATTCGTCTTTGTTTATGGTCTTTTCCCAGTCTGAGATGTCGGCTTCTTTGGGCGATAAAGGGAAGTTTTTAGGAAAAAGTCCCAATTCTCGCTGTTTTTCGAGCCTTTCTTCGCGTAATTTGTCCCAGCCTTTTAGGTATTTGCCCCGATATTTGGCTATTTCTTCCGCAGGAGCGTGGAGCGGCCAATGCGGTGCGGTGTAGGCTACATATAGGAAGAATGGTTTTTGAGCCCCTTTACTTTGTTCAATATAACCAATAGCTTTATCAGAAATAGCATCAGTCAAATAGAAACTGTCAGGGATTTTATAAGGTTTGTTGTTTTCCAACACCAAACGATTTGGTAGCAATTCATAGTAACTATTGGCCCCGCTAATCAAACCAAAATATTGCTCAAAACCACGCTGCAAAGGCCAATCAGGTCGTTCTTCGCCCACATGCCATTTGCCCGACATGAAGGTTTGGTACCCTACCGTTTTTAACACTTCAGCCATCGTTACCGTCTGCCTGCTCAACCAGCCTTGCGTGGAGTTTTCTTGGCTACGGTCTTTTACTTTACTGACGACCATCGTACCCATACCTGCTTGGTGAGGATACATACCCGTCAATAGTGACGCTCGACTGGGACAACAACGGGCGGCGTTATAAAATTGTGTAAATTTCACGCCTTTGGCTGCCAATTTGTCCAGATTAGGCGTCTGAATTTCAGCACCGTAACACCCAATGTCACTAAACCCTAAGTCATCAGCGAGAATGATTACAAAATTGGGTCTTGTTTGCTTGTTTTGGCCAAAAGATGCGCAACAAAAAAGTCCTAAGAACAGAATAAGAGCCTTTTTCATCCCAAAAATGAGTTTAAATATTCTACTTTCTTTAGTTTAACCTAAGCCAATATATTTAATACCCTGGGTTTTGCGGGAAATCGCCCGGATTGGTTACGCGGTCAATCTGGGTTTGTGGAATTGGCCTTACCAAGTGCATTTCCTTTACATTGGCTGCGGCATCCAGGTTGAATTTTTTCAGGCGTTCCAAAAATTTGCCAGATCGCTTTAGGTCATACCAACGGAGCATTTCACCGGCCAACTCGCGGCCGCGCTCATCCATAAAAAAATCTTCATTAAGATCAGCCGATTTGATTTGCATCTCGGCTACTTTGCCAGGGAGAGCGGCGCGCGTACGTACCACATTGACGTACTCGGCCGATTTGGTCAGGTTACCCTGACGAAAGGCCGCCTCTCCGGCTATTAGGTACATTTCGGCCAGACGAAGCACCATGAAGTCACGCCGCCCGTCTTCTGCATTGACGCTGACACGAAGGGGGTCGAGGTATTTTTTTAGGGTAGGAAACTGACGACGGCTTGAGCCACCTATTTCCAATTGGTCAGTTACGCTGCCAACCCATTTATTGTTGTAATCAATCAGCCAGTAGGGAGCGGCTTTTTGTACCGCATCAGCTACAGGGCGCATCACGATCTTGATGGCAGTGTCGCCAGGTTGAACGGTCTTGCCATTGATGGTAGCTTTGGTATTAGCAATCCACACGGTTTTGAAAGTACCATCAAAACGGCTGTCCTTACTCAGATCGAAAAGATTGAGGGTATAGTTAGTGGGCATGAATCGTTGAAAAGGTCGCCCATTCGCCACATCACGGGTCATGGCGGGGTTGAGCGTATAATCAAACTGAAAATAGAGGTGTCCTTGGTTTCCTGGACCATTCGTCAGTGGGTTGTCGGTATATTGTACTGACCAGATTACCTCGGTATTCAGCTCCTTGGTGATGTCCCATAGATCGCTGTAGTTTTTTACCAACGAATGGTTGTTGCTATTAATCACGGCGGCGGCCATTTTTTCGGCTTCCGCCCAATTGCCTAAGGTAAGCTGCACCCGGGCCAGCAATCCCTCGGCGGCATGTTTGGTAGCCTGTCCGTAGGCCTGTGCTTTGGCGGGTAGATTGGCTACGGCAAATTGTAAATCCGGAATTATACCCTGCTGATACACAGTGGCAACCGATGTACGCTTGGCTTCGGTTTCTACGCCTTGTGTTTCTTCGAGTGTAAAGTGGATATCACCATACTGCTCTACCAGATGAAAATAATAAAGTGCTCGAAGAAAGCGAGCTTCGCCGATAATGCGATTCCGTTGAACAGCGTTGAGGCCGGCTACTTTGGGTGCCCGGCCGATTACGGCATTGGCCTGATTGATACCCACATAAAAATTATCCCAAATGGTTTTGACATAGGCACTGGAGCCCAGGAAATTGGGAGAATAGTTATTGTAGTCTGGGTTATTGGTAGCTCCCCCAAAACCATTGGTGTACATGTCAGTGCCGGTTACGGTGAGGAAAAACGAATGCTCGCGTCCGTAGAAATTCCGTAAGGGAGTATATGTGGCTTTCAGGCCATCCTCAATGCCTTTCGGGGTTGAGTAGTAGCTATCGGCAGTGGCCAATCCTACGGGGTTTTCTACAAGGAGATCGTTACAGGAGATAAGTACTCCTGCTATCAATAATAAGCTGATTATAGTAGAGATCTTTTTCATATCAGTAAGTAGATTAGAATTTAAGGTTCATGCCAAAAACATAGGTGGCAGAAGTCATTGGAGAGCTGCCTCCTACGATTCCATTGGCTGTTTCGGGGTCAACCAGTTTATAGGGTGAGAAGATTAGGGCATTGTCGGCCGTAGCGTAAAAGCGGAGGCTGCTAATACGAGCCTTTGATGTGATCGCTTTTGGAAGAGTATATCCCAAGCTAATATTCCGGATTTTGATAAAAGAACCATCAAAAAATCTCACTGCATCCGAGTACAAGGGGGCTGCTGCGGCATTGGGACGGGGTATTTTATTGACGGGGTTGTTGGCAGTCCAGTAATCAAAATTGATGGCATTGTAGCGTCCCTGCCAGTTGTTGCCGCCCAGGTAATGGAAGTCACTACGGATGTATTGCCCCTGCCGGGCATAGACTAGGAACGAAAGGTCAATACCCTTGTAGCTTATTCGATTGGTCAATCCGCCACTCCATTTGGGGACTGTAGAGCCGAGTACGGTTCGGTCGTCGGCATTGATGGCACCATCGGGCTGATTCGTCAGATTGCCGCCCGCATCCCGTCCATTCACATCTGCAATCTTGATATCACCAGGCTTCTGCTTTGCTTTGTTGGCTTCATCGGCTTCGCCGGTTTGCCAAATTCCTTGCTGTTTGAAATTATAAAACACACTGATGGGTTGACCGATGAACCATTGGTTTCCTACATCATCCTTTCCGTTAAACAGATCAACGATTTTTTCTTTATTGCTAAATATATTCAAATTTGCATCCCACTTCAACCCATTGGCCGAATGAAAAATATTCCCATTCAACGACAGTTCCCAGCCCTGATTGCTGGTGGCACCGATGTTCTGTAAAATAGATTCATAGCCCGAAGTAATAGGAATCAATCGGTTCAGTAGCAGGTCGGTGGTATTGGTTTTGTAAACTTCCAGCGAGCCCGTTAAGCGGTCGTTTAATAGGCCAAAGTCCATTCCTAAGTTAAGGGTACTGGAAATCTCCCAGCGCAGATCAGGATTCGGGATCACATTCAGGGCATAACCGAAAGCCGGGTCGTTGCCAAAAGCATACACCGAGCGTTCCAGCCCGCCAAGGGTCTGATAAGGTGAGATGGAGGTATTGCCCACGGAACCGTATCCTGCTCGAAGTTTGAGAAAGGAAAGCGCCTTCATATTACTCATAAAGGCTTCGTCAGAAATCACCCAACCTGCCGATATAGAAGGAAAAAAGGCCCACTTGTTTTTTTGAGAAAGGCGCGAAGAACCATCGGCTCGTCCGGTCAGGGTGAGTAAGTACTTGTCTTTAAAGCTATAATTGATTCGACCCATGTAAGATACAAGTCCCCATTGGGTAAGAGAGCTATTGATACCCGTGACGGTTTCGGCACTGTTTAAATTATAAAAAAGGGAAGATTCTATCGGAATGTTGCGTGCAGAGGCTCCCGACGATTCGAAACGGTTGGTTTGGGTGCTGAAAAGCCCTACTATATTGAGGGAATGCTCTTTGAATTTACGGTTGAACGACAGAACGTTTTCGAGGGTATAGGCGAAGTTTTGCTGGTTAGACACTGAGGCGGTATTGGCGCTTCCGGCCAGGGTACCTCCATACTGCCCCTGACGAGAAGTACTAAAATCAGGTCCGTAATTCAGACGGTAGGTAAGCCCTTTGGTGAAAGTATATTCTGCGAAGATGTTGGCGAATATCCGGTACTTTTTGCGTTCGTCTGTGTACTGTCCGGGCTGGTACTGTAGCAGAGGACTGGCGAGCAAACCTTCGCGGGGATTGGGATAGGCGATGAAGTTACCATCGGTATCGTAAGGCTGCACCAGAGGAGAAAACTGCAAGGCATTTGTATAGGGGCCGTTGGACATGACATTCTGCAAATCGCTGGCTACTGTAGAACTTACTCCCACGCGCAGCCGCTCAGAGAGTTTGGTTTCGATATTGGCCCGAAACGAGTAACGCCGGTAGTCGCTGGCCTGCATGATGCCCTTTTCGTCATAAAAAGCTCCCGACAGATAGTAGGTGGTACTCTGGTTACCCCCGCTGGCCGAAATCTGGTGCTGCTGCTGTTGCCCGTCGCGCAGGATGAGATCCAGCCAGTCGGCTTCCACGCCATTTTTCAAGTTATCACTTTCCAATGTGCTGAAGAATGTATTGTCCTTGCTCGCATCATTGGCATCAATCCCCCGGGAAACTCTGGAGTATTGTGCAAATTGCTTACCGTTCATTAGGTTCAGGTTTTTCTGGGCTTTCTTGATACCGTAGTAGCTCTCGTAGCTGATGACGGCCTTCCCCTCTTTACCTTTTTTAGTAGTAATCAAAATAACTCCATTGGCTCCGCGAGATCCGTATATGGCTACGGCACTGGCATCTTTTAGTACCTCCATGGACTCAATATCGTTGGGGTTGAAGTCGTTGATGCTCACATCCGTCGGGATTCCGTCAATGACATAGAGCGGATTGTTGCTGGCGTTGATGGAGCGATTTCCGCGAATACGGATGGTAGGAGCAGAGCCCGGATTTCCGTTGGTGCGTACAATATCCACTCCGGCCAGACGACCCTGAGCGTTCTGTAGGAAATTGGAAGAGGGGGTTTCGGCAATATCCCGGCTGGATATACTGGAAATAGCCCCCGTCAGATCCCGCTTTTTTTGAGTTCCATAACCTACTACAATAATTTCCTCTAAAGCTTTGGTATCTACTTTTAAAGAAATTGAAAGTTGTGATTGATTGCCTACCACTACCTCCTGCGGCAAATATCCCACGTAAGAGAAAACCAGCACGGCATCGCTGTTTGGTACATCTACCTTAAATTTCCCCTCAGCGTTTGTAGTTGTTCCACGTTGGGTACCTTTCACCAAAATGCTCACGCCAGGCAATCCTGCCCCGTTTTCGTCGGTGACGGTGCCTGTAATTGTTTGGTCTAATTTAAGGTCGAGGGTAGTGGGAACGAGTTTGGGTTCGGCTTCTTCGGGTAGGTTGCCCGAAACACGTCGCATCAAAACAATCTTGTTGGCTTTGATGACTTGGTAGCTGATTTGTCGCGGGGTGAGAATACGCTGCAATACCGACTCTAAGGTTTCGTCTTTGATGTCAATGGTCAGCTTGTCGTCGTAGGCGAGTACGCCCTTTTGGTAAGAAAAAACAACGTTCGTTTTTCGCTCAATGTTTTTAAGTACCGTTTTGAGGTCTGTGTTTTTCAGATTGAGCGTAATTTTTTCCTGCAGCCGTTCTTGGCCAAAGGTATTTTCCGCAAAACTGAGGGTAGTCAGCAGACAAACGAGCAGCAACGGGGTGAGGGTGATTTTCATAAGGTAGAAAATCTCTTTTCTGGTAAAGAAATTTGACATAGATTTGATTGTTTTTGTTTTGGAAAAGGCAAGACACGAAAACGCGGTGCTTCGTACACACCGGCGGATTCAACAAGGGAAAGATGTGACAGCATCTTTCCTCTTTTTTTGATTTTGGAGGTTAAGGGATTTTGGGTTTACATAGTTGTCAGGTTTAGAGTTCTTTGTCATCGCAGCGGCGCACCGTTCCGAGGAACGAGGCATCTACATCATCGACATCCTTTTGATTCGATAATGATCTGGGCATCAATCTCTTTGTAAGCAGCGCCGATGGTCTTACAAATCACTTCGAGCTGGTCGTAAAGAGAATCATCGCTAATGGTGGTGGTTAAAATACAGTCGGAAAGCGCGTCTTCATTGTAGCGGATTTCAACGCCAAATAATTTTTCCAGTTCTTCAAATACTTCGGCTACCTTCACTTCATCAAATTGCCTTTTTATCAAAGGTTTTTGCATTATAATGGGTATAGGTACTTCCACCAAACTACGGTTTAACAGTTCGTTTGTTCGGTTAAAAACGGCCTGCTGATTGGGCAGCAAGAGCAATCCCTTGGTTTCGGGGTCGGCAATATCTACGCGATTTTGTTTAAATACCGATACCCTGCCCGTTTTTACTTTTACCGTTACTTGCTTGCCATTTTCTACGGCCGATACCCTAAAACTTGTACCCAATACTTTGGTAATCAATTCGTTGGCATATACATAAAACGGTTTGGCAGGATTTTCGGCTACGTCAAAAAACGCTTCTCCGCTCAGTACAACTTCGCGGCGTTTGGTTTCAAAATGTACGGGAAAACTCAGACGGCTTCCCTTTTCCAAATGTACCATTGTACCATCTTCGAGGCGTATTTTTTTGGTGGTTTGGCCGTTGTTTGTCACTTCCTGACGGGGGCTTTTTTCTTCGACAACGGCTATTAAATCTTGATAACTGACTTGGTGGTCGGGCTGCTTTGTGGTCCAAAGCCACGCTGCTCCTGCCAACAAGACCAAACCCGCTGCCCACCTAAAACCCGTTGTTTGCCAAAAGCGACGTACCAATCCAGTTGGTGCTTTTATTTCTTCTCCTTCGGAAATGATGGCTGCGATATTGGTCCAAACTCCTTTTTGATTGAGTGCAGGAGTAATTTGTCCTTCGGCCTTTTGTACGGCCAAAATCAGTTGTTGGGCCTGTGTTATTTCGTCGGCTTTAGCAGGATGTTTCTTCATAAACGCCTGCCAAAAAGGGTCTTCTTCCTGAAACAATACCCACCGCACAAACGAGTCGTTGTGCAGGAAATCGTTGCGTTGAAAATTGTCATAGTTCATGTGAGTGAAAACTAAAAAGGTGGTTAATTAATAAGGTGGGATATTTGTAAAAACAGTAGCAAAATTGGGTGTATTCCTTTGATAGTGAGGCGCAACACGCTGTATGCCTTAAAAAGTAGATTGCTGACCGACTGCTTGCTGAGGCTCATGAGTTGAGTCATTTGGTCGAGGCTCATGCCGTGATAAAAACGCAGATTGATGGCTTCCTGCTGGCGTTGGCTTAGCTGAGAAATGGCCTTGGCAACGGCCTGCGTTTGGGTAGTCTGGGTTTCTTGTTCAATGGATTGTTGTTCTGAAGAAAATGCTACCAAAAAATCGAGGAAATCGTTGATGTCTTCGGACGTTTCGAGCAGGTCGTTTCGGGTGTTTCGGATTACCTGATGGCGCAAAGCCCGAAACAGGTAGAATTTCACGCTTTCCACGTCGGCCAGATGTTGCCTGCGTCGCCATAGATCCACAAAAACGTCTTGAATGGCATCTTCGAGCTGTTGTTTATCAGTGCAGTACCGATAGCCGTAGTTGGCCAATACCTCAAAATAGCGGTTGTACAACTGCTCAAAAGCCCGCACGTCGCCCTTTTTGAAAGCAATCCAAAGGGTTGTTTCGTCGGTGTTGTTTTGGGAGCTTCTCTTCATATTTTTTGCAAACGCTTCGTTATCTGCTTGTCATATTACTATTTATTCTCAAACAAATCATAAAATATGTTATAAGTACAGGTACAAGGTTTGCCAAAAAATACCCTTCATTCTGAAATATTTTTTTAGAAAAATGTAAAAAACTCCAATAAGAAGCAATTTGCTATGGTGGGCAGTTGTAAGTCACGGGCCACAGCATAGAAAAACAAATCCCCGACGGAAGCCCGCCGGGGATTGATGCTGTTCATTACCTATCTTTTTTACAAAAACTTCAACTATTGATACGTTAACCACGCGGTAGCTTCGCAATTTTTATCGGCCGTAAAACGTACCCACCGGGCTTGAAATGCATCAGGGAAAGTGTACTCAAAAGTTTCGCCGGGCTTTACCGTCACTTGTTTAAAGTTCATCCAAGGGCCGTGGCCGATGGCTTCTGCCTGAATGCTGAATGTAACTGCCTGATTTGCATTGTGCGAAAGTTTGAGGCTTTTTTTGTCGTAAAATCCAATCAAATACGCATCTGAAGGAGTGCGAGCGGTTACTTGACTGTTTTTCCACGGGCCGCCCTGACCGGTGGGTTTTCCTAATTTCCAAAGGTCGTCGATGGTGCCTGCCCATACTTTGGCTTTTCCGTCGTTTGAGGCGATAATGTGCTCATTGGCAGCCGTTTGGTTGTCGAGGCCTGTCATGACCAATAAGCCACGGTACGATGCATAATCGTGCACGCTAAGCGAGTGAGAAGCTACGGGCCTGATTTTAGCAAAACCGTCGGCATTTTCGGCGGGCAGTTCGTAGAATGTCCCGTGGGCATTCAGCAAATCGCGCTCGGTGGCTACTTCTCGGCAAATGCGAAGCGAAGCGCTGTTGGTTTTGCTGGTGAATGCGTCATTGCCTTTGGGCAGACGCCATCTTCTGCCACTGTCGTCAACGATAAGTACCGAGGCTTCATCAACTGAAATTACGTCTTTCGGAATGGCAAACTTGTCGCGGATAAACTGTGCCGTTTTTGCGTCCTCTTTTTTGACCAAATTCATGGCGCTGTCCAATTCGTAGTAGCCGTTTTCTGTGAATTTTCCGTTTGAGAATTGACCCGCCAGAAGGCCCATCGCGCGGCGATTTTCACCCAAACCGTACATAAGTCCTCCCGAGTAATTTGCAGAACGAATGTTGGTTAATCCGTTAAACATTTTGTCGGCTGTTACCTGAAAACGGGAGCCGTCGCTGTAGTTAAAATTGACGGTTGCGGTGGTGGCATGGCTGCTCTTTACCCGAATCCATTCCCCTGTTTCATTGGCGTTAAAAGTCACGGCAACGCTCTGACCTGCTCCCGCTTCGATCGTACGCAACGATTTCCAATTGCCTTTTCCGTCGGTATCTGTTTCAAAACTAAAGCTAACGCTCTGATTACCTGCGTTATGAATCCAAGCCATGCGTTTGTTCCATCCCGCAAATAAGAAAGGTTCTGATACGGCATTGGCCTCGATTTTTTCGGCAAGCCAAACGGCTCCCTGCGCGGTGTTGGGCCCTAATTCGTCAGGTGTATTGAACGAAGTGAACCAAAGATTGGAATTCGACTGCCCCGGGCCTTCGATGTTTCCTTTGGTTTTGCGTTTGTTCAAAAACTCTTTTTGGGCGGAGTCGTCGCAACCAAAAACCAGTTGATTGTTCCAACGAGCGTAGTCACCAATGACTTTTAAGTAAGCCGAGCGCGGACGAATACCAGCGGTGTTTTTGGACGTAAATGTTTGGGGGAAACGCCAAAACATTCCGTGCATGGTCATCAGATAATCGGGTTTGTCGGTGGTGCCGATGTCGCGGATGCGGGGCCATTCGGTGTTCCAGCCGTGGGCACCGTCGTAGCTGTGGCTGGTTTTGGGTAGTCTGAAAAAAGACCATTTCCCACCATCACGCACGCCCAATAAAACCGATTTGTGGTCCCAGCCCGTAGCCCAAATTGGGTCAGTATCGGGGTTTTTATTGCCATAAATGCCCCCCGGGCCCGTTACTTCCACAAACTGATTGCGACGAACCACCTTCCAGTCTTTGCCGTTCCATTCGGCCAATACGCCCGCTTCAATGTCAAATTGTTTCAGCGCCTGCGGGCCTGATTCGCCGTTGTTGGAATAGACCATTACTCCCTGTCCAGAATAAACGCCCTTGCCGTGTGCGCCGGGAAGCAGTAGTCCATTGTGGTTGTTGGAGGTATCCTCACCTTTCTTTTCCTTGACGTTTCCGTCTTGGTACAATAGTTTGGTTTTTAAGGTGTTTACGTCCATTTCGTAAAATCCTTCCTCCATGGTAGCAATCAGAATTTTGCTTTGCGGGTCGGTCAATCCCCGCGCCAATCCCGTGTAGCGACCAGGTGCTTCTTTATATGGAATGGTGCGCACGTTGCGTTGGGCGTTGATGGCGTAGGGGCCGATAAACAACTGATTGCTTTCGGTATGAATCATGCGGTTGGCGGGCGTTCCCCCGGTGCTTTCGGGCCGAATGGTTCGCTGCAAGCTGGGCGTGATTTCGTAGAGTTTATCCGATGAACCAAAGGGCAAATGCGGGCCGTAGGTAATCACCCAAAGGCGGTCAGCCCAAGGCACAACAGCGCCAGTTCCGCACTCACCTTCGTTGTTGTAATAGGCGAGGTGGGGGTAAATCCCACTAAATTGAGGGTAGGAGGGCTTGGGTTGGGCGTGGGTGGGTGAGCAAATCAGCATTAGCCCCATTGCCATTCCTGCCCAAATAAAGGCGGTTTTATATGTCTTCATTGTAAACTTTGAATTCCTTATTTAGTTAAATGTTGAGTTCTAACCTACGGATATTGACTGTAAATAATGAGCCTAATACCCGTCGTTTTGCTTCATGTTGGGATTGATTTGGATTTCCGAAGTTGGGATTGGCCACAAATACTGGCGGTCGTTCCAAGCGGTGGGTACTAGATTTTTGATGAGACCCGTTTTTGCCATTTCGCTAAAGTCTGGCGTACCGTCCTGATCAATGGTGGGAGTACCCGCAAAAAACCAGAGATTTTGATTCACCACTTTTGTGCGCAAATCTACGGGGTCTAGCATCCCGTAAATGGGGCGGTTGAGCACTTTGCCCGCAATGCCCCAACGGACAATGTCCATGTAGCGAAGCCCTTCAAAAGCCAATTCCATACGGCGCTCTAGGCGTAGTTCACGACGTAGCTCGGCTTGGTTGGTAGTGGTTATGGCGGGGTAAGCAGTGGTGGCCGAAAGTGCTGCTTTGTAGGCCCTTGCCCGCACGGAATTGATGGCGTCGAGTACAGATTTGTCAATTTGATTTTGTTCAATCTTAGCTTCGGCATACATCAACAACACATCGGCATAACGGACGATAATCTGCTCAGGCTCAATCAAACGACCATTGAGCAGCCACGAATCGTCAACGCCTTTTTTCCAAATCAACCCATTGAAAGACGCAAATTGCGCGTTGGCGCGATTGTCGTTGTTGGTGACTTTGGTGTTGGTACTGATACGGGTTACTTGCAGGGCGTTGGGGTGCGGGTCATAAATAAATCCTAAGTGCGGCTGCCCAAACTCAACGATGGTAGCGGTGCAACGCGGGTCACGATTTTTGAAGGGGTTGCGGGGGTCATACAGGGGCGACTTATCGATGGTTTTCCCGTCGGTACAGAGGTAAGCGCAAAACAAATCCCAGGTAGGATTGGCGGCCGCAAAGCCTCCCGAATTACGACTAATAATGTCGGAGGTAGGGCCTGTGCTCACTTTCAACTCTAAGGAACGCGGAATCGAAAAGATAATCTCTTTTGCGTTTTTGGTGCTTTGCAAAAACAAATTGCTGTAGTCGGAGTGCAATGCGTACTGGTTTAAGTCCATGCAGGCTTTGGCGGCATCACTGGCTACTTTGTAGTCTTTTTCGTAAAGGGCAAAGCGTGCTTTTAAGGCCATGGCAACGCCTTTGGTGGCGCGCTTCACGGCCGACGCGGCATAACTGGTCGGTAAGTTGGCAATGGCAAAATCGAAATCTTCGTAGATTTTTGTGATGACCGTTTTTTTGTCGGTACGGCCTTTGGTGTACGCATCTTCGATGCTGATAACATCGTCGCTGTAAACTACATCGCCAAATTTATTGACCAGCCTGGCATATTGTGATGCGCGATGAAAACGCGCCTCGGCCAAGTAAATATCCAATTTAGCTTGGTTTACTTTGGCCTTTGTCTCCGCGCTGTTTAGGGCCACAATGGCTCTGTTGGCACGCGCAATGGCCTTGTAAGAATTGCGCCAAAGGGTGGTCGAAAACGCCCACTGACTCGTCACCGTCCCCGATTTGATGGGTGTAAGGGTTTGGCGATAAAAGCCATCATCAGAAAGATAATTGATGCTCATTCCGTCTTCATCCCATGGCCAAAAATCAATGCGATAGAGGTCGTTGAGTGCCAACTGAATCTCGGTTTCGTTGGAATACCACTTTTCGGCCGACGGTTCAGCAAGTGGATAGAGGTCCAGTGAATTTTGGCAGGAAGCCAACAGTAGTAAGCTTAGGACTGCGCTGTATATCTTATTTTTCATTGTGAGTCAGAGAATTATATTAAAAACCAATCGTAAAACCTCCCAAAACCGTCGAAACAATGCCCATTCCTTCGGGGTCCCAGCCTTTAGGATATTTGTTGAGCGAGAAAACATCGGTGGCATTGATGTAAAAACGGATGTTGTTTGACATGATTTTCCGAGAAATATTCTGGGGAATCGTGTAGCCCAACGTGATGTTTTTTAGACGAAAATACCCGCCATTAAACAACCAAAAATCGGATAATGCGCGGTTCAGCCCTTTGTTGGTTTCGGTAAATCGGGGGTATTTGGCGGCCAAATTTTGATCAGCCGTATTGTTCATACTCCAAGTGCTTCCGTCCATATAGACTGGAAATACGCCCCAGTTTTCGGCGTTGTAGTCGGTATACGAAAGCAGCGATGTGTTCTGATAACCAATGCCCTGAAAAGTAACGCCTAAATCAAAACCGTTGTAATCCAACTTGAAGTTGCCGCCATACATCCATTGGGGCTGCGAGCTGCCGAGCAGTACGCGGTCGTATTCGGGGGAGATTCTCCCGTCGGGCACGCCGTTGGGGCCGCTGATGTCGGTGTATTTCATGTCGCCCACTTTTACGTTGGTATTGAGTTTGGGAGAGTTGTTGACATCTTCTTGGGTTTGGTAAATTCCTTCTGAGCGGTAGCCGTACCATTCGTCAAACTGACTGCCTTTTCTTTTGATTCGGTCACCGATAAACTCCGTACCGCCCAAATCGCCCATAACCGACTGGAATTGAGAGAGATTAAGTGAGGCCGAATACCTCAACTTACCGATGTTGTCGGTCCAGCCCAAGTCAAGGTCAATGCCTTTTGTGGTCATCACACCTGTGTTTTGGTTGGGGTTTTCGAAGCCAACAAAAATCGGAATCTGGAGCGCCAGCAGCATGTCTTTGGTTTCTTTGTAATACACATCGGCGGTGAGGCGTAGGCGGTTTTTTAAGAAATAGGCGTCAAGTCCCAAGTCGGTAGAAGCTGTTTTTTCCCAAGAAATATCCTGAATGGCATACTGCACTTGGGCGGCGGTTTGTTGCGCTGTTACGAGGTTGTTTTGATAAAATAAGGCATTACTAAAATTCATGATTCCGACCGACGGGTAATTTCCGATGCGCTCATTGCCGAGCGTACCCCACGAAGCCCGTAGTTTGAGGAAGGAAACCAGGTTCTGTCTTTTGAAAAAATCTTCTTCGCTAATCACCCAACCCGCCGATACTGAAGGAAACGTTCCCCAACGGTAGTTAGCATTGAATCGTGAAGAGCCATCGCGGCGGACATTGGCCTGAATCAAATATTTGTCTTTGTAGCTATACGTCAGACGTCCGAAATAAGAGCGGTAGGCGGTTTCAAAAGCCGTCCCGAAATTGTCTCGGAAGGCGGCTGGGCCTTGGTTCAGATAAGGGTACGTATCAAAAAGGTACTGGTCACGAGAAGCGCCCATTGACTCACCTTTGAAGTAGTAATTTTCGTAGCCTGCCAATGCCGTAAAATCGTGATTTCCAATGGTTTTGAGGTAGTTGGCCAAAAGCTGCGTGGTGATGCTGTAATTGGTGGTACGGTTTTCATCTAAGCGCGTGGTAAGACCGCCACCAATCAACGATACGACGTATTGGTTGGGGTCGTTGGCAGCGTAAATATCTACCTTTTTGTTGAATCGTTTTTGGTTATTAAAGTCAAATATCGGCGCGATGATTCCCGATAGTTTCAAGCCTTCAATGGGTTTGAGGTCAAGCGCCAACCGCCCCCCGACTTGATTGTAAGTGTTGCGATCGGTGCCGCCGTATTTAACCTTGGCATACACGTTTTCGCCCGCTTTTCCGTCGGCAATGCGGCCATCGGCCCAGATTGCGGGATAAATAGGTGAAGAAATCCGGGTACGGTACAACGGGTCACTGGCCGTAGGGTCTAAGGCATTGGTTCTTTTGAAGTTAAAATCGACCGTTCCGCCAATCAGTTTATTGATGGTAAAATCGTTGTTTGACCGAACAAAAATCCGATTGTAATTTTTGTTGTCATAAAAACCGCCTACTTTCTCATAACGTACTGAGGCATTGGACTTAACAAATTTAGACCCGCCAATGACACTGATACTGTGGGCTTCTCTGGGAGCGATTTTGTTCAAAGTCAAAGCCATCCAATCCGTATCGGGGTATCTGTCGGGGTCAGAAAGGTGTTTTTGGTTATAATCCGTCAATAAATCTTGGCTAAAAGTGGGAAAGCGGTTGGCACCGTTGCCCGCATCGTTCCAGCGGAGTTCGTTGACCAGTTCCATATAACGCTGCGCACGCATATAATCGGGCAACTGCGTGGGCGTGTCAAATCCATTTTCGTAGCTGTACTGAATGGATGCCTGATCGGTCTTGGCGCGTTTGGTCGTAATCAAAATTACGCCGGAAGCGGCCCGTGAACCATAAATAGAGGCCGAAGCCGCATCCTTCAACACCGACAGGTTTTCAATGTCGTTGGGGTTGACTTGGTTAACATCGCTCACGGGGACGCCATCCACGATGACCAATGGGTTTGAATCGCCGATCGTAGTAACTCCTCTTATTCTTATGGTTGCGCCTCCCATGGCACCGTTGGCGCCGTTGCGGGTCACCGTCACGCCCGACATAGCCCCTTGGAGGGCTTGTGCCACTTGGGTTTCTTTGCGCTCCTTAAACATCTCGCTGTTGATGGTCGACACCGCTCCGGTCAGGTCTTTTTTTCGTTGAACGCCGTACCCAACGACCACCACTTCTTCGAGGGCTTTGGTGTCTAGTTTTAGAGAGACATTGAGCGTAGTTTGGCTGCCGATTTTTATTTCTTGGGAAAGGTAGCCCACAAATGAAAAAACCAGTACCTCATTATTGTCCGACAGCGCCAGTTTGTACTTTCCGACGGCGTCGGTGGTTGTACCGCGTTGGGTGCCTTTGATGAGCACGCTGACGCCCGGCAATCCCTGCCCATTTTCGTCGGTTACAGTTCCCGTCACGATTGATTCGGTCTGTTGATATTCCAACGATTTTGTGGGCGGTTCATTTTCCCAAAGTCCTGTCGTAGAGGCGTTTTCTTTTCGTAAAACAATGCGATTGCTGACCTGTATATGTTTGATTTTTAGGGGTTTTAGTAGGCGAGTGAGCACGCTCGACAATGGTTCGTTGGTGGCATTGATGCTTACCGGACGGTCGAGTTGTAAGGCTCTCGAATTGAAGGAAAATTTCACCTGTGCCTCCTTTTCGAGTTGGAGCAGTACTTTTTCCAAAGCTATATCCGAAACATTCACACTTACCTTTCGGTCAAGCATACTTTGACCCTTTACTGGGGTGGCCATTGCAATGCTCGAAAACACGATGGCCAAGGTGAGTTGTAGGAGTGACGTTTGCACAATTCGATATAGTAATCGTTTGTTGGTCAATGTTTTTTTCATACTTTTGACTTGTTTTTAGTTAATACTTTTTACGGAGGTATTGGCAAAATCCTCCCCGTGCCCTTAGCAGAGGGCATGTCAACGGAACACGTTAGGGGAAGCTCGGGCGTCGAAAATGTAGCAGCATTTCGACGCTTTTTTGTGGGCAAGCAGGGGTATTTTTAGGTCATAGGCAGCAAATGTCGGGGTTAGTTACATCCTTCTGATAAAATAGTGATTCGGTTGCCGTTCATTTCATAACGGGTCGTGTTGCCCAAACTCTCACAAATAATCTTGAGTTTTTCGGGCAGAGGTTGGTCGCTGAGGGAAGTCGTAAGATAGCAGTCTTTCAATTTCTCCTGCGGATAGTCAATCTCCACCAAATACGCCTGTTCAATGGTTTTCAGGATTTGGGCAACGGGTACGTCCGAAAATTCAAAACTCAGTTGTTCGATGGTAGTAACTGATTGTGCATCAGGCTTTTCGCGGGTTAAATCCGTTATTTTTTCGAAAATAAGCTTTTTCCGTGCAAACCGGACTCCCTGATTGGGCAACAACTGCACCGTTTCGTTGTTCAACTGCGTGATGGCTTGGTTGGAGCTGACGTTTACTTTTCCCGTCCTGACCACCACTTCTACGCTGGGTTGGTCGGTGTAGGCTTTCACCCTAAAACTCGTCCCGATAACCTTGGTGACAATCTCATTGGCAAAAACGAAAAAGGGTTTCTTCGGATTTTTGCTGATTTCAAAAAAGCCTTCGCCCGACAAATACACTTTGCGTTCGTCGCCTTCAAAGCTTTTTGGATAGCTGAGCTTGCTTTTGGGCTGAAGCAGTACCGAGCTACCATCAGAAAGGGTAATCAACTGTGGCTTATGGGTGTTGTTGGCCTGTTCAATCAGTCCTTGGGTATCTTGGTTGATGAGTGCGGTGTAAGTAAGTGTATCCTGCGTCAATGTTTGGCGCTTAAACAACCATCCTAACGCAAGTCCCAGCACCAAAACCGCCGCGATACTACGCCACCCAGCACGACGCCAAAGCGGAATCGAATGCACGGTAGGTTCTTTTTCAATGGATTTTATTTTGTCACGAGATGCCTGTAATGCAGCACTGATTTCGGCCGAAGAAAAGGTTGGTTCAGGCACTCGGGTGGCCAATACCCACAACCGAGCTTCGGCCACAAGTTTGGCCCGTTGGGGGTTTTCTACCGTCCATTCTTCCCAATTTTCACGTTCTTTCCCTTCCCTAACCCATTTTTGGAACGATTCATCGGCCAAAAAATCTTCAATCTTTTTATAATGGTTGCGCTGCTGCATCTGAAATAGTGTTTCATATGCAGAGAGGACAGGCTTTGGGGCCGATACTCACTAACGTGGTACTTTTTTTTGAAAAATTTAAAGTATTCTCGAAAAGAGCACAAAAAGGAGCGTTAAATCACCCTTCCATTCTTTGCGGAGGTGTTGGATACAACGGTGCAGAAGATTGGAAACCGACTGGTGATTGATGTCGAGCATTTCGCCGATTTGCTCAATCGTTAGTCCTTGATGATAACGCAGATAAAGCGCTTCTTTTTGCCGGGGAGGCAAGGCGTTTATCAGGCGGTTGAGTTGCGAAACCTGGGCCGAGGTTTCTTCGTCGGCAATCAGTTGGTCTTCGATGGAAAAATCCAACGAAAATTGCACAGCATCCAAGGGCGCGGTTTGTCGAAAAATAGTATCACGCTCGTGTAGCCGTGCTATGCGCTTCCTGACGCTTGAGAGAAGGTAGGCCTTGACCACCACGTTGTCGCTCAGCGTGTTGCGATAAAGCCAAAGGTTTACAAACACATCCTGAACGCAATCTTGCACCCGTTCGGGGTAAGAACTCAACGAATTTCCGTAGTTGATTAATGAACGATAGTACCGCTCAAACAGGGCAGAGAAAGCCAATTCATCGCCTATTTTGAGGCGCTGCCAGAGGATTTCGTCGGTGAGTGAGGAGTTTATCACTACAAATACGGGTTGAATTTTAGATAAAATTCAACAAAATTAGGAAAAAATTAAACTTTGTGAAGATTTTATATTGTTTCATTGACAGAACGCGACCTCATCGGTATCAGAAAACGTCGTAAAGCGACTGGGTTTTCTGATACCGATAAACGCTTATTTCAGTTTTAGCATTTCGCTGCCCGCCATCAGGAAAGCACCCGTGCCGAAATTCTGCCAACTGTCTTTGTCAGCGGGTTTTGGGTCATAACCGATGTTTTGTACCCAACCGATTTTCCCGCTTTCCTGTTGACATTCTTTCAGGGCTTTCCACGATTTTTCGACGGCGGGTTGGTAGGTTTTTGCTTCCAACAACCCATTATTGATGCCCCACGCCAACCCAAAAGTAAAGAACCCGCTGCCGCTCGCTTCACCGTGGGCAAAGGACTCTGGCGACAGTAAACTCGTGCGCCAAAGGCCGTCGCTTGGCTGAAGTTCTTTGACCCGCGCCGCCATCGTTTTGAAGAGGTTTTCGTAAAATTCCCGGTGTTTGTAGTTCTTGGGCATATCTTCCAAAATCAAGGCCAATCCACCCAATACCCATCCGTTGCCTCGTGACCAGAAAATTTTGTTTCCGTTGGTTTCCCGTTTGTCCGTAGCGGCACCTGTTATCACAAAACGGGTATCTCGGGCAAACAGTTTTTCTTCTTTGTCAAAGAGCAGCTCATACGTTTCCATATAATAGCGGTGCATTTCGTCGAGGTATTTTTGGTCATTTTTCAGGATGGCGTACCGGGTAAGCACGGGTGGGGCCATAAACAAGGCATCGCACCACCACCATAATATTCTTTGTTCGGCATTTCCTTTGCTCACTTTCCAATCCTGCGGCTCAAAGAGGTGCTCATGAATCCACTTTTCGGTAGGGACAAGGTTTACGTCTTTGTTGCCGATGGAGTTCAGGTACAAATAAGATTGGGAAATGGCCACATCGTCGGCGTGGAAATACCGGTCGTAGGTTTTCCATTGGTTACGTTTGCCCATTTCAACCAGAGTGGTCAAAAATGCAGGATTTCGCGTCGATTTGTGGGCGCGCATCACGCCCGCATAATAAGCCCCGTTTGTCCAGTCGGTGGGTGCTTTCGCGAAAATCGGGTTGGCTTCCTGCCACTGCATGGCCCTGACCATGGCTTGCTCAATGGTGGATTTCTCACTCCCTTTGAATGTTTTACAAGCTTGAAAGGAAATGGTAAGGAGGACGGCAACGGCGCTCAGCAGGATTCGATTCATTTTGTGTTAATTAAAGGTCGTTTCAGTTTTTGGAGGGATGAGCGTTTTTGATTATTGAAACACTCGTACATAATCTACTTCCATCTTGGCGGGGAAAACGCTTTCGTCAATGCCCTTTGCACCGCCCCAATTGCCGCCCACGGCTACATTGAGCAACAAGTACTCGGGCTTATCAAAGGGCCATTCATTGACGGTTTTGTGTTCGTTGGGAATACTCAAATAGACGTTGCCATCCAACAGAAAATCCATTTTCTCGGGCGTCCAATCAATGGCGTAAACGTGAAATTCGGTGTAGGGATTTTTAATGAAAATCTTCTTTGATTTTTGGGTTCCCTTCACGTGGTTGTAGGCTTGGGTGTGGATGGTGCCCACGAGCGTATCGGGGTCATAGCCGACGTGCTCCATGATGTCGATTTCACCACATTTTGGCCAACCGGCGGTTTCGATGTTGCTGCCCAACATCCAGATGGCAGGCCATGTGCCGCGCCCTTTGGGCAATTTTGCCCGTACTTCGATGCGACCGTAAGTCCATTCGGCTTTTCCTTTGGTTAGGAGTCGGGCAGAAGTATAGTCTCGGTTTTCAAATTTGTTTTTGCGGGCCGTGATGGAAAGAACGCCGTTTTTAACGAGCGCATTAGAAGTATCGGCGTTGGTGTAATATTCCAACTCATTGTTTCCCCAACCTTTTCCGCCGACTTCATAACCCCATTTGGACGCATCGGGCAACCCTGTATAATTAAATTCGTCACTCCAGACCAATTTGCGTTTTTCTTTGGCAAAACGTGCACCCCGTACCAAGGCTTTTTCGGGCTCGTCGGTCGTTAAGTAGTCAATATCCCGCACCAAAAAATAATCCATTACCAAGGTGTCATTGACGGTCCAGGCGTTGGTGGCAACGCCTAGTTTTTTGGCGTTGGCAATCCATTGTTCGTCTTTTTGCAAAACGCTGAAGTGATAATCTAGCCCACCGATGTTGTCGGCTTGAAGTTGAGCCGCTGAGATATTTCCGTTGAGGTATTGCAGCTTGGCGTTTTTGTCTAATTCCCGTACTTTCTTCAGGATGTCGTAGTCAAAACTGATGTACACTACCCATTTTTGGGCCTTTAACTTTTCAACGGTTTTGACCACTTTTTCGGCCAAAATCATGGCGCGCTCTTTGCCCGCGGGCGAGGGTTTGATTTCGGTCACGAGCATGGTTTTGGTTTGTTTTTTACCCGCTTTCAGGTATTCTTCCAGCGTCGGAAGCTGCTCACCGTTTTTCAAGGGTTTTTTGATAAGTTCGGCATAATCGGTTTTTTCGATGTCCATTCCTTCGTAATGTGCGTCATGATTGATGACCAACACTTCATCTTTGGTCATTCTAACGTCAAATTCTGAGCCGACACAACCCAGTTTGATGGCATTCTCCAACGATGCAATGGAGTTTTGGGGGGCTCCCGTGTTTTTCCAAGCTCCTCGGTGGGCCACGATTTTGTTGTTATGAAAGGATTGGGCCTTAGAAAAATAAGAAAAAGAGAGTGCCCAAAATGCTAAAAATAAGGAAATTGCGTGCTTGTTCATTCGTATGGTTTATTGGTTCAAAAGATGATTGCCTTCTGTAAAGGAATACAGCGTGTTTTAAAAATGGTGTACGAAGCAGTACTTCGTTTTTACGGGCTATTACTTTACAAAGGCAAAATTTGTCATTTTCTTCTCATGTAGCCTACAGTTTTGAAATTCCGTAAAATACCATTGAAAAAATCACGTAACCTTCAAGTAATATTTGGATAACATGGACTTTGATATACCAAACAAAATACAGTAATTGCCAAAAAATAGCAAATTAAGCACAATTAACTAATGAAAATACCCATCAAATCGTTTGCCTTCCTCCCTCCAAAAACGTTTATGTATCTTCTTTAACTTTTGTTTATTGTTGATTAACTTGCGTACATTGATTATTCAAAACGTATCTCCTTGAAACCGACTGACATTAAAAACCCGGAATATTTCCACAAGGTTGTGGACTGTCAATACGCGTGTCCGGCGCATACACCTGTACCCGAGTACATTCGGCTCATTGCGGCCGAACGCTACACCGAGGCCTACATGGTCAACTGGGAATCCAATGTTTTTCCTGGTGTTTTGGGTCGTACCTGCGACCGCCCTTGTGAACCCGCCTGCCGACGCGGGCGCGTGGAAGAAGAGCCGGTGGCGATTTGTCGCCTTAAACGCGTTGCGGCTGATAACAAAGGGGATGTAACGAGCTTTATGCCCCAAGGCCCTTTTATACCAAACGGTAAAAAAATTGCCCTCATCGGTGGTGGTCCCGCTTCGCTGACGGTGGCCCGTGACTTGGCTCCGTTGGGCTATGAAGTCCATCTGTATGATGACCAACCAATGGGTGGAGGGATGATGCGCAGTCAAATTCCCTCGTTTCGTTTGCCCGATAGCGTGTTGAACGAAGAAGTAGGTTTTGTGCTTGATTTGGGCATCCATACGCATTTCAATACCCGCGTAAACAGCCTTCGGGATGTTTTGGACCAAGGGTATGATGCCGTATTTGTGGGTACTGGCGCGCCCAAAGGAAAAGATTTGGCCGACTTGCCGGGCCGTTGGGATGCCAAAGCCCACGTCCATATCGGGATTGAGTGGTTGGCGAGTGTGGCGTTTGAGCATACGGCCAAAATCGGCAAAAAAGTAATCGTTTTAGGTGGTGGAAACACGGCCATGGATTGCTGTCGCACCTCTCGCCGCTTGGGGGGAGAAGAAGTAAAAGTGGTGGTGCGCAGTCCGTTCAAAGAAATGAAAGCATCGCCATGGGAAATCGAGGATGCGTTGCACGAAGATATTCCGATTCTCGAATGTCACGTTCCGAAATCGTTTGTGGTGGAAGAAGGCCAACTCAAAGGAATGATGTTTGAGAAAGTGGAGGCAAAATACGAAAACGGCCGCCGCAAACTCGTCTCAACGGGTGAGCCTGATGTATTTATCGAAGCCGATGATGTGTTGGTGGCCATCGGACAAGAAAACTCATTTCCGTGGATTGAACGCGATTTGGGCTTGCAGTTTAACGAATGGGGCTTGCCGGTATTGGATGAAAAAACCTTCCAATCCTCAATTCCAAACGTATTCTTCGGTGGCGACTCGGCCATGGGCCCCAAAAACGTCATCACGGCCGTAGCGCAGGGACATTCGGCGGCGGTTTCGATTGATTTGTTTTGCAGTGAAAAATCTGTCCATGACCGTCCATCTCCGTATACCAATCTGATCAGTCAGAAAATGGGGATTCACGAGTGGATTTACGATAGCCCCGTCTCCGACGATGAGCGTTTTAAGGTGCCGCACGCCGACAAAGCGTTGACCCTGAAAGACCGTAAAAAAGAAGTGGAATTGGGCTTTAGCCCCGACACGGGTTTTAAAGAAGCCCAGCGTTGCCTCAACTGTGATGTTCAAACGGTATTTACCGAAAATAAATGTATTGAATGTGATGCCTGCATGGATGTGTGTCCCACGTCGTGTATCACGTTCACCGTCAATGGCGAAGAAGAAGATTTGCGTTCGCGGCTTCTGGTTCCCGCCGATAATTTATCCCAAGATTTGTACGTTTCAGATACGCTCAAAACGGGTCGAGTGATGGTCAAAGATGAAGATGTGTGTCTTCACTGCGGCTTGTGCGCCGAGCGTTGCCCTACGTCAGCGTGGGATATGCAGAAATATTTGTATTCAGTAACCAAAGCAGGCTGTCAAACGAGTGTTTTAGAAACTATTTAACCTCACCCTGCCCTCTCCTTTTAGGAGAGGGTTCAATTCCCCTTATTGGGGGTAGGGGGAGAGGTTCAACCTTACAATCAATGCAACAACAAGCCACAATTAACGACTTAGTAGTACGGTTTGCCAACGTCAACGGGACGGGTTCGGCCAGTGCCAATAATATGTTTGCGATGTCCATTTTTCGAATGGGCGTCCCTATGACCGCCAAAAATATTTTTCCTTCCAATATTCAGGGATTACCAACATGGTATGAAGTGAGAGTTAGCGAAAAGGGCTATTTGGGCCGCCGCGAAGGAGTAGATATCATGCTGTGTGTCAACCCGCAAAGCATGAAACAAGACGTAGTTTCGGTAAAACCGGGCGGGTATTTTTTGTACGACAATACCAAAAACCTGCACAAAGATTTTATCCGCGAAGACGTCAATTACATCGGTATTCCGATGATTGGGATTTGTATGCGGCTCTACTCTGACGCTCGTCAGCGGCAGTTGTTCAAAAATATGATTTACGTGGGCGCTTTGGCGGCCCTGTTGGACATTGAGTTGGAGGTGGTGAAAGGCATCATTGCCGATGAATTCAAGAAAAAGCCCAAACTCATTGAGCCCAACGTGCAGGCCATGATGGCGGGTGTAACCTACATCAAAGAAAACTACGAGCATCCGTTGGGACTGCGCGTGGAGCGTCGCGACTTGGTGGGTGATGCCATCGTCATCGACGGCAATACCGCTTGCGGAATCGGGGCCGTGTACGCGGGAGCTACGGTAGCGGGTTGGTATCCCATTACGCCCTCTACGTCGTTGGTAGAGGCATTTGCTAAGTATTCTAATCGTTTGCGCGTTGACCCCGAAACGGGCCTTAAAAAAGTGGCAATCGTGCAGGCCGAAGACGAATTGGCGGCCTTTGGTATGGTGTTGGGAGCCAACTGGAACGGCGCCCGGGCCTTTACGGCTACCAGCGGTCCGGGGCTTTCGCTGATGAATGAGTTTTTGGGACTGGCGTATTTTGCCGAAATCCCCGCCGTATTGGTGGATGTGCAGCGCGGCGGGCCTTCTACGGGGATGCCCACGCGGACGCAGCAATCGGATTTGCTGTTGGCGGCCTATGCTTCGCACGGAGATACCAAACACGTACTGTTGATTCCGAGCAATCCGTCCGAATGTTTTGACTTTATGGCTGATGCCTTCGACTTGGCCGAACGCCTCCAAACGCCCATCATTGTCATGACCGACCTTGATTTGGGCATGAATGAACACTTATCCGCGCCCCTAAAGTGGGATGATGCCCGTCGCTACGACCGGGGTAAAGTGTATACCGCCGAAGATTTGGACGCTTTGAGCGCCATGGGCAATCAGTTTGGCCGTTACTTGGACGTGGACGGCGACGGCATTCCGTACCGGACGCTCCCGGCCACGCACCCCACCAAGGGCTCATTTTTTACTCGGGGAACTTCCCACGACGAATATGCGCGCTACACCGAAGACGGCGTGAAAAATGCGCAGGTGCTGGATCGTTTGTCTAAGAAATGGGATACGGCCAAGGAAATCCTACCGTTGCCGGAGTTTTATCAGGCCCAAAACGAAAGCAACATCGGCATGATTTTCTTCGGTACCACGACCTACGCGGCCTTGGAAGCGCTCGATTTGTTGAAACAAGAAGAAGGGATTACGTTGGACGCCATGCGCGCCACGGCCTTTCCGTTCCATGCTTCCGTGGAGGCGTTTATCGAAGCCCACGACCAAGTATTTGTGATTGAGCAAAACCGCGACGCGCAGTTCCGTACACTGTTGATTAATGAATTGGAAATCAACCCAAAGAAACTAATCAAAGTCTTAAACTACGACGGAATGCCCATTACGGCCGATGCGATTCGTAACGGAATTGCCAAGCATTTGGAAGCGATAAAGTTGTAGCGTAGTCTGTTGCGAATTTAAATTGGCAGCGGCCAGCGTCCGGAACAATACTAATTAGGGATTTCTAATCCTATGAATAGCTAAATTTAATTTCACTTCTGTAATAGATTGGCTTGGCGTTGTCTGATTTTTTCTGAAACTCCAATATTTGAACCGTTATTGGCAATCACAAGATAACAGATAGTTTGGCAATGAAATTTGAACTAAAGACATACAATAGAAATATATCTGAGCAAGAATTGCTGGACGATCTCAAAAAGGTTGCATTAAAACTTGGTAAAGAGAAAATTACAACACTTGAGTACGAGGAGAATGGAAAATATAGTTTTGGGACCTATCAAAAACGATTTGGAAACTGGAGTAAAGCTTTAGAAAAAGCAGAGTTACAAATAAAAGTTCAACGGGATATTTCAGATTTAGACCTATTTGAAAATATAGAAAAAGTTTGGCTGCACCTTGGACGACAACCGCTGTATAAAGAATTAAAACGACCACTTTCTAAATACTCAACAAGACCATATGAGAAACGGTTTGGTTCTTGGTTAAAAGCACTTGAAGCTTTTGTTGAATATATTAATATTGATGGCGAGCAAAAAGTTGAAAATGAAGCATATATTTTTGAGAAAAAACCGAATACTGAAATTGTTTTTAAGCATATAACCAAAAGACAACCAAGTGAGAGGTTGAAAGTGCAAGTTTTAATGAGAGATGGAAATAAGTGTAGATTATGTGGCATTACAGTAACCGGTGATAATATTCATTTTGATCATATTCAACCTTGGTCAAAAGGAGGTGAAACATTATTAGATAATCTACAAGTACTTTGTGAGGCTCATAATCTTGCAAAAGGGAATTTAGAATATGACGTCAAATAACCTTCTCGCAGTCGCTCGCGTCTCGCGAGTGACAACTATTAACAGGCTTCAAGCCTAAAATAAGATGAAACAGGCGCATAGTATAGAGTAAATTACCCTGTTTGATGCGGAGAAACTTTACGTGCAAGCAGGACCGAGCAACGAATAATCGGCTTATTCAACGCAAAAAATGCAACGATAACTTTGGTTTGCAACGATTAAGGGGTATATTCGTTGCAAATTATAAGACGAATGAGTTTGTTCATACATCAACAATATAATTGGCCACATTTTACTTGGCATAGTGATGACTTAATTACGCTGCTGAGTGAAGCGAGAAATCTACAAGGTCGATTAATTGGTAAAATGGAATCTCTGGGTTTTGAATTACGTGATGAAGCCTTACTTGAAACCTTGACTTCGGACGTATTGAAATCGGCAGAAATTGAAGGAGAACTGTTGAATCCCGAGCAAGTTCGTTCTTCAATTGCCCAAAGATTGGGGATGAATTTGGCTGGTACAATAACGTCAGATAGATATGTTGACGGAATGGTTGATATGATGATTGATGCCACCCATAATTGTTTCAAACCGTTAACGAAAGAGCGACTTTTTGATTGGCACGCAGGATTATTCCCAACCGGAAGAAGTGGAATATTCAAAATAACGGTTGCTGATTGGCGGAAAGATACCCTGGGCAAAATGCAAGTTGTATCTGGTGCGGCGGGAAGAGAGAAAGTTCATTTTCAAGCCCCGGATGCTGATTTGATTGAGATAGAAATGAGCCGATTTTTAGAATGGTTTAATGAAGAAAATAAAATTGATTTAGTGATAAAAGCGGCAATTGCTCACCTTTGGTTTGTAACAATTCATCCATTTCAAGATGGAAATGGTCGAATTACCAGAGCCCTGACCGATATGTTGTTAGCTCAATCGGATAAAAGCACGCAAAGATTTTATAGTATGTCCGCTCAAATTAGGTTAGAAAGAAAAGAATACTACGAAAATCTTGAAAGGACGCAAAAAGGAGACCTTGACATAACCGAGTGGATAAAATGGTTTTTAAGCTGCCTGATCAATGCTTTAAAAGCCACCGATAACCTTTTGATACGAGTAATGTTTAAAGCTGATTTTTGGAACACGCATTCAAAAACCATTATTAATGAAAGACAAAAGAAGATTTTAAACAAATTATTGGATGGATTTGAAGGCAAGCTGACCTCAATGAAATGGGCTAAGATGGCAAAATGCTCAAAAGATACGGCAATTAGGGATATTAATGATTTAATAAATAAGGAAGTGTTGCAAAAAGAGGCTGCAGGAGGAAGAAGTACAAATTATGAACTAAAATCACCGCAGTAGCGCGCACCCTATCAATAGGCTTCGAGCCTAAAAGTAAAGTGGAATTGTAATACAGTATATTCCGATTTTACGAACTGAAATTGAAAACTTTTTAAACGAGTAAACACATTTAACGGTAATGACGTATATAAAACCAAAATTTCGTCACCCCGACCTGCCCAAAAACGCGGTAGGCTTCACTAAAACAGATTATGAAGGGGTGATTTCGACGCTTTGCGCGGGCTGTGGGCATGATTCCATCAGTGGCTCCATCGTGCAGGCGTGCTACGAGATGTCGATTGAACCGCACCGCGTGGCCAAACTGTCGGGCATCGGGTGTTCGTCCAAAACACCAAACTATTTCCTCAACAACTCGCACGGGTTCAACTCCGTCCACGGGCGGATGCCGTCGGTGGCTACGGGGGCCAACATGGCCAACCGCGACCTGATTTACCTCGGTGTATCGGGCGACGGCGACACGGCTTCGATTGGGATGGGGCAGTTTGTGCACGCCATCCGTCGTAACCTCAACATGTTGTACATCGTAATGAACAACGGTTGCTACGGTCTGACCAAGGGACAAGATTCGGCCACAGCCGATGCGGGCTCGGTCAGCAAAAGCGGTTCCGTCAATCCGTTTGAAGGCATTGATTTGGTGGGTATGGCGCTGGAGTTGGGTGCTACGTTCGTGGCGCGCAGCTTTTCGGGCGACAAAACCCAGCTCGTACCGCTCATCAAAGCGGCGCTTTCACACAATGGCTTTGCGCTCATTGACGTGCTTTCTCCTTGCGTGACTTTCAATAACAACGTGGGTTCTACCAAGTCGTACGATTACGTGCGCGATCACATTGAGGCGTTGGCCGAAATTGGGTACGTCCCTGAAAAAGAAGAGATTACCGTCTCGTACGACAGCGGAAGTTCGGTAGACGTCGAACTCCACGACGGTTCGTCGGTGCAGTTGCACAAGCTCGCCGACGGCTGGGATCCGCGCGACCGTCAGGCGGCGATGAGTCGTTTGCAACAAGCCAAAGCCGAAGGTGAAATCCTGACGGGATTGGTGTACGTCGACCCCGACAGCAAGGATTTACACGAAATCATCAAGTCAGATAAGCGTCCGCTGAACAGTCTAAAAGAAGAGGATTTGTGTCCGGGAGCGGGAGTATTGGCCATGATTAACGACGAGTTTAGATAATTTCTGGCATTCAATAGTCAAACCGCGTGGGGTGAGTCCTTACGCGGTTTTTGTTTTTAGGGCAATATGATTTCCAGATTTGAAGTAACTTGTCAGCTTTTAAGCGTTTGAGCATAAATTTTGGAGTGTTTGAAGCGCTTTGCGTTGGGTTGTGAGCAACCCTCGTGCTCGGTTGTGAGCAACCGAGCGCACCAGCATTTTCTTTTAAATCTCTGCGTCTTAGTGACTTTGCGTGATTTTATTTAATATTCGGTTTAAAAAAAATATGAAAGTACTAATCATTGGCGGGGGCATTGGTGGGTTGACCACCGCCCTTTGCCTACACAAGCTCGGGCTGGAAGTAAAAGTCTTTGAATCGGTCAAAGAAGTAAAACCGCTGGGGGTTGGTATCAATTTGCTGCCGCATTCGGTTCGGGTGCTTACCCACCTTGGCCTGCAATCCATTATTGCCCAAAATGCCATTGAAACGACCGATTTGGCCTATTTTAATAAATTTGGACAGCCTTTTTGGAGCGAGCCACGCGGGCGGTTTGCGGGGTATAAATGGCCCCAATTTTCAGTCCATCGCGGTAGGTTGCAACAATTGCTTTTTGAAGAAGCCACGCGGGTTTTGGGCAGTGAGGCACTCCTGACCAACCATCATTTGGCCTCTTTCGAACAAAACGAAGGGGAAGTCATCGCGCATTTTGTAAACAAAGAAACGGGACAAAACATCGGGCAGGAGCGGGGCGATTTGCTGATTGGAGCGGATGGAATCAATTCGGTGGTGCGGCAACAACTGTATCCCAACGAAGGCCCGCCGGTGTATTCTTCCAATATCTTGTACCGGGGCACCACGCGGATGAAGCCGTTTCTGAACGGGACAACGATGGTGATGGTGGGGCATAATGCCCAAAAAATAGTGGCGTATCCCATTCATCCTGAGCCTGATGCGGAGGGAAATAAACTCATCAATTGGGTGGCGAATGTGCGTGCAAACGAGCAACAAAAACTAGAAGTAAGGGATTGGAATCGCCCCGCAGACCAGCTGCGATTGGTCAATAAATACCAAGATTGGACCTTTGACTGGCTTGATGTACCCGCCATGATTGCGGGAGCCAAAGTCGTGTACGAATTTCCGATGTCGGACCGAAATCCCTTGGAACGCTGGACGTTTGGCCGCGTAACCTTGCTCGGCGATGCCGCCCATCCCATGTACCCGATTGGTTCCAACGGGGCGTCGCAGGCGATTTTGGATGCCGATTATTTGGCGGAATGTTTGAAAAATACGCAAAATCCCACGGAAGCGTTAATGGCGTACAACGATGAGCGCGTGCCTGCTACGGCAAAAGTGGTGTTGCAAAACCGCGCCAAAGGTCCCGACGAAATCATGGACCGCATGGAAGAACGTTTTCCCAACGGTTTTTCGGAAGACCAAATACCGCAAGCGGAGTTGGAAGAAGTAATGAATCGTTACAAACAGATTGCGGGGTTTGATATTCAAACCCTTAACCAAAAATCATAAAGAATGGAATTGAAATTCGCTTTTGAGCTGCGGGTAGAAGTGGCAGAAATACAGGTGTTGGGAGATACGCCCAAGGGCAATCGTCGGATGATACCCATCAAAGGGGGGACGTTTGAAGGGGCAAAAATAAAAGGAACTATTCAGGCAGGAGGCTACGATTGGCAGTTGATTCGAACCGATGAAGTAGCTGAAGTAGACGCGCGTTATGTGCTGAAAACCGACGATGGAGCATTGATAACAATTGTCAATCAGGGACTTAGACGAGGCCCTGCGGCGGTAATGAAACGACTCGCGGCGGGTGAAGAAGTATTGCCGTCGCAGTACTATTTTCGTTCCATTCCTGTGTTTGAAACCGCCGATCCCCGCTACGCTTGGCTCACGCAGTCGGTTTTTGTGGCCACGGGTGTGCGTAAACCCGATAAAGTATTGATTCAGGTGTATGAGGTTTTGTAGGGCATTTTTAAAGCCACTTTATAAGGTTTAACAAAACGCTTGCATGATGGGTTAAGAGATTTGTACTAAATTGTATTCCAGAAGTTTTAACATCAGCAACAATGAAAATTCAGGAGAAAACATTTTTGATTACGGGGGGCGCTTCTGGTTTGGGAGCGGCCACGGCCAAAATGATTGTTGAAGACGGAGGTAACGCGGTATTGGCCGACGTAAACACCACAGTGGGCGAACAAACAGAGGCGGAGCTGGGCGAAAACGCGCTGTTTGTTCATACCGATGTGACCAACCCCGAAAGCGTCCAAAATGCCATTGATACGGCAATCGATGCTTTTGGCGGACTGGATGGCGTAATCAACTGCGCAGGAATCGGCCCCGCCGAGCGAGTTGTGGGCAAAAACGGCCCCCATTCGCTGGAGCGTTTTACCAACGTCATCTCCATCAATCTCATCGGGACTTTCAACGTGATTCGTTTGGCGGCGGCGGTGATGCAGCACAATGAGCCCGAAGAAAGCGGCGAGCGCGGAATCATCATCAATACGGCATCGGTGGCGGCCTTCGATGGCCAAATCGGGCAAGCGGCGTATTCTGCCTCGAAAGGTGGAATTGTGGCAATGACGCTGCCCATCGCGCGCGAGTTTGCCAAGTTGGGAATTCGGATAATGACCATTGCACCGGGTATTTTTGAAACGCCGCTGCTAATGGGAATGGCTGATGAGGTAAAAGCGTCGTTGGGGCAGCAGGTTCCGTTTCCGTCTCGGCTAGGTAAGCCGCATGAATACGCGGCACTCGCCAAGCATATCATTGAAAATCAGATGCTTAATGGTGAGGTTATTCGTTTGGATGGGGCGATAAGAATGGCGGCAAAATGAAATAGGAAGGGGCGAAAAACTCGAAAAATATGTCCAATAGCAGCCTAAAAAGCGGCTCTTTTGTAGAAATAGCCGCTTTTTAGTAGTTTTGGCGCTCCCTAACCTGTTATTGTTACCCCATGAGACATTCGTTATTTACAGTATTGCTTTTAGTGTTGTTGATTCCTTCCCTGTTTGCCCAAAAAAAACGGCGAGTTACCAAAAAATCCAAGCCCGTTCCAGCCGTTAGCGTTACCCCAAATGCTTTTCCCTTAAAAATCAGCCGTGATGGGCGTTACCTGACAAATCGTAACGGTCAGGCTTTCCTGATGAACGCCGATGCAGGCTGGACATTGTTCCATAAATTGAAATTGGAAGAAGCGCGTTTTTATTTAGAACACCGTCATTCTAAGCACTTTAATACTATTTTTGTGCAATTGTTGCCGCCTGAGTCCAATCAAGCGAATGCTTACGGAGAGGCTCCATTTGCACGAAAGGGGGATTTTTCTACTCCGAATGAAAGATACTTCGCGTACGTTGACGACATCGTAAAAATGGCGGCTCGGATGCAGTTGTTGGTGGCGATTGTGCCAGCTTGGCTGGGCTGTTGCGGTACGAATTGGTTTGAGGTACAGACCGCCAACGGAACCGACAAGTGTCGCGATTTTGGTCGGTACCTTGGTCGTCGATTTGGCAACCATTCCAATATTCTCTGGATTATGGGCGGCGACCGTGATCCGCTACGCGAGGAGGCAGTGCAACGGGCCATGGCCGAGGGCATCAAAGAAACCGCGCCCACCCAGTTGATGACTTATCACGCGGCAAGTTCTCATTCAAGTACCGATGTGTTTCCTGCCGAAAAGTGGCTTGATTTCAGCATGGTCTATACGTATTTTCGGGGCAAGCAAGGTGTGTGGACTTCTGATATGCCGCACGTTTACGAGGTGGCTTTGAAAGAAACCCAAAAGTTGCCGCGAAAAGCGTTTATCTTGGGGGAATCGCAGTACGAAGATGAAAATGCGGGCAATGCCCTGATGATACGTCGGCAGGCGTATTGGTCACTTTTGGGGGGAGGAAGCGGTCAATGTTACGGAAGTTCGGTGTGGGCTTTTGGGGAGGACTGGCGCCAAAAACTTGACTTGCCGGGCGTGGCCCAGATGAATTTATTTCAAAAAATAATGAACGGATTGCCTTGGTATCTTTTTCGGCCCGATACTACTTCGAACCTCTTGGTAGAAGGACGCGGCACGTACGGCAGTGATGATTATGGGGTGGTATCTATACTACCCAATAACCGTATGGCCATGATTTATCTGCCTTCTAGTAGGACGATTAAAGTGAACGTAGAAAAAATTAACGGAAGCAATATCAGGGCGTTATGGATAAGTCCGCGCACCAATAATCGGTTCATTGGCGGGTATTTTAAACCCCAGGGGGTTCGAGAGCTTATTCCGCCCACACTCGACGAAGATTGGCTGTTGTTATTGGGCAATGTGGGAAGAAAGTAGTAAACATTGGATAAATATATCCCCAAAAGCTCAATAAATGAATGGTTTTATGAAGATTGGGTCTGTTTCCGGAACGATTTTTGATTATTTTTACAACATTATTACTCCATAAATTTATTTCTCAACTCTTCATGATGGCCAAACATATCGGATGGTGGTGGTGTGTTCTAGCTTCGGTTTGCACGAGTCAGGCGCAGGAAGTTCAGTGGGCCAACAAGTTAGTGGGGTTTTCATCCGAATTTCGTAAAGAAACCTACGGGCAAGAGTACAGGGCCGTCCAAGCTTTGGGAGCGCCAAATACTATCCCTCCCTTCGGAGAAAGCGCCTGTGCGTGGTCTCCTTACAACGCCGATTCCAACGTAGAAGAGTGGATTAAGGTGGCTTTTGAGAAGCCACAAAAAGCACGCCAAATCCTTATTGTCGAAAATTTCAACCAAGGCTGTATTACGCAGGTATATGCTTATGACGAGGCAGGAAAGGAGGTTTCGGTGTGGACAAACTCTGGGGCCGCCGCCTCTGAAGTAGGTCGGGTTTTGGTCGTAAACGTTCCTGATTCTACGATGCGGATTAGCTCCGTTAAAGTGTCTCTCAATCCTGCCCGGGTCAAAGGCTATAATCAGATAGATGCCATTGGTTTGACGTTAAGTAACAAGCCTTTTGAGTCAAAAATCAATGTTTTCAAAGATGCGCCCAAAGAAATCATCAAAGAGAATTTGGGCATCGGTGTAAACACCAAAGCGCAAGAAGTGGCTCCCATCATTTCGCCCGACGGAAAAACCATTTTTTTTACAAGAGGCAAATACGAAAAAAATGTAGGAGGTGCTGAAAACCAGGATGTATGGTTTTCTACGCGGCAGGGTGACCAATGGAATGAAGCGCAAAACATGGGTGCGCCTATCAACAATGCCGACAACAACGCCATTGTGAGTATTTCGCCCGACGGAAAAACGCTGTACCTCATGAACGTGTATCGTCCAGATGGTACGATGACGTTTGGTTTGTCTAAATCTACCCGCACAAAAACGGGCTGGACGATGCCCGTTGAATGTAAGATTGAGGATATTTATAACCTTGATAAAAAGAACAATACCGAGTTTACACTTTCGCCCAAAGGAAATGTGTTGGTGATGTCGGTCAAGCGTCAGGATACCAACGGCGACCGTGATTTGTACGTTAGTTTCGTCAAAGGCGATGGTTCGTGGAGTAAGCCCCTCAACATGGGTTCAATCATCAACACCGCTGACGTAGAAAGTGCCCCCTTTATTGCAACCGATAACAAAACGCTCTATTTTACGTCTTACGGCCATGCGGGTTATGGGGGTGGGGATATTTTTATGACGCGCCGTTTGGATGAATCGTGGACCAAATGGAGTCAGCCCGAAAACTTGGGGCCCGCCATTAATACCCCCCAATGGGATGGTTTTTTGAGCATTCCTGCTTCGGGAGAATATGCCTATGTAAGCTCCATGCAAAACTCAATGGGCGGGGAGGATTTGTTTCGTTTTAAGGTTTACAACGCCATTCGTCCAGAACCGGTAGCGATTATTTCGGGCAGCGTGATTGACGCCGATACCCGAAAACCAGTTACGACCGAAATTTTGACCAATTTATTAAAAGACAATACCAACGTTTCTAAAGTGGAATACGACCCCGAAACGGGAGAATATAAACTTATCTTGCCAGTTCAGCAGTCGTATCGTTTGAGTGCGGTGAAGGATGGATTTTTTCCGTTGGATGAGATTGTAGATTTATCGAAAGACAAGCGTTTTCGCGATATAAAACGGAATATTTTGTTGGTTCCTATCAAAGAAGGCAAGAAAATTACGCCGAATGGAATCATGTTTGAGCAAAGTAAATTTGAGTTGCTGACCGAAGCCATGCCCGACTTAGACCGTATTGCCGAAATGATGGTCAAATATGCCAATATGGAGCTGCTCATTGAGGGCCATACTGACAATCAAGGCGATTTTAAGCTTAACATGGAGCTCTCTGAAAACCGAGTGAATGAAGTGAAAAAGTATTTGGTAAGCAAAGGCATTGCCGAAAATCGCCTTCAAGTGAAAGGATGGGGCTCTACCAAACCCGTAGCAAGCAATGAAATTGAAGAGACCCGTAAAAAAAATAGGCGGGTGGAGTTTACGATTTTAAAGGTTTGATTTTAGCATTTTTTTGTTTAATTCGCTGACTTTAAAACAAGTCAGATGCCTGATACCCCCAAACGAGATTTAAAAGAGTACGTTGATGTAGGTCATTCTGAGCTGGAAAACCACCTGCGTACCCAAAACGCCCAATTTCAAAGTGCCCTTGAGGAGGCCGAGGCGGGGCGAAAGCTGACCGATTTTTTATGGCTGAATATCTTTGGTTTTGCCTATCATTACCTCAAAAGTCGTTTTGGCCCCCGTCATCCGTATCAATATTACCCCACCAGCAACGACACGGGGGTTTACAAAATGAAGGTCGCAAACGAAACGACCCAGATTGCGTTGCTCTCTGATTGGGCTTCTGATACGCCCGAATCTGACCGCGTGGGCGCGGTCGTTGCCTTCCATAAACCAGATTATTCGATTCACTTAGGGGATATTTATTTTGTGGGTGCGCCATCGGAAGTACACGATAATTTTATCAGCCCCAAAGCGTCGTGGCCCCGTGGCAAATGGGGAAGCCTAGCCCTGGCTGGCAACCACGAAATGTATTCAAACGGAGCGGCGTTTTATAAAATGCTTTTGCCGACGATGGGCGTGCGCGAAGCCAATGCGGTGTCCGACGGGTTGAAACTTGAGATGAACCCGTCCGACGGTTTAAAACCGTCAGACGGGTTGGCTACTTCTAACAATCCTTTGATAGGGAGCCCGTCAGACGCCTCCGTAATTCGAGAACAGAAAGCGGGCTTTTTCTGCCTTGAAAATGATTATTGGCGAGTGATTGGCTTGGATACAGGCTATACTTCGGTGGAACGCCCTTTTGTCGAGATTCTTTCGCCGCCAGATTGCCATTTACGGAAAGAACAAGTCAATTGGCTAAAAAATCAACTGCATCTCGACAACCCCGACGACCGTCGCGGCATCATTTTTTTGAGCCATCATCCCCCCTTTTCGGATTTTAGAAAATCTTTTCCGCGTCCAGCGCGGCAAATCAGACAACTGTTTGGTGAGTTTTTACGTCCTGTGTTATGGATGTGGGGGCATGAGCACCGGCTGGTTGGTTACCGAGAACGGAAGGTGGGAGGGTTGCCCATTCATGGTCGTTGCATCGGACACGGCGGGATGCCGGTCGAGATAGACGCGCCGCGCGTAGATACTGATTCCATTCTTTTTTATGACCAACGAAGAAGGAAAAATATCCGTCGGATTGGCGTGGGCTACAATGGTTTTGCGTGGTTGAAATTTGAGCAAGAAAATCTCTCCATCGAGTACCGCGACGTAGAAGATAAAGTAGTAACGGGTGAAAGTTGGAGAATCAATCTTCAATCGGGATTGATTGAAAAAATAGGGTAAAATACGTTTTTGTTCAGCTTGAATTAACCAATAAACACCATGAAGTCAAGTTTTATTCTTCTGACTATCAGTCTCTTTGTGTTGCTGGGTTGTGTCTCGGAGGTGAGCGATGACATTGCCCCGCCTGGTGCCCCAGAATTTAAGGGAGAGGGCTACCGACCCGTTTATCTTAGCGCCGACGAAATGCGAAATGTAACCACCGAAGCGCCGCAGGCGCTCCGTCGGCCGGGGAAGATTTATGTAAAAGGGAGCTATCTTTTTATCAATGAGCAGGGCAAAGGCGTTCATTTGCTCAACAACGCTGACCCCGCCGCTCCCCAAAAGATTTCGTTTATTAAAATTCCTGGTAATGTGGACATTGCCGTAAAAGGGAACCTGATGTACGCCGATAACGGGCGGGATTTTGTGGTGCTCAACATTGCCGACCCCACCAATGTTCGGTTGGTCAAACGAATCGAAAATGCTTTTCCTGCGCAATCTTATCCCCCTTATCTCAACGCTTATTTTGAATGTGTGGACCAAACCAAGGGAATGGTGATGGGTTGGGAAAAAGTGACAATGAAGCGTCCAAAGTGTTTTCGCTAAAAAAACGATACGACCATGAAAAAGGTACTGTACGCCACCGTTGTTGCGGCGATTTGGAGTTTAGTTTTGGCTTGTTCTACTGATAATAGTGCCGATATTTCTCCCAATAGCCAGTCGGGTGTTGGCGGTTCGATGGCTCGTTTTGCCATTGTCGGCAATGCCCTGTATTGCGTTTTGCCGGATAAATTGCAAGTATATGACATCAGCGTGCCCGACAGCCCTGTGGCCAAAAATTACGTAATGTTGAACGTTGGGTTAGAAACTATTTTTCCGTACAAAGATAATCTCTTCATCGGGGCCAGCGACGGTATGTATATTTTTGACAATCGACAACCAAATAGCCCTTCGCTGCTTTCGCGTTATACCCACGTTCAGAGCTGTGACCCCGTGGTGGTTCAGGAAAAGTATGCTTACGTAACACTGAGAGGAGGCGTAAATTGCCGTCAGTTTACGTCGTTGAGTTCATTGGATGTGGTCGATGTGTCAGATTTGAAGAATCCCCGTTTGGTGCATACCCAACCGATGGAAAGTCCGTATGGACTTGGGGTGGATGGAACACAACTGTTTGTTTGTGAGGGAGATAATGGACTGAAAGTGTTTGATATTTCAAAACCAGAACAGCCCGTTCTGAAAGAAACGCTCAAAGATGTTAAATCCTTCGACGTGATTCCACTCACTAAAACTTTGCTCGTAACGGGCGACGGAGGCTTCTACCAATACCGTTACCAAAAAGGAGAAAAATTGGAATTGCTGAGCAAAATTTCCATTGAGCCATGATTAAATATAAAGTTAGAAAAGGGCTGAAATGGGAAGAAAATTCCTTTTTTGTGAAATGCTGTTTATTTCTTTTTGTGGGAATAATTGCCTCAATTTCAACGCTTTATGCGCAGGTTATTCCGTTGCCGAAAGCTATTCTAAAAACAATTCCGAGTACGTTGATTGATCCCGACAATACCTTTACTTTGGGGCTAGAAGTGCCGTTGCCCAAACGTTGGAGCGTTCAGCAGGAAATAGGGTGGGGGCATAATTCTTTCAATGTCTATTCTTACGAACGTGACCAATACCCCAACCGACAGACGTGGCGTTTTCGCAGTCAAATTCGGTATTATTTCAACGATATGTCTTCACCCAACGGTGGCTTTTTTGCGGCTCTTGAATACTTTCATAAAAATGTGCTGACCGACCAACTACAGGCAGTAGGCCGTGATTGCAATACGTGGGGAGGCTGTGCCTATTTTGAGGAAGCCGTCATACATACGCGTCGGTTGGTTTCGGCGGGGCATTTTAAATTAGGCTACGTTTTGATTACCCAAAAGAAAATGGTGATAGAAATCTATGCGGGCTTGGGAGTGAGAGGATTAAGGGTGAAAAATAATTTAGATGGAACAACCCTGAACTTGCTCAGACGTGATTTTTTTAATCTTCGACCCAATCAACCGGGGAACTACGGCACCATGCCGGGCCTTTCGGCAGGGATAGCTTTGGGCTACGCTTTTAGGCCAAGAAAGCCTAAAAGCGTATCTTTGCCCTAGTTAGAAAGCATTTTTATCAAAAGAAAAGGCCATGCCAAAATTTGAATATAAAGTAATTGAATTTAAGCCGGGGGGCTTTTGGGGTACAAAACTGGACGCGGCAGACATCGAAACCCAATTGAACAAGATGGGCGAAGAAGGTTGGGAGTTGCTTAACTCATTGGACACCAACGAGTACAATGGAGCGACTAAAAAACTGTTGTTTATTTTTAAACGACTAAGTACGTTTTAAACATGCTACAACAAGAACCTATCTGCGCCTTGGCCACGGCCTCGGGCGTGGGTGCCATCGGGGTGATACGCGTGTCGGGAGAAGGGACATTTGAGGTAGTAAACCAAATTTTTAAGGGAAAAGATCTCCGAAAAGTAGAAACGCATACGCTACATTTTGGCACCATCCGCGACGGTGAAACCATCGTCGATGAAGTGCTGGTAGCGGTTTTTAAGTCGCCCAAATCGTTTACCAAAGAAGATACCGTTGAAATATCCTGCCACGGCTCCGACTACATCATTCGCCAGATTCTAAAACTGTTGGTTCGTTCGGGGGCGCGTTTGGCGGGCCCAGGGGAGTTTACCCAGCGGGCATTTCTCAACGGTCAGTTTGATTTGGTGCAGGCCGAAGCCGTTGCCGACCTCATTGCGGCCGATTCGGCGGTGAGTCACCGCACGGCGTTAAACCAATTGCGGGGCGGTTTTTCCAAGAAATTAACCTCACTTCGTGAAGAATTGATTCACTTCGCCTCCATGGTAGAACTCGAACTGGATTTTGGCGAAGAAGATGTGGAGTTTGCCAACCGTGACGACCTCAAACGACTGATTATCAGTTTGCAAACGGCCATCGCGCCGTTGATTGAGTCGTTTGATTTCGGCAATGCGCTCAAAGAGGGTGTGCCCGTGGCCATCATCGGGGCACCCAATGTGGGCAAATCTACCTTGCTCAACGCCCTGTTGAACGAAGAAAAAGCCATCGTAACGGCCATCGCAGGCACCACGCGCGACGTGATAGAGGATGTGCTTTATGTCAACGGTATCAAGTTCCGCATCATCGACACAGCAGGCATCCGCGAAACCGAAGATATTGTAGAATCCATTGGTATTGAGCGCTCTAAGCGAGCGATGAATCAAGCTGACATTGTGTTGATGTTGTTTGATAGTGATGAGACACTGGCGGAGGTAGAAACACTAGCTGAAGGATTGGAGGAGAAAAAAAAGGTGATTTGGGTGAGGAATAAGGCGGATTTAACCACCCCCAACCCTCCGTGGGACGGCCCCGTCCTTACTGGAGAGGGCTTTAAATCTGCCTTTCCAGAAAGGAGAGGGGATAGGGGTGAGGTTACTATCTCCGCCAAAACAGGCGAAGGTATCGAAGCCCTCAAGGAAGCCTTGGTGGCTTCAAATTATTTGGCCAATGCCGCCTCTGATACGGTCGTAACGAACCTACGTCATTACGAACATCTGGTCAAGACCCAACAAGCCCTGACTGATGCGCTCAATGGATTGGAAATGGGAATCACGGGCGATTTTTTGGCGCAGGATATTCGCGTGGCGTTGCACCATTTAGGAGAAATTACGGGCCAAATCGTCAACGACGATTTGTTGGCCAATATTTTCAGTAAGTTTTGTATCGGAAAGTAACCTTAAAGTTGATTGATTAAAAAGCATCTAAAGCTGTATTTTACAGGATTTTAGATGCTTTTTATTGGTGAATTACCTTGAAAATAATACGCTTGTGGATGGGATTGTTGGCATCATCGGTTTTTTGGGTACAAATGCATGAGATGAGCGATGATTCTGAAAATGATTAAACCTGTAATCAACGTAAGTTGAATACGTCTACTGGTTTTCCATTTAAGTTTATCGTTTAAGGATTTCCACGGGGTAGGGTGCAAGGCCAATCCTGCAATACATAAGAAAGAACCGCTGTATTCGCAGCTGTGTTGTAAGTCTACAATTCCTGAGATAAAGAGGACAATTCCACAAAATAGGATATTGAACTTTAGAATAAATACGTCAATTTTCCCCTTTACTCTCTCCGATGAGTTTGATTTTGAAGGCATATTTTATGGTGTATATTTGGGTATAAGTATACCCAATAAATATCCTGTTGTTGTTTTATTAGGTATAATAAATACTTGATTTCATTTCTTTTGGGCTATTAATAATTTGCAAAAAGTCTTTTTCTGGTCGTATTTACTGATAAATTTTGCGTTTTTGGGGATTTAAAAACGTATTAATATGCTATTTTGATTTTTTTTATCCCTATTTGTAGAGAAGCAAATGAATATAGATTTTGGCAAGTAGGTGTTGCCTGCCTATTAGTGAGATTTGTATTTGAGAAAAGGTAAAAAATGCCGTTTAACTAGCTATATGTGATTTTGTCGCTATAACGCAAAGACCTACGTAAATGGCATCTATAAATATTGTTGATACAGTTGTTGTAGGTCTTATATCATATTAATAATCTCTGGTAGTTTAAATCATGTTGGTATTTGTTTTGGCTTGAAATGGTGAAGATTTTATGAAATTCATTCAACAATCCCTACGCTTAAAAGCACGAAAAAGAGGTTTTCATTTGATTACGGCGGAGGTGTTGCAGGCGCTGCCGCAATTAAGGGAGCTGAAAGTTGGTATGTGTCAGGTATTTATCCAACATACTTCGGCTTCGCTGACCCTCAACGAAAATGCCGACCCGACCGTACGCCAAGATTTTGAGACTTTTTTCAATAAAGCAGTTCCCGAAAATGACCCCGATTACCTGCATAATTATGAAGGCGATGATGATATGCCTGCGCACCTGAAAGCCGCTTTGTTGGGCAGTTCAGTATTGCTACCTATCCAAAACGGGCGCTTGGCCTTGGGAATGTGGCAGGGGATTTATCTCTGCGAACACCGCGACAACGGCGGCCCCCGCAATCTGTTGATTACGGCTTGGGGAGAGTGAGTCTAATATGCTTATTGACAGTTACATAGGTTGCGTTCAACGTACGATTTATTTCCGTTGGAATTGATATAGTAACACCCGCCGCTCTTGCCGATATAGAGCTGCCGACCGTTGTATTGACGGCATTTGGTGTCTACGTTAAGTGGAGCGTTGGTGAAGTCAAAGCGTTTGGTTTGGAGGCTCGCTTGCGTGGATTTGGGCGCGTTGGCAAAAAAAGTAAGTCCCGTTTTTTTCTCAATATCGGCGGTCGTGGTGATAAATCGAAACCAACCCGCATTTTGTAGTGCACTTGTTTTGTTGGGAAAATCAACCGCAATGACGGGCGTATTGGCGTTGATGTCGTTGACGGTTCCGTTTTCGGGTAAAATCGTGATGACTTTGTATACCCTAGCGGGTACATTGACGGAGTTGTCTAGCTTATTTAATGTTCCTTTGCTGCCTTCGCCGCCCGTGCCGTAGGTGCCGCAAACAATAAAAAGGCGGTATTTTTGCGCCACCAGTTCGCGGCAATATTCTTCCAGATACGCCCACGCTTCGCGGTTCAGTTCAGGCGCTTGCGGAATCATATTGGTCATCACAAAAGTGCTTGAATTGTTGTCGACAGAATTGGTACGGTCGGCAGAAGGACATAAGTGACCCCGATCAAATCCTGAATTGCTATAATCATTTGGCGTAACTTTGTACCAAGAAGCGGGTAAAACAGGGTCGGGGCGAAAATCATTTTGACGGTCGCTGCTGCCAAGCCATTTTTGCGATAACTCCCATGCCACCCAGTTGGCGTGCCCCTTGGCGCGATTGTAAGACAAAGCATATTGGGGTTTCACAATCAGGTAGTTATCGGGAGCTGATTCACTTGCCTGCGCGTTGGTCGGATTGCCTAATAATAAGTGAACGCTGTCTTTGTTCGTCGTTATTTTTTGACGGACACAACTAATAATCAATAAATATACTGATAGAATATAAATTGAGGAACGAAAGATTCGCATAAAGAGCGTGGTTTCAAAGGAGTAATTTGAGGACCCAAAGGTCTGATTTTTCTTGTTTTAAACAAATTTAACCACAATTTGAGCCTTTTATTTCTTATCATTACTGCTCAATAGTTACCCTAAATTTATATACTCTAACCCAATTTTTGATGCGGCTGAAATTTGCTTTTTTTCTTTTGTTAGGGATAAATTTTGTCCAAATTTCGGGGGCGCAGACTCCCCCAAGTGCTGCTTTAGCGTCGATTGGCATCACTGGCGATACGACCGACGTACAAGTCCCCACCATCAACGGCTATGTATTGGGAGGAGGGAGTACCGATGTAAAAGAGGCGCTCAGGTGGATGATTGAGCGCGCCAAAGGCGGAGATGTGGTCATAATCAGGGCAAGCGGTACGACGGGTTACAACGATTTTATTTATGGATTGGGCGGCGTTAATTCGGTGGAGACATTGCTGATTAATTCGCGCGAATTGGCCCTCCATCCCAGCACTGCCGCACGGATTCGGCAGGCGGAATTGCTGTTTATTGCGGGCGGCGACCAAGGGAATTACGTGAAATTTTGGCAGGATACGCCCGTAGAAGACGCCATCAACTACCTGATTCACGTCAAAAAAGCGCCCGTGGGCGGAACCAGCGCGGGGTGTGCCGTTTTGGGAGGCGTAAGCTTTGCAGCCCTCAACGACGGCATCAATTCGGTAGAAGCGCTCACTAATCCTTTTGATTCCAAAATGACCTTGCTCAACGGTGGATTTATTGATATTCCAGTACTTAAAAATATCATTACCGATACGCATTATAGCAACCGCAGTCGACACGGGCGGCATCTGGCGTTTTTGGCCCGCATGAAAACCGATGGAATAAAAAAGCCAAAAGGCATTGGTGTGGACGAAAAAACGTCCGTTTGCATTGATGAGAAAGGCATTGTCCGCGTATTTGGCAGTCAGGCGGCTTATTTTCTATTGGGCGATGCTCGAAAACCTGAAACTTGCGAAGAAGGCAAAAAACTGACGTGGAACCAAAAAAAGCAAGCTGTCAGTGTGGTTAAAATTGCCGCTACGCCAGAAGGGGCTGGTATGTTTGATTTAAATCGTTGGAAACCCCTTTCGACGGGTACTGCGGGATATTGGTTTGCGGAAAACGGTCTTTTATTTGAAAATTAATGGAAAGCGGTGCAACCTAGGTTTTCTTTTTTGCATCTATCCTTCATAACCAATTATTCAACCTAAAACAGCCTATACAGCTATGAAACGTTTATCATTATTTTTGTTGGCCGCCTTCTCTGCCACGGCGCTTTACGCCCAAAAACAAGTCTCAGCCCGTGAAATTTTTCAAGCCATTGACAAACACCAGTCGGTTCAGTACGACGGAGTGGTTATTACTGGAGATTTGGACTTTACGGAACTTTCTAACCGAAAAATCAAAAAAGAAAAAGGCTGGGAAGAGATAAAAACAACGGTAGAAGTGCCAGTGGTGTTTCGGAATTGCACGTTTAAAGGCGATGTAATTGCGTACAAACGCCTTGAAGAAAATGGCAGCCGCACCAAAATATTCAACATTGAAGTTAATAGTGACGGCGGCACTACGTACTCGGCTGATTTTCGTGAAAATGCCGTCTTTGAAAACTGTACTTTTGAAAACGGCAGTGAATTTAAGTATTCAACTTTTTCAAAAGTGGCCAACTTCGCTGGTAGCAAATTTGCTGAGCAAGCCAATTTTAAATACGCCAGATTTCGGCAGGATGCCCTCTACACCAACATCCGATTTGAAGACTACGCCAATTTTAAATACGCTGATTTTTCCCGCCGAGCCGATTTTCAGGAGGTACGTTTTCGCGATTATGCTGACTTCAAATACGCCGAATTTGAGGAAAAAGTAAATTTCGCGGGCAGCCGTTTTCAGCGAAATGCCGATTTTAAATACGCAGACTTTAACGCGGGTGCTTCTTTCGACAAAACCGATTTTGACGGCAGCGTTGATTTTAAATATTCCAACGGTAAGCGCTACGTGTCCCGATAGGTTTTTCCCATTTCTAATCTCTACTTTTCCTAAAAAGACGAAGCCTCCCCAACGAGAGGCTTCGTCTTTTTAGGAGGTATTATGTGTTTTAGTCCCCAGGTTATTTCAATTCGTACCCTTATTTGTGCAACACAAACATCATTTTAGGGGTATTTGTGCCTATGAAGCTTGTACTCCCAAGCTGATTTCGTAAATTTGAAACTTTTATTTTGAAAATAACTACCCGGTGTAGGATGTTAAGAGTTCGCAATTGCCTGAAAAAGAGTATAGTACGTTGTTGCCTGTTTTCTACATTTTTTCCTGTCTTTGCTATCATTCCCGTGTTTTCGCAAGTAGGAATTAGTTTCCCTACCTCGCGTCTTGTATTCCAACGTTCATCGAACAACTCAGCCACGTTTGTGGTCAGTGGTACGTACCAAGAGAGCATTCCCGATCAAGTCGAAGCCGCTTTGGTTCCTTTTGTGGCGGGACAGGGAACGGCGACCAACTGGCAAATTGTGGAGAAAGCCCCCGTAGGAGGCATTTATTCAGGGACCATTTCGGGCGGAGGCGGTTGGTATAAATTGAAAGTCAGAGTTATTAGAAATGGAAAAGTAACGGACAGTACCGAAGTAGAACGAATTGGGATTGGAGAAGTGTTTTTGATTGCGGGACAATCAAACGCGCGCGGCATCCAAAACTACGGAGCACCTGCCGCCAACGACGATCGGGTGAGCTGTTTTAATTACCTCAATGCCTCATTTGACCCCAATGAACTTCCCGAACCGACTTTTTCTCACTTAAATGCCGATAGTTATATTGCCCCGTATGGATACTCTGCGTGGTCTTGGGGCGTATTGGGAGATTTATTGGTTAGTCGTTTCAATGTGCCTGTGCTATTTTATAATGTGGCTTTGGAGGGCACCACCAGCAGGTCATGGCGCGAAAGCTCGACTGGCTATGCTTCCAACCCCTACACGGGCGGAGTTTATATAAATCAGCTGCCTTATTCACAGTTTAAAGTGGTATTACGCCAATTTACCTCGCTTACGGGGGTGCGGGCGGTGTTGTGGCATCAGGGCGAATCAGATACACAATTCAACCTCTCGGAATCTGAAATAGTCTCAAATCTACAACAGGTAATTGGGCAAAGCCGCAACGATGCGGGTCAAAACATCAGCTGGGTAGTTTCGAAAGTTTCTTATAATATGTATGCTTCCAAGGCGGTAATTAATGCCCAGAACACCGTCATTAATTCTACTTCTAATGTATTTGAAGGACCCGCAACTGATAACATTCAGATTCCCCGGCCCGATGGAGTGCACATGCAGGGCAATGCCCTAACCACCCTTGCACAGCAGTGGAACCAAAGCCTCAATTCCAATTTTTTTAACCAATCCAATCCCATCGCGCCTTTATTGTTGCCGGTTATTAAAGTAGCTTGTACCGATGATAGTCGGGTTAAGCTCATTGCGGAGGGAAATTTTACGGAAGTAAGCTGGAGTAACGGCGAACGAAACAATACAATATTGGCTAACAACGGCGTTTATCGGGTAAAAGTGAAGGATTCTTTTGGCCATTTTATGTACTCAAGCTCCGTCAGCGTGGGCGACAATACCCGCCGTGCGCTACCAAAACCATCGACTCCATCCATACTTACCAATGGTAATTTGGTGTTTTGCGAAGGAGGAAATGTCTCGTTTTCTACGCCGCAGGCAGCGGGTTACCGATGGAGCAATGGCGCAACTTCTCAAAGCATTGTCGTAGGGGATGGGGCAAACTATTCCGTTCAAATCAAGGATGATAAAGGCTGCTGGTCTGATTTTTCGGGCAGCGTAAAAGCGACCGTTAATCCCGTCCCGTCGATTCCGTCGGTGACGGCCAAGGGACCATTGACTTTCTGTGCCGACCAAAGCGTAACGTTGGCCGTAGAGGAGAACAGCGTTGTTTCAACCAGTACGGTATTGGAGTGGAACAGTGGACAAAAAACGGGTACCATTGTCATAAAACAACCAGGTGATTATGCGGTTCGGGCGGTCAATCAATACAATTGTGCTTCTGCCTATTCCAAAACCTTGACGGTCACGGTCAATCCCTTACCTACCACCCCCACCATTTTAGCCGATGGTGTACTGCGTTTTTGTGAAGGAAGCAAGGTGACATTATCGACAGATTCTTTTTTGTCAACCGTTTGGAATGAGCAATATTCAACCCAAAAACTGACAGTAACAACTTCTGGTCGTTACACTGCTCGAGTGACTGATACATGGGGATGCAAATCGCTTCCTTCAAAAGAAGTTGCGGTAGAAGTAAATCCCGTGCCTGCCCGTCCAGTCATAACCAAAGCTGGGCCTTTTGCGATAGCGGCCGAAGGAGATTATCTGCCCAATATTAATTTTCGATGGAATCAAGAAGGAGGTTCGCAGAATACAGTGACTACCCAGAATATATTAAAGCCTTCGCAAACAGGCAATTATACAGTTGTTGCTTTTTATGATTTAGATGCATCAAATACGTGTGCTTCCTTACCGTCTTTTGTGTACAGCTTTGTTTTTGATTTTGCAAACAATGGATTGAGCGTGTATCCCAACCCGAGCCGTGATGGGGTCTTTTCCATTGAAACATATAAAGACGTTAAAAATGCCCGACTCCAATTGATCAACGCCGAGGGGAAACAGGTGTATGAGGAGTCTGTTCCTGAGTTGATTGGCCCTATGGCCCTCAAATTCCCTTCTTTGGCCCCGGGCATGTACTTCTTGAGGATACAGGGCGAGAATCAGATTCCATTGACCAAAAAGCTCTGGTTTGTGCCCTAATCCTTGGCATGAAAATTGACAAAGAATCAATCAGCAGTTGGATTGTTTAGGTAAATGATGTTATTTTGCGGGTCAATTTTCGGGAAGCATTCATTTCCTAAATGACAACTTAACTATAACAATTAACTTTTAACTCAAATAACGCGCACGCAACTATGGCGTTAATCAACAAAATCAGGGAACGATCAGGTGTAGCCGTTTTGATCATTGCCGTTAGTTTAATCCTCTTTATTGTTGGAGGTGACATTTTAGGAGCCCAAAGTATGTTTGGGGGCAACAGTCAAGCAGTAGGTGAAATTGCAGGAGAAACCATCGACTACAAAGATTTTCAACTCAAATTAGACCAAGCCCGTCAGGCTTTTGAAGCACAGAGCGGTCGCGCAGCTTCTGAAGCCGAACAACAATCACTGCGGGAACAGGTATGGAATCAATACATTGTTGATTTTGCGTACAAAAAAGAGTACGATGAATTGGGATTAAAAGTAAGCAATGATGAACTGGTAGATATGGTTCAGGGAAACAACGTAAGTCCCGCCATCCAACAGTCATTCACCAATCCGCAAACGGGTGTTTTTGACAAAACATCGGTCATCAGTTATTTGAAAAACCTTAAAAATTTGCCTCCTGAGCAACAACAGGCGTGGCAAAATTTTGAAAAAAGCCTAGCCCAAGACCGTGTTCGTCAAAAATATGAAAACCTGTTTCGCGTAGGAACTTACGTAACGCGCGCCGAAGCTGAAAAAGAATACCAAGCTCAAACTACCAAAGCAACGCTGAAGTATTTGTTTGTACCGTTTTATTCAGTAACTGATACAACCGTGAAAGTGACGGATACACAATTGGAAGATTATCTTGCCAAGCACAAAGATGAATACAAAGGCTTCGATTCACGCACGATTCAATACGTAACGTTTCCGATTGTTCCTACCAAAGACGACAGTACGGAGTTATACAATAGAATTAAGGAATTGGCGCGTGGTTTAGCTACTGCTCCCAATGACTCTACTTACGCCCGCATCAACTCTGACGTTCCTACAAAATTATATTGGTCGCTTTCTGAAATGACCGATCAATTGAAAGGCGCCGTTAAGAGCTTTATTCCTGGAAGTGTAAACGGTCCTTATCGCGAAGGAAATACTTACTTTATCTATAAGTACGGCGGTACAAAATTGGATACTGCCTACACCGCAAAAGCAAGTCACATTTTGATTCGTGCCCAAGGTACAAGCGATTCGGCGAAAGCAGAAGCACGTACAAAAGCCGCTGATTTGTTGAAGCAATTGCAAGGAGGAGCTAATTTTGAACAATTGGCCGCGGCCAATAGCGCTGACCAAAGCTCAGCCCAGCGCGGTGGAGACCTCGGTTACTTCCGTCAAGGAGCCATGGTGAAACCATTTAGCGATGCAGTGTTCTCAATGAGTGGTACTGGCCTGATTGGACGATTGGTAGAAACCGATTTTGGATTCCACATTATTAAGGTAACGGAACCCAAAACCAATGTGTTGTACAAAATCGCGGCCATTGGCAAAACCATGACTCCTAGCCAAACCACGAGAGATGCAATCTATGCTAAAGCAGACCAGTTCTCGATTGAGTCAAAATCAAAAGCGGCCTTTGACGAGTCGGTGAAGAAAGAGAAGTCATTGATTGTACAGACAGCTAACCGTATTCCAGAGTCGGCAACTAACATCAACACCATGCAAAATGCGCGTGAGATTGTACGTTGGGCGTTCAACGATGATACCAACGAAAATCAGGCATCTCCTGTTTTTGAAACAGATGAGCAATATGTTGTGGCCATTTTGACTGGAAAGTCAGACAAAGACAGCCCAACAATTAACGATTTCCGTGACGAATTGACGCTGAAAGTACGTAATCAAATCAAAGCGGAGCAAATCACTAAAAAATTGAGTGGTATTCAAGCCCCAACGCTTGAAGCCATTGCTCAAAAATACGGCGCAGGTGCCTTGGTTGAAAACGCCAATGATATTTCGCTGGCCACGGGCTTCCTGACCAGTGCGGGCCTTGACCCAATCGCATTAGGAAAAGGTTTTGGATTGAAACCTGGCAAAAAAACGAAAGTATTTACGGGCGAAAATGGCGTATTTATCATGGAGCAAGTTTCTAGCACTCCAGCGCCTGCCATCGGGGATTACTCAATGTATAAAGCCAATCTACAATCGAAAAGTTTCCAGGCGAGTTTCTTAGTAAACGAAGCCGTTCGTGAAAATGCCAAAGTGGTTGATAACCGCGCTAAATTCTTTTAGTAGGACATTTTTATTCATACACGCAAGCCTGTCAAGTCATTTGACAGGCTTGCGTGTTTATAAGTAGCTATGATTTATTTCTGTGAACTGGTAGCAGAAGGAGTGATGGGCCTGCATCCCGCAATTTGTACTTGAAATGTACTTCCCTGTTCGGCTTTGAAGCCCGCATTGAGATAAACAGCGTTTCCTGCTTGGTAGGCCACTGTGGCACCCGACGCAATCGTATTGACGGCCGTAATCGACTCAGAAGCTTCTAAAGATACACTTTGACCGTTGGTGATTGGACTATTAAGGGCATACTGCGTTGGGCAAACAACTTCGAAGGTCTGTTCAACAAATTTCCCATTTTTTGAATAACTTCCTTTAAAAAAGGCTCTTATTCTGACTGTTCCTCCCTGCCCGGTGAGCGTTACGGTGTTGCCAGAAAGGGTTGCGGGGCCCGAAATAAGCAGGTACTCGATGGTTTCGTTGGTAGGGCTGCTGCTTGCCGAAAGTATGAATGGAGGCGAAGAGGCCGCTTTTGTACCAATGCTCGTAAATTGAATGGAATAAGGTGTAATGCTTCTATTTACCTCAAAAGTTTGCTCCACAGGTATGGCGGGTCGATAATTGGCATCTCCGTGTTGCACGGCCCTAACGGTCACTTGGCCAGGCGCTCCCGTGAGCGTCAAAATGTTGCCGATAATGTAAGCGGGTCCTGAACTACTAAAAAAATGGATGGGGCTGAGGCCTGAGCTTGTCGTAGCCGATAATGAGACATTGCTGCTTGTGTTGAGGCTTATTGATTGATCATCAATGTCGGTGAAGCTAATGATTTGAGGCATGCCCGCACAGTTGACGGGAATATCTTTATGATAGTTAGTAGATAAACCATCGGGATCAGTAACGGTTAAATAAATTCGGTAGAAATAAGTGGCATCTCCGACCTCACATGGGGTGCCATCGAGTACAGTATTGATTGCATTTCCAACTTGAGTGGGGTTTCGGTGCTCGTGCCCGTTGTGGACCAACGCAACCGTCCAACTCAGCTGGAGGCTATCCGTGGGGCTTTGCCCATCAGAAACCACTGCCGATAAAGTCAAAGGGTAGTCTACCGACGCAGAAACCCCGCTGATGGTATCAAGGCTAATGCTATTGATGACTGGCGGAGTACTGTTGACATAGATGTAGGTAGAGTCGCTGCTGCTGAGTCCCGTGCCATTTGTATCTCTCACGGTTAATTTTACTTTGTATTTCTGTCGTCCGTTGGTGGGAGGATTAAATAAATAATGCGGCGCCAATCCCGTGCTGAAGGGGGGCGCGTCGTTGATGCGCCATTCGTAGGTAAGGGAAGTCCCTTCGGGGTCATAGGATTTTAAAGCAGTAAACGCAACGGGCAAAGGCGCTAAACCGCTGTTGACATCGGTCTCAATCTTGGCTACGGGTGGGAGGTTTGAGGAGCTATAATGCAGCTTTCTGACTTCGTCGCAGGGGTTGGTGCTTTCAGATACCCCGGTAATATAATAGATACTTTCGTCTACCTCGTTATAGGCCAAATGAACTATTTTTTGGGAAGCGGTCATAAAGTGGCTAATGCTGACGGGGTCATGGTTGGCATTCAGTTTTAATACTCGTATCCATTTTCCATCGTAATCGGCCATAAACAAGGCATTTTGGTAATCGGCTGGATATTTAGTGCCCGTGTAGAAGACGCCCCCCATGGTGGAGGCTCCCGAAAAAGTAGGGCCGGTGTAGGGAAACTGTGCCGAGCCTATCTGAACTTTAGTCGTTTGATTAAGATACACATTGGCGTCGGTTGTGAGCGAGCGGTATTCCAAAATCGGCTTTCGGTGCGTGGTAGGAGCGTAGTTAGGGTCGTTCCAAGGGGTATTTATCCGCTCTAGTCCTTCATAAAGCGGCCATCCAAAGTTTTGGTTCGGGGCCGTTACGGTATTAATTTCTTCCCTTGAAAAATTACCCACATCTCCTACGACCAGCACACCGGGGTCGCCGTCTTCTGGATTGTGACTACCAGAATTGGGGACCAATGTCATCCGGAAAGGATTCCGTAATCCTTTTGCCCACATTCTTGAGATGGCGGCTCGTGGGGTACTTGGGTTATACAATGGATTGGAAGGAATGCCGTTGCCTGTTTCGGGGTCAATTCGTAAGATTTTTCCGTTGTGGGAATTGTCAACCTGAGAGCGATAGGCACCAATATTGTGGGCTTGGGTAATCACCCCCGCATCAATGGCTTGTTGGTAGTTGCCTTCGTTTCCTCGGTCATATACTCCAGCGAAGGCACCGTCGCCTGTCGAAATCATCAGGGTGCCGTCCTCACCAAAAACCATACAACCCCCTCCGTGGTTATTCCAAATGATGGGAATGCCATCGGAAGGAGTTGTGCCTAGAAGCACCACACGACTGTTGTTGACAAGTGCCGTAAAGCTCGGGGCGGCGTTGATATTGGCTTTGTAGCGCGTTATGCGAACGATTGAACCTGTTTGGTCGGAGCCATCATTTCCGTTCATTCCCGTTAATAAATAAGTTCGGTTGACGGCATACATTAAATATAGATAACCGTTGGTGAGGAAGTCAGGATGGAGAACGACCGAAACGAGTCCTAAGTCGTTGTTACTCAGTACTTCATAGTTGATGTCGAGTAGCAGGTATTTTTGGGCGTTTCCGTTGGCATCGAAGCGTATGGCCCAAACTTTTCCGTTTTTTTCCCAAGTGTACATTTGCCCCACTTGATCAAAAACCACTCCTACCATTCCTACAAGGTCGCCGTTGGCGCCTTTCACTTTCAGTTGACTTTGAAACCCAGAGGGTTGACTGTGGACGGTGGTAATAAAAGCAAAAAAACAAAGAAATAAAGCAATTCTCATGGTTGAGTGTTATTGGTAATGAAGATAACCGGACAGATAAACCCGTTGGGATTTTCAAACGGCAAAATATTAGAAAAAAATGGTACACTCAAACCTACGGAAATTAAACGAAAAAGTATTTTAATACGTAAGAAGAGGCTATTGCCCTCCCAGAAGGCAAACAAAAACCCCGCACGGTGGCGGGGCTTGCATTTATAATAGAAGGGTTTAGTGTAATCAGTTTTTATCGAGTGCAATGATACTTTCGGTTTCATACGTCCCGCTTTCAGTACGTAAATTGTAGACGTGAGTTACGGTACGCACTGCGTGTTGAATAACGCTAATTTCGGCCGTCACAAAACGCCCCGACACGGCATCCCTCACAAAAACCCAATCACCAACTTGGAGTTGGCTGATTTTTTTTCGACCCGTTAAGGTAAGAAACGGGTGTGTGGCGGTTGCTTCAAGTGCAATCAAACCATCGCGCACTTTGGCACTTACCCATGCTTGTCCGTGCGGCTTGATGAGCAGTCGAGTGAGTTGAAAACTGCCTTCGTGCGTTTCAACGCGGGTTACTTTTCCTTGAAAAATACCCGATAACATATCACCTTCCGCAATTGAGGAGATAGGCTTTTCGCTCCCATCGGCTAAATTGACGAAGGTTTCGGCGGGAAAACAAAAATCGTTGGGGTCTTTCTCTTCGGTCGAAGTGGAGTCAGAAGCATTTTCGGTTTTGAGTTGAGACAACATGTAGGCTACACAAACCGCAAAGCCATTTGCCAGGGTATTTCCAACCTTTAAATCGCTCATGTATTGATTCCAAACCTCTTTGGGGGCAAGCTGATTGGGGATGTACAATTTGATTTGCTTACCTTGGGCGCTAAAAACGGCTAATGTCCCAATCCCGTTCATGGCGGCTCCTTCCGAAATTTTATACAGATAAATTTTTCGGTCGATACCGTCTTTTAAATTGAATTCAAACAGTCCGTCGGCTCCTTCGGGGCGGTCAAAAACGTAGCCTTTTTCGCGGATGTACGTATGTTTCTCCACACTTTTAAGGGGAAGTGCTTTGACTTTGGCGTATTCGTCCAGCGTAATGGCGCGCATGTTGCTTTGGGCAAATACACTTGTACAAGCCGCCAGGTATAAAATAATAATAAATTTCATCGCAGAGGGATTAGCTGACAGATTTGGCAAATGCCTCTTTAAATGCTTTCATTTCGTCCATTGTACCAATACTAACGCGGCACCAGTTCTGTTGGTCAAAAAACCAACTGCGCACACTTACCCCTTCAGCCATCATTTTTTGAAGCAATACCTGCCCTTTCACTTTGATGGGGAACAAAACAAAGTTGGCCGATGAAGGTAAATATGTGTAATCCATCGACTTGAGCGTATCATAAAGGAATTTTTTCGACTCTGCGGTATTTTTCAAAACCATTTCCTGAAATGCCTTGTCTTTGAAGCTCGCAATAGCCGCCGCTGCCGATGTGGTTGAAACGGTAAAGCCTCCCGAACAATACTTGCGTAATTCTTTCAAGGTAGCGGGTTGACCGAGCGCGTAGCCGATTCTAAGCCCTGCAAAGCCGTGGAGTTTTGACAGTGTTCTTAGGATTAAAACATTCTGACCTTTGCGAACGTGCTCAACCATACTGTCGGTGGCGGGGTTGGGGGCATAGTCAATGTAGGCTTCATCGACTAATACAGTTGATTTTGGCGAAGCAGCGTCACAGAATGAGCTCAGCTTAGCCGAAGGCAGCATTACTCCCGTAGGGTTGTTTGGATTACAGATATAAATCAAACTTGTATCCGCACTTAAGCGCGTGTCCATGGCGTCCAAATCATATTGGTAGTCTTTGGTCAACGGGACTTTTATGGTAGGCATGGTGGCGCCGTCTTCACGGGCGTCGCGGCCCGAGATGTAGCAAGTTTCGGCCATCATCACTTTTCCCTTCGCCCCTGCCATCAATAGACTTGCCATGAGGAGTTCGGAAGAGCCGGCACCCAACAATACTTGGTCGGGAGAAACGCCATTCATTTCTGCAATTGCTTTCCGCAATTCCATCGTAACTGGTCCTGCATAAAGAAAAGACTTAGGAGCGGTGTCGGAAATGGCCTTAATAGCCGCCGTAGAAGGCCCCCACGGATTTTCGTTGGAGGAAAGTCGGGCTTTGATTTGCGGAGCTGCCGCCAGCATCGCTTCGTGCGCCAATTCGAGTTCACGCTCTGCATAAACATCCAAGATTCCCTGGGTAAAAACAGGGGCGGCGTTGACGGGATTTGCCTGTCCGATAGTTAAGCCGGCAGAAGCAAGTAATCCTGACTTGAGCCAATCACGACGATTGAGATTTGATGACATAGGAGTAATGGATAAGATGAACGGTTTGTTTGCAGGGAGGAAAATGATTGTTCTCGCTTGGCAACGATAAGCAATTTGATATAAAGATAAAGTGTAATTGTTTCAGCTTGGTTTATCTTATTGATAATCGTTAAAAATTGGAAAAAGATAATTTTTGACGATATTTTTATGATAGATAAATAAACAAAAAATACAGTAAAAATCAATATTATGAACAAAAATACATAAAAATAGAACTAAATAAAATGAATTAATCAAAATTTATTCATTTTGCTTTAAAAATTAAAAGTAAGTAATTTTCATGAGTAATTTAATTAAGTAGGGTGTTTTGTCTAAAAACTGGAATAATATTTTGTATAATCTAAGAAATAATTGTTTTTTTCTCATAAAATTAAAGAAAAACAAAAAAATATGGAGTATACGTTTGGTAATTTGTAATCAACGACATACTTTCGAATCATAATTACAAAAAAAGTACAATTTACTACTTATTGATATTCTTCTTTAGCCGCACTTGTAGAGGAATATTAATCCGAGAAAAGAACTCTAAAGAAGAATAACTCTTAGCTCGAAACGGTGTCTGCCTTCAAAAGCTGCCGCCAAATCTTAACCTAAACACATTTAAAAAACTGTCATATTTAAAAAGAACGTAACTGCTCATCAACTTGCTGTTATTGATTTCTTAGACGATAAAGGAGGGAATGTCCTCTTGCTTGGCCACGCTTGCCCGACTGTAACGATTGTGGGTGCTTATGCGGCCTGTACCGGCAAATTCGGTACGGTCGGTGCGTAGCGTGAAGTGCAATTATTACTAACACTAATCAACCAAACTATTACCAGATGAAAAGACTTCTACTATTTTCTGCTCTGTTGGCAATAAGCTGGGCAGGATACGCCCAGCGGATGGTCACAGGTACAGTAACCTCCAAAGATGAAGGTGTTTTGCCAGGGGTAAACGTTCTTCTCAAAGGTTCACGGACGGGTGTTGCCACCGATGGAACAGGTGCTTTCAAAATAGCGGTTCCTGATGACAATGCTGTATTGGTATTCAGTTTTATCGGTTATGGAATACAAGAAGTACCCGTGGGCGCTCGCTCTACCGTGAGTATCGAAATGCTGCCTGATGTAAAAGCCCTTCAGGAAGTTGTCGTGACTGCTTTTGGTATTGAAAAAGAAAAGAAAGCCTTAGGATACACGGTACAAGAAGTAAAAGGTTCTCAGCTTGTGGAGGCACGCTCCAACAACATTGTGAATAACCTCGCCGGTCGAGTGGCTGGGGTACGTGTTCAGAGTAACGGTGGACCGGGTAGCGGCTCAACGGTACAGATTCGGGGCGCGTCTTCGGTATCAGGAAATAACCAGCCTTTGGTTGTTATTGACGGGGTACCCATCGATCAAAGTACGTCTACTTCCATGACCAGCGGCGAAAAGCAATTCGGTGGTGGTCTGTCGGAAGTAAGTCCTGACAACATCAAAGACATCAGCGTATTGAAAGGACCAAACGCCGCCGCGCTATACGGCTCACGGGCGGCCAACGGGGTTATTTTGATTACTACCAAAAACGGTGCTGGTACAAAAGGAATTGGCGTGGAAGTAAACTCTAACATTACCTTCGAACGCCCTTTGGTAAAGCCTGATTTTCAGGATATGTACGGCGGTGGAAATGGCTACCGCACTTGGTATTCAGACGGTTGGTCGGGTGCCATCACGGGCGATGCAATCCCTCAGTACCGCGCGGCTTACGGTCCTACAGCTCCTTTGTTTGGTACAGATGGAACGGACGAAAGCTGGGGCGCACCTTTAGACGGCCGGTTGGTTCGTCATTGGTGGTCTGGTACTCAAGTGGCACCACTTACTCCTCAGCCCAACAACTGGGAAGAATACTGGGAAACAGGTCAGACGCGTACCAACAACGTCGCGCTTTCGGGCGGAAACGATAAAGGTAATTTTCGCCTTTCAATTGGTCGTATGGGCCAAGAAGGGATTATGCGTAGCAACGATTTTTACCGCAATAACTTCAAACTCAATACGGGCTACAACTTTACCCCTAAACTTAACGTAACGCTTTCAGCTGAATACATCAAATCGGGTTCTAAAAACCGTGGGTATCAAGAAGGTCAGCAGTTTATTTGGTCGCACCGCCACGTATCGTGGGAGCAACACAAAGACTACGAAGGTTATACGGCTACGCACATTCAGCGCGCACTTCCTGGCCGTTTGCCAGATAGCGATCCGCCAAACTGGCAGCACACCTTCTTTACCAACCCTTTCTTCGTAAACGATAAGTTGCCATTAGGCAACGTGAAGGACCGTTTGGTAGGTAACATTGCCTTAAACTATAAAATTACGCCCTTTTTGAGCCTGATGGCCCGTTCGGGAACGGATTTCTGGTCGGATACGCGTATCAATATTATCAACTTTGAGCGCGTTCGTAACGGAAACCGTACACCGGGTCAATATTCAGAAGAAGTATTGCGGGCGCAAGAAACCAACTCAGACGCTATCTTGACGTTTAATAAAACGGTTGCAAAAGACATTTCAATTACGTCACAATTCGGAGGAATTCTTCGTCAAAATTACTACAAGCGTAACTTTACTCGGGTAGGGGAGTTAGTGGTTGATGGTCTATACAACCTTTCAAACTCTGTACCAAGCCTTAATACGGTAGAAAGCCGGATTGAAAAAACCGAAATGCAGTCACTTTTTGGCACTTTTCAAGTGGGCTGGCGCAACGCATTATTCCTAGACTTGACGGCCCGCAATGACTGGTCAAGTACGCTTCCAGCCGATGCTCGTTCTTATTTCTATCCTTCGGCTTCGGTAAGTGCGGTTTTTACCGATTTGCTTAACATTCAGAGTTCTATCTTGACTTTCGGTAAAGTACGTGCTAGCTGGGCGCAAGTTGGAAACGACGCCCGTCCTTACCAGCTGAATCAGGTGTATCGTTCGGGTGGTGCGTGGAACGGCTCTACCCCACAGTATTACGAAAATGTCACCATTCCAAACTCGGGCCTGAAGCCTGAAATTACGACAGGTATTGAATTTGGGATGGATTTGCGCTTTTTGCGCGGCAAAGTTGGCTTAGACCTTACTTACTACAACCAAACTTCACGCAATCAAATCCTTGGGGTAGAAATTTCAAAAGCAAGTGGATACAACAACCGTATTCTTAATGCAGGAGAAATAGAAAACAAAGGATTAGAAATTGTATTGAGCGGTACTCCTTTCAAAGCAGCCAACGGCTTCACTTGGGATGTTGCGGTCAATTACGCCCGTAACCGAAACAAAGTAATTGCCTTGGCCGACGGACTAACCACTTTGATTTTGCACCAGCAACGCGGTCTTAACTCCGAGGCACGTGTAGGAGAGGCTTATGGAACTCTATTCGGTATTGGATTTGAACGCAGCCCCGATGGTCAGATTATCTACAGCAACGGCTTGCCAGTTGTTTCCACTACGCCACGTATTTTGGGTAATATTCAGCCAAAATGGACGGGTGGTTTGAGCAACACCTTCACTTACAAAGGCGTTTCACTCTCAGCTTTGGTCGATGTACGCATTGGCGGTGACTTCTTCGACGAAGGCACTGGAACCGCCCGTTGGACGGGTCAGTACGAAGAAACGGCCGTGGGTCGTGAAGAGGGTATCATCGGAAAAGGCGTGAAAGTGGTAAGCACAAACGCTGATGGTTCGGCTGTTTATGCGCCAAACGACATCATCGTAGCTGCCAACCAATTGTATGGTTATAACAACCCACGCCGCTATCACGAAGCCGTTATCTACGACGGAAGCTACGTGAAACTGCGCGAAATGACGCTAGGATACAGCATTCCTGAAGCATTGTTGAAAAAATACATGATTCGTACCGTGAAGTTCTCGGTGGTAGGTCGCAACCTGGCGATTTTGTTCAGCAACCACACCCACATTGATCCAGAAGTAGACCGTTTCGGTGGAAACCGTCAGGGCTTTGCTTATGGAGAGTTGCCCAACTCACGGAGTTTAGGATTTAACTTGACTTTTGGATTCTAGCATCCGTTAAGGCAGGGCCTTACGGGCCTTGCCTTAACGTTCATCAAGGTTTAATCAAAAAGACTTATACTATGAAAAAATACATACTACTTTCTTTGGCATTGATTCTTACGGCAACCTCGTGTACGAGTGAGTTCGACGAGATGAACGTGGACCCCAACAACCCCACCAAAATCAGCGCCCAGTACCTGTTGCCTTATGCCCTTGAGCGCTCGATTGACCGTTATTGGGGAGGAAGAACGCGTTTTGAGCGCCTTAATCTCGACGGAGCCATGCTCTGGATGCAGTATTTGTCGCGCAATATTTATTCAAATGAAGGAGATAACTACGGTATTTCTCCCGCTATGCAAAACAATAACTGGCAGGGATTCTTTAATGATGGTTTGGTAAATTATCAGCGTATCATTACCGAAACTGGGCCCGAAGGAACGGCTCCAAATGCCAATTATGAAGGCGTGGCGCTCGTGATGCGTTCGTGGTTGTTTTCGGTCATGACCGATATGTGGGGCGCGATTCCTTACAATGATGCATTGAAAGGAACGTCGGCTGAACCTAACTATTCACCTGCCTACGACTCACAGGAAAAAGTGTATGAAGGTCTGTTGAATGACTTAAAAATTGCCAACGAAAAATTGAACCCCGCTGGTCCTGCTATCCTTGGCGACATTGTTCACAACGGTAACATCATGCGTTGGAAGCGTTTTGCTAATTCACTGAGATTACGTTTGGCCAACCGTCAGGCGGCCAAAAAACCAGCAGAGTCGCGGGCCATTATGCGGGAGATTCTTAGCGACCCCGTTAAATTTCCCATCATTACGGCCAATGCCGACAATACGGTTTTGCGCAGTACTTCTGTTTTGCCAAGCAACAACGAATGGCACCAAGTGTTGATACAAGAAAGCCGTACTGACTGGAACATTAGCAGCACCTTGGCCGATAAAATGAACAGCCTAAACGATACCCGCATCACGGTATACGCAACACCTGTAGGTGGCAAATACGTAGGACATTCAAACGGTTTACCCGACGCCATTGCTACTACTTATCTCGCAACAAGCTCAGGAGTTGGAACGGCCTTTACCCGCATTGATGCTCCAAGCGTACTCATGACGGCTTCGGAAGTGAACCTTATTTTGGCCGAAGCAGTGCTTGACGGCGACATCACCACAGGGACTGCCAAAGGTTATTTTGAGGCGGGAATTACTGCTTCTTTTGAGCAATTTGGACTCACTGTACCCGCAACCTATTTTGCGACGGTGGGCGAAGTAACCCGCGAGAAAGTGTTGGATCAGAAATGGTTAGCGCTTTATGGTGTCGGTATTGAGGCATGGACGGAGTACCGTCGTACGGGTTTTCCGGTATTGCCTGCCAAAGACCCACGCGCCGTATTTGAAAACGATGGCGTATTACCTACCCGTTTACCGTATCCTGGAAGTGAGTACTCCCTCAACAAGGCAAGTTTAGACAAAGGAATTGCCCTCAATGGCGGTGCCGACAACATGAAAACGAAGCTTTGGTGGGCAGAGAAATAATCGTAATTTCACATTGACATTTAATCTTTAACAAATACACACAAACATTCAAACCAATGAGCCAGAAAATTGACCGCCGCAGTCTTTTAAAATCAGGTTTTATGACCCTCGGAGGGATTGCCGCCATGCCCGCTATCGGTGCATTTGCCAACGTTCCTTCTCGCGTAGATGCAAATGGTAACATTTTTCACAGTCCTTTATTGCGGGAGACATTCTTGGAAAATCCTCCAAAGACTCCTCCCACCATGATTCGTATCAATGCCAATGAAAACCCTTACGGCCCGCCAATGAGCGCTCGCAAAGCTGTATCTGAATCGGTGGCAACGGGTAGCCGTTATTCGTGGAAAGAGCTGGAAAACCTCGTAGACAAAATCGCGAAGAAAGAAGGCGTAACTCCTGACCACATCATGATGGGCCCTGGGTCATCCGATTTGTTGGAGAAAGTAGCCCTTGTATTGTTTGCTAAAGGTGGAAACGTCGTTTCGGCCGACCCAACCTATATGTCGTTGGTAAAAGTAGCCGAAGCTACGGGTGCTTCTTGGAAAGCCGTTCCTTGCAAAGGCGACTGGTCGCATGACCTGAAAGCCATGGAGGCGGCGATCGACAAAGACACCAAGCTTGTTTATATCTGTAATCCTAACAACCCAATGGGAAGCATCACATCGGGCAAAGAATTGTTGGATTTTTGTTCACGTGTAGCCGACAGAGTACCCATTTTTGTGGACGAAGCTTATCTTGAACTAGCCGTGGGTGCCGATACCCAAAGCATGGTATCCTTGCTTAGCCAGAAGAAAAACGTCATCATTGCCCGTACTTTCTCGAAAATCATGGGTATGGCAGGTTTGCGCGTAGGATACGTGGCTGCTTTGCCTTCAACGCTTGATCAGATTCAGAAAATCACGCGTGGCGGGATGGGTATTACCCAAACCTCGATTGCCGCGGCCGTAGCAAGTATGGACGACAATGAGTTTCAGGATACAACCCGTAAGCTCAACCACGAAGTAAAAACGTACCTCTGCAAAAATCTCGACCGTATGGGGTATAAGTACGTAACTTCTTACACCAACTTTGTGATATTCCCCATCAACATGCCGGGCAAAGAAATGCTCCAAAAAATGATGGCCAAAGGAATCATGGTGCGCGGTTATGAGATTCAGGGAAAACCCTGGTGCCGTGTAAGTATGGGTACAATGGACGAAATTAAGCAGTTCGTCAGCGCATTAGAAGCTATTAGTTAATTAGGAGTGATTAGGCAGGAGTCAGTAGGAAATGATTTCATTCTCGCTACTGACTCCCCACTACTGATTCCTCACTACTCCCTGAAATTATGAGTGACGCTCTACAAAAAGCATTTACGTTATTGTTATTGATTGTTTTGGGTTTGATTTTGCGTTCCAAATTTAAAAACAAACAACAAACCGACGGAATCAAGGAAATGGTGCTTTCCGTAGCCCTTCCTTCCACCATTTTTATTGCGTTAATGAAGGTAAACGTTGATTCTAAGCTGATTATCGTTCCCGCATTGACCTTGGTTTTTAACTTTTTTATGTATTTTATTACCCCCGTTGCTTTGACGTTTTTTGGCGTCGAAAAAAACAGCTCTACTGGTCGTACGCTCATCATGTTGCTTCCCTCGTTGGCCCCGGGTTTGTCTTGCTTCCCGTTCATTGCGGAGTTTTTGGGTCAGGAAAGCGTGGCAATGGCGGCGTTGGGCGATGTTGGAAATAAGTTCTTTGTCTTGATATTTTTGTACGTGATTGCCTTGAATATGTTTCTTAAAAATGCCAAAACAGAAGAGACAAATATCAGCGACAAAATCAAGGCTCTTTTGCTCAATTTGGCCAAAGAACCCATCAACATCATCATTGCTTCGGCCCTTATTTTGTTGAGCTTTGGTGTGAGTTTTAAATCATTGCCCGTCATTATTGCCGATATGTTTGACAAAACCAGTGCCATGATGACGCCATTGGTACTGATATTCATCGGATTGGCGGTTCAGTTGAAACAAAAAAAGAAAAGATTGATTAGCTCTATGTTGATGTTTAGAGCGGGTATTACTATGTTGTTCAGTGCCGCAGTGATTGCCGTACTGGGAATAAAAGAACCCACCATGGTGCTGTTGGCGGTAGCAATTCCTTTGAGTTCAGCCAGTTTTTGGCCTTTTGCCCACATTTCAGCGTTCAATTTGCGCGAAGAAGCTTCGGGCTTACCCAAAGAACGCCGCACGTTTGATGCCGAATTGGCCGTATTGGTTCTGGCATTTTCATTGCCATTTTCAACATTACTGATTCTTGGAATTTTATCAGCAGGTACATTTTTTGCCGATTTACCTACACTCATTATGACTGGACTCCTTTTTATGGGTATTGGGGTAGTTCCCAACTTGATTGGAAAATCAATCATGAAGTTTTCAAAAGCCTAAAAATATAATTGGCTCAATTTACCATTGTTGCTTTTGCACTTAATCAACCAACACTAAAACCTAATGAAATTATGAAGACTGCAAAAATATTCCTTTTTGTTGCCGTGGCCTTTGCCGCAGCCTCTTGTAAAGTGGATGATCCATTTGTAGACCGCGTGGTTGCACCCGTTCTGTTGGTGTTTGATAATGCCATCGGAGATGGCGGCGGTTTTACCACTGAGCCGACCGTTACCTCAAAAGCAACGGGTACTGCTACCGTAAGTGTTCGCATTCTTGAATTGGACAAAACAAATATTCTTGACTATAAAAAAGGAATAGATTCTATTCCAGTAACTGGCCTAGCGTTGTCGCTTACAACACGTGCCGGGGTTAAAATTGCTGACTTGACAACCGATGCCAACGGTCGGGCCTTGGTGACCAAAACTTGGGCTGAGTTTGGCGTAGCTGCTCCAAAGGCTGGTTCGATTGTTTCGCTTACGCTGACGGGTAAGTACAAAGAGCAATCGTTTTCTAAACTGGCTCGTTTGCAGGCAGTTAATTAACAATAAAGCTGCCGTAGTGCAGTGCTTAAAGAAGAATAATCTGAGTAAATGGTGTCGCTGGATTGGAGAGAGTAAAGTGGTCAATATCAACAAACTATTCGATCTTAAACTTAATTCCTGATACCAAACTCATTTTAGAGTATATATTATTGGTGGGTTTGAATAATCAATGATTGAGTCGACACAGCCGAGGCATTCGCTTCGGCTGTGTTTTTTACTATTCGCCGAGCCAAGTTTTAAAGTCGCTGGCTTTTTCCCGCCCCACAATCGCTTCTTCGTCAAATGCGGGCGTCAATTGGATTTTAAGTTTGCTGTTGAAGTACAAATGTACTTTTTCGATGGCATTGGCAGAAGCAATGATTTGACGATTTAACCGAAAAAAATGACGAGGATTCAGTTCTCCGAAAATTTCATCCAACGTATAATCCACCAAGTAATCGCGTCCTTCAAACGATTTGGCAAAGCTCATTTTGTTTCGGGTGTAGAAATAAGCAATTTCTTTGGTGGTCAGGGAGAACATTTTCTGGCCTTGTTTAATCAAAAACCGCTCCCGATACACGGGGGCTGGCGCGGGAGCCATGTTAGAAAGCAGTTTTTTGATGGAAAGCTGGATTTCGCTCGGCTCCTTCAAAAAAGTTTCTTTGAGATAATTCAATTTGTTTAATGCCCTACTCAACTCTTCGGCCTTGATGGGTTTGAGTAAGTAGTCTATGCTGTTGACCTTGAAGGCTTTAAGAGCAAACTCGTCGTAGGCGGTAGTAAAGATAACGGGACTTTGGACGGTTACGTGATTGAAAATTTCAAAACTTTGCCCGTCGGCCAATTCAATATCTAGCAGGAGTAAATCGGGCGCGGGATGGTCTTGAAGCCACGCTACGGTATCTTCGATACTGGTCAGAATGCCCAAAATAACGGCGGTAGGCTCAACCTCCAGCACCAGTCGCTGCAATTTTCTGGCGGTTAGTTCTTCGTCTTCTACAATTAAAATGTTCATGTTATGCACCTCCGTACGACACAGAGGGGTTTGAAGGGTTGATGAGTGGGACTTTTACCTGAAAAATATGTTCCGTTTGGCGAACAACCACGTGGGGTTGGCCGAGCAGACTATACTTAGATGAAATATTGGCTAACCCCGTTTTATCAGAAGGCAGACTTTTGGATTTGACCTGTAAGTTGTTGACCACAAATAAGTCATTAGCGTCGTCGGCGTAAATGGTGATTTTTAGGGGTTGGTGACTCAAAATTGCATTGTGTTTTACGGCATTTTCGACCAATAATTGTAACGTAAGCGGTGGAATCAAATAAGACAGCTTGGCGGCAGGTATGTCTTTTATCAATCGGAGTCCGTTGCCGAAGCGCGTTTGGAGCAAATGAAAATAGGCATCAATAAAGTTTAATTCGTTTTCGAGCGTGGTGAGCGGTTGGTCGTTGTTTTGCAATAAATACCGATACACCGACGACAATTCTTCGATAAATCGCTCCGCTTTTTTGGGGTCTTCGGCCACCAACGACGACAGGGTACTCAGGTTGTTAAACAAAAAATGGGGCTGAATTTGGGATTTGAGCGAATCCAACTGCGTTTGCAGGTTTTCTTTTTTGAGGCGCTCCGCTTCATAATAGGTTTTCCACCATTGTTTGTACAAATAAATTGCCTCGTAAATGGCTAAAATCGGCAATAGCATTACCAGACCAAAAATAATGTTGAAAATATACCGTTGCGGTGTAAAATGATATCCCCAAAACTTAGTTGTACTGTAAAACAACGAGAATGTAAATCGAATGCCGATGGTAATGATGAACGTCCAAAACAACAAAAAGGCGATTCGGGTACGGGTAAGTTTGATGCCCGGATACTTATTTCTGGACGTGATAATGACCATTCGATTTAATTCCCAAAGTACGATGATGGCAAAGACTGAATGGATGATTTCTGAATGAAGGTCAATTCGGTGAAAAGCATTTCCTTCGTGGTAAATCACCAATGCCACCAGCGTAATGATAGGTACGCCGATGATTCTGAGCCATTTATCGTTGAGTTTTGTCATTGAAAAAGTTGTTCTTCCGCGAGAAATGTAATTTAATCTAGGGTTAACAGAATCAATTTCCAGTCATTTTTATCCTTTATCCATACCCGCAAATAGCTGGTCGTTTTGGCGGAATGGGTTATGCTTCCATACACGTAGGCAAAATCCCCAGCTTTTGAGATTCCGCCATTTAGTGCCTTTAATGTGGCTTGATTCGACAATTCTGAAAGTTCTTCGAACACCCGTTTTTGCGTAATAACGGGGCTTTTTGCGGGCAAATTGAAATGCGCAGAAGGATGTAGATAGGGCGAAAGACTACGCCATCCTTTGGTTGCAATCGCCTGATTGATAGCTTCTTCCAGAGTCATTATTTCGTCGTAGTTAGCATTCGCAAAGGATTGTTGGAGGGTGATTTCGTTTATGGTCGAAACTGGCGCGTGCGTTTCGGTATATGAATTCCCCAAATCTATCAAAAGTTTAAATTCACCAGCGTTATTTTTCTTCCAAATCGAAGAAAAATTGCCGCGTGCAATGACCGAATCTTTGGGTGTTGCCCTGACGGTATACGGCCCAGTATTCAAGCCTAAATCGCCAGAGGCGCTGATGACCGAAAACGAAGGCTCCCAAAACAAGACGGGAGATTTGGCAGGAGCTTTTTGGTAAAAGTCTATCCCGTTGAGCACTTTTCCTCGATTAAACACCACACCTATGCTATCAAGAAACATGAGGAAACCTTCTTTGATTGAATGCGTTGACGTAAAAGCCGCAAATTGTTTTTCGGTATCAATGAGTTTTTGAATTGGTTTTTGGGCGTGGGCCGTGACGAAGACCAACCCCATCAACAAGTTGGCAAGCGTTAAGTGGCGTAGTGGTTTCATGTGGTGTAATTGTGTTTTCTTCCCAAAAATCTTAATTCCACTTGAGACAACAAATGGACATATCCCTGAACTGTTGTTTTTTTAGTCCGAAGTGACAGAGAAGGCTTGGGGCTTGAAATAGTCGCGGTAAAGTGCGAATTTAGAGCGATAAAAGTGCAGAACAATCATTAATAAAAGCAATACGATGGATTCTGTAATCAAATCAAGACGTGCTGCGCTCAATACCCTCGGTGTTTTTGGCGCTGGAATGTGGTTGTTGCCTTCTTTTCAGTTTTCAAGCGAAGAACAAAACATGATTAAACGAAAAATACCATCGTCGGGCGAACCGCTGCCCATCGTGGGATTGGGTACTTGGCAGCAGTTTGACGTCGGACTGTCGGAAGAAGAACGCCGCCAACTCACCGAAGTCCTGACCCTGATGATTGAAAAAGGGGGCAGGTTGATTGACTCGTCACCGATGTACGGACGTGCCGAAGCGGTCATAGGAGAGCTTGCCGCGCCACCCGCCATTAACCCCAATCTCTTTTATGCCACTAAAGTGTGGACAACGGGAAAGGAAGCGGGGATTCGGGAAATGAATGACTCAATGGCCAAAATGCGTCGAAAAACCCTTGATTTGATGCAGGTTCATAATTTGGTTGATTACAAAACCCACTTGCAAACATTGTACAAGTGGAAAGACGAAGGCAAAATTCGGTACATTGGTATTACGCACTACACGGCTTCTGCCCACGAAACACTGGAGCGAGTTTTGAAGTCGGAGAAGATTGACTTTGTGCAGTTCAATTTTTCTATTCGGGAGCGAAATGCCGAGAAAAGGTTGCTAAATGAAGCCCGTGAAAAAGGGGTAGCGGTGATAATCAATGAGCCGTTTGAATCGGGTTCGTTGTTCAACGCGGTCAAGGGGAAGAAACTGCCCGAGTGGGCGGCTGAAAATGATATTCAGAGCTGGGGTCAGTATTTTTTGAAGTATATTTTGGCCAACGAGGCCGTCAATTGCGTTATTCCTGGTACTTCAAATCCTAAGCATGTCGTGGATAACATGGGGGCGGGGTTCGGTCGATTGCCTGACGATAAATTGCGTTTAAAAATGATTGAGTATCTAAGCGCAATTTAGATATTGAACCAGAATGAAAACTTAACGGCAAAGGGTGTGATGCCCGGATTTTGGCGGTAGGTCAGGCGGTGAATGGCGTCAACCCGCAGTACTTTAAAAATATTGTCGATGGCGTAGCCTACTTCAACGTAGGGTTCTTTGCCCAATGTACTGAAACCCAGCACGGGTCGCCCCTGCGCATCTGTGGGAGCTAGGAGACTCATATTGGCGGACCGTACGCTTCCGTAAAGTACCTTGGCATTGGCTAAAAAACGCCATTTTAAGCGTTTGATGGCAGGAATTCGGTTGAAAAGCAACCCTTCAAAATTATGCTCATACCGCAGTTGGATGTACTTATCGCTCACAAATTCAAAGTAATTCATGAGGTTGAAGGCATTTTCGACGTAAAAAAGGGATTCGTTGCCCAGCGGCGTATAGAGCATAGGGTAGGGGAGCGTTGAAGGAATATATCCTAACGTAACGTTATAATTGGAACGGCCCCATATTCCCACCCGAAAACTTTGTTTTACATTTAGGGATAGTCGGTGGTAACTAAAATCACTGTTCATGAGGTTACGAAGCCCCATTTGATAGCGAAAAATCACCAGTGGCCACCGCTGCGTGCCGAGGGTGAGTCGTTCGTTTTCGTTGTAGATAAACACCTCATCTTTGCCCCAACGGGTTTCAAAAAATAACTCCGAGTTTTGGTAATTGCTTTGGGTGGGTGAACGGTCGCCCATGCCGGGGGTGGTTCGGTAGGCAAAGGCGTACATGGGCTCAAACGAACGATGACGCAACCCCACGGTTTGGGTCAATCCTCTGAAAAGCTCGCGTTTGACGTAAGCAGAACTGACCCCTTCAAAATACCCGCGACGGTACGAACCCCAGCGGGTCATGGCGCCAAATAGGGCGTTGTTGCCGATGGCCTCCGACGAAAGCCCGATGCGCTCTAAATCATAACTATGACTGATGCCGCCGATGGTCCAGGGTTTGCGGCTAAAGATGTAGTCAACGCTAAAATTATACTTCCATTTTTGGTCCAAAGTGCCGTAGGCCGCGTGTCCGCTCAATATCCATTTGCGACTGAAATCGGGGTTGGTTTTGCCACCGATGCGGATACGGTTTCCTTCCACCACGTTGTTGGCGTATAAATACAAAAAAGGCCCGACGTCAATGTTGACCTTCGGAATTCGTTTATATCCATTGACGGCCATATTGAGGACTTCTACGTAGGTACGTACCACTGGAACCTGCTTAACGGAGTCAATGAGCTGATAGGCCGTTTGCTCGCCTGCCGTCAGCGGTTCATGACGAACTTTGTCCCAGTAGTCTTCAGGATATTCTTTATAGTCTTCCGAAAGTTCCAGCGGATAGTCATAAAACTTGGGAGGACGGGGTTTGTTGACCGTCACGTTTCGATTGGAAGTATAAAATTTTACCAACATTCCCGCCGTAGAGTCAGTCAATTCGGCTACGTCAATCAGCACCCGAGATTTGATGGGCATCCAAGTGCTGTCGCCGATTTGTTCGTATTCTTGCTGGATTTTGATGCGTTCAATAAAGTTGATGTTGGCGCGTTTGCCCACGCTGGCGTCCACCTGCACGAGTGCGTGCGAGAGGGTATCAATCCAAATGGTGCCGTTGAAAGCAAGGTCTTGGGGGCGTTTTGGTTCATAATCAATCTGATAACACCAATACCCACCCACAAAAGTAGTATCGACCAAAAAGTATTCGTAGGTGTTTTTCCAGCCGTCGGCAATCGGAGAATGAAAATCTTTTTCGACCACACTCAGCCAGTTTTGATAAAAATTATACTGCTGAAACGACGACCCAATGAGCTGAGAAATCAGGCTTCCGTCGGTGACGGCGATGCCCGAAATCTTGGTTTTAAGAATTTGTTCTTTCTTTTTGCGCGGGTCTTCTCGAAAGTAATAATTGGAAATGGATTCGGACAGATAAATCGGAATCACGGGCCGACCATCTTCGCCCGCAATCTTTTCAAATTTATCTACCGCTTCCGTAATCTTTCGAATGGCTTTGCGCTTTTTAAAACGCTGCGAAAGGTTATCTACGTCCACTTCAATCTTATTGTAGCTTTCGTATTCGTAGGCATTGAGGCGGTTGGGATTGTGCGCGGGCTTTTGTTTGACTACTTGCCGTAGAATGTTATACGCAGGATTTTCGCCCGCGTAAATCTTTACTTCCTGAAGTTTGATTTCGGAAGATTCGAGCTGAAAATTGATAACTTGTGAAATCGAATCTTTGCGAATGGCTTTGGTTTTGGGTCGATAACTCATCGACGAAACCATCAATGAATCGCCTATTTGGGTGGTTTTTAGCGTATAAAATCCTTCAAAATTGGTGGTAACTCCCGCAGTTTTTCCTTTGATTGCCACCCCTGCGAAGGGCACAGGGTCACCAGTTTGGGCATCGGTGATGCGGCCAGAAATGGTGTAAGTTGTCTGACTGACGCCTTTAAGTGACCATAAGAGTACGAAACAGACTAACGTACAACAATGTATAGGAAAGAAGCGTAATCGTCTAATCACAGGTGGGGGATTTGGTTCATGGTTTGTCTATGATGACAAACGCTTGTTGAAAATAAAAAAGTTTAGCCGCTATGACAATTATTTTTGACTTTTTTATTGATAATACGCAATTATGAGGCCATTATGTTGCAATATTTAAAGTTTTTACACAAAAAATCCTCTCACCGAATGCACTCAGGAGAGGATTTTTATGGGTTGGGGTTTGTAAACCCTATTGGCGACTCAGAGTATTTATCACTCAATTGTTTACGGAAATTTCGGAAACTTGCTGAAATCTGGGATACGTAAAAGAAAGTAAAGTCTTCCTTTTGCGTACCCCAGATTAACCATGAGAATAGCTAACGGAGATTTTAATTTATTGATAACTTTAGGAGCTGTGTATTCTTTGTAATCAATTGATTATGATTGATTTTCATTGTATTCGACGTGCCATGTGTGGTCGGCAAGCATCGTAACTTTAGCAATATAGCGACTGTATTTATACGAACGGCCCCATTCGCCCGGTGCAATCATGGAAAGCACGTCGCTGCCGTCTTCTTTTTCATACACATAATAAACCTCGTTCAGCACTGGCTCAAAATTCATGTGGGCGGCATAAATCCGTTCCGATACATCTACGCGCTGACGCAACTCCTTGGCTTGTTGGGCCAGCGTTGCCATTTGTTGGTAAATCTGTCCGAGCTGCCTTTCGGTTTGTTGACGCATGGCCAACACTGCCTTGCCTTTGACTTTGCCCATATCTTCGGGCTTAATGACTGCGCCGCCTACCGAGTGGGCATACGCCATGAGTCCGGGGTTTTCAGCTACTTTGTCGGGATTGATAGGGTTCTCTACCATTATATAACCGTTGTTTGTTGGTTAATAAATTCAACGCACAAAATTAATTATTGTTTGGTTTGAATGTAGAACGAAACGCCTTTTAAGCTCTAAATAATAAATAATAGTCTAAATAATTAATATTAAATAGACTATATATCTGTAAAATATTATAAATTAAGATAAAATATATAATCGAAAAAGATGCTCTTTTCGGTGGCTTAGGCCCTTTATTGGCCTCAAACAGATAAGCACATAAGGCGTTGGTTGGTCTCTTCGCCGCAAATCTAATGATTAAAAAAAGGGCGGGACTTTGCTATTGTGCCCATTAATGTTGTTTTTTGAGTGTAAATGCACCCGATAAAAATACGTTTGGCATCATGCTTGCATACTTTTCATACAACTAAAACGTTATTTTTACGGGAATTTTCCACATAATTTGTAAGCAAACGCCTGAAAGCGAGTCGTTTAATGCGAGTCAACCAACTTCTAACCTATTCTACAAAGCTCCAACTGCTTCTGCTGTTGGGAATTACGTCGTTTGTGACGGGCTGCTCGCAGTACAGTACTGGAAGACTGAGTGTGGGGTATCATAACCTCAACGCTAAATTTAATGCCTACGTCATTGCCCGCGACAAAATGCGCGAAGCGGAGATTGCCATGTGCCGAAATCGTAAGGAAGACTACAATCAAATTCTCCCGATTCTTCCCGTACTTGATTCGCTCGAAGCGCAACCTGTGGGTGATTTGCTGCAAGATGTCATCAAAAAAGCGTCGTTGGTGCCCGACCGCCACCAAAACAGCAAATGGGTAGACAATGCTTACGTACTGATTGGTAAGGCACGTTTGTACAAGGGCCAATTTACGGACGGCATCGAAACGCTCCGCTACGTCAACGCCAAAGGGCGCGACGAAGAAGATAAACACGAGGGCCTGATTTGGTTGATGCGGGCCTACGTCGAAACCAAGGATTATAACAGTGCGCTCAGCGTGGCGGAATTTTTGCGTAGCCAGCCCTTAAACGATAAAAATACGCGCGATTACTATTTGGTCAAGGCCTACCTTCACCAACAAAAGCAGGAATATATTTTGGCGTTGGCGATTTTGGAAGAAACCTTTGATTTGTTGCCCAAAGGCGAAGAAACGGCGCGCATTCATTTTTCCGCCGCTCAGATGTACGATTTTCTGGAAAAACCGCAGGCCGCCAATGTGCATTACAAAGAAGTATTTCGCAATCGACCTTCGTACGATTTGAGTTTTTTTGCAAGCATGAATTCCTTGCAAAACGAAGCCCTTACTTCCAACGATGTATCGACCGAAGGCGGATTTAAGCGGATGCTCAATGACCGTAAAAACAGCGACCTGCGCGACCGCCTCTACTACTCAATGGGTGTGATTGAAACGCGTAAGAAAAACTACCCTCAGGCCATTCGTTTTTTTGAGGAGTCCATTCGTCAAACCACCACCAATACTACCCAAGTGCCCTATACCTACCTCGAAATGGCAAAGGTATACTACGACAAACTCCAGAATTATGAATTAGCCAAAGCCTATTTTGACAGCTCATTGGCACTTTTGCCCCATACGTCCCCCCAATTTCAAAAGATTACGGAGCGAAAAGATGTGTTGGACGAGTTTGTAAAACAGCTCACCACGATTCGGACTGAAGACAGTTTGCAGCGGCTTTCGCAGATGAATCCCGCGACTTTGGATAAGTTTTTGGATGGTGTAATCGAAAAAGAAATTGAAGAACAAGAACGAAAAGTAAAAGAAGCTCAAAAGCTGGTGGAGCAGGCCAGAACGCTGAATGCCAATGCGTTGAATTTCAACGGAGACCCTGCCGACCGCTTTGTTTTGTACGACCCCGTGGCATTGAATCAGGGAAAATTGGAATTTAAGCAGCGTTGGGGAAATCGGACGTTGGAGGATGATTGGCGGCGAAGCTCAAAAGTGGCTACGTTATTGACCCAAACGGACAATATTACACCTGTGGCAAACGGACAAAACCCTGTAACAGTGGGTGGGGGAGATATTACAAAATTAACCAAAGACTCGCCCGAGTGGAAAGCAAAAAAGGATGCGTTGTACCGCAATATTCCCCTGAAAAAGCAGGAACTTGACGCCTCCAATCAACGCATGGAAGATGCTTATTATAAATTAGGGAAAATTTATAAGTTTAGTTTAATTGAGCCCGAAAACGCTGTCAAGACGTTTATGACCACTTTAGAACGTTTTCCTGCGACAAATTATAAACCCGAAATTTACTATTTACTCTTTTTGACCGACCAAAAAAATAATCAGGACAGTTGGAAAACCAAGCTGTTGGCGGAGTTTCCCAACTCTTCCTACACCCGGTTATTGACCAAGGCCAACGGGAGTATTGCCGCTACGGGCAATTTAGAATTGGAAGCAATAAAAGATTATGAGAAAATACTGGGATTATACCAAAACGCCAATTTTTCAGAAGCTTATGCCCAATTGGAAATGGCGATTGTGACTTATTCAGGAAGTAAAATTGAAGATAAATATGCATTGCTTCGAATTTATTTGCTCGGCAAACTTCAAGGGCGCGAAGCCTACCTCAAAGCGCTGAATAGCTTTATTAAAGATTTTCCAACCAGTCCGTTGCTGCCTCGTGTTCGGGAGGTTTTGGAAGCCCAACAATCCACATCTATCAAGAAAAATGGCTAATAAGTCTATCAGGTTACCCGATGTTCCTGAAAAAATCCTTATTATTGCGTTTAAAGCAATAGTTATCCACCTGTCCATTTTGAAGTTGAAAACACAACCTGAACTTCATTTCAATTGGAAAAATTTGTACTTCAATTTTTGAAAAATGGGACAAAAGTTGACCGATAACGATTAACGAATTACTTCAATATGGCATTTTTGAAAGGAAAGTATCGCAAATCCATTATTTTGTTTTGGCAATTGGCCAGTGTTGTGATTGGAGGGGCTGTATTATACATAAGCGCCGTTTATTTTAATTTCTTTTGGCTTTTTGGCGGAATGCCCGATTTGAAAGCCATCGAAAACCCTGAAAGTCAGGTTGCTTCCGAAATTCTTTCGGCCGATGGGCAGACTCTTTCTAAGTATTTTATTGAAAATCGTACACCAGTTGAGTTTGACCAGCTTTCGCCTAACATCGTTAAAGCGCTGATTGCGACCGAAGATGCTCGTTTTGTAAAACACTCAGGCATTGACCCCCGCTCGATGTTTCGGGTTTTGAAAGGCGTTGCTTCAAGCGAGCAGGGAACCACGGGCGGTGGAAGTACGCTGACCCAACAATTGGCCAAGAACCTGTTTCAAACCCGGAGTGACAAATATAAAGGAGCTTTGGGAGATCTTCCCCTCATCAAAACCGTCATTGCAAAAACCAAAGAATGGATTTTGTCGGTAAGGCTGGAGCGAAATTATACCAAACAGGAAATCATGACGATGTACCTCAACACCGTTTCATTTGGTAACAATGCCGACGGGATTAAGACGGCGTCAAGGACGTATTTTCGGAAAGAGCCCTGGAATTTGAATTTGACCGAGGCCGCGTTATTGGTAGGTATGTTGCAAAACCCTTCCCGCTACAACCCGCGTGTATTTAAAGAAAGAGCATTAGAGCGCAGGAATGTGGTAATGGGCCAAATGGTGAAATACGGTTTTCTGACGCAGGAAGCATTTTATGTGAATAAACTGAAACCCCTTGGCCTGAATTTTAACATTGAAAACCACAACACTGGTCCTGCTCCTTATTTCAGAGAAGTATTGCGCGATTGGATGAAGACGTGGCTTGCCCAGTATAATCAAGAAAATGGGACGGAGTATGATTTGTACACCGATGGACTACGTATATATACAACCATTGACTCCCGGATGCAGGACTATGCCGAGCAGGCCGCCGAGCAACACATGAAAGACCAGCAGGCTAAGTTTTTCAATCATTTCAAAGAACTTAAAATGAATCCGTGGGTGGTGAAAGGCACAAACGGAGGCTATGTGCCTGACCCCAATTTTGAGAGAAGGGCGGTAAAACGCAGTTGGCGCTATCGTGAACTGAAACGCAGTTTTGGCGATGATGAAGAGAAAATTTGGGCAGAATTGCGCAAACCCATCAAAATGAAGGTGTTTTCTTGGCGCGGCGATCGGGATACTATTATGAGTCCGTTGGATTCTATTAAGTACTACAACAAGTTTTTGCGCATCGGAATGGTCTCGATGGATCCGCGCAACGGCGACGTGAAAGCATGGGTTGGTGGAATCAATTATAAGCACTTTAAGTACGACCAAGTATATCAGGGCAAGCGCCAACCAGGCTCCACTTTTAAACCATTTGTGTATTGCTCCGCCATTGACGGAAACTACGTCACTCCCTGCGAAACCATTATGGACCATCAGGTTTGTATTGGAGATTGGTGTCCCAGGAACTCAACAGGGTCTTTTTCGGGGCAAATGCTGACATTGCGGCAGGCACTGGCAAAATCGGTTAACTCCATCAGTGCGTATTTGATGAGTAGAGTCGGCCCCAAGAAAGTGGTGGAATATGCTCATAAACTGGGGATTACGAGCCCGTTGCCCGAAAATGATGTAACGATTTGTTTGGGAACGCCTGACGTATCGGTGTACGAAATGGTGAATGCGTATTGCACTTTTGCCAACAGCGGCAAACACGTTGACCCACGTTTTGTAACCCGCATTGAAGATAAAGACGGACGCTTGTTGGCGGAGTTTCCACCAAACGAAAAAGAAGTAATTAGCCCAAGCATTGCCTACCAAATGTTGTTTGTAATGCGTGGTGCCGTGGAAGATCCTTGGGGAACGGCGCAACGCCTGCGGACGCAGTACAAACTGGCCGATAATAACGAGATTGCTGCCAAAACGGGAACGACTTCCGATTATACTGATGGCTGGTTTATGGGGGTTACTCCTAATTTGGTCACGGGCGTTTGGGTAGGTGGAGAAGATAACCACGTTCACTTTACCTCAATGGCACTTGGGCAGGGGGCGCGGATAGCCATGCCTGCGTGGGGATTATACATGCAAAAAGTGTACGCCGACCCTGATTTGGCGGGCAATGACCGCTCTCCGTATCGCCGCGACCGATTCAATAAACCCGACGGAATGGATGTAAACATCGGATGCGGGGGTGTAAAAATTGACACGATAAATACCTATTTACGTCCCAAAGTAACCGACGACGAAAGTATATTATTTTAGAAGTGAGGAGTGAGAATTCAGGAGTGAGTAGGGGTAATGTCTCGCTACTAACTTCTCACTTCTGCTTATTTCCCATCCACTATGAAATTCTTACTCGCACCCGACAAATTCCGTGGTTCCTTGACGGCTTATGAGGTATGTCAGGCCATGAGTGATGGCATTCGTGAAGTGATTCCCGAAGCTGAAATCGTGATGCTTCCTATGGCGGACGGGGGAGAAGGAACCGCCGAAATTCTGACGCTTAATGCGGGGGGCAAAATGCACACTGCTTTTGTCTCTGATCCGTTGGGTCGCCGTATTGAAGCAGATTACGGACTTGCTGCCGATGGCCAAACGGCTTACATTGAAATGGCCACTGCTTCGGGGTTGCGCTTACTTCACGCCGACGAACGTAATCCCCTCAAAACTACAACATTTGGTTCTGGTCAACTTATTCTGGAGGCTTCAGAAAATGGGGCGCGTCATATAATTCTCGGCATTGGTGGCAGCGCTACTACCGACGGAGGCATTGGCATGGCAGCGGCTTTAGGGTGGGAGTTTTTGGACGCCAATGGCATTGCTTTGCCTCCCAATGGCGAAAGTTTAGTCAAAATCCAACAAATAAAACAGCCCCAGCATTTACCTGAAATAACGGTTGAAGTCGCCTGTGATGTGACGGCACCGCTTTTTGGCCCAGACGGCGCGGCGCACGTATATGCGCCTCAAAAGGGGGCAGATGCGGTGATGGTAGCGCAACTAGAACTCGGATTGCAGCATTTGGCATGGGTCGTAAAGCGTGATTTCGAGGTAGATATAGCCCACGTTGCTGGTACGGGAGCGGCGGGTGGTTTGGGGTTTGGAGCGTTATTTTTCCTAAATGCCGTCCTGAAAGAAGGGGTTAAAATCGTAATGGAACAGACCCATTTTGAATCACATTTGACCGATACCGATTTGGTGTTGACGGGTGAAGGAAAAATTGATGAACAAACATTGCAGGGAAAACTCATCGCAGGAATTGCTGGGGCTGCTCAAAAGCGCGGCATTCCTGTAGCGGCGCTATGCGGGGCGTTGATGGTGTCACCTGCCGACCTAACGCATCTGGGAATTTCGTACGCCACTTCTATTTTGCCCCGGCCCATGAGTCTCAAAGAAGCGATTCCCTATGCTTATGAAGGAGTGAAAAACAGTACCCATTATCTCGTAAAACTACTGAATCAAGTCAAAAAATAGCCCACCATAATGATGCATTTGCTTAAAAACACCATTGGACGTCTTCGAATCATCGGCTTTTTAGAAGGTATTTCTTTTCTAGTACTTCTTTTCATTGCCATGCCTTTAAAATACATGGCGGGCCAGCCAATGGCCGTAAAAATCACTGGCATGGCCCACGGAGTGCTGTTTGTGTTGTATATTCTGTACGTTGTGATGGCCGCCGTCGAATACAGCTGGCCGATAAAAAAATCGGTGCTGGCTTTTTTTGCTTCGTTGGTTCCTTTCGGCACTTTTTGGGCAGATGCGAAGTTGTTTCGCTAACTACTTAACTTTATTTTGATTCTTCCAGCAATTGACGAATGCGGTTGGAAAGTTCGGTATTCTGATAAATTCCACCAAATTGCTGGGATTGCGGGCCGTAGGCATACACTGGAACCATGATGGCAGAGTGGCCTTTAGAACCAAAATTTCCTTTAATCATTCCTTCTGACTCACTACCGCCCGTAATACTCATGGCCCCCGTTTCGTGGTCGGCGGTGACAATGACGAGCGTTTGGCCGTCTTCATCGGCAAAACGTAGCGCTTCACCTACCGCCTGGTCAAAATCCAGCACCTCATTGGCTACATAACCCGTATTGTTGGCGTGACCGGCGTAGTCGATTTGTGCTCCTTCAGCCATGATGAAAAAGCCCTTTTTTGCCGTTTTCTGGAAGTGGCTGATGCTTTCTTTTACCGTTAATGGCAGAAAATTGCCACGCCCTTTTTCAATTGACAATGTGGCTTGGTCGTCCAAAACGACGAATTTTTCAGCTTTATTCTGGTTAGCTATTTCGGCGTATTTGCGGATGACATCATACTGACGCGTTTTGAGCGAATCTCCCAAATTGGCTTTGTCTTTGCGCTCAAAAAAGTACTTGCTCCCGCCACCCGCCAAAATATCCAAAGGCTCTTTCAGGAAATCGGCGGCTATTTCTTCCTGCATACTGCGCTTGGGCTGATGGGCATAAAAGACCGCAGGGGTTGCATCGGTGATGGGCCCCGACGAAATAACGGCACATTTCTTTCCTTTTTGTTTAGCGGTTACGGTCAGCGAAGGCCGCGCTACCAAGGTGGCATCCATGCCTATGGTGCCGTTTTTGGTTTTGTATCCCGTGGCCAATGCGGTGCCCGCCGCCGCCGAGTCGGTAATGAACGATTCGGCAGGTTGGGTTTGCATTAAACCAAGATGTTTAAACAACGCCATGTGGAGCTGTCCGTGATTGGCAATCAATCCAGTGTGCATTTGGGCAAGACCCATGCCATCGCCAATCAAAAAAATGATGTTTTTGGGCGTTTTATTGATGCCGTCACTTTTATAGGAGGGTTGGTAAGGCGTGTAAGCGGGAACTGTATTGGTGTATTGACTGTCGGCAGGTTTTGTACTTTTAAAATAATTTGTCAGCGTCTGCGGTGCATCGGTTCCAATCCAATCAACGCCTACCGCCATCAGTTCTTTCCAAACGGCCTCATTGTCAGGCGTTCCCCAGAAACGTATTTTTTTTCCTTTTTGATGGGCACGATTCACCAACTCAACCAACTTTTCGCGGTCTTCTTTGGGAAATAAACCAACCCCTGTCCAACGAGAAACGGTACTGAACGGGGCGCTGAACAAAGGCACGCGGGCCAAGGCGGCGTCAGAATAAGTTTCTTCAAATCGCCCATCAAACGAAACCCAAGAGGGGTATTTTCCAAAATCACTGGGTGAAGGCATGTTGCCGCTGATGACCACTTTAACGGATTTGTTGTCACCAAAAACGTAAGGGAAACGGTTTAGGTGATTGACCAACGTTTCTAGGGTTGGGCCAGCGGTGGTTTTGAGGTCAATCAATAATTGTAAGGAATATATTTTTCCTTCCCGATGCTGCGCGGCGAGCGGCTGCAAATACAAGGCATGAAAGGTGCGCTCAGGCTTGATTTCATCGGGATGATGTGCCACCATCAGTTCACCGTCTTTGAGGAAAACATCGGCTTCGATGGCGCCGCATTGGAGGTTGTAAGCACCAAAAAAAGGATTGGCCTGTGCATAATCATTGTGCGAGTGTGCATTGGCGGAGGTGTACGTAATTTGGCTATGGCTTTGTAGACTGACAAAGACAGCGATAAGGACTGGTAAAATAAAACGTTTCATAAAAATGGTTAGAATCAATGATAGAAAACACCTTGAGGGTATTTTTACTGTATTTTTCCTAAAAAGTAACCCCGTCAGGAAAGGGAGTGTTGCGAAACTCCTGCGTGTCGTACGTGTCACTTTTGGGTTTGGGGCGGACTACTGCGTGGTTTTGGCGCCAGCTCCATTTGCGTTTCCAATGCTCATTTGAGGAGGTAAAGTTATGCTTTAATGTTGATTTCATAGCGTTCTTTTTGCCCGTAAAACAACGCGTTTTGCGTGTCTTCAAGATGAAGCTCCCGTTATGCTTTTGTAAAATATGGTGCGTTAACGATTGAAAAATGAAAAAAAACGGAGGCCAGTGTACCGATGTGGGTGCTCCGTTTCTATCTTTGTTCCATGCAAAATCCGCAAGCCAATAATCCCCTTCATGGCATCACCCTTGAAATGATGCTGAATCACCTGGTTGCTCATTATGGGTGGGAAACCATGAGTGAGTACGTCAATATTCGTTGTTTTCAATACGACCCAAGTATTAAATCTAGCTTAGCATTTCTCCGAAAAACGCCTTGGGCGCGGGCCAAAGTGGAACAACTGTATTTGATGAGCCTGAATGATTAACTAACGTACACGCCCCAAACCAAATTGGTCGCCTAACTGTACGGGTTTTTGACCGTTGAAGTGCACTTCAATCATTTTTTCGCTGTGCACTCCCTGTCCGTTCTCTCCTTGGAGCGTTGTGATGATTTTGTGGGTAGCTACGTCGATGATTTCTCCAGTGGAAGGGTAGGCGTGTTTTCCGTCCAGACTGAACGTAATCCAGCCCGGTTGGTCACGCAGCGACAAGCTCCCGATTTGGCGGGAAGGCATAACCGTTGCATCAAAAAAGTGGACTTTCTGGTTGGCACCGTCCACGACCCAAACTTCTTTTTCGTCGGGTGTAAGGCCGACGCCGTGGCTGGGGCATCCGTGGCGTTTGACGGGCCCTTTCTGCACCCCGCTGACTTCAACGCGGTGCAGCATTTTGCCCGTTTTGAGGTCGCCGATTTCAAAACCCAGCAAATCGTTGACGTTCACAAAACACAACGTTTGTTTTCCATTGACCGTAAAAGGACGAATAGACGCGCTAAATGGGCCAACTTGACGGGTTTCGGTGGGTTTTTGGGCATTTACCACTGTCAAGTAAGGCGAGCGTAAGCCCGCCAAATACACCTCTTTCCCGTTCAATCCGAAAACGGTGTTGTGGGCGCCTGAATTGAGCACAATCTTCTGTTTTACATCGCCCGTGGCGGCATCTACCACCGCCCAATAATCTTTTTCAAACGTGGGCAGATAAATCGTTTTGCCGTCCGGAGAGATGGCCATGCGGTCGCAGCCTTCGTCGTATTTACGTTCCCATTTTACTTTTTCGGTCGTTAAATCTATGCATTGCAAGGTGGTGATTGTGCTGATATAGATGCTGTTGGTGGCCAAACTCGCACAAATTCCTTTAACGTTTATGGGCTTGCCTTCTGCATCCAGTCCCGCCGTAGGAATGCGTTTGACAAACCGATAATTATTGTCAATATCAAAGACCACTAAACCATGTCCGCCGTATTCGAGGTAATTTCGTATGCCTGGCGTCGCCACGTACAGGTAGCGCTTGAGGGCTTGTTTTTTCTTGGGAACGGTATGGGTAAAAAGGGCCATGATCCCTAAAGACAAGGTTAATAGCAAAAGCTGGAATCGTACCTTTTTCATCGTAGTATTTGATTGACGACTTATTTTTGGGCCAAGCCGAGATTAGAGGGAAGGCCGTCGAGGCTGGTTAAATTATTTTTTTGTATGTATTCGGCCAAGCCGCTTTCCCCTTTTTTCTCGGCCCAATCAAAATGAATGCTTCGCTCTCCTTTGTACTCAAATACGGGTACGCCAAACCCGCACGAGGTTTGTACCAAGTTAATATCGGCCACAATGATCTGGCGCGTACTTGGGTAAATGGTAAAATGGGGGGCGTAAGTTGCCCAATCTTCTGAGGAAGGTAAAACGGTAAATCCTTTGCCATATAGCCTCAAAATGAGTGGATTGGCATCAAAAGAACAAAACATAAACGTAATGCGACCGTTTTCGAGCGTGTGGGCAGAGGTTTCATTACCGCTGCTGATTAAATCCATGTAGGCCACTTTATTTTCAGACAGAACCCGAAAACAATCCAAACCCTTGGGCGACAGATTGATGTGTCCGTCGGGGTTGAGTGGTGCCGTACTGACAAAAAATAGGTGTTGTTTTTGAATGAATTCTTGATGCGATTGGTGGATGGAAGGATGAAGTTTTCCCATGGCAGTTGCGTTTAAATCGTTGGGTAATCAACACTTCTGGGGAAGTGTTTGGGTTTGTTTTACAATAATAACGGTTACAAAGGGCAGAAAAAAACAAACCCCTGAAAACAACCTTTGCAGGTGTTTTCAAGGGTCAAAATACGGGTTTTGAAGCAACGGCTAAAAGTTGGGTTTCAGCAAATATTTAGCGTAAAACTCATCAATAACGCGCACGGCTTCCTCGGCGGTGTCGACCAGACTAAACAGTTTGAGGTCTTCAGGATTGATGTTGCGTTCGGTTTCGAGCATGGTGGTTTTAATCCAGTCAAGCAGCCCCGACCAATAGGCTTTTCCGACCATCACGATGGGGAAACGGCCGATTTTTTTGGTTTGAATGAGCGTTAGTGCTTCAAAAAGCTCATCCAAGGTGCCAAATCCACCCGGCATGACCACAAAACCCTGAGAGTATTTGACAAACATTACTTTTCTGACAAAAAAGAAATCGAAGTTGATGTTTTTGTCGGGGTCAATGTACAGGTTACTGTGCTGTTCAAAGGGGAGAATGATATTTAAACCTACCGATTTTCCGCCCTGTTCAAAAGCCCCCTTGCTTCCTGCTTCCATAATCCCGGGGCCGCCGCCCGTGATAACCCCGTAGCCGTGACGTACGAGTTTGGCGGCGATTTCTTCGGCGATTTTGTAATACTCATGGTCGGGTTTGGTACGGGCAGAACCGAAAATGGAGACACACGGGCCGATTTTTGCTAACTTATCAAATCCTTCTACAAATTCGGCCAAGACTTTGAAAATTACCCATGAATCGGCGGTTTTTATTTCATTCCAGTTTTTGTCTTCAAATGCTTCGCGAATGCGATCTTCTTCGTTCAATAATTCAGTTTCTGACATGGCTTTAACTTTTTTAAAGGGTCTTTCAATTTTTGTAGTTCCTAAACAGAAAACCCAAAAACACGGAGACGGGTTGTGAAATTATTCAAGTCGGTTACCCAAGGTTTTGTACCTTTGCGGTAACGGGAAACAATAACGAAAATAATTTTAATTCTAGTTCAGGTTATGGCTAAAAAAATTGCAATTGGTGGCGACCACGCCGGATTTTCCTTAAAAGAACCGCTGGCAGCGTGGCTGAAAGAGCAAGGGTATGAAGTAAAAGACTTTGGAACTTACAGCGCCGACTCAGCCGACTATGCCGATTTTGCGCATCCAGTGGCTTTGGCGGTCGAAAAAGGAGAATTTGACGCGGGGGTATTGGTCTGCGGAAGCGGACAAGGCGTGGCCATTACGGCCAATAAACACCAAGGAATTCGGGCGGCATTGGTATGGGATACACCGCTGGCGGCGCTGGCTCGTCAGCACAATGATGCAAACATCATCTGTCTACCCGCACGGTTTATTGCCGAAGAAACGGCGTTTGAGTGCGTTACTATATTTTTGAATACCGAATTTGAAGGTGGACGCCACGCTACGCGCGTCGGAAAAATTGCCTGCTAAAATACAAAGTGATGAGGTTATGGAAGTTACCGTTACCTCATCACCCAATCTTCTCTTAGTGGTTATATTAACGATAGTTGACAACAACTCTTCATCTTTATCAATAAAAAAATAGCCCTCAAATCTAAATATCCATCTTTTTCGTAAATGGTAGATAGAAATATATACCTAAACGTCATTGATGAAAATTATCGTTTTTGGGCTTTGGCTCACCTTGGGCACTTATAGTTTTTGCTGGGCACAACTAACCCAAACAGACACCCTTCTAGCCGATATTGGCGTAAATCAATTACCAGATTTACTACCTTCCAAAATGCTCTTCACACAACGAGCAGTGTGGGGAAGTAGAGGGTTAGTCCGAAATTGGCGACCACTGACCATTCAAAACAGGCAGAGTGAGCTCAAAATCAGGCGAAATATGCTGAAAATTCACCGATTTGTGGGGCTTACGACATTGGCAGGCATGGTGGGGCAGGGGTTTCTGGGGGCCAAGTTGTACCGCAATTATTCTTCCTCACTCAAAAATTCCCATGAAAATATGGCTTTGGGAATCAATATCACCTACACTACGGCGGCGCTGCTTTCACTTACGGCGCCTCCACCAATGGTACGTCGAAAGGGATTCAGTGGCGTGAAGCTTCACCGTGGTTTGGCCATTTTACATCTTTCGGGCATGATTGCTACCAACGTATTGGCCCGTAAAATATCCGATAATCCTTCCCTAAAACCCTACCATCGGGCCGCCGCATATACCACATTTGCGGCAATGACTGTGAGTGTAGTAAGTCTAAAATTTAAGTAAAAGTGTATGAAGCTCATTGCTATTTTAATTGGTTTTTTCTGGTACTTTGGAGAAAAAACGACTTTTTCAAACGTAAAATTATTTGCGCTTCCCAGCCAGTCCTCGGTAAGTTATGAGGGTTTTCATCCATTGCACAACTGGACGGCCAAATCGAACTCAGTGGTATGCGTAATAAATTATAATCCTGACAAACAGGAGATTATGACGGTTGCGGCTTCGGCAAAAGTGGTTAGTTTTGACAGCCGGAATTCCAATCGTGACTCCAATGCAATGGAAAAAATAGAAGCATTGCTATTTCCGAGGGTTAGTTTTACGGGAGATTCTATCGTGGCAAACGCGGGTAAAATGACCATTGTTGGCAATTTATCTTTTCATGGGGTCAGCAAAAAAATCAGTGTTAATGCTCAGACCTCTCTCAAGGGAAATAAAATGAAAGTAGAAGGGGCATTTCCTGTTAATCTCAAAGAATACAATATTCTCATTCCTTCGCTTTTGGGAACGTCTATCAAGGAAGAAATCAACGTTAAGTTTACCTTCGTATTTGATGTAAATCAGTGAAAAAACAAATAGGCGAGCAAAATTGCCGCAGTTACTCCTATAAAGTCGGCAATTAGTCCCGCAACAATGGCATAGCGGGTTTTCTTGATGCCTACTGAGCCAAAATACAGCGCAACAATGTAGAAAGTGGTATCGGCAGAGCTTTGAAACATACACGACAATCGTCCCACGAATGAGTCTGCACCAAACTGCTTCATGCTGTCGATCATCAGCGCCCTCGATGCACTGCCACTGATGGGGCGCATCAATGCTACGGGCAATGAATCAGAAAAATCGGTGTTCATGCCAGTCAACGCAATCAGGTATTTTAAGCCTTCTACCAAGTAGTTCATTACGCCCGCATTTCGGAAAGTACTGATGGCCACCAACATTCCGACAAGGTAAGGAATGATTTTGACCGATGTTTCAAAACCAGCTTTAGCGCCATCAACAAAAGTGCCAAACAAGTCTATTTTTTTGCGGAGCCCTCCGAGCAAGAATGTTACCACGATGAGTAACAAAATCAAATTACCGCCCACTTTTGAAATGATTTCGAGCTGTTCTTTCGTTTGCGTAGATAAATACCACAAAAGCAGCCCTAATATCGCGGTTATCGAGCCTATCCAGCCAATAAAGATTCGATTGAAAAGGTTGATACGCTGCCAAAATCCAGTGATAATGATGCTGGCGACTGTGGCGATGTAGGTAGCAATCAGACACGGAATTAAAATGTCGGACGGGTCTTGCGCACCCAAGATGGAGCGTTGGGCCATCACACCCAGCGGAATAATGGTCAATCCCGACGTGTGTAAGACCAAAAACATGATTTGGGCATTACTGGCGGTCTCTTTGGTAGGGTTTAGGTCTTGAAGACTTTGCATGGCGCGCAAACCAAAAGGCGTTGCGGCATTGTCAAGCCCCAGCATATTGGCCGAAAAATTCATAATCATCTGGCCGTTAGCAGGGTGGTTTTTAGGTACTTCTGGAAAAAGCTGATGGAAAAATGGGCCAATGATTCGGGCAAGAAAATTGATAGCACCCGCCTTTTCTCCGATATTAAGCAATCCTAAAAAGAAGGTCATCACTCCAGCCAAAGGTAGCGCAATGTCCATCACGGCGACCTTAGCAGAATCAAACATGCCTTCGACAATCAACTTGAAGATTTCAGTATCGCCTGAAAAAATGAATTTAATCAAAGCAACTGTAAAAGAAATAAGAAAAAATCCAATCCAGATGTAATTAAGGGCCATGGGGCGGGAGAAGGTTAGGAAACCTAAAAATATAAAAAAATCACGCAAAGACGGGAAGCGGCCCAAAAAAAGCCTGACTGTCCTGCGTCTTTGCGTGCGCTATTATGAAACAAACTACTGCTTTCCTACCAATTTTTTGGCAAAGCCCACCGAATGAATCAGACCCAGCCACGCTTTGCGTTTAAAAGCATCGTAGGTGTTGGCCAATGTGAGGTAAGGGCTGAAATTAATCGGGCCGTAGTTCTCGACGATGTATTTCTCGGCATTTTTCTCGGCATTCCAGTAGGTTTCTGAGCTAGAATTGGCCTTTGTGCCACTGCCTGTTGTATCAAATGCGGCGTGACGAGTATAATCTTCGAGGGTTAAATGCTGGAACGTATAGCCACGACTGTACATATCGTGCGACCAAACCGTGGCCGTATCAACGCCGCGCCATCCGCCGCCGTAGCAGCCGATGTCTCCCTGAGGGAGGGTTTCCTTGCGGTATTTATCGACGTCAATCATGGCGCAATATTCGTTGAGCCGACATTCGGGCAGGATATGAACGCGCCCTGCTTTGAGTACTCTCAATTGGATGTCTTGGCGGGGGGTCGGGTATTTTTCGGCCAGGGCAATGGCCTCTTCCTGCGTCGGAACGTATTCTTCAAACTTTTTAGAATTACATTTATTGCCCCAATCTGGCCCAGCTGGGCAACTCCAACACTGTCCGATGGAGCCTACCCCGGTGAGGTTTTCGGGCCCTTTTTCAAATTCTTTCAGCATATCACCAATCATGTCACCATAAAATAACATATCGTTGTGCATGACGCAGAGGTACTTCTTGTCGGTCATCTCGAGCGGGTACTGGTACATGATGCTTTGGCGATAACGCATGTCGGTTTTGGCGCGCTCATAATCAGATACCCCAAGTCCTAAGAAATAATGAGGATGTTGAATGACTAACTTTACGTCGGAGTTACGGAAATAATCAATAATTTTGAAGATGCCGATGTAGTCGTTGTGCGGTTGGAGACGTTCGCGAGAAAGATAAATTTTGTCAATGTGCTGACCACTGTACTTCATTAATGTTTTAATGGTAACAATTGCCTGATAAGGCTTTCCATAAAACGCAATACTGACATCTACTTTTTTACTCATTGGAAGGAGTGATTGGTTATCCGTTGGTTTTTAAACGCTTTTTTTATTAATTGAAAAAAAACGAAGTTTCAAAATTACGACGAGCGACTCATTTTGCCAAAGTATCTTGATTTTTCGTAACTTTGCTTTGTTATTAAATATTGACTCCATTGAAAGAATACGGAAGCAACGTCCAAAAATTAGCTGACTATCTCGTCGACCTGCAAGACCGCGAAAAGCGTAATCTTTATGCCCACATCTTGGTCGAATTAATGCGGCAAATTCACCCTAATATGCGTGATGGTCAGGATTATTCCCAAAAACTGTGGGATGATCTGTACATCATGACCAATTTTAAGTTAGATGTAGATAGTCCTTTTGCCCCGCCTTCGCCCGAAGCGGTGGGCAAAAAACCCCTGCGTGTACCCTACAACCAGTCGAATATTCGGTATAAACAGTACGGAAAAAATTTGCTTTTGCTCGTACAAAAAGCGATCGACTGCGAGGATAAAGAAGAAAAACTGGCTTTTATTTCGTACCTGATTCGTCAGATGCGGACGTTTTATAACACTTGGAACAAAGACAACCCCGACGATAATATCGTATTTACGCAGTTGGATGAGGTCTCTGGCGGGCGTTTGAAAGAGGAGTTGGCGTATCTGCGCCAAAACGGATTGGTAGAATCTGCCCCGCGCGACAAAGGAACCAACGTGGAGCGTTACCAACGAAATCTCCAAAATAATCGCGGAAGTTTCAACAGCAATAACCCCAACCGCGAACGAAGTGGCAACACGGGCAACAACCGTAATAATAACAACAACAACAATAATCCTAATAACAATCGCAACCGAGATCGCGACCGTGACCGCGATAAGTTTAGAAGCAACAAGAACAATCGGCGACGATAATTCGAGGTAGTGAGTACAATGCACTACTCGCTACTGATTCCTGACTACTACTGATTATGCAAATCCTGAAAAGTAAACGCCTTGAGCATCTGCGGTATGATATTCGAGGCCCGGTGTACGAAAAAGCCCTTGAGCTTGAAAGTCAAGGGTATAAGATTATTAATCTTAATATCGGCAATCCGGCCCCGTTTGGCTTTGACGCGCCCGACGAAATTATTCACGATATTATCCTCAACATTCGCAATGCGCAGGGATATGTAGATTCACGGGGTTTGTTTGCGGCGCGGAAAGCGGTGATGCATTATACGCAAACACAGGGAATCAAAGGCGTTGATATCAATGATGTGTACATCGGCAACGGGGTCAGTGAGTTGATTGTGATGTCGATGCAGGCTTTGCTAAACGAAGGCGATGAAATTCTGGTTCCTTCGCCCGATTATCCCCTTTGGACTACTTCGGTGGCCTTGAGTGGTGGAAAACCTGTTCATTATATTTGTGATGAACAAAGTGATTGGAATCCTGATTTAGATGATTTGGAAAGCAAAATTACCCCGCGCACCAAAGGGATTGTGATGATAAACCCCAATAATCCAACAGGAGCGGTCTACGAAAAGGATGTAGTACGCCGAATCGCAGAAATCGCTGAACGCCACCGCCTGATACTTTTTTCGGACGAGATTTACGATAAAATTCTTTACGACGGAGCGGTTCATTATCCTGTTGCCACCATGGTGCAGGATACTCTTTGCGTTACGTTTGGCGGGCTTTCCAAAAATTATCGTTCAGCAGGCTTTCGCGGTGGTTGGTTGATTTTAAGCGGTGCAAAACACAAAGCAAAATCTTACATTGAAGGATTGACTTTTTTGGCAAGTATGCGTTTATGCGCCAACGTTCCTACCCAATACGCCATTCAAACCGCCTTGGGCGGCTACCAAAGCATCAAAGATTTGGTGTTGCCTACGGGCCGCTTGTACAAGCAGATGGAACTGATTTACAATCGACTCACGGCTATTCCGGGTATTAGCTGCGTGAAGCCCAAAGGGGCCTTGTATGTTTTCCCCAAAATTGACCTGCGCAAATTTGACTTCAAGAATGACGAAGACTTTGTGTATCAATTACTAGTAGAACAAAAAGTGTTGGTTGTGGCAGGAACGGGTTTTAACTACATAAAACCCGACCATTTTCGTATTGTAACTTTGCCGAGTGTTGATGAATTGACCATTGCCATGAATCGGCTTGAGCAATTTCTTGACAACTCACGTATTCATGCCGAAAGCCCCGTTGAAGCTTATTTAGTATAACGAGTTAGGGTCGGAGACTAGTCCATAACATACTAAAAGAGGTCGTGGCTAAACAGTCACGACCTCTTTTAGTATGTTACTCTTCCTCTAAATATTTCAATTCACGGCTTCGTGCACTGGTTGCTTTTGGGTGTCGTCAGGAAAAATAAAGGGGGTAGATTTCTTGACCTTCTCGGGCAATAAGGCAATGGCGAGCACTTCATCCACGTTTTCAACGTAGTGGAATTTTAGCGTTTTTACGTAATTCCCATTGATTTCTTCCACATCCTTACGGTTTTTGTGGCACATGATGATTTCGGTCACTCCTGCGCGCGCCGCCGCCAAAATCTTTTCTTTGATTCCACCCACGGGCAACACCTTGCCACGTAGCGTAATCTCCCCCGTCATGGCGAGTTGAGGTTTCACCCGACGCTGGGTGAAAATGGAAGCAATCGACGTCAGCATCGTAATCCCCGCCGAAGGCCCGTCTTTCGGCACTGCCCCTGCTGGAATGTGAATGTGCAAATCGTAGTGGTTAAATACCCGGTAATCAATGTCTAAGGCATCGGAATGTGCTTTGAGGTAGGAAAGGGCCGTGATAGCCGACTCTTTCATTACATCGCCCAGTTGCCCTGAAAGGGTCAACCCACCCTTGCCACGACTTAGGCTAGATTCAATAAAGAGAATTTCGCCGCCCACAGATGTCCACGCCAAGCCTGTTACCACACCAGCGGTGTCATTGTCTTGGTACAAATCCTTGTCAAAAATCTCGGCACCCAGCAGCTTTTCTATGTGCTCTGATTTGATGGGTTTGGGATATTCTTCTTCCAAAGCAATGGATTTTGCCACTTTACGAACCAACGCGCCGATTTTTTGCTCCAAATTCCGAACCCCTGATTCGCGGGTATAATGCTCGATAATTTTGATGATGGCTTTGTCTTCCACGCTAAATGCCTTGGTTTCTAAGCCGTGGTCTTTGCGTTGTTTCGGTACAAGATATTTCTTGGCAATTTGCAATTTTTCTTCTACCGTATAACCCGTCAACTCGATGATTTCCATGCGGTCGCGCAGGGCGGGGTGAATGGTTTCGAGCGAGTTGGCCGTGGCTATAAACAACACCTTCGAAAGGTCGTATTCAACTTCTAAGTAGTTGTCAGAGAAGGCATTGTTTTGTTCAGGGTCAAGCACTTCGAGCAACGCCGATGCTGGGTCACCTCTAAAATCTGAACCCACTTTGTCAATCTCGTCGAGAATAAAAACGGGATTGGATGAACCCGATTTTTTGATGTTTTGGATGACCTTTCCGGGCATGGCACCGATGTAGGTTTTACGGTGTCCGCGAATTTCGGCTTCGTCGTGCAAACCACCCAACGCCATCCGAATATACTTGCGTCCGAGTGCTTTAGCCACAGATTTTCCGAGGGAGGTCTTCCCAACCCCGGGAGGGCCATAAAGGCACAGAATGGGTGCTTTTAGGCTGTTCTTTAACTTCAGAACGGCGAGGTATTCGATGATGCGCTCTTTTACTTTTTCGAGTCCAAAGTGGTCGGCATCGAGTACCTTTTGGGCGCGTTTAAGGTCAAAATTATCCTTCGTAAATTCTCCCCACGGCAAGTCTACCATCAACTCTAAGTAATTGAGTGTGACCGGGTAGTCGGGAGCCATTGGGTTGATACGCTGTAGTTTCTGAGATTCTTTCTCAAAATGTTTTTTGACCGATTCGGGCCATTTTTTCTTGGCGGCCCGGAGGCGAATATCTTCCAACTCTCGCTCGGGTGTTTCCATACCAAGCTCGTCTTGTAATACTTTTATTTGTTGCCGTAAGAAATAATCACGCTGTTGTTGGTCAATGTCAGAGCTCGCCTTCGACTGAATGTCGCGTTTGAGTTCAAGCATCTGGATTTCGCGCATCATCAATTCCAGCAATTTGGTGGCTTGCTCCGGAATCGTTGGTTTTTCGAGCAAATCCTGCTTGTCTGACACCTCGGCATTGAGATTGGAAGACAGAAAATGCGTCAAAAACGTGGGACTTTCGATGTTGTCGAGTGCAATGCGGGCCTCTTGCGGAATATCGGGGTTGAGTCTTAAGATTTTATGGGCCGAATCGCGCAGTGTTTGAATAAGTGCTTTGGATTCTTTCTTGTTTTGATTGGGGAAAAAATCTTCAATGGCGCTTACTTTCGCAATCATATAGGGGTCTTCGCGGACGTAATCTTTGACGCGAAAACGTTGACGTCCTTGCAAAATAATGGTGGTGTTTCCATCGGGCAAGGTAATCATCTTGATGATGTAGCCCATGGTGCCGATGCCAAACAAATCGCTGCTGGTAGGCTCGGCTTTGTCTTGGTTTTGCTGTGCAATGACGCCAATGATGCGGTCGCCTTTGTAGGCTTTCTTTACTAATCGAATAGATTTCTGCCGCCCAACGGTGACAGGAATGACCATTCCGGGAAACAATACTGTGTTGCGCAGGGGTAAAATTGGCAATTCCTCTGGCATTTCGATGGGTTCATCGTCGCCGTCAGGGCTGCCAAGTGGTAAGATTTCAAGACTGTCTAAATCAGACTCGGCTAACATTAATCGTGTATATAATTCGTTTGGGTCGAGATTCATAGGGCAGGCTGTCAATTTGACAGTAAAGTTTGGAAAATTAAATATATGAAAATTTCTTGTAAAGAAAGGAGATGCTTCCCGCGATAAGTTAAAATGAATGAATATCTCTAGGAAGGAAGAAATATAGATGGACGGTCGGGGAGTTTGGTGGCTCTGAATAGAGTGGAATAACGCTCAATTTGTTGTAATAAGATTGGTGAAAGACTAATGTTATAAAAGATGACAAAGGTAAGCATTACTTTTTTAAAATGGGCGCTTCTCCCAAAAAGTGCAAAACTGCAAACCTTTGAATTGATTTTCATATCTATTATCAGAAAAAATCATGCCACTCTTTTAAGGTATGAGTGTATCACAATAGCGTTTGAAGTTGGCTGTTAAGTATTGGGTAAAATACCCTCCTAAAGTCTTACTTATATAACGACAGGAGTTGTTGCAGGTGATTGAAAAAACAAAAGCCCTCAAGTTGAATGAGGGCTTTTGTGTAAAACTGCATCGGGAAATGATGATTGATTACATCATGCCGCCCATACCGCCGCCGTGTCCGTGGCCACCTGCGCCCGCACCAGCATTTTCTTCTGGTTCGTCAGCGATAACACATTCGGTTGTCAACAACAGACCTGCGATTGAGGCTGCGTTTTCCAAAGCCAAACGAGTTACTTTCTTGGGGTCAATGATACCTGCTGCGAAAAGGTCTTCGTAGGTGTCATTTTTAGCGTTGTAGCCAAATCCACCTTTGATTTCTTTCACTTTGTTGATAACCACTGAAGCTTCACCACCGGCGTTTGCCACGATGGTACGAAGTGGTGATTCCAACGCCTGACGGATGATGTTGATACCCGTAGTTTCGTCTTCGTTGATACCTTGCAGGTTATCCAATGCATCGATGGCACGGATAAGGGCTACACCACCACCCGTTACGATACCTTCTTCGATGGCAGCGCGGGTTGCGTGGAGGGCGTCATCAACGCGGTCTTTTTTCTCTTTCATTTCAACTTCCGTAGCCGCACCGATGTAAAGAATCGCTACCCCGCCTGACAATTTAGCCAGACGCTCTTGCAATTTCTCGCGGTCGTAATCTGAAGTTGTATTTTCGATTTGTGATTTGATTTGGTTAACGCGCGCTTTGATTTGCTCAGCATCGCCGGAACCGTTCACAATCGTTGTGTTATCTTTGTCAATGATGATTTTTTCGCAGTGACCCAAGTACTGAAGATCAGCGTTTTCTAATTTGAAACCGCGCTCTTCGGCGATTACTGTACCACCCGTCAGAATAGCGATGTCTTCCAACATAGCCTTACGACGGTCGCCGAAGCCTGGGGCTTTCACGGCACATACTTTCAATGCACCACGGATTTTGTTCACAACCAAAGTAGCCAACGCTTCGCCGTCAACATCTTCAGCGATGATCAATAACGGACGACCTGTTTGTGCTACGCCTTCCAATACAGGAAGCAATTCTTTCATTGAAGAAACTTTCTTTTCAGAAATCAAGATGAAAGGTTTCTCCATTTCGGCTTCCATTTTCTCCGCGTTGGTCACGAAGTATGGAGAAAGATAACCACGGTCAAACTGCATACCTTCTACCGTTTTAACTTCGGTTTCGGTTCCGCGTGCTTCTTCTACCGTAATTACGCCTTCAGTACCTACTTTTTTCATGGCGTCGGCAATCATTTTACCGATTTCTTCGTCATGGTTGGCAGAGATAGTAGCCACCTGAGCGATTTTGTTGAAATCATCGCCTACGCTTTCAGCTTGTTCAGCAAGATTGGCAGTTACGGCCAAAACCGCTTTGTCGATACCGCGTTTCAAATCCATTGGATTTGCGCCAGCAGCTACGTTTTTAGAACCGATAGTGTAGATAGCTTGTGCCAATACAGTAGCGGTAGTAGTACCGTCACCAGCAGCATCAGCCGTTTTAGAAGCAACTTCTTTCACGAGTTGAGCACCCATGTTTTCCATTGCATCTTTCAATTCAATTTCTTTCGCTACCGTTACACCATCTTTGGTGATGGCAGGTGAACCGAATTTTTTGTCAATGATAACGTTACGGCCTTTAGGTCCAAGCGTTACCTTAACGGCGTTGGCAAGAGTGTCTACGCCTTTTTTAATTTTGTCACGTGCTTCGATATCGAAAAATATTTTCTTAGCCATGTCTTGTAAATAAGTTAATTGTTAATGGTTGATTTGTTATTAGTTAACTGTAATGAGTTATCTGGAGATTAACCAAATTTTGTTAATCAATGCAAACAGATAACTATTAACGTCTAACTTAGATAATCGCAAAAATGTCAGATTCGCGCATAATAAGGTATTCTTGACCTTCTACGGTAATTTCAGTACCTGCATATTTGCCGTAAAGAATTGTATCGCCTACTTTAACGGAAAGGGGCTCATCTTTTTTGCCGGGACCTACTGCTACTACCGTACCACGTTGAGGCTTCTCCTTTGCAGTGTCGGGGATAATGATACCAAAAGCGGTTTTCTCTTCGGCAGGGGCGGCTTGTACTAGCACGCGATCTGCCAACGGCTTAACATTTACTTTTTCTGCAACTGCTGACATAGTTATCAGGGGTTTTAATTGGTTTAAAATTTATGGAACTTATTAATAAGTTTTTCGAGGGCAAAGGTATCATTTTCTATGCCAGCAACTAATTAGTACAATTCTCTGCCATTTTTGCAGTTTTTTGGGGTTTTGAGGGGTAAAGTCTGTCATGTTCGGAATAATCATTGGCAGTATCTAACTTTTTGTTGTGGTTTATTTGGCAGTATTCGTTTTTTTACTAAATTGGATTTTGATTTGAATAGCTAGATTGTAGTACTGAGTATTTAGAAAAATACACTCTTCTCAGGGCTTTTGGTTTAGTACTAACAACTTGTTACTGATTTACCAATATTAAAAAGAACGTATATGGCAACCTTAACGACAGATTGGCTTACCGAAGGATGGATTGATTTTGAGTATAAAAAGTACTTATTATTGGCTTATTTACAGGATGTTAAGGGTAATTTTAGTCAGGCAAGGCTTTTCCCAGACTTGCCTGATGTCCAGACCCACTTTGAAACCGCCTCTCAACTTAAAAATATGAAAAGCGAAATCGTTGCTTCTTTTCCCAAAAAGGTGACTGGGGTAGATTTCAAAAAAAAACGATTTGTTTATGAAAAATTTCAGGAAAGTCAGCAACTCTCCGAAATTGACAGCATTTTAGAGTATTCTCTGCCACTTTTTCAGCAAACGCTGACAGAGGGGCGAAGTCAGTATGCCGATATTGAAGCCCAGTTGACGTTTGCCCCCGTGGGGCTTGTGCCTCTGCATTTGAAAGAAGGGTATCTTTTTCTGTACCGTGCCCGCCGCCATGAAACGGACATTTATCACTACCAAATTCGGCTTTTTGAGCACCGCGAACAAAGGGGCGTGCAAACAACCTACCTCGAAACCGTTCGAAAAAGTATTTCAACAACCTTTGAAAACCTCAAGCTAACACTCATCAAAAAACGACGTGAACTGCCCAACCCCGCTACCTATCTCATCGAATCTCCCGCCGACTATCCCGTGCAGGAAACTTTATTGCCGATTGCCAAACGGCTGATTGTGAAGTATGTGGCGTAGATATAGCTTCAGTAAATTTGGTAGGGTAAGGCAAAGTTGCGGGCTAATACGAAGAGAGTATTTAAGTTAGTAAATTTTTAATCGCACCTTTTGATAGGAGTTCGTGTTTCATACGGCGACTTAGCGGTAGTGTGTAGCCGCCAATTTCAACGATGTTCTTTTCAATGTCTATTTTTCCGATGAATTTTTTGTTGACCAAAAAACTACGATGTACTTGCAGAAAACGATTCGTTGGGAGTAGCGACTTGAGTTGGGTCAATGATTTTTTGAAAGCATACCTACGAGCTGTTGTTTGTATAAAAGTATAGGTATGTTCTACTTCTAAAAAAAGGATGTCTTTGATGGCAATGAAGTCGCCGCGTGAATTCCCTTGAATGAATTGAGGCTCTTGGGTGGGGTGTTGTGCCAACATCCGTATAATACTATCGAGTGTGTGGATGTGAAAAGGTTTTACTAGGTACAAAATATGACTAAAAGTGGCCACTTTTTGGTATACTTCACTTGAGTCTTGGTTGGTCAATAAAATAATAGGGAGGTTTTGGAGAGTTAATGCTTCGGTGAGTTCCAAACCGATAGGGGCATTATCCAACATAATATCGATGATTAATAAGTCTACATAGTTGATACTGATAAAATCAAGGATTTTTTGATAGGTATTCACATGACCAACTACGGTATAACCAAGGCCAGACAATAATTCTTTTAATTGTAGCGCGTAAATCGGATCGTTATTGACGATTAGGATATTGCGTAAGTCCACCTGTAAACTTTTAGATGTTTTATTGGTAAGACTAAAATATATACCTATAGTAACTTTGTCTGTGAATCAAAAACCTTTGATTTATACATAATCGGTATGGTAAAGGATGTATTCGGTAAATTATGAGGGCTTTATAATTTGTTTAGCTGCGGTTATTTGCGTGGAGTAAATCAGTTAGAATAATTAACATAGTATCTCAAAAAGCTAAACGGGTACTCTTTGAACCGTAATGTGTACTCATTAATAAATAGCAGATATTTGATGTACGAAGTAAACTTATATCCATTACCCCACCGAATATATCCTGATTTTAATGAAAATCAATAGATTGTGTAATTTTGTGATTACACTTGTGTACTTCTTACACACCTAATTCGGCCCCAAAAGTTAAAACAAAGGCTAAGACAAGTTAAAACAAAGGCTAAGACGTGTCTTCTCCATTTAAAATTTGAAAATATGATCCCCAAAAGCCACAATCAGCTATACATTTCTCCCCAAATCAGTATTTCACTGAACGTTAATGATATAAACATCATTTTGCCCTACCTGTTAAGTCACCAAATTGCGTTTACAGTGACAGGACCTCAGACGGAGACCGTCATGGACACCTTACCAAATTTACATACAGAGCAATTGAATAATATATTGATTGTGACCGATTTATGTGTGGCAGAAGATGCCTATCGGAAATATATTGTGGAAGGAGTTGAAAAAATACCCCCGAAATTGGAGGCGATTGCAGCAGAAGCAGGGATAAGTATTGCCCAGTTTAATAAACTATTTAAAGAACGTTTTGGGAAACCTTTTTATCAGGTTTACATGGAACACAAAATGGAATATGCCGCTAGTTTATTACGCGAAGGGCAAACAGCAAGTACGGTCTCTCACCGTATTGGTTATGCCCATCCCATTAAGTTCAACAAAATGTTTCAGAAAGTGTATGGTATTACTCCATATAAATATCAAAATAAATATCAAAAGGCTCAAGCCTAATATTTATTTTCTAGCCCTCTATCCAGTCTTTAAATGAGGATGCTTTCTCGCGACTGACGAGGATTTCGTGCAAGGGCTCGGGATGAAGGTCGAGTTTGAGCTTTCCGTTGAAGTAAGCATGAATTTTTTTGACGGCCGAAAGGGCCGCAATGAATTGTCGATTGAGGCGGAAAAAATGACTGGGGTCGAGCATTTTTTCCAGTTCTTCGAGGGTGTAATCAATCAAAAATTGCCGATTGTCATTACAAATCAAACAAACCATTTCGTTGGCCGTAAAAAAATAAGCGATTTCGTGTCGGTGAATCGGGACAAATTGATCGTGTTGTTTGACCAAAAAACGGTTTTTGTACTTTCGGCCTGCCGACGGAATAATATCGAGTAAGGACTGAATTTTTTGGCCGTAGTCATGGAGAGCGTTTGCGCCCGTGAGCGCGCGGTATTTTTCAATGGCGGCGCTGAGTTCCTGCGGTTTTATAGGTTTAAGCAAATAATCAATACTCTTGACTTTGAAGGCCTTGATGGCATATTCGTCGTACGAGGTGGTGAAGATAATGGGGCTATTGATGGGTATTTCGTCAAATATCACAAAACTTAAGCCGTCGGAGAGCTGAATGTCGGAGAAAATCAAATCGGGCGCCTCATGGCTGGAAAACCATCGTTTGGCGGCCTCAATACTTTCCAATACCTCCAGCACCTCAATGCTGCTGTCGGTTTTTTGAATCATTTTGGTAAGGCGTTCGGCAGCAGGGTATTCGTCTTCGATAATTAGGGCCTTCATGGAAGCAAGGGGATACGTACGGTAAAATTCCATTCACTTTTATGAATCTCAACCTGTTGGTCGGTGAGCAAACGATACCGGTTGATGATGTTTTGCAGTCCTACTTTGGTTGATTTTTCAAATGTCTTTTTCTCCTGTAAATTGTTGGCAACACTTAGATAATTATTCTCCTGTAAAATCTTAATAGTGAGTGGATTCTCTTTTGAAATGATGTTGTGTTTGATGGCGTTTTCCAGCAACATCTGAAGGCTCAATGGCGCCACTTGTTTTTGGTAGGCGGCCTCGTCAACTTGCGCTTCTACCAGCAGATTTTCCCGAAAACGTGTTTTGTTGAGGTAAATGTACGCATCCAAAAAAGCCATTTCCTCTTCCAGCGTGACCGTTGACTTCTCCCTACTTACCAGCACATACCGGTAGACATCCGAGAGTTGGTCGAGGTATTTTTGGGCGGGGGCGTTTTCGTCATCGATGAGCGCGGCCAACGTATTCATGCTGTTGAAAAGGAAATGGGGGTCTAGCTGATTTTTGAGCGCTTCGAGCTGGGATTGAACATTCTCGCGGGCGAGGGATTCCGTTTTTTTAACATTTTTCTGCCACGCCTGAAAGAAAAATACGCTTTCGTAAATGAGCGTCACTACCAAGGTGGGAATGAGGCTGATTCTGAAACCGATTAAAAATGGCGTTCGCTCCTCCCAGCCAAGTAATTGATTACAAAAAAAATAATCAACAACAATGGTGGTCAAAAGCGTATATGCGATACTCGCAAGGGTTTGATAGACAAGACGTTGGGTGGTCTGGTTGTATTGTGGAAAAAACTGCCGCGATTTAATAAAAATGTAACGATTGCCTTCCCAAAGCAAAAAAGTGTTGAGAAAGCAGGTGCTGAGCCAATGAAATATTCCATTCACATCAACCGCTAAAAAAACGTCGCTGTGGGTGATAAGGGGAATGAATAGGCTGAGCAGCGGGATACCAATGAGCCTTGCTTTGCGGTCGTTGAGTACGACAGGTTCCATAAACGGCTATTTTTTTATCAAAGATACAAACTTTTCTCTTCCCCGAATTGCTGGGCAAATTCTTCGGGAGAAGTACGCGGTTTGCCCAGGTCTACCCAGGTTTTTTGCGCGTAAAATGCCTCGTTGGTTTGTTCATAAAAGCCAAATAACTCAGCCAAGTGGCTCATTTTAGGTGAGAAAATTCCCATTATTTTGACCATCCAAAGGGGTAGTACCTGCATTTTTAGTCGTGGGTTGAAGGAAGTTTTCAGCCGTTCAAAGACCTGTTTGTAATTCATTTTTTCTGTTCCTTGCACGGCGTAATGCGTATCAAATGCCTGTGGATTTCCGATGGCTTCTATGACTTGTACGGCATAATCCTCGGAGTTGATCCAGTAAAAATCGACGGGCTTGCCTATCCATTGAAAATTGTTTTTTTTAATGGCCCAGAATAGGCTGTCCAAAAACCACGTGGGATGAAAAATGGTGAATGGGATGTTTGATTGCTCAATAAAACGATGCCCCTGCCGCCGAATTTTATTCTGTAAAATATCTTTGTGGTGCTCAATAAACGGATACGCGCCCAAAGCACTTATTTTTAGAATCTGCTGAATACCATTGAGTTGGCAGGCTTTTACGATGTTTTGAATGCCTTCTCGCTCGGCATAAAACGCTTGATTGGGTTGCACATCATCGGCATTGAGGTTGATGTAGACGTAATCAACTCCTTTAAAAGCCTGCATAAGGCTGGTTGTGTCCGCAACATCTCCTTGCACGAATGCGACCGAATCGGGCAGTATTTTTTTTGCGTTCTCAATATTTCTCACAACGGCCCGTACCTGATAGCCGTGCCACAGTAGTTGTCGAATCACGGGTTGTGCCAAGCGCCCCGTGGCGCCTACGACGGCAATTGTTTTTTTAGCGCTCATGGTTGGGTTGGTTGTAGCTTTTCTACTTTTTTAGAAGACTTTCCAAGACTTCAAGTCTTGGAAAGTCAAGTTTAAAGTGTTAAAATGTCAAACGATAAAAGGGAATCGGAAGGAAGCCTTGCTGATAGGCCGTGCCAATCCGATTGGTACGGGGATTATAGGCTTGTTGGAATATGTTTTGACTATTGGTAAAGTTCTGTAAATCAATGGCAATTTCGTGCGTAGCGTGCTTGCGGTTGAGTTTGTAGCCAATTTTAAGGTCGGTACGGAAGTAGCCGTTTTGTTGTTGTAAAAACGCGCTCTCATCATCATAAATCGTCGTTTGGGCGTCGGCCGAAGCGCCTAAATTGATGGGGCGAACGTAGCGACCTCCAGCGGTGGTGAGTTTCCAATTGATGCTTAACGAGCTGTTTTGTCCCAACGGAATTTCCTTTCCTGCCAGCGCATTCAGTACGAAGTGGCCGTTGAAAGGGGTATTGCGCTCGATACCATCACTGCCTTTGTATTTTGAATCAAACAACGACCCCGTCAGCAAGAAATAATAGTTGTTGGAAAAGTATTTTTCGAGGGTGATTTCGACGCCGTAGTTACGTCCCGTGCCTTTGTTGACCAAATTGCCTTGGTCAATGGGCGCAAAATCAGCCCCTTCCACCAATACCGAATAAAAGCCGGGCGTACTTTGCACTGGCACATTAAACAGTGATTGATAATAGGTTTCTACTTTTAAACGAATGTTTTCGGAGAGATTTCGTTCGTATCCCAATACAATATGATGGCTCCGCGTAAAACCTAAGTCCTTGTTGGATAGGCTATACCCCCCATTTGAGTTAGGAGATTGGTAAAAATACAGCAGGAGTGGCTGGAGGTTGCTGTGTAGGCCGTAGGCCAAATTCAGCGTGCTACGCTCATTGAGCACATAACTCAAACCCAGACGCGGCTCCACGGCGTTTTTGTTGTTGAGTTCATAGTGCAAACCTGTCAAACCCGCATTTAAGGTTAGATTTTGGCTGAAACGGTGTTTCCACTGGATATATGCCTGAGAGAGCATGGTCTCTCCTTGGGTATTTCTTCGCGAAATTACCGCTGGATAAAGTGCTCGGTTGAGCAAATCAAAGCGATTCAAATCGACGATGAAACCACCCGATAGTTTATTTTTGGCGTTGATTTTATGGTTTACAGAGGCATTAACAGAGAGCTTTTCGTTGGTAAACAGCGCTTCTTCGTTCTGAATTTCTTGCAAAACTTCTTTGACGCCCGCCTTATAAAGTACGGTATCTCCCTTGAAATTCTGGGTGGAGCGCGAACCTGAAAGCGTGATTTTACCGTAGGTTTTGTCCGAAAAACGGTGTTCGTACGACAGCGCCGCTACGCCTGATTCGAAATTGACGCGGGTGTTGTTGTTTTCGTCGCCGTAGGCGTCGCCTTTTTCAGTATCTACGTCTTTGCCCAAAAACGTGACGTTGCTTTTACCGCCGATGGTCCAAAAACTTAGGTTTCCTTTTTTTTCAACCGGAATATCGGTTTTGAACGTAAAATCTTGGTAATAAGGGGTTCCTGCTATTTCAAATCCAATGTTGGACATTAACCCAAAAAGTGAGTAACGATAATTGACCAAATACGACGCCTTTGATTTTTTGCTGTAAGGCCCTTCGGCGCCGACCTCCACGCCGTTGAAGCCGATTTGGGTAAGAAATTCGTGTTTTTCGTCGTTGCCTTTGCGTAGGCGTAAATCAAAGACTGAGCCGAGCGCGTTGGCGTATTCGGCGGGAAACGCCCCCGTTAGAAAATCGGATTTTGCCAACAAATTGGTATTCAGCATCGAAACCGGCCCGCCCGAAGTCCCCAACGAGCCGAAGTGATTGGGGTTGGGGATGTTGACGCCGTCGAGCCGCCAGAGCAGCGACGCGGGGGAATTTCCGCGCACCACAATGTCGTTGCGGGCGTCGTTGGCACCGCTTACGCCCGCAAAATTGGCCGCCATACGCGAGGGGTCGCCGAGGCTACCTGCGTATTTGAGGGTTTCGGCAGGACTAAACGGACGCGCACTCACGGTGGCCATTTCGTTGTTGGCCACTTTGTTGTCTTCGCTGCGTTTATAGCTTACGGTTACTTCGTTGAGTTTCGTAAAACTCTCCGTCATGGGGAAATCCAAAACGACTTCTTTGCCCGCGTTCACGATGATGTCTTTGGCAAAGATGTCTTCGTAACCAATGAAGGTGATTTTCAGCGCGATGCGGCCAGTTGATACGCCCGACAAACGAAAATTGCCGTCGGCATCGGTGGTTGTGCCGTTGAGGGGAGTGCTTCCCACTACCACCACCGTAGCGCCCACTACGGGCGCTTTTGAGGCAGCATCGGTAATCTTGCCGCGTACGGTTTGCGTAGCAGATGACTGTGCGGACGAAGTGTAAGGAAGAAAAAGGGCTGTTAATAGGCTGAGGGCCATCAAAAGAGAATGAATAGTTGTTTTCATGACTTGTTTGTGGTTGTTTTCATTTCAAAATTCACACAAACAAGTCGGTCGAAAAACCCAAACGGGGGCGAAGCGTAGAGAAACGGGGGTGAAGCAGAAATCAGACGGGGGTGAAACGGGAGTGTATAGACATTAATCGTTTTTACTTATTACCCATAAGATCAGGGCTTTCTCATAAAAATGACAGAGTGCTCGTAACCCCCAAATAACACGGGTACTTTTAGGATTTATTATAGCCAAAACTTAGATTTTGTAATTCATCTAGCTATTTTAATGACAAGCAACCAATTTAGGTTCAATATTAAAGTGTTGATTTACAGTGATTTAATTTTTATGAGAAAAACCCTGCCCATAAGACAAAGTACTGAATTTGAAATAATTGGAAAGAAATATTGCAAGAATGTAATAATTTGGGTTATTTATTGTAAATACTACAGAGATAACAGAATTTCTTTGTAAGATTGCTCTGTTATAAAAAACCCTAAAAATGAAGAGACTATTACTGAGCTTAATCTTAACGCTTGTGTGGAACGTTGGAGTTGCACAAAGAAATCAAGTGGATAGTCTTCTAAAACAACTTAGCGTTGAAAAAGTAGATACGAATAGGATTGCGATGTATGCTGAAATAGGGTATTATTATATGGATAATAATGCTGGAAAAGCAATTGAATATTTCAAAAATGCCTTAGCACTGTCAGAAACACATAATAAGAAATATTTGGTTGCGGATTACAATTATACGATTGGATATTGTTATTTGATAAAAGGGGATTATAACAAATCTTTAGAATATTTATTAAAAGCCGCAAGGTTGTATGAAGACCATAAAAGTGTTTCAGAACTTGCAAATACTTTTATGCAAATTGCAAATGTGTATGGTCAGTTTAATGATTTTAAAAGAGTAAATGAATATCAAGATAAAGCTCAAGAGTTGGTAGAAAGGCTTAAAGATTCTGAACAATTGGCTGATTTGTTAGATTCAAGAGGTATATTAAATGATAGAATGGGGCAATATGCTAAAGCGTTGGAGTTTCATCAAAAAGCGTATAAAATTGCCATAAGTTTAAAAGATGAAGATAGAGCTACTTCAATTCTTTCTAATATCGGACTCAACTATAAACATCAAAATAAGACAAAGGAAGCTCTTGATTGTTTTTATCGCGTCAAAAATTATTTTGAAAAAAATAAACCAAATCCAATAACGCTGGCTTCTCTATACAATAACATTGCAGCCACTTATGCTCAAAACGGAAGTTATTCATTGGCTAAAGCATCTTTTGATAAAAGTATTTCTATCTCGGCAGAAGCAGGTATCCCATATATTGTGATGGAAAATTATCATAACCTGTCGGATATGTACGGTAAAATGAAAGATTTTGAACCTCAAATAGATTATTTAAATAAATATTACACAATTAAGGATAGCCTTTTTACGGCCGATTCCAAAAACCAACTTACTCAATTGGAGGCTGATTATCAGGTAGAACAAAAAAATATTGAAATAATTAAACAAGCAGGAGAAGTAGTAAAACAGAAAAGCCAACGAAATATTTTTGTCATTATCTCTATCTCGGCGGCTCTTCTGCTTTCGGCAATGGTTATATTTTATTTCCGTATAAACAAAGCGAATCTATTGTTGAATGAAAAAAATAGCCTGATAAATACGCAAAAAAATGAATTAGAGATGGCACTTCATAACCTTTACCTGACCCAAGAAGAATTGATACGACAGGAAAAGTTTGCTTCGGTGGGGCAATTGACCAAAGGTATTGTCGATCGAATTTTAAATCCTCTTAATTATATAAATAATTTTTCAGAATCTTCGATTTTACTAACTCATGAACTTAAAGGGATTTTTGAAAAAGAAATAACTAGTGTTGAAGAAGAAATAAAAACAGACTCTATTGATTTGTTAAATTTAATTGAAAATAGTATGGTTAAAATCAATGATCATGGCAAAAGTACTGCTAGAATTGTAAAAGATATGCAGAATTTACTTAAAGAAAAATCAAGTGAGTACGTAAAAATAAATTTGAACGACACAGTAATAAAATGTGTGAATGAGGTTTGTCAAAAATTCAAAAATGCAAATCAACAATTTGAAGTTGAATTAATATTTGATTTGAAAAGCCAAGAAATTTTTACGGAAGTTTTACCTTCAGAATTCTCTCAAGCCATTTCAAATATTGTTGATAACTCACTTTATATACTTGATGAAAAATATAAAACTGTAAAGGGTTTTGTGCCAGAAATTAGAATATCAACAGAGCTGAATGAAAGTGAACTTTTTTTTAAAATAAGGGATAATGGTAAAGGGATTCCACCAAGGGATTTGGAGAGACTTTTTAATCCATTTTTTACCACAAAACCAACCTCTGCTGGGACAGGTTTAGGATTGTTTATGAGTAAAGATATTATTGAAATTCACAAAGGGAAAATAAACATCACTTCTAAAGAAGGGGAGTTTACAGAAGTCGTCATTGTCTTGCCAATTGTGAACGAAAAAGTATAATAAACTTAAATTATAGCCCTGGTTTCATTCTGTAATTCTAGGCGCTCAGGCCCCGAATACACATTAAAACGCCCATCTCGGGCAAAACCGATGAGGGTTTGGCCGAAACGCTCGGCGGTTTCGATGGCCAAGCTAGAAGGCGCACCTACTGCCACCACCACAGGGATATTTAGCGCCAATGCCTTATGTAATAGCTCAAAACAAGCGCGCCCGCTCAGCACTAAAATATGTTGATTGAAAGGAAGTGATTGATTTATCAAGGCTTTCCCTGCTATTTTATCCACGGCATTGTGCCGCCCAACGTCTTCGGCCGAAAGCATAAGATTACCTTCCCAATCAAATAGTCCAGCGGCATGAATGCCGCCCGTTTCGTCAAAAAGTGATTGATATTCAGTGAGTTTTTGGGGCAACGACGCAATCAATTCGGTTGACAAAGACGGAAGATTCTCCGCCCATTGCAGATTCTCGTAGGTGTATCCCAAGGAATCTAGTGATGATTTTCCGCAAACCCCGCAGCTGGAAGTAGCGTAAAAATTGCGTTGAAGTTTTTCCAACTCAGGCCGCACGTCGGGTTTAAAGTGAACGGTGACGGTATTTTCGAGTCCAATCGTTACTTTGTCTAACTGATTTTCCAGCAACATTCCTTCTGTAAACATAAAACCCACCGCCAACGCTTGGTCATCGCCTGGGGTGCGCATGGTAATCGAAAGCGGACGTTCGCCCCATTTATCATTGGAATCCCGAAATCGGATGCGAATTTCCACAGGCTCTTCCACCACAACGGTGTCGGCCACATAATGGGTGCCTGCGCGATTTGACCGCCATATCATTACGTCTTTGGTGCTCATAGGTGTGGGATTACATTTACATTTTTACATTTTGTGGTTTATGATTTTTCTGTTTTGCGGTTTATCACTTTGCCGTTTTGCAGGTTTTTATCACTTTGCCATTTTGCAGTTTACAATTTTTCTGTTTTGCGGTTCATCATTTGAGCTTTTAAGGATGCGCCGCAACCCAGACTTCTCCGTCCTCAAAAAACTCTTTTTTCCAGATGGGAACGGTCTCCTTGAGGGTATCTATTGCAAACTGACAAGCTTCAAAAGCGGCGTTTCGGTGGGCGCAGGCAACGGCAATAACAACTGGGATTTCGCCGATGTCTAATACGCCCACGCGGTGGTGAATGGAAATCTTTAACACTGGCCAACGACGAACGGCTTCTTCCGCAATTTTTGTCATTTCTTTGACCGCCATCGGGGCATAAGCTTCAAATTCTAAACGCAATACACGCTTGCCTTTGGTGTGATTGCGTACCGTACCCACAAACGTTACAATTCCGCCTGCTTCGTCGGACAAAACATAATCAAAACAAGTTTGGGTTGACAACGTTGTATCTAACAATTGAATATCAATCATAAGGGGGTAAAAAATAGATGATGGCCAAAAATAGTGACTTCATCCTAAAAAAATGCCGTTTCCCACAAATCTACTTCCATGGTACACTTTTTAGGTCGGTATTTTGTTACAAACTGAAACCCATTCTCACAGATATTATGAATCGACTTCCAGCCATCCTTATCACCATTGGCATTTTCTTTTTGTTGGATTATTACGTTTTCCAAGCCGTCAGAACCCTCACCCGCGACAGTTCTGCTGACACACGCCGCCTCATTCACGGCATTTATTGGGCCATTCCTGCCGTCAGTTTAGTGGTTTGGGTTGTGACCCAATTTTTGGTGCCGCCCGATTCCCTCAGTCGTATGACGCGTCAATTCATCTGGACCGCTTTATTGATTCCCTATTTTGCCAAATTCTTCGCCCTGTTTATTCTTTTGATTGACGATGTCATTCGGTTTGGAAAATGGGTGACGAGCTTCTTTACCAACGGTTCCCCCAATGTCCAATCGCCTACGTCGGCCCCTCAAGCCGATGCGATTCCTCGTTCGGAATTTTTGATGAAAACGGCCCTGGCCGTTGCGGGCACAACAATGGCAGGGTTTACCTATGGCATTATTTCGGGAGCGCATGATTACCGCATTCGTCGGGTACGCATTCCCGTCAAAAACCTTCCTAAGGCGTTTGAAGGTATCAAAATAGGTCAGCTTTCGGATATTCACTCGGGCAGTTTTTTCAATAAAACGGCCGTAAAAGGGGGTGTTGAAATGCTCATGGCCGAGAAACCCGATTTGTTTTTTTTCACTGGCGATTTGGTCAACAATACCGCCGATGAAGTGAAGGATTACATTGATATTTTCAAAAAAATCAAAGCACCCTTGGGGACATTTTCGGTCTTGGGAAACCACGATTATGGTGATTATTACCAATGGACAAGCGCCGAAGCCAAGCACCGAAACCTACAGGATTTGAAGGAAGCTCACCGCCTGATGGGCTGGGATTTGCTTTTGGACGAGCACCGGGCCATCAAAGTTGGCAATGAGCAAATCGGCCTTTTGGGTATTCAAAACTGGGGTATGGGTGGTTTTGCCAAATATGGTAACCTCAAAAATGCCTACGAAAATACCGAAGATTTTCCCGTAAAATTATTACTTTCACATGACCCAAGCCATTGGAACGGACAGGTAACACCGACGTATAAAGACATTGACGTGGCCTTTGCGGGGCACACCCATGGGATGCAGTTTGGCGTCGAAATCGGTGGTTTTCAGTGGAGCCCGGTGCAATATCGTTATAAGCAATGGGGCGGGTTGTACACCGAAGGCGACCAGCATTTGTACGTAAATCGCGGGTTTGGATACATTGGTTATCCTGGGCGGGTGGGTATTCTACCCGAAATTACGGTCGTAGAGTTAGTGAAAGCCTAAAAAGTACCGCATGAATATCATCAATAACGTTGAACGTCATCGTTTTGAAGCAGAAGTTGACGGAGAAATGGCCTTTGTGGAATATCAATGGAAACAAGGAACGATTTACATTCTTCATACCTTCGTTCCGCACGCATTGCGTGGCAGGGGATTGGCGGCTCAATTGGCCGTGTTTGTCCTTGATACCATTAGAAAAGAACAATGGCCTGTAAAAATCTATTGCCCTTTTTTTAAAAAATATATTGAGGAACATCCTGAATACCAAGATTTAACGCATCCTTAAAATATACGCAACATGCAAGCCTACGATACACTTTCTGAGACCATGGAAGCCCTTCGTCAAGAAGGCTATGTAGAAGATTTCAACCTGAAAGAAGATTGTCTGGAATGCCGTAAAGGGCAATTTAAAGTGTTTACCGACGAGTTTAAAATTGATGAATTTTTTCGATTCGAAGGCCCAACCGATCCTGCAGATGAGGCGGTTTTGTACGCCATCTCGTCCGAAAATCACCAAATTAAAGGGCTTTTGGTGAGTGGTTATGGCATGTATACCGAAGGTGTTACCAACGATTTATTGGCAAAACTTCAGTTTGATAAATAATTCTTTTAAGTTTTTTACGTGAATAACCCTCCTTTTTTGCAAGAACTCACCGCGCTTCTAGGCGAGCGACTCAGTGTCAATGCGGACGTTCGTGAAGCGCACGGCGCAGGATACAGCTACCATGAATGTATGCCACCAGATGTCGTGGTGTTTCCCAACACCACCGAAGAGGTATCTGGTATTGTGTCTATCTGTGCTAAGTATGGCGTTCCGATTGTTCCGTTTGGTGCGGGAACTTCTATTGAGGGCCACGTATTGGCGTTGAGAGGCGGTATTTGCATCGACCTGCGGGGAATGAACCAAGTACTGGAAGTCAATAAAGATGATATGTACGTACTCGTGCAGGCGGGTGTAAGGCGCAATCAACTGGATGAGTTGCTCGAAGGCACGGGATTCTTTTTTCCCATTGGGCCGGGGGTAAACGCGACCTTGGGCGGAATGGCAAGCACGCGGGCGTCGGGCACGAATGCCGTTCGCTACGGAACCATGAAAGATAACGTATTGGCGCTAACGGCCGTGCTTCCCGATGGCAAAATCATCAAAACGGGCAGTAAAGCAAAAAAATCGTCGGCGGGCTACGATTTGACGCGTCTTTTGGTCGGAGCTGAGGGTACGTTGGGCGTCATTACGGAGCTTATTTTAAAACTGCACAGCGAGCCTGAAACCATCTACGCGGCGGTTTGTGCATTCCCGACGGTTGAAGCGGCGGTAGCCACGGCCATCAAAACGATCCAGAAAGGTGTGCCCATTGCCAAAATTGAACTGTTGGATGCCGCCATGATGCGGGCCATTAATCGGTATTCATCGCTTGATTATGAGGAGGTTCCGACGCTGTTTCTGGAGTTTCACGGCGCGGTGGCGGAAGTAGAAGGCCAAATCCAAAAAGTAGAAGAATATGCCCATTCTTTTGGAGCCGCGGACTTTGTGTGGGAAAAAGACGAAGCCCGACGCAAGCGATTGTGGCGCGCCCGAACCGACGCGGCACCCTCTGCCATGGCGTTGCGGCCCGGCGCAAAACTGATGTCGACAGACGTATGCGTGCCCATTTCTCAACTCGCAAAGTGCATCGTAGATACCCAGCACGACATTGAAAAAACGGGCATCATGGCCCCCATTCTTGGGCACGTGGGCGATGGTAATTTTCACCTCACGATTCTTATAAATCCCGATGATAAAGAGGAGTTTGAGCGGGCCAAAGCCCTGAATGAACGCTTGGTACGTCGGGCGTTGGCGATGGGCGGCACTTGCACGGGGGAGCATGGTATCGGCGTGGGAAAATTACAATACATGGCCCTTGAACACGGCGACTCACTCGATATGATGCGGGCCATCAAGCATGCCATCGACCCCCAAAATCTGATGAATCCGGGGAAACTGTTGCCGGAGCAATAACGTTGGTTTTGAGAATCGCCACGACATCTGCCTAACATTATTGCTCATGCGGTGTTTGAGAAACCGCAGACACGCGTGAAGCAGGTTTCTTAAAACCTGCTTGGAGGTTGCTCACAACCTCGTTTTCTGAAAAGTCAAAAAAAACGTTTAGAATTCCCTCATTTTGATAAAAAAGGGTGGCCTCAAAATTCTGAGACCACCCTTTTTGTGGATTCAATACTTTGAAATTACACCAACTTTGCGTCTAAGGTGATGGGCACCGCCGCTAACGCCTGTGAAATAGGACAGTTGGCTTTGGCAACGCCCGCCAATTCAAGGAATTTTTCTTCTGATATGCCCGGAACGGTTCCTTCTACGGCAAGTTTGATGGCCGATACCCGAAAACCAGCATCGCCTTTTTCCATTTCAACGGTGGCTTTGGTCGCCAATTGGGTAGGAGGGAAGCCCGCACCCGTCAATTGAAAGCTGAGGGCCATTGAAAAGCAACCCGCGTGGGCAGCACCGATGAGTTCTTCGGGGTTGGTGCCTGCTTTGCCGTCTTCGCTTACAAAGCGGGCCGCAAATGAATAAGGAGTTTCGTTCAGAACGCCACTTGTTGAACTAAGGGTTCCGCTGCCTTCCAGTCCGGTACCTTTCCAAACGGCATTAGAAATTCTTTTGATTGCTGCCATGGTTTTGATGAGAATAGTGAATATTGGGTTGTTTAAAAAAATGTTGACCAAATTGGTAACCGCAATTCTACAAAATTATTTCCCTTTTGTCATTAAAAATCAAACCTTCGATGCCAAAAAATGTAATAGTGCCTTGTTTGAAGCAAAAATCGCCTCAGACGGGTTGCTCTTTGGGGGCTGAGGTCGCGGTCTTCTTGGCCAATTTGTTTACCCGATAAACCATATAAATGCAAGAAAGAGAAACGACTGATACCACAATTCCTAACACATCGTAGTTTTGCAGTGGACTGAAATTGTCTTTTTGGACCACAATCAAACCCGCCACAAACGAGGCGATTCCACCCGCAATTTGTTGCAGCGAGGAGTTGATGCTCATAAACGCTCCCCGGTCTTGCATCTTTGGTATGGCGCTGGTGAGCGTGGTGGCGGGCACCATCCGGCTCATGATTCCCATCATCATCAATACGTTGAAAATAATAATCACCCACAACGGAACCACGGGTAGATTGGTATAAATCAGCACCATCACGACCATCCAAACGGAAGCAAACGCGAAGAGTTTAAATTTGCTGAATTTATCGCTCAGTCGCCCAATCATGGGCATAACAATGAGCGAACTGATGCCCGAAACCATAAAAATAATGGGTAATTGCTGTTGGCTGACTTCCAAGTTGTTGACGGCATACGCGCTTCCGAAGGGCATCATCATAAAACCGCCGATGGAAAGCAGCGCCGTGGCTAAAAACGCCGTTTGATAATGCCTTTGGGTAATGGTGTGAACTAAGTGGGCAAGTGCCTTACGCTCGGTTTTGAGTTCGAGGTGCTGGGTAATGGGCTTCAACACCTGCATGATAATGAGGGCCAAAACTATACTGAACCCGACAATCAACAAAAATGGCGATTGCCAGCCCCAAAGCGTGGCTAGATAGAGGCTGATGGGAATGCCCAATACTTGACTGGCCCCAAAACCCATCTGGACGAATCCCATCACCCGACCGCGCTGTTCGAGCGAAAATATGTCGGTAATGATGGCCATGCTGATGGAGCCGATAACCCCCCCAAAAATACCCGTGAAAATGCGCGCTGCTACGAGGGCTTCGTAGGTGGGTGCCAAACCGCAAAAAAGCGTACCGATGATAAAGCCGATGTAAAAAAATAAAAGCAGTCGTTTGCGGTCAAATTTATCGGCAAAGCCTGCCGTTAGCAGTCCCGAAATACCTGCGCTGAAGGCATAACTTGAGACGACCAAACCAAACTGTGAAGGAGTGATGACCAACGATTTCATGAGCAAATCGCCCAAGGGCGACATGACCATAAAATCAAGAACAATCGTAAATTGGGTTATGGCTAACAGGGCAATCACCGATTTTTGATAGGAGGTGAATGGGGTAACGTTTGCTTGCTTCATGGGTGTTTTTATAAAAAAGCGAGTAATATTTAACGGCTGTTATAAATAAATGAAAAGGGTATAAAAGGAAGGGCGATTAATCCCTCAACTCAACACATTCAAATCCAGCTTGCTGCGCCAATTCAATGATTTTCCGTGGGGAAACGCCGTCGGCTTCTACACGAAGCACACAATCACAATCTTCGCAATCGACCGTCCAGCGGTTTATCTGTTCCAAGGTAGCCATAAAAGGTGCTAAAGTTGCCCGGTCTTGCGGGGTTTTGACGGTTGTTTTGAAGACTAGAATTTGAAGGAGTTGTTGCATGAATCAGCGTTTTTGTACATTCAAAAACTTTTTTGATAACACCAAAACGTTTCCGTTTTTTGGGAAAAAAGGCATTAATTTTTGGTTAAATTTTTAGGGCTTCAACGCTTTAAGCACCAATTCAAAAGTCTGGTTCATGGTCTCTTCAGAAAATTCAAAACGTTTACCCCCCAAACTGTGGCCTTCATTGTGAAATTGAATCAAATTATAAAGCGGCGCGTAAGCAACTGACCAAAACACTTCGATGGGCATGGGGCTAAGTTCTCCCCGTTGCACCGAATTATGGACAAACTGTCCCATCGCCGTTTTGAATTCGCCCATAAAACTTCCCATCACTTTATCTCTGAAAGAAGAACTTCGCATTTGTTGATAAAATTCAGTTTCCAGTCGATTTTCAATGGCGTACTTTGCGCGGTTGCGCCACTGAATACGAAGCCCCTCGGCAAAGGGCAGTGTGGGATCAAAATTTTGCAAAATTGTCGCGCTAAATTTTTTGCCGATTTCAATTCCTATTTGGGTAATCAGGTCTTCTTTGTCTTTGTAATAAATGTAAAGCGTAGCTGGGGAAACCGCCGCCGCTTTTGCGAGTTTTTGCATACTAAACCCTTCAAGGCCTTGATTTACAATTAATTCTAAGGCTTTTTGGCGAACAAGCTGCTCTTTATTTTCGTCCCGTGTTCTCATTTAAACACAAATATAAATGAACGTTTGTTTATTTATGCTTGCTATGAATGATTTTTTTGAATTTTTGTCTGTTCCCTAATTAAAAATTCTCCCCGCTTGTTGGATTCAATAAAACGCAACGGGCGGGGAGGAGTGAAAAAAAAATACCTAAAAATTAAGCCAATGCAGCCTCGGCGGCTTCGGCTCCCGTGGCTACGGCGCCTTCCATAAATCCCTGCCAATCAGCGACGTGCTCACCTGCAAAATGGATATTGATGAATTTGGCGGCCAATATTGGTCGGATACTAAACCACTGACCTTTGCCATACACGGCATAACTTCCTTTGGAATAGCGGTCGCTGCCCCAATAATAATTGACTTCTTTGCGAAAATAATCTTCGGCGCGGGCCAGCGGGCGGAGGCTTTCCAACACCATTTGTTTGCGCAGGTGGTCGTCATTCCAGCCAAAAACATCGGCTTTTTCGCCGATGCTGTACGAAATAAGCGCCCCTGATTTGGCGGGTTGGTTTTTGGTGGCGTGGTAAAAATAGTGAGCGGAGGTGTCGGTGATGAGGTCAAAATCTTCTCGTCCCCAAAAACGCTCGCTAAACAGCACCGCATGTTTGTTGATTCGGGCGTACTGCAAAGCGTTGATGGCGTTGATTTTTTCTTTGGGCAACGCGGGCGTAAATTTGATTTTTGCCAACGAAAAGGTCGGAATTGTGCAGATAAGTCGGTCGCCTTCAAAGGTTTCGCCGTTGGTACAGGTGACTTTCACTTTACCGTTTTTTTGTTCGATGGCTTCTACATGGTAGCCGAGTTTTACCTTATCGCTGCCGATGTGTTCTGTGATTTTGCGGGCCAAGGTGCCGTTTCCGCCTTTCATTTTGAAGTCCATTTCATTTTTTTTGCTCGACTCGGCGTATTCCGATAAGGCCGAAAACCCCGAAACGTGGCGGATACTTTCGCCAAAATCGGTGCTGTCGAGCAGCTCGCGAAGAAACAAATCGTTTTCGGGAATGCCATTATTGACCAAAAAACGCCACCAATCCATGTTGTCAAGTTCACGTTGTTGGGCGTCAGAAAGGTTCTTGAAGTTTTTCAAAATTTCCTCAAAACGTTTTTTCCATTCTTCGCTGTACTCCCATTGGTCGCTGGGTTGGTAACTGCCACGAAAGAGCAAATCGGTTTCAAATTGATTATTAAATAGTTCAATATCAAAGCGTTTGCAGAGTTTTTGTACTTCCTCATGTGAGCGCCCCACCCATTCGGCACCGAGTTCTACGCGGAGGTTATTGGCGTCGTCGAGCACGTGCGTAAATACCCGTCCACCCACGCGGTTGCGGGATTCGAGTACCACAAAATCCATGTTGGCATCGTGGAGCTTTAAGGCCGCCGAAAGCCCCGAAAATCCTGCTCCCAAGACAATGATGCGGGTGGGTTTGGTACGAATGGCTTGGGTAAGTGAAGGGTTGGCAACAAGGGTAGCGGTGCTGGCCGTGGCACCTAAGCTGAGGAATGTTCTACGTTTCATAAAGGGTTGACCGTTAGACGGATTGAATAATCTAAAGCCAAAGCTAACAACTTTTTACGGCTCTTACTTTATGAAGCGGAGGGCTTTTATTTAATGGTCAATCGGTTAGAGGGAAAGTGATAAATTCGATTTTTTTGCCGCTATTTGTGGGCAGTATAAACGATATAATTCACAAAGTGAAAGTATTAAACTCTCACTTTGTGAATGGTGACTTTCTCGGCTAAAAATGCGCTTTGAAGACGTTGGTGGTCTTTAAAATTGAACACCTGCCCCTCCCGCCTGACGGTTTCTATCTTGTCAAAATCAAGGGTTTCAACCAGCCAGCCCACCTTTTGGGGCGTCATGGTTTGGAGGATTCCTTCTTCGGGAAAGTTTTGGTCGGGGGTGCAATAATACGCGGCGTAGCCGAAGTTAATGTCGACGGCAGGTGACCAAGGAGCATTGTCAACGGTTTGAGAAACAACCGTATAGGCTTGGTTTTCCAACGCCCGGGCCCGAGCGCCCACGTGTACCCGGGTGGCGCCGCGAAGAGTTTCGGTGCAGCTCGGTGCGAGAATCAAAGAAGCGCCCGCCGCGCACAGAAGGTGGGAGCCTAGTCCAAATTCAACATCATAACAAACCTGAATGCCGAAACTTCCCCAATCTGCTTCAAACAGCGTCAGGATTTTGGGCGCAGTTTGGATGCCCCATTCTTCGTCTTCGAAGCGCGTCATAAAAAACTTGTCTTGGTAGCCCGCTAATCCGTCGGGCGAGAAGACAAATACGCGGTTGTGGGGGCGGTTTTCTTCGACTACGGGCAGGCTCGGGGCCACAATTATCACTTGGTACTTTCGGGCTAAGGCCGCAAAAACAGCGCAAAAATCTGCCTTCAGTGAATCTAATTCCAACACTTGCCGACGAATATCGACCCGAATTTCAGGACCGAAAATGCTCACCAACTCCATAGAACCGTATTCTGGAAAGAGCAACAATTGCGCTTTTTTTGCTACAGCCTCTGCTACCCATCGCTCCGTGTGTTTTTGCCAATCCTCAAATGTTTTATGTTCCGTAATGGGATATTGCGCAGCGGCAACGGTTAGGTTCTTCATAGAAAAACAATCAAGGTTGAGGATTTAACGGACGGCACCAGTAAATCATTTTCTTGGGTGTTGACTGCGTTTGACCCATGTCGGGCCACTCAAAGGTGCTTTGCAAAGCAGGCTCTTTTTGATAGCCGCGTTTGGTCCAAAAAACGTCGTTGGGTCGGTAGCTCTGCGGTTTTGAGGGGTGGTCTTCTGCGCGCTCTACCGCACAAAAACAGGTCATTTTATAAGTGCCAAAGCTACGGGCGTGGGCTTCGCGCTCGTCAAAGAAGCGATGCCCCAAGCCCAGTCCACGGTAGGCGGGTAAGAGGATACTTTCGCCAAAATAAAAGATGGTATTGATGTCAAAACCCGCTTTTTCAAAAGGCAACCGAACGTCGGCAGTTTCGTCAGTCAAGGGAATGCAGGTGGTAGCTCCTACCATTTTCGTTCCATCATAAACCGCAAACAGAAAGGAGCGAGGTGCTTTGGTATAAATCTGCAAATATTCCTTTTCGTAGTCGAGTGTGCCTTCGTACAAATAAGGATAATCGTGAAAAACGGCAATGCGCAGCTTACCTAAGTCCTCAATCACAGAAGCAATTTCAGGGCCACGTTTGGCTATAAATGTAAGATTTTGGGACATTTTTGGGTTAAAAAACCGTTCTGAATAATCTTTGCGTCAAAGCAACTTAGCGTGAATCCCTTCCTTACGAAACCAATTTTATCCAAATCGTGAGGTTATAGTAGGTCGTTACGCGGGTGATTTTTCCTTCTTTTATTTCCAAAAATGCCGCCGCAGGCAACACGTAAGATTGTCCGTGGGCCACGGGAAAGCCTTCGTCGCCTTTTTTGTAAATTCCGTTTACCACAAACTCCACCGCCACGCGTGTATTGTTGGGCTCACTGAAGAAAACCATGTCGGTCAGGGTTTCTTCGTAGGCGTCGTCCATGCCTTGCAAAAACTCCGTAAATTTCTCAATGCCGATACGTGGCTCGTCGGCCTGATTGGGTTCATGGCGCACGTTAGGGGCCAATAAATCCAACATTCCTTGCCAATTTTTACGGTTAAAACTGTCGTAATACTGTTTTGCGATATCGAGTGAAGTCATGTGTAAAAGTAAGTTGTTGAAAAGAAAGGTAACTTGTTTTGGGGCGGTGTCAGTTCCGTTTGTGCGGAAATTTGCCAAAAAATGGCCATTTACCTCTCATCACTCATTTTACTAAAGACATTCCCGAATCCGTATTCGTTTTATTATCTAAACTGTTTGGGCTTTAACTTTTGGGCGGCAAGTTCGGCAATTTCGGTGATTCTATTTTGGCGGGTTTCGGGTCGTTTGGCAAGTACAAGCCATTGTAAGATGCTTTTTCTGACTGATTTGCTCAAACTCAAAAAAAACTCCTCCGCCACGGGTTTCATTTTGAGTTCGTCGGTCAAATCTTGGGGTATCGTGAGTTCTTCCACCTCATCCAAAATATTCCAAGAACCGTTTAGTTTTGCGGTTTCAATACTCTCAAAACCTGCCTGCGTCATGAGTCCTGCCTCTGTCAACCGCAGCACCTTTTCCTTGTTTATTTTTGACCAAACACTTTTGGGTTTTCGTTTGCAGAAAAACTGCATAAACTTCTCATCATCAATGGGTTTTGAAGTGCTGTCTATCCAGCCAAAACAAAGTGCTTGGTCGACGGCTTCGCTCCAAGTGATGCTTGGCATGCCAGATTTTTTTTTATGATAAACAAGCCAAATCGACTGTTTTGAACGATGATTTTCTTGCAACCATTGTCGCCAATCTTGGATGTTTGTGGGGCAAAAAGTCTCTATTTCTTTTGTTTGCATTGATTCGTCTTAAATTCATAGCGTTTATAAATCAAGTCAATAATCGCCAGTGTATTTTGTATAAAGTTTATTCCATCCTAACACTGTTCCCACCACAAAAAATAGATTTATCACCATTTGGAATACGGGTGCGGGAATACTTGTCGGTCGGGTGATGCACTGCGCGTTCATTTTCTTGGTAAAGTAACACATTTTGGGAATGTTAATCTGGCCTTTTTTATTGTAATCTTCATCCAAAGTCAGCCCACCAAAGCATTGGAAAAATTTGAAATTGTCGAGCCCAGGGCGGTATTCTACGATGCAGTTCATCACTTCGGGTTTGTTGTTGAAAGCGATGTGTCGCTTGCCTTTTGAGACGGTAATCGAGTCGCCGGTCTTGACAATATGTTCCTGTCCGTCAATCAGAATGCGCATTTCGCCGCTTTTGACGTGAAATATTTCGGCCTGATTGATATGAATGTGTTCAAACGGAACATAACCCTCGGGCTGAACTACCCAGTCAATCGTAAATGCTTCTTTGGAAAATGAAATGCAGCGGAATGTTTCGCCTGCAATGGGATTTGTAAATCCAGCGTATAAGTCAGTTGCCATTTGTCTACTAAAGCCGAAGATATTTTGTAACTATCTGATTATAGGATATTTGGATGTCAATCCATCGAATCATTATTTCAATATATTCAGTGCATAAGCGTATAAAATTATCATTTGCGTTTTTGAGACCTC
>NZ_QPIW01000010.1 GCF_003339505.1 Runella aurantiaca
ATTTTAGGTTTGTTAGCACAACTAAAATACGAAAATCCCCGAATTATGCCAAATACGCGCATATTCGGGGATTATTTTTTGATGCAAAGTACTGATATTTAATATCTTAACCCTTTAAAGGGAAGCCTTCTTATGCTTAAAACGAGTTCTGTTTGATAAACTAACCAGAAACCAGCCTTTTATTTTGCGTAGGCTACGGAACGCATTTCACGGATTACCGTTACTTTGATTTGGCCAGGGTACTGCATTTCTTTCTCAATTTTTTGAGAAATATCAAACGAAAGTTTACCCGCGGTATCGTCATTGACAGTATCAGAATTAACAATCACGCGCAACTCACGCCCCGCCTGAATGGCATAGCATTTATCAACGCCAGGGAAGTTGGTAGCTAACGCTTCCAAATCTTTCAAACGCTGAATATATGACTCCATCATCTCGCGACGAGCGCCCGGGCGCGACCCCGAAATAGCATCACACACCTGAATAATGGGCGACATCATACTCGTCATTTCAATTTCATCGTGGTGAGCACCGATGGCATTGCATACTTCTGGATTCTCTTTGTATTTTTTCGCCAACTCCATCCCCAGAATTGCGTGCGGCAGTTCAGATTCTTCGGGCCATACTTTTCCAATATCGTGCAATAACCCGGCACGTTTGGCAAGTTTGGCATTTAATCCCAACTCTGATGCCATCGTAGCACAAAGCCGCGCTACTTCGCGCGAGTGTTGGAGAAGGTTTTGGCCATACGACGAACGGAAACGCATCCGTCCAATCATTTTTACCAATTCAGGGTGCAAACCGTGAACCCCCAAATCAATGACGGTACGCTCGCCAATTTCGACGATTTCGTCGTCAATATTTTTCTTTGTTTTGGAAACCACTTCTTCAATACGCGCCGGGTGAATACGGCCATCCTGCACCAATCGGTGCAACGACAAGCGGGCTATTTCGCGACGAACGGGGTCAAAACCTGAAATAACGATTGCTTCGGGGGTATCATCAACGATGATTTCACAACCCGTAGCCGCTTCAAGGGCCCGAATATTACGTCCTTCCCGGCCAATGATTTTTCCTTTTACATCATCGCTTTCAATGTTGAATACCGAAACGGTATTTTCGATGGCGTGCTCAGAGGCGGTGCGTTGAATAGTTTCGATGACGATTTTCTTGGCTTCTTTGGTGGCCGTCAATTTGGCCTCATCAATCGTATTTTTGATGTATGCCGAGGCTTGCGACTGGGCATCGGCCTGAAGGGCTTCTACCAATTGCTGCTTGGCCTGCTCGGCGGTTAGATTGGCGATTCGCTCCAATTGTTCGACTTGTGAGCGGTGCATTTTTTCGGCTTCATCACGGCGCTTTGTAGCCACCTCGGTTTGTTGTTCGAGGTTTTTCTTAAGAGCTTCTAACTCATTCTCACGACGTTTGTTTTGTTCCGTCATTTGGTTGAGTTGCTGCTCACGTTGCTTGATTTTCTGCTCGTTTTGAAGAATAATCTGCTTCTTTTTATTTGTGTCGTCTTCAAACTCTGATTTCAACCTCAAATATTTTTCTTTCGCTTCAAGAATACGGTCTTTCTTGATGTTTTCGGCGGTAATTTCCGCATTTTTAAGGATTTCGGCGGCGCGCTGCTGGGCGTCTTCTTCGGTTTTTTTGGTTGTCTTTTTAATAACGAAGTAGACAATTACTGCACCCACAACCGCCGAAACGGCAGCGTCGAGTAAAAACAATAATATATCGGGCATCTGTGTCTGTGTTTATAGGTTCAACATATATTCCCTAAACGCAGCCTTGAACGTACCGAACTTATCCCTTTTTGAACGTATTTGAAGAGACCAAAAGGATTAGTTTTGGCCCGATGGATTGAAGTGTCTTTGTAGGTAGTCTAAGTGTTTAAATACTGTTGACTGTATGACTTCTAAATCGTTATCTCCTTTTAGGCGAGCTACCATCGAGTCAAGGCAAACCATTGCCAAAACCTTCTGAATATCCCCTTCTTTTTTCATTCGAAGTTCTACCTGTGCATCAACTTTCTTGGCTGCTTCTCTCATAAAAGACTCATCTTCGTCTGAGTCAGCCCAGACTTCGTAAGATTTATCGGCAATCTTTACTCTTACGATTCGCCTTTTTTTTATGGTTTCCATTGCGTCTGGGTCACAACGTGTGTAACAAAGTGATGGTTTCTTCTACGTATCGAATGTATTCGTCCAATTTGGTGTTCAGTTCCGTAATCGCGTCTACGTTTTTCGGGTTTTTTACAATTATAGACAATTGTTTGAAATTATTTAACTTTTCTTTCAAAGAAAGTTCTTTTTCTCGCAATTGTTTATTTTCCGTTTTTAAGATTTTAATTTCTTGCCGTTCAAATTTCAGTTCCTCGTTTTGTTTGTCATAACGCTTTTGAAGGACTTCAAAGCGTGACTTTAGCTCGCTGTGCGCCGCTTTTTCGTGGGCGTAGGCCGCTTGCAACGCACTAACACTTCTTTCAACAAACAGAAATTGAAAATTCAGCTCGTCTAAAAGTCTATCGTCTTCGAAGGTTACAAGTTTCATGCCGCGTTATGTTATCCTGTAAAACTTCAACCTTGGACATTAAAAACGAACACTCATTCTAACGTCCAAGGTCACCCATCCAGTATTTGTTATTTACGTATTACTGCATTTAAGTCTTTTTCAAAAGCCATCATTAATTTCTGCATGGTCTTGTCAATGACTTTGTCGGTCAGGGTTTGGGTCTCATCCTGAAGCGTGAAGCTTACAGAATACGACTTTTTATCTGCGCCAATATTTTCTCCTTCATACACGTCAAACACGTTGATGTTGGTCAACAACTCCCGCTCATACTTATGGGCTGTCTGACGAATTTGTTCAAAAGTGACGGCTTTATCCAACACCAACGATAAATCACGGCGTACTTCTGGAAACTTAGACACTTCCGTAAAACGCACCTTATCGTTGTATTGTTTCAACAAATAAGCCCAATCAAAATCCGCATAAAAAACGGGTTGTTTGATGTCGGCGATTTTAGTCAGCTTTGCTTTTACCTGCCCAAAACTAACGACAGGCTTCTTTTTAATGGTGTAAGACAGGCCATACTCAAAAATTGTTTTGTCTTGAATTTCCTGCTTCTCTACCTGCGCCACCCGAAAGGCATTCAAAACCAAATGTACTATCCCTGCCAAATCGTGAAACGCCAGTTTTTGGTCTTTGGCCAACCAGCTTTCGGCCCGTTGATGACCCGCCATCAATAAAACCAAGTGCGAAAGTTCCTTGTACTTCGATTCGGGCATCTTGTGATACGTTTTCCCAAATTCACAGATTCTCAAATCACGCTGACGACGGTTCAGGTTATAAGCCAATGACTCCAATCCCGAAAACAGCATCGTTTGGCGCATCACCGAGAGGTCTTCGCTCAAAGGGTTAAGCATCACTACATCTTCTCCGGGCAAACTCGCCCGAACTGCGTCGTTGTACATGGGTTTTGTCAACGAATTTGCCATGGTTTCATTAAATCCATTGGCGGCTAAAAGGTTAGCAATGCGCAATTTCTGTTTGTCAGGGTCCACAATTGGGAAGCCCGACAGGAAGTCGGTGGCTAGGTTTTCGGAAAGCTCTATGTTGTCGAATCCATAAATCCGCAGGATTTCTTCAATGACATCCGCTTCGCGCGTCACATCAACGCGGTAAGGGGCCACAGAAGCCAAAAATCCTTCGGGTGTTTCGTCTTGAATTTCGATGTCGAGACTGGTCAAAATCTGCTTGATCAGCGCGCGGTCTAGTACTTTTCCGATGAGTCTATCGACATTTTTATACTTAACTTTCACTTCATGATTGGGAATCGGATTGGGATAAATATCCACAATTTCCGACGATACTTGACCGCCCGCAACTTCCTGAATCAACAGTGCTGCGCGTTTGAGAGCATAGACTGGCATGTTGGGGTCGGTTCCGCGCTCGAAGCGGAAAGAGGCGTCGGTTTTCAGGCCGTGAAAAGTACCCGTCTTGCGAATTGAAGCGGGAGAAAAATAAGCAGCTTCCAGAAAAATATCCGTCGTTTGCTCCGAAACACCCGACTTAGTGCCGCCAAAAACACCCCCGATACACATGGGTTCTTCGGCGTTACAAATCATCAAATCTCGGTCCGACAGCTTGCGTTCTACGCCGTCAAGGGTCACAAAAGGCGTACCAGCAGGCAGCGTTTTCACGATTACTTTGTTGCCGATGATTTTGGCCGCATCAAAAGCGTGCAACGGTTGGCCAAGTTCATGGCAAATGTAGTTGGTTATATCTACCACATTGTTAATCGGCCGCACACCTACTGCCTGCAATTTTTCTTTCAGCCAATCTGGCGACTCAGTCACGGTCAAGCCCGAAATCGTCAGCCCTGCATAACGCGGGCAGGCTTCGGAGTTTTCAACACTTACTTCGATAGGCGAGGTTGTAGTTGAAACAGTAAAGTTGTCAACTACTGGCATTTTCAGCTCTCGGTTCAACACCGCTTTCAAGTCACGGGCCACGCCGAGGTGAGAGGCCGCATCGGCGCGGTTGGGCGTCAGCCCGATTTCAATGACGTAATCAGGCAACAAGCCGAAGTATTCCGCCGCCGACGTGCCATTGGGCAAATCAGTATCCAATACCATGATGCCCGCGTGTGAAGTACCCAAGCCGATTTCGTCTTCAGCACAAATCATTCCTTCGGAAGGATGGCCATACACTTTGCGCTTGGCAATGCTAAAAGGCTCTCCGCCAGTCGGATGAATCGTGGCCCCCACAGTTGCTACGACTACTTTCTGCCCAGCAGCTACGTTGGCCGCCCCACACACGATGTTGGATGGCACATCCGCGCCAATATCAACCGTGGTAAGGTGCAATGTTTTTTCTTTGACGGTAAAAGGTTCGCAAGTAAGCACCTCTCCAATCACGATGCCCTCCAATCCTCCTTCTACTCGTTCGACGGGGTCAATGCCTTCCACTTCGAGACCAGTGGCGGTCAACAATTTACCGACTTCTTCGGCAGACTCTTGAATATCAATAAGTTCTTTAAGCCAGTTATAGGAAATTTTCATTGAGAATTTGTTAATCGTTATACCAGTCAGCCGTTATCAGGCAACGTTTTTCAACCAACGTCCAACCAATAACCAGCAACTTTTGCCCACAGGCACCGCAAAATTAGGGGATTTTAGGGAAATTTAAGGTGTTGAAATGCGTAGACGTCTCAGCATTTCAAAAGCAGTGGAAAACTGTCTTGGTTCATCTACCTCTTGCCAGGTGGTAATTCGTCCTAATTCGATTTGCTGTTTTATTTTCCGAATGAACGGTTTACGGTGCAATTTTACACATTCTGCATTGACACAGAGTGTATCTATCATCTACTGAATTCGCTTTTGTTCATCTTCATGCAAACCCAAATTGGGGATCAACTCATCCAATTCATAATCATATTCCAGAAGCCGAAATGGGTCATAATCAGGAGAGTCAGGTTTTAAAATAGAATCAATAGGTTTATCATCTTTGTCATTATTCGCTTTTCCAAGTACCATAAATAAGTTATCCCAGAGCCAGGCCTTCCCATTTTTTAAAGACGCATCAAAATGGTATAACTCATCTTCTGTTTTTGCACAATTGCTTGAAACTGGATGGCAATGCAGAAACGGCATCGAAACAAATTTTTGCCAGAAAATACCTAGAGCCATAGTAAGATATTAGGCAAAACGCTTGTAGCAATTGGTATTAATTTCTCTTCGGAGACTAAAAATATTGAGGGGTACAAAGAAAAAACCATCTCCATGGCCAAGAAAGAGATTTAGCTTTTATTTGAGGCTAATTTGCTTTGAAAACTACCCCTGTTGAGGCTGAAAACTGAAAAAAAGGGAGAATCTACCGCCTAAATAATGGTATAAAAGAGCAGAATATCGCAATTGCTCTAAACGAAAAAATCCCAAAACCAGTAACTTTACGGCTTAAAAAATCTTGCAAGTACGTGGTTTCGGCTTCGTCCGCAGGCGTACAAATATTGTCCGTTTTCGGACGATTTTATGAAGGCAAAATAAATTAATGTGCTGATTTTCAGCAATATGATAAGTTGGCACAACTCGTGCAAAATACATTACATTATCCTTAATATTACTTACCAACAGGTCCATGATTCAGTTAAAAGGCATTTCAAAGCATTATCCGGCAGGTTTTGGAAAAACGTATGTATTGCGTAATATCAATTTGGGAATAAATGAGGGGGAATTTGTCTCCATTATGGGACCATCTGGCTCGGGAAAATCCACATTGCTCCATATTTTGGGGTTGTTGGAAGAGCCCTCGGAAGGAGAATACCTGTTTTTGGACGAAAAAGTAGACAAACTCACCGAAAAGAAGCGCACTGAATTGCACCGTCACCGCATTGGGTTTGTGTTTCAGGCCTACCATTTGATTGACGAACTGACGGTGTACGAAAACATCGAAACGCCGCTGTTGTACAAAGGAACCTCGTCGTCGGAGCGCAAGAGTCGGGTGGCCGAATTGTTGGATCGTTTTAACATGGTTGCAAAAAAAGACTTGTTTCCCAGTCAGTTATCGGGCGGGCAGCAACAATTGGTAGGCATCGCGCGGGCCATTGTTCATGAGCCTAAAATCATTTTTGCCGATGAGCCAACGGGGAATCTGCATTCCGAGCAAGCCAAAGAAATCATGGAATTGTTTAGAGAACTCAATCAAAAAGACAAAGTTTCTATCGTTCAGGTGACGCACTCAGAGGCCAACGCCGAATACGGAAACCGGGTTATTCGACTGAAAGACGGTTGGGTTTCAGAATAATCATTCGTTTATTGTTAAAAGAAATTTTCATGTTACAGGTATCTAAAATACGGTTTGCAGTCATTGGGATGCTGTTTTTTGCCTTGAATGCAAGTGCCCAAAAAACGTTGACCTTGCGGGAGTGTGTTGAATTATTGACAAAAAATAACCTCACCTACCGTGAAAGCCAGTTGCAGGCACAAAGTGCAGGGGCTCAATTGCAACAAACGAGGTCGCAGCAATTGCCGCAAATCGGATTCAGCGCTGGACAAAACCTAAACTTCGGTCGTAGTATCGACCGTTTTACCAATGCTTACATCGACCAGTTGTACAATACCAACGGGATCGGTTTAGGCTTTCAGGTTCCGTTGTTTCAGGGATTTCAAATTCAGCATCAAGTGCAGCAAGGTATTGCGCTGCGCGATGCGGCCTTGAAAAATCAAGAGGCCATCCTTAACCAGCAAATCATTCGGGTGCTTCAGGCATACGTGCAGGTGCTGGCCACCAAGGCCTTATACGATGCTGCGCAGCAGCAGGTGGCGTCGTCGCAGCAGCAGGTAGATCGGGTGGAAAAGCAAGTAGCGGCGGGAACCGTGGGCCAAAATACTTTGTACGAAATAAAGGCGCAGTTGGCCAATGATAAATTTGACGAAGTGACCGCGCGCAACAACGAACAGCTGGCGAAATTGACGTTGTTTCAGTTGATGAACATTCAACCCGAAAAAGACGTATTGCTCGAACCCATCGCCGACGCAGCCACCGCCCTGAGTGTGGCTCCCGCCGCCGATGCCATCTATGAGGAAGCGTTGAAGTTGTTTCCAGAAGTGAAAAGCAGTGAGCTACGTTTGAGCAGCTTTGCGAGTCAGATTCGGGCGGTAAAAGCAAACAGCCTTCCTTCGTTGAACCTTTCGGGAAATTTTGCCGCTTTTTACGCGTCGTCCAACTCCGAGCGTAGTTACTTCAAACAATTGGATGCTACCCGCAATGGCTCACTAAGTTTAGGTCTGAATATTCCCATCATGGGGCGTTGGCAGGTTCGTCCGCGCGTGGACGTGGTCAAGGCGCAGCAGGAGCTGGCCCGAAATCAGGTCGATGGGGTGAAACAACTTTTGCGGCAGTCTATCGAACTGGCGGTGCAGCAGCTAGATGCCACCACCGACCGCTACGCCGCCGCGCAGAGTCAGGTGGAATCTTTACAGGCCAACTTTTCGGCGGCCGAAAGCCGCCTGAATGCGGGCACCATCAATGTGTTTGAATATACCCTTGCCAAAGCAAATCTGGCCCGGGCGCAGGCAAATGCCATTCGCTCACGCTACGAATACGCCCTTCAGCGTCAGATAATTGAATTTTACCGAAAAGGTAAATGGGAATTTTAGGGGTAGCCGGTAAATAAGCAAATAGTTAAAAGCTATTTGAAGGTTGATTATCAATGGTTTGTAATTAACTTTCAACTTTTCGTTCCTCACAATTATGTACTTCTAATAATCTTTCTTGATTTTTGTGAAGGTTTTAGTATCATTGATACCTTCATTCAAAATCGGTCACTTATGTTTGGCTATATTATCTGGGATGTAAATCCTGAAATTTTCAGTATCGGCAGTTTTTCCATTCGTTGGTATGGTTTGTTGTTTGCCTCTGGTTTTTTGGTAGGGCAACGCATCATGACGCATGTTTTTCGCAAAGAAGGAATCAAAGAAACGTTGTTGGATTCGCTTTTGCTCACCATGGTGATTGCCACCGTTTTGGGGGCGCGTTTCGGGCATTTTTTGTTTTATGAACCCGAAGTATTACTCAAAAATCCACTGCAAGTCATTACGCCTCCTTTTGCTGGTTTGGCCAGTCACGGAGCGGCTATCGGTATTTTGTTGGGGTTGTTTATTTACGCCCGCAACAAGAAAATGAGTTTTCTGTGGGTGTGTGACCGCATCGTGATTGTGGTGGCCCTTGCGGGTTGTTTTATTCGCCTCGGCAACCTGATGAATTCGGAGATTGTAGGGAAAGTCACGGCCGTTCCGTGGGCGTTTGTGTTTACCCGCAACTATGAATTTACCCAGTACCCACGTCACCCGGCGCAGTTATATGAAGCCATTGCTTGCTTGGTGCTTTGTTTTATATTATTTCGGTTGTGGAGCCAGCGTAAATCGCAGACGCCGCAGGGAATGTTGGTCGGAATCTTCCTGATTTGGGTGTTTGGACTGCGCTTCGTGATTGAGTTTTTCAAAGAAAATCAAGTGGCTTTTGAAAACGAACTTGCCTACAACATGGGACAGATTTTGAGTATTCCAGTTGTATTGTTAGGCGTTGTATTTTTAATTTATGCGTTGAGAAACAAAGATAAAAAGCAGGTGACTTTTACCGACAGCGCCGCCGAGGAGGCAAACCGCGCAGAGTCGCAGGTGGCCAAATCATAACCGCTCAATAAATTTAACTTGTTGGGCGTAAAGCCGGTGCATAAAAAATGTAATTTCGGGGGAACATGTGTTCCCCTTTTTTTATTCATAAACCTAAAATAGTAACCAATGAAAACGATTAAACTCATCGCCATTTTCTTGTCTTTGGCGGTTCTCACTTGGAATTGTGCCAGCAAAGATGCTGAAGAAGAGGCGAAAGAAGAACCTAAAAATGGCCTAGAAGCCCTCCAAAAACTGGGTGAAGAAGCCGAAAGAATGTCGAAAGAAGGTCCCAAAGAGACGGTTGACCCTAAATTGTTGAAGGAGTTGCTACCCGCAGATGCCGATGGCCTGAAACGCAAGGAGGCATCAAGCGAAAAAAGCGCCGCGATGGGTTTTGGGGTTTCGACGGCCAAAGCTTCTTACCGCGATGACAACGGACAGGATATTGACGTAAATATCACCGACGTGGCGGGAATGGGCGTGGCGCTGATGGGCATGGCAGCGTGGTCGATGGCTTCGATTGACAAAGAAACCGAAACGGGCTATGAAAAAACCACCGAATACAAAGGCCACAAAGCGTTTGAGAAATACAATACACAATCCAAAAACGGTGAAATATCGGTCATTGTCGCCAATCGGTACATTGTTCAGGTAGAAGGCCGCGATGTGGATATGGATAAAATCAAGTCTGTTTTGGATGACATCGACTTGGACAAACTGGCGGATATTAAATAAATGATCAGAAGTCAGAAGCGAGGAGTGAGAATAAATGCACTTCTCGAAAAAGGCTTTGAAAGGTAAATCCTCTCAAAGCCTTTTTTGTAATTAATGGTCTGACTAGCGTCTGACCATTAATTACAAAACCAATTCAATTAAGCCTGAAACTTTCAATAGTTTTCCAGTGCTTCACCAACTTTCCACACGTCTTCAAAACAATTATATAATGGAATCGGGCTAAGACGGATGCAATTGGGCTCGCGCCAATCACCAATAATTCCCTGCGCGGTTAAGTAATCAAAAACTTTTTTGCCTTCATTGTCAATCAATAACGAAAGCTGACAGCCGCGTTGGGCAGGATCGGAGGGAGTCATCAGGCGGATTTTTTCCGTTCCTGCTTTTTGATTGACGCGTTGAATAATGACTTCTAAAAAGCCCGTTAGCTCCACGCTTTTTGTCCGCAAATTTTCAATCCCTGCTTCTTCAAAGAGTGCCAACGACGCCCGATGAACCGCCAGTGCCATAATATTGGGCGTGCTTAATTGCCAGCCTGCGGCGCCTTGCATGGGAACAAAACCTTTGGTCATTTCAAATCGTCGGGCTTCATTGTAGCCCCACCAACCCGCTAGTCGTTGCACCGAAGCGTCGTGATGCTTTTCGTGAACAAATACCCCCGAAACACCTCCTGGGCCTGAATTAAGATATTTGTACGAACACCATACCGCAAAGTCTACACCCCAATCGTGTAATCGAAGCGGTATATTTCCCGCCGCGTGTGCCAAGTCAAAACCCACCAAGATGCCGTATTGGTGCGCCAAAACGGTAATGGCCTCCATGTCGTAAACCTGACCCGTATAATAATGCAAACCGCTCATGCAAACCAACGCCAGTTCGTCGGCATTTTGGCGGATAGCGTCCAACAAATCTTCGGAACGAACGGTGTATTCTCCTTCTCGCGGGGCTACCTCAATCAGGGCGGTGGCGGGGTCATAGCCTCTAAATTTCAGGTGGGTTTCAATGGCATATTGGTCAGACGGAAAGTCACCCGATACCGTCAAGACTTTATGGCGTTGTGCCGTCGGTTGATAAAATGACGCCCACATCAAATGTAAGTTGACCGTCAGGTGGTTCATCGGACAAACCTCTTCGGGAAGTGCCCCTACTATTTTGGCCAATGATTGCTGACAATAGCGGTGGTAGCTGAGCCACGATTCTTCACCCTCAAACCATCCTTCCACGCCGTAGTTTTGCCACGTGGTAAGTTCGCGATCAATGGCTTCACGGGCTGATTTGGGTTGCAGTCCTAAGGAGTTGCCGCACAGATAAATCTGTGATTTTTCATTGTGTTGGGGATGATAAAACCGTTCGCGAAAGTTGCGTAAGGTATCCTGCTGGTCTTTTTCCAACGCCCAATCGTGCAGTTCTTGAGAAGAGAGCGGAAGCAAATGTTGAAGGTTCACGTGGTTTTTGGTTTACCATTAAACAAAATAAAACCCCTTTGGTTGATGCCAAAGGGGAAGAACGCACTGAATGTTGCAGGAAATTATTTTTTGCTGGCTACCATTTTGGCAAATTTAATGAGCTCAGGCCCATCCATAGCACCCAAATGCATGGTAACGACTTTTCCGTTTCCATTGATAAAAAACAACGAAGGATAACCCTCAATGGGGTACATTGTGGCCAATCGGGGACCTTCACCCTCTTCCATGTCTTTTTTGATATTGATAAAATTAGCGTTGAAGTATTCGCCTACGTCGCTGCGGGTAAAGACGTTTTTTTGGAGCATTTTACAAGGGCCGCACCAACTGGTGTAAGCATCAAAAAAGATTAATTTCTTCTCTTTTTTGGCTTTTTCAAGTGCTTTTGCCCAAGGTAACTCAACAAACTGAATGCCAGAAGCTGCGGGAGCTTTTGTAACCTTTGGGGTGGTAGCGGCAATGCCTGACAGCATCAGGAGGGCTATTGCTAAAGCAGAGATGAAGCGTTGCATTGGTATAACTGTTTTTGTTTTAAAGTATGTTTTGAATTTACAACGCAAATTTCGTGCAAAATGGTTTATTGCGTCGTGAAAACTTACCAAATCAAGGAATAATGCAATGATCCAGTAAGCGGCAATAGCAGTTCTTGTTGTCCTTTGACGGTACGAACTACGGGTTTGCTTTTAGGGTCAATGCGCACATAATACCTTTGGCCGTCAATTTCATACAAGCCTTTTTCCAACAATGAAATGCTCTTGCCCACTACTAACCGGACGTACGTATTCGGCAAATTGCCAGTGATGGTACGCGTAAGTCCGCCGTTTTCGGGGGCTATTTCGTCGGTAATGTCGCCATTGCTGGTACGGTAAGTGAGTGTGGGGATTCCTGCGGGGTTGAGGCGATAACCTTTAAATGATAAATCAACCGACGAATCGGGCCACGCGGCATTGAGGTCATTCAACACGGCAAAGTCGGTTTGACCAGCGGTGAGGATGGCCGAGCCCATCGGATGCAGAATCTGCGGTTCGCCGCGCTCGTACCACATCTCGGTTACGTTGGCAAATCCACCCTTCCAAAACTGCAGAATAGAACCACGATTGAGGTCTAAGCTGTAATGAATGCCTTCGGGTGTGCCTACCGAAAGGCAATGGGTGCGCTTGCCTTTTTCGCCTTCGCGCTGAATGAACGAGCGCACCAACTCAGCTTTGCCATTAGCGGTTACTTCAATGGTAGGGATGGGCGTGGGTTCGGGTAAAGACGAAGTTACATGCAAAGGATACTGACGTACACCCTGCGTTGCCACAAACATTCCCAATCCAGGCCGCCGCCACGTAAACTTATGGTGGTGAAGACGGAAAGGATGCAAACCTTTGGTTAAATGCACCGTAACGGGTACGTAATTTTGTAGGAAGTCATTCCATTGGTAAGGCAATACTGTTTTGCCGTCAATCTCAAGGGCGGCGTTGGACATGTAGGCCAGTTGAAAGGTATAATCAGCTTCCTGCGCCACGTCTAGTTGACCGTCGTAGAGTAAATAATAACTATTGTTTCCCATTCCCCATTCGCGGGTCAAAATAGACGTTGTGTCTTTTTTGAGAAGGTTTTCGGCCAAAAGTTCTTTGGGTTTATCATTACCCGCTTTGTATAACTGGTAAGACAGGTTGCGTAACGCTACTGGGCGGGTATCATTGAGCAACTGATAAAAGACGTTTCGGAAAGCGGCCATGCCCGACACGACTTCCAGCGATAGGGCCGTTTCGGTCGTCGGCGGAGCGCTAAGAAATGCATTCTCCTGAACGGTTACGCCATTGAGGACCAGTTTTTCAATTTGGGCGGCAGTGGTTTGCCCTGCCCTTTTAAATTGTACCGTTATGCTTTGCCAAAGGCCCGGGGCTTTGGCGGCATTTTGTAGGGGAGCCAATACCCCAATACCCGCGCTGACGTTTGCGTCCAATCGGGGGCTTTTCCAACTGTCATTGAGTCGAATGGCGTAGCCTCCGGGAAGGGTTAAGGCGGCATTGGTGCCGGGTGCTAGCATGAACTCCATCTTGAGCACAATATCACCTACCCCAAGGGCAACAGCAGCCTTGGCTCCTGTTTTGCCCAAAATAAGGCTGGTGTTTTTGTCGGTAGAAGAGGCGGTTTTCACAAACGACGCTTTGTCGGGATGCAAGGTCACCGACCCCGCCGCTTTCCAGTCGCCCGATAATTGAAAGGGCGCGTTTCCGTCGGTGGCGAGTTGGGTCATGCCCTGGTTTTGGGCATTGAGCGAAAAAATCAAACCGGCCGCCAAAAGTAGGCAGCCGGTTTGGAAAGCAATACGTATTTTCATATTCGAGGAATGTCGGCGTTTTGTGTATTATTAATCAAAAACGTTGACCTGTTATTTCTACTGTACTTTTAAGATTTTTCGTCGGGCAATTTGGCCATCACGCTCGGCATTTAGGAAGTACATACCGGGGGCTAGGCTGCTGAAATCCAGCTCGTCTTTGTTTGACGTGGTTTGTTGACGTAATATAATTCGCCCCAAACCATCAGTTACCGTCATCGAAACCGTCTTGCCTGTGGTACCGTCGATTTCGATGGTACAGCGAGCCTGAACTGGTACTGGATACACTTTAATCCACTCACTGCTGAGGGCAGGCTCTACGCCCAACACAGGGTCTACGATAAGCACAAACCGAGACGTAGCGGGGCCGTTTCCGCAACTATTACTGATGGATACCACGCTGTAAGTATTGGTTTTGCCCGGTCTGACGGTAAATTCATAGGGTGTAACGGAGGTTGAGAAAGTAGTGTCTTTGGTGGAAAGACTATCCCGATACGTAATGTTCCAAGGTGTTTCGCCCGTAAAGGCAATGGCCAGTTTAGCACTCTCATTTTCATAGATTCTGGTCGGCCCTGAAATCGTAGCCGTCGGCAATTCCCGTATATTTATTTGAACAGGACTTAGTTTCCCTTTTATCGTAAAATTATTTCCTGCTACAGAAGCTAGACCCACAATTCTCAAATAGTAAGTACCGCCCAAAGTAGCATTGGGAATGGTAGCTCTAACGGGACTGTTGTTTCCTTCTGTCGGAATGGTTTGGAAACTGGCATCATCCATTGTTTTGGAAATCTGCACCCGGAATTGCGTACTGGAAGGGAAAAAGTCGGATGAAAAATAAGGAATCGTGAACGTTTGGCTCGCGCAAATGGTGGTAGCACTTGGATTCCCAACATCAATGGTGGCTATTTTTACCTGCACAGAAGCACTGCCTGCGGGCGTTCCTTCCCCGCAATTGTTGGTAATTTTTGTGACGTTATAAATGGTTGATTCAAGGGGATAAACTTGAATCGTTACGGGATTTTGGGGAGTTGTGAATGTTGATCCGTTGGAAAGCGTATACGTCCAAGGGCCTTGTCCTGTAAAAGCAATGGTTAAATTGCTGGGTTCTCCTTGTGTAATTGCGCCACCACCCGTAAGGGTTGCACTAGGAAGCGGCTGAATCACCACGGTGATTTCCGCTCTTGGACTTTCGCAGGTATTCGCACCAGTTTGGGTTACATAAAACTGGTAAGTGCCGGGCGTTTGGGTGGGCGGAATGTTAGGCGTATCTTGAGGTGTACCACCTGTTTTGTTGGTATTATACCATTTTAATCTTTCTCCCGTTGCCTGAAGTGGCTGAGGGGTAGAATTTTGGCAACTTACCACTGGAACACTACTTACCATTGGCAGCGGAGTAGTACGAACGTTGACTTTGATTTCAGTACGCCCACCTCGGCAGCCGTCTCGTACTTGCAACACGGCAAAAGTTCCCACAAATCCAGCATCAGTCGTAATCACGGGCGCATTACCCGTTTCGTTACTGTTGGGTAAAATCCACACCAAATTTTGTCCAGTACCTTGCAATTTAGCGTCTAGCTGAACCGATGGGTCAAATTGGCAAAGCAGGTATTCCTGTTTCGGTACATTCGGAAAAGGAGGCAGTGGCTTGACAGTTACCTTCACTTCGGTTCGGGGACTTTCACAACCGAACGAATTGGTTTGAGTAACAAAATAACTGGTAACGATGGAATTATCGGTTGAGTTGTTAGTTGAAGGTCGTGGGGCTTCTCCTAAAGCGGATCCTCCCGACCCTTGGTTATACCATCTTGGGTTTTCTCCATTGGTTGAGAGCTGTTGCGCAGGGGAAGTAGCGCAGTAAGTAGGCGAGTCAGCACTTGGATTGCCAGGGGTTGGATTGACAATAAAATTGAACTGCTGTCCACTCCCTGTACAAGTAGATGTGGAAGGAACTACATTGATCGTTGCCGTAACCACATTCTGTGAATTATTGATTGCGGTAAAACCACCATTAATATTTCCTGTTCCACCCGTGCCAAAGCCCACATTGGTTGAACTTGACCAATTGAAGGTAGTGTTGGGAGTATCACTAGAAAATGTAAGTGCCGGACCTGTTGCATTCGCGCAAATCGCGTTAGGAGTTGGAAGGTTAGCTTTGGGTGTTGGATTGATTGTAATGGTAAACGATTTGGATGCCCCCGGACAGGTATTTGCCGTTGGGGTTACGGTGATGGTTGCTAGGGTAGTGCTGCTTACTGGATTTGTAAGTGTGTAGTTATTGATGTTTCCTGTACCGTTTGCGCCAAATCCAATATTTGAGGTACTTGACCATGCAAAAGAAGTGTTGGGGGTTGTACTGCCAAAGTTGATTGCAGTACCGTTTGTCCCTCCGCAGAAAGTTAAGTTACCAATATCATTTAATACAGGCGTGGGATTGACGGTCACGGTAAATAATTGAGCAGGGCCTGTACAGGTAGCTGTTTTGGCCGCAACACTCACATTGGCGATTATCGGCGTTGCTCCTCCGTTAGTGGCTGCATAGGTAGGAATATTTCCTGTTCCTGCGGTGGAAAAACCTACATTGGCTGAAGAACTCCAACTAAAAGTGGCCCCGGAAGTTTGGCTGCTGAAACTAATCGCAGGAGCCTGTGCTTTATTACAAAATACAGCGCTTGTAATGGAATTTACTTTCGGAGAAGGATTGACGGTAATAGTAAATGATTTTGGAGAACCTGGGCAGGTATTAGCTGTTGGAGTTACTGAAACTGTACCTGTTACGATAGTGGGACTACTATCTATCGCGGTATATCCCCCTATATTTCCGTTTCCAGATGTTCCAAAACCCACATTAGCGGTACTACTCCATGCATAATTCGTATTGGGAGTTGTACTGGAGAAATTAATGGCAGGAGCACTGGCCCCTCCGCAAAAAGCGGCATCAGCAATTGTGTTTATTACAGGAGTAGGATTGATTGTAATGTTGAACGCAGTGGCTGAGCCCGTACATGTAGCTGTTGAAGGAGTAACGTTAAATGTACTGAAAAGTGGATTGGTAGTAGTGTTTTTGGCTTTGTACACAGCGATGTTGCCCGAGCCGCTTGTGCCGAATCCAACATCCGCAGAACCTGTCCAGCTGTAAGTTGTCCCAGTCACTGAGCCAGAAAAACTTATAGCGGCAGCATCTGCTCCATTACAAAAAGTATTCCCTGAAGTATTGATGGAAACGGTTGGTTTAGGATTAATGGTTATTTTGAAATTTCTTGGAGTACCATCACAACCATCAATGGTGGGCGTCACGGTCACGGTTGCTTCTAAAGGCGTTGTATTGCTGCTAGTAGTAGTATAATTACCAATGTTTCCATTGCCCGAAGTTCCAAAGCCAACATCAGCAGTGCTGGTCCATTTAAAGCCTGCTCCGCTGGTTGGGCTGGTAAAGTTTATCCCGGCAACCTGTAGACCACCGCAATAGGTCTTATCTGTAATAGCAGCGACTGTGGCTGTAGGATTGACCTTTATGGTAAAGGTTTCATTATTGCCAGTACACCCGTCGGCTACGGGTGTCACCGTCACCGTAGCAGTAACGGGAGCAGTAGCTGCATTGGATGCTGTATAAGCTGCAATATTGCCTGAACCTGATGAAGCAGATAATCCTACTCCCATATTTACTGACCAATTGAAAATAGTATTGGGTACAGAACCGCTAAATGTAATTGGGGATCCTTGAGCACCGTTACAATGAGTACGATCAGGTACATTGTTTACAGTTGGACCAGATTTGACCGTGACTGTTACTTTGGTACGGGGCACAAACTCGCACCCAAACGAAGTGGCTTGCGTAACATAATATTCCGTAACCGTAGTGCTGTTGACGTTAGTGTTGATATTGGGTGCCCCGTTAAGCAGGGTTGAATTGTTGCTTGCGTACCATTTTATGGTGTTTCCTGAGGTAGGGGTCGCACTTAACGTCGAAGGAGACTGTCCTTGGCAATAAACCACGTTTGCGGTGGTCTCAGGGGGGAGCGTAGCTCGTTGATTTATGTTGACAGTGATGGTGGTGCGGCTACTTTCGCAATTATTTACCGTTTGGCTCACGTAATAAAGTTGCGTTCCTGCCCCACCTGTAATGGGCGTGGGGGCGGTTGTACTTCCCGTTCCGCCTGATGAAGCGGTGTACCATTTCAAATTACTACCGTTTGCCGAAAGAGGCCCGGGTGAGTCTCCTTGGCAATAATTGAGGGTACTTTGCGCAACGGTTGGGGGAGCGGTAAGAATGACATTGACGGTAATTTGGGTACGAAGGCTTTCACAACCATTGACGGTTTGACTTACGTAATAAAACTGCGTTCCTGCAGTACCAGTCATTGGATTGGGGGGCGTCGAGCTTGATGTTCCTCCCGAAGCAACGGTGTACCACTTTAAGTCAGTACCAGTAGCACTTAACGGCGAAGCGGTAGCTCCCACACAATAATTGACCGTCGTGGATGGAACCGTGGGATTGGAGGGAGGGTTGCCGATTTGTAACGTTTGGGTGCTGGCAGCCGACGTGACCATTCCTGATATTACCCGAACTTTAAATCCGTTGCCCGTGATGTTGGGAAGGGTCGCCGATACAGGACTGCTTGTGCCAGTACCGATAATATTAGCGCTTAGAGAGGCTGGAAATACACCGCTCGCATTTGAAATTTGAACCGTAAACGTAGTAAGTGAGCTAATAAACGCTACTTGAATGCTGGCACCTGTACAAAATGATGTATTATTCACGGTTACGGCCGTAATGGTTTGCGCTACACCCGTAATTGCTAACCCACAGACCAGTAAAGTTGCGTAGCTAAGAATAAGTAGTTTTTTTAACATAACTTAAATTAGAAATAGGTTTTTTTTGTAAAAAACGCTTAAAATTAGTGCTTTATTGAAAACAGTCCTCTTTTCTGACCACAAGATTTATTTTCCGGTAATATCCATGGACTGATAAACATACTCGTGAATTCGTCGTCGAATCTTCTGCCGGTTGATTTCATTGTTCTCGGCATTGGGGTGAACACGGTTGGAAAGAAACACAAAAACGAGGTCATATTTAGGGTCTGCCCACACCATTGTGCCCGTAAAACCGGAATGACCAAACGAGGCAGCGGAGGCGGAAGGAGCTACGTAAATACTTTCTCCTTTGGTAGGAGCTTTGTCCCATCCAAGACCCCGGTGGTGAGCCGTATCGTACATTTTTGCAAACAATGGAACCGTTGCATCCTGAAAATAACGCCGGTCGCCGTAGAGCCCTTTTTGTAAATTCATCTGCATCAAAATCGCTAAATCATACGCCGTGCTAAACAAACCCGCATGACCTGCCACGCCGCCATAGACCGCCGCCATCTGATCATGTACCGTTCCGCGCAAGAGCTGGTTGCGGTACGAAAAATCGCTTTCGGTAGGGGCGATTTGCGTTTCTGGAAAGCGTTCTAAAGATTTAAAGCCTGTTTGCATCATGCCAAGAGGTTCGTAAAAATTTTGTTGCAAAAACTCGTCAAGTGGTTGATTGGTGACGCGTTCGACGATTTTTTGTAACATTAAAATGCCTAAATCACTGTAAACAAAAGAATAACGACCTCCAGGCTCCCGCTTATTGTGGAGCGGAGATTGAATCACCCACTGCCAAACCGAATCTTTTAACGCGGGTTTGGCAAATAACTTAGGCGCGATTTGCATTGAATATACACTGTCGCGCAGGGAACTGTAATATTCGGTCATCAGGCCACCTCCTCCCGTTTTGGTTCGTTCCCAGAGTTTAGGATAAAAAGCCACCATCCCTGAGCGGTGCAGTAGCAAGTCCTCCAACGTAACCTGCGCTTTGTTTGTCCCCACTAACTCAGGCAAATAGTGTGCCGATTTTTGTTTTAGGTCAAGTACATTTTGTTCTTGCAGGTACATCACAGCCTGAAGGGTGGCCGCTACCTTGGTGACCGAGGCTACATCATAAAGTGATTCATTCTGAACTTTTTCCGTGATTTTGTCATAACTGAGGGTTCCGTAATTTTTTTGGTAAACAATCCGTCCCTTTCTCGCCACTACCACCTGACACCCCGGAAAGATGCGCGCATTGATAGAGTTTTGAATGAGGGTATCCATGCGGTTGAGCAGTAGGGTGCTCATGCCTACTTGCTCGGGCAAACCCAGCGTGATGCGGTTGAGGGTGGTGGTTTCATACCCCGTTCCTATGGCGTATTGGCCTTCAATAGAGACAGGCAATTTTCCTTTGAAAGGCAGTGCCCCGAAGATTTGCTGCGCGGCGGTTACTTCCAAATCAGCTAGATTTTCGTACGCACACACCACCGCTGAGGTGGCAGGAAGCTGCTTAAGGGCGTAAGGCGTGGCAAACAAACTGACAATCACTTTGGCTTTTTGCTGTAACCTCGTAATCAATTCAATCGTAGCGGGGGTAATTACAAACGGTCGGTTAAAATTCCGCCGTGTTTCGTGCAGACTTACGATAACGACGTTGGCATAGCCGACCTGCGTGAGCAAACTCTCCACCTCTTCGTTGGTAGTAGGTTTGTCGGCGTACATGATGTGTTTGAAGGAGGCGTAGCGACTTAGGGTTTGTTGAAACTGATTAATACCACCACCGCCGATGGCGATAGAGGCAAACGCGCAGGTATCAACGGCGCTGATGGGCAGAAGTTGGTTGTCGTTGCGAACCAAAGTAACGGCTTGCTCACACAATTCGCGCGAAAGCGCCCGTACTTCGGCTTTTTGGAGATCGTTGTTCAAATGCTTCATCACAACAGGCCGAGATTTATGCAAGCCCATCCAGTATTTGGCCCGAAGTATTTTGTGCACTTTTTCGTCAATGACATCTTTGGGGATTCGCCCTTTTTCTACTTCTATTTTAATTCTTTTAATAGACTCTGCGACGTGCTCGGGGTACAATAAAATGTCATTTCCCGCCAGTAGTGCTTTTATGTTGGCATCAACGGCGGTGCGTCCCCGCATCACCCCTTGCATGTTCATGGCGTCGGTGAAAACCAGTCCCTGAAAACCCAATTTATTTTTAAGTAAATCAGTGACTATTTTTTCGGAAAGAGAGGAAGCGAGAAAAGGCGTATTGTCAAGAACGGGTACGTACAGATGCCCCGTAATGATGCCCGTGAGGCTGTCGGCGATGAGCTTACGGAACGGATAAAGGTCGGTCTCGTCCAAGCGGTCGCTGGAATGCGAGAGAACGGGTAAGGTATAGTGTGAGTCGGAATCTGTATCACCATGTCCAGGAAAATGCTTGGCGGTGGCGATGATGCGTTGATGCTGGAGGCCTTTCATGTAGGCGGCGGCTTTGTTGGTCACATTGTCGCGGTCTTCTCCAAACGAGCGTAGCCCAATCACGGGATTTCGAGGGTTGCTGTTAATATCGGCAACGGGCGCAAAGTTCACGTTTACCCCTAATCGTTGGCACTGGCGGGCTATTTCCAAGCCCATTTTATAAATGTATTGATTATCCTGAATGGCCCCCAACGTCATTTGTTTGGGAAAATCTTCGATGCTGTCAAGTCGCATTCCCAAGCCCCATTCGCCGTCAATGCCAATCATCAACGGCACGTTTGAGAGCGCCTGATAACGATTAATCAGGCTTGCCTGTCGCGCAGGGCCGCCTTTAAAGAAGATAAGCCCCCCAACCTGCTGATTTTTAATCAACGCATCGAAATGGCGATAATAAGACTCACCACGGTCAGAATGCGTGGCGAGCATAAAAAACTGACCTATTTTTTGTTCGAGCGTGAGTGATTTAAAAACACTATCGACCCATTTACTTTCATCAAATATAAAAGTGCCCCTCGGTGTGTCATTTTTAAAACTTGTCACGCCCAGTAGGCAAGCAAGAGTACACCCCAAAAAGGAGGTGCTAATCAATATTTTTTTCATTAGGTGTTGGTAAATACTGACAAAAATAATAAAAAATAAAGTTATGACATCCTAAAAAAATAGTACAAAACTCATTTCGGCCTAGAAAGAGATTTTTGGTTGTACTACCCTAGCATGGTAGTGGCAGCTACTTTGTTTTGTGTATAAATATTTGATATTCAACTATTTGCTCTTCGAACTTCAATGGTAATCTACTCTTAATGTTGGCTTAACATTGGCATAATATTGTACCTGTACTTTTGCACCCGACAAAACACTGATATGAAAGTTAAATTTAAACATTACAAATCTATGAGCAGATTACTCACATTTGCTGCCATTATTTTTGCTTCGATTCAGTCCTTTGCCCAGTCGGGCACCGTTCGAGGCACCATTACCGATGCTAAGAATAAAGAAACACTTATCGGGGCTACTGTAAAACTTACAGGAACCCAACTTGGGGCCGCCACTGATATAAACGGATTCTTCTCCATTGCCAAAGTCCCAGCTGGAAAGTATACATTAGAAATCACCTACGTTTCTTATAAAACGGAAATCATTGAAAATGTGTCTATTGAGGCCGATAAAGTAACCGAAGTTAATACGGCACTTTTGGAAGCCGCCGCTACCCTGCAAGAAGTGAGGGTAGTAGCTACCCGCCAAACCAACACGGAAGTTTCGGTCATCAGCGAAATCAAAGCCTCCCAAAATATCGTCAGCGGGATTTCGTCTCAACAAATTGCGCGTACCCTTGACCGTGATGCGGCGCAGGTGGTGAAACGCGTACCTGGAATCACCATCGTGGGCGACCGTTTTATCAATATTAGAGGATTAAATCAGCGTTATAACAACGTAATGCTACACAATGCCTTCACGCCTTCGATGGAAACGGACGTGAAGTCGTTTTCATTCGACATCATTCCAAGTTCACAAATCGACCGTTTGTTGGTGTTCAAAAGCCCAGCGGCGGATTTGCCAGGCGAGTTTGCAGGTGGAGTCGTGAAGATTTTTACCAAAAACATTCCTGACCAGACAAGCATTACGTTTGATTACAGCACGAGTTTCCGCCAAGGAACGACTTTCGGGGATTTTGACCAACCTGAGCAGGGCAAAAACTACTGGACGGGTTTCAACAACGGCTACCAGAGTATTCCAAGCAGTTTCCCCAATAAGAACCTGAATTTCGCCACGCCGGCTGAATTAGAATTGGCTGGCCGCGCTTTGCGTAATAACTGGACTGCACAGCGGACTTCGGCGATTCCTGACCAACGTTACTCGTTGACTGGTAACTTTAAACTACAAGCAGGCAACGTAAGAATCGGAAACGTAACGGCGCTTACGTATAGCGATAGCCGAACTGCTTTTGAAATAACGCGTAAAGACTTCAACGAGAGCAACAACGATGTGCAGTCGGTCATCTATAATTACAACGATGCCCAGTCTAACCGGAACATTCGGGTAGGGGTTTTGCACAACTGGTCGGTAAGATTTAACGAAAATCACTCCATTGATTTCAAAAACCTGTACAATCAATTGAGCAATTCGAGCACCGTAAATCGTACAGGACGCAACCTTGAATCCAACTTCTCGCCCGATAGCTATTCTTTTGACCAAGTGTACCGGGGAATTTATACGGGGCAATTGTTGGGAAAACACGAGTTTAACAACGATAAAACGGTGGTTGACTGGGTTGTAGGTTATAACAACGCCTACCGCGACCAACCCGACTATCGCCGCTACCGGTCTGATTTGGACGAATCAAACGGCCAAAGAACACTTTATGTGCCCCTCGGCACGGCAGCAGCCTTTTTCTTAGGTCGTTTTTCTTCAAAAATGAATGAGAATGCGGTGACGGGCGGTGTAAACCTGACGCATAAACTGGCAACCAAAAACGGTTCGGATATTGAGCTAAAAGTTGGCGGTTATTATGAAGACAAAAGCCGTGAATTTAAAGCCCGCAACTTAGGCTATGTACGCACCAGCCGTACCAATCCCGATATTTTGAGTGGCTCAATTACGCAATTGTTTCAGCCCCAAAACATTAACAACACCGACGGAATTCGGATTGACGAACAAACCAACAACAGCGATTCATACGATGCTGATAATAGCTTAATTGCCTTTTACGGTTCGGCCAACATCCCTCTGTCTAAAAAATTCAATATGATTGCGGGTGTACGTTATGAAGCCAACACGCAACAATTAAAATCAGCAACCATTAACGGAGACCCTATCAACGTGAGTTTTCCCGTCAATAAGCTTTTGCCATCGCTGAATTTAACGTATAATTTCTCCGAAAAAACATTGATTCGGGCTGCCTACGGACGTACCCTAAACCGCCCCGAATTCCGCGAATTAGCGCCGTTTGCCTTCTATGATTTTGATTACAACATTGTTTATAAAGGAAATCCCGACGTTCAAACGGCCAATGTTGACAATTTTGACCTGCGCTACGAGTGGTACCCCACGCCCAATGAAGTGGTGAGTATTGCGGGTTTTTACAAATATTTTACTAATCCAATTGAGGTAATCGTGGTGCCAGGCGCTGGCTCGGGAGGGGCAAAGACGTTTACGTTTGCCAACGCCAAAAGCTCAGTAAGCTCAGGCTTAGAATTAGAAATTCGCAAAGGATTAGGCTCGCTTGCTCCGTCTCCCATCTTGCAAAACATGAGTTTGTTGTTCAACGCAGCCTTGATTTTCAGCCGCATCAAGTTAGGCACTTTAGGCTTAGGCCAATCTGACGACCGCCCATTGCAGGGCCAATCGCCTTACATCGTCAACGTGGGCTTGAACTACAACAATCCTAAGTCTGATTTCCAGGTAAATGTGCTCTATAACGTTATTGGACGCCGCATCTTCGCCGCAGGTTTTGAAGGTTACCCCGATATTTATGAAATGCCCCGCAACGTATTGGACCTTACATTCTCTAAAGCCATCGGCACGCGTTGGACGGTGAAAGGCGGGGTGACTGATATTCTGAACCAAACCAACGTGTTGTTGCAGAATGGCAACGGCGACAAAAAATTTGACCGTAACAACGACCAATTAATCCAGACTTATCGTCCGGGACGAATGCTGCAACTGGGCTTCTCTTTCCGCATTCTATAAGTTTTATGCTTTAACTATCAAGTAAGTCAATTATCCCAAACTATGAATATGTTTAAATCCATCAAAATGTTGCGAACGATAGCGCTTTTGCTCTCAACCGCAGTAATCTTCAATGCCTGTAAAGAAGAGGAGGAAGTTTTTCCTGCTCCTACCATCGCGGCGGGTGCCGCTGCAAACGCCAAAACAGGTGATGTCGTAAAAATTACGGCTACGCTCAACGCTCCTGGCGGTTTGAAAACATTGACCGTTTTGAAAAATGGTCAAACATTTGAAAGCAAAGCACTTACGGGTGAAACAACACTTTCTTATACCAAAGATTACACGGTAGAAAGCCTGCCAGTAGGGTCTACGGTTGTATTTACATTTCAAGCTACTGATAGCAAAGACCAAGCTTCTACGATTGCTACACAAATCGTTACGGTTTCGGCCGTTCCGAGCAAGCCCATCGTGGATGTAAGCGGTACTTTAGAAGGAAATATTAGCTGGACAAAAGGAAATATATACCGTCTGAAAGGATTCGTTCGGGTGGGTGAAGATGCCAAAATTGACGGAACCCCCACTAAAACTGGTACACTGACCATTGAAGCAGGTACGGTGATTATTGGTGAGCGCTCTTCAAAAGCAACGTTGATTATACAGCGTGGTAGCAAAATCATCGCCAACGGAACCGCCGATGCCCCGATTGTATTTACCTCTGAGCGCGCCATTGGCGAGCGTGAAGCGGGCGACTGGGGTGGTTTGGTTATCTGCGGTAAAGGTTTGAACAACTTAACCACGGGTGGTGTAAAAGGAGTGGCTGAATTGGAAGGCCAGTACGGTGCATTCCACGGTGGTACTGACAACGCTGACAATTCAGGTTCATTGAAATACGTTCGGGTAGAATACGCTGGTATTCCCATCAACCCCAACCAAGAAGTAAACTCGTTTACGTTTGGTTCGGTCGGAAGTGGCACTACCATGGAATACTTGCAGGCATCTTACGGTGGCGACGACTCTTTTGAGTGGTTTGGTGGCGCCGTTAACGGTAAATATTTGATTGCTTACCGTGGTTTGGACGATGATTTCGACATTGACAACGGTTTTAGTGGAAATTTACAATACGGAATCGGTCTTCGTGGTGCGGCGGTTGCTGACCAGTCAGGTTCAAACGGTTTTGAAATCGACAATGACGGAAGCGGTACAGCCAACACGCCAGTGACATCGGCTACTCTATCGAACTTCTCCCTGATTGGACCAAAATTAGACAATACAACTGCGATCAGCGTTCAGTACCAAAACGGTATGCACTTGCGTCGCAATGCCCAAGTGAAGATTCATAATACCGTTGTGACGGGCTTTCCTAATGGTGTTTTCATCGACCCAAGTGGCGCGGTTTCTACATTACAAAATGCCGCCGATGGAAAATTGGTGTTGAACCGTGTGGTGGTTTCTGGGGTAAAAAGCTGGGGTTCAAACAGCTTCGGTGCTGGTGCAGGTAACCCTAACGGTTTTGCGGTTCGTGATGTAAATACTGCTACTACGCCAGTAGCCCTTGCCAACATTGGCACGCAAAAACCATCTGAGTGGTTTGCGGCGCAGCCAGGCAATAAAATCTTGACGGATTGGACGCTTACTGGTTTGAGCAATACCCTGTTTGTGGCGGGTACACCTACCTTTACCGTTGGCGCTTCTGCCACAGAAACATTGACCAAAGGTGGTCAAGCTCCTGCGGGTGCTTTCTTTACAACGACCGATTTTATCGGCGCGTTTAAAGATGCCGACTGGACTGCTAAATGGGCTAACTTTAATTCAGGCACGACGGATTATACCAAAGTGCAATAATTAGTATATTTCGGGAAGTCATTTAAATTCGACTTCCCGAAACTTATGAAAACACAATTTTCAACCGCGTTCTTTCTTTTATTTATTGCTTTTGGGATAACTGCTGGCGTTGTGAGTTGCAAAGACAGCGCCCCTTACGATGTAAGCACGTATTTTTCTAATAATGAGAAAGATACGCTTTTGGCCAACATCATTACTTACACCAGTCAGTATGCTAAAGGAGCTACCAACGCTACCCGTTTTGAGCCACGTTTTCGTAAAGAATACGTTGGTCGCTTGGGGCAGTACAAGTTTGAGAGCTATTTTGTTACGCCTGATTCCACGCATTACTTTTTCATCAACCGCCCGGTGGGTAGTGGCTATTACAAGCGTGGTGTAGGAGGTAAGTTTAAGATGGGCAAAAATTTAATGCCTTTGGAGTACGAAGAACTATGGTGTACACCTCATTTTAAGAGTGACAGTTTGGTGTTGGAACGAGGTGAGTTTTTGTTTAAAGCAATGATAAAAGAAGGAAACATCGACAAGTACATGACCATGAAGCATTACGTGGAGTGGCCAGATTCGACTTTGGTCTACGATAAAAAGATAAATGAATGGGTTGCGCCCGCCAAAGTGCAGCCTTAACATAAAGAATTCATATTGGTGTCAGATTATAAAAAAAGCCGAGGACGACTGTTCTCGGTTTTTTTATGGAGTAGATTTAAGGAATGTCATCATTTTCAGAGTGTTATTCCTTAAATTCTGCCCCAATTATGCCAACCTACTCTTTTGGTTCTCGCAGAACCTCTGACAGCGCAAAAATTTTAGCGCTTTTATTCCTCTATCTCTACGTTGTTCCAGTAGAGCTACACGCGCAAAAAAAGCTCAGTAGTGACCTAAAATCAGCTTCTGAGCAATTTTTAGGAGCCCTTACAGCAGAACAAAAAGCATTGGCCAATTTGTCTTTCGACTCCGAGTGGCGTTATGATTGGAACTACACGCCGCGTCAACGCAAAGGATTGCCACTCAAACAAATGGACGAAACCCAGCGCAAAGCGGCCATGAATCTGATGAAAACCGCATTAAGCGACGGGGGATTGGCGAAAGCAGAGGCGATTATCAGTTTGGAATATGTGCTGCGACAAGTGGAAAAACGCCCCGAAAATGACACTTACCGCGACCCTGAAAATTACGCCTTTGTCGTTTTTGGTAGTCCCGATGCCAAGCAGCCCTGGGGCTGGAGTGTGGAAGGCCATCATTTGTCGTTGCATTTTACGATTGTGGATAACAAAGTGGAATTTATGCCGAGCTTTTTCGGTAGCAATCCCGGCATTGTGCTGCCGGGCTACGTTCAGGAAGGAAAACAGGTGTTGAAAGAAGAAACCGATGCTGCATTTCGATTATTGGGCTCCTTTGACGAGCAACAACTCAAAAAAGTAATGCTTGCCGACAAAGCGCCCAATGATTTACTAACCACCAATTCTCGAAAGGTGAATCTCGAAAATCGGGAAGGATTGGCACTGGGCGATATGGCACCTGCGCAACAAAAAATGTTTCAGGAATTGATAAATATCTATCTAAGCCGATACCACGTAACGCTCAAAAATCAGGAATTGGACCGTTTGCGCCAATCAGATATGAACAAAATTTATTTTGCTTGGATGGGCGACCGCGAGCCGATTCGGGGGGCAGGGCGTGGGCATTATTTCCGCGTACACGGCCCTACGTTTTTGATTGAGTACGACAATACCCAAAACGGCGGTAACCACGTACATTCCGTGGTGCGTGATTTAACCAACGATTGGGGTGAAGATTTATTAAAAGCGCACTACGAGGCGGCCCATAAGAAATAAATTATTTCATACTGACCGCCGCTTGTTTGAGGGCCGAGTGAGTACAGTCGTAGGCAGCGGCATCGCGCGAAACATTTTTGAAATTATTGGCTGCGTCAATATTTACAAAGGTTGCGTTTTGATTATTACGAACACAAATGCGGCTTTCCGCTTTAATTTGATCATTTTCTAAAGTTTTGGTGTCCACAATTCCGTCGTAAATGATATGGGGGACTTTTTTACCAAATCGTAATTTATAACGAAATAATTGGCCCATGCGGCCTTTACCCTGATAGCGCACGCGGTCGCGCTCATAGACGTTGTCGTGGATATAAATGCCCGTGGGATAAGGGTAATAGTCTTTGTCTTTGATGCGATTTTCGGTCAGAAAATAACTGACAATGCCTGTGCCAAGGCTGTTGTTGCCAATGATTTTATTGTTGAAAATCTCTACTTGATTAGTCGCCAAAATCATGACTCCCGTACCCTGCGGCACACTGGCTACGATGTTTCCTTTTGGGGCAAAATTGGGGAAATTATTGTGGTGAATATGATTGTTGTACACCCGCACATTCCCGCCTTTTTTCTGTACCAAATCGGGTAAGTCAAACACTAAAATGCCGCCCGTATTTTCGGTGGATTCGTTGTCGTAGACGTCGGCCACGAGTGAGTTTTCAATTTCAATGCCCGCTACGTTGTGGTAAGCACGGGAATTGCGTACGATGATATTTTTGGATTGTCCTACGTAAATCCCCGCATCAGAAGCACCAATGGCCACGCAGCCCTCAATCAATACATTTTGGCACATAACTGGGTACAATCCGTAAGCGCCGTTGGTGGCTTTGGGCTCGCCTGTCCATTCTGTTTTGACATTTCTGAACGTTATCCCATTGACATTCATGGTTTTGATGGCATCGCCCTTGGCATCTTGGACGGTAAAATTTTCTAGTATTATATTGTCGGCGTTGCTCACCCGTAATCCTTCGGCACCATCGGTTTGGCCTTTGAAGCTCAGAATGGTTTTTCCCATTCCAGCTCCGCGAACGATAATGTTTTTTTTGCCTTCGAGCGACAAACTACCACTCAATGTATAAGTGCCGGCCTCAAGGGTAATGGTGGCACCGTCTTCGGCCATGATGAGTTGACGCTGAAGCTTTTTTTGAAAATCAGCCTGCGCAAGGGCCGTAAAAGAAGCAAAACTGAGGGCAACAAACGATAAAAAACGCATAATTTCGAAAGGTTTAGGAAAGACGAAAGTACGAAAAAATAGAAACTTCGCCGCAATACCCTAATTTTGTGATTCTCTGTTGTAAAACTATAGACTATTAACCGTAAACGGACTGCTAAGAATGTCATCTGCTCACAAAAACCTGAGTGTATTCAACACGGAAGGTCTGCCCGATATAAGTGCTAAAAAATTTGTAATTGTTGTGGCCGAATGGAACGACGAAATCACGGGCGCGCTCTACGAAGGAGCCCATAAAACCTTACTCGAATACGGTGCCAAACCCGAGAATATTCGGAGAGTGAATGTTCCAGGAAGTTTTGAATTAAGTTTTGGCTCGCAGGTATACGCCCAAAAGCCCGACGTTGATGCCGTTATTGCCATCGGGTGCGTGATTCAGGGTGAAACTAAGCACAACGATTATATCAACCACGCGGTGGCGCACGGCCTCACCGACGTAGCGTTGAAGTATAACAAACCCGTTATTTTTGGCGTCTTAACGCCCAACACGCTGCAACAGGCCCTCGACCGGGCAGGAGGTATCCACGGCAACAAAGGCGACGAAGCCGCCATCACCGCCATCAAAATGTTGGGCCTTCAATAAAAACGATGAAAACAGTTATTATCAAATACAACGCAGGCAATGTACAGTCGGTGATGTACGCCTTGGACCGAATTGGCGCGGCCTACGAATGGACCGACGACCCAGACACGATTCGTTCGGCCGATAAAGTGATTTTTCCGGGCGTGGGAGAGGCAAGTACCGCTATGGCGTATTTGCGGGAACGTGGGCTTGATAAATTGATACCATCGCTGAAACAGCCGTTATTGGGGACGTGCGTAGGAATGCAACTTATGTGTCGTTATTCGGAAGAAAACGATACTACTTGCATGGGGATTTTTGACGTGGATGTGTTGCGTTTTCCGCGCACCAATGGCTTTAAAGTGCCTCAAACGGGCTGGAATGACATTTATTCGCTCAATAACCCACTTTGTGCGGGCTTGAATGAGCACGATTATGTGTATTATAATCACGGCTATTATGCACCGCTTTGCGACCAAACAGCGGCCAAGACCAACTACATCATTGAATACTCAGCGATGCTACAAAAGGACAACTTTTTTGCGGCCCAGTTTCACTCCGAAATCAGTGGTAATGTAGGCCAACGCATTTTTGAAAACTTTCTAAATCTGTAAACTTTTTCAACTGCTTTCCCCTTGCATCGCTTCTTTTTCTTGTTCGCAGTTGGAGTCTGGCCTTTCATTTCAGAGGCACAAAAGCAACATTATCCTCACCTAACGCTTTGGTCACGGGTGCAGATAGCCAAAGAACCGAATCCAAACTGGAATTTTGTAGGGACATTGATGTGGCGGCGTCAGAATAATTATCAGGAGAATCCTCATAATCCAACTGCTAACCCGCTGACGATGGGAGGGCAGGCGCTGATTACGCATCGCAATACCCAAAATACCGTATGGGTGCATATTGCCCAAATGAGTTACATGGTTTCCAATCAGCTGTTGGGGAAAGAGGAGGATTTTAATGCTCCCATTGGCAAGGAGTTTCGTTATGCGGGCGGGGTGGAGTTTAATCAAGAAGTGAACGAAAAACTCACGTTTCGGCAGCGGTTTATGCAAGAGTTACGGTTTTTTAAAGCCAATGATTTTCACCCCGTTGGCCGAGTACGCGGTAGGGCCAATATTCGTTATCAATTCACCCCTTTTGTAAGCGTGAATGGTGTTACGGAGATTCTTTTTCATGACCCACCGCTGTTGAGCGGCCAAAAGCCTATGCGTTTTCACCAATTTTGGCTTGGAGGAAGCTTGTTGTGGAGTTTGAGCGAACGTGTAAACCTCGAAACGGGTTATACATTTATTCATGGTCGTCGCGCTACATTGGTGGAGTTTGACGAACAAAATGTATTGAATCTCCATTTAGCGTTCGAAATCTAATGCGAAAGCTCCTTTTGTTACTGATGTTATTTTCATGGTTTAAACCCAACGCCCAGACCAACAGCCGCGCTTATAAAGTAATGTTGGAGGGAATGTACAAGCATACCGTTCCGACGGTAAGTTGCAAGGAGTTGAAAAAAGAACAGCCGCAGGTTGTTCTGCTAGATACCCGCGCCAAACGCGAATTTGAAGTGAGCCATTTGCCCGAAGCTAGATGGGTTGGGTATGAAGAATTTGACCTCAAAAAAGTGGAAAATCTTCCTAAAAATACGCCGATAGTGGTATACTGTACCGTAGGCGTTCGCTCCGAGCGCATTGGCGAAAAACTCAAAGCGGCAGGGTTTCAAAATGTCCGAAATCTTTATGGTAGTATTTTTGAATGGGTAAATCAAGGAAACCCCATTGTAGATACGCAGGGAAAACCTACCCAAAAAGTCCACGCTTATTCACGGTCGTGGGGGATTTGGCTCAATAAAGGGGAAAAAGTGTATGAGTAATTTAGACCAAAATTTCTGGGATGAACGCTACCGCGCTGGTCAAATGGGTTGGGATATTGGCTATATATCGCCGCCTTTGAAAGAATACATTGACCAATTAACGGATAAGAATCTTCGCGTCCTTATTCCTGGCGGTGGCAATAGCTATGAGGCAGAATATCTTCTTCAGCAGGGGTTTACGGATGTGACCGTGGTGGATATATCGGCCGAAATTGTTAAAAGACTTCAAGATAAACATGCTTCAAAAGGCTTAAAAGCTGTTTGTGAAGATTTCTTTGAGCACGAGGGGCACTACGATTTAGTTTTGGAACAAACGTTTTTCTGCGCCATCGACCCTTCGCTGCGGCTGCGTTATGTGCAGAAAATGCATGAATTACTGACTCCAAGCGGGACGTTGGCGGGGCTTTTGTTTAATCGGCCGTTTGAAGGCGGTCCTCCCTTCGGTGGAACGGTCGAAGAATATAAAGGTTTGTTTGAGGAAACTTTTGACTTAAAACGCATGAGTCCCGCCGCCAATTCCATTCTTCCTCGGCAGGGTTTTGAGGTCTTTTTTGTGGCTTCTCCCAAGGGTAATTAAAAAAACAAACGCCACCCAACCGAGCAGCGTTTGTCGCTTTTCCTAAACCCTAACTACAATAAATTTCTTACTTCTGAATGTTTTTGTGGAGTGCTTTTGTCATTGGGCTGAGACCTGCTGACGGTGGAAGTACTAGTGCGTAATTTTAACAATGAAGCTTACAATACGCCCAACGGTAGAAACAGCTTGGCGAGTTTCCTCCACGCCGTCCTGTGCTCGTTGCGTAACGTTCTTAAGAATAGAACCTTGCGGAATCACAGTCTTTTGGGGTTGAGAAACAACCGTACGCTCGGTCAAGGCTTTGTGGGTCGCAAAAATATTGTGCGGCCGGCCAATTGAAAAAGCGGCGGTACTCAACAAACACAGGGCGACGACGAGGGTGATAGCTTTCATGACTGTATGAGTTTTTAAATGGATTCGTAACGAGTATTTATTTCCGATGGCTGAATGTTGAAACAAAGATATATGTTTGGGATGGTATTATGCAATACAAAGTACCTTGTTTTTGGCTAAAAAGTGTTAATCGGCAAATTTTAAGGATGAATGGTGAGCAATTTCTCTTATCGTTGAAAACTTCCTTTCATCACATAACCATTGACCACCAACCCTCTACAACTATATGATGTAAAGGTGGGTGAAAAGGTTGCACGTTGCCAAAAAAAAAAGATAAACCTGTGGTTTTGCCCGACGAAACCGATAAAATAAAGAGTGAACTGAAATGCGTAGAGACGCAACGCTGTGCGTCTCTAAACTGTACGTGTAAAATACAACCGTTTTCCTCTTTCAGACTCATCAAAAACCCCGTTGGCATACACCAAATGTCCCGAAACAATCGTGTGCGTAATGCCTGATTGAAAGGTAGTTCCTTCCAATGGGGACCAACCGCATTTGAATAAAATATTCTCTTTAGTTACGGTTGTGGGTTGATTTAAATCGACCAATACCAAGTCGGCCCAGTAGCCTTCGCGGATATAGCCACGGCGGTCTATCTGAAATACGTCGGCTACGGCGTGGCTCATTTTCTCTACTACTCGTTCTATCGAAATCTTACCTTGCTGCACAAATTCTAACATGATATTGAGCGAATGCTGCACCAAAGGTAAACCCGAAGGGGCCGCCCAATAGCCTTTTGATTTTTCTTCCCAAGTGTGTGGAGCGTGGTCGGTAGCGATGACGTCGATGCGGTTGTCAAGCAGTGCCTGAAAGATTTTTTCTTTGTGATGAGGCGCTTTGATGGCAGGATTGCATTTGATTTGGGCACCCAATCGATGATAATCTTCGGCGTCAAACCATAGATGATGTACGCAAGCTTCTGAGGTGATGCGTTTTTGGCGTTTATCTCTTTCGCTTATGGCACTGTTTCCGTAGCTACCAACTTCAAATAATTCGGTTTCTTCACCCGTCGAAATGTGAAGGATATGCAGCCGTGTACCGTGTTTTTTTGCCAGCGCCACCGCCATCGAAGAGGATTTGTAACAAGCTTCCTCGTTGCGAATGAGCGCGTGAATATCATACGGGACGTTGTCACCATATTGTTGTTTAAACATTTCTGTACGCTGCCGAACCGTGGGCTCATCTTCGCAATGCGTGGCAATCAAGCAAGGCGCATTGGCAAACAATTTTTCCAGCACTTCTGGTGCATCAACCAGCATATTGCCCGTGGAAGAGCCCATAAAAATCTTGATGCCGCACACATCAGGGCAAATCGTTTGCATAACCTCATCATAATTATCGTTGGAAGCCCCCATAAAAAAAGAGTAATTTGCCAACGAGGTCTGCGAAGCAATTTGGTATTTATCTTCCAATAAACTTTGGGTCAGTGCATTGGGTACGGTATTGGGCATCTCCATGAAAGAAGTCACCCCGCCCGCTACCGCCGCTTTGGCTTCCGAATAAATAGTAGCTTTGTGCGTTAGACCTGGCTCACGAAAGTGAACTTGGTCGTCTATCACCCCCGGTAGTAGGTATTTGCCCGCGGCATCGATGATTTTATCGGTAGCAAGATGTTTTAAATCACCCCCGATTTTTTCAATCAAACCGTTTTTTACCAGAACGTCTTGTTCCAAAATACGTCCTTCGGTGACCACGCGGGCGTTAATGATAAGAATAGATGACATAATTATTTTCTAAGTTGATTCCAACCTTTTTGGCTACTTAACAGACTATGTATTAAAAAGGAAGCGTTATACATTAAACCGCCAAACTTACGACTCATTACCTGAACAGCCATATCATGCGTTTAATTTTATTTTTTAGTCTGCTTACATTTTCGGTTTATGCTCAATCACGTTTTACGGTCAGTGGTTATATCCGCGAAAGCGGAAGCCAAGAGCAATTAATCGGTGTAAACGTTTATTTGCCCAATACCACCACTGGCACGACCTCCAATACCTACGGCTTTTATTCTATTACCCTTCCCGCGGCTGATTCCGTTACGTTGGCTTTTTCATTTGTTGGCTATGGCACAGAAATCCGTACCGTAAAGCTGCGCAGCAATCTCCAACTTAACGTGCAGTTGGCGGCTATCGGGCGAGAACTGAATGAAGTGGTCGTATTGGGGCGGCGTGAGGCCGACAAAGTCAGCCAAACGGCACAAATGAGCCGGATTGATATTCCCGTGCAACAAATCAAGAAAATTCCCGCGTTTTTGGGTGAAAAGGACGTATTGCGCGTGCTACAACTCATGCCCGGGGTTCAAAAAGGCTCGGAAGGCCAAACGGGTATTTATGTGCGTGGCGGTGGCCCCGACCAAAACTTGGTAATTCTCGACGACGCGCCAGTATACAATGTAAGTCACCTGTTTGGATTTTTCTCCGTTTTCAACGGCGACGCCCTCAAAAGCGTCGAACTGACCAAAGGAGGCTTCCCCGCACGATTTGGCGGGCGGTTGTCGTCGGTTGTAGAGTTGAATATGAAAGAAGGCAACAAAGAAAAACTGCACGGCGAAGGTGGCGGCGGGTTGATTGCCAGTCGTTTAACGCTCGAGGGGCCCATCAAAAAGAAAGGAGTTGCCGTGGCTAAGTCATCTTTTCTAATTTCTGGGCGACGTACGTATTTGGACTTATTGGCCCGCCCACTCATTGCCGCCCAAACCGACGACAACACGATGGGAGGCTATTATTTCTACGACCTCAATGCCAAATTTAACTATGATTTTGGACAAAAGAACAAAATATACGCCAGTGGCTATTTTGGAAAAGATCGTTTTTTCTTTCGCGAAAAAAACGCATCTTCTGGCAGTGAAGGGGGATTGAATTGGGGCAATGCGACTGGTACGCTGCGCTGGAATCACCTATTTAGTGAGAAACTGTTTTCCAACGCTTCGTTGATTTTTAGCAACTACAAATTTCAGATTTATGCCAAAGAAAGTGAAAGGTTTAATAATACAGAAAACGAGTTTGAGCTGCGCTATACCTCAGGGGTAAGGGATTGGGGGCTAAAGTACGACGTTGATTATTTTCCCAATCCTCAACATGCCCTACGTTTTGGCGTGGTGACCACATTACACCGTTTTACACCGAGCGCCGTAGTGGTCAAAAATTCAGATATTAATCAATTCAAAACCGAAGTAGAGGCCCTCAACAACGTTGAATCGGGCATCTATGCCGAAGATACTTGGAAGCCTAATCGTTGGCTCAAAATGAATGCTGGCTTAAGATTGAGCCATTTCAGCGCAGAAAACCACAATTATTTTCGACCAGAACCTCGCATTTCGACCGCCCTGATGTTGCGCCCTGATTTGTCGTTCAAGGCGTCGTATGCCCGTATGAATCAGTACATTCACTTACTGTCTAACACTGGTATCGGCCTGCCTACGGATTTGTGGGTGCCGAGTACGGCCAAAATTGCACCGCAGCAATCGAGTCAAGTGGCGGCGGGTTTTGCCAAGGATTTTGAAAAACAAGGTTTGGCGCTGACGTTGGAAGGGTATTACAAAACCATGAACAATATCGTCAACTATAAAGAAGGTTCTAGCTTTTTGTTGATTGATGACCCCTCAAGTGCTGAAAAAGTTCGTTGGGATGAAAATATCACCAGCGGGCGTGGTTGGTCGTATGGGGCAGAAGTGTTATTACAGAAAAAAACGGGCAAACTTTCGGGTTGGATTGGCTACACCCTTTCGTGGACGCAATGGAAATTTGCTGAACTTAATTTCGGACAAACATTTTATCCCCGTTATGACCGCCGACATGATTTATCCGTTGTGGGGATTTATGAATTTAGCCCCCGTATTACGCTTTCGGGTACGTGGGTCTATGGCACTGGCAATGCCCTCACATTGCCCCAGAGCAATTATATAGCTTATCCGCATAATCTAAATCCACAAGTGCAATACGGTCAAAATATCAATGCTTCGTCGGTTGTTTATAGGTCGTTTGGTGGTGGATGGAGTGTGAGCGATTATGGGCCCAAAAACAGTTTTCGCGCCGAGCCTTACCATCGCTTTGATTTAAGTTTACAGTTTCATAAGAAAAAAAGGCATCACGAGCGAACCTGGGAATTGAGCGTCTATAACCTCTACAATCGTCGAAATCCTTTTTTCTACAATCTTACTTCCCGTCAGGTGTTTGATGCCAACGGAAAATATGTAAAAACAGAGACGGTGCTACAACGTATTTCTATTTTCCCGATTGTACCCACGTTGAGTTATAACTTTAAATTTTAAACGCCATGAAAAATACCATTTTAGTCTTCTTGGCGATTTGCTCAATCAGCCTTTTTTCTTGCGAAACCCTCGTCAATGACGTAGACCCTGACCGCCTACCGCGCAGTGATAGCAAATTGGTGGTTCATGGTTATCTATCACCGCAGGATACCACGATAAGCATCAACGTTTATTACAGTAGTCAATTGATTGGGGGCAATAATTCACCTTATTGGCTGAATGGGTCGCCGATATCATTAAACGACGCAGTTGTCACGCTCTCAAACCAAGGGAAAAGCATGACGTTGCCATTTGATTCCAAAACAGGTACATACAGTATTAAAGCTACCATAATGCCGATTTTGGAAGGCCAAACGTATGAACTAAAAGTAGAAAGAGGCGGCCAAACCGCCGAAGCCCAATGTACAGTCCCCCAAGCCGTAGCTATTCAGGAAATAAAACAAGATTCTGTGGATTCTAAGATGATGGATCCAAGTAACCCTAACTATGTGCCACCTAAAGAATATCTTTATCGTATTGTTTGGCGCGACATTGCGGGACAAGAAAATTATTATCGGGTAGGAGGCTATGTGTTTCAAAACCAGACCGTTCAAACAAGCCCCAATGTGTTTACTGTCATCCCATCCATTCAAGACCTGAATTTTTGGGAGAACAATCGTTTGGGGGCATTTTCAACGGATGCCAGTGCCGACGGCAAAGAAATGGTATCCAGTACTGCGCGCACTAGGCTGTATAATTATCCTGGCTCAATGTTGGTTTTTAAGGTCAAGTATGTCGAGTTGACGCTGCTTAATTGTGAGAAAACCTATTATGATTATCATCGTGCAGTGCAAGCGTTTGACCGAAATAATCCCTTTGCGGAGCCGTCATTAATCCCTTCAAACATCAAAAACGGACTGGGTTGTTTTGCCGCATTCAACCGAAGCTCTTTTGTGTTAATGTGAAAATCGTCCCTGTCAGAGTAGCAAAATACACCCTCTGACAGGGGGCGATTGCTTACGGCTTCAAAAGTACCTTTCCCCAGCGACCGTGGGCGTCGGCATGGGTAACGGCGGCTTTGATTTCGTCCAGACTATAAATAGCCTCAATCGGCATTTGAACCTGCCCAGTAGACAATAACGTAATCACCTCCTGCGATACCTTTTGACGCGTAGTTCCATCCACCCGTCGCATCCAATCTGTAAGCCAGAAGCCCTTCAGGGTCAGCTCGCGGAAAATCATCAGGCCGATATTTATTTTAGGGTCTTGAAGGCTTAAAACGCCATAAATGAGCATGATAGCGCCGCGCCCCATGCATTTTACTGCTTCGCTTGCGGTGTCGCCTCCCACGCATTCCAAGACCGCTCGCACGCCTTCGTAGTTGGTGATGTGCTGTACGCGTTTAGGGAGGTTTTCTTCGGCGGTATTGATAATTTCATCTACTCCGAGTGCTTTTAGTTCGTCATTATGGTCATTGCGGCGTACTGTGCCAATGGTTTTGATGCCGCGCATTTTACAGATTTGGATGACCATTTTTCCTAAGGCCGAAGTACAGGCCGTAATCATGAGCCATTCGCCTTCTTTCACGCCCGAGTCTTCTACCATGGCTACGGCCGTGAATGGATTCACGAACAATTGGGCGGCGGTTTCATCGTTCATGGCATCTGGAACAGGAATTAACGTTCGATGGTTGGTGACGATGTACTCACTCCAAGCCCCAATCCCTGTAAAGCTTACGCGTGTACCAACGGCAATTTTGGCATTAGTGCCTACGGCTTCCACAATTCCTACCCCTTCAAATCCTGCTCCTGACGGCAAATGCGGGCGAATCCCGTACAGGTTTTGTACAAACATAATATCGGAAGGATTGATGGGGCTGGCCAAAACTTTGATGAGGACTTCGTCAGGCCCGGGAGTGGGGGTTTCTGCATTTTCAGCGTTTAAAATATCTGCTGGTTTACCGAAGTGATGGAATACGACTTTTTTCATGATTATAAAGAGATTAACTTATTTACACCAGTGTTTGTCAAATCGAATACAATGTTCAATATTCGGCAAATACTTTTACATTTTTTCGTTTTTACGCAATGAAAGTTATTTATACAATTTGGTGTTTTTTTTGGTTGATTCTCATTTTTTTGCTTCTGTTTCCATTCACGTATATCTGCCTACAACGAAAAGAATGGAAGCTGTACGCGCACCGGATAAACCGACTTTGGGGACAATTGTTTTTTCCATTGGCAGGGATTAGGTTTGAGATAGAATATCGGGGTCAGCTTGCTCCAAAACAAGCCTACGTTTTTTGCGCCAATCATTTTTCGTATTTGGATATTGCAGTAATGGGCGTTATTGTAGAACATTATTTTGCATTTGTTGGCAAAGCCGATGTTAAGGACATTCCCCTTTTTGGCTATATGTTCCAGCATTTGCACATTCAGGTCAAGCGCGAAAGTACCCAAAGCCGGGTCTCGTCGCTGAATCGGGCCATCAAAACCTTGGCACAGGGAAGAAGTATTGTGGTTTTTCCCGAAGGGGGGATTAAGGCAAAACAGCCACCTCAAATGCATCAACCTTTTATGGATGGCGCATTTAAGATGGCTATTCAGCAGCAAGTACCGATTGTTCCGATCAGTCTGCTGACAAACTACAAAATTTTACCAGACGTACATCCTATCCGAATGCATCGTTTTCCAATGCAGGCGATAGTACACGAAGCAATACCAACAGTCGGCCTAACTCCTCAAGATGTTGTATCTTTAAGAGACAAATGCTATGGAGTGATAGACGACGAACTGAAAAAACATCATCTCCCTCAACAGAAGGGAAGCAAAGAGTAATTCGCAAACAAAAAGCAGTCAATCGTTGGCAATTATGCCACAGATTGACTGCCTGTATAGTTTCGCGAATACTCCAGAATGTTTGAAACTGCGCGGTTTGAGGGCGCACGTTCAATTTTGGTCATTAGGCTTTTTATCTCAAGTGTATCGAGATAAAATTCCAACAGCTCTTGGTCGCCGATTAAGGCATCTTCAATGAGCGTGTTTTCTTCATCGGTTGTTTCTTCATAAACATACCGAATGACATCATCTGGGGTAAACGTTTGTATCATATATAGGAACGCGTTTGCTGAGTTGCTTTCGCAAATTAATCAGCGCGTAACGCATTCTCCCCAAAGCCGTGTTGATACTCACTCCTGTGGCATCTGCAATTTCCTGAAAACTCATGTCTTCGTAGTGCCGCATAATGAGCACTTCCCGCTGAGGGTCAGGCAATCGTTGAATCAGTTCGCGTAGGTGTTCATGCGTTTCTTGACGAATCTGAAGTGACTCGATCGAGTCCTCCGAAAAGTCTAACGTATTAAACACGTTGCTTCCGTCTTCAAACACTATCTCGGGGTAGCGTTTGTCGCGCCGAAAATGGTCAATAGCCAAATTGTGAGCAATTCTCAGTATCCACGGCAAAAACTTGCCCTCATCGTTATACTTACCAGATTTAAGCGTTTCAACAGCTTTAACGAAGCTATCCTGCATTAAATCCTCAGCTACGTACTGATCTTTAACAATCAAATAAATAGTGGTGTAAATCTTGGACTTGTGACGCTGAACGAGTTTTTCAAAGGCTTTTTCGTTGCCATGAACGTACAATGAAACCAGATCACTGTCGCTAACTTGGTACTTTTCCATTTCAGTATGTACAATTAGTTAACGTAAATCTTTGTTTCGATATTGTAGCCCCTCGTTGTTTTGGTTGAAGAAAATTATTTTGCGTCTTAACTTTATGACCCAAAGATAAAACAATAAAAATTTATTGTGCAAGCGTTTGCCAAATTTTTTTTAAAGTGTAAAGGAAACACCAAATATAATTCCGAGTATTCTTTGGAATCCAGAATTATTGTCTGTATTACACTTAACCAAGAAAAAATTGTACAACCAAATTGTTTTGCATAAACAGAATTTATTTTTTAAGTAATTTATACATGAAAAATTACTTAATAGACCATCGTTGCAGCTCTGCCAACGTTACTTTGCCTTCATAAATGGCTTTGCCAACAATTACGCCAAAAAGATTCATTTCGGATAACATTTCAATATCGCCTAAGTTGCTTACGCCACCGCTGGCAATGATTTGTATGCCAGGGCACTGGTCCTGCATATTCTTGTACAATTCAAACGAGGGACCTTGCAGCAATCCGTCTTTGGCTACGTCGGTACTTATAGTATACTGTGCGCCTTTATCAATCCATTTTTGTACAAAATCATAGACCCATAGCTCCGTACCTTCCTCCCACCCGCTGACGGCTACGCGCTCATTGCGGGCATCGGCACCTAGAATGATTTTGTCACCGCCGTAATTTGAAAGCCATTTTTCAAATAAATCGGGATTTTTTACAGCAATACTCCCACCCGTTACCTGTTTGGCTCCTGATTCAAATACTACTCGTAAATCATCCTCTGACTGAACGCCTCCGCCAAAATCGACATGAAGTTTGGTTTTGGTGGCAATGGTTTCCAAAACTTTCCAATTGATTACTTTTTTAGCCTTGGCCCCGTCCAAATCAACAAGGTGTAGGCGAGTAAGTCCCGCATCCTCAAACTGCATAGCAACTTCCAACGGATGCTCATTGTAAATTTTTTTTTGTTCGTAATCACCTTGGGTTAGGCGTACACATTTGCCTTCAATAAGGTCTATGGCGGGAATGATATGAAACATGAATTTAGTGGGTAATCCACCGTCAAAAGTGGAGTCTGTGGGTGAGTTTTGGTCGTAAAATTAAGTAGTAACCGTGGGTTTAACAATACTTGATTGTATAGTGACTACCTTTGTGGGAACTTTTCGTTGAACATTTGTCATTTAGCATTGGCTATACATTTTGATAAATGTTCAAGGCCTTATGTTGAATGACAATGCTATACCCGCAAGATTTAGAACAAAAATTAGGATTTGACCGCATTCGCGAACAATTGAGTGAGTTGTGCCTAAGCCCACTCGGGCGGGCTTTTGTGCAGAAGATTCGCTTTTCGGATAATTTCGCCGTGATTGATAAATTGACCCGTCAAACTGCCGAGATGAAAGCCATTCTTGAAGAATCGACGGGCGAGTTTCCTTCCCAAAATTATTTGGATGCTACCCCCGCTTTGGATAAAATGCGGGTGGAAGGCATGGTTTTGTCGTTGGATGAGTTTTTTGATTTGAAACTTTCGCTCCGCACCATTCGACAAGTTTTGAAGTTTCTGGCCGATCAGGAAGAAGGACGGTTTCCTTTTTTAACTGAATTGGCAGGTAACGTCAAAGTGGAAAAATCGGTCAGTGATGCCATCGATCGCATCATTGATGATCGTGGGCAAATTCGTGATAATGCCTCGCCCGAGTTGGCGGATATCCGTCGTCGATTGATTTCAGAAGCGGCTGGTGTACGTAAAAAGCTGGATTCAATGCTCAAGCACGCCAAAAGTAGCGGTTGGGTAGGCGATGATGTATCCTTAACGGTACGTAATGGCCGAATGGTAATTCCGATTTCAGCCGAACACAAGCGAAAATTAAAAGGCTTTGTGCACGATGAATCGTCGACAGGGCAAACGCTGTTCATTGAGCCCGCCGATGTGTTGGACGCCAACAACGAAATCAAAGAATTAGAATATGCCGAACGACGAGAGATTAACCGTATTTTGATTCAACTGGCCAATCAAATTCGGCCGCATTTGCCTGATTTGCAAAAAGCTTGTCAGTTTTTGGGGATGGTAGATTTTATTCGTGCCAAAGCTAAGTTTGCGTCACTGCTAGGGGCCGTCAATCCCGCCTTTGTGAATCAACCCGTGATTGACTGGCGCATGGCACGGCATCCATTGTTGTATTTGTCTTTTCAGAAACAAGGCCGAAAAGTAGTTCCTTTGGGTATCGAACTGCGTCAAAATCAGCGCATTTTGGTGATTTCTGGACCAAACGCAGGGGGAAAGTCGGTGGCATTGAAAACGATTGGGTTGGTGCAATATATGCTTCAATGCGGTCTGCTCGTGCCCATGCGTGAAGATTCTACGGTGGGGTTGTTTCAGAATTTATTTATTGACATCGGGGATGAGCAAAGCTTGGACAATGATTTGAGTACGTACAGCAGCCACCTGACCAACATGCGTCATTTCCTGCAATTTGCCCATAAACGTACGCTTTTTTTAATTGACGAATTTGGAACAGGAACCGAGCCAAGCTTGGGCGGGGCAGTTGCTGAAGCAATATTGGAAGATTTGACCAAGTCGGGTGCCTTTGGTGTAATTAATACGCACTATACCAACCTCAAAACCTACGCCGATAAAACGCAGGGCTTGGTGAACGGGGCAATGCGTTATGATGGAGAACATTTGGAGCCGTTGTATCAACTCGAAATCGGCAAACCGGGCAGTAGTTTTGCGTTTGAGATTGCGACCAAAATCGGCCTTCCTAAGTCAGTTATTGAACGGGCTAAGGGTAAATTAGGTACGCAGCAGGTCAATTTCGAGAAATTGTTGAAAGAGTTGGACATTGAGAAAAAAGTGTTTTCAGAAAAGAACATTGAAATAGGAATCAAGGAGCGAAAACTGGCCCAGCAATTGGTCGAAACGACAGCCTTGCAGACACGCTTGGACAATGACCAAAAGAAAATCATCAACGATGCCAAGCAAAAAGCCAAGCAACTGTTGGCTACGGCCAATCAGCGCATCGAAAGTACCATTCGAGAAATAAAGGAAAACAAAGCCGAACGCGATACCACAAAACAGATACGGCAGGAACTGGAGCAGTTTGAAAAGCAGGAGTTGAAAATTGAAGCGGTTGCGGAACCCGAGCGCGAGGAATTTATTCCCGAAGGGGGAGAAATCGCCGTTGGGAGTTTTGTACGTATCAAAGGACAGGCTACCGTGGGTGAAGTGCTGGCCATGAAAGGCAAAGATGTGGAGATTCGAATCGGCGATTTAAAGTCCAATGTGAAATTGAATCGCTTGGAAAAAGTCTCCAAAAAAGCCTTCAAAGAAGCAACGGGAGAAAAAGGCGCGGGCGCCGGCATAAGAACGGGCGTGGGCGGAATTGACATCAACGAAAAGATGATGAATTTTAGCTTCAATCTCGATATTAGAGGCAAACGCGGAGAAGAAGCCATTGTCGAACTAGACGACTTTTTGAGCAATGCCCTGATGCTTGGTTTTAATGAGTTGCGGATTGTACACGGAAAAGGCGACGGTATTTTGCGTCAATTGGTTCGTAATCACTTAAAATCATATAAGCAGGTAGGAAAAATGCAGGATGAACATCCAGATCGCGGAGGAGCGGGGGTTACGATAGTGCAAATGCGATAAGAAATGATAAATTGCATCAGCTATTTACCCATTCCTTAACCTACTATGCCTTTATTTCAAGATTCACTGCCTATTTTGGCGGTATTGATGGTCAATATCATCATTTCCGAACGATTGGCACGTCTGCCGTACCTGCGTCACATGGGTACGGCGCTCATCGTCATTATATTGACCGCGATTACGTCCAACCTAGGCTTAATTCCAGCTTCAACCAATTCACCGCCGATTTACGACGGCATTTTTACTTATCTCGCGCCGATTTCGATATTCTATTTACTATTGACGGTTAATCTGAAAGGATTGAAAAAGGCGGGCACACCTATGATTTTTAGCTTTTTTCTGGGAACAGCGGGAACCATGTTGGGCGTTATTGCTGGTATTTGGGCCATTTCAGGTCCCAAAGGTTTTGGGGAGTTTTATTATGCGTTGGGAGGAATGTTTACCGGAACTTACATTGGTGGAAGTACCAATTTCAACGCATTGGCGCTGCATTACGAAGTTAATAAAGAAGGGAATGTGTATGCCGCAGCGGTGGCAGTGGATAATATCTTAACGGCTTTATGGATGGTGGCGACATTACTATTACCTCAGTTTCTAAATCGTTATTTTCCGCGACGCATTGAATATAATCATACGGCCGAGCAGGCACAACAGTTTGAAAAAGAGGCTTCGGCGCAAGTAAGTGATGTTGAAACTTTCAATCCACAAGATTTGGCTATTCTGGTGGGGATGGGAGCAGCAGGGCTGTATGTATCAAAACAATTGGCGGCGTTGATACCACAGGTGCCTCAAATCCTTATTTTAACAACGTTGGCGCTGGCATTGGCCCAACTTCCAGTAGTACAGCGTTTACGGGGAATGAAGGTATTGGCGATGTTTTTTATCTATTTATTTTTAGCGGTCATCGGCGCTTTTTGCGATATTGAGGCCTTGCTCAAAGACGGACCTTTGGCCATTAGCATGATGGTTTTTGTAAGCACATTGATTGTGATTCACGCACTGGTCATCTTCGGAATTGGGGCGCTTTTAAAACAGGATTGGGATGTGTTATCAATCGCTTCACAAGCCAATATCGGAGGTTCTGCGTCGGCATTGGCTTTATCCAAAAGCTTGAATCGTCCCGATTTGTACCTGCCAGGAATTTTGGTGGGTGCTTTGGGAAATGCCATTGGCACGTATTGCGGGCTATTTGTGGCAGAATATTTAAAAACAGTATCTTGGTAACCACTTTAAATCAACATCAATGCAGGGGCCGATTGGGGTATTTGATTCGGGTTATGGCGGCTTAACAATTTTAAGAGAGTTAGTTAAGCAATTGCCGCAGTACGACTACTTATATTTGGGTGATAATGCCCGTGCGCCTTACGGCACGCGCTCGTTTGATACAGTGTATCATTATACAATCGAATGCGTCAAACATCTTTTTTCGAAAGGCTGCCATTTGGTCATTTTAGCGTGCAATACGGCTTCAGCCAAAGCCTTACGTAATATTCAGCAACTGGATTTGCCGCATATTGCTCCTGATAGGAGGGTTTTAGGCGTTATTCGGCCGACTACAGAAGTGATTGGAACATTTACCGATACGCAGCATATCGGAATTTTTGCCACGGCGGGTACGGTCTTGTCAGAATCGTATTTGGTTGAAATAAAGAAATTTTTCCCAGGCATACACGTAGTGCAGGAAGCTTGCCCAATGTGGGTACCATTGATTGAAAATGGGGAATTTGACAGTAATGGAGCAGATTATTTTGTCAAAAAGCACGTTGAGCATTTACTGGCGCAGTCGCCCTATATTGATGCTATTTTGTTGGGATGTACGCATTATCCGTTGCTAATCAAGAAGATACGGCAGTTTTTGCCGGCGTCTATTCGCATCATCAATCAAGCCGAAATTGTGGCGCACAGTTTGACGGATTACCTTCAACGCCACCCCGAACTGGAAGCTAAATGCAGTAAAAATGGCGAACGGACATTTTATACCACGGATTCGACCGAGGCATTTGACCGTCAGTCAGCCGTGTTTTTCGGGCAAGAAGTAAAGAGTTTACACCAGGATTTAGGATGTCCTATTAAATGAAAGGAAACCGCTGATGGGCATTTTACCAACCAGCGGTCTTAAGTGTAATGCTTTATTCTTCGGCCAATGTCCGCGACAAATTGATGCGATAGATGCCCAATGAAGGAATGGCCGCCGCTAAAATTCCAATCAATATAGCGCCGCCTAGAAGCATAATTTCTTCGGGTAGAAGACTAAAATCGGCAAAAGAATAGTGATAATCCGACTCAGCCGCCCGACTGAATAGCCATAGCCCCACGCGACTGAGCAAAACTCCTGCGCCGTAGCCTACCAGTGCCAACATAATTCCTTCCAGTAATAACATCACAAAAAGTTTGGTGCGGGTGGCACCCATCGAAAGCATCAGGGCCATTTCGTATTTACGTTCTTTCAGTGAATTATAGAGCGAAATAAAAACACTCACGCCCGCAATGAGAATGATAATCAGCGCAATAGCGCGTAGGGTATCAATGCCGATGCCCAATAATGAAAACAAACGATTGATTTCAAAAGCCACCGAAGCGGCCTGCATTTTGGTGTTTTCATTAATAAATCGTGGTAAGGCTACCATGCCCATTGGATTCCTGAATTTTACCAACAGGCTGGTGATTTCTTGACTTGGCTCGTCGGTTTGGATAGAATCGCCTCCCGTGAGCATATCGGTTACGTTGGCGCCCTTACCCGGCTCATCGGCGTGCTCGTGAATAGACCACACGCTCGAAATATCGGTTAAAATAAGCTGGTCGATCACGGAATTATTGGTTTCGAAAATACCAACTACTTTGTATTTTTTGTTGCCATGGACATCATCCATGTTGTCAAAACCGTGTGCTCCCGAAAAAGTATCGCCGATTTTTAAGCCTGTCACACTTGCGGCTTTGGCCCCCACGGTCGCTTCCATTGTGGTCGAAAAAAGTCGGCCTTCTTTTACTTTAGCTTCAAAATGATTGGGGTATTTTGGGTTTGTTCCCACAATCCGATACGACATATAGTTATCCCCCATCGCCAACGGAATGGCCGTTTTGACCAGTGGGTTTTTCATCACCCGTTGAGCTTCGTCGAGCGACACATTGCCCGTAGGGGAGTCGATTTGATAAATACTCGATAAAATCAGTTGTAGCGGGCTGCCTTTGGCCCCCACGACCATATCAATCCCTTTGATGTTGCGGCGAAACTGCTCGTCCAACTGCTTGTTCAGCAACAATAACATCGAAATAATACCGATTCCGAGCGTCATCAGGAGTGCGCTTAGAAAACTGTTCAGCTTTTTATCTTTGAGATTGGCCCAACTTATTTTGAAAAGGTTCATCGATGGTTTTGTTAAATGGATATTGGTTACCAAAATTAAGCAGAGATTGATTGATAGACATCAGGTTGGTGACATATTTTCCGATGAAAAGTGATTAGTTGATGTAAATCAGTCAGTTGTCTTGATTTTTGTCAGCATTTGAACTTCGTTGTAAATGTACATTTACTATCATTTTTAAATCAACCGATGTACTGCAATGAAAAAGATATTAGTTCCTACTGACTTCTCAGGCTTTGCGCACAATGCCCTTGAAGTGGCGGCCGATATAGCCTTTAAAACAAATGCCGAAATAATGTTGCTCCACGCCAACGAAAAAATGGTGACGGCAACGCCGCTGGCGGAGTATTATCTCTATGATAAAGCCATCGAGGATGAGTATTTGGACATGGTCACGGAGAGCTTGAAAAAAACACTGGCCGAAATTGCCGAGAGTGGAAAGTTTGCGAGGGTAAAAGTTAAGACGGCCGTTATTGGGGGGCCGATGGTAAGTGTTATCGAAGATTTTGTGAAAGACCACGCCATTGATTTAGTCGTGATGGGAACGCGCGGCGTGTCGGGAATGGAAGAAATTATCGTAGGGTCAAATACTGAAAAAGTGATTCGACGGGTAAAATGCCCCGTTTTGGCCGTGCCTTCTCCAGCAGTATCGTTTGGCAAAATTGTTTTTCCCACTACACTCAAAGAAAGTCAGCTTCCAGCTTTTAAGGCTTTTGCAGCTTTACAGAAAATTTTTAGCGGAGAGGTGTCTTTGCTGTACATCAATGACCCTGGCCATTTCAAAAACACAGCGGCCATGGAAGCCCAAAAAGATTTTTTGGTAAAAGAATCAGGCTTAAAAAATGCAAACCTGTTTGTGTCTGACACTGAAGTTTTCAATGAAGAAGATGCTATTCTGGACTTTGCGCACCAGAACCATGCGGATTTGATTGTGATGGGTACGCATCAACGCCGAGGACTGGCCCACTTTTTCATGGGTAGCATGACCGAAGATACCGTCAATCATTCGGATATTCCAGTGCTTAGTTTGAGCATCAAATAAGATTAAGGGATACTTACTTCAGCAGGACGATTGCTGTGCTTCAAGGGGAGGGATAGGAAAAATGTGGTTCCTGTCCCTTCTTCTGTTTCAAACCAGATGGAGCCTCCGGCATGTTCCACCCCCCGTTTGGCAATGGCCAGTCCCAAGCCTGAGCCGTCTTGTTTGGTACTAAAGTTGGGCAAGAATACTTTTGGACGAATGGCTTCTGGAATACCATTTCCGTTGTCTTGTACTTCGATATAAACATTGCCTTCATCGATCCGTAATCGAAGAAAGATTTCTGGTCGGCGCCCCGTTGGTACAGACTGTATTCCGTTGATAATCAAATTGGTGATGATACGTCCAATGAGTTGCCGGTCACCGATTACGTTTACTCGTCGGGTTTGAATGTCTCGATGAAGGGTGATTTTGGTGTCGTCGGCGTACAAATCAGCGGCCTTATTGAGTACAGATGAAATCTCAAATAATTCATTTTTGGGAAGCGGCATTTTGGCGAAATCCGAAAACGACGTGGCAATGTCACTGATATTGTCTATCTGGTCAATCAACGATTCGAAAGTACGTTTTATGCGTTCATTTTGGGGTAAATTAGGCGGCAAATCGCGCAGCATCGTTCGCTGAAGCTGTTGAATCGTCAGCTTCATCGGTGTTAGAGGGTTCTTGATTTCGTGCGCTACTTGCTTGGCCATCTCGCGCCATGCCGACTGTTTTTCATTTTTGGCGAGTTCTTCTTTGCTTTCATCCAGTTTCTTCAACATTTGGTTATAAGAACCTACCAACAAGCCAATCTCATCGTCTGATTTCCAATTGACGGGCTCGTTGAGTTGGTGCAGGTTGATTCGTCTGATTTTCTGCGTCAGGATGCGTAGCGGAATAGTCAATAGGTTGGAAGCCCAGTAAGAAATGGCTAAAAACAACAAGAACATAATTGCAAACACGCTCAAAATCGTTGAAATTACTTCAATGATTTGCCGATCAAGTTCAGGTTTTGAGTCAAAATAAGGTATACTTAAAATACCCAATGGTTTGCTGGTGTTGCGAGCCCTGACGGTCACGTATGCAGTGCGATACTGCTTTTTTCCCAGCGATTCGTCCAATAATACTTCGTTTTCCCGGTCTTGAATCAGGTGAATATAGGCATCAGGGTTGAGCCATTTGGATAAAAGCTTGATTTCATAAATCAGGGGCTCAGTAGTGATGCTGAGGTTTCCTTCTTCATTAAAGAAATTAATGTCAACGTTGGCATCCCGGGCAATTTTCCCAAGTTCCTCTTCCATGGCGTCTCGGCTTCTTTTTCCGCTCAGGTACTCTTCCAGATAAGGGGCAAAGTTGTTGCCGATATTTTTGGTACTGGTGAGATAGGTATTTTCTTGATTGCTGTTGTAGTTGGCGGTAATAACTTGTAGGGTGATGAGTACAATGAGTAATAATGGCGTGAAAAAAGCAACATTCAGCAAAATCTGAATTTTGGTCGTATAGCTGATTTTCAGCCGTCTTAAGCCGTATTTTAGGGCATATACGCCAATGATTCCAATGACGTATAAGACCAATATGAGGTATAAAAATGAAAAGTTGGAGATAATGCTTTTATAAGGATATGACTTAGACGACACAATCATGTACCGGTTGTTTTTATCGCGATTGCCTATGTGTTTGTAATCATAGAGTTGGATGCCGCGTTTGTATAAAACTGGATTGTCCAACTCAACATGCGGCATTTTTCGGTCATAGTTGTAGCTTCCTGAGCTATAAATAAGGTTTTTGGCCGTATCATAAACGGCATAGCTGTACTGACGTGTTTCGGGAGCCTGCACAAACTTTTTATCCATCAATAACTCTGGATATACATTTCTGGATTGGTCTTCGCGGGGGTTTAGGTTGAGTACTACCCGCCCAACTAAGGTTGAGCCTTTGCGAATATCAATCAAACTCAAGTACTGCTTCTTGAAATTATTGACAAGATCATTAATAAAATAAAGGGAAGGGTACTTGGTTTGGTATTTGGACAACTGGTAAAACTTAGTATAGTCGTCAAATGTCTCACCTGAAATAGACGTATCTAAAGGCTGCCCATCGGCCTGAAACGACACTACTTCAATATCATACTTATCAAAATACTTATCCAAGTGAATGCTCTTCACGATTTGCTGAATACGCTCTCGGGACAAAACTGTATCGCTGACAAATGAATTTTGGATTTCGGGGTCTTTACTGATTGACTCTTTGGCGCGGTCTAACAAAAATTCGCCCAAACCATCATTTTCAGAAAAAATTTGCTCTCCAAATTCTTTTTTGTTGGCAATGTCTTTTTGTTCTTCTTCATTATAGACCACGTAGGTCGTAACGATGGCCCAGAAAAAAGCACCCAGAAAATAATATATGGTGGTTCGGTAACGGAAAGTATAGAGAACACGTGGAAACCGTGAGAAGTATAACAATAAAAAATAAAGACCATGAACACCCAAAATCCATTTAAGGTCTACTCCCAAAATAAGTGCCAGAAGTAGAAAGCTAAGGGCACCAATCGCAAAAATCAGTACACCATATATTTTTTTGGGGTTGAGCCGAATAAATAACCCTACCAGTAAGTGGGTACACAAAAAATAGATACTCGAAATAAGAATAAAAATAATGAGGCAGGCTATTTTAAGTACCGAGAACGAGATGCTTAACGTGATGTCGAGCGTAAATTGTGATTTTTCGTAGATGTTGTTCAGTTCTAACAGGCTGACGTAGAATACCCCAAAACTGAGAATAATAAACAGAACTGATAAAACAGGTTGTACCTTTTTGGAGATATTTACTAAAAATAGGTAGGCCTTTGAACGGAAATAAAAATCAGCTACGTAAAGCGATAATATAAAGCAAACCAAGCAATTGAGCAAAAAGTCGCCGAGCGAAGGGGCAATAGGCGAGGAAGCATAAAACTTGGGGTTAAATAGATCGTTTTCAGAGAATAAAAAAGGAATTCCAAAATAAAGCATCCCTGCCCGAAGGAGCACCAAATACACCATCAGCAGCAAAAACGCCATTTCGTAACGCTTCTGTTTGCTTAACGTAATGACCCATTGAATAATGTATATTCCAAACAAAACGGCCGCTAAGATTCCCCACGTAATGGTGTTGACGGGGGCTGTTTGATTATGGTAGGAGTCAAATTTGGGGGGGATGATGGAAAACAAAAACCGATTTTGGTTGTCCAGAATGTTTTGATACGCTGGCCCGAAATTTGTTGAAATTAGCTCGGGGTCTACCGTAAAAAGAGTCGTGTTGTAGCCCGATTGTAAGTAGTTATTTTCATTCTTGTAGTGTCGGTACAGATTAATGACTGAAACTACATCAATACGAGCATTGGGGCGCGTAAACTGCCTACGACTGACTAAATACTTGCTTTGGTCAAAGGTAACAAGTTGAGTTTGAGATGTTTTATGAATGGCTTCATAGTCTGGAATAAACCGATAATCGGACCAAAAAATCAAACGGCCGTTTTGATAAACATAGTAAGGGTATTTGGTGGTCTGACGAAGGTCCGAAAACTGCGTATTTGTGGTTTGAGCAACCAGCATTGTAATGCGTTCAATCTCCTCCTGCGAAACCGAAAGTTCATGCTTGATTCGTTCTTTGACAGCCGAGAAATAAGTCTCTTCTGCCGCACCCAAAGCCCCTCTTTCAAAGAAAAAGAAAGACAATAATGCCACCAGTAACGAACATGTAGCCAGAATGGCTGGTATATGTTTCCTAATTTTTTGCACGAAGTTCCAAAAAGTGGTTTTGCCGGTTTTTATGTATTCAGTCTATTACAGACCTAAAATCGTGCCAAAAGTTACCATTGCTTTATAAGTATTGATAGAAATAACTGGAAGTATGGTGCGGTTAGCTATCAAGGAGAGGTTATTTTACCAATGTAAATCCCGCACCTTCCTCTGTTTCTTCAAAATCTACCTCTGTGCCGATTACGTACATTAAGTGGCGTTTGTCGATAATGACTTTAATGGTATCTACCACATACACGTGGTCGTTTTCGGTGGGTAGATCAAAACCCAACAAGAATTGGGCACCGCATCCTCCACCTTTCATTCCGACTCTTAAGCCGTACGTGTCTGGAATCTTGTTGATGCGTAAAGTATCCACTATTTCTTGGTGGGCAATGGGGGAGATTCTAATGGGATTTTTTGTAATCATGGTAGTTTTATGCGTTAATCCGCAAAAATACGTACTATTTTGCCGACAGTTTGCGTTCTTTGCGGAGACTCTTTACTGGTAAACAAACAATAAACGAATGGAAATTGTCACCGATCTTTTAAAAATAGTACTTCCTGCCGCTTTGGTGTTATACGCGGTGTATTTGACCGTAACTGCTTTTTTGAAAAAACAATTTGTGGAGAAACAACTGGAAAACCGAAGTAAAAAATTGGAAATAACCCTGCCGATTCGCCTTCAAGCTTACGAGCGGATGTGTCTTTTTTTGGAACGAATCAGCCCCAATAACCTTATCGTTCGTTTGAATGGTTCGGCTACTCAAGCCATTGAATTCCAGCAGATTTTAATGCATGAAGTACGCGAAGAATTCAATCACAATCTTTCGCAACAAGTCTATATGAGCCATGAGGCATGGGAGCAGATACGGGGCGCCCAGCAGGAAGTGATTACGCTTATCAACCAAGCCGCCTCGGAGGTCGCCCCCGACGCGCCTCCGCTTGATTTAGCCAAGAAGATTTTCGAGAAAATCATTCAGGAAAACCGCAACCCAACGGCTTCAGCGCTCAAGTTTGTTAAGGAAGAAATTCAGCAGGAGTTTATATAATTAAAACTCAATATTTTCTGCCGACTCTTTTTCTAGCCCTTATTTATTCACCCACAGCTTTTGGGTCAACATTCCTCGTCCCATCGCGTCGGCATAAGTGATAAAATAAAGCCCCGTCTGAAGTTCGCTCAGCGGTTTAATGGTCAAACTGTTGGTATTGTTGGCCTGAATTTCAAAAGGAATTTCCTGACCAAGTAAAGTTGACAAACGTAGACCGTCTAGTTCAAGGTTATCAAATTGCAGTTTTATGTTTTGACCATCGGAAGGGTTTGGATAAATAACAAACCGTGAGGAGGCAGTTTGAGGGCTGACGGCAATGATTTTTGAATATTCAGAAGCACGGTCTTTATCCACTTGTTTCAGTCGATAATAATTCACTCCTGGCAAGGGCGCTTCATCCAAAAAGCTATACTCGACGCGTTGTTTTGAATCTCCCGCCGACGTAATGCGCCCTATCGACGTAAATTCCTTCAAGTCTGTACTGCGCTCTACCTGAAAATAGTCACTGTTGGATTCGTTGGCGGTGGCCCAATTTAGGCGTACACGGTCGTTTTCTGCTTTTCCACGAAAATAAATAAGTTCAACGGGTACAATACTGGCCCATGATAAGTCCGTCAGGAAGATACTTTGCGCAGTAGTAGCACCGTTGCGGATATTATCGCCGCTATTGAACGCAATGGTTACTTTTTTAACACCAGTGCCCGGAAAAGTAACCATCGAGCGGGTACTGTCTAACGGATCGGAGTTGAAACCAGATAAAATTCTGACAAAAGGCTCTACTCCGTTGGTTAAAAAGGCAAAATTAGGATTATAAGAGATGGCTGGTGTGACGCCTACATTGTTGTCGTCATAACCCGCAATAAGAACACGGTCTTGATAGTTACTAAAGCTTAATTCACGGTCGATTCCCAGAATTCCAAATGATAAATTGGTCACTGGCTCACTAAATGTGAACGTAACACTAACGCCTTCAGTACGGTTTCCTAACGCGATGTTTAACCACAATCCCCGGGAGTCATTGCGGGGAGTTTGGTTACGAAGTCGATTGGTGTTCCCTTGAACAGTGGCCGTGACGGTCACTTGCGGAGTGCCTATATTATTGAATGTTTGCAATAAAGCACCATCGGGTGTCCACGGTGTCACGTCTGTATTTGAAGACAGGTCAATATAACCCTGTCCAAATGCGAGTGTGGAATAAAAAATGGTCAGTAGTGTAAAAAGTCTCCTCATACCGTGAAAACGATTATGCATTATACTTTCTTGTTTGATTACAGAATATATACGCAATAAACGAAACAAAGATAGACAAACTTTGGAAAAAAATCAGTTTCGAGTTACGGACGATTTTGTGTTTTGTTGCTTTATTACAATTCATTAGCCATTTCGATGGCGTTGCGGAGCGCGGCCAGCTTATTATGCACCTCCTGCATCTCAGAAGCAATGTTCGATTTGGCTACTACGCCCATTCCAGCCTGATAAAACAACGTATTGTTTTTACTCAAAAAAGTACGAATCGTAATGCAGTGGTTGAAGTCTCCGCTAAAACTGATATGACCCAATGCGCCGCCGTAAATACTTCGATTGGTGGTTTCGAGACGATTAATGATGGTCATTGCGTTGTGTTTGGGAGCACCAGAGAGCGTTCCAGCAGGAAATGTATCGGCAACCAATTGGAGAGGATTAACCCCAGCGCTCATTTTTCCTGTTACCTTAGAAACCAAGTGAATCACATGCGAGAAAAACTGCGCTTCTTTGTAGGTTTCTACTTTGACCACATCGCAGCTACGACTCAAATCATTACGGGCTAAGTCTACCAACATCACGTGTTCGGCCGTTTCTTTGGGGTCGGCGGCTAGTTGACGTGCGAGTTCAGCATCTTTTTCATCATCGCCCGTGCGCCGGAAAGTGCCTGCAATGGGGTGAATTTCGGCGTGCCCGTTTTTGATGTAGATTTGTTTTTCGGGCGACGAACCGAACACTTTGTAGTTACCGAAATCAAAGTAAAAAAGATACGGAGAAGGATTGATAGAGCGCAAAGCCCGGTAAACATTGAATTCATCGCCTTCAAATTTCTTGCTAAAACGACGCGAAGGTACAATCTGAAATACATCGCCGCGCAGGCAATGATTGATGCATTGCTGAATCGTACCCGCCATTTGCTCATCGGTCACGTTGCTTTCTTCGGTGGCATTGGCTTTAAAGCGGAACGTCGCCATTTTGGGCGCTTTAACAATCATCTCCAACGAATCCAAATCCATGCCCATACTTCGGCTGTGGCTGGATTCCTGCCTTGCTACGCCATAATCATGCTCAAACAAATACACTTCATCTTTGAAATGATTGAACGCAATCACAAAACGATACACGCGATACACCATCTGTGGAATGGCGTTGTCGGGTGTTTTTGGCTGAATCTCAATGTCTTCAAAGTATTCCACCGAGTCGTAGGTAATGTGCCCAAACAAACCACCGTTGATAAAAGGGTAATCATTTTTTGGGGCGTCAAAGCGCTGGATAAAATCCCGTAGGGTTTGCATGGCGTGTTTGCGATGAGGCAAACCAAACGACTCTTCAGAGCCGTCAGGAAAGGTTTGGGTTACTACGTCTTCGTCCAAGAAAAACGAGGCGACGGGGTCGCAAGCAATGACGCTGAAGCCGTGCTCCATGCCGTGGTATTCGGCACTTTCGAGCATGACGGTGTAGGGGAATTTATCGCGGAGTTTGAGATAAACGCCAACGGGCGTAAGCATATCTCCTAATAATTTACGGCTTTGAGTGGTGATTTTGAAGGTAGTATCGGTCGTTGTCATTACCTATATCGGTTGAATTTGTTAGTTATCAAGTTTGGGAATTGAAAATAAAAAAAGCTCGCTGTGCGATGAACAGCGAGCTTTTTGGGTTAAAAATAAGCATAGCATTACGTGTTCATCTTTTTGGAAGAAGAACGCCACCACCATGCGCTATTTTTGACGTTTAAAATCATGTTGCAAAATTACAATCGGGATTTATAAATCCAAATTTTATTTATTCTTCCTCAAAAAACCCTTTGTGGATTACCTGAGCTACTTCTTTTTGTACAAATTGTAAATGACCGAAACCTGTAACGTACGATTGTAAAGCGACTCGGTTTTGGACGTTGACAAATTGGTAAACCCGTGAATGTAGCGAAGGTTCAGACTGAAATCTTCCGCCATATCCATAAAGTCAAACCGCAGCCCTGTGCCCATGCTGAATTCGTTTTTGCGAAGCGGAACCACGCTTCGGAGGTTATTGACGGCGTAGCTAAACTCTGGCGCAACCTCAAAAGTTAAGCCTTCGGTGAGAATGTATCCTACCACTGGTACAAAACTGGCGTAGTTGAAATTGTTGCGTACTACTTCAAGTTCTCCCTTAAATGTACCGCCGCGTACCGAAAGTTGTACTTCTGGTTGAAAAACCCATTTTTGATTCCGTATACGGTAGAAAACACCTAAATTAGGGTGAGACTGGCGTTTGAGGCTGTAAATAAAGTTGGGAGAATAGGTACTGCTGGAAATATTTAATCCTGCACGCAAACCCAAATGGGGTTTCATGTAAACAGTCTGGGCCTGTGCCCCAACGGACACAATTACCAAAAGTAGAAGTAATCTAAGGTTCAAAATCATGATACAATTCAAAAAGTTAGTTTATGGTGGTTTGCAAACCACTTGGCTGTGTTAGTGACAACCTCACTATTGTTTATGTGATTGATTATTAATTGTTTGTCTTTAATTTAGCCGTGGGTCAGTGGGATAATGCGACTTGACGCGGTACTCTCCGCCCATTTTTCGTAAAACTGCCCTCCAAAATTGATCAACTGGAGTGTCAAAGATAAAGCCCGCATCCGTGTCGGATACAATCCAGGCGTTTTTACTGAGTTCTTCGTCCAATTGTCCCGCTGACCACCCTGAATATCCAATGAAAAAACGCAAATCTCGTTCGGTTATTTTCCCGACGTTGAGCATGCTCATAATTTGTTCAAAATCACCGCTCCAATATAAATTATCACCTACGGGTACGGCATCTTCAATAAATGACAACCGATGAAGAAAATGCAATGTGTTTTGTTCGACTGGACCGCCCAGATAAAGTGGCAGGTTGGTCACAACGGGCTCTTTCAGAACGTCGTTAAGGTGTAAGTTGGTGGTTTGATTAAAGACTAATCCAAAGGTTCCATGTTCGTTGTGTTCGCACAAAAACACCACGCTCCGGTCAAAATTGGGGTCACCCAAAGTCGGCTCGGCAATTAATAATTTTCCTTGGGCGGGTTTTAGCGGCGGCATTTGGTCTTGGTTCAGTGTCTCTTTTAGGGAGATAACGAAATAAAAATCAAAAATAGTGGATTTTCAAGAACAAATGAGCACGTTGCGATTAAACCGCTTCCAATTTTTGTGCTTTGAAGGCAGGGCGCGGCCTGATATTCAGGGTTTGAAACATCTCTTGATCGGCATCAACATCAGGATTGGGGGTTGTTAGGAGCTTTTCGCCAGCAAAAATAGAATTGGCCCCCGCCATAAAACAAAGTGCCTGTTCTTCCATCGTCATATCGACACGGCCCGCCGAGAGGCGAACCATGGCTTTGGGCATCAGGATACGTGCCGTGGCTATCATCCGAATCATATCCCAAACCGATACGCGTTTTTGATGCTCCAGCGGCGTGCCTTCTACGGCCACCAGTGCATTGACAGGCACCGATTCAGGAGCCTCTGGAAGCGACGCCAATGTATGAAGCATTCCAATGCGGTCGTCGTGGCTCTCACCCATGCCGATGATACCGCCTGAGCAGGCCGAAATTCCCACTTTCTGCACGTGATTGATGGTTTGGAGGCGGTCGTCGTAGGTACGGGTCGAAATAATATCGCCGTAAAACTCCTCGCTCGTGTCGAGGTTATGGTTGTAGGCATAAAGCCCAGCTTCTTTCAGTTTTTGAGCTTGGGTTTCGCTCAGCATTCCCAACGTGCAGCATACTTCCATGTCAAGTTGATTCACACCTTTGACCATTTCCAGTACTTTATCAAAATCGCGGTTATCACGGACTTCACGCCAGGCGGCACCCATGCAGAAGCGCGTGCTACCCGCGTCTTTGGCGCGTTGGGCGGCACTTAATACTTCATCCACTTCCATCAATTTATGGGCTTGTACTCCCGTGTGGTACCGCGCAGCCTGTGGGCAATAAGCGCAATCTTCGGGGCAGCCACCCGTTTTGACAGACAGCAAGGTGCAGACCTGTACTTCTTGGGGGTCGTGGTGTTGGCGGTGAACGGTGGCGGCTCGGTAAATCAACTCCAAAATAGGGGATTCGTAAATTTCGCGTACCGCGTCTTTCGATAACGTAGGATTCATCTTGCGCAATGACTTTAAATGGGCAACAAATCTGTAAAAAAATAAGTGGAAGTCAAGTCTTCTCCTTCGGTATTTTGGAAGTGATAGGTCATCTCGACGGTTTCTCCTTGCTGAAAATCAATGGGTTGGGAGAAATAAGGGGCCTCAAAAACAAAAGTGTGAAATTCGCCGTTTTCGCCACAGGGGTCGATATTGGGGGGCAATTCGCTGACAAAATCGCGGTCTAGCACGCGGCCACAAAAGGATTGATCCAACACATTTCCGTTTATGCTGACAACGATGGTTTTGAATCCCAAGCCCCAAAATTCTTCCAGCAATTCCATCGAAGGACGTTTCCAGAGGGGAAATATTCCTTGCATTCCAACGGTCTCTAGTTGATTTTCGCGGTAAAGGCGTAGGTCTTCCAGAAAAATATCGCCGAAAATGGATTTTGTGATGCCCGCGGCGGCTAGGGGTTGGAGAATTTCAGCCGTACGGATTTGATATTCTTCCATAGACGTAGTTTCGGGGAGGCGCAGCTTGAGCAGTTCGATGCCGAGCCGTTGGGCCTGTTGGTCGAGCAGTTCTTCGCGCACGCCGTGCATCGAAATTCGTCGGAAGGAGTCGTTCAGTGAAGTCAGGAGGTAACGAACGTCGCAGGCGTTATTTTGCAAACTATGGTACAATGCCAGCGCCGAGTCTTTGCCTCCCGACCAATTCATGAGAGCCGTCTGCATTATTCAGCAACGGCCAGGTTGGGAAAACGCATTTTCAGAACTTCAAAGCCGCCAAAAAGCAAGGCACTGTACACCAACGTGCCTGCCAGGAAATTACGCATAAACGGCACGCCCTGCGTGAGGCATTGCACAAACCCAGCCCAATCGCGGGTGAGTGGTAGACCCGTGCGCAGATCAATGCCACCGCTCAGCCACACGCTGCCATCCGACAAGACCCAATGCGATAACGTGGCAATGACGGCGGCCAAAACGACATTTTTGACGTTGATTTTTTGTAGTAATACTTTTCCGTAAAAAACAATCAGCGCAAAAATGCCGTATACCCAATACCAGCCCTCGTAGATAATCCCGTAGCGGCCTTGGTAAATGACAGCGTTGATGAGTAAGTCACTGATAAAAAGGGTGATAAGCGGAAAAGCAAAGGCTTTCCAACGGGTACTGAAATACGCGCCGCTAAACAGCGCCATCGCGCCAAGCGGTGTAAAATTGGAAATGGGCGAGAGCTGCGCCACGTTCAGAATACGAATCAGCGCGGCGGCCAGCATAAAGCACAGCAACGTCAGCAGACGGGGATTGAGGGTGTTTTTCATACTATGTAAATGAATAAAATCGGTTTAGCTGCGCATCCTCCGTGCGCGGCGACTAAATAGTTCATTGGGCAGGTCTCCTGACTTGTTTCATCGCCCTTGCACCTTCCCGGTTTGGAGTTTACAGTTGGTGGTTTATAGTTGGCAGTAAAAGTACTGCGGACTGTTCACAATCGACTGCGGACTGAAAACCAGTGGTTTATGCAGTTGTTAAGAGCGACTTTGGATGAAACTTACAGTTGCGGGGACAGTTTCCGTTTTGCACGGAATTCCCTTTTAAGCCGTCAAAGCCCACTACGAAGCAGGCATGAGGCACCCAAGACGAATACAAAAGTAGGGAGAAGTCGGGAGTGAGGCGTGAGAAAGGCGGATTTATTTTTTAGGGGAGGGGGGATTTGCTTTTAGGTGGTGAATCGTGTCAAAGTAAGAAACGAGACACTTAGACACTTTTCAACTTCCTTACTTCTCCCGTTTTTTTGTTGATTAAAAGGACAATACTTGTAGGCGAGCCTCCCATTGATATACCTATTTGGTAGTTTCTTCTTTTTAAACTTCCATCTCTATGGTAAGTCTCCACCCACCTTTGTTCAACAAATACCCGATCACCAACCTCATTCAACAAAGCTTCCAGTTGTTCGGGGGGAATTTCGTTTTTAATTATCTTGCCCTTTGCATCACGTTGATAAATCAAAATAACCTTTCCCCACAGATGCGCATATTGTTGGGGGGGATTATCTTTAAAACTATCGGTCAGATCTATCCACAAATTAATTCTTTTTTCCTCCTTTCCACTATCCGGATGCACTCCCATATGTATAACCCCCATATCTTTGTATATTTCATTGACTTTATTACAGTTAATAATAAACTCACCAATAGCGTCAATAAGAATAGGGTCTTTAATTTGGGTTTTTTCGCAGGTCTGTGCTATGCTTGTGGAAAATAGTCCCATTAATAAAATTATAAAACCGCAATTAAGACGCATAGGGTAATGTTTAAATTAGAAATACTACTTTAAGCGTAATCACTGATGTAGAGGTAAAAATAGTTTTTTAGAATGTATTCGTTGGCAAACAACGCAAAAATTAGTTTGTCATTTTGAAAGAATCAATGGATTTTTGCTTTTTCGTAATCAATCTCCCGCATGAATTCTCCGCTGCCCAAACCCACCTTTGCCGATTATCTTCATTTGCATTTTTTAGTACTTATCTGGGGCTTTACGGCCATTTTGGGGAAACTGATCAATCCGCAACTTTCGCGCATTAGTCTTACGTTTTTTCGTACGCTGCTGGCCGCCGTTGGTTTGGCCGTGGTGCTATGGTTGTGGAAAGAATGGAAGCGCGTACCAGCCAACGACCGTTGGGCCATGCTCGGCGTGGGGGCTATCATGGGGCTGCACTGGCTGACGTTCTTTGGCTCGGCGCACGTATCCAGTGCGTCGGTGTGTTTGGCGGGAATGTCTACCACGTCGCTTTTTACTTCATTGTTGGAGCCGCTGTTTGCGCGGCGGCGGGTGCGACCGCTGGAGATTTTTCTGAGTTTGTTGGTGATTGTAGGGCTTTACCTCATTTTTCGGTTTGAGGTAGACCAATCGTTGGGGTTGGGGCTGGCGTTGGTGTCGGCTTTTTTGGCGGCCCTTTTTACCATTGCTAACAGCCGTTTTGTGCGCCGACACAATGCGCTTTTGATTACCTTTTATGAAATGAACGGCGCCACCATCGCCATGTTGATAGGTTTGGCGGGCGTAGCTTTTACGAGTGGCCTGACCACCCAGGAAATGATTCCGCAATCGACGGATTGGCTCTGGCTCGTCATTCTAGCTTTTGTGTGTACAGTGTATGCGTACTCGGCGGGGGTGCATTTACTGCGAAAAGTCTCTCCGTTTACGCTCAACCTGACCATCAACATGGAGCCTGTCTACGGCATGGTGCTGGCGTATTTTATCTTAAACGAGCGCATGACAGCGGGTTTTTATGCAGGCTCAGTGGTGATATTGTTGGCCGTTGTTGTGTATCCTTTGTTAAACAATCGCTTTGCGAAGTAATTTTAACGCAGGACTTTATCCCAAATTTTATCCCATTCTTCGCGGTCGCTGGGCAGTGGGGCGTCTCTTTTAATAAACTTGCCGTTGGCATCTATCAGCACGCAATAAGGCGCGTGGTCAATGTCCCAGATTGCCGCAAAATAGTCGTTTTGGGCTTCGTCCAATTTGATATGCCAGCCTCGACTTTTGCTTTTTATGATAGCCTCCATCCATACCTCTGTACTGATTTTATGTTCGGCAAGGTACACAAACGCTATATTTTTTTCGGGTAAAAGCGCCCGCAAAGCGTTGGCTTCGGCCAGTGCATTGCGGCCCAATTCATCGTTTGTCCAAAAGATAAAATACACATTTTTGCCCTTAAATTTTCGTTTGAGCTGGTCCCATAATAACGTTTCGTCAGACGAGGAAGTGTTATTGGTCAACAGTACCCCCGAGACCACTTCCAGCGGGTTATTCAAAGTAGCGTTAGTCATTTTGGGTTCGGTGGCACGAATCAACGCTGAATCCAGATTGGCGATGTGGTGAAGTTCGTCCAGAGAGCGCACATAATACGGGTTTTTGATCCCTGGGCGCAGGTGATTGTACCAGAGGGTCGTGTTTTTTAGGGTAAAATTATTGGTGTTTTCTGCGTAAAATACCGCATTTAAGTAGTCCAACTCTTTGGCTGAATGTGCGGCACCGAATTTGCGGGTGTACAATTCAAACGCAGCAATAAGCCGAAGTGTATCTTCTTTTTGATTAAACAGATTGCTAAGCCACCGCAACTCCCGCATTTTGGCCGTTTCTCCCTGCACATAACCCACCAGTTTTAGGCTGTCGGCGGTCGAAATATTGGGCACATACTGTAAAATCAAACGAGCCAAGGTATTAACGGGCAACGACGACTCGGGGAAATTGGGCGTGGTGGCCAAGGCGTAATTGGTGAATTGGCGGTAACTATCGGCTTTGGCAAACGTAAAAAAACGGCTAGTGTCCAATTCGGTCGATGCGGATATCGCCAACGCGAGTTTTTGTTTTTCCTGCGATAAATAATTGTAAAATCTCGCTTTGGCGGCGTCGTTGAGCGAAGAAATCACCCATTTGTCAAGCAGCGTATCTTTGACGGTTTGGGAGGTGCGATAGAAATCAATTTTACGGTCGCGCTCTTGGGCCACTTTTTCCCAAAAGTGAAAGCCAGTCGCTGCTTTGATGGGCTTTTCGGGATTGGCCTTGAGCCACTTGTTGAAAGCTACATAAAAATGAGCGTGTCGATTATTAGTAGCCGCGTGAGCGCCCCCAAAACGGATAGGAACCTCACTTTTGGTCAGAGAGTCGCCGTTGAGGGTGATTTCCACCGTGCCTTTTTCGCCCAAAAAAGGCATTACTACGTTGGCATAAGTCACATAACATTCTTCCAACGGATACACCAATGGCATTTTCAACTCAAAACGACCATCGGGTTGGAGCTGGGCGACGCGTACTATTTCTTGATTAGATTGTAAAATGTTGACCCGGGCTACCGTAATCTCGGGTGCTTGGCGGTACAGCCTCACCGTGAGATTTTCTATTTTTCCACGCACCGTTAGGGTATCGGTTTGGGCGTATGAAGAAGGAACGAACAATGCACTGAAGACGATGAGCCAAAGCAATAATAAAAGACGTTGGAGGCGTGGTGGAAAAAAACTGATTGCTGGGAGAACGATGCAATGCAGATTCTTACAGAATGACAAAGTTGCTTTATTTCGCTTATTCATTGCTTTGACTTTTGGATGTTCAAAATTAATAATTGCCCGTTCTCACTTGGCATTCTTCGCTTCTTACTTCTGATTGTTGCCCCGACTTAACTCAAACACGTGCTTTAAAATCTCCTGTTCTGTTTCTCCGAAGGCTTCGCCTCGCCGGCTAACGGTCTCATAGGCTACTTTGAGGGCTTTTTCGATGCGGTATTCCGTGAAGCCTTCGGCCGCGCCGCCCCACGAAAAAGACGGAATATGCTTAGGTTGAAAGCCTGCGCCGAAAACGTTGGTATTCACACCCACCACCGTACCTGTATTAAATAAAGTACTGATGCCCGCTTTGGTAAAATCACCCATAAAGAGACCGCAAAACAGACGGTTTGTATCTTCCAACGTTTCGGTGGCGTAGCTGTAAAGCTTCACATTGGTATAATCATTTTTGAGGTTGGAATTGTTACAATTCGCCCCTAAGTTACACCATTCTCCCAAAACAGAGTTGCCTAAAAAACCATCGTGACCTTTGTTGCTGAAGCCAAAAAGTACCGAGTTGCTGACCTCTCCGCCAATTTTACAATGCGGCCCCACACTGGTATTCATACGCATTTTAGCGCCCCAATTGACGGCAGAGCCCTCGCCCAACGCAAACGGCCCCATAATAACGCTGCCCTCGCTGACAGTCGCATTTTTTCCGATGTAAATCGGCCCATTTTCGGCATTCAGAATGGAAGCACGCACCTTGGCTCCTTCTTCCAAAAATACATTTTCTGGGGCGTAAACGTGCGTAAAAGGGTCTGCCAACGGCTGACTGACTCTGCCTTGGGTAAGAGCTGTAAAATCTGCTTTGATTTGTGCACCGTTTTCGCCATAAATATCCCAAAGACGTTGAATTGTAACAATAGGTTCGGAAAAAAGAACCGTTTTCAACTCGCTCACGGGATTTACCACTTCAAACGGTGAACGGTAGGCAATGACTTGATCGTTTTCGAGGGCAATCAATGCTTCCCCTGCTTTTAGTTGGCCAACGGCTATTGCGATGGAAGCGGTTGCGCAGACGGCGCCGTTGAGGAAAATATTATCGTTGGTGGCAACAAACGGGAATTTATGCTGAAGATAAGGTTCGGTCAAAAAAGAGGGTTTGGCATGAAGAAAATGCGTCCACTTTTCGGTCAATGTCAGGATGCCGCAGCGGATTTCTGACACAGGACGCGTGAAAGTAAACGGCAAGAGATGCGGACGGACGGCGGTATCGTCGTAAAGGATGTAATTGTTCATAAGAATGATTTTAGCGGTTCGATTCTATGAAATTTAGACTTGACTAGATGGCCTAAAATCCACGGAATGAATAAAATCTATTAGAGTTTTGACTGCTTTGGTCGCTACAAAGATAAGTTTTGCGCAAAATTTATTAGGTTTGCCAATACAAACATTTTTGACCTGCCAAACTGTTAAATATACCATTAGCTATGCCGAAATTATCTAAACAAGTCATTGATAGCGAAACTCAATATACCTTTGATTTGCCCGTAAAAGTATTGCAATTTGGAACAGGAGTGCTTCTGAGAGGGCTTTGCGACTACCTGATTGATAAAGCAAACAAGCAAAATATTTTCAACGGACGAATTGTGGTGGTGAAATCTACCGCAGGTTCGGCCGATGATTTTGCCGAGCAGGATGGCCTCTACACGGTTTGCGTACGTGGGGTGGACAATGAAGGCCAAACCATCGACGAGGCCACGGCCGTTACGTCTATCAGTCGGGTGATTTCGGCGCAGGATAGTTGGCAGAGCATCTTACAGGTGGCGCGCAATCCGCATTTGGAAGTGATTATTTCCAATACCACTGAGGTAGGCATTCAGTATGTAGAGGAGAGTATTTTCCAGAGCCCACCGCAATCATTTCCTGCCAAGCTGACCGCGTTTTTGTATGAACGTTTTCGTACTTACGGAGGCAAAAAAGACAAGGGGTTGGTGGTAGTTCCTACTGAGTTGATTACCGATAACGGCCTTAAACTCCGTGAGTGCGTAGAAAAAATTTCGGTGTATAATGAACTGGGGAAACTGTTTAATAAATGGCTTAAATACCATGTTAAATTCTGCAACTCGTTGGTAGACAGGATTGTGCCTGGTAAGCCCGACGCGGCTACGTTTGCGGCGTTGCAGGAGAAAATCGGCTATGAAGATGCGCTTTTGACGGTAGCGGAGCCTTATTTGTTGTGGGCGATTGAAGGAGATGAGCGCGTGAAGAAAGCCCTTTCTTTTGAGCAAATCAGCGAAAATGTCATTGTCGACGAAGATATTTCTTACTACCGCGAGCGCAAATTACGTATCCTGAACGGAAGCCACAGCGCGGCGGCTCCGTTGGGTTATTTAAGCGGGTTTGACATTACGTTTCAGTGCATGAACGACCCTGCCATGTCGAAATATTATGAAAAGATTATCTACGACGAAATAGTACCGACGTTGCCGTTTGAGGAGCAAATGGACGAGCTGAAAGTGTTTGCGGGCGATATTCTGAATCGTTACCGCAACCCATTTATTCAACAAAAACTCATCGGAATTACACTCCAGCAATCGTCGAAAATGAACGCCAGGAATGTAGCTACCATTCGTCGTTATTATCAACAATTCAATAAAGCGCCTAAATTGTTTACGATTGGCTTTGCCGCGTACTTGCTGTTTATGCGGGCCGTTAAGCAACAAAATGAGCATTATTTCGGTCAACGCGGTGAGGAGTTTTACGTCATCAACGACGAACAAGCGGCGTATTTCTATGAGCAATGGCAGGGCGTGACGGTCGAAACCGTACCTGCATTTGTGCAAGTGGTATTGAGCAATACCAAACTTTGGGATACCGATTTGACCAAGCTCACTGGTTTTGCCGAAACCGTGACGGAATATTTGGTAGAAATGATGAACACCAGCGTAAAAACTACCCTGGAAAAAGCAATTCTATAATCATAAATGTAAGCGTAAAGGGGTTAGGTGTTAGGTATTGACTTAACTTCTAACCCCTTCACTTTTAGCGCTAAATCCTGAAAGCTATGTTGAAAAATAAATTTTTACAGTTGCTGATTGCCATCGTTATCATCGGGGTGATTGGCTATACTTTTTTTGGGGAAGAAACAACGGTTTCGGATGCCGATTATGTGGCGCAGTTGGAGAAAGACCGCAAAGAAAAAGATAAGTTTTACCAAGATTCCGATACTTCTCCGATTGGCGACAAAGCGGCTTTTAAAGGCCTTAATTATTTCGCTCCCAACCCTGCCTACAAAGTGGTGGCTACTGTTGTCCCTTACCACGCTCAGGATAAGCAAGTAACCGTACCCATGACCGACGGCAGCACCACCACCTACGAAAAGTACGGTTTTGCCGAGTTTACATTGCCTGATGCAAGCAAGGCGGCCGAGCTGAACGTGTATCGCCTGCTCATTTATAAACATGAAAAAGGCCTTTCTATCCTGTTTCGCGATGCCACGGCCCCGCAAGAAACCTACGGCGGTGGGCGTTATTTGGATTTTAAAACCGACGATATAACCGACGGCAAACTCACCCTCGACTTCAACGTAGCCTATAATCCCTACTGCGCTTACAATCCTACTTACGCCTGCCCCATTCCGCCCAAAGAGAATACCCTGCCTGTGCGGGTGGAAGCGGGTGAGAAGATTTATGAGAAGAGCCTCTAACTTTACAGGTAATATCCTACCATCGGCGGAGACATTCGACGCTTGATTACCAGACTCCTCTTCTGTGCGAATCTTATTTTTTCACCAGCTCAATGGCTGTTAAAAAACCTCCAGTATACTATTGCAATTCCAATATTTTCTTTCACAACTAACTAAAAGTTATTCCAGTCGGCAATCAATCCACTTTTTTTTTAAATATACATATATAAAGGCACACAAAAAGCCCGACGAATCGGGCTTTTTGTGTGAATCACGTTAAAAGAGGCTAATCAATGCGCTTTCAACTTCTCCTTAAACACTTTTTTGAACTTATCCACTTTGGGTGCTACCACAAATGCGCAATAGCCTTGGTTGGGGTTGTTGGCAAAAAAGTTTTGGTGATAGGCTTCGGCTACATAAAACTTCTCGGCTTTGGATACTTCCGTCACAATCGGCTTGCTAAAAGCACCTGAGGCATTGAGCTCTTTGATGGCTTTTTCGGCCAAGGCTTTTTGGTCCGCATCGTGGTAAAAAATCACCGAACGATACTGCGGTCCTACGTCGTTGCCCTGACGGTCTTTGGTGGTTGGGTCATGCACCCGAAAAAACACCTCCAACAGTTCAGCATAAGTCACTTTTTTGGGGTCGTATTTGATTTCTACGCACTCGGCATGGCCCGTGGCTTTGCCACAGACTTGTTCGTAGGTCGGGTTTTCCACAAATCCGCCCGAATACCCCGATACTACCGACTCAACGCCTTCCATTTCCTGATACACCGCTTCGGTACACCAGAAACAGCCCGTACCAAACGTGGCCGTGGCCAGCCCCGTGAGGGTTTTTGATTTTTCTTCCATTTGTTCAATCTTTTTGGCTGACTGTCCGCACGAGCTAAGTGATGACAACGTCAACGTGCCGAAAATGAGTTTTTTGATGATCGTCTTCATATTTATTTCTAACAAAAAAGTAAGTATTAAGTTCTGATTACGGAGCTTTGCCGCAGCTAATGGGTTTAAAAACGATTCGTTGGATATACGGGAAAAGCCATTCTTTTAACGAACTTTGCACCGAAAAGTTTTGTAATGCAAACTTTCACTTATTACTTTACACCAAATGTCGGGCATCCGACATCTTCCTCAAAATGATTAGAACTGAACTTGCAACACTGGGTGAATTTGGACTGATTGAGCGTATAAATCAGCAATTTACGCCTGTGCTTCCCCAAACCATAAAAGGCATCGGCGACGACGCCGCCGTCATTGATACCGCCACCGAGGAGTATTTGCTGGTCTCGACCGATATGCTCGTTGAAGGTGTCCACTTTGACCTTAGTTACGTACCACTCAAGCACTTGGGCTACAAGGCCATTGCCGTCAACGTCTCCGACATCGCGGCCATGAACGGCATTCCTCGTCAAGTGACAGTAAGCATTGGGCTAAGCAATCGCTTTTCTGTCGAAGCCATCGACGAATTATACGCGGGTATTCAGGCCGCTTGTGAAGCCTACAAAGTGGATCTGGTTGGCGGCGACACAACGTCTTCACGCTCAGGTTTGTTGATTTCCGTGACGGCCGTGGGAGTCGTCGATAAAACCAAAATCTCGTACCGAAACGGTGCCCAGCCCAACGACATCATTTGTATCACGGGCGATTTAGGGGCCGCCTATATGGGGCTTCAACTGCTGGAACGAGAAAAACGGGAGTTTTTGGAAAACCCTGAAATGCAGCCACAGTTGGAAGATAAATCGTATCTGGTAGGTCGTCAACTCAAACCCGAAGCACGGACGGATATTGTTTATGAACTTTTGGAAGCGGGCGTGGTGCCTACGTCGATGATTGACATTTCGGATGGATTGGCTTCTGAGATTCTGCACCTCTGTAACCAATCGGGAACGGGAGCGCAAGTTTTTGAAGAAAATGTGCCCATTGCCGACGATACGTTCTTGACCGCCGATGAGTTTAAAATCAGCCCGTTGACCATCGCCCTCAACGGCGGCGAAGATTATGAATTGCTGTTTACCATTAAACAGTCAGATTACGAGAAAATCAAGAATTCACCCCACATAAGCTTTGCTGGATTCATGACCAACGACCCGACCAACGTAGAACTAGTAACCAAAGGCGGCAGTCGTTTTCCGATCAAAGCCCAAGGCTGGCAACACCTGACCAATCAACCATCCTAAATTCATTTTTTAAACACTGCATTTTATTCATTTATACATAAACAACCAACTATGGAAATTCTTGTACGCGCCCATTCTGGCCTTCGCTACGTAGTCCTTGCGCTTCTGATTGCCGCGATTTACACCGCTTTTACCAAACGCAGCCAACCCAATGCGCCCTATTCTAAAGTATATCTGTTTGCCATGATTGCCACCCACACCCAGTTGCTCATCGGGCTGGTTCTCTACGCGTTAGACTGGGGAGTAAAAGTGCGTTTTGACATGATGAGCGATAAAGTTTATCGTTTTTACACCGTCGAACACATCGTAGGAATGTTGGTTGCTATCGTGCTGATTACCATCGGCCACGCACAGGCAAAAAAGCTGAACCACGGCAAAGTTTTCACCTTTTATCTGGTGGCATTACTCCTTATTTTGATCTCCATTCCCTGGCCTTTCCGCAACCTCGGAGGCGGTTGGTTTTAAATATTAAAAACAACGAAGGGTTGCTGAAAAGCGGCCCTTCATTGTTTTTAGTGCTTTTTGCTAAATAATACAGTGTTTTTTTGCAAACCGAATTTCAAAACTTCGTATATTAGCCACACATTCAGGTCATTAACCCTGCCTACCCATGAAACACTGCTACGCGATAGTTGGATTGGTATGTCTGTTTGCATTGTCGGGATTTGGTCAGAGCAAGCTATTCCGAGGACATTGGTATGTCGGAACAGACATCGGGATTTTCAGTAATCAAACGCGCATGATTGCGGGAGAGCTCAGCAAATACAACCCTGGCGGGTCGGGAATTATGCCTATGTACGGCATGAAAGTGGGCAGAGTGGTTAACCCTTATATGTCGGTCGAAACAGGCATCTATTCTTTGCCGCTCAACCTCGTTTATCTCTATCAGACCAACCGAGCGATTGGCACCAATCCCCTTCAGTTTATGTCGTTTCCGTTGCGGGTCAATTGGCGCGCCCGGGTGTTTTATGACAAACTTGAAGCCCATTTAGGCGGGGGATTGCAATACGTTTGGGCCAATGGCGAAATAAGTCAGAAAACATTCAACGGCGTCATTACTACCCGTGGGCATACGTGGACCGACTCCCTCGTTTATTCAGGTTCGGTAGGAGTACTTCGCCAACACTCCATCAACGCCGAGTTGGCGGCTAGTTTCAACTGGGCCATGTCGAGACGGTGGACCTTGAGCGTATACGCCCGTCAGGTCATGGGACTTACGAGTATTGCCAACGTGAAAGTGTCGATCAAAAACAATCAAGAGCCCATTGAAAATGCCGAATTTGTGACGCGCGGGGCAGGTTTTACCGCTGGTATTGGGATACGATACAATATCTCTCCCAAGTGGCGCATTAAATAGCCCTCGGTGAATCTATGCCAACCGACCCCCTCCTTTTATTAGAACAACTGACGGCTTTTCCTCACCGGGGAGCCGCGAGCAAGTCTAATGCAAAAGCGGCAGAAATCATCGCCACGGAACTGAAAAATGCAGGATTTTCGGTTGATTTTCAGTCATTCCGCACACCTCCGACCTATCTTCCCGTTATTTATTGGCTCATTGGTGGGCTTATTGTCGGGTTGCTAACCATCCAATGGCTTGGGTGGGCTTCGGTTATTTTGGTCGCTTTCTTTGCCATCAACGGGCTGCTTTATTTTGATTGGCGTCCTTCTATCTTTCTTTTTCTACCGCCTTTGGTCCAAGCCAAAAATATCATTGGAAGGCATTCTCTTCCAACTGCCAAACGTAAACTCATTTTGATGGCACATTACGACTCGGCACCCGTGTCGTCGTTGTACAGTCGTCAGTCCAAAGATGGGTTTCGAAATTCCATTCGGGCTTCTATGGTACTGATGGCACTGGCCGTCCCGATTGTGGGTCTGAGTTATCATTTACCCCAAAATAATTACCTTCTGGTGATTCGAATACTGCTTTCTATGTATTTTGTCGGGCAGGCGGTTTTGGGAACGGCGGGTTTTTGGCAAAAAGGCTATACCAATGGCGCAAGCGACAACGCCACGGGCGTGGTAGCGGCGTTGAAAACGGGCGAACACCTCAAAACCCAGCTCAAAAACACCGAGATTGAAATCGTACTCACCAATGCCGAAGAAGTAGGAATGGTAGGAGCCTATCACTATTGGAAGTCCCTTCAGCGAAAATCACAGGTGGCTGATGGTTCTTTATACCTCATCAATTTTGACACGTTGGGCAGCGGGCAATTAAAAGTCATTACCCAAACGGGCAGCATGACCTTGATTGAATACGACAACATCGTTACTCAATCGGCGCTTAACATTATTCAAAACAATCGTCATTTTGGCCAAGTAAGCACGGGCAACTGGCACACCGCCGATTTTGACAGCGCTTGGTTTGTGCGCGCGGGCATTCCCTGCGTTACGCTGTCGGCATTGGATGAAAACGGGCTTATGCCCCACATTCACCGCCCCGAAGACACCCTCGACCACGTAGATACCCAACCCATGCTTTTGGCGATTGATTTGGCCAGGGCCGTGGCCTTAGCTCTTGACAAAAAAAGCTAGTGTTTTTGCAACATTCTCTCCATTTCTTTTCGTGCGGCAATAAACCGTTCGTCCCAATTTCCCTCAATCAACACATACGGTAGCGCTCGCTTTTCTAATTCGTTCTTAAAAAGGTCGAACATTTCTGCCCGCCGATCACCAAAGTCGCGCAATGAATCGGGCACCCAAGGCGTATCAATATTTAATAGCAAATACAGGTCGTAGATAATCTCTGCCTCCCATTTTTTCAATTCTTCTGGCACGTACCCAAAATACTGTTGGCAGTAAATTTGCGTCGTAATCAAGTCTGTATCGCAGAAAAGCACTTGATTGGCTTCCCGTATTTTTTGTTTGACCAATTTAGTTTGTAATTCACCAATTTCGATGATTTTTTCTATTTCAAACTCATTGGAAGTGAGCACCTCGCGAGCGATTTCGTGCGCAAAAGTTGTTTGAAAACATTCTGCTAACTGCCGCGTCAGCGTTGTTTTCCCAACGCTTTCGGGGCCATAAAGGCAGACTTTTTTCGTAAAATACGGCCTCACCAATTGCGGTATAAAATCCCAATGTTGATACGGATTTGAGCGAATGGCCGTGGCAGAAATTGGAACTTGAACGCGGTCTAAATCAAAAAACACCACAGGACAATTCAAATGACGGCCCAAAGGAACACCGTAGGCTTCTGAGCAGAAAACGCCCTCTACATCAGGAAAAGTTTGATGAATAAAATCAGCCCACATTTTGGTAGCTTCTGTGAGAGGCAACCCCTCATCGGGAAAATCGTCCAATGCTTGAAATAGCTCGATACGCGGATTTTGGTCAAAGAGTTGGTGTAGCCACCCAAAGCGTATTTCGGCAGGGATAGGGTCGTCGGGCGTATAGCTCATTGAAACCATGACTTTATCGCAGTGCGACAATGCAAACTCAATCAATGCCAAATGCCCATTGTGCAAAGGCATAAATTTTCCAAAAACCAACCCTTTTTTCATCGTTTATCGTAGCTGCGGTATTCTTTGGTCCAATGATACGCCCCAAACGCCGCAATGAAGCAAAACAGAAAATACAAGAGCGCGTACAGCTTCACTTCTTTGACATAATACATGTAAGTAGCAATGGCATCAATCACCAACCACACGTACCACGCCTCGATTTTTTTACGAATTAGCATAAACGTAGCCACGATACTCATGACCGTCGTGAACGAGTCCATGTAAGGAAAAGCACTGGGTTGACTAAACAGTACGGGGAAAAATTCGTGTAGATTTTTAGCAAAACTACCCATCGCAAACGTACACACCAGCCCGCCTACGCCCAGTACCAACCATTGATGCAAGGTTAACTTGCTGATTTTTAACTCATTTTTTAAGTTGGCCTCATTCGCTTTAGGGTATTTCCACTGCCACCAGCCGATGAGATTAGTGATAAAGAAAAAAACTTGCAAAAACATATCGGGGTAAAGCTGAATTTGGTAAAAAAGCGCAAACGCCAACACCACATTCAACAAACCAATAATCCAACTCCACACATTTTCACGTGCTGATAGCCAAACGGCCACTGCACCCGTGACGGTTGCCCAAAACTCAAGGTGGCTCATTTTGTATCCCCAGGCCTCAAAAAGGACGGAATTGATGTCGAAAAAATTCATATTCAAGTGGTTCTCGGTTTTTGAAAAGAGGCTTAAAGAAAAAGAAAAAGATTTTTTAGTACTTATAGTGCAATTTTGGCTCGAAAAAATCTATTTTGCACCATACAACCTATAATGAACCATCGCTAAACTCAATATTATGGCAAAATCAGCAAAAACTAAAACTGAAGTTGTAGCCGAAACGCCCGTTCCGAAGAAAACCCGTAAAAAAACCGAACCGTTGGAAGACCTCGCCATCGCCGAAGCCCCTGCTCAGTTGCAAGCTGTTGAAAATTATTCGCGCTTTTCGGAGTTTGATATTTATTTGTTCAAATCTGGCAAGCACTTTAAATTATACGAAAAGTTGGGCTCTCACGTAGCCGAGTACAAAGGAGTCATCGGCACCTATTTCGCCGTTTGGGCACCCAACGCTCACTACGTTTCGGTCATTGGAAACTTCAATGGCTGGGAGCGCGGCAGTCATCCACTCAGCTCTCGTTGGGATGGCTCGGGTATTTGGGAAGGCTTTGTGCCAAACATCGGGCGCGGTGAAGTTTATAAATACTTCATCAAATCGATGAACAATGGCTTGGAATTAGAAAAATCCGATCCTTTTGCCCTTTGGTGCGAAGTAGCCCCCCAAACCGCCTCGGTGGTGTGGGACACATGGTACGAGTGGCAGGATGAAGGATGGATGCGCAACCGCCGCAAACACAATTCACTGACCTCTCCTATCTCAGTGTATGAAGTGCATTTGGCTTCATGGATGCGTGACCCCGACAATCCAGAGCGTTTTTTGAATTACCGCGAAATTGCCGATAGTTTGGTTCCCTACGTCAAAGAAATGGGCTTTACCCACGTGGAGTTGATGCCCATCATGGAAGCACCTTATCCACCTTCTTGGGGCTATCAAATCACAGGGTATTTCTCGTGCGCTTCCCGGATGGGAAATCCGCAAGACTTAATGTACCTCATTGAGCGTCTTCACTTGGAAGACATTGGCGTGTACATGGACTGGGTTCCATCGCACTTTCCCGGCGACGCCCACGGATTATACAACTTTGACGGTACGCATTTATACGAGCACGCCGACCCCCGCAAAGGCTACCACCCCGACTGGAAAAGCTATATCTTCAATTACGGTCGTAACGAGGTCAGGTCTTTCCTTGTTTCCAACGCCGTTTTTTGGATGGACCGCTACCACACTGACGGTCTACGCGTAGACGCCGTTGCTTCGATGCTTTATTTGGACTATTCACGAAAACACGGCGAATGGATTCCCAATGAGTTTGGCGGACGCGAAAACCTAGAAGCGATTTCGTTGATGAAAGAAATGAACGAGGCCGTTTTCAAAGATTTCCCTGATGCCCAAACGATTGCGGAAGAATCTACCGCTTTTCCGGGCGTATCACGACCTACTTATCTAGGCGGACTAGGATTTGGTATGAAATGGATGATGGGCTGGATGAACGATACCCTCAAGTATTTCGAAAAAGACCCGATGTTCCGTCGTTGGCACCAAGACCAGATTACGTTCAGCTTGGTGTACGCTTTTTCTGAAAACTTCATGTTGCCGCTCTCTCACGATGAAGTGGTGTATGGAAAAGGTTCTCTGATTGGCAAAATGCCCGGCGATGAATGGCAACGTTTTGCGAACTTACGGTTGTTGTTTACCTACATGTACACCCACCCTGGCACCAAACTGCTCTTCATGGGTGGGGAGTTTGCCCAAACCCGTGAGTGGAATTTTCAGCAATCATTGGATTGGCATCTGCTCGACCATGCACCGCACAAAGGAGTACAGGAATGCGTTAAAGCCCTCAATTCGGCCCTACGCAATCAGCCTGCCCTCCATGACTATAACTTTTCACCAGATGGTTTTGAGTGGATTGACTCACAGGACCGCGACAATTGCATTGTTGCTTATTCGCGCAAAGGGCTTAATCCGAGCGATACCATTGTGGTGGTTCTCAACCTGACCCCCGTTCCGCAACAGGGCTATAGAATTGGCGTTCCGTCGGTTGGAATATGGGAAGAAGTGTTTAATAGCGATGCTCCTTCTTTTTACGGCAGCGGTGTGAGCAACACCCAAGTGATAGAAACCCAACCCGAAAAATGGCATAATCAGCCTCAATCAGTGGTCTTGACTTTGCCACCGTTGGCTGGGATTATTTTGAAGAAAAGTGCGAAATAATCGCTATTTCAACAGTTTAGTTCTGTTTTTTTTACAAAAATCTTTTTTTATATCTTATTGATTTAAAGAACATTGAAACAAACCCTCTGAAATAGTTATTGGTTTCATCTTATTTCGTGAAATTTTTGCCTCTTTTTTGGCGTTAAGCTAAATGTAGATTAATACATCAACATTAACATACAATGCCATGAAAGAACGTATTTTAACTATTTTAGAAGACTTTGGTGTAGAACGCCGAGCGGTCACCGACAATGTTCATTTTGTAAAAGATTTGGGCTTTGATAGCTTAGACACGGTAGATTTGATGATGAAACTTGAGAAGGAATTCGGCCTGCGCATTCCCGACGAAGATTATCACAAATTATCCACCTTAAACAAGTTGATGGTTTATCTCGAAGAAGAGCAGAGCGTGATGTATGCAGCGGCCTAAAGCCACTCACCACAGAACCCAACAAGAGGATATAACTGCGACAGTTGTATCCTCTTTTGTTATTTTTATATCTTGGTTTATTTCAACGGACGATGCCTAAAGTCGGAAATATGCACCCTCTTTTTTCGGACGAGTACTACATGCAACTCGCTCTTTATGAAGCAGAAGTGGCCGCTGAAGCGGGAGAAATTCCCGTGGGGGCGGTCATTGTGTGTCAACACCGCATCATCGCCAAAACCCGCAACCAAACCGAGCAACTGACCGACGTCACGGCCCACGCCGAGATTTTGGCCATCACCGCCGCCGCCGACTATCTGGGCAGCAAATACCTCAAAGATTGCACGTTATATGTCACCTTGGAGCCGTGTGTAATGTGCGGCGGGGCGCTGTATTGGTCCCAAATTGGGCGCATTGTCTACGGAGCTTCCGACGACAAACGCGGCTATTCTTTGTTAACCCAAAACATCCTTCATCCCAAAACAACCGTTAAAAGGGGCATATTGGAGCAAGAAATTACCCAACTCCTGAAGAAATTTTTTCTCAGGCTGCGAACATAAAACGCTGGCACGGTGTTTTGCAGTCGAGTAACACGTTAAAACTTAAATTATAACTGTCATGTCCTTTACATTAGCCCCTCTGCCCTACGCCTCTGATGCGTTGGAGCCCCATTTTGACCAAACTACCATGGAAATCCACCACGGTCGTCACCATAATACCTACGTGACCAACCTCAACAACGCCATTGCAGGCACTCCCAACGAAGGCAAGAGCATTGAAGAATTGGTGGCCAATGCGGGTACTATTTCTCCAGCAGTTCGCAACAACGGCGGTGGTCACTGGAATCATACTTTCTTCTGGAACATTCTTTCGCCCAACGGTGGAGGTGCACCAGTAGGTGAGTTGGCAGCAGCAATTGATGCTAAGTTTGGCTCATTCGATGCTTTCAAAGACGAATTCAAAAAGGCCGCTTTGGGCCGTTTCGGTTCGGGCTGGGCGTGGCTGATCAAAACCGCCGATGGCGTTGCCATTACTTCTACTCCCAACCAAGACAATCCACTGATGGACATCGCCGACGTAAAAGGTACGCCAATCATTGGCCTTGACGTGTGGGAACATGCCTATTACCTGAAATACCAAAACAAACGCCCTGACTACGTGGATGCATTCTGGAATGTAGTAGACTGGAACAAAGCAGAAGCTACTTTTAAAGGCTAATTTTATATTTTCCTTTTTTAATGCTTGGATGTTTCATAATCGCATGATTATGAAACATCCAAGCATTATTTTTTTCGACTCGTTTCTATAAAAAGTGCCTAAAAAGCGACTAAATAGGTTCTTGTAACACAGAAGCACTCATTTTCAGGACATAAGAAAAAACACCTGTGCAACAAACTCCGCCTAACCTGCGTAGTCCGTTAGATAAACTAATTGGGGTTTGTTATTGTTAAAACTTAACTTTGCAACGTAAATTTTAAACATTAGGTCATTTTGACTCCTTTCATGGCAGCAATAAATTGTTCTTTTTGTGGCAGACGGAAAAATGAGGTCCAGCTACTGCTCTCGGGTATTGATGCCCATATTTGTAATTTTTGCATTGAGCAAGGCTACGGCGTAGTTCAGGAAGAATTGTATCCTAAAAAGAAAAAGGAAAAACCATCCACCCCCAAGTTTAATCTCATCAAACCGCTCGAAATGAAGCGCTACCTCGACCAATACGTCATTGGTCAGGACGAAGCCAAAAAGACGCTTTCGGTGGCGGTTTACAACCACTACAAACGCCTCATGCAGCCAAAATCGAACGATGAGGTGCATATCGAGAAAACCAACATCATCATGGTAGGCGAAACCGGAACGGGAAAAACCTACCTCGCGCGGACCATTGCCAAGATGCTACAAGTACCGTTTTGCATTGCCGATGCAACCGTGGTGACCGAAGCTGGCTACGTGGGAGAAGACGTGGAAACCATTCTGACACGCTTGCTTCAGGCGGCCGACTACAACGCCGAAGCCGCCGAACGGGGCATCGTGTTCATTGATGAAATTGATAAAATTGCCCGGAAAAGCGATAACCCCTCCATCACCCGCGACGTGAGCGGCGAAGGAGTACAGCAAGCACTTCTAAAACTTTTGGAAGGCTCAGTCGTCAATGTTCCCCCGCAAGGCGGACGCAAGCACCCCGACCAAAAGCTCATTCCAATCAACACCGAAAACATTCTTTTCATCTGCGGCGGTGCGTTTGACGGCATTGACCGACACATTGCTAAGCGCATCAACTCACGTCCGATTGGTTTTACCAACGACCGTCGTTTGGGCGAAATTTTCGACAAAGGCAACCTGTTGCGCTATGTAGCCGCGCAGGATTTGAAATCATTTGGTTTGATTCCTGAGCTCATCGGACGTTTGCCAGCATTGACTTACCTCAATCCACTGGACGGCGATGCATTGCGCCAAATCTTGACCGAGCCTAAAAATGCATTGGCCAAACAATACCAGAAATTGTTTACCATGGAAGGCATCAAATTGACCTTTGATGATGATGTACTCGAATACATCGTGGAGCAGGCTTTGTCTTACAAACTAGGCGCGCGTGGTTTACGCTCCATTTGCGAAGCCATCATGACCGACGCCATGTTTGATTTACCATCCATGAAAGACGTGACGGAGTTTACGCTCACGCTGGATTATGCCCGCGAGAAATTTGAACGCTCCTCATTATATGTCCTGAAATCAGTGGCATAAATCTAATTATTGAGTATCTTTGACAATAGCCCGCAGAAATTCTCCTGTTGGGCTATTGTTATTTTTTACCATTATATAACCACTCCAACGCAGCATGAAAACACTCGTTTTGATTCACGGTCACGGCGTTGACGCCTCCATTTGGGAAGACATAAAGCCACTGCTTCAGGAGTATCAAGTACTGACTCCTGATTTCTCGACCGAGACCAAGTTTAAAAGTATTGAAGAATATGCCGATGGGCTGCACGCTTGGTTGGAAGAAATAAGCATTAAAAAATGTGTGCTTATCGGGCACTCAATGGGCGGTTACCTCGCTTTGGCATTTGCCGAAAAATACCCACAGCTCCTTCAAGGATTTGGCTTGTTTCATTCCACCGCCTATGCCGACGATGAAGCCAAAACTGAACAACGAAAAAAGACGTTGACCTTTATGAAAACCCACGGAGCGGCCGCTTTTATCCGCCAGTCGGGGCCCAACATGTACGCCGAGGCGTATGCTAAAACGCATCCCGAAGTCATCAAAAATCACATAGAAAAATACGCTCAATTGCCAACAGAAGCCGTTATTGCGGGATTTAAGGCCATCATGACTCGCCCCGACCGTACGGTGGTACTTCGAGATTCCAACCTTCCAGTTTTGTTTGTTTTTGGGGAAGAAGATAAACTCATTTCCTTTGAAAAGAATATTGAGTTGTCTAAACTTTCTCCCAACACCCACACTTTGGTACTCAAAGAAGCAGGCCACATGGGGATGGTCGAAGACCCAAAAGCTTCGGCGGAAGCCATCAGGGAGTTTATGGAAACGCTTTAGAAATAAGCCAGCATCAGCGTCGTCTGCCTTTTAAATTACGAACAACTGCGCATAGATGGCGCTGATGTTTTAAGGTAAAATACTTATAATCAGCACCCCATCTGCTTTTAGGATAAAGTAAAATCAAAGTTGGTTCCCGCTTTAATAAATAAAACGATGGCAAAGCACACCCTTTTGTTTTTGTTTCTGACGATTTGTTTTGGAAGTTGTAAAAAAGAAACCGACCCCGAATACCGCGTACCTACCGAAGTTGAACCTTACGTGCAAGCGTTTGTCAAAGAAGCTAAACTACGCGGATTGGAGTTGAAAATAAATAACCTTATTGTTGAGTTTGCCCAACCCGACGCCAACTATATCTGCGGAATGTGTAAAGGTCTCCAAACGCGACAAAAGCACATTGTCCTTGGTATTCAGGAGTTTTGCTGGAAAGATACCACCCCCCAAACCCGCGAAGGGTTGGTTTTTCATGAACTCGCCCACTGCTATTTGGCGCGCTTCCATACCTCCAAAAAATTCGCCGACGGCACCTACGCCAGCTTGATGAATCCTGACAATACCGAAGTTTATTCTATCTGTTTGTACCCCATCGACAACAGTAATGACTGCGACAAACGCGCCCGCCGGCAGTACTATATTGATGAGCTGTTTGACGAAACCACGCCTACACCCGCTTGGGCCCGATAGAAACCGTTTGTCAATGTGAAAGAATCTGCGGAACTTTGATAGCTGTTTGAAGCTTATTAGCCAAGAACGATTTCACTAATTAACCCACGCGTAAGCGATGATTTCTAACGAACTTCTATTTTTTGGAGCATTTACGGTATTTGTCATTTTCGTCATGCTCATCGACCTCGGTGTATTTACTAAGCAAAAAAGTCACATTGTCAGTTTCAAAGAAGCGGGTATCTGGAGTGCCGTTTGGGTGGCACTGTCCGTTGGGTTTTATTTCTTCATTAAAAATTTCGGCTATCTCGTGCATGATGTCTCAGATATGGCTCATTTACAGGAGATTGCAAGCACATATGCCGACCATCTAGTACTTGTTCCAGGCAATTTTGAGGCCAGTTTACAGATTTTTCAGAACAACATGGCCCTTGAGTACATCACAGGTTATCTGGTTGAATACTCCCTTTCTGCCGACAATATTTTTGTATTTATCCTGATTTTCAGTTCTTTCGGTGTTCACGAAAAGTTTTACAAAAAGGTATTGATCTGGGGAATTTCGGGGGCGGTAGTGCTTCGCTTCGTTTTTATATTTGTCGGCGCGGCGCTCCTACAAAAGTTTGAGTGGATTATCTATATTTTCGGGGCATTTTTGGTCTACACTGGTGCTAAAATTCTCTTTCAGAAAGAAGAAGATGAAGAAATCAATCCAAGTGAGCACATCGCAGTAAAATTTGCCTCAAAGTATTTTAACGTATATAACCGCAACGTTGTTGACCATTTTTTCATCTTCCACCGACGTTACAATAAATGGTACATCACGCCCATTTTTGTGGTCGTTATTGTGATTGCTTTTACGGATTTGATTTTTGCGGTTGATTCCATCCCCGCCATTTTCTCCATCACCAAAGACCCTTACATTGTCTTCTTCTCCAATGTGTTTGCCATCATGGGGTTGCGTTCGATGTTCTTCTTTTTATCGAGCATCATGGACAAATTCCATTACCTCAAACCCGGTTTGGGAATTTTGCTTTCTTTCATTGGACTCAAAATGTTGGGGCATCATCAACTGGAAGACTGGGGCTTTAAGACCGTTTATTCGCTTTATATCATTGTGGGAATTTTGGCCGTTGCCGTTATCGCGTCCCTGTTATTCCCCAAAAAAGAAGAACCTGTTACTTCTCCAAGCTGATGATTTATCACATTGTTACGCCAGAATATTGGACACAATTTGAGTATGCGCCCGCCTACAAAAGCGAGACGCTGGATGCCGAAACATTCATTCATTGCAGCACGCAAACCCAAATAGCGGGGGTCTTGGAAAGATATTACAGCGGAGTAGACAACCTATTTTTGATGCACATTGACGAGAACAAGCTTACTTCGCCGCTGTTGTACGAACCCGCGCCCAACGGCACCGAACTCTTTCCGCACGTGTATGGCCCCATTAATTCTGAGGCCATTGTAGAGATAGGTTGGCTCAAAAAAGACGGAAATATTTTGTAGAGACGCCGTATGCGTCTCTACAATACAATCACAAACGTAGTGCCTCTGCCTACTTCTGAGGTCACACTGAGCTGACCGCCGTGCTGTTGCATAATTTGGCGTGAAAGGCTCAATCCGATACCTGAACCCGTTTTTTTGGTGGTATAAAAAGGAATAAAAATCCGCTCCAAGGCTTCTGGCTCAATGCCAAGACCATTGTCGGCCACCTCAATGTACACGCGCTGATTCATGTCGGAATAGGCACGTATCGTCAACAACGCATTGGCATGTCCCTGCAAAGCTTCGATGGCGTTTTTGATGAGGTTAATCAATACCTGTTCAATTTGGTCCGCGTCGGCCGTAATGACAAGGCTCTCAGGCACAATCGTTAAGGTCGTTTTGATAAATGCTTCCTGCAAACTTTTTTGAAACAATTGCAGCACCCCGCTGAGTAGCTCACGGGCGGGTATTTCTACAAAGGTAGGTTTTGGTAAGGTAGTAAAATCACGGTAGGCATTCACAAACTGGATGATTCCCGCGCTGCGTTTTTCCAGCGTTTGCAGCGCCTCTGTCAAGTCCTGCACCCCTTCATTCTCGGGCGCGACGGGCGCGATGTCGAGTTGCACAATTTCCTTCATCGTTCCTACCAACGACAATATGGGCGTGAGCGAATTCATGATTTCGTGACGCAACACCCGCGTCAGATTTTGCCAAGCTTCAATCTCCTTTTGTTGCAATTCTGACTGAATATTTTGCAAAACCAAAATTCGTAACACCTTGCCTCTCAACTGAATCTGCGTAGCCTGCACCGACAACGACTCGTCGTCGGAGGTTTGGTAAAGTTGGCGTACGCCCGTGCGAAGCGTGGCTATCAACGTAAAAAGCTGCGGGTGTGGCTCCTGTAAATCTTCCAACTGACGCAGCCGATAAATCCCCAACATCTTGAGTGCCGCGCTGTTGACTAGCTCCACCCGGCCATCGCTGCCAAAGCTAATCAGGCCCGTACTGATGTGCTGAACGATGGTATTGAGGTACTGAAGATTGGCTTCTTTTTCGGCCCGGGCAACACGAAATGCCTCCAAAACCTCATTGAACTGCTGATTGATTTCTCGAAAACTTTCACCCATTTTATCATCTGAGCGAAACTTTACGGCAAAATCTGAATAGCGAACGGACTCAAAAAAGCGCGCCAGTTTTCGGTTTGTACTTGTGGCATAATAATACAACTGAAATACCGCAATGGCACTCATAAACGCCATCAATGCCGACAATATCCACTGCTCATCAGGAACAAAGTAAAACAGTGCGCATAAACTCAGCGTCAGCCAAAACACCCGCCACAAAATACCGATTGAGAAGTGTTTCATAGCCCGTATTTTTCCATTCTACGGTACAATGCCTGCCGCGAAAGCCCCAATTCCTTGGCCACTTCGGTGATGTTGCCGTTGTATTTTTTCATTGCTTTTACAATCAACTGTTTTTCCATTTCTTCCAGCTGGTAGGTTTCGGTAAACTGTGAGGTTTCGGTAAACGCATTCTGGAAAAAATCTTCGGGTTGCAACGTGTTTTGTTGGGTCAAAATAACGGCTCGCTCCACCGCACTGCGGAGTTCGCGCACGTTGCCCGGCCAATGATAACGTTGCAATTGTTTAATCAAAGCCGCACTCAGAGCCGTTACCACGCGTTTGTATTGATGACGGTACTGTTTGAGGAAAAGCTCGGTCAGCGGCACAATGTCTTCGGGACGCTCCCGCAAAGGCGGAATACGCAACTCAATGGTATTGATGCGGTAAAGCAAATCCTGACGAAAAGTCCGGTCAGCCACCATTTGGCCAATAGGTTGATTGGTGGCGCAAATGATTCGGACGTCTATTTGTTTGGTTTTGTTAGAACCCACCCGCGTCACCGTTCGGTTTTGCAACACGGTCAGGAGTTTAGCCTGCATGGGCAGAGATAAATTGCCGATTTCATCTAAAAACAGCGTTCCTCCGTGGGCCTCTTCAAACCGCCCCGCGCGGTCTTCTTTGGCATCGGTAAAAGCACCTTTGACGTGGCCAAAAAGCTCACTTTCAAACAGGCTTTCGGGAATTGCCCCTAAATCTACAATGACGAAAGGTTTGTCGGCGCGATTGGATTTTTGGTGGATAAGTTGGGCCAAGTCGCTTTTCCCTGTTCCGTTTTCTCCCAACACCAAAACTGTAGCATCCGTCACCGCGACGCGCTCGGCGGTGGCGTACAGCTGCTGCATAATGGCGCTGGAAGCCACAAAATTGGGTTGGGGCAACGGCTTCCCGGGCGTCGGTTTGTTGGCTGGAGCCACTGAACTACCGCCTACTTTGGCTTTATTTTCCTCCCTTTTGCGCACCGCCGCTTGCATAGTAGCCAGTAACTTATCGTTTTCCCAAGGTTTCAAAACAAAGTCCATGGCTCCCGCTTTCATGGCCCGAACGGCCATTTCTACGTCACCAAACGCAGTAAAAAGAACCACAACCGCCAGCGGGTCAATGTCTAAAATACGGTCCAACCAATCGAAACCTTCTTTGCCGCTGATAACATCACGCGTGAAGTTCATATCCAACAAAATAGCGTCGTAATTGCCGTTGGTAACTAAGAAGGGAATACGCTGGGGATTTTTTTCAATATCCACTTGACTGAAATGCCGTTTGAGGAGCAATTTGGCAGCACTCAAAACGTCGACATCATCGTCAACAATCAATACTTTGGCGGTGAGCATTTGAAATATTTGTAAATGAGCTAATTAGTAATTTTGGTAAAATACAACTCTTTTGACGGTATGTATAAATTTACCCAATAAGAGTGCCAAAATACAAAATACCTCATTATCAACCATTAAGATAAAGTGCACTTTTTATTCTTGTCCAATGGCGTACAACCCATGTCCGTTTTCGGACAATTTTAAAATTCACAGACAATACCAATTCATTCATAACCAATAACTTATGTTTCTGGCACGGGTATTGGCAGAATACTAAACAGACACATACAGCCATTAGAAAATGAAGCAGTAAGGGGTCGAAAAGTAATCAACTCCTTACTGCATTTTAAGAAAGTACTCATTCATCAATCAGCATAGTAACAATGGAAGTTAAGAATCCGATCATCGGCCAAAGCAACAACCCTCAGGGCACCATGGACCGCGTACGTAAAAAGAAATTTTGGAATACCCAGCGCATTGCCATTTTTGCAGGGAGCAGTGCTTTGATTGCCTTTATCGTGTATCAATTATTTTTCTCCGATAAACGCTCCAAACTCAATGTAGAAGCCGAAAAACTCACGGTATCCAGTGTTTCAACTGGCTCTTTTGATGAGTTTATTGTTGTGACTGGTGTAGTGCAACCCCTTAAAATCATTCGTTTGGACGCCATCGTGGGCGGGTATGTTCGGGAAAAAATCGTGGAAGGAGGCAGCATGGTGACCCAAGGCCAAGTGCTCTTGAAACTAGAAAACCAAAACCTCAAACTCAACTTCCTACAATCAGAAACAGAGGCCAGCCGATTGGTGAATGACCTCCAAAATACCCGTCAACAATTGAAAGTAGCGCGTTTTAATATCCGTCGGACGTTAAACGAACTGGAATTTAAAATTGACCAAGCCAAAGATATTTACGAACGTAATCAGAAATTATTCAAAGACAAGGTGATTCCTGAATCTGACTTTCTGCGTTCGAAACGTGATTACGAACTGTTGGTAAAACAAAAAGAAATCGAAACTGAATCGCAAATCTATCAGGAAGAAAACGCCAAAATGCAGATTGGCCAATTGGAAGGAACGCTTTTGCGGACCCAACGCAACGTAGACCTGTGGCGCCAAACCCTCGATAACCTCGTGGTAAAAGCACCTGTTGGTGGATTGCTTTCTTCAATAGATGTAGAAGTAGGTTCAAATATCAGCCAAGGCCAAAACATCGGGCAGATTGACGACCTCAACGGTTTCAAAATGCGCGTTGCGATTGATGAGCACTATGTATCGCGGATTTTTGTCGGGTTGGGGGGAAGTTTTGAATTTAATGGAAAAGACAATCCGCTGACCATTACGCGCATCTATCCCGAAGTAAAAAACGGACGTTTTGAAGTAGATATGAATTTTCCGAAAGGCACACCCGAAGGCATTAAACGCGGACAATCCACACCGATTCGTTTAGAATTAGGCAAAGCAGAAAAAGCAGTACTCTTGCCAGTAGGCGGGTTTTTCTCCGATACAGGCGGCAACTGGGTGTATGTGCTAGACAACAGCGGCAAACGCGCCATCAAGCGTAACATCACACTGGGGCGCAAAAACCCTGAATATTACGAAGTACTGGAAGGGCTGCAAACGGGCGAAAAAGTAATCACCAGCAGCTACGCAAACTTTGGCGATAAAGAAGTGCTTGAATTGAAATAACGGAAAACGGAGTTAAGTAAGAACGGAACACGAAAAGCAAGAACACAGAATTATCGGTTAAGAAAATTGGGTTTCTCTGACTTTAATCAAGTTCCTAAGCATAGACGATATGTGTCGGCTTTTGTCCAGCAAAACTTCCCCTAGTTCGTTATCAATGATACCAATGCCTATTGCTATATAGATTTGAGTTCTCAATTCACCGGCAGAACCTTTGGAAACCTTTAAAAAACGTATGAATTCTTTATTATATTCTCTTTCAAAGCCTTCTGCAATATTGGAGGGAATAGATACAGATGAACGTTGCATTTGGTCACGAAGTCCATAATCTTTACAGTCTGCAAGGGTCTTGTAAACATCTATTGCTAAAGCAAGTCCCATTTTCCAAACTGTTAAATCTTCAAATTTTTGAATAGCGGCCATTTTAATTAATTGATAATGTGAAAAAGTAACGCAAAATAGTGAAATCCGTGTTCCTTTTTCCGATTTTCCATTTTCCAAAATAACACAATGATAAAAACAGCTAACCTCCAGAAAATCTTCACCACCGAAGAAGTGGAAACAACAGCCTTGAACGGAATTGATTTGGAAGTAAAAGACGGCGAATTTGTCGCCATCATGGGCCCTTCTGGTTGCGGCAAATCTACATTGCTCAACATCCTGGGCCTCTTAGACAACCCCAGCGAAGGTAGCTATGACTTCCACGGTACCGAGGTAGCAAAACTGTCGGAGCGTCAACGGGCACAATTACGTAAAGGAAACATCGGATTTGTGTTCCAAAGCTTTAACCTCATCGACGAGCTGACCGTGTATGAAAACGTGGAGCTTCCCCTGCTTTACCTCAAAGTACCCGCCGACCAACGCAAAGAAATGGTTGAAACGGTATTGACCCGCATGAACATCATGCACCGTCGCAATCACTTTCCGCAACAACTCTCGGGGGGACAGCAGCAACGTACTGCCATTGCCCGCGCGGTGGTAGCCAAGCCCAAATTAATCCTTGCGGATGAGCCCACGGGAAACTTAGACTCCGCCAACGGCGAAGAAGTGATGAAGCTGCTCTCCCAACTCAACGACGAAGGCACGAGCATCATCATGGTGACTCACTCGCCGTATGACGCAGGTTTTGCCCACCGAATCGTCAATCTTTTTGATGGTAAAGTGGTGACCGAGAAAATGCGCGTATAAACACATATTCACCCATATAAGTAGTGCGTGAAGGCATAGGGCAATGGTCCTCTGCCTTTTCCGCTATGCTCAAAATCTATACAGCCATGGACATTTCGTGTTATTTTTCACAGTTGGCTTCTATGTCATACGGGATTTGAGAAATCCCGTCACAAGTTTGAGGTCGGAATACAATCTATTATTTAAACACCTCAGCCAGACTGATTTCTATGTTCAAATTAGTGTCTTTGAGCATTTCTATATTATGGAAAAACGTGTAATGAAAGGGATTGTCATACACTAAAATCGCCTGTAAATCGGGAACGACAATCCAGCATGATTTTACGCCAAAATAAAAATAGGGCTCTAATTTACTGACCATGTCTTTGGTGCTTTGTGAAGGCGATTGTATTTCGATGGTTAATAAAGGAGCATCGGTTCGTCGCGAAGGGTCATTTTTATAATCCAGCTCGCTCATTGGGTATAAAACCAAATCGGGTGTACTACCATCAGGTTTCGTATCTAAGGTAACTTCACTCGCAATACGATATTGGTTTGGGTATTTAAGTTTCAATTCAAATCCAATATTAAATTGAATAGCTCCATGAATTAAAGTAGGCATAGGTTTCTTACGTTCGATTTCGTATTGCGAAAGTTCTCTTGGCTGCAATACTGGTTCAGTCGCTAATCCCATAATGATTGTTTTTTTACCAAATATACAAAAAACCATACAGCTATGATACGTAATTACTTTAATATTGCGCTGAGAAACCTGCTTAAAAATAAGGTTTACAGTTTTATTAACATCACTGGACTAGCCCTCGGCATGGCCTGCAGCCTGATGATTATGCTGTGGGTACAGGACGAAACGGCCATGGACGCATTTCATGACAATAGCCCGCGTCTGTACCGCGTCATGGAAAATCAGTATTATTCGGGCAAAATTGAGACCTATCCTTCAACACCAGGGCTTCTGGCCGAAAACATCGTCAAAGACATTCCAGAAATCGAAAAAGCCAGCCAAATGCTGTGGGAAGAACAGCCGCTTTTTACCGTAGGCACTGCTTTCGACAAAGAAAAGGGCCGTTATGTGCAAGGGGATTTTCTGACGATGTTCAGTTTCAAACTGGAGCAGGGCGATGCCCGAACCGCCCTAAAACGCCCCGATGGAGTGGTTATATCCAAAAAACTCGCCCAAAAGTATTTTCCTAACCAAAATCCACTGGGCAAATCCATCCGCATTGATGGCAAAGAAGACGTGATGGTTACGGGAATTTTGAAAGACATTCCTAAAAACTCATCGCTGAAATTTGACTTTTTGATGAGCTTCGACCGCTGGCTCAAAAACAACTCATGGGCCAAAGAATGGGGCAATAACGGGCCGCGCTGTTACGTAATGTTGACCAAAAACGCATCTTTGGAAAAGGTAAACGCCAAAATCAAGGGCTACATCAAGACCAAAAACAAAGACAGCAACGTCGAAATATTCTTGCAATCGTATCAGGAATCTTACCTTTATTCCAATTGGGATTCGGGCAAACAGAACGGCGGACGGATTGATTATGTGCGTATTTTTTCCATCGTTGCCATCGTAATTTTATTGATTGCGTGCATCAATTTCATGAATCTGGCCACGGCTCGCTCCGTCAAACGCGCCAAAGAAGTGGGCGTTCGGAAAGTAATCGGCGCAGTCAAAGGCATTCTGATTGGGCAATTTATGGGCGAAGCCATACTGATTGCATTTTGTGCGCTTCTCTTTTCTATTCTGCTGGTCTTTTTGCTCTTACCTACCTTTAACCTTCTGACCGAAAAAGAGCTGTCGCTCAACTTCACAGACCCAAGTTTTCTATTGGTTTTGATTGGCCTAACCCTGCTGACAGGTGTTGTGGCGGGCAGCTATCCTGCTCTGTTCATGTCATCACTCAATCCTGTGGTGGTGCTGAAAGGCGCATTGAAGTTTAAGCCCAGTGCCACTTATTTTCGGCAGGGATTAGTCGTATTTCAGTTTGCATTGTCCATTACCCTCATTGTGGGTATGATCATTGTACACCAACAGATCAACTATCTCCAAACCAAAAATGCTGGCTACGACCGCGAGAATCTGCTCTATATGCCGTTGGAAGGTGATTTGCAGAAAAATTTCGCTTCGTTCAAACAGGAACTTCAACGTCAGCCCGGCATCAAATCCGTCACCTGCTCCCAATCAGACCCGCTGGAAGTAGGCTCTTCTACACAAGGCGTAAGGTGGCCAGGGAAAGACACAACCCAGTTATTGCTTTTTGCCAACAACGCTATCTCGTACGACTACATCAAAACAATGGGTATTCAACTGATTGGCGGGCGGGATTTCGGCGAGCAATACGGAACCGACACCACCAATTACATCATCAACGAAGCCAGCGCCAAGAAAATGGGCTACAAAGACCCTGTTGGCAAAGAAATGACCATGTGGGATCGCAAGGGAACCATCGTGGGACTGATGAAAGATTTTCATTACAACACGCTTCACTCAGCCATCGAGCCGTTGATTTTGCGCTTACAGCCCAAAACGGAGAATTGGGGCGTCGTCATCATCCGCGCCGAAGGCGGCAAAACCCCCGATGCTATTGCCAACACCGAAAAAGTGTTCAAGAAGTTTAACCCTAATTTTCCATTCAAATACTTTTTTGCAGACCAAGAATACGCCAATCAGTACAAAAGCGAAAATGTGGTCAATAAGCTATCCAATTATTTTGCGTTTTTGGCCATTTTTATTTCGTGTCTGGGACTATTTGGATTGGCATCGTTTACGGCGGAGCAACGCACCAAAGAAATAGGCGTACGTAAAGTGCTGGGCGCAAGTGTATCTAATCTGGTAGGAATGTTGTCGCTGGATTTTATCAAATTGGTGTTGCTTGCTACGCTCATTGCGTTTCCAGTGGCGTGGTATTTCCTCAAAAATTGGCTCGAAAAATACGCTTATCGTATCGACATTGAGTGGTGGTATTTTGCCATTGCGGCGCTTTCGGCGGTAGCGATTGCCCTGCTGACCGTCAGTTATCAAGCCGTTCGAGCGTCATTGATGAACCCGATAAAGTCCTTAAAAACAGAATAACGTTTAACCAATAGAACACTGATTCTTAAGCGTGTTATGATGAATCAAGTCATTTGATCAACGTTTTATATTTTACTGAATATCAATCGTTTAACAGACCATCCAAAGCATGAAAACTTTCACAATCCTCAGTTTAGCCTTCATTAGTTCATTGGCTGTGGCCCAATATCGCTCCATCAGCAGCAGTACCAACGACAACGGCAAAACCATGTCTATCCGCATTCACGGCACCATCGATGGACGGACGATTGATTTTGACCGTACCTACGATGTTGCTCATTTAAGTAAGAACGAGCGCACCGAACTTCGGGCTCATATCCTTGACTCACTTGGGCTTGATATGCCAACACCGCCAGTACCGCCGACACCTCCCGTGCCTCCTACCCCACCGGTACCGCCTACGCCTCCCGTGCCACCAGTCCCGCCCTTTGAACCTACCGGCTCGCAGCGGAGTTCAACCGAAAGCACGCACAGTAATACGCAAAAAACATCCTCTCTTGCGCCCAATCAGCTTTTTGACAAAGAAGTAAAATACAATGCCGAATCTGGGCAATTGTTTGTACACTACCGCTACATAAAAAACGGCGAAGAAGTACTGTACGAGCGTACGCTCAATGCTCCTGACACTTCTGCCACCGAGCGGCAAAAAATAGTGGATAAGATTGAAAAGGAGCTGGATTTGCCTGCGAAGAAAAAATAACCCTTAAAAATTACCTGTTGTTGACCATATCTTCAACGTAGGAGAAGTTTAACTTGTTTAGACGTACAAATGCCACCGATATATGACCTCCACGAGGTTACATATCGGTGGCATTTTCCTGCAATGTCCATAATAAATCTGACACGGTCTCTTCCCGTTTTGTCGATTTTAGTTCACATTCATAAATGGTAATGATACGCCAGCCCAAGGATAACAGTTTGGCTTTGTTTTCAATATCCCGCCGACGGTTGCCGCTGATCTTTTCCTGCAACCATTCCATTTCTACCAAAGATAGCATAGCAAAATATCGTTCCGGCAACATCTGTCCTGCCGTTTTTTTGTTCAGTTCCGGACAGGTCGTGTACGAATTCGGACAATTTTATTTAAGCAAACCCTCTCTCATTGCCCGCAAAGGCCTTTTTAGCGGTCCGGCAAAGGATTTGTTCTACAAACGTTAATAATATATACTTTATGAAACGAACGTATCTGGGCGAATTTGAAGAGATTGTTCTTCTGACCGTGGCTGTCCTCGGACAAGGCGCGTACGGCGTCGCCATTACCGATGAGCTCGACCGTCAGACGGGGCGGGCGGTGAGTATCAGTGCCGTACACGCGGCTTTGCATCGTCTGGAAGAAAAGGGAATGCTTTCCTCACACATGGGCGACGCCACCGCCGAGCGCGGCGGGCGACGCAAGCGTCTTTTCAGCGTAACGGCCCTTGGCAGCAGAACTTTACAGGAAGTACGAGAGCAACGCAACCGCCTCTGGGACTCCATTGCCCCTCAATCATTGCCAGCTTTCGGCATTGTGATGTAAAAAACGACTATGAAACCCAAAAAAGCCGCCCCTCCCCGATGGGCCGAACGCTTACTGACATTCTTCTGCGCGCCTCACCTACTGGAGGAAGTGCAGGGAGATCTGCATGAGCGGTTCGAGCGGCAGGTGTTGCTGTTTGGCGTAAAAATAGCCCGACGCCAATACGCGTTGAATGTCCTGAGTTTTATTCGCCCTTTTACCCTTAAACGTAAAAAACCTGAGTATCCAACAACCTTTTTATACAGCCCGACTATGCTACGCAATTATCTCAAAATCGCCTTTCGTAATCTTGTTCGTCACAAGATGTTCAGTTCGCTCAATATTCTTGGCCTAACAACCGGGACGGTGTGCTGTTTGTATATTTTGGTTTTTGTCAAAGACCAATTCGGCTACGACATTCATCACAAGGATGCCGAAAACATTTACCGCCTTCACACTCATATTGAGTTCAATAGCGGTGATCAGCCGGGCTTTAACAGTGGTACCAGTTCGCCTATCATTGCTCCAACCATGAAAAAGGACTTTCCGGAAGTAATGGAATACACCCGAGTGCTTAATTTTTTTACGACAAAAAATAACATTTTGGGGGTAGAAGGCAAAACCGCGACGTTCACTGAAGACAAAGGCTTTTTGGTGGATTCAACCTTTTTCAAAGTGTTCAACTATCGTTTCGTGGAAGGGTCGCCGGAGCATTCGTTGGATGCGCCTTACACTGTAGTGCTTTCAACAAGAGTGGCTAAAAAACTCTTCGGCAATGAAAAAGCCATTAACAAACGTATCAAAGTAGGCAATAATGTAAATACTACAACCTACACCGTTACAGGGGTTTATGATGAAAATTTCGGCAGATCGCACCTTCGCCCCAGTTTTTTGGTGAATCTGAACAGTGGAGGTTTTGGAGAATTTGCCCGAAACAACACCGAATGGGCAGGAAATAATTTTATTTATGGGTATGTAAAACTCAAACCCAATACAGACCCTCAAAGTGTGGAAGCAAAAATACCCTCCTTTTTGAAGCGATACGGCGAAAAAAGATTGGCAGAATTGGGAATGAACAAGCAGATCTTCCTACAGAAAATCACCGATATTCATTTACATTCAAAAGGCATTACGAATCAAGCAGATAAGGTTTCCGACATCTCATTTTTATACATTTTACTCACCATTGCGGCCTTTATACAACTGATAGCCTGCATTAATTTTGTCAATCTCACTACCGCCCGCTCAGTTCGGCGCGCTAAAGAAGTCGGTGTCAGAAAGGCAGTTGGAGCGTTTCGGTCGGTGTTGATCGGGCAGTTTTTGGGCGAATCAATGCTCATTGCTTTTATTTCCATCTTTCTGGCGTTGCCAATCGTCAGACTTCTTTTACCTTTTCTTAATTCCCTCACCGACAGCTCTTTAGAGCTTAACATTACTCAAAACCTTGACATACTTCTGATTACAGTTCTTGTGGCTTTATCGACTGGCTTATTAGCCGGCATTTATCCGGCCCTTTATTTATCAAGTTTCAAACCGGTAAGTGTGTTGAAGGGAACGTTTAAGTTCAATCCTGCCTCGGTGGTTCTTCGCAAAGGCTTGGTCGTTTTTCAGTTTTCGATTGCCATTGTGCTCATCATTGGAGTGTTGGTAATTTCGAAGCAGTTGAATTATATGCAAAACAAAGATTTAGGTTTTGACCAAAAGCAAAAAATCGTGGTGTCTCTTTCCAACGAAAACGCCAAAAGTAAATTTACTGCCTTGAAAAATGAATTGTTGACCCAAAATCAGATTAAAAATATAGGTGGAGCGAGGTATTATCCTTCTTCTCAGTTTTTTGAAGATATGCTGGTTTTTAAGGCAGGCGGAAGTATGGATAAAGGACAATTAATTAAGAATAATGTTGCAGACGAGGGCTTTTTCAAAACACTCGGAATTAAGCTGATTGCAGGAAGAAATTTCACGCCAGCCGATACCAACCAACAAGTGATTTTGAGCGAAAAAAGCGTAAAAGATTTAAAATTAAACGTCGAAACGGCGGTTGGAACCCAAGTTTTTACGGGTTCAGGAAATGATATCGCTACTTATACCATTATTGGTATTCATAAAGATTACATCAATAATTCGCTGAAAGATGAAATTACGCCCGTAATGACCCATTATAATTCACAGCCAGATTACATGATTCTTGAAGCACAAACCAATGATTATACAAGCTTGTTTGCCAATGCCGAAAAAATCTGGAAAAAGCTCGTTCCCGAAGTTCCCTTCCAATATTCATTTTTGGATGAGGATATTCAGAAACAATATGTAGAAGAAAAAACACTGCGAAAAATCATTAACTCCTTCACTTTCATCGCCATTTTGATCAGTTGTTTAGGGCTTTTTGGTTTGGCTATGTTTACCGCCGAACAACGCACCAAAGAAATCGGCGTCCGAAAAGTACTGGGAGCAAGTGTGGTGAGTATCACCGCTTTACTCTCCAAAGAGTTTTTGAAACCTGTTTTGATTGCTCTCGTCATTGCTTCGCCATTGTCTTATTACGCCATGAGCAAATGGTTGGAAGGCTTTGTGTATCGTACGGATGTTGGTTGGGAAAATTTTGTTTTTGCAGGTATAGCCATTTTCTCAATTTCTTTATTTACAGTTAGTTACCAAGCTATAAAGGCCGCTTTACTGAATCCAGTAACGACATTAAAAACAGAATAAATGGTAGGGGCGGGATTTACCTCCGCCCATTTCCACCAAGGCACTTGCTTACTTGGCATTATCATGAAACCTCACCTCAAACCTCCCCGATGGGCCGAACGCTTACTGACATTCTTCTGCGCGCCTCACCTACTGGAGGAAGTGCAGGGAGATCTGCATGAGCGGTTCGAGCGGCAGGTGTTGCTGTTTGGCGTAAAAATAGCCCGACGCCAATACGCGTGGAATGTCCTGAGTTTTATTCGCCCTTTTGCTTTGAAACGCAAACCCAACCCATATCCAACAACCTTTTTATACAGCCCGACTATGCTACGCAATTATCTCAAAATCGCCCTGCGCAACCTTGCCAAAAACACGGTCTACTCTTTTATTAATATCGGTGGCCTGGCCGTTGGGATGGCCGTGGCCATGCTCATCGGTTTATGGATTTACGATGAACTGTCGTACGACAAATATCACCAAAACTACGACCGCCTCGCCCAAGTGATGCAGCACCAAACCTTTAATGGACACAAAGGCACCGAAAGCTCTATTCCTATGCCTTTGGTGAACGAACTTCGCACCAAATACGGCAGCGATTTCAAGCATTTGGCGATGGCCACTTGGCAGGGCGCCCGTATTCTTTCCTATGAAGAAAAGAAAATTACCCGCTCCGGCAATTACATGGATGTGGATATGCCCAGAATGTTGTCGCTCAAGATGCTGAAAGGCAACTATGACGGTCTGAAAGAGCTCAATTCCGTTATACTTTCTGCCTCCACGGCCAAATCGCTTTTCGGTGCTACCGACCCGATGGGCAAAATCATGAAGCTTGAAAATAAAATGGACGTAAAAGTAACAGGCGTTTACGAAGATTTACCTTTCAATACCTCTTTCCGCGACCTCAAATTTATTGCTCCCTGGAAATTGTACGTTTCTTCTCAAAAATGGGTTCAAAGGGCGTTCGATGAAAATCAATGGGGCAACAATTCGTTTCAGTTGTTTGCTCAAATCGCCGATAATGCCGTGGTGCGGCAATCCGACATGACGAAATTGAGCGCCAAAATCAAAAATGTCAAATGGGACAAAGTGGATGCCGAAGAGAAAAAATTCAAAGCCGAGATTTTTCTTCATCCAATGAGCGATTGGCACCTGCGCTCTAACTGGGAAGAAGGCGTCAAAACGGGCGGTTTTATTCAATATGTTTGGCTTTTTGCCATTGTCGGAGGGTTTGTGTTGTTGTTGGCCTGTATCAATTTCATGAATTTAAGCACAGCCCGCAGCGAAAAACGCGCCAAAGAAGTAGGAATTCGCAAGGCCGTCGGCTCGATTCGCGCTCAGTTGATTAATCAGTTTTTCAGTGAATCCTATTTAGTGGTTGCCTTTGCCTACGTCGGAGCCATCCTCTTTATTTTAGTCCTGCTGCCTTGGTTCAATGAAGTCAGCGGCAAGAAAATGGTTTTCCCTTGGGCAGAGCCTACGTTCTGGCTCATCAGTCTGGGTTTTATTTTCATTACGGGTTTGTTAGCCGGAAGCTATCCGGCGTTGTATCTGTCTTCTTTTCAGCCCATTCGAGTCTTAAAAGGTACCTTCAAAGCCGGGCGTTTTGCGGCGGTTCCGCGTAAAGTGCTGGTCGTGATTCAATTTACCGTTTCGGTGACGTTGATTACGGGTACCATTATTGTATATCGCCAAATTCAGCACACCAAAAACCGTCCGATGGGTTATGATACCAACGGGTTGATTACGATGGAGATGATGTCACCTGAGTTTTACGGCAAATACGATGTGTTGAGAACAGAACTCAAAAACAAAGGTGCTATTGTCGAGATGGCCGAATCTTCCAGTCCGTTAACGGGTGTTCATTCTAACAACGGCGGTTTTAGCTGGCCGGGGAAGGACCCGAGCCTGCATGCCGATTTTGCCACCATCTGGGTAACACACGATTTTGGAAAAACGGTCGGTTGGCAATTCAAAGAAGGGCGCGATTTTTCAAGGCAATTTTCGACCGATACCACCGCCATCGTTATCAATGAAGCTGCCGTTAAATTTATGGGTATCAAGGATCCCGTCGGCAAAGTAGTGCAATGGGGAGACGACAAAGATGCTGAGTATTTTACCATTGTGGGTGTCATCAAAGACATGCTGATGGAATCTCCCTACGAGCCTGTCAAGCAGACAATCTACTTCATGGGCTACGAAAATGTGAACTGGATGACGCTCAAATTGAACCCCAATAAAAGTGCTTCCGAATCCATCGCCAAGATTGAAGCAACCTACAAAAAAATTATCCCGTCGGCTCCGTTCTCCTATAAATTTGTCAATGACGAGTTTGGCAAAAAGTTTGTCTCGGAAGAACGCATCGGCAAATTGGCCGGGGGTTTTGCCATTTTGGCTATTCTTATTTCCTGTCTGGGTTTGTTTGGACTGGCCTCGTTTACGGCCGAACAGCGTACCAAAGAGATCGGCGTCCGAAAAGTGTTGGGCGCTTCCGTATTCCATTTATGGGGTTTACTTTCCAAAGACTTTGTCGTTTTAGTCATTATTTCCTGCTTCATCGCCACGCCTATCGCTTACTATTATTTGAATGATTGGTTGCAGGATTATAAATACCATACCAACATTTCGTGGTGGGTTTTTGCCTTGGCCGGCGTAGGTGCATTAGCGATTACGTTGTTGACGGTCAGTTATCAATCCATTAAAGCCGCCCTGATGAATCCAGTAAAAAGTTTGAAAACAGAATAGTAGGCGGGGTTTACCTCCGCCCATTTCCATCAAGCCACTTGCTAACTTAGCTCCATCATGAAACCGGACCTCAAACCGCCTCGCTGGGCCGAACGCCTGCTCGAATTCTTCTGCGCGCCTCATCTTTTGGAAGAGGTTCAAGGTGACTTACACGAGCGTTTTCAGCGGCAGGCGATGCTGTTTGGCGCAAAAATAGCGCGACAACAATACGCATGGAATGTTCTGAGTTTTATTCGCCCTTTTGCCCTTAAACGTAAAAAATCCGAGTATCCTTCCACTTATTTATACCGCCCCGATATGTTTCGCAACTACCTGAAAATCGCAGTCCGAAACCTTGTCAAAAACAAGGTTTACTCATTTATCAACATTGCCGGTTTATCAGCCGGTATGGCCGTGGCAATACTCATCGGACTTTGGATGTGGGATGAATTATCGTACAACAAGTATCACCAAAACTACGAAAAAATTGTGCGGGTCATGCAACACGTGACCAACAACGGCGAAGTGCAAACGTGGCCCAATACACCGCTTCCTTTGGCCGAAGAACTCCGCAAAAGTTACGGGAGTGACTTTAAGCACGTGACTGTGTCGCAAGATGCATACAGTATTTTGTCTTACGGCGAGAAGAAATTCAGCAAGAAAGGTGCGTATTTTGAACCCCAAATTACGGAAATGCTGACGCTGAAAATGCTGAAAGGAACGAGAAACGGCCTCCAAAACCCCAACGCTATCCTGTTATCTGAATCGGTAGCCAAGGCATTTTTCGGGGAGGTTGACCCATTGGATAAAATCATGAAAATGGACAACCAAACGGATGTGAAAGTAACGGGCGTGTATGAAGATTTGCCTGCTAACTCCGATTTTCACGAAGTAACATTTATAGCTCCGTGGCAGCTGTATTACAACAACAATGAGTGGGTTAGAACAATGGCCGACCCATGGCGGCCCAATGCCTTTCATATTTATGCTCAACTCATTCCAAACGCGGATATAACCACCGTTTCTTACAAAATTAAAGACGCCAAGTTGAACAAGGTCAGCAAAGAATTAGCAAAGAAAAAACCAGAGGTTTTTCTGCATCCCATGAGCAAATGGCATCTGTATTCTGACTTTAAAAATGGCGTCAACGTTGGCGGAAAAATCCAATATGTGTGGTTGTTTGGCATCAGCGGACTGTTTGTGCTGTTATTGGCGTGCATCAATTTCATGAATTTGAGTACAGCTCGCTCCGAAAAACGCGCCAAAGAAGTAGGGATTCGCAAAGCCGTGGGCTCGGTTCGTGCCCAAATTGTCTATCAGTTCTTTTTTGAATCCCTTTTAATGGTGTTCTTTTCCTTTGTTTTCGCCTTGCTTTTGGCGCAACTCATGCTCCCTTTTTTCAACAGCGTGGCCGATAAAACCATGTCTGTTCCTTGGGGGAATCCTTTGTTTTGGTTCACAGGCTTTGGCTTTAGTTTGCTTTGCGGATTGGTGGCGGGCAGCTATCCTGCCTTTTATTTATCTTCGTTTCAGCCCCTAAAAATCTTAAAGGGCACCTTCCGCGCAGGCCGTTGGGCAGCTTTACCCCGTCAGGTGCTAGTAACGATACAATTTACGGTTTCGGTGACGTTGATTATCGGTACCATCATTGTTTTTCGTCAAGTAAAATTTGCCCAAAATCGCCCGATGGGTTATAACAGCAATGGTTTAGTGACTTTACCCATGTACACTTCCGAAATTCATACCCATTTTGACGCCGTAAAAAAAGAACTGACAAAATCAGGGGCAATTATCGACATGGCCGAAGCGGGAAGTCCCCCAACGGAGAATTATTCAAGCACGAGTACGATTGAATGGAAAGACAAAGACCCGAATCTATCCGTTGATTTTCAGACAATAGCCATTTCGTTTGACTATGGCAAAACCATCGGCTGGTCTTTCAAAGAAGGGCGTGATTTCTCCAAAGAATTTTCTACCGACTCCTCGGGGTTGATTTTGAACGAAGCGGCCGTAAAATTTATGGGTTTGAAGAATCCAGTAGGCGAAACCATTAAGTGGTACGGAACTTCCAACAAAGTAATCGGCGTGGTGAAAGACATGATTGTACAATCTCCTTTTCAACAGGTAAAACCTTCTATTTATCATTTAACTCCGTATCCGGGAGGAGTTATCATCGTAAAAATCAACCCTTTAGCAAGTGCTGGCAAAGCATTGAGCGAGGTAGAAACGGTTTTCAAAAAGTTTAACCCTTCCCAACCGTTTGAATATCAGTTTGTGGATGAGGAATATGCCAAAAAATTCGACAATGAAGAGCGTATTGGCCAATTAGCCACTTTTTTTGCCATTCTCGCCATTTTTATCAGTTGCTTGGGAATCTTTGGATTGGCCTCTTTCATTGCCGAACAGCGCACCAAAGAAATCGGTATTCGCAAAGTATTGGGTGCATCGGTGACCAACCTGTGGCAAATGCTCTCCAAAGATTTTGTCATTTTAGTCATCATTTCGTGCGTTATTTCTGCCCCTATCGCCTATTATTTTTTACAAGAATGGTTACAGAAATACACTTATCGCACTGAGATTTCAGGATGGATTTTTGCAGTGGCAGGTTTTGGGGCGTTAGTCATTACACTCCTGACCGTCAGTTTTCAGGCCATTAAGGCGGCGTTGATGAATCCAGTGAAGAGTTTAAAAACGGAGTAAAAATCGGTCTGACTATCGTCTGACCTTTTACTCTCTGTCCACTGCGGGACAATGTTTGTCCGCAAACGGACAGATTATACTTGATATAATTTACAAAAAATGCCTTCAATCGACCCTGAAGGCATTTTTTGTGTCTTGGCAAACTATTTGTACGATAAAATAGAAACTAATCATTGTAGGTATGCGCCGCACTTATTTAGGTGAATTTGAAGAAGTGGTTTTACTCATGGTCGCCATCCTTGACGGCGAAGCCTACGGCGTTACGGTCAGTCAGGCGCTGGAGGAGCATACAGGTCGGGTTGTGACTTTTGGCACGGTGCACAATACGCTTATTCGTCTGGAAGAAAAAGGCTTTGTGAGTTCTCAACTCGGTGGAGCCACCAACGAGCGCGGCGGACGGCGCAAACGGATATTTCAGGTGACGGCCTTGGGCAGCCGTGCTTTGCAAGAAATTCAACAACTCCGCCACGAACTCTGGCAAATGATGCCTCCCACCAAACTTAGGCTTACTGGACTATGAAAGCAAATAAACTCCATCCTCCACACTGGCCCCGGCGCGTTTTGCGGTGGTTTCATCCCGCCGAAACCCTCGAAGAAGTCGAAGGTGATTTGGATGAACTATACGCCTATTGGTATCAGCGAGCGGGAAAACGACAGGCAACTTGGCGCTATGTGCTCAATGTCGTCTCGGTGCTCCCCCCTTTTGTAAAACAACGTCAACCCAAAAACGAATACCATCAGCCATCCTTAATTCAGCCATCTATGTTTCGTAATTATCTAACCATCACCCTCCGCACCTTGTCTCATAATAAGGTATATTCAGCCATCAATGTTATCGGATTAAGCATTGGTTTGGCTGCCGCCATGCTGATCATGTTGTATACCAAAGATGAGGTCAGTTACGATCAATTTCATACCAATAATCCGAACATTTATCGGATAACAAGCAAATCCATTACGCCCGAAGGCGCAGAAAACGTTGACGGTAATACCGGACATTTCCAAGGCCCCAAGTTCAGTGCTGGCGTTCCAGAAATACGTTCTTATGTGCGTTATAAAGGCGACCGCAGCGATATTAAGAAGGGAACAGAAGTCAAAAGCTATGAATCTTTTGCCGCCGACAGCAGTTTCTTTTCAATTTTCTCCTTCCCATTGATAAGCGGCAATCCCAACACGGCCCTCAAAGCGCCTAAATCAGTGGTGATTTCACAGAAAATGGCCGAACAACACTTCGGAACAACGGATGCCTTAGGAAAAACACTGCTCGTAAAGGATTCCTTTGGCGAAGCAAGCCAATTTGAGCCTTATACCGTGACTGGTGTTGCTAAAAATTGCCCGCAAAACTCCTCTATCAAATTTGATGTGCTTTTTCCCAACGTGGTGAGTAAGGAGGAAATGGAGAGCAACGAAAACTGGTTCAATGTTTTTCAGAACACCTTTGTTGTGCTTCAACCCAATGCGAATCTTAAAAAGGTCGAAGCGACCATGAACCGGATTTATCTGGCCGATGCCAAGGAAGCCATCAAGATGATTGCCGAGAAGTATGGCGATAAAAACAAAGTTGTTTATGCGTTGCAGCCTTTTACGGATATGCATTTGAGCAAAGACCTGCCCGCCCAAAACGGTCTGCAAGACAGCAGCAATCCCATGTTTTCGTACATTCTGAGCGGCATTGCGCTCTTCATTTTGCTGATTGCCTGCATCAATTTCGTGAATCTGACCGTGGCCCGTTCATTGAAACGTGCCAAAGAAATCGGGGTTCGTAAAGTAGTGGGCGGCGGCCGAGGGCAGTTAATTATGCAATTTTTGGGCGAGTCTTTTATTCTGTGTTTTGCCGCTTTTGCTTTTGCCTTGGCCTTGTTACAACTGGTACTACCAATCTTCAACGAGCTTTCCAACAAGGCACTTTCGTTTTCGTATCTGTTTGATTTCGAATTGGTGATGGGTTATATCGGCTTGTTTATCGCCACGGGTTTATTGGCTGGTTTTTATCCCGCGTTGGTTTTATCCAATTACAGTCCAGTGCAAACCCTCTACAGCCGCTTTAATCTTTCAGGCAAAAATTACCTTCAAAAAGGATTGGTCGTTTTACAATTTTCACTGGCTTCGTTTTTGATTATTGCCACTTTGACGATTTACTCCCAATTTAGCTATCTGACCAACAAAGACTTGGGTTATAACGACAAAAACGTAATCACTATTGACAAATCCCGGATGAGTCGCAATGAGGCAAAATTGTTGAAAGAAGAGTTGTTGAAAAGCCTCACTATCGTAGATGTAGCTCCTAAAAACGGAGGGCGTTGGGGAACCGTGGCGAAAGTAAACGGCGAAACCCAGCAGAGTTTTGCCTATGAAACTGTCGACGCTACCTATTTCCCACTGTTACACATTCCTATCATCAAAGGGCGCAATTTTTCGGCTGATTTTCCTTCAGACTCGACCAAAGCAGTATTGATAAACGAAACATTCGCTAAAAAAGTCGGCTGGAAAAACCCGTTGGGGCAGGTGGTGGATTTTTGGTACAACGAAGGAGAAAAATATACCGTGATCGGTGTCGTAAAAGACCATCACTTTGAGTCATTGAACGAGGAAATCAAACCGCAATTGTTCACCATGAAACCTGGCAACCTTTATGGAAAAGTATTCATCAAAATCAAACCCGGCACAGAGACTGCCAGTTTGGGACACGTAGAAAAAACCTACAAAAAGCTGTTCCCCATCAACCCTTACGAATACAAATTTATGGATGAAGAAAACATCAAACGGTACGAAGCGGAAGCCAAATGGAAGCAAATTATGCTGTTTGGCGCTATTTTGACCATTTTTATTTCCTGCATCGGTCTGTTTGGACTAGCGACGCTTTCGGCAGAGCGGCGCACCAAAGAAATCGGAATCCGTAAAGTACTGGGCGCTTCGGTGGCGAGCATTACAACATTGCTTTCGGCCGACTTTTTAAAACTCGTCAGTTTCTCCTTTATTTTCGCTTTTCCTACTGCTTATTATGCCATCAAAGAATGGTTGCAAAATTATCCTTACCGCATTGACATCAGCGCGTGGACGTTTGCAATCGCTGCCGCCTTATCCATTCTGATTGCTTTTTTCACCGTCAGTTTTCAATCCATTCGAGCTGCATTGGGTAATCCAGTGAAATCGTTGAAGACGGAGTAAAATTGGAGAAAGGGGTAAAAGGAGAATGGAACACGGATTTCTTTCTCCTTATTCATTTATCGGGAATGGGTAAGGTAGCTTTTAGAAGTGTTCATCTCCGAACAGTCAATGTCCGAAAATGGACATTGACTCCCTCAAAAAAACCATAACCCACTCAAAATCAAGCCCATTTTTGCGTGGCATGAAGTGTGAGGTGAAGAAAGTACGTATTCTCAACCTTTCGATTTATGCTACGTAATTACCTAAAAATCGCGCTACGCACGCTTTGGAAAAATCGCCTCTTTACGGGCATCAACATCGTGGGAATGTCGGTGGGCATGGCTTGCGTGGTGGTTTTGGTACTTTTTGCCCAAAAATGTCTCACTTTTGACGCATTTCACGAAAAAAGTGACCGTATTTATTACGTTCAAACCGAATCTTCCAACGGCCAAAAATACGGACAAACCGTCTACCCGATTTTGGAGCAATTGCTGAAGGATTATCCCGAAATCGAAACAGGCACGCACGTTCAGACGTGGTACCGACCTTGGATTCATTACGGCACCAAAGATGTACAAGAGAGCACCGTTTTTGTAGACTCGACTTTCTTTCAGGTGTTTAGCTTTCCGCTCAAATACGGCAACGCCACCACCGCGCTCAAAGACCGAAACGCCTTGATAGTGAGCGGAAAAATAGCTCAAAATCTATTTGGCGACATCGACCCCGTGGGTAAGACCGTCACACTCGATGATACCGTTCAATTCAAGATTTCGGGCGTACTGGCCAAACTCCCCGCCAATTCGTCGCAGCAGTTTGATGTATTGATGCCCGCAAGCACGCTTACTTCCCTCCCCGGATTTAAGAGCAATGCCGACTGGTACAATACCTTTGCGCCCGTGTTTGTACTACTCAAAAAAGGAGCCAACAAAGACGCGCTAGAAGCTAAATTACCCCAACTCGTCAAAACCCATTTTGCGCCCGAATCCCGAAAACAAATCTTACGACTAAGCGCGTTCAAAAACTTTATTCATGATCAAAACCCTACGTTCAAAGGGCTGATTTACGGAGCCATTGCCATTGCGATTTTTCTGTTGTTAATCATCAGCATTAACCTCATCAACCTCACGATGGCATCGGCATTACCCCGCATCAAAGAGGTGGCCGTAAAGCAGGTGGCAGGAGCGAGCAAACGCATCATTTTGAATCAATTCTGGACCGAATCGGGCATTGTGATGTTGATTTCATCATTCTTGGCCGTGCTTTTTGCCATTTATTTTCTGATTCCGTCTTTCAATCAGCTCCGCGACGGGCGTATGCAATTGGATATTTCATTCGGCAATGATTACCCCACCATTTTAACCGTTTTCGGCATTTCATTGCTGATTGCCTTCATTGCTGGTACTTATCCCGCCTATTACCTCATGGGCCTGAAAACGGCCGAGGCCGTAAAAGGAAAAATTTCCGCTGACCCGCGCCGGGGCCGCCTGCGCCAAAACAGCCTCATTGTCTTGCAATTTGCCCTAGCCATCGTGCTCATTGTGGCAACCATTGGGCTGCGGCAACAAATCAATTTCATGAAAACCGCCGATGTTGGTTACGATAAAAACAACGTGCTGGTTTTTAACACCGATTTGGCCTATCGCAACGAAAATGCGGCGCTTTCGGAAGGAAGAGCAATATTGGACGCACTGCGCCAAAACCCAAACGTGGTGTCATCTACGGCTTCCGAACTTACGCCAGTGCAGTATTGGCAAAACTTCAATAACTACTTCCCAGAAGGCAACGAGGCTAAAAAGGTCATCTTACGCCACGTGAGCGGTACCGCTGGCTACTTTGAAACGTTCAAGATTCCGTTTATTGAAGGTCGTGGATTTTTGGACAATTCGGCCGATTCCGTCAATCACTCCGTCGTTATCAACCAAGCAGCCATGAAAGCATTCGGTTGGACGAGCGCCGTGGGCAAACGCTTACGTCAAAACAACAACGACCAGATTTATACGGTGATTGGTGTGACCAAAAATTTCCATTACCAAAGTCTCAAAGATGACGTTGAGCCACTCCTGCATTGGTACGCGGGCAAACAGCAGCTCAGCAGTTTTTTAAGTGTACGCCTCACCGACGAATCCAAAGGTAAAGACCTGATAAACAATCTTGAAGCACGGTTTAAAAAGATTCCATCACGGCGAACATTGAATCATTTTTACCTCAGCGATGAAGTCGCCAAGTCTTACCAAGCCATCGACAACATCTGGCGCATGACCAGTTTTGTAACGATTCTCGCCATTCTTATTGCCTGTGCGGGGATTTTTGGGTTAATTTCGCTCGTGGCCAAACAGCGCACCAAAGAAATTGGGGTCCGGAAAGTACTGGGCGCGAGCATCAGCAGCATTGCCACCATGCTTTCGGGAGATTTCTTAAAACTCGTCGGTCTTGCGCTACTCATTGGGCTACCCATTTCGTATTGGTTAGGACACAAATTACTCCAGACCTTTGCTTATCGTACCGAAATCAAGTGGTGGTATCTGGCGTTGGCCGCCGTTGTTGCGTTAGGTATTGCGCTGTTTTCGGTCAGTTTCCAAGCGATTAAAGCCGCCTTGAACAATCCCGTGGAAAGTTTAAAAACGGAATAAAATTTAGTTCACAAGTATCTTTCCGTTTTTCCTTCCCATTTCAGTGATAACGTATTTCAACAAAACACACAGCCGTGATACGTAACTATTTTAAAATTGCCTGGCGAAACATCGCCAACAACCGTACTTTTTCAGCCATCAACATTCTCGGTCTTGCGCTTGGGATGGCCTGTAGTCTGCTCATATTGCTTTGGGTGCAGGACGAACTGAAAATGGATGCCTTCCACGCCAATGGACCTCAGTTGTACCACGTGATGGAGCGCCAATACTACGACGGCAAAGTTGATGCCGCCCCCAGTACTCCCGCCTTACTGGCCGACGAACTCAAGAAACAGTTTCCAGAAATCGTCCACGCAGCGGGGTTATCGTGGGAAAGTACCCACACTTTTTCGGTCGGTGAAAAACTCAACAAAGAAAAGGGCCGTTTTGCGGGGGCAGATTGGTTTAAGATGTTTAGTCTACCCCTGCTTGAAGGTTCGGTCCAAACCGCCCTCACTGGGCCGACAAACATTGCTATTTCGCGAAAAATGGCGCAGAATTATTTCGGAAGCCCCCAAGCAGCCGTGGGCAAGAGTATTCGTATAGATAACAAAGCCGATTATTTGGTCACGGCCGTATTTGAAGATTTGCCCCAACACAGCTCCGAAAAATATGATTTCCTGCTCACTTGGGATGATTTTATCAGGCGAAACGAATGGATTAAAGACTGGGGCAACAATGCCACCGCCACCCGAATCCAGCTACGCCCCGATGCCAAAGCCGAGGCTGTAGAAGCCAAAATGAAGTCCTTTCTGAAGAAGCACAACCCCAATTTAATCGGCCAAAATATTGTTATTCAACTGTTTCTTCAGCCTTACCAAGACGCCTATCTCTATTCAAACTTCAAAGATGGGTATCAGGATGGAGGGCGTATTGAGTACGTTCGGTTGTTTGGCATTGTGGCCGTTTTTATCCTGCTGATTGCCTGTATCAATTTTATGAACCTTGCCACGGCCCGCTCACTCAAACGCGCCCGCGAAGTAGGCGTACGCAAAGTAGTGGGAGCAGTACGGGGTATATTGATTGGTCAGTTTGTGGGCGAAGCATTGCTCCTGACGGCCATGGCGTTGATTTTCGGGGTCACGTTATCGGGTCTGCTGCTGCCTACTTTTAATACATTGACCGAAAAAAATATTCAGTTGCCTTTTCACCAACTCTCATTTTGGGGAACACTGCTTGGCATGGTTTTCATGACGGGAATCGTGGCAGGAAGCTACCCCGCGCTGTTTTTATCATCCCTAAATCCCATTCGAGTACTCAAAGGCTCCGTCACCTTCGGGGCGGGGGCCCGGCTATTCCGACAAGGGTTGGTGGTATTTCAGTTTGTGCTATCGATGTTGCTCATCATCGGAACCATTGTTGTGTATCGCCAACTTGACTTCATTCAAACCAAAAATTTAGGCTATAACCGGGAGAATCTGATTTATTTATCGTCCGAGGGAGACTTACCTAAAAAGTATGACACATTTAAACAACAACTCCTACAAAGCCAAGGTATTCAGAGCATTACCTTCATGGATGGCACCCCTACCAATACCTTTGGTAGTACAAACAATGTAAAATGGCCCACCAAAGACCCTAACTCCAGCGTCAGTTTTCAGTTTTCTACCGTTGATTATGATTTTTCCAAAACCTTGAATGTAAAGTTGAAAGGGCGCGATTTTGGAAAAGATTTTGGCATGGATTCCGTGAGTTATTTGATTAACGAGGCCGCTGCCCGTCGGATTGGCTACCACGACCCCATCGGGAAACCGCTGACGTTGTGGAACAAACCCGGGACTATCGTAGGCGTATTGGAAGATTTTCATCAAAATTCCATGCATGTGGCCATCGAACCGATGATTGTAAAACTCAGCCGTGATGCATCCAACAAAAATATCATTGTCCGAACTCAGCCGGGCCAGACCAAACAAGCGCTGGCAAGCATTGAAAAAACGTGGCGTGAACTGAATCCGAAATTTCCGTTTACTTATCAGTTTGCCGATCAGCAGTTTCAGAATCTATACCGCAGCGAAATGACCATCGGCTCATTGACAAATTACTTTGCCTTTCTGGCTATTTTTATTTCCTGCCTCGGGCTGTTTGGCCTCGCTACCTTTACGGCTGAACAACGCACCAAAGAAATCGGGGTTCGTAAAGTACTAGGGGCATCGGTGTCGAATGTTACGGCGCTGTTATCCCGTGATTTTCTCAAATTGGTAGTCATTTCCATCGTCATTGCTTCGCCGTTGGCTTCATGGCTCATGGATAAGTGGCTGCAAAATTTTGCGTATAAAACCACGGTAGAATGGTGGGTTTACGCACTCTCTGGCGCATTAGCCATTTTAATTGCCCTCCTGACGGTGAGTTTTCAAAGCATCAAAGCCGCCTTGATGAATCCAGTGAAGAGTTTGAAGATAGAATAAACTCGCTAGTTGTCTACCCGATAAATCTTAACATTTTTTAACCGTCAATTCTTTTCTTTCTTCTGTACCTTGTAGCCGCAATTCATTACAAATCAGAGGAATGCTAAAGAACTACCTTAAAATCACTCTGCGAAATCTCCGCGCTAAGCGGGTATATACAACGCTGAACATCATTGGTCTGTCGGTCGGTATGGCAAGTGGTTTACTTATTTTTTTGTTTATAAGCCACCATGTGAGTACCGACCGACATCATCAAAAATTTGACCGTATCTACCGAATCGTCACCGACTTGCATCTGGAAGATGGTTCGGTAGAATACTACCCCGAAGCACCATTGCCTATGGCTAGGGCATTTCGGGCCGATTTTCCGCAAATAGAGCAAGCAGCTTACTTAAAAATGAACCGTGAGCTGACGGTCAGCGTACTACTCCCCCATCAATCGACGGCAACGCGTTTTTTGGAACTCAATACCACCGCCCTTGTCGAGGGGCAATTGTTTGATATTTTGGATTATCAATGGCTCCAAGGAAACGCAAAAACCGCGCTTCACGAACCCAATACAGTGGTGATTACGCAATCGTTGGCAAAAAAATATTTCGGTGCCTTAAACCCTCTAGGTCGGACCATCAACTTAAACAATTTGGCCGAAGCCAAAATAACCGGCGTTTTGGCTGACCCTCCCAAAACGACCAACACCGACATTCAACTGTTTATTTCTATTGCTACTTTACCTCGACTCATGCCCGGTTTTAATGTCAATGATTGGGGATGGTTGAATTCCACCGACCGCGTTTATCTTACCCTCAAAAATCCGCTTGCCGCCGCTGGACTGGAAGCCGCACTGCCGGCACTTTCCCAAAAGCATTTTGGCAAAGATGCCTCCGTTTTCCGGTTTCATCTGCAACCACTGGCCGATGTCCATTTTGATGTACAACGCATTGGCGCAAGCCCAACCGTCCGACTTTCACTGCTTTGGTCGTTGGGAGGTATCGGTCTGTTTTTGATGCTGATTGCCTGCATTAATTTCATCAATATGGCAACGGCGCAGGCCCTTAGCCGTAGCAAAGAAATCGGCATTCGTAAAACACTCGGGAGCACCAAACCCCAGGTGATGCTTCAATTTTTGCTCGAAACAGCCCTTATTGTACTGGCGGCCGCCGTTTTGGCCTTCTTTTTTACGTTGATTTGTATCCCTATTTTTAATCAATGGTTGCCCAATGATTCAAACTTTCAATTCAACACACAGGCAATTGTCTTTTTGCTGTTACTTATCATTGCAGTTACACTATTGGCCGGCAGTTATCCCGCTTTTGTATTGTCGGGCTTTAGTCCGTGGGCTGCGCTGAAAGGCCAATTGATTCAACCCGGCAAGAATTTTTCGTTGCGAAAACTGCTGATAGTTTTTCAATTTGCTATTTGTCAGGCACTTCTGGTAGCCACATTAGTTGTTACCCATCAGGTTCGTTATTTGCATGAATCAGATTTAGGTTTCAAAAAAGACAATGTTTTAGTGATCAATTTACCCGATCCTTCAAAAACCGCTTTTGAAGCTTTTCGGAATGACTTACGCCAATCTCCTTCCATCAAGTCAGTGAGCGCGTCCTATCGCCCGCCGGCAGCGATGGTCATGAACGGCGGCTCCTTCAAATTTGGAAAAAAAACCACTTGGGAAACGTTTCCGATTCGGGAACGGCCGGCCGATTCTGAGTATTTGGAAACCTATGGTTTACACTTGGTTGCGGGACGAAACATTACGCCCGGCGACACCATTCGGGAGTATTTGGTCAATGAAACTTTACTCAAAAAGCTGAACATTCAGGACCCGCAACAAATTTTAGGGCGCAAACTGGAAACCTATCTGTCGCCCGTGGCTTTGCCCATCGTTGGGGTGGTCAAAGATTTTCATCTGCGCTCGTTTCATGAAGAAATCCAACCCTGCTTTATTGCCACCCAAACAGATCGTTACAAAAAGGTGGGCGTTAAAATTTCGGGGCAAAATGCGAACCAAACCTTACAATTTATTCAGCAATCTTGGCAAAAACGCTATCCGAATGAGGTATTTATGTATGAATACTTAGAGGAACAATTGGCCAAATTCTACGAAATAGAAACGCTGGTATTTCAGCTATCCGTGGTTTTTGCGGGTATTGCCATTCTGATCAGTTGCCTTGGCCTGTACGGTTTGGTACTGTTTACCATGACACAACGCACCAAAGAAATCGGTATTCGTAAAGTACTCGGTGCTTCTGTAGCGGGTATTATTTCACTGCTTTCCAAGGATTTCCTCAAATTGGTAGCCCTTGCCATCGTTGTTGCGTCGCCCTTGGCTTGGTACGCTATGAACCAATGGTTGCAGGATTTTGCGTATCATATTCAAATTGAGTGGTGGATGATTGGGTTGACGGGCACTTTGTCTATCTTTATCACCCTCCTGACGGTGAGTTTCCAAAGCATCAAAGCCGCGCTGATGAATCCCGTGCAGAGTTTGAAGGTGGAATAAAAAAGGAATGGGCAAAAGGAATAACTGTTTATTTTCTTTTGCCCATTCTCAATACTTTTTTCTCTTCTGTCGGCTCATTTCTTTTTCAGGGTCTCTACATCTTTCATTAATTGCGTATACGACTGTACCAATTCTTCATTTTGCTTTTGGAGTTTTTCAATGAGACCCTGTTGTTCCTGAATGGCCTTGATGGCTACGACCGACAAGTGAGCATAATCTACCCCATGTAGGTCAGCAATTTCGCCCGCAGCACCGTGTTTCGTCGGCTTTAATCTCACATCTACCACTTCTGGAAAGACCTCCTTTAGTTCTTGGGCAATAAACCCAATGAATTCCGTAGCATTTGGGTTGCTGTCTATCATCTGGTACCGGGCGGGCCTAAGTAGCATGATTTGATCCAACACGCTCTCCAAATTTTGAATATTCTTTTTCAATCTACGGTCACTATTCTCCGACCACCCACCGTCCGTAGGCCGCATCCAACCTTTTAATGAATTATTGTAAAACGCCATCAGGCAGTCTGTTCCGTTATCTGTACTATACACCTCTGACCTCAACTCCCAATTGTTAAAATTCGTATTGTTGATAAGCACCAACCCTGTATTGTTGGCGGCCTGCTTTATTTCTAGCGTATATTGGGGGTTACCTGAATTTATACCAAATTTTCCGTTTCCAGCCCCCATAACAACATTGCCCCCAGGGATGTCATTCAGCACGACCCGACTGTTGTTTTTGCCCGCCCGTATGTAGGTATCCTCGGCTACATCGTAATGAAAATGTGAATTGTGGGTAGTGCCAGATACCACCAATGAGCCATTTGTGTTGGTAGCACCGCGTGTTATCCACATACCAGTGTTTGAACTGCCCCCATTCCTCACGCCAATATTGCCATTGCTGAGTAATGTAAAAATACCCGTAGGCACACTGAAAGAGGATGTGGAGTTAGCCACCCCAGTGCCGAATGTGTTGATAAACATCGCTCCCGTGTTGGGGTCAAAAAACTGCGTAGCGGCATAGCCTTCTCCAATACGTCGTTGTACATTGCTGCCATCACGGTATTGATTGAAGCCAATCGTAGGCCAATTGCGTTGCAAAGAGAGCCCTGTCCCGTCGGAGCCAAATACGGCCGACGTAGGGCCGTTGCCCAATGCCCCAAACACCTCAAATTTTCCGCGCGTAGGCACTGAAATGCCCACGCCCACGTTGCCAGTGTTGGTGGTACTCAAATCATTTCCTATCAATTGCCAGCCCGTTCCTGAAGCAGCGGTACTGCCAAAGTTGGCCCAAAGTTGACCAGTCCAATAGCTAAATTGCTTCAAGTCCGAATCATACACCATCATGCCTTCCGTTTTGTTGGGCAAAGCATTTTTTGTAACGGTGCTCATTTTGGGTATCGTCACTCGATCAGGGAAAATACCCTGTGCAAAAGTGGAAGTATAGACCAATACTACCAGCCATAAACTTGCAAAATTTTTCATAAGAAAGAGTACGTTTTTATCAAATTTAGTGTAAACCCATCAATAAAAACTACGCAGCTTTCTAAACTTAGTATTCAGGAATGCAATAACAACTAAAATGCTGATTATCTGAACCCTGAAGCACTTTATCCTCCAATAAAACTCGAAAATATAAATGATAAGGGCTGAAAATATCTGTCGGAAGAAGCAAGTCACTACTTGATAAAAAAAGGCAGGCGAAGGCAAGGGACAGACGCAGGAAAGAGGGCAGACTTAGAGCAGAGGACAGACGCAAGAAAGAGGGCAGACTTAGAGCAAGGGACAGACGCAGGAAAGAGGGCAGACGCAAGGCCTGCCCCTACGGAGTTTATTTCGTTTGGCTATAGATTGCACGGAAGTTTTTTACACTTTCGGCGATTTCGGGGCCGTTGTTTTCCCAGTGATATTCGTATTCAACCGAGATAGGGCCTTTGAAGTTTTGGCGCTTCATTTCAGCAATCACGGCTTCTACTTTACAGTCGCCCATACCCCAAACTACGTCGTGATAGCGACCTTCGGGCGTGTCTTTTTTCACGTCTTTGAAGTGCATTCCCAATACGTGTCCGTTCAGTTTTTTTAGGCATTCGACTGGGTCAAGACCTGAGCGCACCCAATGGCCGATGTCGGAGCAGGAGCCTACATATTTGCTACCGCCAATCGCCGCCAAAACGGTATCAGGATGCCAATAACGTGAAGGCTTGGGGTGGTTGTGCAAGGCAATGTTGATTTTGTATTGGTCGGCCAATTTCCGCACCAACGGCATTTGGGCGGGCGAAGGCTCGGTATTGATGTTCAAAACGCCCATGTCTTTGGCAAACTCAAACAAAGTAGTCCATTCGGCATCGGTTTTGGGATTGACCACCCCGTACGCTACAATCGTCAATCCTTTGTCTTTGATCATCTTTTTCACAGCCGTACGCGTAGCGGCGTCCATGCTGAAATCCATTTTCCCTTGTAGCCCGCCGCCGATGGTTTGGCCAGGGAAAGCTTCTACATATTTCAGACCGCAACTGTCTATTTTGCGGATGGCTTCGGCAAACGTAAACAACCGAAACGAGTAGGCCTGAGAACCGAGTTTCCAGCCTGCCTTGTCTTCGGGAGTTTTCTGTGCTTGCCCCGAAAAAGCCCCCAATGAAAGCATCAATCCGCACAAAAGGTATTTCGTAATGTATTTCATAAATCAATGATTTGTTTTTTTAAAAAGGGTTTGGTTATCTGCCTTTACCTATACGTCGAATTTTTTAACCACAAAGAACACTAAGAATTCACAAAGAGCACAAAGGCTCTTTGTCCTAAAGCGTACAAAGTTGTCCGATTATGGACAAACAACAAGAGCCTTTTATTCTCATAAAATATTGATAAACAAATACTTAATAACAATAAACTCTACTGGCAAACTATTTGCTCAGCAAAAATAGAAATAATACAAACCGATGAAACGGACGTATCTGGGAGAATTTGAAGAAATCGTTTTACTGACCGTTGCCGTGCTGGATGGCCAAGCCTACGGCGTAGTACTGATGCACGAAATCATTGAACAAACGGGCCGAAGTGTCCGACTGAATCAGGTGCATTCGGCCTTGCAACGTCTGGAAGAAAAAGGAATGGTTAACTCAGAGATGGGCGAACCTACCAACGAACGCGGCGGCCGTCGCAAACGTCTGTTTTCGGTCACAGCCTACGGACACCGCACGTTGCAGGAAATTCAGGAAGTGCGGGTCAGTTTTTGGAGTCGGTTAACAAGCCCTTTAAAATTATCTGTTTAATCCAGCCTTTACCGATGAAAACCCAGCCGCCCATCTTAGCCGATAAGCTACTCAAATGGTTTTGCGCTCCGCATTTGTTGGAAAACATTCAAGGAGACTTGCACGAAGAGTTTGAATACCAAGTCAAACGCATCGGCGTGCGCCGCGCTCGTTGGCGGTATTGGTGGGAGATACTGGGATTTATGAAACCAAGATACATTAAAAGAAAGCCAACTCAATATCCAACAACCTATTCCTACAGCCCCGATATGTTACAAAACTATTTCAAAATTGCGGTTCGAAATCTGTTGAAAAACCGCACCTTCTCGCTCATCAACATCACTGGATTGGCCATTGGGCTGGTCTGCTGCCTAGCGATTGGACTGTACGTATGGGACGAATACCAATACGACCGTGCCGTACCTCAATTTGAGCAAACCTATCGGGTTACGGAAAGGCAAAAACAAGCCACTGGACTTTATGACATTGCCGTAACTCCCGGCCCGCTGGCTCCCGCGCTCAAAAATGATTTTCCCGAAATCACCGAAACGGTTCGCGTCGGAGCTTGGTCGGGACTGCTTCAATACCAACAAACGGCGGTGGAACCCGAAGCCATGCGGGTGGTTGACCCTTCTTTTTTATCGTTTTTTGGGTTCAAACTCTTAAAAGGGAATCCGCAAACGGTTTTATCATCGCCCGACGAAATCGTCATCAGTGAAGCCGTGGCCGAGCGTTTTTTTGGCAAAGACTGGCGGGCGCAATTCATTTTAGGAAAAACCATCCATTATAATCAAGAACGTCCGCTTCGATTGTCGGGCATTGTTGAAAACGCCCCGGCGCGTTCGCATCTTCAATTTGATGTGTTGTTGCCCTTTAAATACTTTGAACTGAATGATAAATGGAGTTATAATTGGGGTAGCAATAATTACCATACCTACCTCAAAATCAGACCCGATAATGATGTAGCCGCCTTTGGCCAAAAATTGGCAGGACAGCTGAAAAACTACGATAAAGGCAACGAAACACCGCTTTTGCTGCAACCTCTGCGTGACATTCACCTTTATTCTGACTTCGATTTTGGCACCGATTGGGGCAAGCACGGTGACATCCGCTACGTCCGAATCTTCATCATTGTGGGGTTGATTGTACTGCTCATTGCTCTCTTCAATTTTATCAATTTATCCACTGCACGGGCCACGCAACGGGCACGGGAAGTGGGGGTTCGCAAAAGCGTGGGCGCGTTACGCTCCAGCCTGATTGCGCAGTTTTGGGGCGAGTCATTGTTAATGACCAGCTTAGCATTGGGAGTTGGATTACTCTTGCTTCAGCTGCTGATGCCTTTTTTCAACGAGTTGTCTGGTAAAGTAATGGCCGTGCCTTTTCAACAACCGCTGTTTGGGGCTTTCATGGTCGGCTTATTACTGTTTATCAGCTTTTTGACGGGACTGTATCCCGCTTTTTATCTTTCCTCTTTCCGTCCAGTCAGCGTCTTAAAAGGGATTTTCGATAAAAAATCAGGGGCGGGTTTTCGGAAAACCCTGGTCGTAACGCAGTTTGTGATGTCAATCGTGTTGATTATTGGCACGGTGGGATTGTACCGTCAGTTACAGTTTATACAAAACAAAAAATTAGGTTTTGATAAAGAACAGTTACTGTACGTTCGCCTCAAAGGCGACACTCGCCAAAAAGCCATGACGCTGAAAGAGTTACTGACCAAACAGAGCAGTATTGCATCGGTTTCGGCTACCACGAGTACGTTGGTCAATATGCAAAACACTTCGTATATCGAATGGGACGGAAAGACTCCCAAAAATGAATTTTTGATCACTCAAATGAACGTTGACGCTGATTTTCTAAAAACAACCGGCATGACGTTAGCCGCTGGGCGCAACTTCTCTCCCGCCATTGCAAGCGACACAAGTGACAAGTTTGGCACCTATCTCATCAACGAAACTGCCGCCCGCCGCATGGGGTGGACACCGCAGAAGGCACTGGGTAAAAAAGTAAATTTTTGGGGCTTGGACGGAAAAATTGTTGGTGTTTTACGCGACTTTCATTTCCGTCCGATGAATGTCAAAATCGAGCCGTTCATTGTTCGCTTTCGCCCAAAAGAATTCTATTTCAATCTATTAATTAAAACGCGCCCCACTCAGACACAACGTGCATTGGCCGACATTGCCCGAATCTATAAAAAAATTGAGCCAAATCAGCTATTCTCCTACGGATTTGTAAACGAGGATTTAGGACGCCAATATGCCATTGAGCAACGCACTGGACAGCTGCTTTTATGCTTTTCTATCCTCACGATTTTGATTGCCTGCTTGGGTTTGTTTGGTTTGGCCACCTTTACGGCTGAGCAACGCATCAAAGAAATCGGTATTCGAAAAGTAATGGGGGCCTCTATTGCGAGCATTACTACTTTGTTATCCAAAGACTTTATCAAATTGGTGTTGATTGCCAACGGCATTGCGTTTCCATTGGCCTACTACGGCCTAAATCACTGGTTAGAAGACTTTGAGTATCGTATTGGTATAGAATGGTGGGTTTTTGTCGTTGCAGGCATTACTGCCATTGGAATTTCTTTCTTGACCGTAAGTTTCCAAGCCATTAAAGCGGCATTGATGAATCCCGTGAAGAGTTTGAAAACCGAGTAAGAAAAACGTAGGGGCGGGCCTCGTGTCCGCCCATCACCAACCCTTATCATGAAACCCCAAATTGAACCACCTCGCTTCGCTGACCGTTTTCTGGAATGGTTTTGCGCTCCGCATTTGTTGGAAAACATCCAAGGAGACTTGCACGAAGAGTTTGAATATCAAGTCAAACGCATCGGAGAGCCTCGCGCCAAATGGTTTTATTGGTGGGAAGTGCTGGGATTTATTAAACTAAGATACATTAAACGTAAACCAAGTAAATATCCTAAAACCTATTTATACAGCCCAATCATGCTACGCAATTATTTTAAAATCGCTTTTCGTAACCTGTTGAAATACAAAGGTTACTCTTTCATTAACATCTTTGGCCTGGCTACTGGCATGGCTGTCGCGATGTTGATCGGTCTATGGATTTACGATGAATTGTCGTACAACAAATCTTTCCAAAACTACGACCGCATTGCGCAGATAATGCAACATCAAACATTTGATGGCGAAGTAAACACCCAAACCGCCAATCCTTACCTTTTAGGCGATGAAATACGCGCTCAATACGGCAGTGATTTCAAGCATATCGTTATGTCGTCGTGGACGGGTGAACATCTTTTAAATTTTGAGGAGAAAAAGCTGACCAAAACTGGCAACTACTTTGAGCCAGCCATTACCGAAATGCTAAGCTTGAAAATGCTTAAAGGAACGCGGTCGGGTTTGAAAGACATGAATTCTGTACTGCTTTCTGAGTCAGTAGCCAAAGCGTATTTTGGCGAGGCTGATCCCCTAGGAAAAATCATGAAAGTCGACAATAAAATGAATGTAAAAGTGACGGGTGTGTATCAAGATTTACCTTACAATTCCGATTTCAGGGACTTAACGTTTATTCTGCCGTGGGAGTTATATCTTAGTAATCAGCCCTGGATCAAAGAAATGACGAATCCGTGGCGCAGCAATTTTACCCAAACCTACGCTCAATTGGCCAACAACGCTGATATAGCTCAGGTTTCGGCAAAAATCAAAAATGTAAAATTCAATAAAATCCGCCCTGAAGAAAAAGCGTTCAAACCCGTTGTTTTTCTGCACCCTATGTCGAAATGGCACCTGTATTCTGAGTTTAAAAACGGCATAAACACGGGCGGACGCATCGAATTTGTGTGGTTGTTTGGCATTATCGGCGCTTTTGTGTTGTTGTTGGCCTGCATCAATTTCATGAATTTGAGCACCGCTCGTAGCGAAAAACGCGCCAAGGAAGTGGGGATTCGCAAAGCGATCGGTTCGGTACGCGGACAGTTAATCAACCAATTTTTCAGTGAATCATTGCTAGTGGTCATTATTGCTTTTGGATTATCTCTGCTATTAGTACAGCTTATTTTACCGACGTTCAATGAAGTTGCCGACAAGAAAATGTTCCTTCTGTGGTCCAATCCTGTATTTTGGTTACTTAGCGTCGGATTTACTTTATTAACGGGCGTAGTTGCGGGGAGTTATCCCGCGCTATATCTATCTTCTTTTCAGCCCATTAAGGTCTTAAAAGGCACTTTTAGAGTAGGGCGTTTTGCGGCGGTTCCCCGCAAAGTATTAGTAGTGGTTCAATTTACGGTTTCAGTTACTTTAATCATCGGCACCATCGTTGTTTTTCGTCAAATTCAACACGCCAAAAGCCGGCCCATCGGCTATAGTCGCGACGGATTACTAACGATCCCTATCAATACGCCTGATCTTACGGGCCATTACGATGTGCTTAGAAATGATTTATTGAAAACGGGGGTAGTGGCCGAAATGTCGGAATCATCCAACCCCGTCACTTCCATTTGGGCAATCAACAACGGCTACGATTGGCGTGGCAAAGCCCCCTCCATTCAGGGCAATTTTGCGGCAGTATCGGTCACCCATGACTTCGGAAAAACCATCGGTTGGGAGTTTAAAGAAGGACGCGATTTTTCCAGAGAATTCGTAACGGATTCTTCGGCGATTATTTTGAACGAAACCGCCGTCAAATTTATGGGCCTCAAGAAGCCCCTTGGCGAAATTGTAAAGATTAACGAAAAACCTTTTCAAGTCATTGGCGTGGTAAAAGATTTGGTGATGCAATCACCATACAGCCCCGTTTTCCGCACCTCCTTTGTATTGGATTACAAAGATGTCAACGTGATTAATATCAAAATCAACCCTACCATCAGCTCACGTGAGGCATTGGCTAAGCTTGAAGTTGTTTTCAAAAAACATAATCCTTCGGCTCCGTTTGAATACAAATTTGTCGATGATGAATACGCCAAAAAATTCAGCGACGAGGAGCGCATCAGCAAATTGGCTACCTTCTTTGCCATGCTTGCCATCTTCATTTCTTGTTTAGGCTTATTTGGGTTAGCTAGTTTTGTTGCCGAGCAACGCACCAAAGAAATCGGTATACGCAAAGTACTAGGGGCATCAGTAGCCAATTTGTGGGGTTTACTTTCCAAAGATTTTGTGTTGTTGGTTATTATTTCCTGCCTGATTTCTTCTCCAATCGCTTACTATTTTATGAATGATTGGGTTCAAAAATATGAATACCACACCGACATCAGTTGGTGGGTCTTTATAGCCTCGGGCGCAGGTGCGTTAGCCATCACGTTGTTAACCGTCAGCTTTCAAGCCATCAAAGCCGCTTTGATGAATCCCGTGAAAAGTTTAAAAACGGAGTAAACCTGTATTTTATTCTTCATTTCAACAAGGCAATCTGTACGGATTGCCTTGTCCGCTTTGGTACGTCTACTGTCCAAAAGCGGACACTCCCATGTTTCATTTTTGTAAAAAAGTGCTGCAAATACCCTTTTCTGTGGGTTTACTTTCGTTGGCACGGCATTTTATCGACATTATCGTATCAAATAAAACAAGATATGAAACGAACCTTTTTGGGAGAGTTTGAAGAGATAGTTTTACTGACCGTCGCCATTTTGGGCGAAGAAGCTTACGGCGTTACGGTAACCCAGGAACTCGAACAAAAAACGGGCCGGGCGGTGGGTTTCAGCAGTATTCACACCACGCTGCAGCGCTTGGAAGAAAAAGGCTTTTTGTCCTCCAAAATGGGCGGCGCCACCGCCGAGCGCGGAGGACGCCGCAAACGCTTTTTTGAAGTGACCGCATTGGGGCGAAGAGCGCTGATGGAAGTAAAGCAAGTACGCGAAGAGTTATGGGGAGCATTGCCGCCGGACACGCTGCAATTGATGGGAGGATAGCATGGGAAAGCCCAAATCAGCCATACCACCGCGCTGGGTCACCACACTTTTACGTTGGTGGGCCGACCCAAGCACTCTCGAAGAGGTAGAGGGTGACTTGTTGGAACTGTATTCCTATTGGGTTCAAACGGCGGGAAAGCAAAAAGCCGATTGGCGCTATGCGCTCAGTGCAGTGAAATTAATGCGGCCATTTGCCAAACGAAAAAAGATAAACGATTACCCAACAACCTATATCTACAGCCCGACCATGATACGCAACTATTTTAAAATCGCTTTTCGTAACCTGTTGAAATACAAAGGTTACTCTTTTATCAACATCTTTGGCTTGGCTACCGGTATGGCCGTGGCGATGCTCATCGGCCTGTGGTTATGGGATGAATTATCATACGACAAATACCACAAAAACTACAACCTCATTGCAAAAGTGATGCAACGCGGCATATTTAACGGAGATTTTGGGGTGGGCGGGCACATGCCGCTTCCGCTGGGAAACGAACTGCGTACCGTTTACGGAACTGATTTCACCCACGTAATTATGTCTTCCTGGACCAACGAACACATTCTGGCTTACGGCGAAAAGAAATTCACCAAAAAGGGTAATTATCTAAGCCCCGAAGCACCCGAGATGTTTTCATTGAACATGCTCAAAGGCACCCGAGCCGGTTTAAAAGACCCTTCTTCTATTCTATTGTCTGAATCTGTGGCGTTGGCACTTTTCGACGATACCGACCCCATCGGCAAAATCATAAAAATCGACAATAAACTCAACGTAAAAGTAACGGGTGTGTACGAAGATTTGCCTTACAACACAGATTTTAGAGACATGACCTTTATTGCACCTTGGGATTTGTACGTTTCGACAGAATCTTGGGTAAAACGGGCACAAGACAACGCGGAATGGAACAATAATTCCTGGCAAATGCTGGCTCAGATCGCGCCCAATACCGATTTTAAGGCAATCAATGAAAAAATTAAAAATGTAAAAATAAAACACGTTCCAGAGATGGCTACCTTTAAAAATGAGGTATTTCTCCACCCCATGAGCCAATGGCATTTGTACACCGGTTGGGATAAAACGGGAGAAGTAGATGGGCGTATTCAGTATGTTTGGCTGTTTGGCATCATTGGCATATTTGTGCTGCTGTTGGCCTGCATCAATTTTATGAATCTCTCAACCGCTCGTTCCGAGAAGCGCGCCAAAGAAGTGGGCATTCGCAAAGCGGTGGGTTCGGTTCGTTCACAACTCATCAGTCAGTTTTTCAGTGAATCGTTGTTGGTCGTGGCACTTGCTTTTGTGGTATCGTTGCTTTTGGTTCTTCTGTCGCTTCCGCTTTTCAACGAAGTAGCCGACAAAAAGCTGTCTTTGCTTTGGGAGAACCCTGTTTTCTGGCTCGCGGGAGTTGGTTTTAGCCTGATAACGGGTTTGATTGCCGGCAGCTATCCGGCGCTTTATCTTTCTTCTTTTCAACCCGTGAAAGTACTGAAAGGTACCTTCCGAGTAGGTCGTTTTGCTTCGGTTCCCCGGAAAGTACTGGTCGTTGTTCAGTTTACCGTTTCGGTGACACTCATTATCGGGACGAGCATCGTTTTTCGTCAAATCCAACACGCTAAAAATCGTCCCATCGGGTATGATCGCAACGGGCTGATTACGGTTACGATGAATACACCCGAACTCTACAGAGACTATAACGTTCTCAGAGATGCCCTTTTGGCAAGCGGCGGAGCCATAGAAATGTCAACATCCTCTACAGCAGCCACGAATCTCAATTCACATAACGGCGGTTTTGATTGGGAGGGCAAAGACCCCAATTTCAAGGATAGCTTCGGAACCATTGCCGTCACCCATGATTTTGGTAAAACTGTCGGTTGGCAATTTGTGCAGGGGAGAGATTTTTCCCGCAAGTTTTCCACTGATTCGTCGGGAATGGTGCTCAATGAAACGGCCGTTCGTTATATGGGCTTGAAGAATCCAGTAGGTAAAATCATGAAATGGAACGGAAAGCCTTTTCAAATTGTGGGCGTTGTGAAGGATATGCTCATGGGTTCACCTTTTGAACCCGTTTACCAAACTGTTTTCATGATGGACTACAATTGGGCGGGCGTCATTAACATCAAATTAAATCCTGCATTGAGCGCCGGCGAATCGCTGAAAAAGATAGAAGCGGTATTTCAAAAATTCAATCCGGGAAGTCCTTTTGACTATAAATTTTCCGATCAGGAATACGAACGAAAATTCTTAGCAGAAGAGCGCATAGGTCAACTGGCGAGCATTTTTGCGGCATTGGCTATCTTTATTTCCTGTTTGGGCCTATTTGGATTGGCCTCGTTCGTGGCCGAGCAACGCACCAAAGAGATCGGCATTCGCAAAGTATTGGGCGCTACCGTTACCAATCTTTGGGGATTATTATCCAAAGATTTCGTGCTGTTGGTCATCATTTCCTGTCTTATTGCTGCCCCGATCGCGTGGTATTTTCTCAGCGATTGGCTGAAAAAATACGAATATAGAACCGAAATCTCGTGGTGGATTTTTGTAGCAGCCGCAGCGGGTGCTTTGACCATTACTTTATTAACGGTGAGTTTTCAAGCCATCAAAGCGGCGTTGATGAATCCGGTGAAGAGTTTGAAATCGGAGTAGAAGTTGGAGAACGGAATATGGAACAAGGAGAACGGATTTCGTGTTCCGGGTTTCCGTTCTCCCTATTCCGTGTTCCGTCCTCCGTATTCCAAAAAAATATCCACTCTCAAATGCAACATTTCCCTCCGAGATTTGTCTTTATTCATTGACTAAAAAATACCTCCCGATCAGGATTTGTGACCCTTTAACATTATTTAAGAAGGCGTCATGCAAATTTGAGATAGCTTTGTGTCATTGAATAAAACGTACTACAGCCATTCCCCTTTCTCCCATGAAAAACAGTTTACTACTGCGTTTACTTCTGTTTTGCACCGTCTTTTCTTACCCTTTATTCGGTCAAATCATTCCCAAAAATCTTCCTGCCCAACGCACCACTTTACCCGTTGTCATTGATGGAAAATTAACGGATTTGGCTTGGAAAGACGCCGCCAAAGCCGACGATTACACGGAGTTTCGCCCCGTAATCGGGCGTAAAGAAGAGCAGGGAAATCATACCGAAACCTTTTTGATGTATGACAATGAGGGAATTTACTTTAGCGGAACCTGCTTTGAGCGAAGCCTCGACAGCGTCTCCAAAGAACTGAAAGGCCGCGATGGTTTCGGCATGAACGACTACATCGGAATCATTTTTGACACCTACAACGACAAACTCAACGGTTTTGAGTACTTCGTCACGCCGCTCGGCGAGCAATGGGACGCCAAAATGACCTCCAACACCAACAGCGACAACGGCGGGGAAGATTTCAGTTGGAACGCCGTTTGGAAAAGTGCGGTGGTGATGCACGACAAAGGCTGGTCGTTCGAGATCTTTCTCCCTTATTCTGCCATTCGATTCAGCAAAGATAAGGTACAAAATTGGGGCTTAAACATCACACGCCGCCGCCGAAAAACGGAGCAGCAATACACCTGGAACGCCATCAATCCCAACATAAACGGCTTTTTGACCCAAGAAGGCTTCTGGACGGGAATTACCGACATCAAACCTCCGCTCAGACTTCAGTTTTCGCCCTATTTTTCGGTGTATGCCAATCATTTTCCGATGAATGAAGCTGGACAAAAAAATTGGACAAATCAAGTTTCCGGTGGTCTTGATTTAAAGTTAGGCTTGAATCAGGCTTTTACGTTGGATGCCACGTTGATTCCCGATTTCGGACAAGTACAAAGCGATAACCAAGTCCTTAATCTGACGCCTTTTGAAGTAAAATTTAATGAAAACCGCACTTTTTTTACCGAAGGAACGGAGCTGTTTAACAAAGGCAACCTGTTTTATTCCCGACGCATCGGCGGTACGCCCATTCACTTAGGCAAAGCATATAACGCATTGAATTCCAACGAAAAAATTGCTAAAAACCCAACTGAATCCAAACTGCTCAATGCCACCAAAATCTCGGGACGTACCAAAAATGGGTTAGGCATCGGTATCTTAAATGCTATTACCCGACCACAACACGCCCTCATTGAGAATACTGAAAACGGTGAAATCCGTCGCTTTGAAACCGACCCAACAACCAATTATAACATTGTCGTGTTTGACCAAACGCTGAAACACAATTCGAGCGTCAGTTTTGTCAATACAAGCGTGATTCGGGGCAGCAGTAACTACAACGCCAATGTGAGCGCGGGCCTGTTCAGTTTTTTTGACAAGAAAAATACCTACAACCTCGCGGGAAGCGCAGCAATCAGCCGTTTAAACTTCAAAGATGCCGCTACGCCCAACAGTACTGGCTACAGCCATACCCTTACTTTTGCCAAAACCAGCGGTCTATTTACATTCAATGTGGCGCAGGAATTGACCGATACCAAGTTCAACAGCAATGACTTAGGGTATTTTACCAACAACAATTTTATCAATCATCGTATCTATGCCGGCTATCGCTTTACTGAACCCAAAGGCTGGTACAATCGGTTGATGTTCAACCTAAATTCGGACATCAGCTATTTGTACTCGCCCATTGGGAATATCGAAAGCAAATACCAAAACGCTCGTATTCAGTTGAATATCAACGCTCAAACAAAAAAATTGATTTGGTTTGGACTCATGCTCAACTACCGTCCCTTCGAGAACGACTTTTATGAACCACGCCAAATGGGCCACGTTTATAGCCGAGGCCAAAGCGTTACGTTGGGTGGTTGGATAGAAAGTAATTCGGCAAAAAAATATTCATTTACTGCCGAGCTTTTCGACCGAATGTTTCTCAATTTCTATGATCTCAACGGGATTGACCTCTTTTTAGGCCAAACCTACCGATTCAACAGTAGGTTTTCCATCAATTATCGGCTGGGCTTTTTGCCTCGTCCGCGTGGCATGGGTTATACCACTACCTTGCCCGACAACAGCATCATTTTTGCCCTGCGTAAGGTAAACACGATTGATAACGTACTCAATTTAAAATACAGTTTTACCAACAAAATGGGGCTCACTTTCCGAGCAAGACATTATGCAAGCACCGTTAATAACAAAGAATTCTTCGCGTTGCAAATCGACGGCGCATTGACGCCCCGCGCCAAACTTTCCGATCCGTTAAACCGCAATGTCAATTATTTCAACGTCGATATGGTCTATACGTGGCAGTTTGCCCCGGGAAGTTTTTTGAATGTGGTCTGGAAAAATGCTACGTTTCACGGTTCAAACGTTGCCGATGAACGTTATTTCGATAACTTACAAAACACCCTGCAAGCCGACCAAAACAATAATCTTTCCCTCAAAGTCATTTACTTTTTGGATTATCTGCAACTGAAAAAGCAGCCGCATTGATCAAAAGCAGTTGTTTGCCTTCGTTGTCAATGAAGAAAATTTCACCAACGCATCAGGTCATGGAAGATCCCAAACGTATTGTACAGCAAGGGTATGACCAATTGGGCAGCCGCTACCGAATGAACCATGAAGAGGCAGATCCAGAGCGTTACAGTTATTGGTTAAACGAATTAACCCAACGTTTACCGTTGGAAGCAAACGTTCTTGAATTGGGCTGCGCTGATGGGATCCCAACGGCCCGCTTTTTAAGTCAACGTGTCAAGTATTTGGGAATTGACATTTCGCCCGTTCAAATCAAGCTGGCCCGCCATAACGTTCCGAAGGCTCGTTTTGAGGTTGCGGATATGGCAACGTTGACCTTTCTGGACGCTGAATTTGATGCCGTTATTGCGCTGTATTCCATTATTCATGTTCCCTTAGCCGAACAATCGGCGTTACTTAATGCTGTTTATCAATGGCTACGGCCCAACGGCTATTTTTTGTGTGTGGTGGGGGCTGATGAGTGGACAGGCACAGAAACAAACTGGATTGAATCTGGTACGCTTATGTACTGGAGTCATGCCGATGCCGACACCTATCAATCTTGGTTGATTAAAACCGGATTTACGATCATGAAGCGTCATTTTGTGGCCGAAGGTGCCGCCGGACATACATTCTTTTTCGTACAAAAGATAGCTTAGATTTAACAGAAATTACCTAATGGTTTCCCCCTTTATGATTTTGTGTTTTTTTAGGTCATTAGCGCTTTGCCTATCATCCCTAAATTTGTATTTTTACCATAACATTCTCTATTTTGATTCGGTGTGCAAACAATAATTACCTACGATTCTCAACGTGCTAAACCCAACGATAAATGGTTTCGACTCATCGGGGTTCCGGTGGCTGTTCTACCGTTTGTGTTCTTCTACATACGTGAGTACGGATTTAATTGGTCATTGGTATGGCTGACCTTTGGTTGGGGATTGATAACAACTGGTACTGCTTGGGAATTACTACGCTGGTGGGTATTTCAAGCACGAGCCAACTATTTTCAGATTGATAATACTGGTCGGCGCGTTCTACTTACGTTTATCGGTTACGCGGTATTCATCTCCTTGATACAGCCAATAGAAACCTGGGGGCTCAGCCAGATTGATCCTACGGGCCTGATTGCTGCCCCAACACCCCGCGTGTATCTGACCCATATTGCAATGGCCATTTCGTTTGCTTTCATTGTCGGTGGCGTCTATGAAGTTATTTATTATCTAAAACTTTATCGTTTGGCCCTGACGGATGCCGAAGACCTCAAAAAGGCAAAGATGCAAACCGAATTAGATGCGCTACGCCAGCAAGTCAATCCACACTTTTTGTTCAATAGCCTTAACTCGTTAACGGCCCTAATCGGCGAAGATCCTCAGAAAGCCGAAACTTTTAGCGAAGAGCTGAGTTCTGTATATCGCTATTTACTCCGCTGCAACGATGCAACGTTGGTGCCGTTATCGGCAGAACTTGACTTTCTTAACTCATACTACCACTTACTCAAAACTCGCCACGGAGATTCGCTTATATTAACCGCAAATGTTTTGTCCAACGGTGAAGAGCGCCAACTCCCCCCCTTGACACTCCAACTACTGATTGAAAACGCCGTTAAGCACAACGTCATATTGCCCGAGCAGCCGCTAACCATCAATTTGTTTCTTAATGAGACCAACCAGCTGGTAGTCAGCAATAACATACAGCGCAAATCCACTCGGGTGCTGAGCAACGGCGTAGGACTGAGTAACATCCTTACCAAGTACCGAATGCTTGGGCAACCCGCGCCCATCATTGAGGATGACGGGCGCGAATTTCGAGTTACCCTACCACTGGTGTGATTTCCTCTGCCGTCCCCTTTGCTAAACTGTAGATAGATTTTAATATTTAGCAAGTTTCTGACCCTTTTTAAGGTTATTTTACTGGTTCGGGGGCATCTTTAAAATGCTCATACTTATTAAATAGCCTACCTATTCGATACGCAATAGGCATCACAACATTCCTGACGAAGTATGGTATTTCGTTCATTTCATATTCACTCGCATAGCGGGTGAGAAGGTAAGACGCATCAAAAAATTCAGGTTGGGCTTTGCCTGATTTATTTTGAGCGGCAAAGATGCTACTCAGAAAAAATATAATGGTGTTTGCGGGCTTCAACCACGCTTCACAGTGCAACACCTCCGAGCCATCGTTCCAAAAACGGTGAGGAACGCCTCTTTTGAACACAATCGACTCCCCTACATTTGCGTACTGCTTAGGCTTTCCAGCCAATTGGTAGCCTATTCGGCCTTTTAAGACTGTAAAACCTTCGTCTTGCAGCCAGTGTGTATGCATGGGTGGGCCGCTACCAGGTTGTACAAAGTTTTCGCCAATCAAAACATCACCGTCTGGCTCATGTAGTATTCGCTTAAAAATCAATTTTTCACCAAGGTGATTATCGATGGTCTGTGGCAATGAGTAGTCCATAGCTTTAATAGGTTTATTGTTTATTTATATGAAATTTATCATTAATGCATCTTACATGTGAATACACCTTTAAGGGCTGTTTATAATAAAAAACTTTCAATGGCATACTCGACTACTATACAGTGAAGTATGGGTACAAATATCGGTCTTGTGTTAAGTGTGCCCAATAGTGAATGAAATGGAACGGGAAAAGTTGTCATTAAAGCGACTTAATAGGGACATAAAACGACTCCCATTAATAATCAATAAATGATATGTGGCCTCGAAGCGGCCCGATGAAATCCAAAAAAATAGGTGCTTGTTGTAGGTATTCTAATGAGAGACAGAACTTTATAGAATAAGTCCGATAAGTCATGAAAAATCACGTTAAGTTACTCTATCTATCCATACTGTCGTTGGGGTTGTATTTAGCATATAGTTGTGTTCAACCCTATATGCCTCCAGAAATCACGCAGGCGGCCAGCTTTCTGGTAGTAGATGGCTCCTTGAATGTCAGCCCTTTGACTACCAGCCAAATTAAATTGAGCCGCACCCAAAATATCAATGAGAAAGACCCGCCCATGGTGGAGCGGGAGGCCACGGTCAGTGTAGAAGGTGACAAAGGCAGCAATTTTAAATTTGTAGAAATGCAACCCGGAATTTATACAGTGGGAGCCATTGCTTATTTAGATAACGAAAAATTCCGACTCCATATCCGTACAAAAAACGGCAAAGAATACATCTCTCAGTATGTACCAGCCATGCAAACGCCTCCCATTGATAGTGTCACTTACAGAGTGAGTCCAGACAAAACAGGCGTACAAATCAATGTTAATACGCATGACCCGTTGAATAAGACCCGCTTCTACCGGTGGAATTTTGAAGAAACCTGGGAGTATCAAATGCCACTGTATACTGGCTATGAAGTAATTGGCAAACAAATTAAGGGGCGAACAGAAGATGTTAATAGGTGTTGGGATAATCGAAAATCGACGCTGATTACGGTTGCCTCGTCCATTAAACTCAGTGAGGATGTTATTCGGGATGTACCGATTACGTTTGTGCCTGTACTCGGTGATAAGTTGCGGATTAAATACAGTATTCTGGTAAAACAGTATGGAATTTCGCAGCAGGAATTTGAATACTGGAATGCACTTTCCAGAACCAACGAAGTAACGGGTGGGCTGTTTGATTCTCAGCCATCGCAAGTAACGGGCAATATTTTGTGCATTAGCGACCCAAATGAAATTGTTTTTGGTTTTTTTAGCGCGTCTTCGATGCAAGAAAAACGACTATTTATTACAGAAAATCTGGGCGGACTTACTTTCTTGGATAGCTCCTGCGAACCTATCGACACATTACCAGCATCTGAAGCGATAAGGATGTTTGAGATGTTATCTCATCTAATTTTGGTAGAATTCCCCGTTCCTGGTTCCCAAGAACTTTGGTATACCACTGGCAGTGCGGCCTGTAGTGATTGCCGAGAACTGGGGGGAACAAACAAAAAACCAACTTTTTGGAAATAGTCGGTCAATGGTACGACCCAGTTACGAATGAGTTTTCTGAGGCTAAATTGCTAATCAAACAAGGAATCATTGAAGCCTCTTCTCCCCAAAATGGCGACATGGGATTGGGGCTAAAGAAAAAATATATTTCCATTCATCGGTGTGTTTTTTGAGACCATCTACTAGAACAGTCGATTGGTAGATTAGACTAAAAGTGCGTTAAACGTTGGGTTTTCATTTCGTTCTAACCTTCGTAAACCAACAAAAAACAAGCAATTCAAATAACAGCAACCATGAAAAAGACCATCTTAGCCATCGCCGCTTTCGCTCTTTTGAGCATCGCAACTGTCAATGCCCAACGCGGCCAATATCCAAGCCAACGTCCTAATCAGGCACCACAATTCGACAATCCTCGAATTGATAATGCCTACGAAGAACTAAAAATCAACCGATTGGATAACATCGTCAAACTGACGCGTAAGCAGGAGAATGAGTTGAAAAGAATCGAGAATCATTATGACCGCATCCTGAAAGGACGACGTCTCAGTGGCCGAGATATTCAGCGTTTGGAAAACGAAAAACAACGCGAAATTTGGTCCGTTTTGACACCCGTACAACGTCAACGTTTAGCGGCCCACCAACACAATCAAAAATTTGACCGCCCCTATCGCAGAGGTTAGTCGTAGAGAGTAAGCCATGAAAATAATCTGTTGAATAACTAGTAAATACACAAAGCCGCCCCTTTCGGAGCGGCTTTGTGTTCAACAGATGGTGAAGAAAATGTGTAGCCTCTTCACTTCTTACTTCGTTGGCTTCTTAAAAATAGATTCGTCTACCTTTGCATTGACCGTCACTTTGTTGGTGATAAAAGTCAAGGCTCCCATTTGACTAGTCATATCCATGGTATTGGCCATCTTGATGCCTTCTACCTCTTTATAATCTGAAAACATAATTTCGCCATCTTGACCATTTATCGTTGTTTTCAGCTTGGTCAACATAAAGGTGTTAGCATCAATGTATTGCTCCATCACCTGACCGTCTTTCGTCGTAACTTTGAGGTGATAAGCATCGTCTTTTTCTACTTTTTCTTTGCCTACCAGCTCTACTTTATTGCCTTTGTCTTTGTAATTATACAACTCGCCAAATGGGTCTAATTGGCCCGACTGTTGCTTCACCATTTCGGCAGGCATGTCTTCTGGGTCTCCCGTTCCACCCATCATGGCGGGACGTATCATCCAACCCGTAGCACCCTCCACCACCTGCACCATAGAATTACCCATTACCGACGATTCCGTACGCAAGGCCTTGCCCACCATCACCGTCGTTTTGTTAGGAATTTCCATGTTTTGAACCGAGAGTGTGCGCTCAATCACAATTGTACTTACCCCTTTTAATTTATCCGCGCCGCCCATTGCCGCAATATGTTTATCCACGATTTCATCCACCGTTTGGGCGTACGAACTGATTGAAACGAAGGCGACCAATGTTGCAACCAAAAGTTTGTTTGTTTTCATTTTGTTAGGATTTTTAAGTTATAATACGTTAATTATGAATAGGTTAAAAATAGTCCACTAAGGTCTTGAGGCACCGCCTGCGGGAGCTGCTCCAGGGGCCGCTTGGCCGTTTCCTTCCGTCTTTACATCGTCATTGTTGACCGAGCGGGCTTTCTTTTTAGGAGCTTCCATGGTCATTTTTCCAATTTTGTAGGTGAATGTCATACGCACACCTCGGTTGTAAAGGTACACATCACTTACCTGATTGAATTGGGCAGAATTGAGTTCGGTATGGATGTTGAAACGACGGCTCAGGAAGTTTTCTCCCGCCAACCCGATACTGCCTTTTTTGTTTTTAAACTCTTTCTTGATTCCTACGGTATAAAAACCGAATCCTCCCTGCATTCCCTGCAACTGCACCTGCGAACCTTGCAAAAATCCAAATGCCTGCGCCCCCCAACCATTTTTAAATTGTGCCTGCGAAAACAACCCACCACTTACGTTAAAACCGTCATTGGTGAGATTTTGTGACACCCCGTTCTCTCCCATTGCTTGTCCGCTCAGGGTAGTGTAGAATACATTTGAGAAAATCCCTACGTTGATTTTGGAGGTAACGGCAATGTTGGCAAAAATGTTGGTCCCGTAAGCGTGTTGACGACCAATGTTTTCAAACGTAGTCACAATCGCACCCGCCAGAGTGTCGGAAGGGCGTCGTACTTGCGAAATGGCATTATTGGTCACGCGCCCGAAAAAGGTAGCATTTACAAATACTTTTTTGATGGTTTTGCTCAATCCTAATTCAAAGTTGTTGGTCAATTCAGGCCGCAAACTTGGGTTACCAATCGTGATATTTTGGGGGTTGGCGGCGTTGAAGTTAGGGTTCAGCTGCTGCAATCCTGGGCGCTGAATCCGTCGGTTGTAGCCCAATTTTAAGGTCGTACCTTTAATGGTTTTGGAAGCGTTGACGCTCGGCACCAAGACGCCATAATCACCGATTCCGATGGGACCACCTTCGCGGGTGCTGGCGTCGATGAATGTGTGTTCGTAGCGCAATCCTCCTTTGAAAGTATAACGCTTTTTAGTGGTGTAGGTGTAAGATGTGTAGCCCGCCGCGATGTTTTGGTGATAAATCAGCTCGCCAGAGGGTTGATTGATTTCTTTGGTAAATTCACCCGTTGGACCCGCCAATAAGTAGCGGTAATCGCTGGTAACTTCCCGAAAAATCCCTTTTGCTCCAAATTCTAGCAACTGGTTTTTCTTAATCGGTGTTTGATAATCCGTTTGCAACGTAAATTCCTGATTTACGTTAGCGTTAAGGTTTCGTTGGCGGCTCGTCAGGCTGCCTTCGCCGTTCAATAAATTGGCGTCAAAATCATTCGTCAAGCCATTGCGGCTGTAGAGCGTCGAAATGCTCCATTCTTGCTGCGGTTTTTTGTAAGTATGCAGGTAATCCACGTTGATATCAACCGTTCCTGACAGGTTTTTAGCATCTACATTGCGGCTCGAAGCCAATCCACCCACACCGTTGGTAAACAATCTTGTTACCAAATCTTGCTGGTTCACCATGTTTCGAACCCCATAACGTACCCCAGCGGTGATGCTTTGGTTTTTGGCCAAGTCGTAGTCAAAACCAAGGTTATATTGCCCAAACAACATGTTGCTGCTACCATCGCCCGTTTGTCGGGTCAGCGTGGTGATACCATTGACGATGCCCGTTTGTTCCAGGCTCGTTTTGGTAATTACGTTGTAGTTGGCGCGGCCAAATCCACCGAGCGTAAATCCTGCTTTCCCCTTTCGGTAACTTCCGTTGAGGGCCAGCGAAGAGCCTCGGTTGCCCACGCCACCGTCTATGTTCAGGTTCATTCCCTGAAGGCTGTTTTTCTTGGTAATGATGTTGATAATCCCTGCCGAGCCTTCGGCATCGTATTTTGCCGACGGGCTAGTAATCACTTCCACAGTTTTGATTTGGTCGGCAGGAATTTGTTTCAACGCGTCGGAAACACTGCTGGCAATAATAGTACTGGGTTTATTGTTAATCAACACCCTAATATTTTGACTACCCCGGAGCGATACGTTACCGTCTAAATCTACTGTGAGCAAGGGCACTTTGCGCAATACATCGGCCGCGTCTCCTCCTTTGGCCGAGATATCTTTATCGGCATTGTACACCAAGCGGTCCACTTTTTCTTCAATCAAAGCGGCCTGCCCAGTCACAACTACTTCACTGAGGGTCTGCACATTAGTTCCTAGCTTTATCACCCCCAGCTCTAGTTCTTGACCTTTGGTCAGCGTTATGTTTTCAATCGTTTTGTTCTTAAACCCCAGAAAAGAAATGAGCAAACGATACTCTCCTTCCACGATTTTATTCAAAACAAATTTCCCTTTTTCGTCAGCAACAGTCCCATCTACGGCTTTGCCAGTGCTTTTGTTGTAGAGCGCAATATTGGCAAATTCGACGGCTTTAGTAACTGATGAATCCACCACAAAACCCGTAATTTTAGAGCTACCTTTCGGGGTTTGGTCGCCCGCCGTTCCGGGCAGGGCTTTGGTCGGAGCGGCTCCCCCCATCGGAAACTGCGCCATTGCGGGCGTCAGGAGGGCAGAAGCAAGAAGTGTAATAGCGAGAAGAAAATAAATTTTTTTCATGGTTGTATAATTGGTGCTGTAAAGGTGAGTCGGAATTAATCCCGCAGAAAGCAAAATAGGATAAAGCCCGGAATCGAAAGGATAGACAGGCCTTATTGGCTGATGGAAAGCAAACCCGATTATTGCATCTACCCCCAAGACTCGGGCTTCTCCAAAGCAAAAAAGGAGACCTGAACAAACGTTCAAATCTCCTTAATCAAATCTCCTTAATATGGATAACTATTAACGGATAACTCCTCAATTCACGTCCTTCATCAACCCCCGACGGCGCAGGAGCGGTTTAATGTCTGGCTCGGCGCCACGGAAGTTGAGGTAAAGTGCCATCGGCTCGTCGGTTCCGCCCTTTTCGAGTACGTTTTTACGGAAAGATTGAGCCGATTTGGGGTCAAAAAGGCCTTTTTGCTTAAAAACTTCAAAAGCATCGGCATCCAACACCGCCGACCAAATGTAGCTGTAATAGCCTGCCGAATACCCGCCCGAGAAAATATGCTGGAAATACGTGGTGCGATAACGCGGCGGGATTTGAGAAATCAGGCCGATTTTGTCCATCGCTTCTTTTTCAAACGTCAGTACATCCGTCGGCGTTTGCCCAGGCTTTAGGGTGTGATAACTCATATCCAACAACGAAGCCGCCAAGTATTCCGACGTTTCAAAGCCCTGATTGAACAAACTGCTTTTTTTCATTTTTTCAATAAGGGCCTCAGGTATCACCGCGCCTGTTTGGTAATGTTTGGCGTACAATTTCAACATTTCTGGCTCGGTGGCCCAGTTTTCCATGATTTGCGAAGGCAGCTCCACAAAATCACGCGGCACCGACGTGCCCGACAGGCTTCCATAATTGACGTTGGAAAGTAGACCGTGCAATGCGTGCCCAAACTCATGAAAGAACGTCTGCACTTCATCCATGCTGAGCAAGGCGGGGGCATTGCCCGAAGGGCGGGAAAAATTACAAACGATGGAAACTACCGGAGCTACGCGCTTGCCGTTTTCCATTTCTTGCTTGCGGTAACTCGTCATCCAAGCACCGCCGCGCTTGCTCGCACGCGGATGAAAATCCATGTATATGACGCCCAAGTGTTGCCCATTGGTCTCTTTTACTTCATAAGCCGTGGCCTCTTCGTGGTACACGGGAATATCGGCACGCGGCTCAAATTTCAGGCCGTAGAGTCGTTCGCAAAGCGTAAAAATACCCTTACGCACGTTTTCCAACGAAAAATAAGGACGTAATTCCTCTTCGTTGAGGTCGTATTTTTGCTTGCGCAATTTTTCGGCGTAGTAGCGCCAATCCCAACTTTCTAGTTTTTCGTTTTTGCCGTCTTTGTCCATCAACGTCTGCAACTCAGTCGCTTCCTGTTTGGTCACGGGCACGGTGGCAGTCCACAATTGATTCAACAATTCGCTCACTTTGGCGGGCGTTTTCGACATACTCTCTTCCAACACGTAGGCCGCATGGTTTTCGTAACCAAGCAAGGCTGCTTTTTCGGCCCGCAACGCCACGATGTTTGTCATGATGGCTTTGTTGTCGTAAGCGTCGTTGTGGTTTCCGCGTTCGAGGTAGGCTTTAAAAATCTTTTCCCGTAATGAGCGATTATCGGCGTACTGCAAAAAAGGCATAATGCTGGGGTTTTGTAACGTAAACACCCATTTACCTTCCATTTTACGTTTTTTAGCATCATCGGCAGCGGCGGCAATCAACGACTCTGGCAAGCCACTCAAGTCTTCTTTTTTATCAATGACTAACGTATAATTGTTGTTTTCTGCCAACAGATTCTGACCAAACTTTAAAGTCAGCAGCGACATTTCGGCGTTGATTTTACGCATCCGTTCTTGCTTTTCGGCCGAGAGTGCCGCGCCGCTACGCACAAAGCTTTTGTAGGTTTTTTCGAGCAACATCAGCTGTTCTCGCGTTAGTTTTGCGGTACTACGTTGGTCATAAACGGTTTTTACCCGCTTGAACAATTCTGCATTCAGTTGGATATCGTCGCGGTGCTTAGACATTTTGGGCGACAGCGTTTGCGCAATTTTCTGAATACCGTCGTTGGTATTGGCGCTATTAAAATTAAAAAACACGGTTCCGACGCGGTCCAGCAAATCGCCGCTGTTTTCCAGCGCCAAAATCGTATTGGTAAAGGTTGGCACTTCTTTTTGGGCGGCAATGGCCGCAATCTCCGCCGCCTGTTGTTTCATACCTTCGATAAAGGCGGGTTCAAAATGCTCATTTTTGATTTGAGCAAAGGGCGGCACGCCAAAAGGCGTGTTGTAGTTACTAAAAAAAGGGTTTTGGGAAGCAACATCCATGGACACAAGCACAGTCAAGTAAATTACTGATAATAAAACGGTTACGGTCTTTTTCATTGCAGTACGTTAATGAAGTTTAAAACAAGAAGTCAAAGGTAGAGGCAGATTGGCAAATATCAAACGGTGGTTATTTTTAAAAATCCATAAAAAAACTCGTCGGTTTTTATCCGACGAGTAAAGCAATATTGACCGAGGTGGTTTCTAATAACGATATTCATACAAAACATCTGACAATGCATCTCGTTTAATCAGCATTCTAGAAACACGGCCTTTAATGTCAAAGGTATATTCAAAATCAAGCACAAAAGTACTGCCACCTAAGGAAGGTACACCGATTACTGCCTTTTTCAGCAATTTACTACTGTATTTCCCTAAAAAATCACCTCTGAAAGATAAATGGTTAGTCGTCCAATAGGTAACTTCCTGACGAATGGTATTGGGATAATCAGTATATTCGTATGATATATTGACTCTTTCCCCTTGATGGGTTGTACCTTTCCACTCCAATAAATCTCCGTTTCCGCTGTATTTTAAGGTTGTCAGGTAAAGTTTATCCGTCATGGCCACCAAATAGCCATTTTTATAAAAATATTGATTATTGGCCTCCTTCCCACTTGGAAAAAAACCTACGGCACTTTCAGCTAATCCGTTCTGATTGAGTTGAAAATTGAGTTCCTGCTTACCAAATTTACCAGTAGCTTTCCGAGCCGTTTGGTCAAGGGTAATATCAAGTACCGGACCTTTATCCGTAGAGATTTGCACTAATTGCTCCTGTGCATTGTAACCAAACTTAAAAGTATCAATGAATACAGTACCCAGCGCAACATTTACCGATTTAGGAAGGGCATTAACTATCAAGGGAGACTGAATATCGGGATGTTCATCGGTATATTTTTTCGCTTTTTCGGCAAGCGTCAGTTCTGGTACAGTAGGGATTGGTGGTTCTTCGGAGTCTATTTTTTCACAAGCCGATAATCCCATTGCTAATACAAGGCTAAAAAGTAGAACGTTGGATTTCATGGAAATAAAATAGAAGTTTGTGATTTATAACGCATTACACTTAGAAATATAACGTCAATCACTCTTTTTTAGTACGTTTTTCAAACATTTTCGGCGGCTAACTGCTTCGGAACGTCATCGTTTTCTTTAACAACATAATCCAATGAGTATGGCATATAAAAACACCCCTCCCGCAGTGCCAAAGGGGTGTAAGACTATTATCTATCTACTTAAATAAATTAAGCAACTTTAAAACTACTATTCTGCGTCAATAACCACAATAAAAATCAGCCAGAGAGGATGAATTTATCGACAGACGCACTCTCTAACCAGGGAAATAAGTTCGGGCAAACAAACCCCATTTGTCTCCTGTATAAGCCTAACTTCCCCTATACTCCCATTAATTCTTTGAAAGCATCCTTGTACAAATCGCCCACGGAAAGCGTTGTTTTTCCGATAGAAACGGCATTTCTACTAATAGAATCTACTTTATGAATAGCGACAATGAACGAGCGGTGTATCCGGAGAAACTTTGAGGGAGGTAGCTTGTCTTCGATGGCTTTCAGGCGGCTCAGCGTAATGATGGGAGCGGCAGGCGCGGTGAGATGAATCTTGACGTAATCCTTGAATGACTCGATGTATAAAATAGAATCAAAATCTACCCGAATCAGTCTGTAGTCAGATTTCACAAACATGCAGTTGTCTTGAAGGTTATTTTCAGCCAACTCAAAATGGTTTTTTCCCTTGGTGGCGGCCCTTAAAAACTCTTCGTAACTGAATGGTTTCATCAGATAATCCAGCGCATCTACTTTGTAGCCTTCGACCGCAAACTGGTTGTAGGCCGTGGTAAACACAATGCGGGTCTGCACCAATGAATTTGTTTGGCTGATAATCCGCGCCAGCTCCATTCCGTTTAAATCTGGCATCTGAATATCCAAAAAAACAAGGTGTATTGGCTGGTTATGAATGGCTTGTAGCGCTTCTACCCCGTTGGCATACTGGCCCGTTAAGTTTAAAAAAGGAGTTTGCACCACAAAAGTATTGAGCAGCCCGAGTGCAGGTGGTTCGTCATCTACGGTAATGCAATTTAATTTCATGGCTTTTTTGACGGGAATGGTGGTATCTACAATTCTACTTTCAACTCAACTTGGTACGTTTTGTTTTCAAAGTCTTCATCAATGATAAGCGAATGTCGACCTGGATAAAGTAAATCAAGCCTTCGTTTGGTATTAACTAGCCCAATACCCCCGTTGGTATCCCCAAAAGCATCTTTATTGGGATGTATTTGATTCTTTACTTTTAGGGTTAGGATACCATTTTGGGCATTGAGCGCAATCAAAATGGCCGTTTTGTTCAGAGAACTGGTCCCGTGTTTGAAAGCATTTTCAATGAATGGCAGCAGAAGCATGGGTGCTACCGAATATTCATGGTCCGACTTAAATTCTTGAACCTCCAAGGTTGTGTATGCATGAAGACGCAATTTCATCAGTTCAATATAGTCATTCATGAAGGAAATCTCCTGACTTAACAATGCCTTCTCTAGCAGGGTCTCGTACAATAAATAGCGCATCATGCGAGAAAGTTTCAGAATCGCTTCTCTAGATAGAGGAATATCGGAATAAGTCAGAGCATAAATATTATTAAGGGTGTTGAAAAAAAAATGGGGATTTATCTGCGCTTTTAACAACGCTAACTCCGAAGCAATGTGCTGTTTTTCAATCATTTCATGCTTTTTTACTTCCGATTGCCATCTCTGAGCAGCCGCAAAACTGGTACTGATAACCATGACCAAAATAGCAACCATAAACAGATGAACATCGAGGGTATATTTACTCTTAATGCTTTTACTGCCTTTCAAGGCCGCCATCTGTTCATTTACATGAAGATTAATTTCTATGATTCGGGCCAGTACCAAAAAACAAACGATAGCCCCCACAAACCACACAATAAACACCGTTTTTTTTTCATTGACTAAAAACGCAGGGACCATGTAAAGGGCGTTGAAATAAAACATCCCTGCCAACATAAAAAAATTCAATATCTGCTTAATCCAAAAGGCCGTAGGGACGGTCATATCCCAAGTAAGGGGTGGATAAAAAAGGACAATAAATCCAAGCAGCAACCACACCATGATGTGCACCAAAACGGTTAAACTGCTGATTGATTTTCCTAATTCCATAGTATTAAGCTAAGCTACAAGATTATAATGAATTGGGGAAAACCTCAAACTTAATCGACAGAAAGACCATTTTTACGGGCGTATCTTAAAACTTTATCGGGCAAAATATAGAGAATAACTCCCTTCAATGCAGTTTAGCAGTATCAAATCAGGCAAAAAACCAATCGTTGGCATGTCCGCAAACGAAGCTAAACCTGTCCGTTTGCGGACATTTTCTTTAGAAACCAAAAACACAAATCTTTATTTATCAATTACTTACTCTTCTGGTACATCATTTGAACAATTTTCAACAAGCCTTTTCTTCTTCTTTTGTTATGATACGGAATTATCTCAAAACCACGTTGCGCAACTTGTGGAAACACAAGGCATTTACATTTATCAATGTATTTGGTTTGGCGGCGGGCTTGACCGCCTGTCTGCTGATTGGCTTGTACATCCAACACGAACTGAGTTTTGATCAATTTCACCAAAACGGTTCCCGCATTGCACGGGCGGTGATGCATTATAGTATTGAAGGAACCGCCAACAAAACCGTCATGACGGGCACCAAAGTCGGGCCAGCGTTTCGGCGCGACTTTCCCGAGGTAGAAGGCTTCGTTCGGGTCTCCGACCCCGCCCACTCTCAAAGTACCGTCGTGGTCAAACAAGGTGACTTGTTGTTTAACGAACCTCGCTTTTGCTGGGCCGACTCATCTTTCTTTGATTTCTTTTCGTTCAAATTATTGAAAGGAAACCCAAAAACGGTGCTCAACGCCCCAAATCAGGTGGTTCTGACGGCCTCAACCGCCCGAAAATACTTTGGAATAGAAGAACCTGTGGGCAAAATCATTCGACTGGAAGACAAAGTAGACTATTTAGTGACAGGCATTGCTGAGGATGCTCCTTCCAATTCTCAATTACAATTTGATTTTGTGGCGTCTTTCAACTCACTTTCGGCCGCTAAAACCGAGACGTGGTGGAACGCCAATTACGTCACTTATTTACTGCTGCGCCCTTCTACTTCGATAGCTGCGCTTCAGTCAAAAATCGCCTCGTACATGCGCCAACAGTCGGCCGAAACCGAAATGACTGGTAACAATTTTGTCACTTATCTGCTCGAACCTCTCGCCGATGTTCACCTCTATTCCGAAGCCCAAGGTGGCATGAGCGCCGCTGGCGACATCACCTACGTCTATATTTTTTTGGTTATTGCCTTGCTTATTTTGGTCATTGCCGCCACCAACTACATGAACCTCACCACCGCCCGCGCCACCGAGCGCGCCAAGGAAGTGGGCATGAGAAAAGTACTGGGGGCCTTTCGCAGACAGTTATTTTGGCAATTTTTGAGCGAGTCGTTGGTGCTTACCTTGGTTGCATTAGCGCTGAGTTTAGCGGCGGCAGCAGCCTTTTTGCCGTCGTTTAATCAACTTTCTCAACGCCAACTTTCATTCAACGTTCTCTTTCAACCCATTGGAATCTTGTCATTGACGGGCATTTGGCTGCTGGTTAGTTTTGTAGCGGGGAGTTATCCCGCTTTGGCGCTGTCGTACTTCCAGCCCATCAAAGTATTGAAAGGCGCGTTTAAGAATACGGCTTCGGGGTTATTGTTGCGTAAATCCTTGATTGTGTTACAGTTCATCATTTCCGTTTTTCTGATTGTGAGTACACTCGTGGTCAACAATCAGATGAATTATATCCAAAACAAGAAACTGGGCTACGATAAACAGCACATTATTGCTTTACCAACGGATGGGCGCATCAATAAAAATCTGAAGGCGCTGAAAAATGAATTTACGCAAAACCCCAACGTCAAAAATGTAGCACTGGCGTACGAAACGCCCACGTTTATTCAATGGGGCGACGGTGTGGAAACCGTAGGCACATCCAATCCCGTCCAGAAGATGATTACGGCATTTCCGGGAGATGAAGATTTGGCCAAAACCTTAGACATCAAGATTATAGCGGGCAGCGACCTTACCGAGGCCGACATACAACTGCTCAACGCTGAAGATGATTCCAAGAGCGATTATCGCTTTTTAATCAACGAAACATTGGCCAAACAACTAGGTTGGAAACCACAGGAAGCTGTTGCAAAAAAAATCAAATTGGGCGGCCGTTTGGGAGAAATCAAGGGCGTTTTTCGCGATTTTCACTTTGCTTCGATGAAACAGCCCATCGGTTCTTTGGGTATTTTTCCAGTCACTTGGGGCAACGTATTGTTGGTCAAAATGACGGGAAATAATATTCCGCAAACGCTGTCTTTTTTGGAAAACAAATGGAAAACGCTTGCGCCACATCGTCCATTCAGCTACACCTTCCTTGACGAAGAATACCGCCAAATGTACGCCAACGAAAACCGCATCAGCCGCGTGTTTACGGTGTTTGCGGGCTTGGCTATTTTATTGGCTTGTTTGGGCCTATTCGGCTTGGTGGCATACACTACTGCCCAACGCACTAAGGAAATCGGCATTCGGAAAGTGCTGGGTGCTTCGGTGTTGGGAATCACGGCGTTGTTGTCAAAAGATTTCTTAAAACTCGTGTTGATTGCCATCGTCATCGCCTCACCTATTGCGTGGTATGCCATGAACGAGTGGCTCAAAGACTTTGTCTACCGGATGGACATCCAATGGTGGGTATTTGGGTTAGCGGGAGTTGTTGCCGTCGGTATTGCTTTATTAACGGTCAGTGCGCAATCCATCCGAGCGGCTCTGATGAATCCCGTAAAATCATTGAAATCGGAGTAAAAACGGACAACGGAACAATGGAGAACGGGCTTCTTTCTTCTTACTCCGTTTTCCATGTTCCAAACACAAAAACTATGTTACGCAATTACATTCGCATTGCTTTTCGGCAAATCCGCAAAAATAAACTCTTTTCCTTCGTCAATTTTGCGGGATTGACATTGGGGCTGACGTTTTGCTTCCTGACGTTCATCTGGTACCGTTTTGAACACTCCTACGACCGCCATTATCCCACCACCGACCGTCTGTATCGCCTGAATTATGAGCTTAATTTTACGGGAAGTGCTTTTACCATCACGCGCTCACCAGCACCTTTTGCGCCAATGCTCCCGAATTATTTCCCCGAAATTGAGCAAACTACGCGGTTTTATCCCCGTAGCATCAGCGTACGAATCCCCGGCCAAGACCAGGGCTTTGAGGTAGAAAATGCTTTTTTTGCCGATTCAACCACTATGCAGGTCTTTGGGTTTGAAACCCTCCAAGGCGACCCTGACCGCGCGTTGCATACCCCATTTTCGATTGTATTGACCGACAAAACGGCTCTGCGCTTTTTTGGCAAAGAAGATTGTATGGGCAAACAGTTAATGCTCGCCAATCAGGGGCCTTTCACAGTGGGCGGCGTGATACGCTCCCTGCCCGAAAACGCCCACTTTACCTTTGACTTTCTGGCTCCTTTCCGCAATATCGCCGATGTGGAGCCTGATTTTGCTCGTGAAGGCATCGTAGACGTCATCCAAAACAACAAATTGGCCTCTTATGCCACTACCTATGTATTGCTAAAAAAAGGGGCAAAAGCCTCCTCCGTCAATGCGCGGTTTAAGGATTTTGTCCTTAAAAATGGCATGAAAGAAGTACGGGACAAACAAAATTTCGCCCTCTTTCCAGTACGCGACATCCACTTACAATCAACGGCAGAAGGCGAAGTAGTTCCTACCGCCAACCCCGATTTCTTACAAATATTCTCCCTGATTGGAGTACTCATTTTGGCCATTGCGGTGGTTAATTTTGTCAATCTCAGTACCGCCGCCCAGCTGAGTCGCGCCAAAGAAGTGGGCGTGCGAAAAGTACTTGGCTCCCAGTCGTGGCAAATCGTCCGACAATTGTTGACGGAAACTTTTTTATTGGGACTTCCCGCTTTTTTGCTGGCCTTACTACTCACCAAACAGTTTTTGGGCCAAATGGAAACCTTTTTTGGTCGAAAACCCGACTTTTCTTTCGTCCAAAATGCAGAAATGCTTTTGCTGTTTTTGGGGGTATTTACGATGGCCTGTTTATTGGCAGGGGTATACCCAGCCGTTTTTGCTTCGCGCTTCAAGGCCACCGACATTTTTCGTGGAAAAGCCAGCGGCAAAGGCCAAGGAGGCAATTGGCTGACCCAAGGCCTCATTACCCTACAATTCACCGTAGCGGTGGCCCTGCTTGCAGGCGCAGGGATTGTGCTGCGGCAGATTGACTATTTAAAAAACCGCCCCTTGGGATTCAACCGCGACATGACACTGGCGGTGCCGCTCTTCAGTCAAAATATGAACAATCTGTTTTCGCCTGGTGACCAACAACTGCGCAATCGGACCAATGCGTTTGAGGAAAAATTACTGCAAAACCCTTCCATTAAAGCCGTCACCTTGGCCTCAAACCTACCGGGAATGGGCGGTGCGCGTCACCCCATTGCGACCGAAAAAATCAGAATTGAAGACGGTATAGTTCTTCCCGGTATTTCGGTTGACTATGACTTCATTAAAACCTTCGACCTGAAAATAGTGGCAGGTCGCGATTTTGACAAAACTTACGGCACTGATCATTTAGAGGGTTTTATTATCAACAACGAAGCGGTAAAAGCCCTTCATTTTGGGTCACCGCAGGCCGCTATCGGCCAGAATATCCAACGCGGCGGCAAAAAAGGCCGAGTGGTAGGTGTGGTCAATGATTTTCACTCCGAAAACCTTCGTACGGGCCTAAGCCCTTTATTTATGGAGGTAAGTCCTGGAACATTTTCTCAATTTGGCATTAAAATTTCATCGACCAATACCCCCGCTACATTGGCTTATGTAGAAAAAACGTGGAAAGAATTTTTCCCCGAAAAAGTATTCCAACACCGCTTTTTGGATGAGTCGCTCGCTGATAGCTACCGAGAAGAAAGTCGATTTGCGTCCCTCATCGGATTGTTTGCCGGGGTGGCTATTTTCTTATCCTGTTTTGGTTTGTTTGGCATGATTGCGTTTGTGGTGCGGCAACGTACCAAAGAAATCGGCATCCGAAAAGTGTTGGGCGCAAGCGTAGGGAGTGTCGTAACGCTTTTGTCGGCCGATTTTATCAAACTCATTCTCGTCGCCATATTCATTGCCAGTCCGATTGCTTATTTTTTCTTGAATAAATGGCTGGACAATTTTGCCTACCACATTACGATTCAATGGTGGATTTTTGTGGTGGCTGGATTGGTCGCGATAATTGTTGCCCTGATTACCATCAGTTTTCACAGTATCAAAGCCGCATTGGCCAATCCCGTGAAGTCATTAAAAACGGAGTGAAAAATGGAGAACGGTACAAGGGGAGAACGAAGAACGTATTTCCGTGCTCCTTTTCCCAAATTCCGTTCTCCAGAACTCCGTGTTCCCTTTTTCCTATAAAAACTATGTTACGCAGCTACCTCAAAATCGCTTTTCGTAGCCTTTTAAAACACAAAGGTTTTACGTTTATCAACATTGCAGGTCTCAGTTTGGGACTGACGAGTTTTTTGGTCATTGCGCTCTACGTGCAAGATGAGTTGGGTTACGACCGTTTTCACCAAAAAGCCGACCGTATTTACCGGGTTTCGCGGTATTTCAAGTCGACCGATGGCCAAATCAGTCTGCGACTGGGGACGGTAGCGCCCGCTTTTTTTCCGCATTTCAAGAATGATTTTCCCGAAGTAGAACAAATAACCCGCCTGTTGGAATACGAGGGAACAATGAGATTGCCCGATAATTTGGAGAAAAAATATACCGAAGACAAGCTGTTTTTTGCCGAAGACAATGTCTTTAAAGTGTTTGATTTCAAGCTGTTGGAAGGAAATCCTGACAAAGCACTTTCAGACCCCTTTACGGTAGTTTTGTCAAAACCGATGGCCGAAAAATACTTTGGGAACGTCAGCCCCGTTGGAAAACTCATCAAGTTTGATAGCCAATACGACTTTCGTATTACAGGGGTTTTTGAACCACTTCCCGCACAGTCGCACATTCACCCCAACGTTTTGTTTTCGGCGGCTTCACTCAACGACGAACGCCTGTACGGTGCCGAAGGTTTACGTAGCGACTGGGGCGGCAACAACTTTGCTACCTATTTTTTACTCGCTGCCAACTACGACCCCGCCAAACTAGAAAAAGCCTTTCCGGCGTTTCAGGACAAGCACCTGCCCGAGCACAACGGTACAAAAGGCTCCAAATACTCTGAACTTCATTTGACCAAAGTCCCTGATATTCACCTTTATTCACACTTAGACTACGAAATTGAGCCAGGTGGCGACATCAAATACGTCTACATTTTTTCGGCCATTGCATTGTTTATTTTGCTGATTGCCTGTATCAATTACATGAATCTGGCCACGGCCCGCTCGGCCAGTCGCGCCAAGGAAGTAGGAATGCGGAAAGCAGTGGGGGCATTACGTCAACAGCTCATCGGCCAGTTTTTGAGTGAATCTGTTTTGGTGACGTTTTTTGCGTTGCTATTGGCATTGATTGCCACGGCGGCGTTGCTTTCTACGCTCAATGATTTTACCAACAAAAACCTCTCTTTCACGCAGTTATTCAGCGGACAGTTCCTATTGACGGCCACTTTAGCGGTGTTACTCACGGGTTTGGCCGCGGGCAGCTACCCCGCTTTTTTTCTGACGGCCTACCAGCCTATTCAAGTCCTGAAAGGCAGTATTGTGAATGCCCTCAAAAACGGAAAACTGCGCCAAGTACTCGTGATTACGCAGTTTGCCATTGCCTGTGCCTTGATTATTTGTACGAGCGTGGTCTACAATCAACTTGATTTTATGATGAACCAAAAGACGGGCTATAAAAAAGAGCAGATTTTGGTCATGTCGGGTGTGGGAAGTTCGGCGGCTGATTTTGAAACGCTGAAACAACAACTCAAACAACATTCGGGCATCACCAACGTGACGCATTCTTCGCGCGTACCCACGATTCGGTTGTTGGATTCGATGGGCGCTTCCGTGGCCAAAGGGGATACCACCACGCCCGTCAGCACCGAAATCAAGGGACTTTCGACCGATTATGATTTTATCAACACTTACGAAATACAACTCGCCGCTGGCCGTGATTTTTCACGGACTTTTGGAGCCGATACCACCAATTTTATTCTCAACGAAGCGGCCATAAAAGCAATCGGATGGAAAAACAACGAAGCAGCCATTGGGCAACGCTTCAAATATGGCAACCTCGACGGACAAGTCGTGGGCGTAGTCAAAGATTTTCATTTTGAATCACTGCACCAGAAAATTGCCCCGATGGTGATGTTTATGCGTCCAAGCTGGCGCAGTCGGCTGTCGGTGAGTGCCAAAACGGGTGATTTGCCCGCAGCCATTGCGCACGTTGAAAAGGTGTGGAAACGTTTTTTTCCAAACAATCCGTTTGAATACACCTTCTTGGATGAACGCTTCAACGACCAGTACCAAACCGAACAAAAGCAGCGCACGCTCTTTTTGATTTTTGCGGCCATTTCAATTTTCATTTCCTGTTTGGGCCTGTTTGCTTTGGCCACCTACACTGCCGAGCAACGCGCCAAAGAAATCGGTATCCGGAAAGTGCTAGGCGCCAGCGTGGGCAGCGTCGTAACGCTGCTTTCAACTGATTTTATCAAACTGGTTCTTATCGCTCTCCTCATCGCTTCGCCAGTTGCTTGGTATGCCATGCACCTGTGGCTCAAGGATTTTGCGTACCGGATTGATATTCCGTGGTGGGTCTTTGGCGTTACCGCATTTTTGGCGGTTGGCATTGCATTTCTGACGGTGAGTTTTCAGAGTATCAGAGCTGCATTGATGAACCCCGTAAAATCTTTAAAATCGGAGTGAAATTTGGAATATGGAAAAAGGGGAACACGGAGACCGTATTTGTTCCGTAACTCCGTACTCCGTAAAACTCCATGTTCCATAACTCCGTTTTTCCATCTTCCCTCATTTAACCCAAAAAGCCATGTTAAAAAATTATTTCACAACTGCCCTCCGCGCCCTCAAGCGCGACTGGAATTACTCGCTCATCAACATTGCCGGACTCACTTTCGCGCTGGCTTGCTGCCTCATGTTGTTTTTGGCCATTCGCTACGAACTAAGCTACGACCGACACAACGCCAATGCCGACCGCACGTACCGAATCATTACCTACAACAAAACCTCCGAAGGAGATGGCCGCAACACTGGCCTTCCGTTGCCTGCTTTAGCAGCTCTACGTAATGATTTTCCCGAGCTAAAACACCAATTGACGATGGTTTATGACCTCTACGGCGCACTGGTAAGGGTCAATAACCAAAAAGCGAATAAGTTTCAGGAAGAAGGCAGCGTTATCGCTTTTATAGAGCCAGAATATTTTCAATTGTTTGATTATCAATGGAAAGCGGGAAATGCAAAAGCTGCCTTGAAGAATCCAAATACGGTTGTATTGACGGAACGCATTGCAAAGAAATATTTTGGCGATGTTGACCCGATGGGACAATCCATCAAGATTGAAAATAAAATGGATTTCGTCGTAACGGGCATTGTAAAAGACCCACCAGCTACGACCAGTTTGCCCTTTGAGGTTCTGCTGTCATTTGCTTCGCTCAAACAATACGGTGCCAACGGAGACTGGGATTCTTGGGGCTCTACCTACAGTGGTGCTCAAATTTATCTGGCATTACCCGAAAAAGTAGCCGCCGCCCAAATGCAGCAGCGGTTGGTGCCGTTTGTCAACAAATACCTCGAGCCCGACGATGCCAAAGAGATTCAATACGAATTACAGCCCCTGACTGACCTCCATTTTGACACCCGTACCGAGAACCCTGCGAGCCGAACCGTTAGCAAACAGATGATTTGGGCCATGGCGCTGATTGGGTTGTTTATCCTGATTACGGCCTGCGTCAATTTTATCAATCTGGCCACCGCCCAAGCCCTGCGCCGCGCCAAAGAAGTGGGAGTACGAAAAGTATTGGGCAGTTCTAGATTTCAGTTGGTGCGTCAATTTTTGAGTGAAACGGGCCTAATGACGGGTTTCGCTATTTTGTTAGCCTTTTTAGTAGCGTATTTATCCATGTCTTACGTCGCCGAATTACTTGACATCAAAGCCACTGCACTCGTGCTGTTCGACCCAGTAGTTATTGGTTTTGTACTGTTGTTGGCGTTGGTCACCACCGTGCTGGCTGGTTTTTACCCCGCATTGGTTTTATCTGGTTATCAGCCGATTCTGGCGCTAAAAGGCAAAATGCGCATGACAGGGGGCAACCAGTTATCGCTTCGCCGAGGGCTGATTATATTTCAGTTTGCCATTTCACAGATGCTCGTTATCGGCACCATCATCGCTTACACCCAAATGACTCACCTTCGTTCGGCAGATTTAGGCTATAACAAAGAAGCGGTGCTGACAATCAATATCCCCGAACGCAAGCCGGGCCAACTCGAAACACTACGGGCACAATTGGCCGCGTTGCCCAACGTTAAGTCGCTGAGTTACGGCATCTCGGTTCCCTCTTCAGACGGCAACTGGTGGTCGAGCTTCCGATTTGAAAACGCCGAAAAGGAGGCCGATTTCGGCATCGTGATGCGCATGGCAGACACCTCCTATATCAACACCTACGGCCTGCACCTGATAGCGGGGCGAATGTACCTACCCGCCGACACCATACGAGAAGTCATTGTTAATGAGTCATTTGTAAAAAAAATGGGCTTTCAAAACCCGAACGAGGTCATCGGCAAGCACCTAACAATCGGCGGGCGCAGTAGAGTCAAAAAACCGATTGTTGGGGTAGTCAGAGATTTTAACACTTTTTCGCTTCACCAACAAACCAATCCATGTGTATTAACCACCCGGCGCGATACGTACCAATCGCTCGGCATTAAACTTTCGACGCAACAGGGTGGCACTGAGGCCATCAGTCAATTAATCGGCCAAGTAGAAACTACTTGGAATGCCACTTTCCCTGATTTTGCGTTTAAATACGAGTTTTTGGACGAAAAACTCAATAACTTTTATAAAAACGAAGAACGCATGTACGCACTCTTCCGGTTGCTGGCAAGCATTGCCATTTTTATTGGTTGCTTGGGGCTATACGGCGTAGTGGCCTTCATGGCCGAATCAAGGACCAAAGAGGTGGGAATCCGCAAAGTATTAGGCGCTTCTACGGGTCAAATTGTGAGCCTATTTTCCGTCGAGTTCATCGGTCTGGTGTTAATTGCGTTGATTATTGCGTCACCCATAGCGTGGTACGTGATGAACAAATGGCTGGCTGATTTTCCGTATAAAATCGACATTGAATGGTGGGTTTTTGCGGCTACGGCGCTCCTTGCGGTAAGTGTTGCCTTTCTCACGGTCAGTTTTCAGAGCATCAAAGCCGCGTTGATGAACCCCGTGACGAGTTTGAAATCGGAGTAAGTATTCGGAGCACGGAGTTGCGGAACACGGAGAAAGTACATTTTCCGTGTTCCGCAACTCCATTCTTCCCTGTCCCAATAATGAAACCCTAACAACCATGTTGCGCAATTATTTTAAAATCGCATTGAGAAGTCTGTGGCGTCATAAATTGTATAGTAGCATCAATATCATCGGGCTAGCTGTTGGTTTGGCGGCCTGTTTGCTGATGTCTTTGTACGTGCGTCATGAACTGACGTATGACAGTTTTCACACAAAGGCCGACCGCATCATACGAATCACCTCCTTTTTGAAAACACCTGACGAACCGATGGCGGTGGCCAACAGCCCGACACTTTTAGCACCTTTTCTTAACCGTCATTACCCCGAAGTAGAAAAAGCGGTGCGTTTTCATTCTGTTGCAGCAACCATTAAACATAAGGCCAAGCTATTCAACGAAGGCGATGTATACTATGCCGACCAAGCCGTATTCGACGTGTTTTCGTATCCTTTTGTGGCAGGAAGCAGCCAACAGGCATTGACTCAACCCAATACCGCCGTTCTTACCGAAACCTTGGCAAAAAAATACTTTGGGGATAAAGACGCGGTAGGCCAAACACTTCAAATTAACAAAACGCCTTACCAGATTACGGGCGTTATGGCTGATTTGCCTTCTAATGCCGATCTGAGAATCAATATCTTACTTTCTCGTGACTTTTCAAAAGCCAAAACTTGGATCATTGACGACCTCTCTGTTTATACCTATGTTTTATTGAAAGGAACAACGAATTTAAAAACACTTGAGAAAAAACTGAATATTCTTAGCCAACGTTATATTCAGCCTGAATTAAATCAAATGGGCGATGAAGGGTATTCATTGGAGTTTCAAACCGAATGGCTGAATGATGTCCATTATAGTGAGGGAAAACTGGAAGATACGCCCAAGGGCAACAAACAATACGGCTATCTTTTTTCCTTTCTGGCCGCGTTTGTATTGGTGATTGCGCTGCTGAATTATATCAGCCTACTTACCGCACGGGCTACCGAGCGCGCCAAAGAAGTCGGAATTCGGAAAGCAAACGGAGCTTTCCGGACGCAATTGATTCGACAGTTTTTGTTTGAATCATTGCTCATAAGTACGCTTTCCGTACTTATGAGTGTGTTGCTTTTACAGATAGCAATTCCTGTTTTGAATGATTTATTGGAAATTCAACTCCAAACCAGCTGGCTTCAACTCAGCATTTGGATTGCCTTGGGTTTAATCATCACTACGCTTTTAGGTGGACTTTATCCTGCCTTTGTCCTATCGGCTTTTCGCCCGACCGAAGCGTTGCGAGGTTTGGTAAACAAAACAGGGAAAGTCGTTTGGCTGCGTCAAAGTATCACCGTTTTTCAATTTGTGTTGGCCGTCGGGATGATCGTGGGCGTGTTGGTCATCTACCGGCAAATGGATTTTTTACAGAATCATTCTCCGGGTTTTGATAAAAATCATATTCTGGCAGTGCAATTACCTGCTGATTCCTTGGCTCAAACCAAAGGTCACGCGTTGGCCGCCACACTGCGTCAACATCCTGATACTCAAGACATCACCGTAAGCTCAGGCTTTGAGCCTATTGCTATAGGACCAGCAATCTTTACTTCAAACGGTAAAAAACGCGAAGTTATGGTTCATTTTTCTTTCATAGACGAACATTATGTTTCGGTGCTTGGTATGAAATTGGCCGCAGGTCGCAATTTATCACTCACCAATACTTCCGACAAAAATGAAGGTTTTCTGGTCAATGAAGCATTTGTTAAAATGAGTGGTTGGAAACAACCCATCGGACAACCTATTGATGGATTTGGCCATAAAGGAAAAATCGTTGGAGTCGTTAAGAACTTTCATTATAAATCATTGCACAATTTAGTTGAGCCACTGGTCATGGTTTATAACAAATTTCCACCTCATAATTTAATTGTAAAAACACGCCCTGAACACCTGACGACTGTCAAGAAAGCGTGGCAGCAACATTTCCCTTATGACCCTTTTGAATATTCATTTCTCGACAGCACTATCGAAAAACAATATCAGAAAGACCACCTCATGATGGTTTTGTTCAATGCCTTTGCATTTTTAACGATTTTGGTGTCGAGTTTGGGGCTGTTTAGTTTGGTTACGTTTACGACCGAAATTCGCACCAAAGAAATCGGGATTCGCAAGGTTTTAGGCGCTTCGGTGGCAGGAATCACCACGTTATTGTCCAAAGATTTTTTAAAATTAGTAGTCATTGCCATTGTAATTGCCTCGCCGTTGGCGTATTACGCTATGAATCTATGGCTACAAAATTTTGCCTATCATATTGAAATCAGTTGGTGGATGTTTGTCTTGGCGGCAATTCTGGCGGTTTCTATTGCGCTTATCACCATCAGTTTTCAGAGTATCAAAGCCGCGTTGATGAACCCAGTCAAATCGTTGAAATCAGAATAAATATTGGGAACACGGAAAAAGGGAGAACGGAGAATGTATTTCCGTTTTCCATAACTCCGTTCTCCGTGTTCCATAACTCCGTTTTCCAATCATAAAAAATATGCTGCGCAATTATTTTAAAATCGCACTTCGGAATCTGCTCAAAAACAAGACCTTCAGCTTCATTAACATTGTCGGTTTGGCCATGGGTATGGCCGTAAGCATGTTGATTTTACTGTATGTTTCGCACGAATTGAGCTATGACAGGTTTCATCCCAATGGGAGACGAATTTTTTCTACCTTGGTTCGAATGACATTTGGCGGAAATACGGTTCAATTCAATCAGATATCTAAAAACTTTGGACCTGCCGTTAAACAAGCCAACCCAGAAGTGAAAGATTTTGTACGTATTGCTTCCTCATTTCGAGAGGATGTGATTGTCAAATCTGACGCAAACCATCAATTTTTTGAGCGAGGATTTTACTTCTCTGAGCCTTCTTTGTTCAAGATTTTTGCATTTGATTTTCTGAAAGGCAATGCATCTGCTGCGTTGGCAGAGCCCAATACCGTAGTCATTACCAAAGAAATTGCACAAAAATACTTTGGCAATGAAAACCCGATAGGAAAGACATTGACTTATAACAAAAATGACCTATTGAAAGTAACAGGAGTTATCAAACAACTTCCAACTAACTCCTCGCTTCACTTCGATTTTATTGCTTCACTTCCTACGTTTGAAGGAATCATGAAACGCAATCCCAAGAACCGTTATGAGACAGAGGACGCTGTAGGAACTGGAAGTTATGAAACTTATTTTCTTTTGGATAAGCCTGAATCAAAAGCAAAAGTTGAAAAGGTCATTCCTAAACTCCTGACTGATAAAAAAAGCGAGCTTGAGAGCCATTCCGCGTACTTTTTACTTCCATTGCTAGATACACATTTGGGCAATAACTGGGCAGATTCTTCCAATACCAAATACGTAATGATTTTTCTTTGCATTGCAGGTATTGTGTTGCTATTGGCACTTATCAATTACATGAGTTTGACCACTGCCCGTTCCACCATACGCGCCAAAGAAGTGGGGGTGCGAAAAGTGCTTGGCGCAAATCGGCAAAATCTGGCAGCGCAATTTTACGGAGAATCCATCCTTATGAGCCTGATTTCCTTTGTCTTGGCATTGGTTCTTTTTCAGGTGTTAAAACAATCTTTCTACGGTTTGCTTGATTTGAACATTGATGATTCTTTCGTGACCAGCCCTTTGTTTTTGGCCATTTTGTTGGCGTTAGTTATAATTACCGCACTGATTGCAGGTTCTTATCCAGCGCTGTTGCTGTCAAAATTTTCACCTCTTTCGATTCTGAAAGGAAAGTTATCATCATCCAATCAGGGGGTTGCCTTACGACGAACTTTTATCGTTTTTCAATTTGGAGCCTCTGTTGTTCTAATTATTTTTAGTCTTGTGGTACAACGACAACTGACTTACTTGCAAACCAAAAAGATTGGGATAAACAAAGAGCAGGTATTGGTTATTACGCTATCAAAAGCCGCCCAAAAACATTATGCTGCTTTTCGCCATGACCTAACACAGAGTGCTGGAATTCAACAAATTGGCGCAGCTTCAATGAGTTTGTTTACTGGTGGTTGGAATATGTTTTTTACCAAAACGCCTATCACCCACGAAGATGTGAGTATCAATAACATGACCGTAAATGAAAATTTCTTCTCGCTACTGGGATTAGAATGGAAATACAAACCCGCCAATATGGATGAACTGGCTTTCGGTGATCGCATTTTAATTAATGAAACCGCCATAGGAAAGTTAAAAATTGCCAACAAGCCCATTGGCCAAAAATTAGACTTATTTGACAGTCAGAAAGCTGAGATAGTAGGCGTTTTGAAAGATTTTAATTTTACTTCGCTACAGTCAAAAATTGACGCAATGATGTTCAAAGTGGTCAAAGATACGACGAGTCTAGAAGCACTTTATCTGCGATTAGATCCTAAAATAGATTTTCAGCAGAAAATTGCTTCCCTTGAGAAGAGCTACAAAAAATACGAGTCAGACGCACCATTTGAATATTATTTTTTGGATGAGGCATTCAACAAGCAATACCGCGCCGAACAGCGCATGAGCTATCTTTTTTCAGGATTTACGGGCATTGCCATTTTAATCGCTTGTATGGGGCTTTTTGGGTTAATTACGTTTACAACCGAACAAAAAACCAAAGAGATTGGCGTTCGTAAAGTGTTGGGGGCAAGCGTGGTCAATATTGTTTCGCTGTTGTCCAAAGATTTCCTTCGTTTGGTATTCATTTCCAACGGCATTGCCTTTCCTATCGCCTATTACATCATTCATCAATGGTTGCAGGACTTTGCCTATCAAACCGACATAAGTGCTGATATTTTCATTTTGGCTGGTGTCTTGGCTATTGTCATTGCTCTGCTCACCGTCATATTTCAAGCCACTAAAGCCGCGTTGATGAATCCCGTAACGAGTTTGAAATCAGAATAACTATTCGGAACACAGAATGGGTACGTTCTCCGTTTTCCCGTATTTCCGTTCTCCGTGTTTTATGTTTACGAATCTCTTTGTCCATAAACGAACTAAAAATGTCCGTTTATGGACATTTTTTTACACTGACGATTTTTTTATTTACTGATTACCAAACACTTATGTTTTTGGTACGGATTTGGAAATAAGATTAGAAACCATTTAAAAGAGGTTACTAACAGCCATTTACTACCTCTCACTCGTTATAAAGCATTTTCCGTTTCATACAGCCATGAACGAATTTTGTATTTTAATCAACCCATGCACCCCATCGGGTAATATGTAAACAAAAGCCTGTGAAGGAAAGAATGAATCTTTGTTCTTTCCTTCTTTTTTTCTCGCCCAAACTCCCGAAACCATGCTCCAAAACTACCTCAAAATAGCATTTCGTAACCTATTTCGCCACAAGGTGTACAGCTTTATTAACATCGCTGGGTTGGCCATGGGCATTTCGGCTTTTTTGCTGATACTCCAATACATCAGCCACGAAAAAAGCTTCAATCAGTTTCATACCAATCTGCCAGATATGTACCGGCTGCTCAATGAAGACCCCAAAGGAGTTACATGGGGCGAAGTGGAGCCCGGTTGGGCTTCGCGGGCCAAGCAGCGCTTTCCCGATATTCAATCCTACTGCCGTTTCGCCGACGGCATGGCGCAAGGAATTGTCAAAAAAGAAGGCCCCGCCAACGAATCATTTCGTGAAACGAACATTTCTTACGCCGAAGGCAATTTCTTCTCCTTTTTTAGCTTTCCGCTCAAATCCAGACAGCCTGTTGCACTAGCCAGACCTAACGTAGTTTTTGTGTCGGAAACAAGTGCAAAAAAATACTTTGGAACTGAAAACCCAATGGGCAAAGTGCTCACGTTGTCCAATCAATTTGGAACGATGCCCTTTACTGTCGAGGGCATTTACGCCGACATGCCTTCCAACTCCGACATTCAGTACGACTTGGTCTTCTCATTAGAAACCTTAAAAATTCCCGCCAACTTGGCAGGCAACGATTGGGCCGATACAGAAAATATTGATTCTCAATACATAAACATGTTTTTTCTGCTCAATAAAGGCGTAAATCCTAGCGCGTTTGAAGCCAAATTGACGGCCATGCGCAACGAATTGAGCAAAGAGAATGACGGGGTTCGTTTTCGGTTACAAGCCTTCAAAAACACCCATTTGTCGGCATCGCTCAACGATACGCTTCAAACCTTGGGCAATCTCAAATACGTGTACATGCTCGGAGGAATCGCCTTTTTGATTTTAATCATCGGGTGGTTCAACTACGTTAATCTTTCGACCGCCAATTCGCTCAAACGTGCCAATGAAGTAGGCGTACGGAAAGTTATCGGAGCCACACAGTGGCATTTGGTAAAGCAGTTTTTGGGCGAGTCCATGTTGGTCAACCTATTGGGTTTTGCCTTGGCGCTCGTGCTCGTATCAGCGCTACAACCATTCTTCAATGAATTACTTGACAAACCACTGTCTCTCAAAACATTAGGCTACACCCCCGTTTGGATATGGGGATTGTTCGTCGTATTGTTTGGGTCGTTGGCATCGGGCGCCTATACCGCCTTCGCACTCTCTAATTTCAATCCCATCAAAACGATGAAAGGGCAGCTGAACAAAACCTCCAAAGGGGTTTTTCTCCGCAAATCGCTGGTGGTGGCCCAATTTTCCATTTCGATTACGCTGGTGTTGGCAACGATCGTGATTTACAACCAGTTGAACTTCATGCAAAGTCAGAATCTGGGCATGAACACGCAGCAGTTATTGGTCATTCGCGGGCCTGAAATCGGCAAAGACAGCACCTACGCCGCGCGTAAAAACGCTTTTTGGAACGAATTGACGCAGCAGAGCTTCATAAAAGACTATTGTACATCGGGAACGATTCCCAGTGGTTGGTACAATTTTTCTACGGCTGGCTTTACGCAGCCCAATTCAAAATCGGGCGATGAGTTCAAAGCGTATTCGTTTGCCATCATTGGCGAGCGTTTTCTAAAAACCTACGAAATTGGCCTCAAAGCGGGTCGGAATTTCACCGCCGAAGAATGTAAGGTGGAGTGGAATCAAAACAGTAAGGTTCTGATGAACGAACGCGCCATTCAGCAACTAGGGTTCACCTCTGCCGAGCAGGCGATTCGCACCAAAATCAAATGGGATGAGCGCTACCTCGAAATCATTGGTGTGGTCAAAGACTATCACCATACCAGCTTACAAAAAGCCATTGACCCCATAATTTTTTATCCCCAAAACAACAACGCCTACTTCACCATTCGCTTAACGGCCGACCGGATGCCCGAAAAAATAGCCTCGTTGAATAAACTCTATAAAACGTATTTTACTGGCAATCCGTTTGACTACTTTTTTGTCGATGAGAATTTCAACAAACTCTACGTTTCGGAGCAGCAATACAGCCATATTTTCACCACTGCTTCTTTGTGGGCCATATTTATTGCCTGCTTGGGCCTCTTTGGCTTGGCTACGTTTACGGTAGAGTCGCGCACCAAAGAAATTGGTATCCGCAAAGTACTGGGTGCTTCGGTGGCAAGTATTACGGCGTTATTATCCAAAGACTTTCTGTTGTTGGTGCTGTTGGCCATTTTTATTGCCTCGCCCGTCGCGTATTATTTCATGGACAAATGGTTGCAAGATTTTGCGTACCGCATTTCCATTTCGTGGTGGGTATTTGCGGCGGCGGGTGGTCTGGCTGTACTGATTGCATTTTTAACCGTTGGTTTTCAAAGCATTAAAGCGGCTTTGATGAATCCAGTAAAATCATTGAAATCGGAGTAAAATTGGAACAAGGAGTACGTACGTTTTCCGTGTTCCGCTACTCCGGTTTCCGTGTTTCCTCTTTTCCTACATAAAAATTATGCTACGAAATTACCTCAAAATCGCCTATCGTAACCTTGTCAAAAATAAGGTCTATTCATTTATTAACATCTTCGGCCTAGCCATCGGGATGGCTACATGCCTGGTCATCAGCCTGTTTGTACAGGACGAGCTGAGTTACGACCGTTTCAACGAAAATGCTGACCGAATTGTGCGGGTTGTTTTTAAGGCCAACATCAACGGCGGAAAAATCAACGAATCATTCGTGATGCCTCCCACGGCACAAGCATTAAAAAATGATTATTCGGAGGTGCAAGAGGCCGCCCGGCTGCGTAATTTCGGCACACCAAGGGTAGTTGTAGGCGAAAAACTATTCAACGACGCCCCAATGGCCTACGTTGACGCCAATTTTTTTGACGTATTCACCATTCCTTTTTTGCAAGGAGACCCCAAAACGGCCTTGACTCAACCCAATTGCGTGGTACTTTCCAAGGCTGCGGCTCAAAAGTATTTTGGCAACGAAAACCCCATTGGCAAAGTCATTCATTTCCGAAAAGGCGCCGATGCTCCCGCGTTTAGAGTGACGGGGCTGTTTGATAAAATTCCGTCCAATTCTCATTTTCATTTCGATTTATTGGGTTCAATGGCCTCGGATGACGAGGCAAAATCAACCTCTTGGCTGACTTCCAATTACTTCACCTATTTGCTGTTGGCAGAAGGAACTGACTACAAAAAACTAGAAGCCAAACTACCCGCCACCGTCGAAAAATACATGGGACCGCAAATCCTTCAGGCCATGGGCATGAGCCTGTCGCAGTTTCGCACCAAAGGCAATGAACTTGGTTTGCAATTACAGAAATTGACCGATATTCATTTTTATTCTGAAGGCACCAATGAGTTGGAGGCAAGTGGGGATATAAAATACGTGTATATTTTTGGGGCTATTGCCCTGTTTATGCTCCTTATTGCCTGCATCAACTTCATGAATTTGGCCACGGCGGGGGCTTCCAAACGCGCTCGTGAAGTGGGGGTTCGGAAGGTACTGGGTTCCGTTAAACTTGAATTAGTACGCCAATTCTTGCTCGAATCTATCCTGCTGACGTCGTTTGCGGTGGTACTCTCGATGATTTTGGTCCAAGTGGCGTTGCCTGTTTTCAACGATTTGTCTGGCAAAAACCTACACCTTGACTTCATGGCTAATCCGCTCACGTTGGCAGGACTGCTGGCCTTTGGTCTGGTGGTCGGCGTTTTGGCGGGAAGCTACCCAGCCTTTTTTCTTTCTTCTTTTAAGCCCATTGCGGTATTAAAAGGCCGGTTTACAGGTAGCAAAAAAACCATTGGCCTGCGCAGCGGTTTGGTGGTATTTCAGTTCTGCATTTCGATTTGCCTTATTGTGGGGACAACGGTGGTTTACCAACAGCTTTCGTACATTCAAAACAAAAAACTCGGCTACGATAAAGACCAATTGTTAGTGTTGCAAAACTCCTGGGCGTTGGGTAAAAACGAAGCCATTTTCCGTGAAGAACTCCTAAAAGATTCGCGGGTGGTGAATGTAACAGCCTCACCATATCGACCTGCTGGCCCTACCAACTCCAACAATTCGCTGGCGTATCCCGAAAACAACGAAGCGCAAATCATGCGTACGTTGCAATACGGCATTGACGACCAATACATTCCCACATTGGGCATGAAAATCGTTGAAGGTCGTAACTTCTCGAAAGCGTTTGCTTCCGATTCGGCGGGCATCATCATCAACGAAGCCGCGGCAAAAGCCTTTGGTTGGGGCAACAACGCCGTAGGGCACCACATCACACGTAACAACAGCTTCAAGAAAGTCTATAAAGTCATTGGCGTCGTGCAAGATTTTCACTTTAAATCACTCCACGAGTCCATTTCGCCACTTTTGATGGTCTATGAAAACAACTGGGGACTTATCGTAAAGGTGAAAACCCGCGACGTGTCTGGATTGCTCACCTCTATAAAAACCCGTTGGGCGGCGTTTGGGGTGGATGAGCCGTTTGAGTACGCATTTATGGATGAGCTTTTCTCAAAAACCTACATCGCCGAACAAAAAACAGGTACTATCCTGAGTCTTTTTTCGGGGCTAACCATTTTCATTGCCTGTTTGGGATTGTTTGGCTTAGCCACTTTTACCGCCGAACAACGCACGAAAGAAATCGGCGTGCGCAAAGTGTTGGGGGCCAACGTGGGACAAATCATCGGTTTGTTATCCAAAGATTTTCTGAAACTGATTGTCGTTGCTTGCGTCGTGGCGTTTCCATTGGGCTACTGGGGCATGAATCAATGGTTGCAGGACTTTGCCTACCGTATCGAAATCAGCGCGTGGGTATTTGTACTGGCCGGAATCGCGGCAATTGCCATTGCCTTGCTGACGGTGAGTTTTCAAAGTATTAAAGCCGCGCTGATGAACCCCGTGAAATCATTAAAATCGGAATAATCGTAGGGGCTGCCCTACAACATAACGCAGGAAACATAAGAGTACAGACGCAAATCAGAATTAAGAGGGCAGACGCAAGGCCTGCCCCTACATTTTTAATCACCAAAAAAATCATGCTGACAAACTATTTCAAAATCGCTTGGAGAAACTTGATGAAAAACAAGACTTTCTCATTCATCAACATTGCGGGTTTGGCCATTGGTCTGTGCTGTTTTATGCTGATTGCGCTCTACGTGACCGACGAGCTGAGCTATGACCGTTTTCATGAAAAGGCCGGCCGCATTTACCGCATTCACTCCGCTATACGTTTTGGTGGCACTGATTTAAACCTCGCCGTCACCTCCGACCCGATGGGCGCAACGCTCAAAAAAGACTACCCGCAAGTGGAACAGTTCGTCCGTTTTTATGCGTCGAGCGGCTCAAGGCACATCAAAAAAGGCAATGAGTATATTGTAGAAGAACGGGTAGCCTACGCCGACTCTACGTTATTTGATGTGTTTACGCTGCCAGCCATCGCAGGGAATACCAAAACGGCGCTCGATAACCCCAACACCACCGTCATCAGCGAAAGCGCCGCCCGTAAGTATTTTGGCACAACCAATGTCGTCGGAAAATCAATTGAGGTAGGTCTGGAAGATAAAACGATGTACAACATCACGGCGGTTATTAAGGATATGCCCGTCAATTCACATTTCCATTTTGACTTTATTTTCTCGATGGACAATGTTGATTATCAGTTCGGTAGTTATCTAAGTCACAATTTCCACACGTACCTTTTGCTCCGGGAAGGCACCGATTATAAGGCTTTTGAGAAAAAATTTGACGAATATGTAGTACGGTATATTCTCCCGCAAGCCAAGCAATTTATGCAGGTCGAGACGATGGATGAATTCAAAAAAGCAGGCAACAAACTGGAATACAATCTGATGCCGCTGACCGACATTCACTTACATTCAGATCTTACGGCCGAACTGGGCGTTAACGGCAATATTCAATACGTGTACATTTTTTCGGCAGTGGCGTTGTTTTTGTTGCTCATTGCCTGCATCAATTTTATGAATCTGAGCACCGCCCGCTCCTCCAATCGCGCCAAAGAAGTGGGTATCCGAAAAGTGTTGGGTACCGAACGGCAAACACTCATCGGTCAGTTTATTGCCGAATCTACCCTGACGAGCTACCTAGCATTTGCCTTCGCCCTGCTTATGACGTTTATTTTACTGCCTTATTTCAACGATATTTCGGCCAAGACTTTTTCGGTTTTCTCACTGCTTCAACCTAGTCTTTTGCCCTTTCTGCTTCTGTTGCCTTTTGCGGTCGGACTTTTAGCTGGCTATTACCCTGCCTTTTTCCTGTCATCGTTTCGGCCCATTGAAGTCCTTAAAGGCAAGCTCAATGCGGGTTTTAAGCGCAGCAATCTCCGCAATTTGCTCGTTACGTTTCAGTTTGTAACATCAATGGTGTTGGTCATCGGGACCATTATTGTTTACCAACAACTCAACTATATCCAAACTAAAAAACTGGGTTTTGACAAAGACCAAGTACTCATCATCAATGGCACAGGCGCCTTGGCCACCAACGCTGAAGTTTTCAAAAATGAAATAGCCCAAATAGCGGGCGTAAAAAGTGCTTCGTTTGCGGGTTTTCTACCCGTTGCGGGTTCTTCTCGCAACGATAACACGTTTTCTAAAGAGGCCGTGATGGACATGAAAAACGGCTTTAATATGCAGGTTTGGAGGGTAGATTATGAGTATGTACCTACGCTGGGCATGGAAATCATCAAAGGCCGAAACTTCTCAAAATCATTCGGTTCAGATTCTTCCGCCGTGATTATCAACGAAACCACCGCCAAACTACTGGGCTATGACGAGCCTATCGGCAAAAAAATCTATACTTCAAGTGGCCCGTCTGCTGGTCTGGATATGGTGTACGAAATCGTGGGGGTAGTGAAAAACTTTCATTACGAATCGCTCCGCCAAACGGTCGGGCCTTTGTGCATGCGTTTGGGCAACAACAGTTGGTCGGCGGCCTTCAAAATCAACACCAACGACGTGCCAGGATTGGTGAGTAAAGTGGAGGCCAAATGGAAAAAAATGGCCCCTGATATGCCCTTCAGCTACCAATTTTTAGACCAATCATTTGACCAAATGTACCGCGCCGAGCAGCGCGTGGGCAAGGTAGCCCTCACCTTTGCTATTCTGACGATTTTGATTGCCTGCTTGGGACTTTTTGGGCTGGTTACGTACATGGCCGAGCAACGCACCAAAGAAATCGGCATCCGCAAAGTATTGGGAGCGAGTGTGCCCAACATCGTGAGTCTGCTCTCTGGGGAATTTCTGGTACTGGTCGTCATTGCGGTCGTTATTGCTTCACCCATCGCTTATTTTGCCATGCGCCAATGGCTGACGGAGTTTGCGTACCGCATCGAAATTTCGTGGTGGATGTTTCTCCTTGCGGGAGTTTTAGCAGTGGTCATTTCCCTATTGACCGTCAGTTTTCAAGCCATCAAGGCCGCGTTGATGAATCCAGTAAGGTCGCTGAAATCGGAATAAAATTTGGAGAAAGGAATAAAATTGGAACACGGAGAACGTACGTTTTCTTTACTCCGTGTTCCGTTTTTTCCCTGTCCCAATAGACAAAACCTAAAACCCATGTTCAAAAACTACTTCAAAATCGCGCTTCGTAATCTGTTGAAAAACAAGACGAATACGTTCATCAACGTTACGGGTCTTTCCATCGGCATGACCTGCTGTATGCTGATTGTGCTGTACGTGGCCGACGAACTGAATTTTGACCATTTTTGGCCGCAGGGCAAGCGCATTTATCGCATGGCATTGGAACGCAAATACCCCGACCGCAGCACCAAATACGCCATCATACCAGCATCTTACGCGCAGTCGGTTCGCAAGGAAATTCCCGAAATAGAGCAATCGATTCGAGTCTTCAATTTTAACGGAGAAGGCGCCACACTGCTACGTCATAACAACAAAACCCTCGAAGAGCGCGCTTTTCTTTTTGCCGATTCAGCCTTTTTTCAAGTATTCCAAATTCCTCTGATCGAAGGCGCACCGACCAAAGTACTATCTCGGCCCAATACGGTCGTGCTAACCCAACGCACCGCACGACGTTTATTCGGCACAGTGAGTCCCATCGGCAAATTCGTCGAGCTCGTGCAGGGACCGAAACTGGAAATCTCTGGTGTTTGCGAAGATGTGCCAACCAATGCGCATTTTACCTTTGATTTTCTGGCTTCTACGGTCAACTTACAACCCGCCGACCAAATTAACCACATTAGTTTTTCAGCCCATACGTATCTGTTATTGAAACCGCATACGCAGGCCGCCGCCGTGGAAGCGAAGTTTCCAAAGGTCGTCGAAAAATACGCCGCTGGTGAAGTGGAGCGCAATTTTGGGGTTTCGTACAAAGATTACGTAAAAGCAGGAAACGGCTATTTCTATTTCCTACAACCCATCCGCGACATTCACCTTGACTCCAACATAGAAGCAGAACTACAACCCAACGGTAGCCGCACGCTGGTTTATTTATTTTCGGTCATCGCGCTGTTTATTTTGCTGATTGCCTGCATCAATTTCATGAATTTGGCCACAGCGCGGTCATCCGAGCGCGCCCGCGAAGTAGGTATTCGCAAAGCCATGGGCTCCACGAAAGGGCAGTTGGCCGCACAGTTTTTGACCGAATCGGTTTTGCTAAGCCTGTTCAGTTTTTTGGTTTCCGTTGGATTGGTAGCATTGTTTCTTCCTTCTTTCAACAATCTGGCAGGTAAGCAATTGGCTATCAGCTATTTTCTCAATTGGTCTTTATTCCCATTCTTACCAGCATTGGCCATTTTTGTGGGTTTGTTGGCGGGAAGTTATCCAGCGGGCGTACTTTCAGCGTTTGAGCCTATTAAGGTGTTGAAAGGCAAATTTTTATCTACTCGTCAAGGCTATCTGCTGCGCAATGGTCTGGTGGTTTTTCAATTTTCCATCTCCATCATTCTCATTATTGGCACCATCATCGTGTACAGTCAGTTGAATTTTTTGCAGGAAAAAGAACTCGGTTTTACCAAAGAATCCATCATCAAACTACAAGGCGTTGGTTTTCTTGGGAACAAAACCGAGACCTTTAAGCGGGAATTGGAGCAGATTTCAGGGATAGAAAGCGTAGGAGGAACCTCGTCAACCCCTGGCGAAAAACAAGGCTTTTTCGGAATTACCTTCCGCAAAAATGGCGACAACGAAAGCGTGACGGGACGCGGCACACTCGTTGATGAGCAATACCTGCAAACCATGCGCATGACCATGCTGGCCGGCAGAGCGTTTGAGCGTACATTCAACGACTCCGTATCGGTCATTCTCAACGAAGAGGCTGTCACTAAACTAGGCCTAACCGACCCCATAGGCAAGCAAATCATCAGTCCCGACAATTTTGCGCAACAGGACGGCCCACCCGTTTTTTATACGATAGTGGGGGTGGTTAAAAACTTCCATTTCAGTTCATTGCACGAAAAAATCGTCCCTTTGTTTATCCTTAACGACCGCTTAATCCGGCGATTTAACAACGAAATCGTGGTACGGGTCAAGTCGCAAGACCCCAAGCCGTTGGTCGGTCAAATAGAAAACATTTGGAAACGATACCAACCCGACCAACCGTTTCATTATTCCTTTTTAGATTCCGATTGGAATGCACTGTACCAGTCGGAGCAGGTGTCGCAACGTATTTTCGGAGTGTTTTCGTTGTTGGCCATTTTCATTGCCTGCATGGGTTTGCTGGGCTTGGCTATCTACGTGATTCAGCAGCGCACCAAAGAAATCGGTATTCGAAAAGTGCTGGGCGCTTCGGTATTGAGTATCACAACGCTGCTCTCCAAAGATTTCATCAAGTTGGTACTGATTGCGATAGTCATCGCTTCTCCCATTGCGTGGTACGCCGTGGATAGATGGCTGCAAAACTTTGCCTACCGCATCGACATCGAGTGGTGGGTATTTGTGACGGCGGGGGTGTTGTCAATGGCAATCGCCGTTTTGACCGTGAGTTTTCAGAGTATCAAAGCCGCGTTGATGAATCCTGTAAAATCATTAAAATCAGAATAGCCGCCTAAAACCTCCCCCAAATCGTGGGATTTTAGCGCAACTTAAACACGCTGATTCGCTAGGCATGAGGGTTTATGATTAAATTGCCTTTAGCAGACGCCCTTTAATCGTAAACCTTTTTACACTTCATGAAAAGAATTGATTTTTTACAGAAAATAGCCTTCGGAACGGGCCTTGCCGCCGCTCCGCAACTGATTTTGGCCCAACAAGAAAAGCCGGCTGCCTACGCCCCAGACTTGGTGCGCGATTTTGTGGGAGCAGGACACAAAGATTTGACAAAAATTCAGGCCATGCACAAGGAGCACCCCAATTTACTCTTTGCGGCATGGGATTGGGGTGGTGGTGATTTTGAAACAGCACTCGAAGCCGCTGGGCACGTGGGCAACAAAGAAATTGCGAATTACCTACTCAGCCAAGGCGCACGTCCCAATATTTTCGTATTGACTATGCTCGGCAAAACTGCTTTGGTCAAGCCGCAACTGGAAGCTATGCCTCAACTTATTACCTCCAAAGGAGCACACGGATTTTCGTTGCTTCATCACGCCCAACGCGGCGGCGAAGATGCTAAAGAATTGCTCGATTATCTGCAATCAAAAGGCTTAAAGGAGGTCAGATTTAAACTTTGGTAATTGAGTCCAATGCATAAAATCTTCTTTTTTCTTCTTCTAGCGTGTGGAGTGAATACCTTTTCGCAATCCACTGATTTTGACAAGCTTCCTTCTTTGGCTTGGCAATTCAAAACTGGGCCCATTATCTCTTCGCCCGTCATGGATGTGGATGGAGATTTAGTCTACTTTGGCAGCCTCGACCGCAGCCTGTACGCTCTTGAAACAAAGACGGGGGCCCTAAAGTGGAAATACCCAACCTCGGGCGTGATTCGTTCTACCGTGTGCCTCGAAAATGACAATCTATTTTTTTACAGCGGCAACGGCGTTTTGTATTGTTTGAACAAAAAGTCGGGCAAGCAAAACTGGAAGTTTCAAACTGCAACGGGCTACTTGGGTGACCGCCGCAACGACTTTGCTGATTATTACCATTCCTCGCCCATTGTTCAAAATGGAATCGTCTATTTTGGTTCGGGAGATGGCTATGTTTACGCCCTCAAAAGCAGCACTGGTGAATTGATTTGGAATTACAAAACCGACGATGTCGTGCATACCAAACCGTTCCTGCACCATAACCGACTTTTTATTGGTTCTTTTGATGGCTATTTATACGCTCTAAATGCCCAAACTGGGCTACTGCACTGGAAGTTCAAATCAACGGGGCAACGTTTTTTTCCTAAAGGGGAAATCATGGGAAACCCTGTGGTGGCGAAGGGCTTGGTATTGGTGGGCTCGCGCGATTTTAACTTTTATGCCATTGATGAAAACAGCGGGTATTGTCATTGGATAAAAACCTTCCCGCGGGGCTGGGCACTACCAATCACGCCCAATGATTCAGTGATTTACCTCGGCACTTCCGATGACCGACAACTGTTTGCGGTTGACATTGCTTCGGGTAAAGTTCATTGGAAAGCTGATGCGAATTTTAATATTTTCGGGGGAACGGCTTTGGGGAAAACAATGGGTTATTTCGGCACATTGAAAGGCCAATTAGTTGGGATAGAACTGAAAACGGGGACAGTTAAATGGAAATTTACCAACGACGCCTCGCGCACCCATCAAGCCAAGTATTTCAAAGAAAACGGCGATTACCGCGACGACATTGGGCAACTGTTGCCCTTTCCCGAAGACCAATTAATAATGTACCAACAACTAGGCGCCATTTTTTCCACTCCTGCACTGTCCGACGATTTATTGGTCATTACCTGCTTTGACGGAACCGTTTATGCGCTAAAAAAATAGCGCTACGCCCATTTTCAAAACTCACGGCCACCGCTCATCATTTCTCGTTTCGTCATTTCTGAAAGTTGTGTTATTTTCGTTTAGTCAGAACGACACGCAGCCTTTAAGAAAACAGCATGAAAACGATATTATTTTTAAGCATTGCCTTGCTGGCAATGCAAATACGAGCGCAGCATGGCTTGCAAGGAGAGTACTACAATGGGCAAAATTTTGAACGAAAGGTATTTACCCGCGTCGATCCTCAAATCAATTTTTCGTGGCGTGGCCGCAATCCTGGGCCCAACATGGACAACAGTTATTATTCCGTACGGTGGACGGGCAAATTACATCCTCCCACCACGGGCGTGTATCAGTTTTCGGCCAAAGTAGACGATGGCGTTCGAATATGGGTCGGCGGGAAGCTAATCATGGACGCGTGGGGCTTGCACGATTCGGGCAATTTTCGGGGAAATGTAAAACTTGAAGGAGGGAAATTCTATGATTTAAAAATCGAGTACTTCAATGCGATGCTGGAAGGCGAAGTACAGATTTATTGGCAAATGCCCAATGCGTTGGAACCGCAACCTATCCAAACCAACTTTTTATACAAAGCTGGAGCATCGATTCCAAAACCCGTTGTCGTCCCCGATAAACCAGAAACAGATTTGCCCCCTATTGTGGTTAAATCAACGCTAAAACCAGGCCCCAAAACCTCTAAATCACCCGCTTCTTTGCCCCTAAAAAGGGAGGTCAATACACCACCCACCAAAACCCCTGAACTACCTAAAGCCGTTACGGAGAAAGTGGGTTTTCCACCCGAAAAAGGACAACCAATGGTTTTGAACCACGTTACTTTTGAGCAAAGTAGCTACAATCTACTCCCAAGTTCTTATCCAGAATTGGATAAATTGGCCGATTATTTGAGGAAGAATCCTAGCCTGACGGTAGAAATTGTCGGCCACACCGACAACGTCGGCGACCCGCGCCTCAACCTAGCGCTGTCGGAAAATCGCGCCAAGGTAGTCCGTCATTATATTATTGAAAAAGGAATTGCAGAAGACCGAATTACGGCTCAAGGTTACGGTGGCACGCGGCCGCTCACGTCCAATGCCAACGAAACGGAGCGTGCCCAAAACCGTCGCGTCGAATTGATTCTTCGATAGCTTTACAACTTCAAGTTACAGCTGTCCGTAACCGCACAAGCATGTCCAAAATCGGACAAACAGATGCTTTTTCCATTCAACAAACCACTAACAGTCAACACATTAATTTCTTGGTACGAGGTTTGAGCAAATAAAAGACGTAATCAGAAAAAGTTCATTTAGCAGTTACCCAATATGCTCTACAACTACTTCAAAATCGCCTTTCGTAATCTTCGAAAATACAAGCTGTTTTCGTTTATCAACATCTTTGGGTTGGCGTCGGGAATGATGATTTGTCTATTGGCGCTGATTGACATCAAAGGCTCCTTTGATTACGACGATTTCCATCCGCATCCCGAGCGCACGTATCGGCTATTGACAGATGTAATTAACAAAAACAACGACCGCATGGCTTTTGCCACGGCACCTCTGCCGCTGGCCGATGTACTAAAAAAAGACTATGATTTCGTGGAAGGTGCCACGCATTTTATTCGGGCTTATGGCGAGTTTGACGACGGCCGCAAACGCCTCCAACCCATGACCTTTTGGGTAGATGCGGACTTTTTTAGGGTATTTGGCTATCCGATTATTTCAGGAACCTCCGCGACTGCGCCTCACACGGCGGTCCTTACCAAGAATATGGCCGAGAAGTTTTTCGGCAAAGCCAACCCAATCGGAAAAGTGATTCAATATGATGGAGCTGGGGCATTTACCGTGACCGGTATCATTGACAATACCACGCTGGGTAGGTCTCACCAAAAGTTTGACATGCTGCTATCGGCCCAAAGCCTGAAAAGCGAAGCCCTCACCGACTGGAAAAACCATCAGGAAGGCTACACTTACATTCTGCTCAAGCCAGGTATAACGCAGGAGACATTCGAGAAAAGTCTAGCGTCGGTAGCGGCCCGTACGACCCAAATTATTCAAAATACTAAAATTAATTCCTACCACTTTCGCGCTCAGGCGCTATCGGCCATTGCGCCCTCGCATGAAGAGTTGATGCGCGGCACCTACGAACCGACCTACGGCAAATTGGCCACGGAAATGGGCGTCGGTTTATTGACTCTTTTATTGGCCGTTTTCAATTACATCAACCTTACCTTAGCCCGTTCACTGAGCCGGGCTCGGGAGGTAGGCATTCGCAAAGTAGTCGGCGGGCTGCGCTGGCAGGTGATGGCGCAGTTTATGGCTGAGTCGGTGATTTTGTCTTTACTAGGATTAGCGTTGGCTTTTGTAGGGCTGAAAATGGTAGAACCCATGGGATTTGTACAGCGTTGGCTCATCGGCGGCGTAAAGTGGGGCTGGGAAACGGGTCTGCTGTTTGTGGTTTTCAGCATTGTAGCGGGCCTGCTGGCAGGATGGGTCCCTGCCCGTATTCTTTCCAATTTTGAACCAGCTCAAGTACTCCGCAGCCACACGGGCCTGAAGGTTATTCGTGGAATTTCGTTGCGAAAATCGCTGATTGTCGTGCAATTTGCGGTGTCTTTGTTAGCCATGATTACGTTGTATGTACTTGATCGTCAGCAAACCTACATGGCAGAAGGAGATTACGGTTTTGTGCGCGAACAGGTTTTGACGATTCCTGTTCTGCCCGACCAACCCTACGAAAAACTCGCTAGCGCCATCGACCAGCAGGCAGGTGTAGCACACGTGGCGGCCACTTCTGCTCTTTTTGGCTCCCATCCCGATAACCAATGGGCGTATCGCCAACGCGACAAAAACGATTCAACCCTGATTGATTATTTTTCTATCAACCATGAGTTGATACCTGCTTTGGGGCTAAAGCTGCTGGCAGGAGACAATTTAAAGCCTGCTGACGCCTCTAAAAACCGGGTCATTATCAACGAAGAAGCGCTCAAAGGCTTCGGATTGGGAACGCCCAAAGAGGCCATTGGAAAAACAATTTTATTGAGCAACAACCGCGAGGTCAGCGTTGCGGGGGTGGTGAAAAATTTCAATTATGCCAGTTTTGTGTGGGCCCTAAAACCTTTGCTGCTTCAGTATCAGCCTGCGCAATTTCGATTTCTGAACGTAACCATAACAGCAGGTTCCACTACTACCGTTGCCGCCATTGAAAAAGTATGGAAACAACTGTATCCTTACGAGCCGTTTGCTGGGCAGTGGTACAACGACTATCTTCTGGAGCGTCATTCTCACGACGACGACAATAATTTTCTGGGCGTTTTGACGGCCATTGCGTTTTCGATTGCCTGCATGGGATTACTGGGAATGGTGACTTATAACACCGAAACCCGCACCAAAGAAGTGGGCATCCGGAAAGTAATGGGGGCCGCCGTTCACCAAATTATTTGGAGCCTATCTTGGGATTTTGTGCGGTTGCTACTCATTGCATCGGCCGTTGCTATTCCGTTGGGGTATCTCGCGGGCATGGCTATTTTGCTCAATTTCTCGTACCATGTTTCCATTGGTATTGAGACATTTGGGCCCTGTCTTGCGCTATTGTTTCTCATCGGCGGCCTGACCATCGGTCTTCAAACGTACCGCTCGGCCATTGCCAATCCCGTCAAAGCACTCCGTTCGGAATAATCAAACTGCGGTATCTTCACCCCTATTCAATTTACACCCTTTGTCCGCTGTCCATCAACGAACAAAGGGTGTCCATATTCGGACAATTATTCACTTCTCCTCTAAGCACAAAACACTGCTAATCAGTCACATTTAGTATTTGGTACAAGGTTTGAGCTATTGTAAAAACAGCCATTTTAAAATCATTATTATATTCAAACGTATGGCACACATTGCGATTCCAATTCCTTCTCAACTCGGAAAACAGGACATTGAAGTAGAGGTTTCCATCAATGGTCAACGGCAGGCGCTGCACTACCGCGTTGAATTATTTTATTGGAACGAGTGCGGTATGCCAACCGTTGACCGCGCGGAATGCTTGCGCCATATCCTTTCTGAGTATGACAAAGATTGGACGCTTTATTATATGGGTTCGCCCACGGAGCAGTTCATTCCGATTACGTTTGTCCGAAAAAAAGAGACTTTGCTGTTATCTCCTTTTTTATACTCCTTATTAAACCTTTAAACACATGGCACATATTGCAATTCCAATTCCGACCCAATTGGGGAAGCAGGACATCGAAATCGAAGTCACCATCAATGGCCAAAAACAGGCCCTGCACTACCGTGTAGAGCTTTTTTACTGGGAGGATTGCGGTATTCCGACCGTTGACCGGGCCGATTGCCTTCGTCACATTCTTTCCAAGTACGATCAAGACTGGACGCTCTATTACATCGGCGCACCGACGGATGAATTCGTACCTATTACGTTCGTAAAAAAAGAAGATTTAATCAAACAACGACAAATTTTGACGGGTGCAAATTAGTATTCTGCCGTAGGGGCAGGCTTTACGTCTGCCCAGAACGCGAACAAACATAAAATGGGCAGACGCAAACGGTATCGCCGCTGCGGGCCTGCCCCTATATTTTTTTTGTTTTTATCTAACAACCATGATACGCAATTACCTCAAAATCGCTTTCCGCAACTTGTGGAAAAACAAGACCTACCTCTTTATTAATCTGATAGGCCTTTCGGTTGCCTTCGGCATCAGTACCTTATTGCTTTTGACGGCATACGGATTACTGACTTTTGACCAATTTCACGAAGAACAAGGCGCCGTATACCGCGTTTACCAAAAAGTAATCGAGCCGCAGGGTGAACAATACGGCAACAACATGCCTCTACCCATGCGCGCCGCCCTGAAAGCAGAATACCCAGAAGTAAAACTAGCGGCACGTATTCTGACCGGAAATGCGCAATTGTTGAAAAGCGACAAGCTCATCAACGAAATGATTATCTTCACCGACCCTGAATACTTTCAGGTTTTTGGGTATAAACTGTTGAAAGGCGACCCCAATACGGCACTGAAGGATTTAAGCAATGTAGTGTTGCGCGAAGACATTGCCAAGAATATTTTTGGGGACCAAGACCCGATGGGAAAAACCCTCACCATCAATCACGGCAATAAAGAACAATCATTTTTGGTGACGGGCATTCTGGAAAAAGGCCCAGAAAATACCAGTATTGACAATGAAATACTGGTTCGTATCGAAAATATCAGTGATTATAGTCTCAATAAAGACCGATGGGACAACGTTCAACACGCGCTTTATCTTAAACTTGACGAAAAAACATCGTTGGCCGCTTTTGAAAATCGCCTGAAACCTTTCACGGCCAAATATTACAAAGGCAACATCGAGCAATTGAAAAAAGAAGGAGCTAAACCCGATGCCCGGGGCGAAATCATCAGCACTAGAATTATGGGATTGGCCGACAGCCATTTTGACACCAAAGTAGGCGGTCGCGGACAGGCCATCAACAAAATATATCCCTATACGTTGCTCATTGTTGGCCTGGTAATTTTGCTGATTGCGGCTATCAACTTCATCAATTTGTCCATCGCCAAATCGTTTACCCGCGCCAAAGAAGTGGGAATGCGCAAAGCACTCGGCGCCTTTAAGTCCCAGATTGTAGGGCAGTTTTGGGGAGAAGCTTTTCTGATTTGCGTTGCCGCTTTTGGCGTGGGAATCGTCTTGGCCTATCTATTTATTCCCCAATATAACGCCATTTTCCGCACGACCCTGTCGCTCGAAATGCTCAAAACTCCCGCCTTGGTCGGCATTATTTTGTTGTGCTTTGTCCTCATTACGCTGATTGCAGGTGGGTATCCCGCTTGGGCCGTAACAAGGTTCAATACAGTGGAGGTATTGAAAGGGAAAATTAAAGTAAGCGGCAGCTCGGGGGGGATTCGCAACATGCTCATCATCTTCCAGTTTACGATGTCAGTCTTGCTGATTGCCTGCACGATGATTGTCTGGACCCAAATCAAGTACCTGCGTTCCAAGCCATTAGGATTTAACACTACACAAGTATACAGCATTCCGATTGGCCATGAAATCTCGGGCAAACGTCTTTTGCAACATTTCCGCACTCGCTTGGCCAATCAGCCGCGCATCTTGAGCATGACGGGCTCCGATGTCAATCTGGGGCGCGGGCAAGACGGCTCTTTTTCTAAGTCGGTCTTGAGTTTTGAACAAAATGGCAAAGGCATTAAAACCAACATGCGGACGGCAGATTATGAATACGTGAAAACCCTCGATCTGAAGCTGATTGATGGACGGGATTTTTCGGAAACATTCGCCACCGATACCGCAGGCGCCGCCGTCATCAATGAAACAATGGCCAAACAATTGGGTGTAAAAAATCCGATTGGGGTGACGCTCAATACCGAAGAAAAACACAAAGTTATCGGCGTGGTCAGAGACTTTCATTTTGAATCGCTACACCGCGAAATTGAAGCCGTTTCCTTTTTTATGAATGGTTTTCCCATCAATTATATTTTCGTCAAAATTGCCCCCGACCACGTAGATGAGACGATTGGCTTATTGCGAAAAACGTACAACGAAGTGGCCCCCAAATCTGAATTTCTGGGTTCATTCTTGGACGAAAACACCAACAAACAATACCAAAAAGAAGAGCGCATCTCACAGATATTTTTCAGCGCCGCCACCTTGGCCATTATTTTATCCTGCTTGGGGCTGTTTGCCATTGCCATCATGGTCATCTCGCAACGCACCAAAGAAATCGGCGTGCGCAAAGTTCTGGGCGCATCGGTCATGAGCATTATGACGCTGTTGTCGTTCGATTTTCTCAAAATGGTCGGCGTTGCCATTCTCCTTGCGTCGCCGTCGGCGTGGTGGCTCATGAGTCAGTGGTTATCCGATTTTGCTTACCGTACACCAATTCAGTGGTGGGTATTTGCCCTCACGGCGCTTATCGCCATCGCGATTGCATTTTTGACCGTTAGTTTTCAAGCCATTCGCGCCGCGCTCACCAATCCGACCACTTCTTTGCGCTCCGAATAAAGCTCAAAGAGAAATTCTACCATTCCAAGTCTTGATTTCTCAGAAGTCAGGCTTGGAATATTTTTTATAGAAATTACCCATTGTTGGCTTTCTTTCTTCGGATTACAACTTTTTATTCTCCAATTTCGTCTTAGCTAAAAAACGACTAAGATGAAACCGATTACTTTTCTCAACCTATTGCTACTGGCAGTCACTTTTAGCTGTTCCTCCAAAGTTCAGCCTCAGGAAACAACGATTGCCAAGGCTAAACTGGTGAATGCTCTGGCGGTTGATGGCTGCGATTGGCACTTTACAGTTGACTTGAAGGATGAAATGGTTTCTTATTTGCCGAGCGATTCATCGAAAGAAAAAGTAAATTCCATTATTCAGGCGGCCACTGCCCAATACGGGGTGTATTCGGTGGAGGTAGAGATGAAATACACGCTTACGGGCAAAAAACAAACCGTCAAATGCGGCTGGGGGAAAACCAATGAAATGGACGAAATTGAGATTTCAGAAATACGCATAACACGCTGAGGACATAGATTTAAATAATTCCAAAATCCCATGAAAAAAGTATTTGCTGCCGTTTTGATTGCGGCCTTGGCTGGTTGTCAGAAAGAAGAAGTAAGCACCGAATGTGTAGAAAAACCAGACAACGGAATGGCCTGTTATACCCTGTATGACCCAGTTTGTGGGTGCAACGGCAAAACTTACGGAAACTCCTGCGAAGCAGGCCGGGTGGGTATTGCCGTTGTTTCAAAGGGCGAATGTAAAAGTAATTGATGCCTGTCAATGTAGGGGCAGGCCCGCGGCGGCGCACCGCTTACGTCTACCCAATTTTACGTCTGCATAGTTTTATGCAGAAAGAGGGCGGAGGCACGCGGACGCCGCCCCTACTTCTTCTTTAAGGTTTTTTAACAAACCCCAAAAATGTTTTGTACGTACCTTGCAAGGCCATTTTAAACGTACAAAACCATGCTTCAAAACTACTTCAAGATCGGTTGGCGCAATCTGCGCAAAAACGGAATATTTACATTTATCAACATTTTTGGCCTGTCTGTCGGCATGACTTTTACGCTGTTGATCGGCAGCTACGTATGGGACGAATGGCAGGTCAATTCCGACTTACGGAATATTGAGAACCAGTACATTATTCAAAGCAAGTGGAAGCAGCCCAACATGGGCATAGAGATTACGTCATTGGCACCGTTGGCCAAAACGCTGAAAGAGCAATATCCCAATCTGATTGAAAATTATTACCGTTTTGACGGCGTTTCCACCACAATTTCCAAAGGCGACAAACATTTTAGGGAAGATATTCAAATCGGCGACTCCACGTTGCTGACCATGTACGGTTTTCCGCTCCTGCACGGAGATGCCCGTACGGCGCTGAATCAACCCAATTCGGTCGTTCTTTCAGAAAAAATGGCCTTAAAATATTTCGGCAAAACGGATATTGTCGGACAAACCATTCAAATAGAATCCTTTACGAGCGAACGGAAGAACTTTATGATTACGGCCGTATTGGCTCCCCTACCCTTCAATTCCGTCACTCAGTTTGTCAGTACCGAAATTCCAGTTTTGTTGCCCATGAGCAGTTTGGCTTTTTTTGGCCGAGAAGCAGGCATGAATACTTGGAACAATGCTTACGTTGTCAACTACATTGAACTCAAAAAAGGCATCACGCCCGCCGATTTACAAAAACCCATTGCCCAAACCATTGCCACGAACGCCTCCGAATTGGTAAAAGCGAATCTTGAGGTGATCTTGAAACCGTTACGCACGCTGCACCGAGAAAACAACAACGGACTTATCAACAAAACCCTCCTGACACTCAGCTTAGTGGCTCTGTTCATTGTGTTCATGGCCGTTGTTAATTTTGTTAATATCTCCATTGGGAGTTCGTCAAGTAGACTGAAAGAAATTGGCGTTCGGAAAGTATTGGGGAGTGAAAAAAAGCAGGTGATTGGGCAATATTTGACCGAATCCATTCTGATTGCTTCCTTCAGCACCCTTTTCTCGTTGGTTTTGTACGAAGTGACGCGGTCGTTTTTTGCTGAAATCCTTGAAAAAGAACTCCGTTCCCTGTTCAGTGCGCTTCCGGTCTTTTTAATCAGTGCGGTATTGTTGGGGCTTTTTGTCGGACTGATTGCTGGAGCTTATCCGGCTTTTGTGCTTTCGTCTTTGCCGTCCATTGATTCCATGAAGGGCAAAATGAAAACCGTCAACCAAAAAAGCATTTTCCGCTACTCGCTGATGACCGTTCAGTTTGCCATTGCGTTGTTTGTATTTGGAGCCGCCGTTGTCATTGCCCGTCAAGTCAACTATTTCTTTGACAAAGACTTAGGCTATTCCAAAGAATCCATCGTGTGGGCCGCCGTTCCGCGCGATTGGTCGGCGCAGGGCATTGAAAAGATGGAAACCATCCGCAAAGAGATGACGCGCCTGCCCGACGTGCGAGAAGTCAGCCTTTCATTTGAAATTCCAAACGGAAAAACGGGCTTTCAGTCAGGGCTTTTCCACGTGGGTCAAGACTCCACGCAAGCCGTCTTTGTGCCTGTTTTACAAACCGATGAAAACTATGCGCGCACTTACCAAATCCCCATCCGAAGCGGCACGTTTTTTCACCAACCACAACAAACGTTTGTGTCCGACCGTATTGTTTTGAACGCCAAAGCCGCCAAAGTACTGAATTTCTCCACTCCCGAAGCCGCCATTGGAAAGCAAGTAAGATTACAGGGATTCCCGCAACCGTTTACCGTGACGGGCGTCACGGACGATTTCCATTTTGAATCTATGCGCAAAAACATCGGTCCATTGGCGTTCATTCACCTCAAAACCACCAACGTTTACCGTTATTTTTCCTTCAAAATTCAATCTTCTTCGTTGAACAAATCGGTGGCTTCACTCGAAAAAAAATGGAATGAACTGCTGCCGGGAGCGCCGTTTGAACTCGAATTTTTGGATGAAATGCTGAAGAATTTGTATCAATCGGAAGTACGCCTCAAAAAAGCTGCGCAGTTGGCTACCGTTTTGGCCATCATCATTGTACTCTTGGGCGTTATCGGCATGGTTTCGCTGAGTGTAGCGCGTCGTACCAAAGAATTGGGCATTCGCAAGGTATTGGGTGCATCGGGCGTAAGTTTGGTGATGCTGTTTCTGAAAGAATTTTTGATGGTCAGCGCCGTAGCTACGCTGATATCTTTTCCATTGGTATTAATGGCCATGAATCAGTGGCTGCAAAACTACGCGTACCGTATTGAAATGAGTTGGCTTCCGTTTGCGAGCGTCGGAATTATTTTTGGATTATTGATCATTTTTCTGGTTGGTTTTCAGACCTTTAAAGCTACATTAATGAACCCGACCCGGTCGTTGCGCTCCGAATAACAAACTTTTACATTTCGTTTACATTCTTTTACAGGCGTTTTTCTTTTTGTTCGGTTGTGCTTGATACTTTTGCTTCCATCGAAGTTTTACCTAAAAACAACCAAAAAAATGAAAACAATCAAAATGATGACGGGGAGTTTGTTGCTCTCCGTCTTAGCATTTTACTGCTATGGTCAGCAGGTTTGTTCGGCGGCTTTTTTAGACAATAAAATCGTCGTGAATGAATATACACCTACGGGCAAATGTAGTTTACCTCTAAACGCCCGAGGTGAACTCACGGTAGCAACTGCCGAGCTATCACTTAAAAAAAGCAAGCCTGTTGAAAACCTGCCTTTCAAAATCGCGATTCGGGATGAAAACACGAAAACGTTAACGATGTTTTCGGGAGAAAACTACCGAAAAATTGAAGTTCAGCAAGTGTTGGTAAAGTGTAAAAAAGGTGATTCCATCGTTTTATTGACCTTAGAGAAGCAATATGCCCTGCCCCACAACGAAATTTTGGTCAAATGAGAAAATTACTTATTCCTCTATTTGTATTCATCTCCTTTGGGAGCTTTGCGCAAAAAAAGGAACCTTGGGTAAGTAAACCATTTGAACAATGGCCGCAAATCGCTTTGATAAACGATGTATTGTATAAAAACGGTGACCGCTACGAAGATCCGACCATCACGTATGTAGGCAGCGGTTTTTTATTGGACACCGGTAAAGAGACGTTGGCCGTGACCGTCAAGCATGTTTTGTGGGTAGCCCGAAATAAAACATCGAAGAACATTACCGTCAATGACCAACTGAAAAAGTGGAAAATGTACCCAAAAAAAAATCCCAAAGATTCAGTCGTCATCGGACAATTGATCAACGAAGACCCTACCGAAAAACTCTTCGACGGATATGACAACGGCGTGCTTCAACGGGATTGGCTTGTTTTCACGACGCAATCTGTTTCTCCCAAAATTCAACCCTTAAAAATGCGGGAGGAAACTGCCAAAGTAGGAGAAAAAGTGTATCTGACGGGCAATCCTTATCGATTTGACCAAACGATTACCGTGGCGGGAAAAATCATCAAAAGAGAAGGGCCGCACATTTTTGTCAAGTTAGACGGAATGGAGAAAACGTTTTTGGGTGGCTCCAGCGGTTCTCCTTTGATTGACGCCAACGGGCAACTTATAGGTATTTTTTCCAATACCCGCAAGGATGACAAAACGGGAGAAAACGTATTTATTTTCAATTCGACCGATTATCTCAAACGGGTATTATCAGGGGCTAAACCCTTGAATGTAAACAGAAACCCTATCTCTAATTATTTGGATTCGCTGCTTAAAACCCAAACGGTGGCAGAGTCCCTGAAAGGTTTTGACCAATTGTATAAAAGCGAGAAAGTACACGAGCAGTATGAAATCACCTATTTTAACCACAACAATATTTTAAAAATCGGCGATGAGTTTCTCAGTCAAAAGAGAGTCAATGACGCCATTCTTTTTTACGAATACTTTTATAAGCTAATGCCTAACCACATGTATATCACAGCTTTAGCCAAAAGTTATATTCAGGCAGGCCAAAAGCAAAAAGCACTCAGTAAGCTACAGGCAGAAGTCGAACGCCCCGATATTGACCCAGAAGTAAAGGGTGAGATTACAAAATTCATGAAGGAAATAAACAACTAAAAATGTTACAAAAATGAAAAAATCAATGATGCATCTGTTCGCCACGCTAAGTTTAGTGTTGGCTTTCTCTACCACCCATACCTTCTCCAGAGGCGGTGAAAACTATTTTTATGGAAATCCGCTGGTATTGAACGGCAAACCGTTGGATTATCAAACTTTTTGGAAAGGAAGTAAAGGCTTATTGGCGCTGGTCAAAGGAAATCCCAATTCGGCAGATTCTCCCAGAGTTCCATTTAAAATTTATCTCAAACACGAAGGCCAGGTGGTCAACAAGGGTTTATCTTCTGATACCCGAGAATTGTACGAAGTAGAGGTAGCCCATATTTTGGCATTAGCCCGTTTTGGTGACCAACTCATCATCGAACCCGCTCGCGAAAGCGATGCCAAGGCCAAGCGCGTCATTAATTTGGCCAAGATCGACTTAATGTACATGATTTTAGGCCCATTGTTGGCAAAACAAAAAGGCGGGGACGGGTGCTAAATTCTCTTTTATCGTTTTGGAAGAAATGAACAGCCATGAAATTTAAACCTACAAAAAATATGAAAAAAATCATTTATGCGCTGATCTTACCGCTGGTTGTGGTAAGCGGACTGGTATTTGCTAATCTTGAAATTAAAAATGAAACTTCTAAAAAGTCAATCCCAAAGCCTCTGGGCGGCGTGCCGCTCTCTGCCGCTGAAAGAAAGGCTGCATTGAAAAAATGGGAGGCTACCCCTGATGGTATCATGTACAAAAAATGGGAAGCGTCTCCCGAAGGTAAAAAAGTGTATGCCAGTGAAACTAAAATAAGGAAGCATATAAGTGCTTTTACCAATATGGAGGCTGTTGTAACCTCTCGTTCTCTTCCGCCAGGCTCAAGATTAGGTTTCGGAGTGATGGTAAGGATTAATGGGGACGATTATATTGTAAAATTTGAGCCAGAAAAGTCTCAACTTGAGCAATTGCATAGTCTGGAAGTTAACGACAAAATAATTATAAAAAGCCATAACGTATCGCACGCGCCCAAGTATGCCTATCCAATAGTATCGGGCGACTATGTAGAACGAGATAGTAAAGTAATTTTTAAACGTGCCCCTCGCAAAGGAGGTTGCTGAGTAAATAAATTATGAAATACGCACACGTATATGCTTTGTTCTTGATGTTTGTTTTTCACACCTCCTGTGGACAAGACCAAACAAACACATCAAAAGATAATATCAAGTCTGAAACCACAGACACACTCACTTCTAACATTTGGGATATTGAGCAAGATAGAAATGGGGATATTTGGTTTGCAGCGAGCGATGGGGTTTTTCGATACGATCCCAGACGGGCAGGTGGAAAATCGTTTACCAAAATCACAGGCCAACTGATCTCAGAGCCTTTTTTTTCTGTTTTTGAAGATAGAAAGGGAAATTTTTGGTTCGGCACGTATGGCTCAGGTGTTTTTTATTATAATGGAAAATCCTTTCAAAATTTTACAACAAGAGATGGACTTGCCGATAATTCTGTTATGCCTATTTATGAAGATAAATCCGGCATTATTTGGCTTGGCACTGCAGGTGGTGTAAGCCGCTATGATGGTAAATCGTTTCGAAATTTTACAACTGCGGATGGACTGTCCAATAATGATGTTCACGCTATTGTTGAAGACAAAACAGGCAAAATTTGGTTTGGATCACGGGGTGATATTTCCATTTATGATGGAAAATCATTTACCACTCTCACCGATAAAGACGGCAAAACTTTCAGTAACGTATGGTCTATGATTAAAGACAAAAAAGACAATATCTGGTTCGGCGCCGATGGTCTTTGGCGCTATGACGGCAGTTCCTTTAGCCAAATCGATGAGGTTGGTGCTGGTGTTATAATCGAAGATAAAAAGGGAAACGTTTTGACCAGTATAGGTGGGCCTATTTTCCGTTTTGATGAACAGTCATTGTCTGATAAAAAGCCACATGTAACAGTAATAAAGACAAAATATGAAGGGCATAGGAATCTGCCTTTTGGGATGTTATGGGCTAATGATGAAAGTATTTGGATTGGAGGTGACCGTTACCGTTATGATGGAAAGACTCTCACGGACTTTAAAAGTGCAGCCGGTCAGAAATAAGTGCTTTTTATGAACATTTTTGCAGCAAAAAACAAAGAAAAATGGCAAAATATGCGTTTCGCAACCTGATTTATAACTGGCTTTTGGTGGGGATATTTCTAAACTCTTGCAATGGTCAGCCGAGGAAGACAACCGATGCGTCAAAACCAATTCCAACGGTAATAAAAAACTTTAAGTCCGCCGCTTTAGCCCCTGATTTTGACACTACCTTAGTCAGTCAATATATCCGAAGTATTTTTCAGGATTCGAAAGGGAATTTATGGTTTGGCACCATAGCAGAAGGCGTAGTGAGGTATGACCAAAAAACGTTGACTTACTTTTCCAATCCAGATGGTTTTATTAACAACACTGTGTATGCTATCAATGAAGATAAAGATGGCAATATGTGGTTTGGCACTGACCAAGGAGTGTATAAGTACAACGGAAAAACATTTAAAAATTATAGTCAAAAAGATGGGCTAAACCATCTTGATATAACTCGAAAAGGGATTCTTGTTGACAAATCGGGTGCTATTTGGGTAGGCACCCACGGCGGCGTTTACCAATATGACCCGGCTGCCGATAGCACAGGTGGTCAACCTTTTTCATTATTTAAGGAACTTCCTCCTATAAACGTTGCAGGCATCATGGAAGACAGAAGTGGAAACATTTGGTTTGCTTCTTCGAATAAAGGGGTTTTTCGATTTGATAGAAAAACGATTGTAAACTTCAATGAAAAGGAAGGTTTAGGGGAAAACTATGCCGGAGGCATAACACAGGATAAAGCCGGAAATATGTGGTTTACCATGAAAAACGGTATTTGTAAATTTGATGGCAAATCTTTTACAGAATATACCGCCAAAGACGGATTAGGCGGAACTGAATTTTGGGGACTCATTATTGAACAGTCGGGTATCATTTGGATTACAGCCCGAGGCAGTACTACGCGGTTTGACCCTTCCGTTCCCTTACCAAATCCCAAAGCATTTACCGCGTTTACAGTAGCCGACGGACTTAATTGTTGTGTTCAAAGTATGTATCAAGACAGGTCAGGAAATATGTGGTGGGGTACGGGGCAAGGACTCTATCGTTTTGATGGCAAACGCTTTTATCAGGTGAAAAAGAAAGGGCCTTGGTAGTATTTTACGAAATTATAAGCTATTTCTGCTAAATTTGATAAAGAACTTATGGAAATCATGGTAGGGAAATTGGCAATCGTGGCTTCGTTTTTAGCAATCAGCTTACTGTTTGGGCAGTTTGCCTGGATAACTCCTGACACTGATGCCACCAACTCGCAACGATTTGAAGAAAAGACGAACCTCGCGCTTCGCCGCACAGGCCACCGCCTGTTGTTGGCAAGCGGCGATTCCACTTCCCGCATCCCTGCGGTCAGGAAATTAGATGATGGCACTTTTGTGCTACAGCTAAGTAAGTCATTCGATTACAGCCAGTTACCAGTTGCGCTACAAGAGTCGTTTGACCTGCATGGCATCAAAAACAACTACGATGTAGCAGTCATAGACTGCAAAACCAACGAGTTGCAACTGGGATACAATTTTCTGGATTATTCCAAAAGCAAAGAAGTTGCCTGCATCGGGCGTGATCAGATAGTGGGCTGTTACAATGTAAAAGTAACATTCTCTGCCCCTGAAAACAGCCCAAAATCCAGCCCGGTTTGGTGGACATTAGGGTTAGGGGTTGCCTTTATCGGCATTTCGTATGTTGTATTTTCACGAAGAAAAGCGCCCCTTACTCCGCTTATTGAAATTCCTGAGGAACAGACCATTGAAAAATCTACGCGGTTGCATTTCGGCGAATCAAGTATGGATTTGGATAACCAACTATTATATACAGCCAATACACAACATAATCTCACCTTCCGAGAAGCTAAATTGCTGCACTTGTTCATCAAACACCAAAATCAGGTTTTGGAACGAGATTTTATTCTTAAATCGGTTTGGGAAGATGAAGGTGTTACGGTAGGACGCAGCATTGATGTTTTTGTGTCGCGCCTGCGGAAGCTGCTTCAGGAAGATACTTCGCTAAAAATCGCGGCGGTACACGGCGTTGGGTATCGGCTCGAAGTCAGCCATTTAGAGAACATTTAAGCTACTCAGAAAACGACTTTTTGTTTATATGTTACGCAATTATTTCAAAATCGCGTTGCGCCACCTTTGGCAAAATCGACTGTATTCAAGTATCAACGTCATTGGTCTGGCTTTTGGTCTCACCTGTGTATTGTTGGCTATTTTATACATTCGAGATGAACATAATTTCGATACATTTCATCAAAAAAGCCCTGATTTGTACCGAATTACCACTACGTTAATTGCTGCTAAAGGAGAAGACCCTCAAACCTCAGGAGGGACGGGACAAGTACAAGGACCTGCTTTCAAAGCGGCAATACCCGAAATGGAAGAGTACGTAAGGGTAATGGGCGGAGCCATTTTTGGAGACATTCGCACCGACCGAAAAGCATTTAAACTTCAATTGCTTTTTGCTGACGATAACTTCTTCAATGTCTTTAGTTTTAAGTTGATTCATGGCAATCCTAAAACAGTGTTGAAAGACGTTGGCTCGGTCGTTATTACGGAAAAAACAGCGCTCAAATTTTTCAACTCAACCAACGTAGTCGGCAAAATTTTGCACATGGAAGCCGATCCGTCTGCCGATCGTTTGGGCAAACCGTTGGTCGTTTCAGGCGTTGTGGAAAATCCTCCTAAAAACTCTTCGATTCAGTTTGATGTACTGCATCCTTTTAGCTTTATGCAGTTGAGTTTTGAGGATACTGCTTGGTTAAATGCTTACCTCGGAACGTTTGTAGTATTGAACCCTAAAGCGGATAAGGCATTGGTTATCAAAAAATTTAACCAAGTTCACGCCCAACATGCCCAGGAGCAAATCAAGGAAAATGGCCACAATCCTGAAACAAATTATGGCTTGCAACCTATTACTGACATTCACCTAAATCACTTAAATACAGGTGGTGAAGGAGGGGCCATTAATTACAGCAATCCACTTTATTCGTATGTTTTTCTGGGCATTGCCATTTTTATTTTATTGATGGCGAGCATCAATTTTGTCAATATCAGCATTGCTAGTTCGCTCAAACGCGCCAAAGAAGTAGGAATTCGCAAAGTGACGGGCAGTCATCAAAGCCAAATTATTATCCAATTTTTGGGCGAATCAGCTATTTTATGCGTAACAGCCTTTCTTTTGGCACTTGTTTTTATGTTAATCTTACTTCCAATATTCAATGAATTGGCAAATAAGCAAATTGAAATTGGGGAAATTTTTGAGTGGAGACTTATATTTTCTTTTATCATCGTATTGTTGGTCAACATTTTACTGTCCGGCTTATACCCTGCCTATATGCTTTCCAATTTTAAACCCGCCGAGGTTTTATACAGTAAGCAGAAGCTTTCAGGAGGCGGTTTTTTGGGACAAAGTTTGGTGGTTCTTCAATTTGCATTGGCGGCTATTTTGCTGATTGCTTCTATTGTTTTTTACCAACAAATGAACTACGTCCGCACCAAGGATTTGGGGTACAACCCTTACCAAGTCATTCGTTCGTACATCAGCGGCAACCGAGAGACCAAACCCTTTGCTGAATTTATCAAAAACGAAGTAGCCAAAGAACCGTCTATTGTACAGATTTCATTTGGCGAAGATCGGGGCAGTAATTACAAAGCCAAAGTCAATCAACGCACGGTGAAAAGCAGCTACCAAAATATTGACCAAAATTATTTCTCGGTGTTGGGCATTCGTCTAAAAGAAGGACGAAATTTATCCAGCAACCAGGAAGTCATTGTCAATGAAGCGTTTGTAAAAGCGTCAGCATTGGCAAACCCTATTGGAGCCTTGATAAAAACGGAAGATTTTTTTATCAAATCACCCGCCCGAATTGTGGGCGTCGTCAAGGACTTTCATTTCGGGTCACTTCGCAATCGAATCTCTCCTTTGGTTATGACCACAAACGATGTGTATCACGGCGGTATTTGGCTTAAAATTGACAAAAATCGGCAGCAGGAAGCCATCAAAGCCTTTGAAAAAATCTATCGAAAAGCCCTTCCGAATGCCGTGTATGAGTATAGTTTTATGGATGAGCTCAACAATCGAGATTATATCCAAGAACAACGATGGCAAAAAATCATAGGCTTCGCCACGCTTCTTTCGATGTTACTCTGCGGGATGGGTTTATTTGGATTAACGCACTTGGCTGCTCAACAACGCACCAAAGAGATTGGTATTCGCAAAGTATTGGGTGCTTCGGTCATGAGTATTGTTGCATTGTTGTCCAAGAATTTTTTAAAGCTCTCTTTTATTTCGGTGATTGTTGCCTCGCCGATTGCATTCTATTTCATGGACAAATGGTTGCAGGGTTTTGCCTATCGAATCCAAATATCATGGAACATTTTTGGCTACACGGCATTCATCATCATTTTTATTTCTTTTCTGACGGTCACCTACCAAGCTATCCAAGCCGCTCTCATGAATCCTGTTGACAGTATCAAAACCGAGTAGCACTCTTAGTTCAATCTATTTCTTTCAAAAAATAAGGCCGCCCAATTGGGGCGGCCTCGTGGTATGACAATCAATCGTGCCTAAACTGAAACTAAGCAGCCGGCGTCGTGTTCATTACTTCTGTTTGCTTACGGATAGAAGCCATGTGAATCAGTTCAAACAACTCTTCCACAAAATCAGGGTACAAATTCATTTGCTTACCCAAATCGGCGCGGTTTTTACGAAGTTGTCTCCAACGATCCATTTGCAAAACGGCCACGTTGTTATCACGCTTGTATTCACCCAACTGCTCCACTAACGACATACGCGTGCCCAAAATCTCTAGTAGTTCACGGTCAAGATTATCGAGTTTACTGCGTAGTTGTTCCAACTGATTGATATAATCTGTGCCGTACTCGGGCTTACGAACGTGCAGTTCGTGCAGCATTTCGCCCAAAGCAGCTGGCGTCAATTGTTGAGCCGCATCCGACCACGCTTTGTCTGGGTTGCAGTGTGACTCAATGATGAGACCATCGTAGTTTAAATCTAACGCCCGTTGTGCAATTTCGAACAAATACGCACGTTTTCCGGCCATGTGGCTAGGGTCACCAATCATGGGCAACTCTGGAAACATCGTTTTGAGTTCGATGGCAATATTCCACATGGGAGAGTTGCGGTATTTTGTTTCCTGCGCATTCGAAAAACCACGGTGAATAGCTCCGAGTTTTTTGATGCCAGCACGGTTAATACGCTCAAATGCTCCAATCCACAATGCCAAGTCTGGATTGACTGGGTTTTTGATCAACACAGGCACATCCACCCCTTGCAACGCATCCGCCAAATCTTGAACATTGAACGGGTTAACGGTGGTACGGGCTCCAATCCACAAAATATCAATTCCGTATTTAAGAGCAAGTTCAACGTGCTGAGGAGTAGCTACTTCAACAGCAATCGGCAAACCAGTTTCTTTTTTTACGGCAGCAAGCCAAGGCAACGCAGCCTCGCCCATTCCTTCAAAGCTTCCAGGACGGGTACGTGGTTTCCACACGCCCGCGCGCAGTACGTTTGCATATCCTAATGCTTTAATCTGGGTCGCGGTTTCCCAAACCTGCTCTTCAGTTTCGGCACTGCATGGGCCTGCAATGACGAGTGGTTTCCCTCCCGTATCAACCCACGAACTCATTGGTAAAATTTCTAAGGTGGCACTCATAATCGAGAAAAATTAAAAAAATTAATTAAGTACAACAATCTGATATTAACAATTTGATAGCTAAGGACAACTTTTGTAATTTTGCATTTGTTTTATTGTTATAACAACAAACGCACGTTAAAATTATGTCTATAAGTGTTGCTTCCCCCCAAGTAGGGGTTTCGTTTGATGACACTTCGGTTGCATTCTCATCAAAGTCAAATTTCCAGTTAAAGAAAACTTACTGGCTATTTGCATTAATGAATCAACCTTGGCTTGTAAAATTAGGAACTTTTTTTATAAAACTCGCGCTTTTGTTACGACTTCCCGTCAAAAACCTCATAAAAGCAACTTTATTTGGCCAATTTTGTGGAGGTGAAAATATAAAAGAGTGCAACAAAACCATAGATAATTTGGCAAAGTCTAAAATTGGAACAATTTTAGACTATTCGGTTGAGGGAGAAGACAATGAGCAGAGTTTTGATAAAACTGCTAGCGAAATTCTGCTAACTATCGAAAAAGCGAGCCAAACCGAAGGGATTCCGTTTTCAGTTTTTAAGGTAACGGGGATTGGTTCAACCCCTCTGATGGAGAAAATTCAGGCGGGAGAGCCCCTTACTTCCAACGAGCAAGTTGCTTTTGAACGCCTCAAACAACGCGTGGACCAATTATGCCAAAAAGCCCACGATCTGGATGTCAAAATTTTTGTCGATGCCGAAGAAAGCTGGATTCAGGATGTAATTGATCAACTGGCGTACAAGGCAATGCAAAAATACAACACCAAAAAGCCCATCGTCTACAATACATTCCAGATGTACCGCCGCGATATGCTGGAAAATCTGAAAAAAGCCACTCACGAAGCAAAAGTAGACGGGTATTTTCTAGGAGCTAAATTGGTAAGAGGTGCCTACTTCGAAAAAGAACGCCAACGCGCCTACGAAAGCGAATACCAAGACCCAATCCACGCTACCAAAGAAGACACCGACTGCGACTACAACAAATCCATTTTGTTTGCCCTCGAAAACCGTGACGTGATTTTTATTTGTTTGGGAACCCATAACGAAAGCAGTTGTTTTTACTGTATCGAATTAATGCAAAAACTCAACATTCCGCACAACGACCCGCACGTATGGTTTGCGCAGTTGCTCGGAATGAGCGACAATATTTCCTACAATTTGGCCAATGCAGGTTATAACGTAGCCAAATACGTACCTTATGGCCCCGTTGAGACGGTTATGCCATATTTGTTCCGTCGTGCCGAAGAAAATAAATCCATTGCGGGACAAAGCAGCCGCGAGTTTTTGCTTATCAAACGTGAAGTGGGTCGTCGCCACACCATGAAAGTTGTTCATTAATCCCCATTCCATGACTCAATCCCCCAAAGGCCCTCTCAAATTCTTTTTGTTCGCCCTGTTGCTTATCAGTGTAGATCAAGCTTCAAAATTGCTCGTACACCAGTATATGTCTCCGGGATTTGCTGGGCAAATTAGACTCATCGGAGATTGGTTCAAGCTGTATTACGTAACCAACCCGGGCATGGCGTTTGGGATGCAAATTGACCACGAATACGGCAAGTTGTTTCTGACGGTATTCAGGCTGGGAGCCATGATTTTTATTGCTGGCTATATGTTGCGCCTTGCCCAAAAAGGAGCCTCCAACGGACTCCTCTGGGCTATGGCCATGATTTTGGCGGGAGCCATCGGCAACTTGATTGACAGTATTTTTTACGGAGTGCTTATCGACAATGCCCCTTACGGCTCTCCCACTCCGTGGTTTCACGGCCAGGTTATTGACATGGTATTCATTGATTTTTGGGAAGGTTTTGTACCTGATTGGGTTCCTGTTTGGGGGGGGCAATACTACACAACGCCTATTTTCAACTTTGCCGACGCCTGTATTTTTATCGGTGTCTGTATCATTTTGATGTTTCAGGGCACTTTTTTCCCGCGTTTGGATGAGCACGAAGAGATTGAAGAGGCTCCGAAAACGGATGAAATTACCGAGGTTGCATCAATCGTTGCATCCGAAGGCGAAACCGAAACACCCGCATCAGAAACGGAGGTAATCCCAACACAAGATGTCACCGAGCCTACTTCAACATTGGAAGAAGAAACGCCAGAATCTGCCTTGGAAGCCCTTCCCCCAACAAATGACAACACTAGCACACAAGTACCTAGTAAAGAATAGATTACCAAATCAACTATATAAAAAAAGAGAATGCCGCAGGGCATTCTCTTTTTTTATATGACAGATAAAATCAAGTCTTTACTTCATCGCTGCCGCATACAATTCGGCTACTTTATCCCAATTCACGACATTCCAAAAAGCGTCTAGATAGTCGGGACGTTTGTTTTGATACTTAAGATAATATGCGTGCTCCCACACATCAACCCCCAAAATCGGCGCGCCTTGTACATCAGCTACGGGCATCAATGGATTGTCTTGGTTTGGCGTAGAGGTGACCACCAATTTTTTATCTTTTACAATCAACCACGCCCATCCTGAACCAAAACGGGTAGTACCTGCTTCTTTAAATTTCTTTTTGAATTCGTCCAATGAACCAAAATCTTTGGTAATGGCATCGGCCAATGCTCCTTTGGGCGCGCCGCCTTTGCCGGGCCCCATGATGCTCCAAAAGAAGGTGTGATTCCAATGTCCCCCACCGTTATTGCGCACTGCGGGAGCAGTTTCTTTCGTAATTCCTTTTACCAGCGCATCAGGCGTCAATTTTTCTTCTGGTTTACCCGCCACGGCCTTGTTCAAGTTGTCGATATAGGCTTTATGGTGACGTCCATAATGGATTTCCATGGTAGTCTTGTCAATATTGGGCTCAAGAGCATCCGATGCGTACGGAAGTGGAGCCTGCGTAAATTGTGCCATAGCCTGCAACGAACCTGCGGCCAATGCTATTGCAAATGCATTGCGGAGAAATTTAGTTGTCATTTTGCTAAAAAGAGTTGATTAATGAATGATGTGCAATATTACGTAGAATACAACGCAAGAAAAGCAGCGAAAGTTATTTTCTGCGTAAAAATAAAAAAACCTTCTGCGCAATGCAGAAGGCTTTTTTAAGTATTTGTAGTAGAGGTTTAGAAATAATCGTTGCAAAAGTAGTAGATAAATTGATTAAATGAATTATTTCAAGAAAAAATTTAAAAATTCACTTAGCAACTCTTTCTAACCCCTTAAATCTGTTCAAAATACCGTTTCCGTTCCCAGTCGGTCACCGATGCATTGTAAGCGGCCTGCTCTGTTTTATAAAAATGCGTGTAATGCTCCACTACTTCGGGCCCAAAACTCCGCTTGGCAAACTCGCTATTGGAGAAAATCGCAATGGACTCAGCCAAGGTGTACGGAACCCTCGGCAAATGCGCCGCGGCATAGATATCACCCTCAAAAATGGCTGGTGGCTCAATCTGCTTTTCAATTCCTTCCAATCCACACGCCAACAATCCCGCAAAAGCTAGATAAGGATTACAGTCCGCCCCCGGAATCCGGCACTCAATCCGTAGGCTTTTGCCTTGACCCACTACCCTAAAACCAGCAGTGCGATTGTCATAACTCCACGCCAGACGCGTAGGGGCCCACGAACCATCTACATAGCGCTTGTATGAGTTGATGGTTGGGGCATAAAATACCATAACATCGGGGGCATGAGCAATGCAACCCCCTAAAAACCAACGGAATGTATCTGAACACTGAACGGGCCCCAGCGTATTGTCGCCTGCAAAGGCCGTTTCGCCATCTTTCCACAAACTGATGTGAATATGGCAACTAGAACCCGCGCGGTCGGCGGCAAATTTGGCCATAAACGTAATACTCCAACCCATGGCATCGGCCACTTCTTTGAGACATTGTTTGTACACCACGTGGCGGTCGGCCATGTCTAGTATTTCGGCGTAGCGTACATTGAGCTCGTGTTGACCCAAGCCCCATTCTCCTTTGGAGTTTTCAACGGGCACGCCCGATTGCTTCAAATAACGCCGCGCCGCCGCGTTGAACGGCTCGGTACGGGTACCTTGCAAAATATGGTAATCTTCGATGTACCAGCCTACAGCGCGCAGTTGCGCGAAACCCGTTTCGTGCGCTTCGCGAAAACTGTTTTCAAACAGATAATATTCCAACTCGGAAGCGGCCAGCACGTCAAACCCGTGTTGAGCGGCTTTATCAAGCTGTTTTCTCAGGATTGAACGGGGCGCTATGTCAACATATTGGTGCGATTTTTCGTTTTTAACATCGCAGATAATCATCGCGGTGCGGTCAAGCCACGCCGCTACCCGCAGCGTAGAAAGATCGGGCACTAAATGAAAATCACCGTAGCCGAGTTCCCAGTTGGCAAACGAAAACCCTGGCACTGGGTCCATCGCCATATCGGTGGTGAGGAGGTAATTGCAGCCGTGGGTGCCGTGTTTATAAATATCATCGACAAAAAAATCAGCGTCGAAACGTTTTCCGACGAGCCGCCCGTAATGGTCAGTAAAGGCTACAATAATGGTTTCAATGGTTTGTTGGTCTACAGCTTCGCGTAGTTGGTCAATAGTAAGGAGTCCTTGGGGTTTAGACATGGTGTCGTTTTTTTGCCTTAAAAATAGCAAAAAGGCAACATCCTTGCTTGAGATAATTCGGCATACCACAAAAAAGTACTTTTCCCCTCCCTACTTCTGGTTTCTTTCTACCTGCAACTCAATGCCTTTGAGAACCGATAACCTCTTGAAAAAAATAGATTGAGGGCTACGACTTTAAAGGGCTGGCTCACGACCTTCAAGCCAGTTCACCAATTATTCCCAAATGACATTCTCTTTTCCTTCATACCAAGGCTCCATCATTTGGCCATAGGTTTTTTCAATCACATTGCGCTTGGTTTTCATGGTGGGTGTCAACATATTGTTATCGACCGTCCAAGCTTCTCTCATTACGACAATCTTTTGTACACGCTCGTAAGATTTAAGTTTGGGGTTCACATCCGAGAGTGTAGCGGCTAGACTTTGAGTGACGGCGTCGCGTTCAACGGCCCGAGCAATTTCGGACAAAACCACCAAAGCAATGGGCTGCGGTAAACTTTGGCCCACTACGCAGATTTGTTCAATCAGCTTATTGTCCGCAAATCCAAATTCTATCTGTGAAGGTGCCACGTATTCACCTTTAGAAGTTTTGTACATTTCTTTTACCCGACCCGTAATTTTGATATAGCCTTCACTGTCAATTTCGCCCACATCCCCCGTATGAATCCATCCTTCGTCATCGATGGTTTCCGAAGTCATTTGGGGTTCTTTATAATAGCCTATCATGTTCCATTCAGCGCGCGTCAGGATTTCGCCCGTATCGGGCATTATTTTTACTTCTACCCCTGGATACAGCTTTCCTACGGTTCCATCCTTGGGCGCATCGGCGGGGGCCATACATACTGCGCCCATGTTTTCGGTCATTCCGTACGCTTCTTGAATTTTTATTCCCAGACGGCGAAACCACGTAATCAATGACACCGGCATCGGAGCCGCCGCCGTCAAAATAAACTTCGCTTCATTAAGCCCCAACCCTTTACGGATTTTTTTCTTGATAATGCCACTCAGAATAGGGATTTTGAGCAACATATCGAGCTTTTTCTGGGGCATTTTTGCCAAAATTCCCAATTGGAATTTAGTCCAGATGCGTGGCACTGCAAAAAAATGCGTAGGCTGTGCAGCAGCTAGGTTCGCCGCAAAAGTATCCAATGACTCTGCGAAGTAAATAGTCCCTCCCGTGCCTACGGCCGTTACTGCCACCACATTCCGCTCGGCAATATGACATAGGGGCAAATACGAAAAAAAACGGGTCTCGGGCAAATGATAGAGCATCATATCTTGGGTGACGTGCATGACCTTGGCCATCGCTTTGTACGTAAGCATTACTCCTTTGGGATTGCCTGTGGTACCAGAAGTATATACAATGGAGAATAAATCATCTAACTTCGGTCGGGGCGACTCAGTCATCGGTTTGCTGTAAGCAAGGATATCATCCCACTGTACATGCTCAGGGTCAGGATTATACGTTGGAAAAGAAATACAGCTTACACCTGTAGGAATTCCCTTTTTCATTCCCTGCCAATTATCGATTTTTCCAACAAAAAGCACCTGACAACCGCTATGAGTTAACACTTGATTTAACTGCTCGCCCGTAAGGGTGGGATAAAACGGCACCGAAACATGCCCAGACATCATGATGGCGAGGTCGGCAATAATCCATTCTGCACAGTTTTTTGAAACCAGCCCGATGTTGCTTTGTGGCTCTAACCCCAGCGAAACAAGGTATCCAGCCAATCGCCTTACCTGCTCTCCCGTTTCAGCCCACGTAAAGTCTTTGAATTTTTTACCAAAAGGCTGACGCAAAAAAACCTTGTCTGGCTGCGTTTTTTCCCATTGATAAAAATAATCTACGACTGTTTTCAGCTCCGACCCGTTAGAAATTACCGTTGTTTTCATCGTTTGTAAAGATTTAGGGTTTACAACAAAAATATAATTTTTTCACTAAAAAATTGGTTTTGTTCGATGTATTTATTGGGATAAAAAATTGGTTTTTGAACACTAATTCGCTAAAAGTGACCTATTCTTACGTAATCTCCGATTGTTTTCACTGATTCTTTCCATTCTAAAGGTTCGTTCATACTTATTTGCGTTATCGGATTAACTTTGTACCGATTGATAAATAGAATACGAATGATTCAGTTATTGGCAAAAGTCGGCATCAACGGATTTTTCTTCGCGTTGCTTGGAATGATAGCATTGGCCTATTTTTTTCCGGCCTTCGGCACCGAACAAAGCCCTTTACACTTGCCCGACATCACCGAATATGGCGTATCAGTTATCTTCTTTTTTTACGGCCTAAAACTCAATCCTGAAAAACTAAAAAGTGGCTTGAGCAACTGGAAACTTCACTTGGTGATTCAATTGACCACTTTTGTGTTGTTTCCACTCATTATTCTTGGTATTGGAGAAGCCTTCAACGTTGATACTTCTTCGTTGACGTGGTTGGGTATCTTTTATTTAGCGACGCTGCCTTCCACCGTCTCTTCTTCGGTGGTGATGGTGGCGATTGCGGGCGGCAATCTACCCGCTGCTATTTTCAACGCCAGTGTTTCCAGTATCATCGGCATTTTTATTACACCACTGTGGATGAGTCAGTTACTGGAAAAACAGGACGCTAATTTCGACATCTCATCCATCATCCTTCGCCTATGTTTAGAAGTGTTATTACCTGTTATCCTTGGTTTTTTCCTGCACAAAAAATGGGGCAAATGGACCGAGCGCTACAACGGTACACTGCGGATGTTTGACCAATTCATTATTTTGTTGATTGTCTACACTTCTTTTTGCGAATCGTTTGCCAACAACATGTTTAGCAACCAATCCTTCGGTGAAATCGTGGGGCTGGGCCTTTGGATGTTATTGTTTTTTGCTGTCATGTTCGGAATCATGCTTTTGGTCAGTCGTTGGCTTGGCTTCAACCGCCCAGATACCATCACGGTGTTGTTTTGCGGCTCCAAAAAATCGTTAGTGCAGGGAGCCGTGATGGGTAAAGTGCTGTTTCCCAACCCCGTCACGTTGGGCGTGGCGTTGCTGCCGCTGATGATTTATCATGCGCTACAATTGCTAGTGGGCAGTATGATTGCACAACAGATGGGCAAAAAAGAAGTAGTTTAAGCCATTACGTCTTCTCATTTGTCATTACCGTACTTTAACGTTATTTTTGAGAAACTTTGGTTCGCCAATCCTTAGCACACATTTCATCATTCCAAGCCCCTTTTCCCTTGAAAAAAAATGCTACCCTCGCCCTTGCGGCAGCTTTGGCCGTTTGTCAGGCCATGGCCCAAAAACCCAAAGAAACCTGGGACGTATCCAAACCCCAAGGCCCTTCCAAGGAAGTAAAATTCACCACCAATGAAGGCACATGGATGAACCTCGACGTTAGTCCCGACGGCAAAGAAATCGTCTTTGACCTACTCGGCGACCTCTATACGTTGCCAATCGGCGGCGGCGAAGCTAAGCTACTGGTGGGCGGATTGCCGCTGGAGATTCAGCCGCGCTACAGCCCCGATGGCAAGCGCATTTCTTTTACCAGCGACCGAGGCGGCGGCGACAATATCTGGACCATGAAACGCGACGGCTCAGACCTGAAACAAATTTCCAACGAAGATTTTAGACTCCTTAACAATGCCGTTTGGACACCCGACGGACAGTATCTTATTGCTCGGAAACATTTTACGGCGTCTCGCTCATTAGGGGCGGGCGAAATGTGGATGTATCATGCCAGCGGTGGTACGGCAGGATTGCAGTTGACCAAACGCAAAAATGACCAACAAGACGCGGGCGAGCCCTGTGTTTCACCCGAAGGCCGCTACGTATATTTCAGCGAAGACATGAGCCAGGGTCCTTTCTTTCAGTACAACAAAGACCCCAACGGACAAATTTATGTCGTTCGTCGTTTTGACCGCCAAACGGGCGCGCTAAAAAATATCGTGACTGGGCCCGGCGGTGCGGTACGGCCGCAGATTTCGCCCGATGGCAAGCAACTGGCGTTTGTGCGCCGGGTGCGCACCAAGTCGGTCCTGTATATCCATGACTTAAAAACGGGCGAAGAATTTCCCGTTTTTGACCAATTGAACAAAGACCAGCAGGAAGCCTGGGCCATCATGGGCCTTTATCCCAACTACGACTGGACACCCGACGGCAAAGACATTGTCATTTGGGCAAAAGGCAAATTATTTAGGGTCAACATAGCCAGCGCCAAAGCCACCGAAATTCCGTTTACGGTCAATGCCAGCCTGACGGTACAGGAAGCAGTTCGTTTTCCGCAAACTGTCTTTACACCGACCTTCCAATCCAAAATGATTCGTCACGCCCGAACTTCCCCCGATGAAAAAACTTTAATTTTTCACGCGGCGGGTTATCTCTACAAAAAAACATTGCCCAACGGCACGCCCGAGCGCCTCACTGCCGCTAACGATGTATTTGAATATGAGCCGACATTCAGCCCCGACGGGAAGTTTTTGCTTTACACCACTTGGAATGACTCGTTGACGGGCAGCATCCGAAAGTTGAATCTGACCAACAATTCTGTTGAAACCCTGACGACCGAAAAAGGCTTTTACCAAACACCTGCGTTCTCGCCCGATGGCTCCAAAATTGTATATCGAAAAGGAACGGGCAACGGCTACATGGGCTACGCCTTCGGCAAAGAACCCGGATTATACCTCATGCCCGCCACTGGCGGCGAAGGAACCTTGCTCCGCGACAGCGGCGAAGAGCCACTCTTCAACGCCACTGGCGACCGCATTTTCTTTCTGGAAGACGGGCAAACCAAATCCTTTAAAAGCGTAAACCTCAGCAATACCGACGAGCAAACCCATTTTAGCTCCCAATACGCCACCAAGTTTGTACCCAGTCCCGATAACAAGTGGATTGCGTTTCAGGAATTATTTCATCTCTACATTGCTGCCTTCCCCGCCACGGGCAAAGCCGTTGATTTATCGGGCAATACCAAAGCCTTTCCTGTTTATAAAGTCACGCGCGACGCTGGCGATTATTTGCACTGGTCCAACGATAGCCAAAAACTACACTGGACCATCGGCCCCGATTATTTCACACGCTCGGTACAACAAAGCTTTTTGTTTGTTGAAGGTGCACCCGAAAAACTGCCCGCTATTGATTCCACGGGCATTCCGATTGGGCTCACACTACCGACCGATGTACCCAAAGGCATGGTCGCTTTTAAGGGCGGAACCATTCTAACCATGAAAGAAAATGCAGAAGGGCAGTTGGAAGTAATTAAAAACGGGACACTGGTTGTTGAAGGCAACAAAATTGTGGCCCTCGGCGCGGCGGGGAAGGTCAAAATTCCCGCGGAAGCAAAAGTCATTGACGCCACTGGAAAAACCCTGATGCCCGGAATCATTGATGCCCACGCACACATCGGCACGGGCAACGAAAAATCGGCGCAACAGCAGTGGTCGTATTTTGCCAATTTGGCTTATGGCGTCACCACCGTTCACGACCCCTCTTCCAACACCGAAATGGTCTTCAGTCAATCGGAGATGGTGAAATCGGGGCGTATGATTGGGCCACGTATATACTCCACAGGAACTATTTTGTACGGAGCAGACGGCGATTTTAAAGCCGTGGTAAACAGCCTTGACGATGCCCGTTCGCATTTACGGCGGATGAAAGCAGTGGGGGCATTTTCGGTCAAAAGCTATAACCAACCGCGTCGCAATCAGCGCCAGCAAATCATTCAGGCCGCCCGCGAACTGGGCATGTTGGTCGTTCCAGAAGGTGGGTCATTCTTCAACCACAACATGACCATGATTATGGACGGTCACACCACCATCGAGCACAATATTCCCGTTGACCCCGTTTATAAAGATGTGGTATCTTTATGGAGCAACAGCAAAACGGGCTACACACCCACGCTGATTGTGAGTTTCGGCAGTGTTTCGGGTGAATATTATTGGTACCAAAAAACCAACGTTTGGGAGCAATCACGCTTACTTCGCTTCACTCCTCGCTCAATTATCGACAGCCGTTCTCGCCGCCGGGAAATGCTACCAGACGACGATTTTGGTCACTTTGGCAATTCACAAACGGCCAAAAAGCTAACCGATGCGGGCGTCAGTGTTCATTTGGGGGCACACGGGCAGCTGCAAGGCTTAGGTGCGCATTGGGAACTCTGGATGCTGGGTCAGGGCGGCATATCTAATCTCCAAGCGCTCAAACAAGCCACCATCGGCCCTGCTAAAACCTTGGGTTTGGACAAAGAAATTGGCTCGTTAGAAGTTGGTAAATTAGCTGACTTGCTGGTCCTTGATAAAAATCCGTTGGAAAATCTTCGCAACAGTGAAAGCATAAAATACGTAATGGTAAACGGACGCTTGTACGATGCCGAAACCATGACAGAAACCGGCAATTATAACCGCCCTCGACAGAAGTTTTTTTGGGAAAACAATCGCTACAATGCCGCATTTGAGTGGCACGCCGAAACCCGCAGTTTCGGGGCCATTCGCTGTATTTGTCAGGGGCGCCAGTGATACGCTAAAAAGGCAAAAGTATTCTTTACAAGCGGGCTGCAAAGAATACTTTTACACCTCTTAAAACCATGATAATCAAAGGAGTAAAATCCATCATTGAAGTACTTTCTATTTTTATTAAAACTGCATTATTCACACCACATGCAAAAAATTTTATTCCTTCTTACGGCATCCCTTTGGATGAGTTTGTTGGGTCGAGGTCAAGGCGCAGATACAAGCACCGTTGCTAAAAATGCGACAAACTCGCCATTGGCCCTTTATCAAGCGGCAACTATTTATTCTCCCCATTTATACAACGGCCCCCGCTATCATATTTATGACAGCCGCTCGAAAGAACACCAGTTTTTTCAGGTCGAAGATTGGCAAAAAGGCTCCGTGTATTACGACGGGCAGTTGTTTGAGAATGTTTCCCTGCTTTATGACATTGTAAAAGGCTACGTAGTGGCCCGGCATCCCGAGCGCTCAGGGCTGGTGCAGTTGCAAAGCGAACGAATTCACCATTTTTCGGTCGCTGAAAATCATTTTATCAGAATAGAGAAAAATGAAGAAAAAGGGGTAGAAGTACCTACGGGGTTTTATCAGCTTTTGTACGACGGAGAAACGCAAGTGCTTGCCCGGCGCATAAAAGAACGACAAGAACAGATTGAGAACAATAAAGTCACGGTTTATTTTCCTCCAAAAAACTTTTTTTACATCAAAAAAGACGGAGTATATCATCTAATCCGCTCAAAAAAAGCCGCGCTCAATCTCTACAACGACCGTAAAATTGCGCTCCGAAAAGCGCTCCGTGAAAACCGAATCAATTTCCGAAAAGCCCGCGAACAGGCGCTGGTACAGATGGCCACTCAGTATGATAAGCTACGCCCATGAAACACTCTTTACTCTTTACAACCCTCCTTTTCTCGCTCACATTTTCGGCTTTGTTGGCCCAAACAAAGGCAGAAAAACGTCTAACTGTGGATTTAAACGAGGCGCGGTTTGGCCAATTTGTTAAAGAAGCCGAAGCGCAAACTGGACACTATTTTTACTATGACGCCTCGCAACTCGACAGCCTCAAAATCACCCTGCAAGTCAAAGACCAAACGTTGGTATCGGTGTTGGTTCAGGTATTTAAAGACACAGAGTTTAAGTTTTCAATCGATGACCAACAACGGGTGTTTGTGACATCGGGGCAACCAATCATTACGCAACTCTCCGACGACCTGTTTAACCTGAATACGTCCAACAAAGAGTCGGATCAAAACCAATACGTAGCGCCCACTTCGGAAGAACAAGACAAGCTGCTATCGACCGCCGAGAGCAAACTGTACAACATCGGCGCCCAACGACAGCGCATCACTGAAGGAAAATCGACGGTTTCGGGGTATGTCCGGAATGCCGTGACGGGCGAGCCTGTCATCGGCGCGGCGGTCTATATCGAATCGCCTTCCGTGGGGGTTTCTACCGACGCACTAGGGTTATTTTCGCTGACCCTTCCGCGCGGAAAGCAAACGCTAAAAATCAAAAGCATCGGAATGCGCGATACCTACCGGCGCATTGTGCTGTATGGCGACGGTAAACTCGACATTGAAATGCAGGAAAGCGTAACGGCCTTGAAAGAAGTGTCTATCACCGCTGGCCGTGACGTCAACATCGCAGGAACTCAAATGGGGCAGGTGAAGCTCAATATCAAAACCATGAAACAGGTACCGACGGCGTTTGGCGAAACCGATTTGCTACGTACAGTGCTTACCTTGCCAGGCGTAAAAGCGGTCAGCGAAAGTAGCGTAGGACTCAACGTTCGCGGGGGCTCTACCGACCAAAACCTCATTCTTTTCAACGACGCCGTGGTCTACAATCCTTCGCATTTGTTTGGGTTCTTTTCCGCCTTCAACCCCGACGTGATTAAGGAAGTAGAACTGTACAAAAGTACCATTCCGTCCAAATACGGAGGGCGGCTTTCGTCGGTATTGGAAATCAATAGCCGCGACGGCAACAAGAAAAAATTCGTCGGTTCGGGGGGAATCGGCCTCCTGACGGGGCGTTTTGCCATCGAGGGGCCGATTGTAAAGGAAAAAAGTTCGTTCATTTTGGCCGGACGCTCGACGTATTCCAATTGGGTACTTAAAAAACTGGAGAATGCTTCGTTTAGCCAAAGTACGGCCTCTTTTTATGACGTAAACCTCCACGTTAACCACGAAATTAACGAAAAAAACAGCCTTTCGCTGATGGGTTATTTGAGTAAAGACAAGTTCCGCTTTTTCGGCGACACGGCCTATTCATACCAAAATCAATTGGCTTCGTTGAAATGGAAACATACGTTTAATCCCAAGTTTTACAGCGTTTTTACAACCGCCTACAGTCGCTACCAATACGACATCGGCAGCCAACGCGTGCCCACCGCCGCATTTGATTTAAAATTTGACATCAGCCAGTCCACCGTCAAAGCCGACTTTACTTACTTTTTGCATCGTCAGCATACCTTGGATTTTGGGGTCAATACGGTTTATTACAAACTATACCCTGGCTCCTTGCGGCCATCACATCCCGAGTCATTACTGATTTCAGACGTGATGGAATCCGAGCAAGCCATCGAAAGTGCCGTGTACCTAGAAGACCGATTTGACGTAAATGCCCGACTTTCATTGAGTGGTGGGATTCGTTTTTCATTGTTCAATTACCTTGGACCCAAAACCGTCTACACCTATACGCCCGGCCTCCCGATTGAAAAGATTTACAGCGACGGTAGCCAAACCTTCGCCGCAGGCCAAAACATCAAAACCTACCAAGGGCCCGAATACCGGGTTTCGGCGCGGTATTTGGTTAACAACAGTACTTCGGTCAAAGTCAGTTACAACACCACGCGTCAGTACATTCATTTGCTGACAAACACGATGGTGATGTCACCAACCGACATCTGGAAATTGAGTGATTCATACATTAAGCCGCAATTGGGCAGTCAGTTGGCCGCAGGCGTGTACCGTAATTTGCGGGGCAACAAACTAGAACTCTCGGTCGAAGCCTATTATAAAAACATTCAGAATTTTCTGGACTACAAAGGTGGCGACTCGCTTATTCTGAATCATCGTGTTGAAACCGCCGTGATTTCAACCACGGGAAAAGCCTACGGAATTGAAGTGATGCTGAAAAAACTGACGGGTAAACTCAACGGTTGGGTAAGCTACACGTACGCCCGCTCACTGTTGCGCGCCAACGACCGCACCTCTTCCGACGCGCCCAACAAGGGCAATTATTATCCGAGCAACTACGACAAACCGCACGATTTTACGCTGGTCAGCAATTATAAGTTTTCGCACCGGTTCAGTCTTTCGTTCAATTTTACTTACAGCAGTGGCCGACCGTATACTCCGCCTATCGGCAAATATATTTTGGAAGGCGTGCCGCGTATTTACTACGCCGACCGCAACCAATTCAGAATTCCAGATTACTACCGGGTTGATTTCTCGATGAACATTGAAGGAAATCACAAAATCAAAAAACTAGCGCACAGCTCTTGGACCTTTGCCATCTTCAACGTATTGGGCCGTAAAAATCCCTCTTCCGTTTATTTTAGAAGTCAAAACGGCGTCGTAAAAGGCTACATGCTGTCCATTTTCGGGCAACCGATTCCGACCGTTACGTACAATTTTAGATTTTAGCCCACATCGCTATTGATACTTATGAAAACCCTCTTATCTCTTATCGCAGTGGTTGTCAGTCTGGTGATGTTGGACGGCTGCGTTTTGCCATTTACCCCGCCTGAAGTTACGGCGGCCGACCGTTTTTTGGTCATCGATGGATTTCTGAACACGGGCGGCAAAGACAGTAGCCGCATTACGTTGACCTACACCCAATTGGTCTCCAACAAAAATTCGTTTACACCCGAGCTACGCGCCCAAGTGATTGTGGAGGGCGACAAAGGCAGCACTTTTTTGTTTACCGAAATCGGCAAAGGGCTTTACCGATTGGCCCCCAGAACTTTTAACCTCGCCGAAAATTTTCGAATCAGGGTTAAAACTACGGGTAAAAAAGAATTCCTTTCTGACTATACAACCCCCAAACAAACGCCACCGATTGATAGCATTACGTACAAAATAGCCGCCGACCGAAGCTCACTCCAAATCAATATCAACACCCACGACCCGCTCAATAAAACACGTTTTTATCGCTGGAAATTTGAAGAAACTTGGGAGTACAACATGCCACTTTATTCGCTCTATGAAATAAAGAATAATGCCATCATTGACCGCGTTCAAAACATTAACACCTGCTGGAGAACCGAAACTCCTTCCACTATTTTGCTTGGCTCCACCATCAAACTCACCCAAGATGTGATTCGGGATGCGCCCATCACCCACATTCCCGCCTCGGCTGGCAAATTGCTCGTCAAATACAGCATCATCGTTAAGCAATTCGGATTGACGCAGGAAGGCTATGAATATTGGAACGCGCTCGCCAAAACCACCGAAACAACGGGCGGGTTATTTGACTCACAGCCTTCTCAAATCACCGGAAACATTAAGTGCACGACCAACTCTCAGGAGCTTGTTTTTGGTTTTTTTAGTGCAGGCGTACCGCAAGAAAAACGCATTTTTTTGTCGCCCGCTCTGGGGAGACCTCAGTCGTGCCAACCACTTGATACCCTGAGCATTGCGGATGCCATCAAAGCCCAAAGTTTTCTTCTTACGCAATACTGGGCAGATGGTGCCCGGGTTCCTGAGTACATCATCGGTGACCCTGGCTGCGGAGATTGTCGCACCAAGGGCGGAAATACCACCCGTCCAAGTTTTTGGCCATAATGTTGTCATGATAAATTTTTCCGCCTCCATGAACCCTTCTTCATTCTTAAAAAAAACAGCACTTTGGATGAGTCTTTTGACTCCCACCCTTGGCGTTGGACAAAGCAAATCACTATCTCAGCGGCTTGCTCAACACAACCAACAGGCAGTGCAGGAAAAAGTATTTGTCCACCTTGACCGACCGCTGTATTTGGTGGGTGAAACGATGTGGTTCAAGACTTTTTGCCTGGATGCTTCGTTGCATACACCGTTGGATATGAGCAAAGTAGCCTATCTGGAAGTACTAGACCGCGACCACAACCCAGTGTTACAAACAAAAATTGCATTGGACGGCGGCAAGGGTTTCGGCTCGGTTTTTATTCCTCCTTTTGTCGGAAGTGGGCAGTATTCGGTGCGTAGCTATACCCACTGGATGAAAAATTTTAGTCCCGATTTCTATTTTGAAACCACCGTCAGCATTGTTAATCCTTTCAGCAAACCTAGCCTTTCGTCCCCCCCAAAACCCACTCTTGCTTACGATTTGCAGTTGTTTCCCGAAGGTGGAAATCTGGTACAGGGACTGGAAAGCAATGTAGCCTTTCGGGCCGTGGGCCAAGATGGCAAAGGCATAAAATTCAAGGGAAGTATCGTCAATCAACAAAATGATACGGTTGCCCATTTTGAACCTTTGAAGTTCGGAATCGGCACTTTTTCATTTACGCCCAAAGAAGGTGAAGCCTACCGAGTACTGCTCCTGGATGCAAAAAGACAATGGTTTACGTATACTCTACCGACCATCAAAACGCAGGGCTATGTGATGCAGGTCAAAGAATCGACGTTGGCGCTAGAAGTCACGGTTTCGGCACCTACCCAAACGGGGGATTCGGAAGTTTACCTCTTCTCGCATACCAAATCTATTCCGAAAGCGACGGAAAAGAAGGCTCTTACCAGTGGGAAAGCCACCTTTACGCTTCCTAAAAGCACTTTAGGAGATGGTATTACGGCCCTTACGATTTTTGACGCAAACCAAAAACCCGTTTGTGAGCGACTTTATTTTAAGCGCCCCACGCAATCGCTCCTTCTCTCGGCCCAGCCCGATAAAAAGCAGTACAATACACGCGAAAAAATCAATCTTGAACTCACGTCTTCCCTCAAATCAAACACGCCCACCGTGGCCGATTTGTCGGTTTCGGTGTTTTTGGCAGACTCCCTCCCCACCGAAGAGCCGCTCCTGATTGATACGTATCTGGCCCTGACCTCCGACCTGAAAGGAACCGTTGAGTCACCCTCTTATTATTTTATAAATTCAGGACAGGAAGCTGACCAAGCTCTTGATAACCTGATGCTTACCCACGGATGGCGACGGTTCAATTGGGAAGAGATTGATAAGAAAGTAGTCTATAACTACCTCCCTGAGCAGGGTGGGCATTTTGTTTCGGGCAAGGTTGTACATGCCCAAACAGGCTTACCAGCCCCGTATGTTGCCACGTATCTTGCCGCTCCAAGCAAGCGACCTCAACTATTTGTATCGCGCAGCGACACCGCTGGTCGGATTTCGTACGAGGTAAAGCATTTTTTCGGACCAAAAGAAATCATTGTCCAAACCAACACTCAGTACGACAGCACCTACCGCATCGAAATCAACAGTCCTTTTTCCGATAAAATCTCGTCGTATTCGCTCCCCCAGTTTGCCTTTGATGCTGGCTGGAAGAATCACTTGCTAACAAGAAGCATCAATATGCAAGCTCAAAACGCGTTTTTGCCCAAATCTGCTCTGCAAACCACAACGGGAGAAACCGACACGCTGGCTTTTTACGGCGTCCCCGACGAGAAGTATTTCCTAGATGCTTTTACCCGTTTTCCGACGGTAGAAGAGGTTTTGCGTGAATATGTACCGGGTGTGGGCGTTCGCAAACGTCGCGGAAAATTCTATTTTTTAGTCTTTGATAAACTCCAACCAAGCGTCTTTTTTGAAGAAGACCCACTCATGCTGATTGACGGCGTGCCCGTATTTGATACCGATAAAATCATAGCGTTTGACCCGCTAAAAATCAAAAAACTGGAAGTAATTAGTGGGCTTTATTACTTAGGCCCAATGGCGTTTTCGGGCATTGTGAGTTTTTCTACCTACAAAGGAGATTTGGCTGGCTTTCCGCTCGACCCACTGGCGTTGGTGCAGTCGTACGAAGGCGTTCAGGGGAAAAAAACATTTTATGCACCCGTCTATGACACCTCCGAACAACTGAAAAGCCGCACGCCTGATTTTAGGAACCTATTGTTTTGGGCACCGCAGGTCATCACAGATGCTCAGGGTAAGCAATCGCTCAGTTTCTATTCATCCGACCAACCAGGTACGTACAAAGCAGTCATTCAGGGCATGTCCGAAAATGGTTTGGCAGGAAGTAAAACGTTTACCTTTGAGGTAAAAAAATCGTCATTGTGAGACTTTCCAAGTTTCATAAAAAAGAGTCGGGCAAGTGCTCGACTCTTTTCGTTTCAGATTGTTGTGAGTGTAAATTAACGGTTAAAGGTATCAGATTTTAATCAGTTTATGTTTATTTGAGACTTAATTCGCGCGTTTTTCCTTTTTCAACGGCCTTCATCACGCGAAAGAAATTACCACTCCAGATTTTTTCAATGTCTTTTTTAGAATAACCCCGGCGCACCAATTCGATGGTCATGTTTTCGTATTGGCTAACATCAAAGCAATCTGCCAATGCACCGCCGCCGTCAAAATCAGCCCCCATGCCCACGTGGTCAATGCCGATTAGCTTCACGATGTGGTCAATGTGATCGATGGCATCTTTGACGGTAGCCAACTGAATCGGGTATTTTTTATTCAATTCCATAAAATCAGCCCGCGCTTTTTGTTGCTCCGCTTCGGGCAACGTCATCATTCCCCGACGGTCTTTGATGCTGTATTTTGCGTACAATTCTTTCAGCGCACCTTCTCTTTCTGGGCTTGCTGGAATGGTCTTGATATAATCGCTTAGCAAGTTTAGTTGAATCACTCCGCCATTTTTAGCCAATGCTTTGAGCATATCATCGGTGAGGTTACGTGGGTGATTGCAGATGGCCTTTGCCCCCGAATGTGTTGCCACAACAGGCACTTTTGACTGTCGAATTACGTCATAAAACGTAGAATCTGACACGTGCGACACGTCAATAATCATACCCAAACGGTTCATTTCTTTGACGACTTGCTCACCCAATGGGCTTAGCCCTTGGTATTCAGCACCTTTTGGGTCTGTGGAAGAATCGCAAATATCGTTGTTACTTGAATGGCATAGCGTCATGTAACGGGCACCCAAATCATAAAATTTCTGCAACATTGGTAAATCATGGCCCATGGCGTAGCCATTTTCTACCCCGATAAAAATCACCCGCTTACCTGTTTTTCCAATGCGGTAGGCATCTTCGGGCGTGGTAGCGAGTTCGGCCAATTCGCTCGTTTCTTTCAACGTGGTATTGACCGCATCAAAAATCCCCAAAGCGCGTTTTTTGGCCGCTTCGTGCGCTTCGGGCGTACGTGGTCCTTGTCCTAAATAGACGGCAAAGAAAATAGCATCCAATCCCCCGCGCTTCATACGCGGATAGTCTACTTTGCTGTTGGTGGTACGGGCGTCATTGTCTTTGGTAATGTCAAACCCGCCGCGCGAGAGCAACATCGGCGTGTCGGCGTGGGTATCTACGGTAAAAGCTTTCTCGTGAATTTTCTTCGCTTTTTTCAGCAAGGCGGCATCGTCTTGCGCTGCCACCGACAACGCCGTGAGCGCAAAACAGGAAATGAGTGTAGACCGAAGCGTGGTTTTCATTAGCATGATTGGTATAGTATAACGATTTATTATAAATACAAAAACCTAAACAACAAGGTTTTAGCCCTGAAACACCACAGCTAAAACCTTGTTGTTGAATAAGGAGTTACTTTATTTTGCAATCCAGAGCTTCAACTTCATATCGTTTGCCCCTCCTTGCTGTTTAAGCGCAGCACTAAAGTTAGTATAGTTCAGTGACTCTTCAGACCCTGGGTACGGCAAGCGCGTCGGAATCACACCGCCGTTTACGTTAATAACCGCAGGCTTCAAAGCAGGAATTCCCGTGCGACGAAACTCCGTCCACGATTCAATTCCTTGTCCAAACAAAGCAATCCATTTTTGTTCCATGATTTGCGTGTACCCGTCTGCGCCCGTTTTCAACGCGTTGGCCGCCAAATAATCAGCCCCAACCGTCAGTTTATACTGCGTATGCGAAGCCGTAATGGCATTGGTATAATTGGCCGCGACATCGCCCGCCGCCGTAATTCCTTTGTAAGCCATTTCGGCTTTGATAAACAGTAATTCTGAGTAACTCAAAATAACGCCAGGGGCGGTGGCACTCACAAAATAAGCACCTACTTTGGAGGTTTTAGATAGACCTAACGCGTTGGCATCGGCATTGGAAAGGCCGTTCGGAACGCCTTTATAATCACCACCGTCGGCGGGCCTGTCGGCATAAACGCCCAATCTTGCATCTTTCATGGCCGCCAATTTGTTCACAATTGTAGCACTCACGCGGTGGTCGTCGCGGGTTTTTCGGTTTTGATTGATGGGATTGTTATTGTTTGTTGCATCCAGATAATTAAGTTGAATGTTGTCGGCATTAGACTCAATGACGGGATATTTGGCGGGGTCACCCAAAATACGGGCGATTTCGGTTTTTACGTCCATTGCAGCATCGGCTTTACTTAGCATCCGGTTAAGCAGGCGCAAACTCAACGAATTAGCAAATTTCTTCCAGCGAGTCAGGTTATTGGCAAAAAGAATATCGCCCGCGATGGCTTTGGATTTATCGACAGCGTCAATCATGTCATTGGCCGCTTTCAACTCCTTGATGATACCTGCGTATACTTCCTTTTGGGTATCATATTTGGGCTGTAAAACACCTTCTAATCCTTGAAGTGACTGCGTATACGGAATATCTCCGTAAATATCGGTCAACAATGAATAAACCCAAGAGCGCATAATCATGGCTACTGCCTGATAGTTAGGGTTTTTTGTGTCAACGCCCAGCTTATAAATCCGCTGATAATCGGGCAACGCCTCCACGTGGAAGGTTTGCCAAGCGTTGCTGTACACATCGCTAGAAATCGAATACTGGTCGATGTCGGTGTATTGAATACGCGCCCAATATTGAGGAATCAAATTGCCAATATCCATCCCCAACGACCCGCCCCAATAGGCATCAACCGCACTTTGAATACCGTGCGGCAAAAACAAGTCGGCCGTGGCCACCGAAGGCGCATTGGGGTTGGTGTTGATTTCGTCAAATTTATCCGTACACGCCGTAACACTGAGCATCAATGCGGCCGTGAGGGCTTTATAGCGAAAAGAGTGAAATATATTTTTCATGTGAATGTTCATTTTGAAATTTATTAGAACAGAATTAACAAGACTTGGAAAGTTTGTAGACTTTCCAAGTCTGAAACAACTCGTTACAGATTAAAACTGATGTTGAAGCCAACGCTGCGGGTGGTTGGAACTTGCCCGTTCTCAATTCCCTGAAGGTTTCCATCGTTATAAAAACTGGTTTCAGGGTCGATATGCGGCACATTGCTGTGCAACAAAAGTAAGTTTCTACCTACCACCGAGAGCGAAATATCACGGAATGGAAGTTTTTTAAACACCTGACCACTAATCACGTATGTCAGTTTTACTTCTCTCAGTTTCACAAAACTTCCGTCAAAAATAGTTCCTTCGTTGTTGGTCAGCGCGTAGTATTTGTGGTGCCATTCTTCCGAAGAAATCCGCGTAGTATTTGGTACGAATACTGGCTCCGTAGCTGTCCCTGTATTTACAACTCCTTCTCCAACAATACCTCCTTCGCGGCCCAGTACTGTTTCGGCCAATACACCCGTATAGCGGCCGATGTTTACCGATTGCGAGAAAATATCTCCGCCCTGTTTCACATCAATTAGGGTACTCAAAGAAACATTTTTGTAGGTAAAGGTATTCTGGAAACCACCAATCCACTTAGGTGTGAAATTCCCCAAAATTCGACGGGTAGGATTTAAGGTAGGATAACCGCTCTTATCGTAAATGATATTGCCGCTTGGGTCACGGGCAAAACCTTGCCCGAAGAAAGTTCCGTACGGCTGTCCTACCCGGGCTTCGATGCTCATTCCCCGCACCGTTCCTAAAGTATAGGTAGTTAAGCCTTCGGCCAATTCAATGACTTTATTCTGGTTACGCGCCCAGTTGACCGCAATGTCCCACTGAAACGGTCCCGCTTTTACAGGCGTGGCGCTCAGTTGAATCTCAATACCTTTGTTTTGCAATTTACCAGCGTTCAAAAGTTTAGAATTAAAGCCCGTCGATTGCGAAATATTTACGTCAAGAATCTGGTTGAAAGATTGTTTGTCATAGTAAGTTACGTCCAACCCAACGCGGTTACGCCACAGTTTTACCTCTGCGCCAATCTCATACGAATTGGTCAACTCAGGCTTTAAATTTGCGTTCAACATGGCGTTGTTTTCCGACAATGAAGGTGTGCTGCCCCACGGGTTTTCGTACTTGTATGCCTGAATCAAACGGTAAGCATCGGTGTCGTTTCCTACGCGGGCAATCCCCGCCCGTACTTTGGCAAATGATAATACCGTAGACTTGATATTAAACATATCCGTCAATACCGCACTCAACGACCCCGAAGGATAGAAGTACGAACGGTTGTTGGAAGGCAGAGCGCTTGACCAGTCGTTACGAGCGGTCAAATCCAGAAAGAGGTAATTTCTAAAGCCGATGTTTGCGGCCGCGTATACGCTGTTTACTTGTTTTTCGGTAAACGAGTTTTCGGCAACTTTGGCTTGGCGCGAGTTACCCAAGTTCCATACGCGAGGAATTGCCAACTCCGTAGCGCCCATGTAGTTGCGTTGATAATAATTGCTGCGGTGGTTGGTACCAAAGTTGGCAGCCACGTCAAACTCACCGAATTTATGCGTAGCGGTCAACAGAACGTCGGAGTTAGATTCGCGAATAAAAATCTGCTCTTCGTTGTAGCTATCGTACTGTTTAGAGCCGTTGAGGTTATCAATCCGCGCGGCGTTTTTGGTTTTACGACGGTCTACATATACGTCGGTTCCTGAGCGTGCCGTCAGCGTCAACCAATCGTTAAATTTATACGTAGCGGCCAAGTTGCCATACACGCGGTCACGCTTGTTGTATTTGGTGCTCAAGTTCAACACATAATATGGATTCGTCCAATAGTTGTAGTTCCAGTTGTTTTGATAAATGCTGCCCGGTGCCTGATAATTCTGCAATTTCTCCATGTCCACCTGACGGCCAAACCAGATAAAATAAAGGCCCCAGTTGGTCCGGTTATCGCTACCGTCTACCACGTAGTTACCCGTTGCACGGATGCTCAATTTTTTGGTCAGGTTCCAACCCGCATTCAGCGATACCGTACGGCGCTTGTAATCGGTATTGGGCAAAATCCCTGTTTGGTTCAGGTCAGTATAGGAAAGACGAAAATCGCCTTTTTCGTTTCCACCCGTGATGGCAATGTTGTTCGTGAAAGTCTTACCAGTCTGGAAGAATTGATTAACGTTATCAGGATGCGGAATAAAAGGTGTAGGCGTGCGGGTACCGTCGGCGGCAATCGGCGAGTCAAATTGTGGCAAAAGTCGGCCGTCCATTTTAGGTCCCCAGCTTTCGTCCACACCGTCGTTTACTCCTTTTCCCGTTCCATCCACAAATGAGAACAGGCCTTTGTTACCTTGTCCGTATTCATTTTGCCACTCAGGCAAACGAAACGGACTGTCAAATGCGGTGTTTGAATTGACCGAAACGCCAATGCCTTTCGAGCCTTTTCCGCTTTTGGTCGTAATCAAAATAACGCCATTCGCCCCGCGCGAGCCGTACAAAGCCGCCGCGCTTGGCCCTTTCAGTACGCTTACATTCTCAATGTCGTCGGGGTTGATAGATGCCGCGCCATTGCCATAGTCTACGCCCGTTCCTGAGCCATAGTTACCGTTATCAATAGGAATCCCGTCAACGACAAACAAAGGCTGGTTGTTGCTTCCGATGGAACTTGCACCCCGAATCAGAATACGGGAAGAAGCGCCCGGCGCGCCGTTGGAGCCAGTGACCTGCACCCCAGCGATTTTTCCGGAAAGTGCATTCACGAAGTTGGTGGTACGCGCCTGCGTCATTTGTTTACCGCTTACTTCCTGCACAGAATAGCCCAAGGCTTTTTTCTCACGGGTAATTCCCAAAGCCGTTACGATAACTTCACTCAGAATAGAGGCATCTTCATCCAACGAAATATCAAAAGTTGTTTGATTGCCAGTAGCAATTTCTTGCGGCTTGTAGCCGATGAAAGAAACAACCAAAACGGCGTTAGGAGGGCCCGAAATGGAGAAATCTCCCGTTGAATTTGCACTCGTTCCGCGGTCGGAACCTTTGATGACGATACTGGCGCCGGGTAGGCTTAAACCGTCTTTGGAAAGGACACGGCCTTTCAACAGTCGATCTTGGGCATAGCTCGCTAAAGAGACAAGCATAGAGGCCACTAAACAGGTTGTGGTAAAAAACTTCCTCATGGTTAATGGATATTAAGTTATTGGGCAATATTTGTATTTTTCCAATTTAAACAGCACATTTCTTTTACAGATTTATGCCATTGATATTCTTAATAGTTTGCGGCCATTTTCGAATAAAACTTAATTTTAAAGAGCGAGGAGCTTTTCTTGCTTGGCAGTAATAAAGATGCAATTTTAGATTTATTGCACCTTTATTCCAAATATTATTTTAAATATATTTATTTATACAAAATAATAAACTTTTTATTTGCAAAAATACCTAATTAAACTACTTAAATATTTTAGCTCAAATACTTATTATTCTGTTTAAACCTTATTTACTTTTTATTAACTAACAAAAAATATAATTATTCCCACAATTTCTCACAAATGCACGTATATACCTTAAAGTAGCCGCTACTTTAAAAAAAATCAGACGCCACCAAAAAAAAGACGCCGAACAGCTACGTCCGACGTCTTTGAAAAAATATTTTAAAGTATGTTTTTTAATCGCGGCTGGAAAGCTTCGCTAACAATCTCAGTACTTCGATGTACAGCCACACAATGGTCACAATCATGCCGAAGGCACAATACCATTCCATGTATTTGGGAGCACCGTGTTCGGCACCTTGCTCAATCATGTCGAGGTCCAATACTAAGTTAAAAGCAGCTAAGCCCACTACAAAAAGCGAAAAGCCAATACCAAACCAACCATTGTCGTAGATAAGGGGCATTTCAATACTGAACATCCGCAGTACCATTGCGACCAAATAAAAGATGGCAACGCCCGCCGTAGCCGCCAAAATAGTCCGCTTAAATGTAGGTGTGGCGCGAATCACACCCGCTTTGTACAAACCGACCATTCCGGCCAGTATCGCAAACGTGAGCAACACCGCCGATAGGCCGATGCCCGGATACATACTTTCAAAAAAGAGCGTAGTTGCACCCACAAAAACCCCTTCCACTACTGCATACAAAGGTGCAAGCGTAGGAGCCAAATGTTGTTTAAAAGCCAGAATTAACGCTATCACAAAGCCCGCAATGGCTCCGCCAATGGCCAAAGGCATAATCAATGCTGGATTGGAGGCAAACAAAAACCAGCTGCCCAAGGCGGAGGCGAGTACAAGCACCCCCATTAGGATGATTTTATTGACGGTACCCTGCACGGTCATTGGGCCCTGCCCAACACCTTCCCGCGCGGCCTTTATAAATGATTTTTCCGATAAGGTTGGATTTGCCATGTAATGTAGGAGATTTTAGGTTTTTCAACTGATTTTACAGAATAATAAACGCAAAATGCCATATAAAATTCAAAAAGTCAAGGCAAAATCCTTTTTGGGGTCATTCATCAAACTTTCGCTTTTGTAGTACCGCCTTTGGTCATCGAAATATCGACGGGCGCGTTGTTTTTCCACGAGCCGCCCGTAAAGTCGGGTACATCAATGGAATTAGAACGATGAGCCACCGACCAGCCACTCAGCGGCGCAATACAACTCCACAAAGCCGCATCGTAGACATCTTGGTCGAGTGGGAGGCCGTTGCGAAGGCAGTCAATTGTGCGCCAGTCCATCAGAAAATCCATGCCGCCGTGCCCGCCGACGTTTTTGGCGATTTCGCCCATTTTTTTCACAATCGGCGGCAGGTATTTTTGCTCCAAAGTTTTGTATTCTTCGGCGCTCATCCATTCATGCCCCGTGGAATACCGGGCAGGTTCGGGGTATTTCAAACCCACTGCTTTGGTACCACTCACCAACTGAATCCGCGAATAGGGCCTTGGCGACGACACATCATACTGAACCATAATGGTTTTGCCTTTATTAGTCTTGATGGTCGTGGTGCTCATGTTGCCATTAAACTGCTTATCCACGTAAGGTTTGTAAAAATCATCCTTGGCGGCGAGCTCTTTGGCTAAATTTCCCAATACAAAATCACTGCTCGACATCGACGTCAGGTACTCCATTTTATCCCCGCGATTGATGTTCATCACTTGGCAAATCGGCCCCAGCCCGTGCGTTGGGTACAGGTTTCCTTTGCGTTGATACATTTCGTGAAGTTCCCACAATTGATAGAAATGCGTTTTTGAGAACATGTATTCCTGCAAATTGTGGATATAGGCGGCCTCGCCGTGGACAATCTCTCCAAAAAAACCGTTACGGGCCAAATTGAGCGTGAGCAATTCCGAAAAATCGTAGCAGCAGTTTTCGACCATCATGCAGTGCTTCTTGGTCCGCTCGGATGTTTCGACCAGCTGCCAGGCTTCTTCAATGGTTTTGGCGGCGGGAACTTCCACGCATACGTGCTTGCCGTGCTCCATCGAAAATACCGCCATTGGGGTATGAAACGCCCAAGGCGTAAGTATGTAAATCAGGTCAAGGTCGGTGCGCTCAGCCAATTTTCTCCAGATTTCGGGACTGCCTATGTAGGTTTCGGGACGATGCCCAGAGGCTTCCACCAACTTTTTAGCGACATTGACTTTTTCCGCGCGAAGGTCGCACAAGGCTTTGATTTCTACGCCTTCGATTTTGTTCATCCGCTCCACGGCTCCCATGCCGCGATTGCCCAAACCGATGAATCCGATGCGCACTTTGTCGAGTTTGGGAGCGGCATAGCCACTCATGTTGAATTTTTGGACGCGGGTATGATTGGCTTGTTCGTAAACTTGCGCCATTTCTTCGGGGGTATTGGCGTAAGCGGCAAAGGGATTGGAAGCAAGAAGCCCTAAACCTGTTGCGCTTGCCGTTTTTAAGAAATTTCTGCGGTTGTTTTCCATGTTTTGGGTAGCCTTTTCAAGTTTTGGCGTTTAGAAATAGTGGTTTCGCTCTAGGCCGCTGGGCCCCGCCTTCTCCTTCAACGCTCTGTAATTTCGGGCGCGTTGCGCTTTATCCGAAATTACAAGGCGTTTCACGAGAAGGCTAGAAAACTAAAAAATCAGAGATTTTGGGTTGATTATTATTCTTTTTTGCATTTTTGCCTACTTACTCAACCCTTTATCTCAAAAAATACAATCTCCGAGAAAAGCAGGTTGGTAGCCTTTTTGGGTGGCCCATTGGACGCAGGTTAGGATGCGGTTGCGAAAATCGGGTTGATAGGCTTCGTAAAACGGATAGAAATATTGCTCGTGCACCAAAAAATCAACGTACGGGGGCAAGCCTGACGGCAGATTGGCGTAATTGTCGAGGTGCGGTACAATGTCGGGCAGCTCTTTTTTATCAATGACAATGCTGCTGCGGATAAACGTAATTCCTTCCTGTGTATCGTGCCATACAAAGCGTTTTTTCAATTGACGGCGCTGCTCCACAGTCAAATAGTAAGACACCGCGAACAGACCATCATCTACGTTAAAATAACCCAATTGCCCCACATAACCCGCATCACGAAGCGCCCGTGAACCTTCGACGGTGGCTTCGCCCCAATGCAGCGTAGTGACAGGCCCCATTACGGCCTCCCCCGCAAAGCGCCGAATCTCGTTTTTGACCAATTCGCAGTCTTCCGCCACTTGTTGATAGCCCGCCGTTCGGTACGGCATATCGGGAAACTCACCGCGTGCGTGAAAGCTCAAACGAAGCCAATCAGCATTGGAGGTCCATTCAGATTTATATTTATCAGTTAGTTGCGACAGGTTAAAACCATCCGTTTCGTAAAAAAGATTCAGGTGGATTTTGGTACCATAGGCGTCGTGAACCTGCTTCAAAAACCCTAAATATTCATTCTCAAAAATAGAATTATAATGAGCTGAATTTTGGTGAATATCGCGCAAAAACCAAATATTATCATCAATCGAAAGGCGGTAGTGACCTGCGAAATTGGGTAACCAAAAAACCGTTATTTGTTGGCTTTCGCCCGTGGTTCTGTTTTGAACTTCTACCGAATTCTTGTATTCAGTAAGGACGATTTGTGCTTCAAAAACACCTTCTCGTTCTCTTGCTTGTACGCCGTTAATCACAATCAAATGCTTCAATGGCGCTTTGACCGTTACAATGGTTTGCAAGGCTCCCTTTATCACCAAACCATCATACGAATGGAGCATATCGCCGTTGATGGGACTGATAAATTCTATGTTGTTCATTTCCTAAAAATCGGGTTTAAACATTGCTTCAAATGACTGCACAGGCTCTTCTTTTTTTCGTTGAATCTGGAAATCAACGACTTTGAGGTGCAGTTTTCGCCAAAGACTATATTCCACATCAAACCGCCCCAAAATAGAGTTGAGTCGATAGGGCATGTATTCCGAAAGCCACGTTTGAGTGTAAATTTGTTTCAACTCGCCCGTTTCGTCCATCGCATCCACCAATAAACTGTGACAGGGATACGTCAAATCATAAATGACGTAATCTTCCTTCTTTTTGACGAGCATGGCATAATTCCAGCGGTCCACGATGGCTTTGGCCCAGATAAATCGCGTGGCCGAATAATTAATGAGCCGTGCCGACACCAGCAATGAATTGATAAAAGTACTGTCTGATTTAGAGGCTTTTTTCAGAGCATCTATCAAATTGGCCTGCGCCTCTTCGCTGTATTTTCTAACTTCCCTCAACTCTGCCGCGTGTGCTTCGGTATTGGCCAGATAATAGGCTGAAAAGGGATTCGACCATGCTTCTACTAACGTGCCGCGCGGCATACTTTGGGTATTTTTGCCCAAGCATTTCTTCAAATATTCGACCGAGGTAGCGATATTGTCAAAGGCATCGCCCATTTCTTTGGCAGCATTGGGGTACATCACCGACGCGTAGTTTCGGGCAAATACCTTTTTATCAGGAGATTTTCCCTGCCAGGCAGAAATGCAGCCATAGGCCATAAACATCCACGACGAGCGCACAAACGGCTCCACAGAATCTGTCCAAACAGAGGTGATAAAGCCCAGCGTCTGATGCCGCATTCCGGCTCGCAAACACAGATCAATGTTGTCGTACGTATACTCAGCTTCGGGATAAATATGTCCCCAACCCGAAACGGCCGGTTGAATAAAAAATGGCTTCTTTTCTTTCAAAACGGGATTCAAATAATGGTACGTAGCCGCCGAATCGGGCGAATATTGCCAAATGACAGGAATGACCTCGGCGGGGAATTTCTTCATGATTTCGGGATAAAACGAGTTCATGTCCGTCCACGCCATGAGGGTTTTGCCGTATTGCTTCAACTCATCGCTCACAAAGGTCAGTTGCTGAATAAACAGCGCTTCGGGATTCAAGGACATTTCTCCCGTACTGTTCAGACGCTTGGTTTCCCAGGTTTCATCAAAACCCACGTGAATAAAAGGACTTTTAAACAGCGTGGTATATTGTTTTATCCAGTTTTTGAGCAACGTCTGTACACCGGCATTGCGCGGGTCAAGCTCGTGTCCGTAGCGCCCAATGGCCAGTGAAGCGTATTTTTCGTTTCGAATCAGTTCGTGCAAATGCCCGTAAAAATTCACAAACGGGATCACGTCGATGTGCCGCTCACGGGCATAGGCTATGATGCTTTTGATTTGGTCTTGGGTGTAGCTTGCCTTGTAATTGAGGGTGGAATAGCCGTCAAGCTCAATGCTGACTTCGTTGTAGAAATAATATTGGTTGGTTTTCCAACGTGCCAAAAAGTCAATCTGTTTTTTGATCTCTTCTATAGTCAACAAACCACCGTGCGCAAAATCCATCATCACCCCCCGAAAAGCCAACTGAGGTTGGTCTTGAATCGTCACAAACGGCAACGCTGCTTTGGCTCCCGAACCCTGAATCAACTGTCGAATCGTTTGAACGGCGTAATACAAACCCGTTGAGGTCTGAGCGTTGATTTCCACCCCTTTGGCATTCACAGAAAGTGAGTACTGTTCCCGTGTGCTTCCGGGCTGTGCTTCGTTGGTTTCGGGCAATTCCCGTCCCGGTGTTTTGACGGTAAAACGAATGTTCGCCGTATTGGCAGCATTGGCCATTTTAAGCGACTTTCCACTCCGCTCGCGAATCGTTTGTTTGAGTTCGTTCAGGGCAAAAACAAGGTCTTTAGAAGCCGTCGGCGCTACATAAAGCGAGAGATTTTGCAGCAACAGTTCCCCTTGTCCGTACTGAATGGAAGTCGGTTCGGGGTATAAAATGGGGCGATTTTGGGCAAAAATCCCTGCAAACGCCCAAAAACAGGTACAAAAAACAATCAAAAGGGATTTCATAAATAAAAAATTAATGGTTTAGTGCAGTAATGTGCCGGCGGATACTCCTATCCGCCAAATAAGGTTTCTCAAAACCTTGTGAACAAAGTTCTCAGGTGATGAGGAAATCCACCGGCGGTTTTGAGAAACCGCCTGCACTTTGGTGACTTCAATTTGTCTAATACGTCGCTCTTCCTCCCGACAAATCAAAGGTGAAGCCAGTGGTAAAGCTATTTTTGGATGATACGATGTAAGCCACCAAGTTGGCAGCTTCGTCGAGCGTGCCGCAACGTTTCATCGGAATTTTATCGGTCATGTATTTTACTTGTACTTCGGGCATAGCATCGACCAAGGGCGTTTGAATCACAGCCGGGGCCAAGGCATTGACCGTGATGCCGTATTCCGCATATTCTTTGCCCTGTACTTTGGTCAGCCCAATCACTGCCGCTTTGGAAGCCGAATAGGCCAACATGCCTGCATTCCCTTCCTTACCCGCAATCGACGCAATGTGCAGGATACGTCCGTATTTCTGCGCCATCATGGAAGGCAAAACAGCTTTTGAAGTATAAAAACAACTCATAAAGTTGACTTCAAACACTTTATGCAAATTCTCGCTGCTCACTTCGTGGCTTTTGAGGTTAGTGATACCCGTGATTCCCACGCAGTTGACGAGAATATCCACTTTGCCAAAATGCTCCAACGCCTGTTGAATTACTTCCTGCACCCGTGCTTCATCGGTGATGTCAATGCCGATAAGCAACGCTCGGTCGCCGTAGCTTTCAAACTCCTGTTGCAACCCTTTTTCGTTAAAATCAAGTAGGGCAACATTGGCACCTTCGGCAAGGAGTTTATGGGCTACCACCAGTCCAATTCCTGAGGCCGCACCCGTTATCAACGCCACCTGTCTGCTAAATTCGTTCATGTTTTATATCTGATTAAAATTGGGGTCACAGAGTTACTCAAAGTGTACTTTGTGTAACTCTCAGTGAGAGCATTTGACCGATTTATTTAGGAATATAGAGTATTTGACAGTATTGTCAAAATGGAACGCGGATGACACGAATCCCTTTGGGAACACGGATTTTCTCGGATAAAATCTTATAATCCGTGTCCCCGAACGCTTTAGGGATCCGTAAAATCCGTGTTCCAATGCTTACACCACATTCTTAAAATTCAAATTCATTTATACCGCCACTGCCACCGCAGGACGAATGGCGTAGGTTTCGTCATTGAGTACGTCAATCACACGTTGATTTAATTCACGAATGTAGCTGATACTCGACGCGTCGGGAATATAAGCGGCTTTACGGGCAATGCTGTTGCTCAATACGCCGCGAGCGATGAGTAATTCTTTTTCGGCATAATGGAACAGTTCCATGTTTTGCAGCGAGAAAAATATCTGAGGCATCACTTTTTCAAACAAATCAAACGCCTTTCCATCTTCACCGCTGCGACGCAAGTCAAACACGCGTTGAAGAATATCAGAAACCGCCAACCCCGGCATCACGCCTCTGATACCGATGGGCACCAACTCCAGCATGTACAGACCACCCCATCCCTCAAACAAGCCGACTTTTCCTTTAGTGGCTTTAATAATGCTTTCAAATTTGGGGGCACAAAGCGGTTCTTCGAGTTTCAGGTATTTGAAATTAGGATTTTCATCCATCAATTCTTTGATAAACTCCACGCTGATAGATGAACCGCCGGGGTTGAAATCCTGAATCAAAACGGGGGTATTGGGAATGGATTGCAGGAATTCTGATAAGTATTGTTTCAACGAACTTTCGGGCAAACTGAAAATGCGCGGCACCGCCAACGACACCACATCAGCGCCCGCTTTCACGTTGGCCTGCGCCAATTTTATGGCCACTTTCAGAGATGGATGGTTGGACTGCGCCACAATTTTGAGGCGTCCTGCGGCGTGCTCAACCGCTACACGTACGACTTGAAGTTTTTCGTCGTCGGTCAATTTGTAAAACTCGCTTGCGTAAGCAGGAAGGCAAACGGCTTTGATACCGCCCGCTATGGCGAAATCAATCAAACTGCGGAGGGCCTCTTCGTCGATTTCCTCGTTTTCGGTAAAGGGTGTGGGAATAATCGGAACAACGCCGAAAAGTTCGTTTGTTAGCTCTGACATAACTTTAGGAATTATTATTAACCAATTTTTTTTGCTGTACTCTACTATCAACAATGGAGAGAATAAGGGTAGAAACCAGAACCAATACCCCTCCGATAATGGCCTGTGTGTTGAGTTTTTCGCCCAACCAAAGGGCCGCTATGGGCAAGCCCATGAATGTAATCAGGTAATTTGACAAGGCGACTTGGGTAGCGTCCAAATACTTCAAAGCCCTGAAAAACAGCACCATGGAAAGAAAATTATGGAATACCGTCAACGAAATCATACCTATCCAAGTATTGGTGGTGAACTCGGGAATTTTGCCAAACATTTCGGGTTCATAATACAGCACCAACGGCGTCAGCAAAATACACATGACCAAATAGGTGTAGAACACCATTTCGATTTCGGTGTATTTCTCGGCAATTTTCTTGCAGCCGACGTTGTAATAGGCATTGCCCAAAATGGCCAGAAAAATCAGGATATTTCCCAACGCATAGCGTGAACTCAAATCGGCCCCTTTGATGTCGTCGGTGGAGCACAAAGCGACCCCGATGATGGCAATGGCAAAACTCACCCAACGGGCGGCATTCATTTTTTCTTTCAAAATGAGGAATGCAAACACGGCAGTAATGACGGGCAAGGTCAGAACCAAAATAGCGGCATTGCTGGCCAAGGAATACTGCGTCCCCCAGGTCATCAATACTTGCGACGGAAACGCGCCCAACGCCGCCAACTGAACAAAAATCAAAATATCTTTCAGCTTTTTGCCCCCTTTTTTAAAGTCTCGGGCTACAAACGGAGCCAACAACATGGTGGCCAACAACATGGGTGCCCACACCGTAAAATACGGCCCGACCTGATCCTGCGTCAGCTTGATGCTCGTAAAATGAAACGCCCACATGAAATTACAGGCAAACAAAATAGACCAGGAAACAACCGATTTTTTCATAGTTTGTGGATTTACTGAGCGTTCATTTCACTTATTTTATACTTCTCTAACGCCGCTCTGTCCAACTCAATCCCAAGTCCAGCGCCTTGCGGAACAAGTGCGGAGCCCTTCTCAAATTGAATGGGCTGAACGAGCAAATCATCTTCCCGCACCAGCTCCCCGAAAATATCAGAGGGAACAGTACAATTGACGCTTGCGGCCGCGATATGAAGACCCATTGTTTCTGAAATTCCTAAATCCACTTCTGACCCACGCCAGCAGGATTTGCCTTCCAAATGCGCGATTTCGGCCAGTAAAACGCAATTGTACGCCGAGCCGTTGAAATTATAACCGTCCACGGCATCGGCCCGTACAAAAGCGATCATATCGCGAATGTCTTGGGTATAAGGCAACGAAATATGGCGGTACATCGGAATGCCTAACTTATCACGCAGATACTTGAACCCTTCCACATCAGCGTGCAAAATAGGATCTTCCAAACCGAGCATAATGTCTTTTTCTACGCCTTCCATCAGTTTTAGGGTCGTGGCAACGTCAGTCCAGCGTTGGTTGGGGTCGAGCAGGATTTTGATGCCGTCACCGCATTTTTTCCTGATTTCTTCCGTCCACAGCCGTACGGGATCTTCATCGGAGCATTTGAATTTGAAGGCTTTATGGCCTTTCTGCATCGCTTCGTAGGCTTTTTGGGCCGCCTCTTCCGGCGTACGGCGGCCCGTCCAACCAAAACAATCAATGCGGTCGCGGTAAGCGCCGCCGAGCAATTGAGCGACAGGTACATTCAGTAATTTGCCCACCAAGTCCAGCACTGCCGTCTCAAAAGCTTCGTAAATTCGTTGGTCGTTTACGGGCAACCGCCGCCAGTTTAATTTTAGAATATCTTGTCCGACAAAAGTTTGCATGGCTTCGTAAAGCAACTCTTTTGAAGCGCTGCGGTAGGTTTCACCGATGCCGGTCAGGCCGTTTTTCAGCGTAATTTCAAGAATCCATTTGGGTTGGTTGGCAAATTCCGTCCAACGTTCCCCCGTTAAAAATTTCTGCGCAAACGCCGCATCTTTGTCAATCACCTCCTCAGAATTCAAACTGCCAGGCTTGGCCGGCACGACAACTTCAGTGGCTTTTATGGAGTGGATAATCGTCATTTTTCGCTTTCTGAGGTGTTTTGTGAATACTTTTTTGCCAATTTTCGGATATCATAGCTAAACTCAATGAATTGTTCTTCCCAATGCTCGGCGCTTTGGGGCGTGTATGGATAAAAGCCTTGGGCATTGCTCACGCCCTTGGCCCCGGAGGCTACCAATTCTTCCATCAATTTTGGGGCTTGGGTTGCGTTGCTGAGTTCTGGAAAGAGGTCTTTCATCACGGTCAGATACGCCGGAATACCCGTCAAATCCATAAAGCGAAACGGCCCCGCAAACGTAATCCAATAGCCCAAATCATTGCGCAGGGAGCGGTCCACGTCTTCCATGGTAGCGTAGCCGTTTTCGACCAAATGAAATGCTTCGCGCAGCATCGCGTACATGATGCGGTTGGTGATAAAACCACGAATGTCTTTTTTGAGCAACGAAGGTTCTTTCCCCCAACTTTCGGCCAAAGCCACGATTTGATAAGCGTATTGGATGTCTGACTCATTTCCGCAAATCACTTCCATGAACCGCGTAATATGTGCCGGCTCGGCCCAGTGGATTCCCAAAACACGCTCGGGATGTTGGAGCCCGCTTTGCAGTACCGTAACGGGAATCGCCGAAGTATTGCTGCCGATAATGGCCGTGGGAGAGAGCACCGTTTCGAGTTTGTGATAGACGCTTTTTTTCTCGTCAATGTTTTCGGTAATGGATTCAATCACCACTTCATGGTCACGCAACAGCGCTACGTTATCTGTAATGATGTGGCGTTCTAATACAACTTCTGGCGTTTCCGTTAAAATCCCTTCGTCGTAGAGTTGTTTCAAAAAACCATTGATTCGGGTATGTGCTTCATCGGCAATGGAAATCTCTTTGACCAACGACGTTACCTCATACCCTGCTGCCAAAATGCAGGTAGCAATGCTGCTGCCCATCAGGCCCAACCCTACCGTACCGATACGTATTTTATTTGCCATTCTCTTTAGAAATAATCGCAATTGCGTCAATTTCAATCTTTATCCCATCCGACAACACCGACTGCACCGTAGTACGAGCAGGCTTAACGCCCTTGAAAAAGGACGCGTAAGCGGCATCATAGCGGTCAAAATCGTTGATATCTTCCAAATGAGTCGTGCATTTGACTATATCATCAATCGTACCTCCGGCCGCTTCGACTACTTTTTGAATATGCGACAACGTCAGCAAGGTTTCTTCTTCTATGGTACCGTGAATGACCTCACCCGTAGCCAAATCCAACGGCCCCTGCCCGCTGATAAACAGCCACTCTCCAACCAATACGCCCGCTGAATACGCTCCCGTGTTGGCGGCTTTGTCAGGATGTTTTATTTCGATTTTCTTTGACATAACTTACTAACAATCAATCTATTAAAAAAACAAACACAAGCATTATTTTACCACAAAGTCCTCAAAGAAAAGCGCTAAGTGCACAAATGGAGTTTACTTTGGGTTCTTTGTGTAAAACCTTAATGTCCTTTGTGGTTAAACAAACCGCTCCGACAACGGCCAATTTTTGAACGACTCAATAAAGTTCACCAGGGCTTTTACAGCGTGGTCAACCAAGTGCTTGCCTTTTTCGGCCGTGCCGAGTTGCGGCTCACCGCTGCTGCCGTTGCTCGAAATGAATTCCGTTTGCTTAAAGACCGTCACCCCTCGATACGGCTCGTCATCTTCCCACGGAATGTAGCCGTTGCTTTCTGGGCGTTGGGCTCGCTCTACTCGGTCCATCCATACTTTATCCGCAAACAGATGCAGCATCATACTGGTCTCGTATTCACAGGCATGGCTGAGTGCCGGGCTTTGCATGGGAGGCTCTCCTGCAAAGGCTTTTCCGCCCACTTCCCAATACGTCGCCAGGGCAATCGTTGGCTGGTGAGTTACGTCAAAACGTTTGCTCAATACCGCCAACGCCTGTTTTGCAGGAGTGATATTCCCTCCGTGGCCATTGAGTAAAATAATTTTTTTAAAACCGCTGATTACCAATGAGTTTACCAAATCAATCAGCACTTGTGTGTACAATTCGGGGGCAATGCTGATGGTACCTCCAAAAGATAAATGATGATGGCTCGACCCAAACGGCAACGTCGGACAAAGCAACACCGCATCGGGTAATTTTTTTTCTATCTGCTGAGCAACCTGAGTTACTATATCGGTATCGGTCGACACCGACAAATGTGGTCCGTGCTGTTCTATGGCTCCCAGAGGTAAGATAATTATTTTGTCTTTTGCTGCCCGATTGAGGTCAGCATAGGTGGAGGCATAAAACAGCATACTTTATAAGTTTAGGACCGCACTAAATATAGTTTTTTTTGATAATTTCTTTGCCATCCCGAAAAAGGATTTCTTCCAAATCTGGAATGACAAAGAATTCTAATAACTGGTGTGAATACTAACTGTTCATTTATCTATAACCTAATAATTTGGATTCTGCTTCAGGACAGAATTACCGTCTACCACACTCAAATCAATCTGTGCCTGCGGAATGGGGTACAATTCGCTTTTCCCTTTCTTAAACGTCGCACCTTTCATGTACGTAAAGTCGTAGCCGGGTATAGATGTTTCGTGCTTTACGTACGCATTCAGGGTGTTGGCCATGTAGCCCGTTCCATTGTCCCAACGGCGCAGATCAAAGAAGCGGTGGCCTTCCATGCCAAATTCGATTTTACGCTCAAAACGAACGGCTTCGCGGGCAAACTCCTTGCCCTTGGCTGCAAATTCTGTAGTGTACAAACCTACTTTATAATTGGCCGCTGGCTCATTGGTAAAGCCTTTCAACGGACCGGTGTTGTCTACGTATTTTTTCACCCATCCTGCCGGATTCGCTGCCCGGGCACGTACTCGGTTCACATATTCCTGCGCTTTTGCCAAACTTCCGATTTCAACCTCCACTTCCGCCGCCCACAGCAACACATCGGCAAAACGAATCATGGTGTAATTGTTGGACGTCCAACGCGAAGAAGACGAAGTGGTTGCCGCCGCTGCCTGGTAGTAAATACTTTTGATAGGGCTATAGGGTCCCGCCACCGCCTGAACGCGAATCCACGCTTTGCCCGGGTGCAACCCCCAATCCAAATAAGGAATTCCGCGACGCCCCACCGTCCAGTCAAGGCGCGCATCCAATGTACCCGTGTAAGGCGCAAACGGCGTGCTGCTTTCGATGCCTTGGTCATTTTTAACGTCTGAATCATTGAAGGTATCCAACAATGGCAAACCTGTTTCGGCATCCGTTTTAAACGAATTCACTAAGCTGAAAGAAGGTTGGTACGCTCCGCAGCAGGTAGCGGGCCCGCCCATCGGGAAGTTGAGCGCATCGCCGTAGTTTCCGTTTTGGAACGATTCCGTAATTGACATCTGTACTGCAAAGACCGACTCAGGGCCGTTCTTTTTGGAAGGGTTGAAGTTGTCGGCATAATTAACCAACGCGTATTTTGCACCCGAAGACGTCACGCCATTGGCAATGATCTCTTCCAATACGGGTTTAGCGTCCGTGTATTTGTCTTGGAATAAATAGGTTTTGGCCAAAAATGCTTTTGCTGCCCAGCTATTGGCCCGGCCTACTTCCGTTTTGGTGGCGCTTAAGTTTTCGGCGGCAAATTTGAAATCGGCTTCGATTTTCGGCCAAACGGGCGTTGTATTGCTTACGTTATAATTTCCGTTGGAATAACTGACGTTTTCATCCAAATACGGCACATTTTCCCACATTTTGGCCGCTTCCAAATGATACACTGCCCGCAAAAAGATGGCCTCGGCTTTGATCTGTTTGGCTTCTTCGGCCGACATTGATACATCTGTCGTTTTGGCTAAAACCCGCAATACGTCGTTGGCGCGTTGAACACCCGCGTACAACACCATCCATTTATTGTTGAACGGCAACATCGACGCGTCATAGTTGTAACTTTCAACCGCTTCCATCGGTGGCAAAGCCGAGGCCTGCGTACCGGTGTGGGCATCGTCGGAGGTCACGCCTCCAAAGATCCAGTTGCTGACACCCACAAAATAATAAGTCGTATTGGGTACACCCCAGCCGTCGAGCAGCGAATACGCCCCCGTCAGGAGACCTTTCACCCCTGCTTTGTTGGTCAGGGTGGCTTCACTCGTAGAGCCCAACGCTCCGATTTCGAGGTAATCTTCTTTGCAGGAGTTGGTGGTCGTTACCAACGCCAAACAGGCTATGAATAGGAGATAATTAAATCGTTTCATGTGAGTCAAAGTTTTTAGAAGGAGAGATTAAGTCCAAGGATGAAGTTCTTCTGGTTGTTGGGATAGTTGGCGTAATCAATCCCAAACGCCGAACTGTTCCCGCTCAATTCGGGGTCTAAGCCGGTGTATTTGGTCAGCGTAAACAAGTTGGCTCCCTGTGCGTACACCCGCAGCTTGTTCATTCCGAATTTTTTCAGAACGGCCGGTTGCACCGTGTAGCCTATCATCAACGAGCGCATTTTGAGGAACGAACCGTTTTCTACGTAAAATGAATTGGAAACGCCCGACGAACTGAACGAGCCCGTTGACTCAATTTTAGGAATCGAACTGTTCGGATTTTCGGGCGTCCAGGCATTGAGCAGGTCATTGCTTTTGGCCCCTACGTAGGTACTGAAAAAGTGCGTAAATGACCGAATGGTATTGTAGATTTCGTTACCCTGCGAGCCGTACAGAATCGTGGAGAAATCAAAGTTGCGGTAGGTTACGCCCAAATTGACACCATAGGTAAAGTCAGGGTTGGGACTGCCAAGGAATGTACGGTCGGTAGCGTCGATTTTATTGTCGCCGTTGATATCCGCATACTTAAAACGACCGGGAGCAGCGCCGCTTTGGGTAGGAGACGCCGTTACTTCGGCATCATTTTTGAAAATACCCAGCACCTGATACCCAAAATAAGAGCTTACCGGCTGACCCACCTGATTTCTGACCACATTCCCCAAATTTTGGGTATTGGCAACGTCAAAATAGCCCGGTCCGGGAATGCTTACTACTTCGTTTTTGTAGGTCGTGATGTTGGCACCGATATTGAATTTGAGACTTGGGTTGATGGTTTGACGATAGTTGAGTGCCAAATCCACCCCTTTATTTTGAATGTCACCAATGTTGACCGTCGGAGCCGTGGCACCGCCCGCCGTGGCGGGGAGAGGCTGGGTAAATAACAGTCCATTGATGGATTTTTGGTAATATTCAAACGAAATGTCCAGTTTGTTGTTCAAAATGGTAGCGTCTAATCCAGCATTGGTCACGATATTTTCTTCCCAACCCGTATTTGGGTTTCCGATGCTGGTTTGCGCAAAACCCTGCGCCAATGAACCATTACCGCCAATGTCATAATAGGCATTGGCAAATGTTCCGCCAAAGAGAGTATAGGCATTTTGCGGACTTACGTTGTTTTGCGATCCCAATACACCGTAGCTGGCTCTCAGTTTCAACTCATTCAACCAAGTCACATCCTTCAAAAACTCTTCGCCCGACAAGCGCCAGCCCAGAGATACCGATGGGAAGGTTCCGTAACGGCGGTTAGACCCAAAGCGCGATGAACCATCACGACGCACCGTCACGCCCACTAAGTATTTGTCATTGTAGGCATAATCCAAACGACTGAAAACCGAAAACAGCGTGTTGTTGTATGCGCTGCTGGCGTTGGTAATGTTGATGGTTCCATTGGAAAGACTCAAGTAGTCAAAATTGGTGGAAAACAGTCGGCTGGCCGAGCCGATCATGTAGCGTCCGTAGTTGCGAATGGCTTCCGAACCGACGATTACTTTCAGGGTATGTTTGCCAAACGCGTTGGTGTACGAAAGTGTGTTCGTCCACATGGTATTGCTGTTGTACAACGCAATTTCCGAGAAGGTGTTGGGGTTCGTATTTCCTTCGGAATTGTTATAAGGGGTAAAGGTAAAGTTGGTAGCGTACTGATTATCAATACTTCCGCCAAAACTCGTGCGGGCCGTAAAATGCTTTAGGAAATCCACTTCTGCATACACATTTCCTACCGCATTCCACGCGTTGGTTTTGTTATTGATGGTGTTCATCTGCACCGCTACTGGATTGGAGGAACTCCCCAACTCGGGACCGGCGAAGGTTCCTCCGTAGTTGCCTTTGATGTCATACACGGGAATGGTCGGCATGGCGCGGTAAGTCCAGGCAATGGGGTTACCGGTGCTCAAGTTGTCAAAGCCGGGGTTTTTCTTGTAGAAAATATACAGATTTTCCCCAATCCGAATGTTGTTTTTAACTTTAAACTGCGTGTTTATTCTGGCCGAATAACGCTCAAGGTAGCTTTTCAGCATTGTCCCCTGTTGGTTAAAATACCCCAACGAAACCATGTAATTAGACTTGTCGGTCCCGCCGCTTGCGGTGAGGTTATGGCTGGTCATGGGTGCATTTTGGAATAATTCATGAAACCAATCGGTCCCTGTTTTGTTGACAGATTGAATCAGGTAATTGGCTCCGGGATTGGCCGCGTCAAAATTATACTTGGAAGCATCAACGGCCGGGCTGCCGGCATTGCCCACACCCGTGGCACCCGGGCCTCTATACGTAAAGTCGGGAAGGCCATTTTGAAATAGCCCCGTGCTTGGATAAGCCACTTTGGTCAAACGGGCAAAATCCTGCGAGTTAAGCAAATTGAAGACATTGCCCGACAACGGCTGTTGATTGCCGAAGTAGGCATCGTACGAAATAACCGGTTGTCCTGACTTACCTTTTTTGGTAGTTACTACAATTACGCCGTTAGACCCGCGAACTCCGTAAATGGCGGCCGCGCCCGCGTCTTTCAGCACCTGAATGGATTCCACATCATCGGCACTTACGTCGTTGAGTTCGGCCTGCACACCATCCACCAACACCAAGGGTTGCGTATTTCCGAAGGAAGTAATGCCCCGCACAAAAATATTGCTCGGACTTCCCGGCGCTCCCGAACTCAGCACCGTTACGCCAGCTGCCTGACCTTGAAGGGCTTGCACCGCCGAACCCGCAGGAATTGACTTCAGTGCTTTCACATCAACGACCGATACGGAGCCTGTAATGTCCTTTTTTCGTTCCGACGAATAACCCGTCACCACCACTTCGCCGAGCGTAGTTGCCGACGGCGTCAGCGAGATGTTAAAGGTTGTTTGGTTGCCTACCGGAATTTCCTGAAGCTGGTATCCAATGTAAGAAACGACCAATACCGCATTGGGGCCAACTGACAACTTAAAGGTCCCGTCGGCGGCTGTAATGGCACCGTTTGTGGTATTTCCTTTGATCAAAACGGAAGCGCCCGCAATGGGTTGCGAGTCGTCTGCACCCACGACTTTCCCCGAGATGGAAGTCTGAGCGTACACCGCAATGGACGTAAGCAGGCAAAGCAATAGCAAGCTTACCCCTTTTTTTCGGAGTAGGAAAAAGTTGTTCATGTCTAGATTGATGTTTAAGAAAAGCGTTACTACTGAATAGGGTTTATACGAATGTAATTTTAGTGAGTTGATTATTGAAGCTCAATTTACCGAAGGATAGTAGGTAATTCGATCATTATTACCTGACAATTTTTCGAAAATTTGTTTACAAAGAAAGTATATTTTTGTAAACAAAAAAAGTTGATTAAATTTTTTTTAGAAAAATAAAAAATGACCCACGCCAAATAACTGAGCCGAGACAGAACAGCCGTGCTTTTCAGGAAAAGAAAAAGCCCAAGATGCTGAACGCATCTTGGGCCGGGCAAAGTAAATAAGGTGACAGAATGTCTAATCCAACTCCAACGCCTCTACCTCTCCGCGCAGCAGATGCTTGGTGAGGGTTTCTTCGGCAAGCTGAACATCTTTTTCTTTAATGGCTTTCAACAATTGGCGATGCTCCTGATCAGTAAGCTCATAATCATCCATGTGTGTTTGCGACTTTCCCAACTTTTGGTGAAAGAGCGGAATGTTGCTTATTTCGTAAATATCCTTCAATTTATCGTTCTGTGCAGAATCAATAAGGGTTTCATGAAATTTAACATCTGCTTCGCAGGCTCCGCCAAAATAGCCCCTTTCCACCATCGAAGTGAAATCATTGCATATCTCTTCCAATTTCTGAATCCCTTTTTCGTCCATTTTTTGAATAGCCAGGCGAATAGCGCCTAATTCCAAAATTTCCCGCAACTCACGAATTTGCCGAACATCTTCTGCACTCATTGACTTTACAAAATAGCCCCCCTTTTCTCCCGTCTCGATCAATTGCTCCCCCAGCAGTCGCGTCAACGCTTCACGCACCGCCATGCGGTTTACATCCAACCGTTTAGCCCAAATATCCTCTTTCAATCTCGTGCCCGACACTAACTGATTTGACAGGATTTTTTTTCTTAGTTCTATATATACTTTATTGGCAAGCGAGTCTATCTTCATTTTTTGTAATCAAATTTTATGCAAAAATGTAAACAAATTTTAACTAACTTTGTAAAGTTAAAAAAATAATCCTTCAAAATTTCCCGGCAGTAGTACAAAATGTCCTACTAAATATAGATATATTGATTGTCTATTCTTTAACTCTTACCATTTTGTCATGAAAAAATTAGTTGTAAGCCGACGAAAGTTTGTCAAAAATACCGCACTCAGTACACTGGCTTTCAGTTTCATCAACCCTGAATCTGTTTCCGCAAAGTCTGTGGCGGCGGGCAAACGCGTTGGCATTATCGGCTTGGATACTTCCCACAGCACAGCTTTTGTCAAAGCACTCAATGCGCCCGAGGCAAGTGCCGATTTTCTGGGGTATAAAGTAGTGGCCGCCTACCCGCAAGGCAGCAAAGACATTGAAAGCAGCACCAAGCGCGTTCCGGCTTATACCGAAGAAGTTAAAAAACAGAACGTAGAAATCGTCGACTCCATCGCTGATTTACTCAAAAAAGTGGATGTTGTATTGCTGGAAACCAACGACGGCCGCCTTCACCTCGAACAGGCCCTTCAGGTGCTCAAGGCAGGCAAGCGCGTTTTTATTGACAAACCCATTGCGGCTTCGCTTTCCGATGCTATTGCCATTTTTGAAGCTTCCAAAAAGTACAATATTCCTCTATTTTCGGCCTCGTCACTTCGGCACATCAAAGGCGTGGAAAAAGTGGATAAAAGTATCGTCGTCGGTGCCGATACGTTCAGCCCGGCCGTGCTTGAAAAAACACACCCGGATTTGTTTTGGTACGGCATCCACGGCGTCGAAACGCTTTATACTGTTATGGGGACGGGTTGCAAACAAGTTAGCCGTGTTCACAATGAAGGCACCGACATTGTGATTGGCACTTGGGCCGACGGGCGCGTAGGCACCTTTCGCGGCACGCGCACGGGAAAACACGACTACGGCGGCACAGTTTACACCAAAAACGGAAACATCGTATTGGGCCCCTACGGCGGCTACGAGCCCTTGCTAAAAGATATTGTCAACTATTTCGAAACGGGCAACCTTCCCGTATCACCCGAAGAAACCATCGAAATCTTTGCTTTCATGGAAGCAGCCGACGAAAGCAAACGTCAGGGGGGAGCCGTTGTGACGCTTGAAAGTGTGATCAAAAAAGCAAAAAAATCTTAAACTATCCTTTGCCATGCCTTCCAACCATTTTTCACGACGTGAATTCCTGAAACGAAATTCATTGACGGGCTTAGGGGCGGTATTGACACCTACCCTCCTTGCAAAAACCACTGAAAATCAGGCTACAAAACCCTTTGCCCCTACTTCATTTTCATTGACCGAGCCACTGGCTTTACTGGGCGGCAAGCCTGTTCGCAGCAAAGGCTGGCCGACTTGGCCCATCTGGAAACCCGAAACCGACGAAAAGCAATTGCTCGAAGTGATGCGGAGCGGCGTGTGGTCGCGGGCGGCAGTGGTCAATGAATTTGAAGCCAAATGGGCCGAAACCGTAGGAGCAAAACGCTCATTGGCGGTCATGAACGGTACCAATGCATTGATTACCGCTTTGATGCAGTTGGACATTCGCGGCGGCGACGAGGTACTGATTCCTCCCTATACTTTTATCGGAACGGTAGCCCCCGTCATTGCTACGGGCGCGATGCCCGTTTTTGTGGACGTGGACCCCGAAACGTTTCAGATTGACCCCGCCAAAATAGAAGCCAAAATTACGCCCCGCACCAAAGCTATCATTCCGGTGCATATTTTGGGCTTGCCGGCCAACATGCCGCCAATTTTGGCCATTGCCAAAAAGCACAATCTGGCGGTGATTGAAGATGCCTGTCAGGCGCACATGGCTGAGATCAACCACCAAAAAGTGGGTACCTTCGGCGATGCGGGTTGTTTTAGTTTCCAGAATTCCAAGAACTTAGCCATCGGTGAAGCGGGTGCCATTGTGAGCAACAATGACCTGTTCATGGACAAATGTTTCTCATATCACAACTACGGAAACCCTTTCGGTATGGCGTCGGGCGTGATTGGGGCAGGAACAATCATTCAGGGAAATAAACAACGCATCACGGAATACCAGGCGGCCATCGGTCTGGCGCAACTCAAGCGATTGGACGCCGAAACCACGCTCCGCAACGAGAATGCGGCCTATTTGAAAGCAAAGATTCAGAAAATCCCGGGCGTTGTTCCCTACAAATTGTACGACAACGTGACGCGGGCGGCTTTTCACCTGTTTCCTTTCCGTTACAAAAAAGAAGGATTTAAAGGATTGTCTCGCGATACCTTCCTGAAAGCGTTATCAGCGGAGGGGATTCCCTGCTCCAAAGGCTACGCGACGCTAAATAATATGCCATACCTAAACGACGCATTTCAGTCGAAAAATTTCCAAAAAATGTATACCAAAGCGCAGCTTGACTTCAAAAGCTACGTAGAACGCAATCATTGTCCCCAAAATGACCGACTTTGCAATGAAGAAGCGGTTTGGTTTACCCAAAATATGCTGTTGGGCACGAAGGCAGACATGGACGAAATCGCCAACGCCATCGAAAAAATCTATACCCACGCCGATAAACTCCTGAGCGTCAAATGAAAAATCACCTTTGGCTGATTGGATTTTTAGTCATTTCAACAACGTGGGCAAAGGGGTGGAAAGCGGGCGTTGCCAAGGTAATTATCACGCCCAAAGAATCCGTTTGGCAGGCAGGGTATGCTTCCCGTACCCACGCTTCCGAGGGGAAATTGCATGACTTATGGGCCAAAGCATTGGCATTGGAAGATGAAAACGGCAAAAAATGTGTGCTCGTCACGACGGATATACTGGGTTTTCCCAAAGCGATGTCTGACCGCATTCGAGTGCAACTTCATGACAAATTCGGACTGACCAAAGCACAGATTATTCTCAACAGTTCACATACGCACTCGGGACCAGTTTTGGACGATGCGTTGCACGATATTTATCCGTTGGATGCGAACGAGGAAGCCAAAATTGCCCGTTATTCACGTCAACTGGAAGCGCAGGTCATTAATTTGGTAGAGCGGGCGCTGAAAGATTTAGAACCCGTTGAACTGTTTGCACAAAACGGCGTAACAAGGTTTCAGGTAAATCGACGCAACAACAAAGAAGCGTCTTTGCGAGAACAAACCGAACTGAAAGGCCCCAATGATTATGCCGTACCGGTCATAAAAGCCGTAACGGCCAACGGAAAACTCAAAGCAATTGCCTTTGGCTACGCCTGTCACCCGACGGTGTTGGACATTTACCAATTTTCGGGCGATTACCCGGGATTTGCGCAAATTGAACTGGAAAACACCCACCCGGGCGTTACTGCACTGTTTTTTCAGGGAGCCGCCGGTGACCAAAATCCGTTGCCTCGACGCACGATTTCATTGGCACGACAGTACGGTCGCGAATTGGCAGCGGCCGTGGATAGAGTGTTGGAAGAACCCATGCGGTCTTTGTCGGCACAACTCCAAACCGCTTATTCCGAGATAACGCTCCCCCTTTCAACTCCTCCAACGGAAGCAGAATTGATAAAAACCCAAAGTGAAACGACGCCGTATCTGCAACGTTGGGCTACGCGAACATTGGCCGAAATGAAGCAGGGAAAGTCGTTTCTCTCATCGTATTCCTATCCTCTGCAAATTTGGAAATTGGGCGACCAACCGCTGTTTAGCTTTGGTGGAGAATTGGTCATTGAATACGCGATCGAATGCAAAAAGCGATTTGGGCAAGATATTTTTGTGATGGGCTATTCCAACGACGTGATGGGCTATATCCCTTCGGTAACAATTTTGAAGGAAGGTGGCTATGAAGGGGCTTCTTCGCAAATGGTCTATGGACTGCCGAGTGTTTGGGATGCTTCGGTACCTGAATTGATCTATGCAGAAATAGATAAACTCGCTCAACAAATTGAGATTGCAAAAATTAAGAGATAATTAACCGCAAAGTTCACAAAGAATGGCGCAAAGGGCACTAAGGTATTTTTGTATCCCTTTCCCGTTGACTGTGGGACACAGTCAACTTTGTAAAAAAACGCGAACTTTTCAGGGAATATAGGATAATACTGGGTTTTAAAGAGCACAACATAGCATAGAGAGTGAAAGAATAGTATTTTGGAGTTGCTAAACATTCAAAAACTAACCAATTCCTCCCTATGCT
>NZ_QPIW01000011.1 GCF_003339505.1 Runella aurantiaca
TCCGAAGGCACTCCAAAGACTATGAAAGAACAGTCAGTTCTGCCGAAGCATGGATATTATGGGCTAATTGCCAAATAATTATTAATCGATTCTGATAATAACAATACTTAATTTTTAAACATGCTCTAATCTTAATATAAAGTAAGCTGGAATGTTTAGCAGCTTAATTAAAAATAGCCGATTTATTGACTTAAAAAAGCATAAACTGCTCTTCCTACACTTTTAAGCTAGAATAAATCAGCCATAGACAGTCTAAAGGGGTATAACCTCCAAAACTTATTTTTTGGTACGGTTATTGATGCCTTCCATTTGTTGCGTGCTTCATAGCTCGTGGGTGGGGGGAACCCATTTAAAACCCATGATTTTTACTTCAAAAAGAAATTTCTCCTCCTTTTCGACTCTTTACTAAGATATACTTCCTCTTTTTCAATCTTTACCGAGAGTTATGGTATATTTATTGCTCCAAAACCGTATCAAACGGTATATATATATCCTTTTATTTCTCAGGCAAGAATTATCACAATTAAACATTCGGGTATGGGGGCTTTCTACGAGTATACGCTCTCCAAAGGCGTGAAGGGGCTGCGTTTTGTTGCTTTTTTTATAGTACAATGTACTTTTTTTTACTTTTTAATAGAAACATCGGCCGAAGCACAGACAATTCAGGGGGTTGTCTTCCGGGATTTTAACGCCGATGGACTTAAAACTAACACCACTACCTTTAATGAAATAGGCGTAAAAGGTATTTTGGTTTGTGCTTATAATAAAGACGGTTCGTTGGTCGACTCTACCCGCACCGCCGCCGATGGCTCCTATACGCTCACTAATACACTTAATTCGGATATAATACGTGTAGAATTCAAGGATTTTCTAGTAAGCGACTATGACGGCCCGTTTAATCCAACTGGAAGCAATACTTCCGTTCAGTTTGTCAGCGGAAATTCGAATGGGGTTAATTTAGGGATTAATTACCCTAATCATTATTGCGATACTGACAATCCACAATTGGTAACGACTTGTTTTGTATCCGTCAATGCCGCCACTACTCCCCTCGGCAGCCTTGATATACTGGTAGGAGTCCCGTTTGAAGTGATTGACACCACCAAGGTTGTCTCCCATTATGCCTTCGTTAAAGACCTCGGCTCGGTGTGGGGGATTGCTTACAAACGCGAAACCGCCCAAATTTTCACCGCCGCTTTTACCAAACGTCATGTCGGTTTTGCAGAACAGGGGCCAGGGGCCATTTTTGTCACAACCCTTGGAAGCTCGGATACCACTACCGCTGAGTTTTTTAACTTGGGCTCGGTAGCGGGCGTTGACATGCACACTGACCTCCCCGACAGTATTACGGCCAATGCTCGCCTCGACAGTTATGATATTCCAGCATACGATGCCGTAGGGAAAGTGGGCATTGGTGATTTGGATATTTCGGATGATGGGCAAACCCTCTGGTTGACCAACCTAAACAATCGAAGACTGTACGCTTTGGATATTGCTACGAAAGATACCGTTTCATACCCCATTCCCAATCCTTGCAATGGGCAAAGTTATCGTCCGTTTGCGACCAAATATTATCGCAACAAAGTATACATAGGTGTAGTTTGTACCCGCGAAGATGCACTTGACAAAAGCGACACCACTGGACTGGCCGCCACCGTTTATGCTTTTGAAAATGGCACCTTTACCCAAGTACTAAGCTTTCCACTCACTTATTTAAAAGGTGCTTCCAACGCCGACATCCTCATTGGTGATGGGAGAGGGAACAAATGGCGTCCTTGGATTCCGCTTCCTTATTTGGTCCCCGACAGAGACAACAATTTCACAACCTATCCGCAAGCTTGGCTCACCGACATCGAGTTTGATGTTGACGGTTCCATGATTATTGGCCTACGAGACCGTTTTGCCGATCAAATGGGATTCAACAATCGATTCCCCATTGCAAATGACACCAATTTTGTAACCGTTATCGGCCCAGGAGAAATTTTACGGGCAGGCCCATGCGGTCCCAACGGGACATGGATTATTGAAAACAATGGTTCGGTTTGTGGAAGTACAGCATCAATGCAGCAATTGGATGCCCAAGGAATTGGCGGAGGCAAGTACTACTGGGGTGACCGTTCTCAAGACGGTAGCAACCACGAAATGAACTCTCAGGCGGGCCTAGCACTTTTGGCAGGCAGCGGAAAACTCGCTACGACCGCCATCAACCCCACTGATGTACCCAATGCTGGGGGAATCAAACGCCTCATTAATTCAAATGGCAATAAAGATGGAAATGCTACTGGAGAGGAGCCCAATCCCAACGGAGGTGCCATTTTATATACTGACGACGTATTTGGGTTTGGCAAAGCGAATGGTTTGGGAGATTTGGAAATTTTGTGCGCACCTCAACCCATCGAAATCGGCAACAGAATATGGTGGGATAAAAATAAAAACGGAATACAAGATGCCAATGAGGCCGGGATTGACGGGGTAACAGTCACACTTTGTGATTCAAATGGCACGGCCTTAGCCAACGTACAATCCGCCAACGGAGGTCAATATTACTTTTCATCAGCAACGGCTTCCAGTGGGCCTTCGTATGTTAAGTACGAAGTGGGCCTTAAAACAAACACTAAATATATCCTTAAAATCGGCGATTTTGCTACGCAAACAGCTCTCCTTGGTTTGCGCCTCACTACTCCCAATAGCTCCGCCGATAATATAGATTCTGACTTTGAAGAGGTCGGAGCTAACTTAACGTTTACATTTACTACTGGCGGTGCTGGCCAAAATAATTTTAAAGTCGACGCAGGTTTCACCGATTATCCAGTAGACTTAGCCCTCAAAAAAAGCATCAGCACCAAAATCGCCCACATCGGTGATACCCTGACTTATACCATCAAAGTATGGAATGAATTTACCAACAATGCCACTGGCGTTGAAGTAACCGATTCCATTGCCACCACCGTTCAGTTTCTCAACGCAACATTCAACACCAGCCGAGGCAGTGCAACCATCTCGGACAACGTCATCAAATGGACCATTGGAAACATCACCGCCAACGGTGATACCGTCACGCTGACCTACAAGGTAAAAGCCGTGCAGGAGGGTGTTCATTTCAACACCGCCGAAATCAGCAAAACCAATGAAAAAGACAAAGACTCAACCCCAAACAATGCCCAAGAAGGAGAAGATGACATTGACCGCCAGTGTTTTACCGTTCCAATAAAGCTGTGTGTAGGGGAAAAAGTACAGGCCAGTGTCCCTGCTAAGTATACGGGAGTGGAATGGTTTAAAACTGGCACCGCCGAACCTGTAGCAAGTGGCAACGAAGTATTATTGAGTGAAACTGGCACATATACATTTAAGGCACTTAACAGTACCTGTCCCGCAGAGGGTTGTTGTCCCATCATTATCGAACCTGGCGACAATTGCTGCCCCGAAGATTTATGCGTTCCGTTTACCATTAAACAAACCAAAAAAGCAGGGAAAATCATCTAAAATTTATCTTGATAACAAAAAGAGAGAGCCCACAAGGGCTCTCTCTTTTTGTTATCAAGGGTTTGGCTTAGTTTTTGCAGAAGGGGCAGACCTGCAAAAGAGGGCAAATTTTTAAGATGAAAACTGCAAGCTAAATACCATTTTCAGCTTACTGCGTTTTCAATTTCTACAAATCATTTCTAAAAAAGAAAAATAAGTGAGCTCAGATTGGGCTTACTTATTTAATAATGCAGGGGCGGAAGCTAACTTTTTGACTGCGCAAAAACAGCATCAAAAAAACACCAAAAAACAATATTAAAAGTCCCGAAAATACAATACCCCCCTTCAATCCGTCTTCAATTCAGTCATTCAAGTTTCTTTAGCTAAACTTATTGGAATAAATTAAATACATTTTTATGGATATTTTTATATAATTTATAATTATTTCAATAGTTATTTATGCCAATTTATATACCAATAAACATCATTATAGGTATATAAATTGCCTAAAATCCCACAATTGGCATATAATTTGTATACCAAATAAATATCCCTAATAGTGCTACATTTTATTTCAAAAAGCCACTATTAAGAAATATTCTATTTTAAAACTTATATCAGGTATACGTCGCAATCTCAGCTTTTATGGACTCAAACAACTACAATAACTTTTCTGCCAAAATGTTGCTATCTCGCCTGCCAAGTAAACCCCTACTTACAAAAATATCAATCTTGCTTTTACTATGTTGTGCTGGTACTACTGCGTATAGCCAGTGCACCATATCCATTTCAAAAGTTATCGTTTCGGGGTGTTATTTAGTTGGCAGCCAAAGCAAAGCTACCGTAAGTGTAGAAGTGGCTTGGACCAACGCACCAACTGGTGGTACAATTACGGTGACGCTGGGAGCGCAAACACGAACCATCACTCCTGGCTTAATCACGGTTACGTATCCGCAAGTTGCTGGAAATTCTAGTCGAACGGGTGACCAAACCATTGTTACCCCTCAAGTAGTAGCTTTTGAAATCAATGCTGACGGAAGTACTAATAATACGATTACGGCCAGATTTAACAATACTTGTACTACTTCCACAACTTACAACGCACCAGCAGCCTGTCCCATTACAGCTTGCAGCGGTAACAATATAGGGGGAGTCGTATTCAAAGATTTCAATGACAACGGTGTAAAGGAAACTGGCGAAAGCGCTGGTATTGCATCGGTTTTGGTAAAAGGAATTGCCTGCGACGGAACTGTTTATACAGGTACTACGGATGGCTATGGTTATTATTCATTGCCTGTACCTGCCAATAAGTACCCCGTCCGGGTTGAGTTTGGCAATGTCCCTTCGGTCTATAAATTAGGAATAAATGGCACAAATTCACGTACTTCGGTACAGTTCGTAAGTGCTCCTGCCTGCAATGTTAATCTAGGCCTCATTAACCCAATTGATTATTGTACTGATAATAACCTCAGGATATTTGTTCCCTGTTTCGCCTATGGTGACCCTTTGCTAACGAGCGGTGCTACGAGTGCAAATTTATCGGGGAATGCCGATGCCCTCGCCAGTATTCCCTACGGAATTACGGCAGGAGTTTCGACAACAAATGCGCTTTTTTTTGATGAAAAAGGAATCGCCAAAGCAAGTCAAATTGGAACAATTTGGGGGTTGGCTTATAATAAATATACGAAGAGACTCTTTCAATCAGCGGTCTTGAAACGCCATGCTGGCTTAGGACCACAGGGATTAGGAGGATTGTATGTAACGAACTACACCAATGCTGCCACCCCAACAACAACCTCGTTCTTGAACGTAACTACAGATTTAGGCGTCAGTGTAGGAACAATTGCCAATAATAGCGGATCAGGAGGACGTGGATTACAAGCAGATAAGACCCTACCCAGTCGAGATAATGATGCATTTAGTAAAATTGGTAAAGTAGGATTGGGAGATCTGGATATATCCGACGACGGCAATAAGCTTTGGTTCGTAAATATGTTTGATAAAAAGTTGTACTCAGTAGACATCACTCAGTATAATCAGGACGGAATAACTAAACCAACCTCGGCGAATGTTAACTCCTTCACGATCCCTGCCACCTGTACGGGTGGCGAGTATCGTCCTTGGGCACTGAAGGCTTATAATGGTAAAGTCTATGTCGGTGGAATATGCGACGCCCAATCGTCTGGCAATAAATCAAACTTACGAGCTTCGGTTTATGAACTGAACGGCAATACCTTTACCCAAATTTTTGATTTTCCACTTACTTATCCAAAAGGTTATCCAGCAGCAGCCAATACAGACATAACAGGCTGGTTTCCATGGACAGACACGTTTAATGATTTACTTGATGGAAGCGAAATATTAAGACATCCCGTCCCTATGTTTACCGATATTGAATTTGACATAGACGGCTCTATGGTACTCGGATTTGGGGACCGTACGGGTTGGCAGGGAGGTGACCGAAATTACCGTCCCGACGGAACCAGTACAACGCTCTACGAAACCAATTCTCAAGCGGGCGATATTTTACGGGCTTTTAACGCAAATGGCACTTTTGTATTGGAGAACAATGCGAAGGCAGGCCCCAACATTGGGTATGGCGCAGGTAACCAGCAAGGTCCGGGTTTTGGCGAATTTTATAATGATAACTGGGTACAAGAAAACGGCAATGTTTTATATCACGCCGAAGAAATGATAGGAAGCTTAGCTTTAAAGCCAGGTTCGGGTGAGGTAGTTGCCACTGCCATTGACCCCCAAGATAGACACCCCTACGCTGGGGGGGTTCGGTATATGAATAACACAACAGGGCTTGTTAATGGTTTTTATACCGTTTATATTACTCGTGGTCCAGATGGTAGCCCCAATCCTGGCACTTTTGCCAAAGCTACGGGTTTGGGCGACATTGAATTGAGTTGCGGCAATCTTGAAATTATTGAAATAGGAAACCGTGTTTGGCTAGATACCAATAAAGACGGAATTCAGGATGCCTGCGAAAAAGGGCTAAAAGATGTCAATATCACGCTTTACAAGGGCACGGCCAAAATTGCCACTACGAAAACAGACGCCAATGGTGAGTATTTTTTCAATCGAAAATCAAAACTCATCGGAGGTATTTGGTCAGGTACAGGGGCTGATACTACGGTGTTGCCCAACAGTAGTTACAGTTTAGTATTTGGCACAGGCGGCCAAATCACTAACAGTAACGACACGTTGAAAGTAAGCGGAATCGGTAAATTTTTACTCACCCAAAAAGATGTAGCTGCCAATACCGCTAATGATTTGAATGACAGCGATGCTGCCAAAACCAACTTTGCTACAGAAGGAGGCAGTTATCCCATCATAAGCGTCACTACCGAAGCCATCGCTAGTACAAATCACACCTATGATGCGGGTTTCTATTGCATTGACCCTTATAACTACAAGGCCACTGTCACGCAGGCTACCTGTACTGGTATTTCGGCCAATAGCGATGCTAAGATTGAGCTGACAGATGTAAAATGTGCCGACAAATATGCATTCTCAAAAAACTCGGGAGGTACATTCAGCGGTGCTGCTTATGCGTCTGCTACTGCCCTGACAGGTACAACAATCACTTTGAACAATTTAGCTAACCCTGCGACTGCCCAAGGAGATACATTCTATGTTCGTTTATACAACGGTCTATGCTGTTTTAAAGATACCCTGATTATTCTTCCTTATAAAGATTGCAGTTGTGTTAAACCTATCGTATCGACTACCCCTAAAGATCAGGTCACATGCCAGGGAGAAACGGTTGTCAATTATACGGCAAGTACCACGCCAAGTACGGGTCTGACGCTTAAATGGTACGGTCCATTGAATGATACAACTGGCAGTTTGGGAACAGAAATCAGTGGCGCTACTTCAGCCACTTATACGCCAACCGCCAGTTTTACAGGCAAGAAATACTTTGCGGTAGTGGCCATCGGTGCCGCACCTTCATGCGCAGATACCGCATTTGTATCATTAAACATCAACCTTCGCCCAGTCGCAAATGTAACGGCTAAAAAACAAAGCATCTGTATAGGAACTATGCCAACAGCTTATATTGCTACCCCAAATACTGGCGTAATATACAAATGGTACGGTGTACTTTCGGATACCACTAGTAGTATAGGTGCAGCTATAGACGATGCTACATCAGCAAATTTTACCCCTACAGGTGTCGCCATTACCACGGTGGGGACGAAATACTATGCGGTAGTAATAACTGATTCTCAAACCTCCTGTAAAGACACAGCTTTTGTCCAACTTACTGTGAGTGCCAAACCCATCGCCGGCGCTGATATTATAGGTAGCAACGCCATTTGTAACACCATTGCCAGTGTCGATCTGCCCAATGCCGCCAACGGCGAAACTTGGACTCAGCTCGGCAGTAATCCTAAAAACGTTGCCATCGACCCCGCTTCGGGTATCGTTACTGGCATGGATGCCATCGGTATCTATCAATTTATATTGACTAACTCAGCCACGGGTTGTGCCGATACCGTTGCCGTCGAAACCAAAAACTGCCTCAAAGGAAGCATCGGTGACTTTATCTGGAAAGATCTTAACGATAACGGCTTACAGGATGCCAACGAACCTAGTGTGAAAGGGGTAATTGTGCAACTGCTCAACGGAGATACCAATGCTCTGCTCGCAACCGATACCACCGATACCAACGGATTATACGGATTCTCAGATCTGGGTTCAGGTAATTACAAAGTCAAAATCGTGCTTAACTCTCTGCCAGATACCTGCCAAATAAGCTCTAAAAAGGATATAACGAGCAATGGCGGTAACGACACAAATGACTCCGACTTTGACCCAACCACGGCAGAAAGCCCAATCATCAACATCAATACTTTGGGAACGGACATCGTCAAAGACAATCCAACCGTTGATGCTGCTTTGATTATCCCATGTGTCAAGCCTGTTTGGACGCTTACATCAACCCCAATCTGTTCGCCTAGCACCGCCGTCTACAGCGTTAGTTTCTCCATTGCTAACAAAAATGGTAGCTTAAAAGTCAATGCGGGTACACTTTCTGGAACCAACCCATACACCGTAACAGGTATTCCAAACGGAACCAATCTGATTGTAACCGACAGTCTACGAGCCAACTGTGTGTTTGATACCACTTTTATTGCCCCCGATTGCAGTTGCCCACAGATTAACCTGCTCACCCCAAATGCCACGGCCTGCATCGGAGATACTCTCCCTACCCTCAAAATCGTTCTTATCGGAACTAATCTCGACGGAGTTACGGCTAATTGGTACGCTAGCGCAACAGGAGGCACTGCACTCGCAACAGGACTCTCTTTCAAACCAACAGGTATCATAAGCGCTACCGATACTTTCTATGTAGCGTTGACAGGAGCTCCCGAATGTATCAATCAACCCCGCAGTGCCGTCATCGTCACGGCCCAGAATTGCGATGTTGATTTGGCTTTAAAGAAACTCATCAGCACCAAAATCGCCCACATCGGTGATACCCTGACTTATACCATCAAAGTATGGAATGAATTTACCAACAATGCCACTGGCGTTGAAGTAACCGATTCCATTGCCACCACCGTTCAGTTTCTCAACGCAACATTCAACACCAGCCGAGGCAGTGCAACCATCTCGGACAACGTCATCAAATGGACCATTGGAAACATCGCCGCCAACGGTGATACCGTCACGCTGACCTACAAGGTAAAAGCAGTGCAGGAGGGCGTCCATTTCAACACCGCCGAAATCAGCAAAACCAACGAAAAAGACAAAGACTCTTCCCCCAATAATGCCCAAGAAGGAGAAGATGACACTGACCGCCAGTGTTTTACCGTTCCAATAAAGCTGTGTGTAGGGGAAAAAGTACAGGCCAGTGTCCCTGCTAAGTATACGGGAGTGGAATGGTTTAAAACTGGCACCACCGAACCTGTAGCAAGTGGTAATGAAGTATTATTGAGTGAAACTGGTACGTATACTTTTAAAGCAATTAACAATACCTGCCCCGCCGAAGGCTGCTGCCCCGTAATCATTGAGCCTGGCGACCATTGCTGCCCCGAAGAGTTATGCGTTCCGTTTACCATTAAACAAACCAAAAAAGCAGGGAAAAATCTCTAAATGCCACTTCTAACAAAAAAAAGAGAGCTCCTGGGGCTCTCTTTTTTTTGTTGCTGTTTTCTTGATTATCAACGATCTACATACATCCCGTCATAGTATTTTTGATAATTGCCAGAAGTGACATTTTCTAGCCATTTCTGATTATCCAAATACCATTGCACGGTTTTCTCCAGCCCTTCTTCAAACGTAACCGAAGGTTTCCAGCCCAATTCATTCATCAGCTTAGACGGGTCAATGGCATAGCGTAAATCATGGCCAGCACGGTCGGTTACGTAAGTAATCAACTGCACCGATGTGCCTTCTGGTCTTCCTAATTTCTCATCCATTACTTTGCACAACAGAAATACCAAATCAAGGTTTTTCCACTCATTGCAACCACCAATATTATACGTTTCGCCGTTTACGCCTTCGTGAAAAATCAAGTCAATGGCGCGTGCGTGGTCTTCGACGTACAACCAATCCCGAACATTTTCGCCTTTTCCATAAACTGGAAGCGGCTTGTTGTTTTGAATATTGTTAATCATCAAAGGAATTAACTTTTCGGGAAAATGATTGGGTCCGTAGTTGTTGGAACAATTGGAAATCACCACTGGCAATTTGTACGTATTATGGTACGCCCGCACAAAATGGTCAGAAGAAGCCTTCGATGCCGAGTACGGCGACCGTGGGTCATAGCTGGTAGTTTCCACAAAAAACTCTTTCGGGTCGTGAAGCTCTCCGTAGACTTCGTCGGTCGAAACGTGATAAAAACGTCGCCCTTCTTCTTTTCCTTTCCACGCAATACGAGCGGCATTGAGCAAATTTACCGTGCCAATCACGTTGGTCATCACAAACGCCATCGGGTCGGAAATAGAACGGTCGACGTGCGACTCGGCCGCCAAGTGAACAACCCCCGTGAAATCATGCGTTTTAAAAAGTTCATCAATAAACGCCGAGTTTGTAATGTCCCCTTTTACAAACGTATAATTGGGTTGGCTTTCTATATCAGTCAGGTTAGCTAAATTACCAGCGTAGGTAAGAGCGTCTAAATTGACAATTTGGGTGGTAGGATAGTTGGTCACAAACCGTCGTACCACATGCGACCCAATAAAACCAGCGCCTCCCGTTATAAGTATTTTTTGCATAGTTGATGAGAATAAAATTCGGATATTCTAAAGCTTTATATAAACTATTTGCGTGTTGCTAATTTTTGTTCCCAACGCCATGCGTCCCGCAGTGAATCTTCCAGCGACTTTTCAGTTTGCCATTTCATTACTTCCCGCGACTTATCGACCTGAGCATAAATCTGTTCCACATCGCCCGGGCGACGCGGCCCAATGCTGTAATTTAATTTAACATTATTTACTTCTTCAAACGTCTTTATCAGCTGCAACACCGTCACGCCCTCGCCTGTACCGATATTGAAAACATCATAGAAGTTTTCTTCCTGCACACCCGCCAGCAGCTCCAACGCTTTTACGTGCGCTTTGGCCAAATCGACCACGTGAATAAAATCACGAATACACGTACCGTCAGGCGTATTGTAATCACTGCCAAAAACGGTCAGTTTCTGACGCAGGCCCGCCGCCGTTTGGGTAATGTACGGCACCAGATTGCTCGGAACTCCGCGCGGCAACTCCCCTATTTCGGCCGTTTCGTGGGCGCCCACAGGATTGAAATACCGCAACGCAATGGCCTTCATGGCAGGCTTAGAAAAGATAAAATCACGAATGATATCTTCGCATATTTTCTTGGTGTTGCCGTACGGCGAAGCCGCTTCTTGGCGCGGTGTAGCCTCGGTTACAGGCAGATGGTCAGGTTGGCCATACACCGTACACGAAGAAGAAAAAACGAAATTATGTACCCCGTACTCTTTCATTAATTTTAATAAAAGAACCGTGGTGCCAATGTTGTTTCCGTAATAAAGTAGCGGATTCTCGACCGATTCTCCCACGGCTTTGTTGGCCGCAAAATGAATTACTCCCCCAATTTTTCCCTTTTCAAAAAGGGCACGCAGCGCTACTTCATCGTTACAATCTGCGTTATAGCAAACGACTGGCTTACCAATTATTTTTTCGAGGCCTTCCAGTACTTTCTCCTCTGAATTGCTAAAATTGTCAATGATAATGGGTTCAAAACCCGACTTTTGTAATTCAACGACTGTATGTGAGCCAATAAAACCCGCCCCGCCTGTGACTAATATTTTCATATATTGAGCAAAAAGTGAGTAACAAAACTATAAAATTTGGGCGCTGAAAAAAAATTGTTTTTATTTATCGCCAACAACGCCAAATCATACCGTATGACAGAGCAAGAAATCAAAGCGCTGGTTTCGCTACTCGACGACGACGACAAGGAAGTATCTCGTTTGGTTGAACGCGAAATTAGGCAACAGGGAGGCAAAATCATTCCTTTTTTAGAGAATGAATGGGAAAGTGCGGGCTTTAGCCCTGACGTACAGCGAAAAATAGAGGAGTTGATTCATGAACTTCAATACGTATTGACCCTCGAACGCTTGACCAATTGGTACAACGGCGGAGCCGTCGACCTCTTGGAAGGGTTGTGGATTGTGGCTACTTATCAGTATCCTGACCTTTCACTGGAAAAAATTCGCGCTGATTTTGAACAGTTTTACTACGAAACTTGGCTTGAATTTAAGATTGATATGCACCCAATCGACCAAATTCGGGCCTTGAACCACGTTTTTTTCTCGAAATTAAAGTTTGGCTCAAATACCAAAAATTTCCATTCGGCTGGTAATTCCATGATTAACGTGGTGTTGGAAACAAAAAAAGGGAATCCGATTTCCCTTTGCTGTATCTACATGATTATTGCGCAGCGGCTCAATATGCCCGTTTATGGCGTCAATTTGCCCAATCTATTTGTTCTGACGTACAAACAGGATTCAATTCAGTTTTATGTCAATGTGTTTAACAAAGGCCTAGTATTTATGCGCTCGGACATTGACCACTACATTGCCCAGTTGAATCTAAAATCCAACGAGACGTTTTATCAACCTTGCAGTAATCTTGACATTCTCAAACGGGTGCTTCGCAATCTGACGCTGGCGTTTGAAAAAACGGGAGATACCGACAAGGTCAATGAGATAGAAAAAATGGCCTTAATTCTGAATGAACCGTTGCCTGAATAAAAACACAATATCTCTTAAATAGCCACGACTCCGCAGAAATCCTCCACCCAAAACCGATGCAACTGATGCAATTGTTTAGGGATTTCGGGAAAAGTAACAACGCCCTGCCCGTAGGCATTGCTATCCCCAAAAGGTTCGACAAAAATGTGATTTTTGAAGTTAAGCCGCCGCACACCGTCCAGTTTATACAGCGCCTCTTTGGCGCACCAGTAGGTTACTAATTTTGGAAGCTCCATCTGCACCTCCAACTTTTCATTTTCTGACAAAAACTTAGGTGCTACGCGGGCCAGTTTATCAGCCATGCGTTCTATGTCAATTCCGAGTGGTTTGGTAGGGTGCAACGTAACCCCTACATACTTAACCGTATGCGTGATAGAAATCTCGGCGATTCGGTGTCGTAAATGGGGCTTTCCGTGTTCATCTTTCACCATACCTTCGTACGGCAGGCCTTTACTTTCCACCAACAATTGCATAACATACCGCCCAGTCAGCCACTCTAATTGTTTTTGGGGGTGAGAAATGGTTTTGAATTCCTCCCACTCTTCAGCCTCCGCCACCACGTTCTTAAGCAACACCTCGGGAGTCTCGGCAATTTCCCAAACTAAAATTTCACAGTCATCAAAAACTGTCCATTGACGAACCAGCGGCATTATAAAGGAGTTATCAAGTACTTATTCATTGTAATTCGTAAATATAGCCCGTTATTTTATACTTATCCAACCTCAGGTTGGGAGTTCATTTATGCCATGACGAAAATTCAAGTTCAAAAAACAGATACTTTTTCGGGACACAGAGATTGTGTTTACGCCCTCCAACCCGCCCTCCAACCGCACCATTTTTTCTCGGCAGCGGGAGATGGCCTGGTCGTACATTGGGATTTGACCCGTCCAGATTGGGGAGAAGTGGTAGCGCAGGTACCCGCTTCGGTATATTCTATGGCGTATGATTCGGTTCAAAACCAACTATGGGTAGGACAAAACTACGAAGGAATTCAACGCATTGCACCGTATGAGAAGCAGGTTGTGTCATCCATTCGTCTGACCACTGCCACCATTTTCGATATTCAATTTTTTGAAAATCAGGCCTTTATTGGACTTTCTGATGGCATAGTGTTAATCATGGACAAAGAACAATTTGCGGTCCGTAAACACTTGAAAGCCTCCAACCAAAGCGCCCGTTGTATCAGCATCAACCCTCACACCCGCGAACTCGCGGTGGGGTATAGTGACCATACTATCCGAATATTTGGACTTGACGACCATGTATTGCATTATACCTTAGTATCACATACCAATTCGGTGTTTACCCTACAGTATTCTCCCGACGGGCGATTTTTAATTTCTGGTAGTCGGGATGCGCACCTTAAAGTATGGGATGTATCCGAAAAGTACAGGCTGCATCAGGATGTTGTGGCGCATCTTTTTGCCATCAATCATGTAGTTTACAGTCCTGATGCGCAATGGCTGGCTACTTGCAGCATGGACAAATCTATTAAAGTATGGGACGCCACTACCTTTAAACTACTCAAAGTCATCGACCGCGCTCGACACGCGGGGCACGGCACATCCATCAACAAACTTCTTTGGTCAACGTTTGATAATCAGCTGGTTTCGGCAAGCGATGACAAACGAATTTCGGTGTGGGATATAAAGTATGCGTAAAAAAGGGAAGAATTGTCATCGCCAAAGCGACGGTTATTTTGTATTTTTTTTGTAAATTTGATTAAAAAGATACTCTTCAAATGCTCGCCATTCATAAAGAAGCGTTTTTCAAAGTTGCAGATATGCTCAACTGTTGGATTGGACTCCGTGAGCCTAACCCACTAGCCGACCAATGGATTGGCCGCGTGGGCTACATTGCCAAAGGCGAACGCTGTAAAGCCAAAACCGCCGACAACCCCTCTTTTCGTTTTGCAGGTCTTGTGACAGATCCCACTCTATGCCCTGAAGCATTTACGCAGGCAACCTTAACTGATGCCCTCGAAAAATGGAAGAAGTTCACATTTAATAATCAACTTCCCAGCGGTTTTACGAGAGTAGAAAGCGGTTCAGAAAAAGGACTGGTCAAATACGAAGGTGCCGCTATCCACGCAGATTTTGATTTAATGAGTATCAATGTGGCCGATAAAAACGGCCACATAGGTTTTACGACCAGAAACGACGCTCATTCACTTTTCATCAAAGCTCAACCTCTTCTAAATCATTTTTTCGGTTCAGCGCTGATTATGCACGGGTCTGAATTTGATTGGGATGGCGGTATTGGAGCGAGAGAGAGTGAATATGTATTTTATTTTGGCCCTAAACGCCAATTCAAACAAACGCTTTCTTCAATGCCCCAAAAAGTGGGCACTTTACATTAAATAACCATTACTTAAGGTTCATTTTTCGGCTAATTGGCCTACTTTTGAGAGGAGTTTAGATAGTTTTTGCGAATTTTGTAACTTGGTTTTATCTAAATTATCCTTTTTGTAGTCAACAGCCATGCAAAAATTCTTTACCTTATTACTTCAAGCCCTCAAAGGCGAAGAACAGGAATACACATCTGGAAGTATTAATCGCGCTATTTTTCTGTTGTCAGTTCCCATGATTCTCGAAATGGTCATGGAATCTCTGTTTGCGGTAGTAGATGTATTTTTTGTTTCCAAAATCAGCACCGATGCCATCGCAACCGTAGGTCTTACGGAGTCGGTGCTTACGCTCGTGTACTCCGTTGCCATCGGTCTAAGCACCGCAGCCACGGCCATTGTAGCAAGGCGGGTAGGCGAAAAACAGTTTATTGAAGCTGGTCACGCAGCCGCACAGGTCATTCTGGTCTCATTGGGATTGGGAATAGCCATGGGACTTGGCGGTTTTTTGGGTGCTGAGGCCATTTTACGCGCCATGGGAGGCTCTTCAGCATTAATTGCTTCCGGGTCCGACTTTACAAGAATCATTTTTGCGAGCAGCCCAGCCATTATGCTCCTTTATACGTTGAGTGGCGTACTACGTGGCGGCGGAGATGCTGCCGTTGCCATGCGCTCACTCTGGATTGCCAACGGCATCAATATTTTGCTTTGTCCTCTATTCATTTTTGGATGGGGCCCCATTCCTGCGTTTGGCGTGGCAGGCTCAGCAATGGCAACCACCATCGGCCGTACCGTGGGCGTATTGTACCAATTAAATGCGCTGGCCAAAACCACAGGAACCATTCAAGTATTGGCTACCCAATTTAAAGTCAATATTGCCATCATTCGTAATTTAGTGAGCGTAGCCGCTGGCGGAACAGGTCAGTTTTTGATTTCCTCCGCGAGTTGGGTATTCCTGACGCGCATCCTCTCTGATTTTGGCCCAAGCATTGTAGCGGGGTATACCATTGCCATCCGCATCATTGTGTTCACAATTTTACCTTCGTGGGGTATGGCCAATGCCGCCGCCACGCTGGTAGGACAAAACCTCGGAGCCAACAAGCCCGACCGCGCCGAAGCATCGGTTTGGCGGGCAGCTTTTTTGAATTTTCTTTTTCTAGCCGTCATTGCACTCGTCTTTTTCATTTTTTCCCGCCCCATTATTTCGTGGTTCAATGCCGACCCCGTAACTGTCAATACCGGCGTCAATTGCCTTCGAATCGTTTGTTTGGGCTACCTGTTTTTTGCGTATGGGATGGTCATCAGCCAATCCTTCAACGGCGCAGGCGACACCCTGACGCCTACGCTGATGAACCTATTTTGCTTTTGGGCCGTCGAAATTCCGCTAGCATACATCCTCGCAAAACAACTCAAGATGGGCCCCGAAGGCGTTTATACCTCCGTTGCTTTTAGCGAATCACTGCTGGCTGTAGTCGGGATTGTGCTTTTTAAACGCGGAAAATGGAAAAATAAGAAGGTCTAATACTCAAATTCAACTGGTTGACCCGTTTTGAATCCCTGATAATTTACCTAACTTTGCTGCCCTATTTTTAGTCGTCAACTATAAATCAGGGCCTTATCATTATTATTTTTTATTACTTACTGATTTAGCAAAGAAACGACTCAATATCCCTTGTAATGAAAGAGCAAATTGACCGTACTAAACTCCCTCGACACATTGCCATTATCATGGATGGCAACGGACGATGGGCCAAACAACGCGGCGCGATGCGGGTTTTCGGGCACCGCAATGCCATCAAGGCAGTACGCGAAGCAACCGAAGGTTGTGCCGAGCTGGGAGTTGAATACTTGACCTTATATGCCTTCTCGACCGAAAACTGGGGCCGCCCAGAAGCAGAAGTACGGGCGCTCATGGAGCTATTAGTTCATACCATTGCGGACGAATTGCCTACGTTGCAAAAAAACAATGTAAGACTCGACAGCATTGGCGACATCGACAGCCTGCCTAAATCCTGTCAGCGTGAACTTCAGGAAGCCATTGATAAGACAAAACAAAACACGGGTCTTAATTTGATTTTAGCGCTCGGCTACAGCGGAAAATGGGATATTGTTCAGGCTACCCAACAACTTGCCCGCGAAGTAAAGGCAGGAACGCTACGCCCTGAAGACATTACCGAAAACCTACTAAACTCCAGGCTTTCGACCCTCGACCGCCCCGAAGTAGACCTGATGCTTCGTACTGGAGGCGACCATCGAATCAGCAACTTTCTGTTGTGGCAATTGGCCTATGCAGAGCTCTATTTTTATGACGATGTATTTTGGCCTGACTTTCGCCGTAACCACCTGCACGAAGCCATTTTGTCTTTTCAGCAGCGGGAACGTCGATTCGGAAAAACCAGCGAACAGATTCTGAGCGATGCGAAATAAAGCACTACTTTTATCGTTATACCATTTTGGATAAAAATGCTCTTTACGACGGATTTCTACCCTTGTCTTTCTTATTTTATCAAACTCGAAACACGTACAATCAAAGCAATTATAAAGAATTGATACCGAACCGTGAGCGCAAGAATTGTGTACCTACCTATGAAAAATTTTAACCGCCCCGGCCGCTTAGCAACTTTTGTGGTCGTTTTTCTATGCACTGTAGTATCAGCAATGGCCCAACAACTGGGCCTTGGACAACGTACTATAACCGCGCCCGTCGAAGATGCCGTTAGTTATGCCAATCCCAAAGAGCTAGTAATTGCGGACATCGTGGTGACAGGAAATCAATTTTTGGACCCTAACTCCATGATTTCAATGTCGGGGCTAAAAATTGGTGATAAAATCAAAGTTCCGGGCGATGCCATCACTGGCGCCATCAAAAAATTGATGGACCAAAAAATCCTCGAAGATGTAGAGGTACTCTACCGTAAGATTGAAGGTGACCAAATCTGGCTTGAGCTTCATATCAAAGAGCAGTCGCGCTTGTTTAAAGTAACCTACGACGGGATTCGTAAGGGAGAACAAGAATCCCTTAACGACAAAATTAAACTCCCAAAAGGGCGTATTATTTCCAACACGATGATTAAAAACACGCAGTTGGCAGTGAAACGCTTTTTTATGGACAAAGGATTTTTGAACGTAAAAGTACGCATCGCTCAAATTACGGATTCTACCCGGGGCAATGCAACTTTGAAAATTTTTGTTTCTAAAGGCCCCAAAGTCAAAATTCGCCAGATTGTTTTTAACGGACGCACTGAGATTTACGAACAAAAGCTGCGCAACAAAATGAAAGGCACCAAACAAATGCGTTTTGGTCGTTTGTTTACACCTTCTAAATTCATCCCCAAAAAATACGACGAAGACAAGGAGAAACTAATTGAGCTTTACAACAAAAACGGCTTCCGGGATGCCACAATTGTTTCAGATTCAATCATCCAAAATGCCGACGGCAAAACCATTGATTTGGTCATGAATCTTGAGGAGGGGCCTCGTTACTATATCCGTAATGTAACTTGGGAAGGCAATTACCTCCATTCAACCGAGATTTTGAATAAAGTATTCGGGTTGAAAAAAGGAGATATCTACAATCCTGAAGAAATCCAAAAACGCCTTGAAGCCAACCCAGGTCAGGACGTAAGCTCGCTTTACATGGACGACGGCTATTTGTACTACAACTGCCGTCCCGTTGAGAAATCAATCGAAGGTGATTCGATTGACGTCGAAATGCGAATCTTTGAAGGCAAACAAGCCACCATCAACAAGATTATTCTAAACGGAAACACCAAAACCAGCGACCACGTCGTAATGCGCGAGCTGTTTACGTTGCCGGGCCAAAAATTCAGCAAAACAGAAATCATCAACACACAGCGTCAGCTTTCACAATTAGGTTATTTTGATGCGGAAAAAATCGGTATTCAGCCTATCCCCCACCCCGAAGATGGCACCGTAGATATTGAATACACCGTCGAAGAAAAACCAAGTGACCAAATCGAGCTTTCTGGTGGTTGGGGTGGATTTATCGGATTTGTAGGTACGTTGGGATTGGTTTTCAACAACTTTTCCACAAAAAACATCACCAACCTAAAAGCATGGAAGCCCTTGCCTTCGGGCGACGGACAGAAATTGGCGGTACGTTTCCAAGCGAGCGGTCGTCAATACCAAACATATTCTATTAGCTTTACCGAACCTTGGCTAGGCGGTAAAAAACCCGTAACCTTTGGAATAAATCTCAGCCGTACCGTGTATCGTACCGTTGATTATTCTAACTTTTATACCCGCTCGAACAGCAGCGCCCTAAATTTCTTGGGTTCTTACAAAAACACGGGGGTTACGGTTTCTCTAGGAAAGCGTCTTAAAATCCCCGATCGTTATTTTGTGTTGAGTTCGGCATTGTCTTATCAGCGCTACCGAATGGATAGCCTTGACTTGTTCGGAATCGGTTATCCTAACGGGGTTTCAAACAACTTAACGCTTAACCTGACTTTATCGCGCAACACAATCGACAACCCTCAGTTCCCACGTGGAGGGTCTTCGTTCTCTTTGAGCGGAACCTTTACCCCTCCTTATTCGGCCATTACGGGTAAAACCAGCTTTACCAACAGCGAAGACCGCTTCAAATGGGTAGAATACCATAAGTGGATGTTTGACGCTAGTTGGTTCCAGACCGTAGCGGGTAAACTTGTACTCAGTACCCGGGCGCACTTAGGTTTCTTGGGTAGATACAATCAAAACCTCTCCATCAGTCCTTTTGAGCGCTTTGTGCTTGGAGGCTCAGGGTTGGCAGGTTATGGAATGTTTGCGTTGGCACAGGATATTATCGGTTTACGTGGATATGCTGACCGCGCGCTTGTTCCGATTTATAACCGTTTGAGTACAACTGACGCCTCTCAAACGACAGGCGCCACTAATACGGGAGTAGCATCGAGTCTGGGAGGGGTTGCTTATAGTAAATACGTCATGGAACTCCGCTATCCTCTCTCTCTCAACCCTTCGGCCACCATTTTTGGTTTAGTGTTTGCCGAAGCAGGGAACAACTGGGGAACCGATGCACCGCAGAAAAAATACAAAGATTTCAATCCGTTTGACCTTAAACGTTCTGCTGGGGTTGGAGCACGTATCTTTATGCCTGCTTTTGGTCTCATCGGTATCGACTGGGCGTATGGATTTGATCCGCTACCAGGACAAACCAAACGCAGCGGCCCCCAATTCCACTTTACGATTGGACAACAACTTAGATAAGAAGGTATATTTTGGATATAAGACACTGAGTTAATGTCTGATATCCGGTATCCAAAATCCAAAAGATGTATGAAAACCCGCCGGCTTTTACTACTTTTGCAATTTGTTCTAGTAACCTACTCATTATCAGCCCAAAAATTAGGGTATATCGATATGGAGTATGTAACGACAAAAATGCCTGATTATCAAAAAGCACAAGCCGAATTGGATAAATTTTCAGATCGCTGGGCCAAGGAAATTCAGGATAAATATTCCGAAATAGACAAGCTCCAACGCCTCTATCAAGCCGAAGAAGTATTGCTGACCGATGAAATGAAACGCAAACGCCAGCAGGAAATCAACGACAAAGAACGCGAAGCAAGAGAGTATAACAATAAAATTTTCGGCTTTGAAGGTTTGCTGTTTCAAAAGAAGAAGGAACTCATCAAACCCATTACCGACCAAGTATACAAAGCAAGTGAGCGCGTATGTCGGCAACGGAGATTAGATATGCTGCTTGACAAATCAAGTGATTTTGTCATTATCTATTCAAATCCCGTCCATGATTATACTGATTATGTGATGGAAGAACTAGGCTTAGTAACAGACACAAAAAATAATAAAACGAGTACGCCCGGCGTTAATACGCCTGCGGCTAAACCAAATGCAACGGATACCCCAAATAAAACAACCAAACCAAAACAGTAGATAAAAATGAAGAGCAAATTCATCGTGGCCCTGGTAGCCATTGTAGCTTTAATCGGAGTAGAAACGAACGCCCAACAAGCCCCTAAAATCGGTTGGACCAATGTAGACTATATCTTGTCAGTATTACCCGAAAGCAAAAAAATCGAAAACGAACTCCAAATCCAGCAGCAACAAATTCAAAAAGCAATGCAGGACAAGCAGAAGGAGTTTGAAGATAAATATAAAGCCTACGAGCAAAACGCAACTAAGTGGTCGGAAATCATTCGTGCTGATAAAGAAAAGGAGCTTAACCGTCTTCAAACAGATTTTCAGGATTTTCAACGTACTTCACAGGAGTCATTGCAGAAAAAACAACAGCAATTGATTCAGCCTGTATTGATTAAAATCAACACGGCTATCGAAGCAGTAGGTAAAGAAAACAGCTATACCTACATCCTCAACATGGACGGTGGTGCACAAACTACCCCAATCATTTTGTTTGCTGGTTCTGACGATTTGAACGTAAGCAACCTTGTGTTGAAGAAATTAGGCGTTGATCCTGCCGAAATCGAAAAGCAGCAAAAAGCCGCCGCTGAAGCTGCTGTTCAGCAATTAAAGCCAACAACTACTCCACAGCAGCCCGCAGCTAACAAGCCTGCAACATCTGCCCCTGTGAAGAAGAACTAGTTGAATAACGCACATAAAAAGAGGGAGCGCGAACAATGTTTGCGCTCCCTCTTTTTATGATTCCCACAATTGCGGTTTTCCGCGCTTCCCGTCTTAAATCCAATTCTTCCGTTTAAAAAACGTCCAAATTCCTATCATTGACATTGCCATTAATAAAAGAGAAAACCAAAAACCGAATTCATGTTTGGTGGTAGGTAAAATCTCGTAGTTCATGCCAAAAATACCCGCAATGAGCGTGGGTGGCATAAAGATAATGGTGAAGACAGTAAAAATTTTGATGATTTGGTTTTGTTCAAGGTTAATTAAACCCATAAATGTATTCTGCAAATACTCCAATCGTTCAAAGTTGAAAGTACTGTATTCCAAAATAGAAGAAATATCCTTTAGAATGATTCGGAGGTGCTCTTTGTGACCTTCTGGAAAAAACTGACTCCGTAAAATCCCCGATAAAACGCGTTGCTTATCAATGATGGTTTCGCGAAGCAACATTGTATTTTCCTGCATTGTACTGATTTTCAGGAGTATACCTTGTTTCGCTTTTTGCTCGCGGTTCAAGTCTCTACTTATGCTACTGATGTCTCTGGCCAGCCCTTCCAACAAGTCCGCATCACTCTCGATACGTGTTTCTAACAATAACAGCAATATATCTACGCCACTCTGAAAAGTATCCTGACTTACTTTCATTTTGCGCACCGTGTCGGCAAACGTTTTTGAATCTCCGCTTCGGTACGTAAATAGAACTCCATCGCGTACCAAAACCGAAACAGGATAAGTGATATAACCTTCGGTTTCAACTTTTAAAAAATTAAAGTTGGCATTAATGGTGTTGTCCTGTTCAAAATACCGGGCACTACTTTCAATTTCCACAATTTCTTGGGGGGTTTGAAAGCTGATATCGCATTTGGTTTCTACCCACTCTTCTTCTTCCTGAGATGGAGATTGCAAATCTATCCACAAAATAGACTTCAAATGGGCTATTTCCCGAACATCCGTTTCTCGTTTGATTTGCTTGCCTTCGCGGTAATATATTCTAACCATACCTTTATCTACTTCATTTGGGCCAAAGTTAGCCAATTGATTTTAGGATTTTACGCACATTTTGCAGATTTTGTACCTACGTTTTGACGTGCTTAACGGTGAAAATGTTTTATAAAACATTTTTTTTTAAATCGATGCAACATTTGATTTTAACTATTGTCATTACCTCGAAAATACAGCCGATTGGAACCTAAACATTACATAGACAAACACGTCGAACTCGTTGAACGCTGTAAACAAGGAGATAGAAAAGCCCAGTATGAACTGTACAAGCTTTATTCGAAATCCATGTTGAACGTATGCGTACGGGTGGTAAACCATATTGGGGAAGCCGAAGACGTGCTGCAAGAAGCGTTTTTGGATGCTTTTTGCAATTTACATACGTTCAGGGGGCAGTCCACGTTTGGGGCGTGGCTGAAGCAGATTGTGGTCAATAAAGCCATCAATCACCTCCGTCAACGAAAAATGCAACTTGTTGACATCGAAGGCTATGGCTACGGAGATGATGACCACGACATTGCCGACGATGCTCCGACAGACGAAGAAGGTATCCAAATGGACGTTGAACGCGTTCGAAGAGGAATTGCCCAACTCCCCGAAGGATACCGAGTCGTTCTTTCGCTGTATTTGTTTGAAGGATACGACCACGAAGAAATCGGTGAAATCCTCAACATCAGTGAAAGTACCTCCCGCACACAGTACATGCGAGGGAAGAAAAAATTATTGGAACTATTAAGTAACAGAAGTGACAATTGAGCCGCAAGTAGAGAGCATTAATGTACTGTAAGTACTTAATAATCAACACTACGCACCAAAAATACAAATAAAATGAAAGATAAACTGCAACGATTCGTCAGAGACAACCGCGAGGCATTTGATGTGCATGAGCCTTCTGATGACCTTTGGAGTCGGTTGAGTGAACAGTTACCCAAAGCTGAAGAGATTACGCCAACAGGCCAACATATACTCCCTGAAGTACCCTCAAATGAAACTTTGCAAGAGACAGGACTAAACCAGATTGTCCACGAAGATTTTCAGAATGGCGGTAGTTATAATCCGTTTTTCAGGAAAGTCAGCAAAAACCTGAATTGGCGCATTGCGGCCTCCATCGCGCTCGTTGTTGGGCTGGGTTGGGTAGGCTACCGAGTAAATCAAAATTATGGAGTTACTGAAGTACCCGAAGTGGCATTTGCCAATCCTGGTTACGCCAAACAAGTAACTCAATACACCCAATTGATTGATAACAAACGTGCGGAGTTGCGTCAAATGACAGAAAGTGACCCCGCCCTTTATAAAGAATTTGCAGTAGAACTGGACCAGCTTGAGCGCTCATACCAAAACCTGAAAGCCGACCTTCCGAAGAACCCCAACCAGGAAACGGTGATTCAGGCCATGATTCAGAACCTGCAATGGCAGATTGACCTATTGAACCAACAGTTGGATATTCTCCAACGCATCAAAAACAAAAACAACCATGCAAACGATAAACTCATATAAGTCAGGTAGTTATTGGTTAATAATTATCGGCTTATTATGTACCCTCAGCGCCCATGCCAGCGAATACGGCAGCATCGAGAAAAAGAAATCCGTCATTAAAATGTATGACGTTTCGACCAAAGAAACCTTGCTAATTGACAATCAATTCGGACAGGTAAAAGTCAACCTTTGGGACAAAAGTGAAATCCGGGTTGACATCAGCATCACCGCCAATGCCAACAGCGACGACCGCGTTCAACAGTACCTAGATGGTGTCAGTATTGAAGATAAAAAAGAAGGTAATCAAATCAGCATTCGTACCATTATCAACAAAAACGGCAATTCAAACTGGAGCTGGAAAAGTAACAACGGCGAGAAGAACTTTGTACAAATTGATTACACAGTATCCATGCCCAAAAACACGCCATTGACGGTGAAAAACCGCTTTGGAAACACCAATATCCCCTTTTTCAAAGCACCACTCGTGATTGAGTCCAAGTACGGAAGTTTTTTCGCAACTGACTTGTCAGGCAGTAAAAATGACATTGATGTGGCCTACGGTAAAGCCGAAATACAGCACTTACTCAATGGAAACCTTGATATTGCTTACTCAACCCTCGAACTAGACAAAGCTAACAATATTGTGTTGAACAATAAGTTTGGGAAAATGAAAATCGGTGAAGTAGAAACCCTCGACGGCCAAATCAGCTATTCTGGCGGACGTATCGGCAACTTGAAAGGTTCCAGCAAAATCAAACTCAGTTTTTCGGGCGGCTTCAGAATTGACCAATTGAATGAATCAGCCGACAATGTTGACATTCAGGCTAGCTATTCATCCGTGACCATTCCGATGGAGAATAATGACTGCAACTTTGATATTACGGTAAGCTACGGTGGTTTCAAGTATCCTGGCGACCGCAAGGTTTCGTTCACCCACAACGACGACGACCGTAAAGATGATGCAAACCGCCACAGCCCCCGCATGACCAAGCAATACGTGGGTAAATTTGGTAACGGCAGCGGAACCAAAGTAAAAATTGTCTCGAAATATGGTGAAGTGAATTTGAGATAAAATTAAAAACCGCCGTAGGGGCAGGCCTAGCGTCTGCCCCTACGGTGAACCCCGCCCCTACGCAGTTTTTATTCTACAAAATCCAGCTCTTTGCCGTAGGTCTCTTCAATGCGGGTAAGCGAAAAAAGCGCGATTCCATAACAGAGCAAGCCCAATAACGCAGCCCCTCCCAAAGCCCCCAAAGAAGGTTTGAAGGCCTGAAAAGCAAGCGTCATAGGAATCGCCATGCCTCGTACTACGCTTGGCACGGAAGTAGTAGCGGTAGCGCGGAGATTGGTACCGTAAAGTTCGGCCACCATCATCAAATACAGACCGATGTAGCCCGTACATATCCCCGACAAGAAGCAGACCGCATACAACATCGTAGGGGATGAGATACCGCCGTATAAATAAATACCCACACTAAGCGCGCCACAAAACATCAGGTAGCCAATGGCTTTATGTCTCGACTGAAGCCATTGACTGAGCGGACCGCTAAAAAAATCGCCCGCTGTGAGTCCGAAATAAATAAACATCACGCACTTGCCAGGAGAAATGGTCTCTGCTATACCGAGTGCTTTGCCGAACTCATTGCCAAAAGTGCCCAAAATACCCACCACAAACCACGTTGGAATACCAATCATGACGCATTGAAAGTATTTAATAAACCGGGGCCAACTGCTAAAAAGGTAAAAGAAATTCCCTCGACTGACCTTGGATTGCTTCATTTCTTCAAACAACCCCGACTCAAATACCCGAATTCGAAGTAGTAACAACAACAGCCCCATACCACCCCCAACCATATACGCCGTGCGCCACTCAAACCATTCCTGCGTCAAATAAGCCGCTCCCGCCCCCAAGTAGCCCACCGCCGCCACAATCGTAGGGCCTAGACTGCGAATCTCTTTGGGAATAATCTCGGTAACAAGGGTCATTGCCGCCCCTATTTCTCCCGACAGACCTACCCCCGCCACAAACCGCAGCAACGCGTAGGTATTGGGTTCCTGCACAAAACCGCAGGCAATATTGGCCAATGAATACGTAATAATGGAGCCAAATAGTACTGAGAGCCGTCCTTTTTTATCACCCAAAACACCCCACAAAATCCCGCCTACCAGCAATCCCGCCTGTTGAGAATTAAAAATAAAGGTTCCGATTTTAGAGACTTCTGCTTCAGAATATCCCATTGATTGTAGGCTCGGCACCCGTACGATACTGAAAATCAGCAGGTCATACACATCAACAAAGAAGCCCAAGGCCGAAACGATGACAGGTAACGTAAAAAGCGCACGGTAAGAGATTTTGCTCATAAAAATTTCCTTCTCCTGGGCAAGGAGAAGGATTAAGGGTGAGGTTTAAGAGAAATTATTTATTCTTCAATAAAATCAAGGTCTTTGCCGTGCGTTTCAGGAACGGTCAGGGTGGAATAAAAGCCTAAAGCATAGCTGATGATACCCACTAAAGTACCCGCTCCAATCACGCCCAACTGCGGTACGGTAAGCTCGAAAGCCCCGAAAACATCCAAAGTGCCACTTTTGAAGCCCGCAAAAAGCGTGGTCATCAGAATCACCATACCACGAACCATATTGGGAATGGTCGTAGCGGCCGTAGCCCGCAAATTGGTCCCAAACTGCTCGGCCCCAATCGTGACAAACATGGCCCAGTAGCCAATCCCAAAGCCCATTAGGGTACAAAGACTATATAAAGCAAAAGGAGTATTAACGCCTGCGTAGAGATAAATAATGCTGAATATTCCAGAAAAAGCCATCAAAGCCGCCACGGCTTTCTTGCGCGAATGAAAATAATGGCTGAGAAAACCACTGGCCAAGTCGCCGCCCGCCAAACCTACATAACACCACATAATAGATAAACCGGGTTTGATGGGTTCGGCAATACCGAGGGCTTTGCCGAACTCATTGCTGAACGTGGCCAAAATGCCGATGACAAACCATGTAGGTAATCCAATGCCGATACACTTCATGTAGCGCGTGAAGCGTTCCCAATTGGTAAAAAATGACAGAAAATCACCCTTAGCGACGTGCTTTTGCCCAGAGACTTCCGTAAACATCCCTGACTCAATCACCCCGATACGAAGCAACAACAGCCCGAAGCCCAAACCGCCGCCCACAAAATAAGCAATACGCCAATCTCCGAAGATTTCGACGGTAAAATAAGCGACAACGGCACCCAGAAGGCCGATTCCTGCCACCAACGACGTGCCGATGGCCCGCAGCTCTTTGGGCAAAATTTCAGAAACTAGCGTAATTCCCGCTCCTAGTTCACCGGCTAGGCCAATTCCTGCAATAAAGCGTAAATATTTATATAAATCGGGCGCCGACATGAAAGGTGTATCCTGAATAAATCCGCACAATACATTGGCAATAGAATAAGTGATGATAGACCCGAAAAGCACCGAAAGGCGACCGCGTTTATCGCCCAATACTCCCCAAAGAATCCCTCCAAGAAGCAAGCCGCCCATCTGCCAGTTGATGATGGAAGCCCCAATGGCCGACACTTCCTGCTCATTCAATCCTAAATCTCTGAGGCTAGGTACGCGTACAATACCAAACAACAATAAATCATAAATATCAACGAAATAGCCTAGGGCGGCCACAATCACGGGAAGTCCAAAAAGCGAGTTTTGGGTAGAGGGTTTAGACATTGGTTAAGGAGGGTTTTGTATTTTCTGCAATAATACTAAAAAAGCGTCGGCTGGTCTGATACCAACTGACGCTTTTTCTGATTCTTTTGGGAATTGTTAGGTATATTTTCTCCATCCGCCCAAGATAGCTCCCATGGCCGTACCGCTTACTGCACTAAACCCTGCATTGAGGATGGACAATTCGACGGGTTTCATTTCGTAAGCATTGTTGGTGAAGATATTCCCCCCCACAATCAACGCTCCAATCAATGCGCCCGTCATGGCACCCGTTTGAGCAGTGCTGACATTCATGGATTTAAACAAAAGTGCCATGGCATAAGCTCCCAATAAATACGTAATAAAACTAACCGCATACCCTATACTTCCGCCGCCGCCCGCCTGTATTTTATCTTCGGTCAGGCCGGTCAAGGCAAGCCATTGCGGTTGGAAGGTGATGTACCAGATAGCCCCTAAAACAAAGGTGGCGATTGCGGACATAAAGACCGCCATGTAATTGATTCTTAAGGTTTTCATTGAAGTAGGAAGGTTTGAAGGTATTGTAAAATAAAGCTGAAATATACACATTTTCAGAAAACCTTCCTTTTCTTTATTTCTCACTCATTACCAATCATTTACCCATTAATTGCTGATGACTATAATTGGCACCAATCGGTATCACTTGACCATTAATATATACCTCATACCTGTCAAACCGCTCTATTTTATCTTTGGCCACAATATAGGAGCGATGAATACGCACAAAGTGCTCAGGCGGCAGCAATGATTCGGCTTCATTCATGGTCATACGGGAGGCGATTTTTTGATGTTTAGTGATAAACACAACGTAGTTGCCACCCGCCTCCAAATACAGAATATCGTCAAGCAACACCCGAACCTGCTCATAGCCATTTTTGACAAAAATGCTTTCTGGTACCGCAGACACGGGCTTAGCTGAAACATTTTCGACCAAAATACTCCCCGCCGCCTGTCGCTTGTTTTCTTCCAAAAGGGCCAACTCTCTCACTTTCAGCACGTCATGGGCTTTAGTACAGGCTTTCAGAAAACGACTGATGGCGAAGGGTTTGAGCAGATAATCAATGGCGTCGAAGTCATAGCTTTGTACGGCATGCTCGGCGTAGGCGGTCGTAAAAATCACCAACGGCGGATTGGAAAGTACCCTTAGAAATTCAAGTCCAGAAATGTCGGGCATTTTGATGTCCAAAAAAATCAAATCTACGGGCTCCCGCTGAAGAAAGTCTAACGCTTCAAAAGCATCTTGAAAGGTAGCTTTCAAGGACAAAAAAGGCACTTTGTCGGCAAAATTCCGCACAATATCCAGCGCTTTTGGCTCGTCATCAATGGCAATGGCAATCATCCGTCAGATTGATTTATGAATCGTAAAAGTAAATAGTAGATGATTAGAGTTGGTCATAAGTGGCCAATATTGAGTTTAGCTTTTTACCTTTTTTAGCAAAATCAATCACCAACCGCACCGAAAACTCCTTTTCTGTACGATGAATCCGGAGGTCATGCGTTTTAGGATACAGCAATTCCAAGCGTTTCTGCACATTGACCAGCCCAATTCCCGACGAATATTTTTCGGGGTCCTCTTCGTGGCGCGGGTGAATGCTGTTAAAAACCGAAAAGTAAAGTTGTTCTTGTTGACAATACAATTTAATATAAATCCATGATTGATTACGCAAGCTGATGCCGTGTTTGAAGGCATTTTCGACAAAAGGAATCAGCAACATCGGCGCAATACTCCGCAAACAAAGGGCATCATCTAAGTCAACTTTCAGTTCCAGCTTATCAGACTCCGACAACCTAAGCCGCTGCAAATCAATATAGTTTCGCAAATAAGCCACTTCCTGTTGTACATCAATCTGCTCTTGGTTGTTTTCGTGCATCATAAACCGCATCATGTCCGACAGCTGCTGAATCCCGTGGGAGGTTTTTTCGGCATTTTCTTCAATGGCCGTGGCATAAAGCGTGTTCATGGCATTGAACAAAAAATGCGGGTTGATTTGGGCACGAAGGGCCGAAAGCTCGGCTTGGTTACGATTGAGATTGGTTTCTAATGGTTTCACCATGTATTGACGAATCAGCGTAACGGCTAAGGCCCCCAACCAAGAAACTAGCCAAAAAGCGAAAATTTCATCAAAATCAGCATCATCAAAACCCCTTGAATGGCTCATTCTAAACACACCGTACAACAAAACCAAAACGATACTACTGCCAAAACTAACGGTCAAAACGGCTAACAAAGTGAGAAAAGCTTGGCGGTTTTCACTGCTTCGACGAAACATAAATGTCTTCCATCTCAGGAGGTTGTGATGATACAAATAAGCGTGAAGAAACGCGCCCTGTACCCAAATCAGCGCAGGAATCAGGAACCTACTGCCACTGGCAACCTGAAAGGTAATCCATAGCACAAATCCAAATAATGCCAAGCTGCTGCCATCTTTAATGACTTTGTGATTTACGTTAGTTTCCGTTTGTTGTAGCGCCCATTGGTAAGCTTGAGAAATAAGGGTGTACAATACCAAAGCCAAAAATAGTCCCCCTCCAAGTAAAGCTAGATTTCTAAGGCGGAACGATGACCAAACTTTCGCTCCGATGATGTTGTAATTGATGTCTTGTCTAAAATTAAGTTCTTTCCAACTATACAAATAGCTCCAAGCTCCCGTCAACACAACAATACCAATCAACATCAACCCCATGGCAAGAAAATTGAGCTGATTGGGCCAATAACGGGGAATTATGACGTGGTTTAGCACGTACCAACTGCCATATAAGGTCAGAAAAATACTCAGAATAGGCCACAGCCCGTTGGTTGCCCAATCATATCGAAAATAAATACGGTTTTGTTCGAGCGCGTCAAGTTGAAACCACACGCGCGAAAAATGCTGGTAATCAGTAGCAAGCGTGATTAACAAGAACAAAGCAGCAAGGGCAGTAATCACCCAAAATTCGATTTGACGGAAGCGTTGAAGAGTCATAATGTTAATGATTAAAAAAATGGCTGTTTTAGGTTAGACAATTCAAAAGTATACTGTATAGCTGCCCAGAAGTAAAATCTGTGACGAAATCCGCCAAAAATGGGGTGAAAAAGCAAAGGCGTCCGACGGTTTTAACGGGGGCGCCCAGCCCGTCAGACACCTAAAATTCCAACGATTTGGGCAAATCAAGCGTCTTGAGAGCAAACACGGTGGGAAATCATGAAATACCTCCTTTACTTTTTATTATTCCTGTCAATGGCCCAATGCCGTGACAAAAATGTTGCTCCCGAAACCTTACAGCCTCTGGTCGGAAAATGGCGTTTGGTGGCCTATGAACGGATAGAGAACGGCAATAAAGTCTGGAAAGAGGCCGACCCGCAGTCACCTTCATTTCTTTTCTTTCGCTTCGACGGCGTTGTTTTAGACAGCAAAGAACTCCCTCTTTGCTGCCCTCCCAATGCTTTGAATATCAACGGAAAAGAGTTTACCATTATCCCTAAATCGGCTCTTCCAGAGAATCCTACCTGCGCGTATGTGGATTGCATAGGGTGTGCACTCTGGGAAATCAAATTGACAGAAGATACCTTTATTTTAGACGATTGTGGAATCAGTTTGAAACGTGAATACGTTCGTGTTCCATAAGACCTACGCCAACGGAATCCCCGTATCTTTTGCCACTTTCATCACATACAGGCGTGCTTCGTCGTATTCTTCGGGGGTACGTAAATGCTCCAACATCAAAGGCACTTCGCGGGGCAGTGCCGTTACATTTCGCAGATAAGTGGCGTAGTCCATGCAGCCGCGTCCGGGCATGGTTTCGGCAAAATGCACATCTTTGCCCACCACATCTTTGGCGTGGCAGGATATAATCCACTTGCCCAGTTTTTTGAAGGTATCATTGATTAAAGCCGTATTTTGGTAAAAACGCTCGGGAGAATTGATGATATTGGCAATGTCGACGTGTGCCGCAAACGCGGGGCGGTCCATGGCTTTGATAAATTTAAGGCAAGAATCGGCGTCGTTGGGCAGACTCCAGCCCATCATTTCGAGGGCGAATTTCGCCGTTTTAGGTTTGACGGCATCAATCACTTTTCGGCAGTTTTCAACCGTCGCGTCAAAATATTCTTTGGTCAGGTTTCGAGCATCCGGTCCGTCCCAGTGTTTGGGATTGTACGACCCTGCAATGTCAATGCACGTCAGCGCGCCGATTTCCTCCGCCAACGCCAGCCGCTCGGTCACGTAAGCCATGTTCTTTTTCCGTTTTTCGGCATCAGCGTCTAGCATATTGACCCACGCGCCCACTTCGGCAATAATGACATTCTGCTCCTCAAAGGCTTTGCGAAGCGCCGCAATGCGCGGGGTATCTTTCAGTTCCACCTTCGGCACGTAAGCCGCGCTGTATCCCAAACGCCGATGCTCTTTTGCCAATTCTACAGGGTCATCGCTTTTCACAAAAATGGGGCCGCCTAAACGTAATGCATTGGGAGCCAGCTCGAATTGAGGCAGCAGCGCAGCACCAGCCAATAGCGATGAAGATTGCAGAAAACGACGGCGGGTGAGGGATTTCATTGAGTGAGTTTTTTTAAACAATAAGCCTTCACATAAGAAAGAAAAGACCTAAATCTCATTAAAAAACCGAAAAATCACAAACCGTAAAAATGTAAAATGAAAAAGTATTTTTTTCAATGAGACACAAACAAAAACCCCTATCAACATTTTTGCTGACAGGGGTTTATAATTATGGATAATTGCTGACAATTAACGCTTAATACGCTCTCACTACTCCGCGACCTTCGTAGAAGTTTACGTAGGCTTTGTTCACCACGCGGTTACCGCCCGGCGTAGGATAGTCTCCCGTGAAGTACCAGTCACCGCTGTGGTTGGGGCAGGCTTCGTGGAGGTTTTCTACCGTTTGGAAAATAATAGACAATTCCGCCTTTAAGTCTTTCGGGCGTACAATATCAGCTACTTTACGCGAAACTTCTTCGGGCGTAAATGGCTCAAACAAGGCTTTTACGTAGTTTTGCTCATACGCATTGTCGGTTTCGAGCGAGGCAACGCACTGGGCGTATACTTCGTCGCGTAGGTTATCCAAACCGCGCTCTTTCAGGAGTTGCAGCGTGGCCCGGAAAGCAACGAAGTCTTTTACTTTCGACATATCAATGCCATAACAGTCAGGATAACGTATCTGCGGAGCCGACGATACAATCACGATTTTCTTAGGGCCGAGGCGGTCCAACAACCGCAAAATGCTCTTCTCCAAGGTAGTACCGCGTACAATCGAATCATCTACTACCACTATGGTATCCACGCCTTTTTTGACCACCTCGTAGGTCATATCGTACACGTGCGACACCATTTCGTCACGGGCGGCATCGCTCGTGATAAAGGTACGCTGCTTGACATCCTTAGAAACGAGTTTTTCGATTCGGGGGCGGAACGACAGCACTTTATCCAGCTCTTCGGGCGACAGATTTCCGTCCAGAATTGCTTTTTTGCGCTGTTTGGCTAAGTATTCTTCGAGTCCTTCTACCAATCCAAAAAACGCCGTTTCGGCCGTATTAGGGATGTAAGAGAAAACGGTATTTTCGAGGTCGTAGTCGACTTCTTCCAGAATCTGCGGAATCAACAATTTACCCAATTGCTTGCGCTCATGGTAAATATCGGGATCTGAAGCCCGGGAAAAATAAATCCGCTCAAAACTACACGAACGTTTCTCAAGCGGCTTCAGAATCTGGTGTTGGTCGTACTCACCGTATTTATCAATAATCAACGCGTGACCTGGCGTAATTTCCTTAATATCTGCGTAATTGGCATCAAAAGCGGCCTTGATGGCTGGTTTTTCAGAAGCTACCACCACCACTTCATCATCTGCATAATAATACGCCGGACGAATCCCGGAGGGGTCGCGCACTACGAAGGCTTGCCCCGAACCAGTCATGCCGCACATGGCAAAACCGCCGTCAAAATCACGGCACGAACGGTGCAACACCCGCACCATGTCCATGTTGTCTTCGATGACGTCAGAAAGGTCGGGGTTTTCGTAAATGCCCTTGAACCGGTCGAAAACGCGCTGGTTTTCTTCGTCCAAAAAGTGACCGATTTTTTCCATAACCGTGACGGTATCCACACGGTCTTTGGGGTGCTGTCCCAACGAAACGAGCTTATCAAAAAGCGTGTCTACGTTGGTCATGTTGAAGTTTCCCGCCACAACTAGGTTTCTGCTTCGCCAGTTATTTTGGCGCAGCATCGGGTGACAGTTTTCGATTTCGTTGGCACCGTGGGTACCGTAGCGCAGGTGGCCAAGCCAGACTTCGCCAGTAAATGCTACGTTTTCCTGCAACCAACTGGCATCGTAACGGAGGTCTTTTTGGTCTCCTTTGAGTTCTTTAAAGGCTTTTTTGAATTTCTTCTGTACCTTCTTAAAAATCTCAGCTACGGGTTGGGGGTCTACTGAGCGGTAGCGGCTAATATAGCGGCTACCCGGCGAAACTTCGAGTTTGATGTTGGCTACACCGGCACCATCTTGGCCTCGGTTTACCTGTTTTTCCATCAATGTATGAAGCTTATAAACCGCGTAGAGGGGTGTGCCGTATTTATCAATATAGTATTGAAACGGCTTTCGGAGTCGAATGAGGGCAATACCGCATTCGTGTTTTATGACGTCGCTCATCAGGGAGTGTGAAGTGTGTGACGATTTGTTAACACAAAGTTAAGAAATCGGATTCCAAAACACTATGTTAAATTTTAAGGCAATTAAAATATTATACCACAACGCCTTAATTATCAGCACAATATATACCATTTAAACTTATTTAAAAATTTAAAAAACTTTTAGAAGCCTTAATCTGGCTCCACAAAGTGTTTCTGGTTTTTGGATAAGTTATGAATACTCCAATCAATGTCCCGCTTGAAGGCTTTGGCCCGAACGGGGCAATCTGCCAAGCGGCAGTATTTACAACATTCAGGCAAACAGGGGTCAACGTGAACAAAAAACTCTACGTACCCTCCAGCGTCTTTTTCCAGTGCTTCCTCAAATTCATGTACGGCCTCGTGTACCTGACGCAAATCCCAATAATATGGCAAAGTCAAATGGCAATCAATGTGCAGGTCAGAGCCGTATTTTTGAATACGCATGTTATGCACATCAATCCAGTAGTCGCGCTTGTGGTTTTTGAGGATATTGACGATGCTTTCCATCAACTCGGGGTCGGTTTGATCCATTAGAGCCGCCGCCGAACCCCGAATAAGCATAAAACCATTGTAAAATATAACCAACGACAACACCAACGATGCCGCGCTGTCGATCCACTGCAAACCCGTCAATATCAAGAGGCCCAGCCCAATCAAAATAAGAACACTGCTCAGGCTGTCGGTCATGAGGTGCTTACCATCGGCAATGAGTGCTTCTGAGCGAGTACGTTTACCTACTTTTTGGAGATAATACCCAACAACTCCGTTGAGAACAACAGTCAGTAAAATCAACCAAAGTCCCCAATCCAGATGCTGAATCGGTTGCGGATGCAACAGGTGCTGAATGGCTTCAATGGCAATCCAAACCCCCGCAATGATAATAAGCGCCCCTTCAAAACCAGACGAAAAATACTCAATTTTTCCGTGTCCGTAAGGGTGGTCAGTGTCTTTGGGCTGAGATGAAAGGTAGATACTGTAGAAAGCAAAACTACTCGCAATGACGTTGATAATCGACTCCAAAGCATCACTTAAGATGGCATTTGAGCGCGTTAAATAATAGGCTGTAAACTTGATTGCCATCAGAATTATACTCAAACTAAGCGAGACGATAATCCAACGGAATTTAGAATTTTGGCTAACTTGCACGACTTTTTTAGGGTAATTTTGGCTCAAAGTTACGAGTTTACCCCCAGAACCTTACATTAATTCTAACCATTACAGGAAAACGTCGTTTTTCTTATTCAACAAACTTTATTAGAAATACAACCCGTTATGTCACTTCCTTTTGAAACAGAAAATCCGTGGAAAACCCTGACTTCCAACGTAGTCTACGACAATAAATGGATACAAGTACGGCACGAAGAAGTGCTCAATCCGAGCGGCGGCCCGGGAATCTACGGCGTGGTTCATTATAAAAATAAAGCCATCGGCGTCATTCCCATCGACGACGAAGGATTTACGTATTTGGTGGGCCAGTACCGCTATCCGTTGGAAGAATATTCTTGGGAAATTCCCGAAGGCGGTGGCCCGATGGACGAAGACCCAATTGAAGGCGCCAAACGTGAACTCTTGGAAGAAACAGGCCTGATTGCCGCCCAATGGACGAAGATTGCGCGGGTTCACCTGTCAAATTCGGTCGGCGATGAAGAAGGCTTTTTGTACGTTGCCGAACAACTCACCCAGGCCCAACAACAGCCCGAAGACACCGAGCAGCTTCATGTGGCGCGAATTCCGTTAAAAGAAGCTGTCGAAATGGTCATGCGGTCAGAGATTACGGATTCTTTGAGTGTGATGGGCCTTTTAAAGGTCGCAAGGCTGAGGGGAATTTAATGCATAGCGGCGGATGTATGTCGCTTATTAATCGCCTTGTTCTTAACTTTTAATCTTAACAGTTCACTTATGCCCCTTTTTTTGGCAGCTATATACGGATTGATTGCGGGTATTATCTTGTGTCTGACCTTCGGGACAGTGTTTTTTGCGTTGATACAAACGAGTATTGAGCGGGGCTATCGTAGCGGGGTTCAGATTGCGATGGGTGTCGTAGCCAGCGATGCTTTTTTTATTTTTACGGCCATTTTTGGAACTTCTTTCTTACCCCAAATCAATCATTTTGATAAGTGGATTGGCGCCATTGGCATCATTTTTTTGGTCATTTTAGCCATCGGAAACTTCCTTAAAGTACCCACACTCGAACCCAAAACCCACGCCGACGACCGCAGCCGCCGCCGTTCTAATCTGAAATATTTTCTGAAAGGTGTAGCGCTCAATGCCCTCAACCCCATCAATTTTATGTCTTGGGCGGCCATTGCCGCGTATCTCCGCACCAAAGGTCGCTACGACCTGAGCGAAATGATTGTGTTTTTTAGCATGAGTCTCGTAGGAGTGGGGGCTACTGAATCCGCCTTGGCAGTGTACGCAAATCGCCTGCGTCGATTGCTGACGATTAAGGTAATTCATTACATCAATATCGCTACGGGGCTGGTATTTTTGGGCGTTGCCACCAAACTCCTTTGGGAAGAATTTTTAAAATAGTGCTACTGCTTTTTGAGCCAGTCGAGGATAACCTTCAATGCATCGACCGAAAATGTTTCCTCCAGCATTCCATACTCCGCAGCAGTACATTTCTGGCATTTCTGAAAGAGGTGGTTCAACCCAGGCAGTTCCACCGTTTTGAAGTTTTTGTTACCCGCCGCCGTTAAACCTTTTTCAAAACCTGCCAAATTCTCCTTAGCAGACACTTGTACATCATTACCTCCGTTGAGGGCAAGTACTGGTATTTTGATTTGGGCTAAAATTGGTTGAGGGTCATATTTCAAAAAATAACGGTACCATTTAGAGCCAATTTGGTCAAACTGGCGAGTGACGGACTTTTTCCCTGCTTCACTTTTAAAGCCCATTTGTCCCAATACCGCGTCAGGCTGCGATTTGAGCCAATTATCAAAAGCGAGTTGAAGGCTATCCTTAATGTCACCTTCGAGCGGCAACCGAAAGGCTACCTCATAAAGTGCGGCATTGAGCGATTGTACATTGGCCCGATAAGCCGCGTTGCTCCCCGTTTTTGCCAAAATATCATCACTTTGTTTCAGTAACAACGCTCGTCCACCTACGCCCAATCCCGCCAAAGAAACGATAAAGGCCACATCTTTGGATTGCGCGGCCACCATCGGCGCAATCATTCCTCCTTCACTATGGCCCATCAACCCGATTTTTTTGGGATTGATTTCTTTTCTTGATTTAAGAAAGCGAAGAGCCGCCAAGACATCTTGGGCATAATCTGCCGATGTGCCCACTGTTCCTGTGGTTTCGCCGACACCTCGGTCGTCAATGCGCAGTACAGCAAACCCTTCCCGACTCAATGCGTCGGCTATCACCCAAAACGGTTTATGTCCAAACAGTGTTTCGTCACGGTCTTGCTGTCCTGAACCAGTAATAAGAATCACCGTCTGAAATTTTCCTTTGCCTTTTGGAAACGTCAGCGTACCGCCAAACCGAATGGATTGGTCGGCATTTGTAAAATTGACATTTTCCGATTCATACGGAAACGGCGGTACAGGCACCTGAGGACGTTTCAAAAACGACAGTTGCTCTACCCGCTTTAAAGCGAGTGGCGCGGGAAAACCATTCTGTTTCCATTGCCCCAAAAAAGTTTCGGTATTTACTTTTCCACTCAATACCGTTCCAAACTCCTTTAAATCTGCAATCAGGCTGTCGTTTCGGAAAACGGGCGCTTTAAGTGCATACTCAAACAGGCCCTGTTCGGGAATGTATAAAGCGGCTTTTTGCTCTTCTTTTTCAACTTTTAAGCCAAACTTCAACGGGCCAATGGTTCCTTCATAATACGTTTGGCCAAAAACATGAAAAGCAGTAAAAAAACATAGACAGTACAATGCGAATATTTTCATGGGAATTATATCAATAACTGAAAAATGTAAAACTGAAAAATGCAAATCCTAGAAACCGCAAGGGCACGGTGCAAAATGTAAAAGTAAAATGAATACAAGAGGCAGCGTGCTTTGATGTCAAAAATAAAAAAACAGTAACACACAATAGGCGATTGCTTTAAAACTATAAATCGCCGACTGTTTCTGATGCAACCTCCTCAAACATTCTTTCAAAGACTCAAGTACTTAGGTCCTGGATTTATTTTATCGGCCGCTATCGTTGGCTCTGGCGAACTCATCGCCACCACCGCGTTGGGAGCCAAAGCAGGTTTTGTAACCTTTTGGGTGATTTTGGTAAGTTGTTTGGTCAAAGTTACGCTTCAACTGGAGTTTGGCAAGAACGCCATTTATACGGGTATTCCTACCATGCAATCCCTCAATACCCTCAAAGGTAAGCACTACGGAAAAGCGCATTGGTCTATCTGGGCGTGGCTGTCATTGCAGGGGTTAAAATTGCTTCAGGTAGGAGGCATTGTAGGAGGCGTAGCCATTGTACTCAACATGGTTTTCCCCATTTTTTCCACCAACGTATGGGCCATCACGGCGAGTTTGATTACGGCCGCTTTGGTGTATCAGGGATTTTATAAATCAGTTGAAATCGGGGCTTTGGTGATGATTATTTTATTTACGATTACCATTTTAATTTCCCTCATTTCTTTACAATTAACACCTTATGCCATCCGCTGGAGTGAGCTAGCAAGCGGATTAACTTTTTCGCTTCCTCCTTCGGCCGTTATGGTGGCCATCGGGGCGTTTGGCATCACGGGCGTAGGAGGTGATGAAATCATGTTTTACAATTATTGGTGCATCGAAAAAGGCTACGCTACCTACACGGGTCCCAACGACGGCTCGCCCGAATGGGCCGCCCGCGCCAAGGGCTGGATTGAAGTAATGTACCTAGATGCCGTTTGCTCAATGGTGGTTTACACCACTGTAACCGCCGCTTTTTACCTGCTGGGGGCTGCCTTACTTCACCAGCACGGAGAAGTCCCCGAAGGATATGCCATGATTGAAACCCTCTCTAAACTCTTTACCGAAACCCTCGGCCCTTGGGCCAAAGTGATGTTTTTGATTGGGGCTTTTTTTGTGCTTTACTCCACGCTTTTTACCGCTACGGCCAGTTGGTCGCGTATATTCGGAGATGCTTTCGGGCAAATCGGCTGGGTAAAATTCAACGATTCGGCTTCTCAAAAACGTGTTATTGGCCTTCTTTCGTGGGCCTTTCCTATCATTTGGTGTGCGCTATATCTCATCATCAAAATGCCCGTTTTGATGGTATTATTGGGAGGCATCGCTACGTCCATTTTACTTTTATTGGTCGTTTGGGCCGCCTTGCAGTTTCGCTACCGTCAGCTTCCTCAATCGCTTATTCCTACCCGTGTGTACGACGTCTTTTTCTGGATAAGTGTGGTTTCTATTTTAGGCGTCAGTGCGTACGGTATCTTTCAGGTAACGCAGTAATTTTTGCTAAATAGCGGGATGCCGCTTGAATTCTTTGGTACGGTCAAACAAATATCGGTACGTAGCGTGTACTTTGTGAGGAGTACCGCCCAATAACTCTACAAAACGAATCATCTTGGGGTTGAAATCTCCAATCCAGTTCATTTCCAACTCAGTATATTGGTAGTTGGGGCGCCAAGCCACTTTAGAAGCCGACAACGCAATCGCCGATTCTACGCCCCGCCCTTGAAATTCGGGGACTACCCCAAAAATCACCCCAAAGGCTTTATGATTGGTTTTCAATAGTTTATGATATAGAAATTTCAATTTCCCAATCAAATCCAGCTTTCCGTTGACGTGTTTAAAGATTTGATTCAGCTCAGGAAGCATAATAAAAAAAGCAATCGGCGCGCCTTCATAGTACCCAAACCACATCAATTCTTCGTCCAAAATCGGTTTCATTCGCTGCATAATTCCGCGCGCTTTGTCGGGCGTCATGTCTTCTGCGCCTAGGTTTTTTGCCCAAGCTTTGTTATAAACAATCCGAAAATCTTCCGCGTATTTGTCCAATTGTTTTTTGTCAATATGTCTAAACTCGTAGTTTTTCATGGTCAAAATCCGCTCCGCACGTTCAAAAAACACCCGATTGACGCGTTCCATGAAACGGTCTTTGGGCATCAACAAAAAGAAAGTCAGCTGCTCGAAATACGTTTGAAAGCCGTACGCTTCAAAAAATGATTGATAATAAGAAAAGTGGTAGCCCATTCCGTATAGCGGCTCTTTGTCAAAGCCATTGATGAGCACGCCCCAGAAGCGGTCGCGCTCCCCAAAATTGATGGGGCCGTCCATGGCTTCCATACCCCGTTGGGTAAGCCATTTTTTACAGGCATCAAACAGCGCAAACGCAACTTTTTCATCTTCAACGCACTCAAAAAAGCCCATTCCGCCCGTGGGTTGGTCGTTGCCTTTCATGACCGTATTTTGATTCACAAACGCTGCCACTCGACCAACGGTCTGCCCGTCATCGTCCACGGCAATCCAGCGAATACATTCTCCGTCTTTGAAGTTTTTATTCTTTTGCGGATTGAAAGTATCTTCGACGTCTTTGTCCAACGGACGAATCCAGTACGGATTGTTTTTATAAAGCCGAACGGGAAGCAATAAAAATTCACGTTGACGCTGAGGATTTTGGCCTACTTCGAGGAGTTGCATAGCAGAGATTGAGTCAGATATAGAAGACATTCCAACTCTTTAAGACGAGGTCGTCCAGACTTGGAATGTCTATACAAGGGAGCGAAATTATACGTTTCTCACAAATTATGAACCATTAACTTTGACAAAAAGCTAACTTTGCTCCCTGAAACCACCAATCATTTACCCTCAATGGCCCTAAAACGCCTTGCTATTTTTGCTTCAGGCTCTGGCTCAAACGCCGAGAAAATTGCCGAGCACTTCGCCAATCATTCTGAGATAGAAGTGAGCCTTATTTTGTCCAATAATCCCCAGGCGGGCGTGATTGCTCGAGCGCGTCGGCTACACATTCCTGTCATTTTGTTTGACCGAAAAACGTTTTACGAAACCCATAAAGTAGTCGAAATCCTCCAAAACGAACACATTGATTTGGTAGTACTAGCGGGTTTTATGATGTTGATACCCGAAGCAATGGTGCACGCATTTCCCAACAAAATCGTCAATATTCACCCTGCTTTGCTGCCCAAATATGGCGGAAAAGGCATGTACGGGCATTTTGTCCACGAAGCAGTGGTTGCGGCACAGGAGCCCGAATCTGGCATTTCCATCCATTACGTCAACGAACGGTACGACGAAGGCGACATTATCTTTCAGGCCACTTGCCCAGTGACACCCACCGATACGCCCGAAGACGTAGCCGCTAAAGTGCAAATATTGGAGCATCAACATTATCCAGAAGTAGTTGAAAAATTATTACAAACGCATAGCTAACGCAATTTCTTTGGTCAGATAATTGGCGCAAAAGAAGAAAATTAGCAAACCATAATTTTCGTAAAAAGAGGTTAGAATTTAGACTCAAAAAGCGCCATTCCGAGAAAGGAACGGCGCTTTTTGAGTCTGTTAGCAGAGACAGTTTCTGCCTTTATCGTTTCGTAACCACCATTTCTACGCGGCGGTTTTTCTCGCACGGGCTTGGCTTACAAACCAGTCGCGTATCGCCGTAGCCTTTGGTAGCAATACGCGCCGAGCTTACCCCTTTTCGAATCAGATACTCGCGTACGGCGTTGACCCGGTCGCGGGAAAGAATCAGGTTTTTTTCAGCATCACCGATTTTATCCGTATGTCCTTCCAAACGAATTTCAACGCTGGGGTTGGCCCTCATCCATTCTGCCACTTGGTCTAGTTCCTTATGAGAGCTTTCCAACAAATCTGATTTGGTCAGTTCAAAATACAGATTATCCATGATCATCGGTTTATTGATGAGCGCCGCATCATAGGGTGTAGATGTTGGAACAGGCTTCGGCGCTGGCTTGATTTCCGGCTCTACTTTCTTTTCAGGTTTCGGAGCTCGCTCTTTTATAGGCTTGCGTTCCCGCTTTGGTTTCGGTTCTTTTTTGGGCTTTTCCCTTTTTACTTCGGGCTCTGGCTTAGGTGTAGCCTCTTTCCGTTCGCGAGAGATAGTCTTTCGTTTGGAAACAAAAGCAATGGGCAGTTTTACATTAAACATCAAAACCCGCTGCGATACGTTGGTATTACTTACCCCAACGGTCAGATTATCTCGGTAAAAAGTGGTTTCGGCCTGAATAACACTTTGTAAAGGATGATAATAGGCAATGCTAAACTCAATCCCGCTGTTTTCGCCATAAACCATCCCAATTTCGGGAACAATGAGCGGAACTCCTTTTTGCAAATTATAGGTTTTTGTACGATTTCCCGTACCACCTTCAATGTACCCTCCCGTCAATTCTTCCATCTTTTCTCGGCCGTCGGCAGTGTTTCGATAAAACAAGGTTGAATAATACCCTCCCAATTGAAAGTACGTCCCGGCCCATTCTTTCATCCAAGTTCGGCGCAACATTAACCCTGTCCGTAAGTAATTAAAATTCCATACAGTTGAAACCAGATTATGGCCTTTGTACTCAAAATTGAACGGATGGTTCAGCTTAAAAACCTGCCGTTGCCAAGCGGTACTCAGTCCAATCGACCAGCGATTGTCAGAACGCCGGTCTTTCCAACGATAATACGTCTCAAAGCCCCAGAGGCTTGTACGGTAGTTGCGTGTATAGGTTGTGCCATCACTCTTGACCAACTCTCCCCGATACGACGAAACCCAGGCATTAGACGGGGCTTCAGTACCGCTCAATAGCGTGATTCGGGAGGGAATAACCAACCCGATACCGTACAACGGCGCCACCACCCAATCCCGTTGGCGGGTATAATTTTGCGCCGTTACGGAAAAAGTACAGGTGCTTATTCCGACAATCAGGGTTAAAAACTTTAGCGTAGTCGTTTTCATGACATTAGAATTTACGCTAAAGTTATAAATCAGAAAGCCGCTTACCAAAGGGTAGGCGGCTTTCTTAACTATCTACTTATTAAACGGTTATTAGTTTGTCAGTGCGTGATTTGCGACCGTCAAATGAATTGATAACACCTGTGTCGGACGGTTTTGAACCAGCTGACACAGGTAAATTTTTAGAATACATATTTATTTTCGGCAATCATCGCATCAGCAATGCGACGACGGGCATTTTTAGTGTTCATGGGTTCAATCTTAGTGAACCGCTTCAACCCCATCAGCATCACCCGCAACTCATCGCCTTCGGCAAAGCCCATGATGGCAGACTTGCCAGCGCTGTTGATTTGCTCCACTGCTTCGTGCAGGTAGCACATAGCTAAATCTTTTTGCAACGCGCAGGCGGCATCGCCCTTCATCCCAATGAGTTTTTCGGTACGTAAAACCGCTGATTCAGCCGCGTAAATTTCGATAGCCATGTCGGCCACGTTCATCAGGATTTCCTGCTCTTCCGAAAGTTTCATCATAAATTTCTGCACCGCCGCACCCGCAACCATCAAGGCCGCTTTTTTCAAATTTTTGATCACTTTCTTCTCGGCCGCAAACGGGGTTTCGTCGTCGCTCACGCTGAAATCAGGAATAGACATGATTTCTTTACCGACCGCCATAGCAGGCCCCATCAAGTCGATTTCACCTTTCATAGCGCGCTTGAGCAACATATCGACCGTCAACATACGGTTGATTTCGTTGGTACCCTCAAAAATGCGATTGATACGGGCATCGCGGTACGCGCGGTCCATGGGCGCATCCGCCGAAAAGCCCATACCACCGTACACCTGAACACCTTCATCTACCACATAATCAAGCACTTCTGAGCCATGTACTTTCATCATGGCGCACTCAATCGCAAACTGCTCCAAGGCTTTCAATTTTGCTTCGGCATCCGACAAACCTTTTTCTTTCAAATCAGCGATGGCATCGTCAATGTTCTGACCTGCCCGGTAGGAAGCTGATTCTGAAGCGTACAGCTTCACGGCCATTTCGGCCAACTTATGTTTAATCGCGCCAAAAGTGCTAATAGCAATACCAAATTGTTTGCGCTCGTTGGCGTATTGAATCGCTTGCGTGGCAACCTGCTTCGCACCGCCTACCGCCGCCACGGCCAATTTGATACGACCGATGTTCAGAATATTAACCGCAATCTTGAAACCGTTACCACGGTCTGAAAGCATATTTTCAACTGGCACATGACAGTCATTAAAGAAAATCTGACGCGTATCGGAGCCTTTGATGCCCATTTTATGCTCGGGCTCGTTCATGGTAATCCCTCCGTAGGTTTTTTCTACGATAAACGCCGTCAGGTTTTTATCGGTTTTTCCGCCTTCGTCAATTTTGGCAAAAACGATGAATACATCGGCAAAACCGCCGTTGGTTATCCACATTTTTTGCCCATTCAAAATATAGCTTTTGCCATCTTCGCTCAATACGGCTTTGGTCTTGCCCGAGTTGGCATCCGAACCCGAATCAGGTTCAGTAAGACAATAAGCGGCTTTCCACTCGCCCGAAGCAAGTTTGGGCAAGTATTGAGATTTTTGGTCGTCGTTTCCGTAGTATAAAATAGGTAACGTTCCGATGCCCGTGTGGGCCGAAAGAGCTACCGAGAAAGAATTACCCGCACCCGTAGCTTCTGCGACGAGCATAGAAGTATTAAAACTCATTCCAAAACCACCGTATTCTTCAGGAACAGCGGTACCCAAAAGCCCTAACTCACCTGCTTTGTCCATCAATGATGACATCAACTCGGGAGATTTGGCTTTGTCTATTTCTTCCACACGCGGCCAAATTTCAGTAGCTAAAAAATCACGGCACGATTGAGCAATCATCAACTGCTCTTCGGTAAACTCTTCGGGAATAAATACTTGAGAAGCGTCGGTGTCTTTAATCAGGAATTCTCCTCCTTTAATACCGGCGCGATTTTCTACTGCTGTCATGGTCTTTAGGAATTTTGTTATTGTTCTGCTTGTGTACAAAATTAGGAGAAACAAAAATAGTATGCAAGCATACTATTAAAAAATTTTATAGCTTGAATCATTATCTTTGTAAAAAATCCAATGACTATGGAAACGATAGCAAAAACCGAGGAGCAAGTTCGTCAGGAGCGGGCAGTTGCTTGGGCCAAGCGACTATTGGCAAGTAAACGAGAACTGGAAAAGGAAATTGAAGAAGAAGCAAAAACACCTGAGTATCAGGAGGCAGTACGTAAGCTACGTGAACAAAATAAAAAAAAATGGGACGCGACTCAAAAGGCTATAATTTTGTTTTTCGTGGAGGGCGTAACAATTCTTACACCTTTGATACAAATTACGAAATAACGTATGAAGTAAAATTTAAGCCTTCAAGTTATTTATTTGATGAGAAGGAGGAGTTTTCCACTGAAGTTTATGAAATGGTCATTGCCATTACTGAACGTAAAAATTCAGACGACAAAATTCCTCCTGACGCATTCATTATGTTTACCATTGCAGATATAGTGACTGATTTCTTTAAAAATCGTGAAAGAATTATTGTCTATATCTGTGATACTTCCGATGCCCGCCATCTCGCCCGTTCCCATAAGTTTGGATTATGGTTTGAGAAGTTTAAAACAACTCAGTTCATGAAAGTTGATGCCTTTATTATTGACGAAATGGGCGTAATTTATATAAACACATTAATTTTACACCGAGAGAATCCCTATTTTGTTGAAATTATTGACGCTTTCCGTAAAGTGACGGGAGGCTACACCGAAGATAAATGACCGATACACTCAACCTAGCGCCCGAAGTACTTGCCAAATACGAAATTGTGATTGGCCTGGAAGTACATTGCCAATTGCAGACCAACACCAAAATTTTTGCGTCTGATGCCAATCACTTTGGCAGTGAGCCCAATACCAACATCAGCGTGATTACGCTGGCACATCCAGGCACCTTGCCCAAGTTGAACAAAAAAGCCGTTGAGTACGCCGTAAGAATGGGCTTGGCATGTGGGTGTTCTATTACCCGAAATACGATTTTTGATCGCAAAAACTATTTTTATCCCGACCTGCCCAAAGGTTATCAGCTTTCGCAAGATAAATTCCCGATTTGTGTCGGCGGCCAAATTCCCGTGATGTACAAAGATAAACACGGAAAAACGGTCGAGAAAGTAGTGCAGATTCACCATATCCACTTAGAAGAAGATGCTGGAAAGTCGGTTCATGACGGAGCTTTGACCGATACTCTATTGGATTATAACCGCGCTGGCACGCCACTCATTGAGATGGTGACCGACCCCTGCATTGGTTCTGCGGAAGAAGCAGGCGCTTTTTTGACCGCCGTTCGGCAGTTGGTTCGGTTTATTGACATTTGCGACGGCAATATGGAAGAAGGCTCGCTGCGCTGTGACCTCAACGTTTCGGTTCGTTTGAAGGGTACTTTGCCCTTGGGAACGAAGGTGGAAGTTAAAAATATGAACTCCATTCGGAACGTAATGAAGGCCGTTGAAACGGAGTTCCGCCGGCAGGTAGGAATGGTAGAAAATGGGGAAACAATTTTGCAGGAAACGCGCATGTTTGACCCCGAAACGGGCGAAACCTCAGGGATGCGGGTGAAAGAAACCATGAACGATTACCGTTATTTTCCAGAGCCCGATTTAGCCCCAGTATTTATTTCTGACGCATGGATGGCCAAAATTCAAGACGAAATGCCGCCGCTACCGCGTCAGTTGTTTGAGAAATTTACCACAAAATACGGGCTCTCGGCAGGCCACGCGACTACACTGACCGACACCAAAGAAGTAGCTTTATATTTTGAAGAATTGAGCGCGAAGGCTGGAAATTACCAAGCGGCCGCCAATTGGGTTTTAGGACCTGTCAAAACGTATTTAAACGAGAATTCCGATAAGACAGCCGACCAATTTCCACTTTCTCCTGTTCAATTGGCAGAAGTAATCAAATTGGTGGAAAGCAATCAGGTAAGTCACACGACGGCTTCGCACAAGCTTTTACCGATTTTGCTCGAAAATCCAACGCAAAATCCGCTAGAAGTAGCAAAACAAAACAATTGGCTGCAAAACAGCGACGCCGGTGCTTTGGAAGGCATAGTCGATGAAGTTTTGACTGCGATGGCTGACAAAGTGCAGGAATTCAAAAAAGGCAAAAAAGGATTGATGGGCTTGTTTGTGGGCGAAGTCATGAAAAAATCAAAGGGCAGCGCCGACCCGAAAGTGGTCAATCAGCTATTGGGCAAGAAATTGGGGTAAAATCTGTGGCGGTCGGTTTAAAACCGACCGCTGCTTTTAAACTATAAATTTACCAAAAACAGATATTACCTTCTCATTATCAAACGTTTCTACTGTAGCTCAATCAGAAAAATACAAGCAGAACTTCAAACATTCCTCACTCCAATCTTTTCTCATACTTATCAAAAATCAAATCAAAGCGGTCATTGAGGATGTCGGCTAAGTGGCGATGGTATTCGGGAAAATCGGGCAGGTTATTGTGCCCACCGCCGTAGATGGGAATCAGGCGCGACGATTGCGGCACCAGATTGGCGAGGCGTACGCTCGACCGAAATGGAATCAGCACATCTTTGGTACCATGAATAATGTAGATAGGGCACTTGACGTATTTGATCCAAACATCGGTCCGAATGGAAAATTTGAGGATGTAAGAAACGGGCAAAAAAGGCAGAAAACGCGTGGTCAAACGCGTAAAACTGTAATACGGTGCATCCAGAATCAGCATTTTGGGGTGGTTAACCGAGGCAAGTTTGGTTGCAAAGCCCGAGCCTAACGAACGCCCGTAAATGATAATTTTTTCTTCAACATAGCCATATTTGGAGCGCATTTTATTGTAGATGTACTGGGCGTCGTTTTTGATACCATCCTCAGTTTGTTTGCCTACGCTTTTTCCAAAACCACGGTAATCAATCATCAATACATCGTAGCCGTGCTGCGTAAAATCCTTGGCGTATTTGGACCAGCCTTTGATGCTGCGCGTATTGCCGTGAAAGTAGATCAACAAACCGCGCGAGGCTTCTTCCTGATAAAACCGCAGTGCATTGATGCGAACGTTGGGTTCGGGGTCAAAAAAAAGCTCTTCAAACAAATCCTCGTACTTGTATTCAAAATCCTGTGGGAGTTTCTCGGGTTTGAAGATAAATTTGCCCTGAATCAAATACGCAACAATGCACAGGACGACATAAATCCCCCCAATCCAAATCAAGCGTTCGGTGGTAAAAAACTCAAGCATCGGTTTTAACCTATTTTTTCTACGAAAATAGCAATAAAGACGTGGGAAGCGAGAGTAGGCAATGAGAATTTTCATTGCCCCTACTTTTATTTCTTTGCTCCTTAGCGACTTTGCGTGATTGAAAAGCGCTTACTGCTTACCTTTGCCGTGATTTTAAGTAAAATCAGCCATTTTTCGCTTTTTTGCATATTAACTTACCATAACTTATTTACCTGTGAAATACCTTTTAGGCTACGACGTAGGCAGCTCGTCCGTAAAAGTTGCTTTGTTGGATATAGAAACGGGCAAAGCCCTCGCCACGGGCACCTCGCCCGACCAGGAAATGGGAATGATTGCCCACGAAGCGGGTTGGGCCGAGCAGCACCCCGACAGTTGGTGGCAGGAAGCCGTCGATGCCACGCATAAGTTAAAAGCCAAATATCCCTTTGACCCCGCGCTGGTAGCGGGCATTGGTATTTCGTACCAAATGCACGGCTTGGTGGTAGTGGATAAAGACTTACGCCCCCTGCGCCCCTCTATCATCTGGTGCGATAGCCGCGCTGTTGAAATCGGCAATCATGCTTTTGATGACTTAGGCAATGACTATAGTTTACAGCATTTGCTCAATTCACCGGGCAATTTTACGGCGTCAAAGCTCAAATGGGTAAAAGACAAAGAACCACAAATCTTTGAGCAAATTCGCTATTTCATGCTCCCTGGCGATTACCTCGCTATGCGCATGTCGGGCACGCCGCAAACCACCGTTTCGGGGCTTTCCGAAGGGATTTTCTGGGATTTTGCCGAGCAAAAAGTCTCCCAAAAACTCCTCGACTTATACGGGTTTGATTCGTCATTGATACCTGAGATAGTGGATACTTTCTCTCCCCAAAGTCAGCTTTCGGCTTCGGCAGCAGCGGAACTAGGCCTCAAAGTAGGAATCCCCATCGCCTACCGCGCTGGCGACCAGCCCAACAATGCGTTTTCACTCAACGTGCTGAATCCGGGCGAAGTAGCTACTACGGCGGGGACTTCGGGCGTGGTGTACGGCATCAACGCTCAGGCTACCTCCGACCCACTCTCACGCGTGAATACCTTTGCGCACGTCAACAGCACCCCCGAAGAGCAGCGCAACGGCGTATTGTTGTGCGTCAACGGAACGGGAATTCTGAACAGTTGGGTACGTCGTTTTGCAGGCGGCATTTCGTACGATGAAATGAACCAACAGGCCGCGCAAACGCCCGTCGGTGCCGAAGGACTCACGTTTTTGCCTTTTGGCAACGGAGCCGAGCGCGTGCTCGAAAACCGTTTGTTGGGTGGTCAGTTGCAGGGAATCAACTTTAATACCCACACGCCCGCGCACGTGTTCAGAGCGGCGCAGGAAGGTATTGTATTTGCGCTTCAGTATGGTTTACAGGTAATGAAAGAAATGGGGGTCCAAACGCATACCGTACGCGCTGGTCACGCCAATTTGTTCCTGAGTCCATTGTTCCGCGAAGCCTTTGCCAACACCACGGGCGCTACCATTGAGTTATACGATACTGACGGAGCGCAGGGAGCCGCCCGGGCGGCGGGTATTGGTACGGGTGTGTTTGATTTCAAATCAGCTTTCAACGGTCTGACGCAAATCGCCACGGTGGAGCCGTTGGCCGATTTACAAGAAAAATACGCCAACACCTACGCCGTTTGGGAAGAAGCATTGAAAAAAATATAACATTTCGCCCCTTTGTCAAAGCGCTGTACTTTGACAAAGGGGGATTTATCCCTAACTTGCAGCGTTATTTCTTAGGCAATCACTCACAAAAACAACGTTTTCACATGGAAGCGCATCAAGAACAGGAAGTTCACTGGGGTTGGCTACTGGCCTACTTTTTGGTTATTATCGTTTTGTTGTTCGTATTTGGCGATGTATTCGTTGCCCTTCTCGGCACCCTCATTCAGGGAATTATTTTTGCAGGATACCACAACGAGTTACATAAAGAAATCTAGCTCACCTTTGAGTAAAAAAATACAAAGCCGACGAGTGTCGGCTTTTTTTGTGGTATTTTGGACAACAACCTTTTATTGATACCATAACAAACCGAGGCAGATTTACGTTTTTCTACAAAACCAATCCAAACTTACCTACCCATGAAGAAAGTCCGCATTTCTCTTTTTTTGCTGTTTTTGTCGATGCAGGCACTGGCGGGTACCAATCCCGATGCCTGCCTGGGTACTTGGCTTACTGGCTCCAAAAAAGGCCATGTTCAAATCTATAAACAGGGTGATAAATATTTTGGAAAAATTGTATGGCTCAAAGAACCCAACGACCCCGCCACTGGCAAACCCCGAACCGACGCCAAAAACCCAGATGTGCATAAAAAAAGTCGGCATTTACTAGGCTTGGTCAACCTGAGTAATTTTAAATATGAAGGCAATAATACCTGGGAAGAAGGCAAAATCTACGACCCCGAAACTGGCAAAGAATACAGTTGTAAAATCAAACTCACCAATGCCAATCAACTGGATGTACGCGGCTTTATTGGCGTGTCGCTCATTGGCCGCACCGACAGTTGGGTGAGAGTAAAATAAACGGCTCGGCTCATCAAAACCCACTACATAAATCACATTAAATGAATACGCTCTTTCCTATTTTTCTAAAACTCGAACAACTTCAAGTACTCATCGTGGGAGGCGGCTACGTCGGATTGGAAAAACTTACGGCGGTATTGGCCAATGCTCCCCAAACCGACGTAATGCTCGTTGCTCCCGAAATAAGGGCTGAAATCCACGAATTAGCGCAGCAGCATCCCCATGTTAAGCTCGTGGTTGATGTATACAAACCCTCTTTTTTAGAGGAAAAAGATTTAGTGATTGTGGGTACCAACGATAAGAGCGTCAATCGGCAGATACAGGAAGATTGCAAAGCCAAACGCCTACTCATAAACGTAGCCGACACCCCCGACCTTTGCGATTTTTATTTAAGCTCAGTCGTCAAAAAAGGAGATTTAAAAATTGCGATTTCGACCAATGGCAAGTCGCCGACTTTTGCCAAACGATTCCGTGAAGTATTGGAAGAAATCCTGCCCGATACTTTGCAGGAGACATTGGATAATTTACAGCAAATCAGAAATAAGCTGAAAGGAGATTTTCAGGAAAAAATGGATAAGCTGAATGAAATCACAAAAGTAATGAAGTAGGGTAAAGCAGGGAGCGATGCCGTTTTTAAGACTTAAAACAAATTGAAATTGAAAGGCTTATCTCTCAGAATTAAGAAGTAAATCAGGCCCGCCAATACGATATAGCTAACGATAAGCCATTTCTTCTTTTGTTCAAACTCACGGTGATGATGATAGTAATCATAATACATCGAAGCCGATAAGCCAAACACCATCAGCATCACGCACATGATGGCACAATGGGTGCGATACATAATAAATTGATGCAGAAAAGGCGCCCCCATCAAAATATAAAGCAACCACGTCCCGAACCCCATTCGGTATAAATAAACGCTCAAACGGCGATCATTTTTAAGATCAAAGAGTTTATCATTCATCTGAGTAGGAGGCTGGTTTTCAGTAAAATTAGTTAGTTTTGTACTAAAAGTCAAATTCTTCCAACCCTTATACGTTTTATGTCCCTGAAAGTGTTGATTATTCGTTTTTCTTCCATCGGTGACATTGTTTTGACCACCCCAGTTGTTCGTTGCCTCAAAACACAGCGCCCCGATGTGGAAATTCATTATTTGACCAAGGCTTCGTACAAATACTTGCTCACCGACAACCCTTACATCGACCAGTTACACCTGTTGGAAGGAAGCATTTGGGGCATTGCCAAGCAGCTTCGGAAGGAGAAATTTGACCTCGTCATTGACCTTCACCAAAACCTCCGAACCCTTCAAATCAAAGCCGCACTTGGCGTGCAAGCGATTAGTTTTAACAAGCTGAATTGGGAAAAGTGGTTGTATGTCAACTGGAAAATAAACGCTTTACCCAACGTTCATATTGTAGACCGTTACCTCAACACACTGCAAACATTGGGAGTGGTCAACGATGACCGAGGGTTGGATTATTTCATTCCTTACCGCGATATTATCGAGCCTGATTGGTTACCAGAAAGTCACCAAAAGGGGTTTGTGGCCTACGCTATCGGCGGGCAGCACGAGACCAAAAAACTCCCCCTCAACCGCATGATTGAGCTGTGCGAAAAAATCAACTTCCCCGTCGTTCTTTTGGGCGGAAAAGAGGATGCCGCCAACGGTGATATGATTGAGAAGGCCATCGGTAAGCATTTTATCTACAACGCCTGCGGTAAGTGTAATTTCAACCAATCGGCTTCCCTGATTCAGCAATCCAAGCTGGTATTTAGTCACGATACAGGCCTGATGCACGTGGCGGCGGCTTTCAAAAAGAAAATCTATTCGATTTGGGGCAATACCGTTCCTGAGTTTGGTATGTATCCGTATCAAACGCAGTTTGTAATGCTAGAGAATCGCCAGCTTACCTGCCGTCCGTGCTCCAAAATCGGCCACAAACGCTGCCCGAAGGGTCATTTCAAGTGCATGAACGAACTATCGTTTTCATTTGAAATCAAGGAGTTAAAACGACAAAGCTGGCAGTAGAGCGGAAGTAACAGATAAACAGAAGAAAGTAACAGATAAACAGAAGAACAGAAAAATGTAAAATGTAAAAGTTTAGGGTTTAAAATACAGCTTGTTACAAACCACACGCCTTTTTCATTTTCGCGGTTTTACATTTTCAGTTTTGCGGTTTTACATTTTTCAGTTTCACGGTTTTACATTTCACGGTTTCGCGGTTCTACATTTCTCAGTTTCCCGATTTAACCTTTCGGTTCTACATTTTTCAGTTTCGCGGTTCTACATTTCGCGGTTCTACATTTTTCAGTTTCGCGGTTCTACATTTCGCGGTTTTGCATTTTTCAGTTTCTCAGTTCTACATTTTTCGGTTTCCCGATTTAACCTTTCGGTTTTACATTTTTCAGTTTCGCGGTTCTACATTCCTCGGTTTTCTGGTTTCTCTGCTAAATAATCACAGCAACCCTTCCACCAATTTTACAACGGCTCCCAATCCCTGCGCATCCACGGCACTGAAATCATCTAATTGGTCACTGTCAACATCCAACACCATTGCCACGCTCCCGTCAGGGGCAAAAACGGGCAATACAATCTCCGATTTGGACGCCGAACTGCACGCAATATGCCCAGGAAATTGTTCCACGTCGGGTACAACAATGGTTTGTTTACGGGTGTAACACGCCCCGCACACGCCTTTATCAAAATGAATACGCGTACAGGCAATCGGTCCCTGAAAAGGCCCTAGCACCAATTGTTGGTCTTTTTTGAGGTAAAATCCGACCCAGAAAAAGCCGAACGCCTCGCGCAGTGCCGCCGAAATATTGGCCAAATTGGCAATTAAATCGTTTTCACCTTCAATAAGCGCCGCAATCTGCGGCACCAGACTCTCATACAGCGCAGCGCGGTCGGTGGTAGTGGGAAGATATAAGGTTTCGGCCATGATTTTTTAATGGTTGATGAGGCTAACTACTTTCTGAACTTTAAACTTATTCCACTGATATTTTTAGATTTGCATTCTTTCGTACCTTGATACTCATCGAATGTTCAGCCATACTGTATCCACTTTTATTCTCAAACACCGTCTTGGTCTCTTGGTCGCCTATATCGGCCTGACGGTCTTTATGGGGTATCAAGCCACCAAAGTTCGCTTTTCTTACGAATTACCCCAAATTTTATCCGAAACCAACCCTGATTTTCAATTGTACGAATCGTTTAAAGCACGATACGGAGAAAATGACAATCTGTTGGTAGTCGGTGTGGCTACTGACCAACTGTTTACGTTACCTATTTTCAGGGATTGGTACGAACTGAATCATAAAATCAAAAAGATTAGCGGAGTCAAAGACGTTATTTCTAGTGCCAATCTAGTGGAAATTGTTCGCAATGACAGCCTTAAACAATTTGATTTCAGGCAAATCATCCCCAACAAACCCAATAGCCAGACCGAAGTAGATTCGATTAAAGCCAAAATCAGCCGTTTACCTTTTTACCAAGGATTTATCGTCAGCGAGGATGGCAAAGCGTATTTGATGGCAATTACGTTTACACAAGACGCTCTCAATCACCCAAGCAGAAACACATCTATCGACCAAATCAAGCAGGAAGCACTGGCTTTTGAAAACCTCCACGGTCTCAAAGTACATTTATCGGGCCTGCCCTACATCCGTACCGAATACGTCGCTAAGGTGCGTCAGGAAATCGTACTTTTTAGCATTTTATCCGTCATAGTCACGGGGCTTATTCTGCTTTTTTTCCGTTCGTGGGTGGTGGTGCTTATTTCGTGGGGGGTAGCCGTGGTCGGGGCGGTGTGGAGTGTGGGGTTTATGGGCCTCTTGGGGCACGAAATCACCCAACTCACCAGTCTCCTACCCTCTCTGATGGTGGTGATTGGCGTAGCTAATACCTTCTTTTGGACCAATAAATACTACGAAGAATTAGCCCGACTGGGCAATCAACGCCAAGCTCTAAAAAGTACGGCCGGCAGAATCGGAGAAATCATTTTTTGGACCAATCTGATGACCGCCATTGGGTTTGGTGTCTTTTCCGTAACGGGCAGTAAGTTCTTGGCGGAATTCGGCCAGATTGCGGCTTTGAGTCTGCTTTGCACCTACATTATTGGGCTGGCGCTTCTTCCCATTCTTTACAGTTATTTGTCCCTCCCCCCCGAAAAACACCCTCGACACCTAGAAAACAAACATATCAGCTTCTTTCTGAAAAAAATTGATGGATGGGTACACCATCGCTCCCCCGTTATTTATGGTTCATTGGCGGCGTTGCTTATCGTGGCCTTGGTGGGGCTCACCCGAATCAAAAACACGGGCTTTATGGCAGATAATCTCCCTCAAAACGGCCCACTTCTGAATGATTTAGATTTTTTCAAAAGATATTTTAAAGGAGTAATGGCGTTTGAAATAAACATTGACACTGGCCGCCCAGGACGCGCTTTGACGCCTCAAACGTTGACAAAAATTAATCTTTTGCAGAAAGAATTTGCTCAGTATCCCGAGTTTAGCAAACCGCTTTCGGTAGTTGAAGCCACCAAATTCATTTACCAAGGCTACCGAGACGGCGACCCTAAGTATTTTGTATTGCCTGATGCGCTCGAACTCAGTAAATTGGCCGAATACGCTGGCAATTTCAAAAGCAACGATAATCGTATAAGTAGTTTTATGGACAGCACGCGGCGATATACCCGAGTCAGTTTTCAAATCGACGACATTGGCACCCATCGGATTGCCGCATTGCATGCACTTCTCCAACCCAAAATTGATAGTTTGTTCAATATAGATACCAACACTGGCAAACAAGTTGAGAAGGAGGAACGATACGAAGCCAAAATTACGGGACGTGGTGTGGTATTTAGCAAAGGCAATGATTGTTTGTTACAAAACTCAGTCGAAAGTACCTTGTTAGTTATCGTTTTGATTGCAATATTAATGGTGGTAGCTTTCGGTCATTGGCGCCTGATTTTGATTGCCCTAGTTCCGAGCTGCCTTCCTTTGGTTATGACGGCAGGAATCATGGGTTTTGGAGAAATACCTCTAAACGCTACCACCACGATTGTTTTCAGCATTGCTTTGGGGCTTTCTTCTATGAGCGTCATCCATTTTTTGACCCAATACCAAGACGAATTTCGTAACAATAAAAAGAGTGTAAGCGAAGCCGTTTCTGCAACAATTCAGTTTGCGGGAATAAGTATGTTTTACAATGCCATCATACTGTTTGCAGGATTTGTTATTTTTACGGCTTCAAGCTTCAAAGGGACCGTTGCGTTGGGAATTTTGGTCGCCATTACGTTGTTAATGGGAATGTTGTCCAATTTAATCCTGCTGCCAACGTTTTTACTTTGGATGAATAAAAAGTTAGTTAATAGCTAAATAGTAAAAAAACACCAATGGTTAGCTTTAACAGGTAATCTCCCTAAAACAATGAAAATACTTTTTAACATACTCCTCATTTTTATCTTCTTTGTAGCCTTTGTTCCTCCCTTCCGGCGCTTCATGTTTTGGTTGTTGGTGGGACGTCAATTGGTAAAAGAACAGAAAAAGGCAAACCAACCCTCCCAACGCCGCGAAGGCGAAATCAGGGTAGAACCAAAACCCACTAGCTCCGACCAATCGCGGTTTCGGGGCGGCGAATACGTTGATTACGAAGAAGTAAAAGATTAAGTGTTGGTCGTTGTTCTACAGATAAGTCTTTCTCACCTCTGTAAACCATCGACTTTTGACCAGTAATAAACATGTGGGATTGGTTTTCTGTCGAATGGTTTTCACTCGCTAAATTACGTGCTTTCAGCTGGGCACATCCTTACTTTTTGTACGGAATATTGGTGATTCCCATCGCTTTTTGGCTGCGACAAGCGTTTCATGCAGGTGCTTTTCAACGGTTAGGAATTACGTTTGTGAATACCGACCCTCCAAAAAGTTTCTCGGTGTGGCTGCGGTTACTCTTTCCTATTTCGGGCTTTTTGGGGTTAAGTTGTCTTTTGTTGGCGCTGGCTCGCCCGCAGTCTATCAACACCCTCACCGAGCGCGACGCCGAAGTTATTGACATCATGCTGGCTTTGGATATTTCTGAATCCATGCGCGATAAAGACCTGCCTCCTAGTCGATTGGCTTCTGCCAAATCGGTTGCCAAATCATTTATTGGCGGACGCTTACAAGACCGTATCGGTATTGTTTTATTTGCGGGAGAGGCCTTCACTCTTTGTCCCTTAACCAACGATTACGAATTACTATACAGTTTTTTGGACGAGGTCAGTCATGACCAAATTACCATTGCAGGAACCGCCGTTGGTAGCGCCTTAGCGGTATGTATCAACCGATTGCGTGAAAGTGCCTCTAAATCAAAAGTGGTTGTTTTATTAAGTGACGGCGAAAGTACCGCGGGCAATTTGGACCCCATCACGGCTGCCAAACTGTCCAAAGCCTACGGCGTACGTGTCTATACCATCGCCATCGGCCGCACTGTGCCCAAGCCCCTTGTAAGCAATTCGCAGCGCAACTCAGACTCTCTCGCCCTTACAACCCCACAAACCGCCCCCGACGAAGGTACATTACAGCAAATTGCGAAAGCCACCAATGGCCAATTTTACCGCGCTACCGACAATACCACGCTTAAAAACATATTCTCCCAAATAGATAATTTGGAACGCGTCAAAGTCAAAAATCGGCGTTATCAAGAAGTCAAAGACTTCTATCGCGTGTATCTCGACTGGGCCTTAGCTTTTTTTCTATTGATGATGTTTTTGAAAGTTGTCTTTATTGCTAACGTGTTAGAAGACTAGCCACTGTGGTGTATTGACTACTTACGCGGGCAATAGGATCTCCAGCCCCATCGGGATCATTGATAGCCGAGCCAAAAGTAGGCACCGCATTGCCACGAATCAATAAAAGTCCTGCCACGTGCGGGGCCGCCATCGAAGTACCCGACAAAATCGCATAACGCCCGTTGGCATAAGTAGAGAGGATTCTGACGCCATAGGCGGCTACGTCAACCACGTCGTTTCCGTAATTGGAAAAGCTGGCAAAACGGCCCGTACTATCGACGGCCGACACCGTAAATACATTAGCATGATTGAGTCTGCCTGGCGAAAAGCCATTGGCTAACTTTTTGTCATTACCTGCGGCAATCGCAAACAAAATTCCTTTGTCGGCCGCTGCCTGCACTTGGCGGTCCAACGTGCTTGAAATTCCATCTAATCCCAAACTCATATTCACCACATCGCCTGCTTTGCCATTTTGACTCACGTGCGCTACCGCCGCCACCACACTCGAAAGACGTCCTTCGCCCAGTTGGTCAAGGGCTTTAAGCGCCACTAATTTGACCCCAGAAGCTACGCCCACAGTACCGATGGTATTATTGAGCGCCCCGATAATTCCGGCCACGTGGGTTCCATGACCATTATTATCATCTGCCGAGGTTTGCCCAGTAATAAACGATTGGCTGCGTTGGGTATCGACGTTCAAATCAGGGTGATCGAGGTCAACGCCCGTGTCGATAATCCAAACGGTTTTTTCTGCAAAATTTTGACCATTCCCGTACCCCGTTTTCCGAGTACTCCACGTCACCGAAGCAGGCGCGACTACGTCTACGCAGCCACACACACTTACTATCCGGTCGGGTTCAATCACTTCAATGGATGGGTCTGTTTGGAGCGTATTTACCTCTCCCTTAGAAAGCTTTGCCACAAAACCACGCGTTTTTCCCGCAAAAGCAGTTCGAATGGCTCCAGAAGACAGATGATGTTTGCTCAGAAGTTGTTCCGAAAATGCCGCAATACGCGCATTGGTGGCGGTCGGGCTTAGCGCCGACGTTTCTGCATTTTCTTTTAAAGTCACAATATACTCTCCTTCAATTACTTCGCCACTATGAGCGGAGGCCGCCACCAAACAATCGGCAGCGGGTTCAAGTGCATTTTCGCTTTCGCAAGCGGCTATCCATACCAATCCTAAGATAAAAGATACCTTTTTCATTTGCAGTCAGTTGATTTTGAGAAAAAGGTAGAAGGTAGGTCATGGAGGAGATGAGCGTTAAATTCGATACATTTAACGAGGGCAAGCAGGGCGAAATTGTTTTGATAAAAATAAAATTGTCAGCATACAGCCGCTACTTTGCAACTGCACACTGACAATCTGAATCCAAAAACCGACGAGCTTATTTTTTAGCTTTTGCGGCTTCTTTCTCTTTGTATTCTTTGTTAAGGCCTTCAACCATCTTTTTGGTCACATCCAGGTTGGCATCGGCAAAAAGGATTCCGCCGCCTTTGCTGTAGCCAAGCACAAATTCATAGCCGTTTTCTTTGTTATAATTCTTAATGTATTCGAAGATATTACCGTAAAATTCTTCGGTTTTTTTGATACGCTCTTCGTCGAGTTTACGCAATTGATCGTCGCGGTATTTGGTAATATCCTGCTCTTCTTTGGCCAATTGTGACTGAGCCGCCTGCGCCTGGTCTTGCGACAACGCCCCCTGCTGAGCACGCTGCTGGAAGAAGGCCACTTTGTTTTGGAACGAACGCCCTTTGTTGGCTAAATCGTTTTCTAACTGAAACCCTTTGCTTTCAAACTCTTTTTGAAAGTCTTTGTAATATTCATAGTTTTTGAGGAGGCTATCGGCCTGTACGTATACAATTTTTTTGCCTTTCGATGCTTCCGAAATGCTTCCGCCTGCACTGTCAGATGAATGGTGTGAGAAGTGCTGATATCCTAAAAAAGCCACCGCCACAGTCAAAACCGCATTCCAAATAAGTAGTCCGTTTTTCACAATAAAAATGTTTTAAATTTTGATAAAAGTTAATTATTAATGGTAAAGAGTCAATTATTATACGTAAAGAACTGATAACCAAATTCATACTGATAGATTATCGGATAACGATTGACGTTAACGATTGTGCGGGCAAAGTTAGAAATAATACTGTACCTTTAAAAAAAAAGTCGCTTACTTGTCTGGTTAACCAAACAAGTAAGCGACTTCCTTTCAATACCTCTCAACTGTGTTTTTTTACTGTTTCCACCGAAGTGCATTGATGTTTTGACCAATCTTCCGGCCTTCTTTTAGGCCCGTATCATTGTCCTGAAAAGTATGGATTCCGCCCAAAAATCGCGAATAAGCCGATTCTTCGGCTGCTGCCCAGAGTGATTGAAACGAACGAGGCTTAAAATCTACGTTGCGCTTAACATCACGCACCCGATTGACGTGAGAATCGTCAACAAAAGCGAGCTCTGTGCCAAAGATCGCCTCCAGCGCCACGGCCGAAGCCGAAGACTGAGTAGAATGACCCGAAGAATATCCAGGGAAAGGAGGCGCGGGCCAAAAAGGAATCCATTTGGGGTCAATGGCCCGACGGACAAAAGTATAAGGACGCTCGTTGTTAAAATAGAATTTACATTTCCAGCAGAGCGTAAAGGCATCAGCAACGGCTATTCCCGTACGTGCCAAGGCCTCGGCAGCTTTGTCTAGTTTGACATTACTGTTTTTTATAGCTATCCGAGCAATATTATAGGAATGACCTGGAGGAGTAAAGGTCTCACTCGGATCATCGGCCCACCACACGGCGATTTCTTTTTCGAGCTGCGTTAAGGCAATGTTCTTCTTATAAACGTCGTAGTATTGTTGAAAATAGGGGGAATTTACCTGCGTTGATACCGTCAAAGGCAACGGCATAGGCATCGAAGAATTTACCGCCAAAAAGGTGCGATTTTTGCCCCAATAGGGTTGCATCGGAATCGTTCTGCCGTTTTCAGTGGGTTGCCAAGAGCCGGGGGCAGTCAGGGCTTTATAATCGGCGGGAAAGTTCCGACTAAAACTTTCATGACCACCGTCTGATTTGGACCATTCAAAAATCGCTTTGGCCACTTCATTGCCAAAAGCTTCGGAGCGCTCAATGACTTCTTGGTTACTTTCCGCCAAAAAACCTGTTCTTAGAGTTACTGCCAAAGAATCTGCCATCTTTTTTGCTGCTTCTGGAGCATTGGACCAGAGGTTTTTAGCCATAAAAAGCTGCGCTGCATTGGCACTTGCCGCCCAGTGATATTCTTTTCCAGTCTCTGGTAGTGGAAGCGTCTTCAGGCCATTTAGTTGCCCAGCAAGGGAACGATTAGACTTAATACCGGGCACTACAGATTCATACAGCGCTAAGCCCGCGTATCCCAACGCCCTCGAAGCAACTGGAGGGGTAAAACCAGGGCTTTGACGAATTAATTTCAGGCTCATTTCTGACCATTTGAGGGCTACATCCGGGCTATAGGTCTGAGTTTCTTTTGAATTATCAGCAGGATTTGTAGGGTCATTCGGTGTTCTACAACTGTATATTGTAAAAGCCAGCAATACCACAACAACGGTATAATAACCTCCCCGATACAGCAGTTGGAATAAAGTTTTTTTCATACTAACTGATCTAAATTAGTTTCTCTAAAAAAGAGACACTTGAAAATACATCAAAAATAATGCCAATTTTAAGACAGCATTTTGCACTGCGCCTGAAGGATTTTTTTAATAAAAAGGGAAGTTTTAGCGAATCATCGGAAACTCTCCCGAAGCATGACGTTGACCCATCGCTACGTAATGAGCCGCACTTTCTAATAAACGAGCCGCCATCGACTCGGGAAGCTGCTTTACTACTTTACCAGGGGTTCCGAGAACCATCGAAAAATCGGGCACTTCCATACCTTCCGTAACCAATGTATGAGCGCCAACAATGCAGAATTTGCCAATTTTGGCGTTGTTAAGAATCGTTGCCCTCATGCCAATGAGCGAGCCGTCGCCAACCATAGCACCGTGCACAATGGCGCCATGGCCCACCGTGACATCATCACCGATGATGGTCGGCGACCCTTCATCGGCGTGTAGCACCGCAGTATCCTGAATATTGGTGCGGTAGCCGACGATGATTTTTTCAACATCGGCCCGAATCACGGCTCCGTACCACACGGAAGCCTGCTCGCCAAGCGACACCTGCCCCATGATCGACGCAGAGGGAGCAATAAAAACGGCTTTGTGGCTGTCCATAAAACGATGAACGTTTATTGGTTAACTTTGAATCGCTTCTTTGATGTCATCAATGATTTTTTTGGCTAGATGATCCGCCGTAGAAGCAGTTTCTGATTCTGAATAAATCCGAATAATAGGCTCAGTATTCGATTTGCGCAGGTGAACCCATTCTTTATTGAATTCAATCTTCACGCCATCAATGGTATTGACGGGATTTTTGGCATATTTTTTGCTGATTTTGTCCAGTACACCGTCTACGTCAATATCAGCGGTCAATTCAATTTTATTTTTTGAAATGTGGTAACTCGGGTAAGTGCGGCGTAAAATAGAAGCTGACTTACCAAACTTGGCCAAATGACTCAAAAACAAGGCAATGCCCACGAGTGAGTCGCGGCCATAATGCAAATCTGGGTAAATAACCCCGCCATTGCCTTCTCCGCCAATGACCGCGTCGTTGGCTTTCATCATTTCGACCACATTTACCTCTCCCACTGCCGAGGCAAAATAAGCCCCTCCTGCTTTCAATGTTATGTCACGCAGCGCGCCAGTAGAAGAAAGATTGGAAACGGTATTTCCCACTTTATTTTTCAACACATAATCGGCAACAGACACCAACGTATATTCTTCGCCAAAGGGTTGACCATCTTCGCAAATGAGCGCTAGTCGATCCACATCGGGGTCTACCACTACGCCCAAATCAAAATCTCCCCGGGTCATTTCACGACTAATTTCGATTAAATTTTCGGGAAGGGGTTCTGGATTATGGGCAAAGTCGCCCGTAGGTTCACAGTTGATAAGTTTAATGTTCCCTTTTTCAATGCCCAACGCCTCCAAAAGCATCGGAACGGCAATCCCCCCCGTAGAGTTGACGGCATCGACGGCAATTTTAAAGTTTTTGGCGACGATGGCCTCTTTATCCACCAACGGCAACGCCAAAATCATTTCGATATGTTTCTGAAAATAGGAGTTATCGACCCGATAAGAACCTAGTTTCCGAACTTCCACAAAATCAAAATCCTCGCTTTCGGCCAATGCAAGCACTTCCGCACCGTCTTGTCCTGAAATAAATTCACCTTTATCATTCAACAGTTTCAGGGCATTCCACTGAATGGGATTATGACTGGCCGTGAGAATAATTCCACCAGCAGCGTGTTCAAGGGTTACCGCAATTTCAACCGTTGGAGTAGTTGAAAGCCCCAAATCAATTACTTCAAAGCCTATTCCCTGCAATGTAGAAGCCACTAGTTTAGCCACCATCTCACCCGAAAGCCTCGCATCACGACCAATGACAATTTTTATATTAGCGGGATTTTTGCGTTTTAGCCATGTTCCAAAAGCTGCTGAAAATTTAACAACATCAATTGGCGTAAGGGAATCCCCCGTTTTCCCCCCAATCGTGCCACGAATACCGGATATAGATTTTATTAATGCCACTTGTTTTTTTAGCTTTTTAACAATATGAAAACCGTTTCAAAAGTAGCAAAATTTAGGCACAATCGACTTAATGTTGTAAAATTGCCCTACTTTTACGATGTATGGCTACTGATGAGATTGATATATTGTACCCGTTCAAATCAGTATATTATTCTATTAGAATGTTATTCACCATTTTTTTTCTCCCCGAAAATCTATTAGTTAGTACTTTATTAACATCTAACTTATAACACAATTATGCGTAAGTGGTTATTCCTCATCATCTTCCTCCTCATTGTAGGCGGCATCTTATATTATATCTCTTTTGGTTCTTTCAGCGAAGGAACAAGGGTAGGCTCGCTGGTTAAGCTCAGCCGTCGCGGGTATATATTCAAAACCCACGAAGGGCAACTGATGGTAGGCGGAATGTCGGACGGTACCGGAACCTTTAATTCTACTACCTGGGATTTTTCGGTGCACGACGGTAACAAACAAGCCATCGAAGCCCTTAATCTTTCCCAAAGAACAGGACAGCGGGTATCGCTCCACTATGAGGAGAAATTTTTTCAACTCCCTTGGAACGGTGATACCAAATACTTTGTGGTCTCGGTTGAATTGATCCCCCTTCAAAATTATCAACGTCCAGTTGTGCCAGTCCCTGCTCCTCAAACGACTCCCGCAGATACAAGCAAAGCACTATAATCGCAGGGCCAAAGCATCATTTCTTTGGCCCTACCCCTTTTAAACATGCGTCTTCATTGGTTCAGTATATTCATATTATTGACGGCCAGTCTGGTGTTGGTTCACTATTTGCCATTTTGGAAAGATGTCGAGTTTGGCGATGAAACTACCTACCTCGGGTCTGGCCTTGCTTTTTCCATTCCGTTTAAAGGCGGTGCCCAATGGGGGCCGCTTTATGCGGCATGGTATGCATTTTGGCATTTTTTTATTCCAGACAGCTTAAATTTATATTATTTTAATTGGGCACTTTTGAGCGTTTTAGCGGGCATGACCGTTTTTCTTTTTGTACGTTCTTTGGGTATATCTTTGGCGGCTGCTACGTGGATTGCGGTATTATTTTTATTTTCTGACCAAAACGTACCCCTCAATCCCAAAATTTCTATTGCTCCTTTCTGCTTAATTTTGGGAGTACTGGCGCTGATTCACCTGCGGTCATGGTCCAATTCTCGTCGTTTTTTGGTCATCAGTTTGGCAGGGTTATTATGCGCGTATTGTCGCCCTGAGTTCTACATATCTTTTTTATTGGCCCTCTTTATCGCCGTTTTTTGGTTATGGAAAGAAAAAGGCATTCTTCAACCTACCCTCATGCGTTGGGCTGGGGTATTCGTTATCCTTGCCGTTGGCCTTCATTTACTCTTTGGGAATCCTCTTTTTACTGGCGACGACAATCGCAGTACGGTAGCGTTTCAACAGCACTTCGTCGTCAATTATTCGGCTTGGATGAATCAGTCTGAGCCAAGTACCATTGAGGCCCAACTGCAACTTTTCCACAAGGTACTCGGCGAAGATGTTCATACCCTAACCGATGCCGTTAAAATGCAGCCTAAATGGGCTCTCAAGCACATCACTACGAATATCATCCACACAATTACCGCCAACCTGACCAATGTGGTCAGTATATTTTACCAAACCTTATTTCGGGGGTGGTATTCTCCATGGCGGATGGGCGTGGCGGCTGGTATTGTCTTGGTATTTTTGTTTTTAATAGACTACAAAACGACGGGACGAAATTTCCGTAAAAAACCAGTTGATGGGTGGGGGCTCGTCGGCCTGATTACGTTGCTTATTCCTACATTAATTGCCACTGTGCTTATTTATCCACGCACCCATTACTTGATTTTTCATTTAGTGCTGGTCTTGTGGCTCATTGCTTTTGTACTGAGTCGTTTATCTTTGCGTAAGGTCAGAATCATGCAACCTTTCTCGGGGGCTTTTCTAGCGCTGTTGGTTTTATCCATTTTTGTAACAATCCGTGTTCCTGAGTATCACCGTAAATCCCCTACTCCGACCGCCGACAATGTCCGGTTTATCACTCAATTAAATCCCAAAAAACGTCTAAGGGTGTTGGAACGGGACTGGTACCGGGTTTTTTTGAAGGATAATTCTGACTGGATACACGTTGAAGAATATACGGACGGTGATTTTGCCAAATTTGTCCGAGACAAAAACATTAATTTTATTTTGATGACCCAAGATATGCAAAGCTATTTTGGAAAAGATGCAGGTTTTGCATCGTTCTTAAACCAATATAAATCAGAGGGTTTTGTTAAATTGCCAACAAATTCGGAAGGCGCTTATTTATTCATCAAACAATCACTTTTATAATGAAGTTTTTCCTGCTACTTGTTGCCTTTTTTACCGTTTCTCCGCTGTTTGCCCAATCGGAATGGGTAAAAGAAAACTACACTAAAGTTGAGTATGACATCGCCATGCGCGACGGCACCAAGCTGCACACCATCGTCTACTCACCCAAGGATGCCTCTGCCTCTAAAACGTACCCGTTTTTAATGCAACGTACCTGTTACAGCGTGGCACCGTATGGTGAAGGCAAATTTCCAGGGCAATTGGGGCCCAATAAATTTTTGATGCAGGATAAGTACATTTTTGTCTATCAGGATGTTCGCGGGCGTTATCTGAGCGAAGGTACTTGGACAAACATGACCCCACAGATTGCCAACAAAACCACCAAAGAACAGGTAGACGAATCTTCTGACACCTATGACACTATCGAATGGCTCATTAAAAATATCCCCAATCACAACGGACGAGTAGGACAATGGGGCATCAGTTATCCTGGGTTTTATACCGTTGCGGGGGCGTTGAGCCAACACCCCGCCCTGAAAGCATCGTCGCCGCAAGCCCCCGTTTCTGATTTCTTTTTCGATGATTTTCACCACAACGGTGCCTTTACACAAGGCTATTTTTTAACATTTCCAGTGTTTGGTATTCAACATCCTAAACCCACTACCGACAATTGGTGGCTCCCGGGATTAATCAATGCCAAAACCAAAGATGGCTACCAGTTTAACCTTGACTTGGGACCACTCAAAAATTTCGATGCTTACTACAAAGACAATTTCTTTTGGCAAGAGCACAAAGACCACCCCAACTACGACGAATTTTGGAAAAAACGCAGCATTATTCCTCACCTTAAAAACGTAAAACACGCGGTGATGACGGTGGGTGGATGGTTTGACGCCGAAGACCTTTACGGGCCTTTGACGGTGTACAAAACCCTCGAACGCAACAATCCTGGCACCTACAACACGCTCGTGATGGGTCCGTTTGGCCACGGTCGCTGGTCGCAAGAAACGGGGCGTACGCTACACAGCAATGTTTACTTCGGCGACAGTGTAGCGACTTTTTACCAACGAGAAATTGAGGCTAAATTCTTTCAACACTTTCTGAAAGGAACCGGCGACGGCAAAACAGGGCTACCCGATGCTTATTTGTTTAACACGGGTAAGAAATCTTGGGAAACGTTTGACAAATGGCCCTCCGCCAATGCCGAAAAGAAAATGTTGTATTTTCATGCCAACGGAAAGCTGTCTTTTGAGGCCCCCAAAACTGCCCGGGCATTCAGCGAGTACATAAGTGACCCGCTCAAACCCGTACCCGATATTGAGGACAATACCCAAACCATGGGCTTTACTCCTTTCAACTATATGTCGGAAGACCAACGTTTTGCGGCCCGCCGTCCCGACGTTTTGGTGTTCCAGACGGAGCCGTTGACCGAGGATATTACTTTGGGTGGAGAAATTATGGCAAAACTGAATTTCAGCACGACGGGCAGTGACGCAGATTTTTTTGTAAAACTGATTGACGTTTATCCTGGAGATGAACCCAATCATGCCTACTTGCCAAACAAAAACATTACCCTGAGTAATTATCACCAGATGGTACGCAGTGAAATCATGCGGGCTCGTTTTCGTAATTCGTTTGAAAAACCAGCACCGCTCATTCCCAATAAAATCACCCCACTAAACTTTCGATTACAAGATGTACTGCACACGTTCAAAAAAGGACACCGTATCCAGATTCAGGTACAAAGCACGGTATTCCCACTTTTTGACCGTAATCCCCAAAAATATGTACCTAATATTTATCTCGCCACCGAGCAAGATTTCATTAAAGCTACCCATCGTGTTTATCACCAGCCAGGTGCTTTAAGCGGTGTAGAAATAGAAATCTTAAAGTAATATCAACCTGTTGAGGTAGAAATGTGGGAAAGAATCTGGAATGCTTTTCTAATTATTAAGACAAAAAATATACCATTTCATTACAAAAAGTGCTCACTAAGTCGATGACAGTGAGCACTTTTTGTATATCTACTTGCAAAAAAGGATAATTTACTCCAATTTTATACATTGTTTAGGCAGTGCAATTACCTTAAGGCCTTATAAGTCTGTTTTTACACCGTCAACACTCACTAATTACCCTACTTTAGATTGAAATTTTTATCTTTTTTTTCGAATTGCGGTTTCGCAATTCGAATGGCGATTTGGTATATATGCAGTTATTGTACTGTTTATAACAGTGCATTTGCGCAATCCAACGCCATTACGGTCAAAACCATTATTTGCCCTAACCTGTGCAAAGGCGAATCAGCTTACCTCCTTGTATTTGAAGCCACTACGGGTAAGGTTTCAACCAATCGTGGGACGGTTCGTAATGATACGATTGCGGGAATTTTGCCCAAAAATGACTTTAAAGTGACCCTTACTTTTACCTCCGTTGATTCTTTGGTTTCTACCCAAATCGTTCCCTTACCCATTTGTGACCCTATTCTTCCCCTCCCTCCGCTTGTAAGCAGTCAAAGCCTGTGCGCTGGCAGTTCCATTACCCCTTTCAAGGCTTTTGCCACCGATGGGGCTACGGTTGATTGGTACGCTGACCCCCATAGCAGCATTCCGTTGAAGTCAGAAACATTGCAATTCACGCCTACCCAAGCAGGCACTTACTACGCCCGTTCGCGCTATACCGACACTGGTTGTACCAGTATAGCATCTACGCCAGTGGTCTTGGAAATAAAAAGGGCGGTATGCCCCGTCATAGGCATTAGAAAAGTACGCAAGTAAGGCTTTAGTTGACATCCAACAACCAAAGCCAAATGAAAGCCCTCCTTTGCAAACAGTACGGCCCGCCCGAATCCCTCGTAGTAGAAGAATTGTCTGCGCTCCACCCTCAAAAAAATCAAGTTGTAATCGCCGTCAAAGCCTGCGGGGTTAATTTCCCCGATACGCTTATTATTCAGGGAAAGTATCAGTTCAAGCCGCCTTTTCCTTTTTCGCCAGGTGGAGAGGCCGCGGGCGTTGTAAAAGAACTCGGAGAAGAAGTAAAACACCTAAAAGTAGGAGATAATGTGTTTGCCATGCCAGGATGGGGTGGTTTTGCCGAAGAACTGGTCGTAGATGCCAACCGTGCTTTTAGAATGCCGCCCTCGATGGATTACAACGTTGCCGCCTCACTCATGTATACTTACGGCACCTCCTACCACGCCCTCAAAGACCGCGCACAGTTGAAGGCTGGCGAAACCCTGCTGGTACTCGGAGCGGCAGGAGGAGTGGGTTTGGCCGCGGTCAATTTAGGAAAAATCATGGGTGCAAAAGTCATTGCAGCCGCTTCGAGCGACGAAAAACTGGCATTGTGTAAAGAATATGGCGCCGATGGACTCATTAATTATTCAAAAGAAGACCTGCGCGAAAGTCTAAAAACATTTACGGGCGGCGGAGTCGATGTAGTGTATGATCCTGTAGGCGGCTCCTACGCCGAGCCCGCTTTGCGCGCTCTAAACTGGAAAGGTCGCTATCTGGTGGTGGGTTTTGCAGCAGGACAAATCCCTGCTCTGCCCTTCAATTTGGCCTTATTAAAAGGCAGCGCTATCGTGGGCGTATTTTGGGGGGCGTTTGCCGAGAAAGAACCCAAAGCCAACTTTCAAAACATCACAGAGTTGTTTGAATTTTATCAAAAAGGAACGCTAAAACCTTATATTCAGAAAACGTATTCATTGGCTGAAGCGCCGCAGGCCCTCAACGACATGCTTGAACGGCGCGTAATGGGAAAGCTGGTAGTGACACCCTGACAAAACAAAAATGGGGCTCACGCCCCATTTTTGTTACTGTTTATTCATTTGATTATTTTTTATCCCACCATACACGAGTGTATTGATCATCAGCGCCTTGGCTGGTAACGATGGCATCGTAGTTGGTTTTATTCAACGTAGGTGCCGTAGTCGGATAAGCCATACGACGAGGAATTTCGGTGCCCCCGTTCAATGGTTTCTCAGCAGGTTTCAACACTGGGAACCCTGTTCTACGCCATTCTGCCCATGCTTCGCTATTCTGGTAAAACAAAGCAATCCACCGTTGGGTTGCAATTTGCTCAATAGCTTTGGCACTTGTAAATGCTACATCTGGTTGCGCGATATACTTATCAAAACCATCGGCCGTATACACGCCCCACTGCTCCATAGAAGCTTTGATGGCCGCTTCATACAACGTCTTGGCATTGCCAGAAATCCAACCCAACTGGGCCGCTTCAGCCTGCGCAAAAAGCACTTGGGCATAGGTCAACACATTGACTGGTGAGTTTTGCTGCCGCATGGTCGCTGCGGCCAGAGATACATCCTGCGCTTTCCAAGTAGGAGGAAAAACGCCGTAAGGAACGCCACGGTATGCTCCGTTGATATTTTTATCGGCAATAGCCGACAAGCGAGGATCACTCACTTTGTTTAAATAATCAACAAACGTACTCGCTACTGCAAAATCTTTGCGGTTGGTCGTAATGTAGTTGTTGTACAACGGATGCTCATTGTTTGCTTCTGACAAGTACCCGTACTTTACGTTATCGGCATTGGAAGCAAGCAATCCATCAGCTACCGCTGCGGCAAACTCCGCTTTACCTTTGGCAGGGTCTACTTTAGACAAACGCAGGGCGGCAATGGCGCGAAGCGAGTTGGCGAACTTTTTCCAACGTGCAATATTTCCACCCAACAAAATATCCCCTTGTACGGTTTTTCCACCGTCAAATTGCGCAGCAGCTTCCTTCCATTCTTTAAACAAATCAGTATAAATATCTTGCTGTTTGTCAAATTTGGGGTTAAAATCTCCCGCCGCCTTTAAAGCTTCCGAATAAGCGATATCTCCCCAACGGTCAGTCAGAAATTGAAAGAAATACGCTTTCAAAATACGGGCTGTCGCAATTTGGTTGGCGTTTGAACCCGTAGCGGCCGCATTACTTTTGGTAGCTGCATCGGTATTCTGCTGAATAATAAACTGTAGGTTCATCAAAGGTCCAGCATAGAATCCGTTGTAGTCGAAGTTAACCGTTTTGTAGCGCGATTCCTCAATGTAGGTTACATCACCGAAATGCTGTACGTAGAGGCCAGGTTGAATTCCAGTCACGGCGGCACCTACGTTACGCAGTGCGCCCGTCAGAATACTCGCCGTATTGGGGTTCGATGGGCTGTTTGGGCTGATGTTCATCGTCCCAAAATTATCGCCGCATGAGGTAGCTGCCGACAATAAGGCCGCTACGATGAAGGTATTTAAAATATATTTTTTCATGATTCAAATGCGTTTAATGCTTACAAACTCAATCTCAGGTTTAAACCAAACGAACGTACTGGAGGCAACTGACCACCTTCTGTCCAAAAAGTTTCAGATTCTGAAATATCCAGACCACCACCTACTGCGCTGTAAATCAACAACGGGTTACGAACGATGAATGAAATATTGGCAGATTTTACTTTCACACGCGACAACAGCGACTTTGGTAAGTTATACCCCAAAGCAACCTCACGGAGTTTGATGTAAGTTTGGTCGTAGGTCCACTGATCATTGAGCGCAAAGAATTTATCTTCGTACAATTCTTGGGTTTCTACGCGGGTGGTGTTTGGCTTGCCATCTTCGGTTACGGCATCCAACAATACGCCACCTCCAGCAGAAACTGGATCACGCTTTGGATTACCTAACTCGTTCAAACCAGCAGTTTCAGCGGCCAAACCTGCATACGCATTAAACATACGGGTGGTAGAGAAAAATCTTCCACCGACGATAAAGTCAGTATTGACGCGCAACGACAAATTGCGGTACGTAAAGCTGTTCAAGAAACCACCTTTAAAGGTTGGTAACACCGAACCGAGTGATTTTTGGTCATCTACAATGTAAAAACCATTGGCATCTACCACTCTTTTACCATCCAATGTGCGGATTTTTTTACCGACCAACAGTCCCCAATCTTCACCTTCACGGGCGTTGACGGTCAAAGTACGCCATGTTGGGCCACCCAATTGATAGTTGGTTAGGCCGTCTGCCAATTTGATTACTTTCGAACGGTTGCGGTCTAAGTTAATATCAAAATCCCAGTTGAAGCCACGTTCTGACTTAACAGGATTGGCAAAAATGTGTAATTCTAATCCTTTGGTTTGAATCAAGCCTGCGTTGATGATGGCGTTGCGATAGCCACTGGTAGGATCTACAGGAAGCGGAATAATCTGGTTCTTGTTGTCGTTTTGGTACCACGTAAACTCTACTCCGAAGCGATTGTTCATGAATTTCATGTCAATACCCGCTTCATACGAAGAAGACAAGCCGGGCTTCAAATCAGCATTGGGTAACAATGTTGGCAAATACTGAGTGGCATTTGAACCGAAGGCATTTCCAGTAGTGTACGTTTGGAAAATCTGGTACGGGCCTACATCGGTACCTACCTGTGCGTATCCTGCGCGCACTTTTGCATAAGACAATATCGGGTTTCTTGGCAACAACTCCGTCAAAATCACCCCACCCGAAAGGGAAGGATACAAGTAAGAATTGTTGGCAACTGGTAACGTAGAAGACCAGTCGTTGCGGAGAGATGCCTCCAGAAAAACGATGTCTTTGTAGCCCAAGCTCACGTTTCCATAGAGACTGTTTACCCGGCGCTCAAAACGGTTGTTGCTGATTGCAGGACGGTCTTTTGAAGCCGCAATATTGTAAAAGCCAGGGCTCGTCAATCCACCTGAAGTAGCCTGTCCAAATGTTTCGACTAAATTATAACGAATGTTTCCCCCCGCGTTGGCAACCACCGAAAGTTCACCAAATGTTTTATCGAAACTCAACAATCCTTCGTAGTTATTTTCACGTTGGTTTTGCAGATAGTTAGAATATGCTCCCAAACCACCCGCGTTCAGTGTTCCGTAGGCAATAATCGCATCTGATTTATACTGCTGTTGGTCGCGACGCGCCACTACCATTCCTTTTAGATACTTGGTAAATTGGTACGTCAGACCAAAATCACCGAACAAACGGGTGTCTGAACGGCTATTGGTGTTTTCGTACATTTGCGTATACGGGCTATCCCAATATTTAGGGCGTGAATCAAGCGGCCCGCCGATATTCCAGCTACGGAAAGTTCCGTCAGGATTTTTGTAGTTTTTCAGGTCTTCAATTTTAAGCTGACGTTGAAACCATTGGTTGAAAGAACCGATGGTCTGGTTGCCATAGCCATCTGCTGGTACGTTGGTACCTTTGGTAGATGTATAGTTGATGTTAAGATTTGCCGTCAGGTTTTTCAACAGTGTGATGCTGTTTTTAGCACTGATAAAATCCTTGGCTTGCTTTGAATTAGGAATAATTCCGTTGGTGATAATGTGCGTATAAGACACCCGCGACTGGAAGTTTTCTCCTCCTTTTGAAAAGGCAATGTTGGTGTTGTTGCTGATTGGCTTATTAAAAAAGTCACGCACGTTATTGGGTTGAGCCGAATAAGGCGTCAATTGTCCAAACTCAGGCCCTTGCTGCCACGAGAAAGCCGAACGGTGAGGCGAACCGTCAATTTTGGGTCCCCAGCTTTCATCGGCTGAATAATCTAGGAGTTTTTGGCCTTCAAATGCCTTCCAATCAGCAGGGTGAATGGCTGGATTGAAGGAGAATGTCTCCCAGTCTTGTGAATAACCACCACCGTATTCGTTCTGGAACTTAGGCAATAGGCCAATCATGTCCAAAGTGGTGCTATGATTGATGTCAAGCTTTGCCTCGCCCGATTTCGCTTTTTTGGTAGTAATAACTACTACACCGCCCGAAGCACGGTTTCCGTAAAGCGCAGTAGCAGAGGGCCCTTTCAACACCGACAATGATTCTACATCATCCATGTTTACCTGACTGATGTCAGTGGGAGTACCGTCTACTACGTAAAGTGGATCTCCGCCCGTCAGTGAGTTTACGCCACGAATACGAATATTGGGTGTACCGAATTTGGCGGCCGATTGCCCTAATACCTGTACCCCAGCGATTTTACCCGCTAAAGCATTGGCAACATTGGGGTCGCGTGCAGCGGTGATTTTGTCACCTTTTATTTCCTGCACAGAGTAGTTCAATGCTTTCTTGTCGCGGGAGATACCGAGAGCCGTTACGACCACTTCCTGAAGCTGCGTAGCATCTGGCATTAATCGAACGTCAATCACATTTTGTGTACCTACGGTTACTTCTTGATTGGTAAAACCAATGAAGCTAAATACGAGCTGAGAACCTGAGGGAACGGCAATTTTGTAGCTTCCCTCTGAATCCGTGGTGGCGCCGCGTGTAGTTCCGCGAACTGTAATACTTACTCCTGGGAGGATGGAGCCGTCGTCGGCAATTACTTTGCCCGTAATAGTGCGGTCTTGCGCAAACAGTGATATACTGCAAAGCAGCATTATCACCGCCGCTGGCAGTGTAAACCTTCTTTTCATACTTGTGATTTTTAGTTTAGATTAAGAATATCTATCTCAAAGATATGCCAATAACCACAAATTTTTTATAACGCGGAAAAATAAAACAAAAAAAATGCGACAAAGTATAGCTTTTTGAATACAAAAGGCCACTCCAAAGAGCGGCCTTTTGTATTCAGACATTAAGCTAAATCCCTATGGATTTGCATTATCCCAGTTAACTTCCGCCACTGGACGTTCGAGTCTTTCGAGCACTTTCATGCCTGCTACGGGCAAATATATCTCGCCCAACTTCTCATAACGACGCATATCTACCCACCGATGGCCTTCATAAAACAACGAATAAAGACGCTCTTTCAAAATAGTATTGATAAGGGCATCTTTGGTGGTGAGTCCTTTATAATCGGCAAGACCCGCCGCTTTCCGAACAATATTGATTAACCGCGTTGCTTCGGGAGCATTCCCCTGCTGCGCTGCAAGCTCAGCCGCAATCAGTACCAATTCTTCATTGCGAATAATCGACACGGGATCGTTGGCTCCAGTATAAACGCTCGTCAGATACTTTGAACTGTAGGTCACTCCCGACGTATAAGAGAGGGGAGCTGATTGTTCTTTTACTTTGGCTGCTACCCTAACATCGCCAGTTTCAGCATCTTCAATCAGTTTTTGAACCGCTACAATCCGCACCGTTGAGGTGTTCAACAACGGATTCTGCACATCTGGTGGAGTGGCATTGAAATTGTGTTTGGGACCCGCATTCAAGTCACCGGTGGCATCATAAAAAGTTTGTGTCAACAATGCGGCGGCTTTGGTAAAGTCTTTTTGATACAGCGCCACCCGCAAGGCTATGGCGCGGTTAAACTTCTTGAAAGCAGCAGGTGTTGTAAAACCCGCGTATCCCGAAGGTAAAGCAAATGGAAAAGCGGCACCTGCTCCGTCCAGCTGAGTTGCGCCTTCATCCAGTACTTTGGCGATGCCCGCCAATGACTCGGTATAACTCACCGCTTTACTGGGCTTGAAAGGGTCTTCAATGTTTAAACGAATACCGTTGGTATACTGCACATTAAGTTGATACAACATCGCCAATCCTTTAAACGTGTTTGCCAACCCACGGTAGCCACTTTTTTGCTGGTCAGTCACAGACGTAGTGATATTGAGAGAAGCAAGTGTAATGTTGGCATGACGTATCGGCAATCCGAAGTTGGTAGTGGCACCGTTATAAAAAGCTGAGTTATCAATCGGCCGCAGGCCATTCAGCTCGGTCATCCACCGCGACTCGGTCGAGTTAAAGTTAAATATCTCTTTGCCGAGCGTACCCACTACCTGAAGGTACGTAGCCAATCCATCGCGTGCTGTGGCTATTTGGCCGATGGCCAAGGCGTCCAATTGTGCTTTGGTGGCGTTATTTTGTACTGAACCTACGCTGGGGAAGTTAGGGTCATCGACAATATCTGTCTTGAGAACATTGCAGGAGTTAAGGCTGATTGCCGTCAATCCAGCGATTATAAAGGAATATCTTAAATTTTTCATTTTCATTTTGAGGTTATTTGTTAAGAACAAAAAACATACGGCGCTCATGAACTGACTCGCCTGTACTGCTGCCCATTAACTCGTTGCTAAAAATCAACCGACAAATGGAACATCATACGACGAACGAGCGGCGAACTTCCAATATCTACCCCGCTGCCCAGCGCAGCCGAACCAAAGTTGGAGTTTTCAGGGTCATAACCTGCTTTATAATCTGTCCAACGTAGCACATTATTGCCAGACACTCCTACGCGAACCCCTTCAACGACATTACCAAAGGCACTTTTCAAAACCGATTTCGGCACGCGGTAGTAAAGCGCTACCTCACGCAGTTTCAGAAAACTTACCACACTTGGGTTGTAACCAGGCTTTGGAACCCCATTTTCATCAACGCCATTTACATTCTGGCGATAAATCCCGTTGGGCGTTTTACCATCGCTACCCACTTCATCGGTTCCGTTCCAATCAGAGGTGTTACCGCCTTCATCCCACAATACGCGGGCAAGCGAGACCACCGTAAATTTGTGACGATAATTGAGCAACGCCGAAAACTCGAAATTTTTCAGGAATGAAATACGCTGATTGAGCGAGAATTCAAATTTAGGCTGCTGATCTCCATACACCGTCCACGAGGTCGCATAGTTGGGGTCGGTCACGGGAAGCGTCCGAGGTTGGCCTACAATTTGCGTAGGTGAAAATCCTTGCTTGATACGCCACTGACCGAAGGTAGCTCCAAATCCGCCCGTCAAACGCTCAGGAATATCCAAACGAGTGATTTCAGAACGGTTAAACCAAAAAATAGGTTGCACAAACCATGTGATGCTCTTATTTTTTACTAGGTCGGCCCCGAGCGTGATTTCCACTCCACGGTTGGTCATGTCAGCGGCGTTTACTACCGTTGAGCTTACCCCCGTAGTTGGCGCTGTCACCAATGGCTGAATCAAGTCAAATACTTTTTTATTATAAAGCGTAATTTCTCCCGTTACGCGGTTGTTGAATAAACCAAAGTCTACACCATATTCCAATTCAGTAGCTCGTTCAGGTTGAATAGCCACATTTCCTAAGGTAGTAGAAGGAGTCAAACCACCCAAACCACCGGTTCCGACCACGTTCAGCTGAGAAAACGGAACACCCCAGTTGGGCAATCCAGCGGTTTGACCGTAAGCGATACGCGGTTTGAGCTGTGAAATAGTATTACCGCCCCACTCACCGAATTTGGTCAAATTGATGGCCAAAGAAGCGCGCGGGAAAGCAAAAAATTTGTCGAAAGAATTCCCGTTAAGATTTGATTTATCGAAACGTACACCCACTGATGCAATGATTTTGTCGTCATAGTTGGCTTCCTGCTGGGCAAAAATCCCCACGTCGGTGTTTGAACGATATTCAACATCAGAACCGATTACCTTGGCGCGGCCTGGATTATAAACACCCGCCGGCAAACCACGCCCCCGTGTGAAGCTTAGACGCGTACGGTTGTTGAGCCGTACCAAGCCCGCCGAAGAAGTCAGGTTCAATTTGCTGTCCATCACCGTTTTGGTAAATACTCCTGAAATCTGCCAGTTGGTATTGATTACCTCTCCGCGCGTATCCTGAGAAAAACCCGGGTTGGCTTCTTTTAACTGAGATTGTAAATCTGAAGGCAGCCAAATCAATGAGAATTGATTCTGATAATCAAGGCCACCATTAAGTTTCAGCGTCAAGGAAGTTTTTTCATTGTTAATCAATCGGAAATTGGCATTGAAGCCTTGAAACACCCGGCTTACCTTTTGATTGTTCACGGCGCGGTCGCGAATAGCCAATAGGTTTTCACCTACGTTGGGGTCGTTGGGGTAATTGCCCAGGGCATCTGGCAATAAATTAATGTAGGGTCTGGTGTAAGGCAATGCATAGCCATAATTAGTGTTTGAGTTGTCATTTCCTGTCCAACCACGGTCGTTGTCTGACTGAACAAAGTTTGAACTTACCCCAAAATCAATCCAATTATTGAGTTTATGGTCAATGTTAGCCCGTATCGAATAGCGTTTAAAATCGGTATTTTTAATAATTCCCGTCTCGTCAGCAATGCTTCCGTTGACATAAAACTTGGTTTTTTCGGTCCCGCCCGTTACGCTCAGTCGTGTATTTTTTATCACACCTGTTTCTCCGAAAAGTACGCGTTCCCAGTCATTATACGTACCGTTTTGTTTGGCCGCCTTTAACAACGGAATATCATCTGCCGAAAAATAGTCGGTCAGTTTCTGCTCGGTCCAATCAGCCCCGCCGTAGTACGCTACCGCTTTCGACATGCCCAAATCTTGCCCGAAAGACACTTTGGTTAGGCCACCTTTGCCGCGCTTTGTGGTAATAATCACAACTCCTGCGTTGGCTCGCGTTCCGTAGATAGCCGCCGCCGAAGAGCCTTTCAAGACTTCCATGCTTTCTATGTCGTCGGGATTTAAATCAGCTAAGCGGTTGGCGTTGTTATCTTGGCTAGATGCAGCACTCCCCCCCGTTGCTTTGTTGGCTTGTGAGCGTCCGTTTGAGTATTGGCCGTTGTCAATGTACACGCCATCTACAATAAACAGCGGCTGCGAGGCCGAGCTCCCCAAAGTGGAAACGCCCCTGAACTGAACGTTAAAACCTCCCCCGGGCATTGAACCATTGGCCTGAATGTTGGCCCCGGCAAGTTTTCCCTGCAACGCCCCGTCGGCTGTTACGGGCGACGTGGTTCCCGTTAAATCTTTGGCAGAAAGTGTGGAAACAGCATTGGCCAAATTGGAGCGTTTTACGTTGGTAGCCAAACCAGATACCACCACTTCTTCCAGTTGGCGAGAATCTTCAGTTAGGACAACATCCAACGTGGAACGGCTCCCAGGGGTTTCTTCTTTACTTGAAAAACCCACGTAACTAAAAATGACTTTAGCATTGGCCGGAACGTCGATTTTGTACGTCCCGTCGGCGCCACTTGTGGCCCCTCTATTCGTTCCTTTTACCAATATTGACACTCCAGGCAGTGGATTACCCGCCCCGTCGGTCACTTTACCCGTCAGGGATTGTCCCTGCGCCCACACCGAAATGCACGACATCAGCATTGCCAACGCCACTGCAAGCGTAAATTGTTTTCTCATACGATTTAGTTGAAATTAAGGTAAATTAGTTGTCTTTTATGAAGGGAATTGCAATAATAATAATTTAAACATACCGTTTTTCATCCATACAAAATTTGGTTTTTAGTTTATAATTAAAAATAAATATAAAGTTTTACAAAAAAACAATCACAACAATAAAACATTTATTTATGCCAAACAATACCTGATGATGTTTAAAAATCAAAATCTTATTTTTCTATTTGTCTTGTGTATTTGTTTTTTTATTTACTTTGCAAAACAAAGTTCTTTTTATGATAAAAAGCAAAATACTCCTACTGTTTCTTCTATCTGGTATTGGTATTGTGATGCTGGCGGGGCGAATTGCCCTTACGGGCTCTCTTGAGCATTGGGGATTATTCTGGAATTTATTTTTGGCGTGGCTTCCATTAGTTTGTGCTTATGTGACTCGTCAATGTTGGCAACGCGGACTACTAAATCATTATGGATTTTTGGCAGGAATGATTTTATGGCTGCTACTCTTTCCCAACGCGCCTTATTTAATTACAGACCTAATTCATCTGAAGGAAGTACCCGATTATCTCCTTTGGTATGATTCCCTTATGACCTTCTCTTTTGCACTGGCGGGTTTGCTTACGGGGCTGTATTCCGTTTTGATGATTCATCGGCTGATCGAACAAATGACCCATCGGATTGCGGCTTGGGTAATTATAGCGGGATGTTTGATTTTATCGAGTTATGGCGTTTATTTGGGTCGTTTTGGACGCTGGAACAGCTGGGATGTACTTACCAACCCTTTTTATCTTGTTAAATATAGCGTTTCTAATTTACATAATCCAATGGCCATGAAACTAACCGTTACCTTTTCACTGGCCATGCTTATTATGTATATTGCTTTTTGGATTTATACCTTAAAAACCAAGGTGGAAGAAAATGTTTAAAATGAAAAATCACTTTCATCCAAACACAGAATTTAACTAACCAAACCGACGACGAAATAACCGATTGAATCTAATACACAATTATGGTCAACGTACGAAAAATGCTCCGTAGCTTTGGTTATGCCGTAGAAGGAATGGTCGCTTTGTTTCGATATGAAAACAATGCCCGTTTCCATCTATTGGCCGCGTTGGTCGTAGTCATTGCGGGGATAATTATTGGCCTTACGTACTTAGATTGGGTGCTAATCACTATCGTGGTTGGTGGCGTTTGGGCCGCTGAAGCCTTCAATACCGCCATTGAAAAATTGTGTGATGTGGTATCCCCTGGTATTCATCCCCAAATCAAGGCGGTTAAAGATCTAGCGGCGGCTGGGGTGCTGATTATGGCTGGAACAGCAGCCCTGACAGGAGTTATTATTTTTGGTAAAGCTATTATAAACTCATTCTCTTTTACCTTTTAACTATCATGAATTCTCAACAAGATTCGATTCAGGCTCTTTCAGAAATCCGAGACTTAATGCATCGGTCCTCTAAATTCCTTTCTCTCAGCGGATTGTCAGGGATTTTTGCGGGCATTACGGCACTTATCGGAGCTTCGGTTGCTTATTTGAGGCTAAAAACAGACGCCTTCAATTACGAAAGCAGCGAGCAAATGACCGCACTCACCCGACGAGACATGATTGAATTTATCTTGATAGACGGCTCCATTGTACTAGTGGTGGCCATTTTATTGGGTTGTTTTTTTACGATTCGTAAAGCTAAAAAATCAGGTCAGAGCGTTTGGAATCCTGTTTCTAAACGCATGTTAACCAGCTTATTAATTCCGTTGGTTACAGGGGGAGTTTTCTGTTTGGCTATGTTTTACAGAAATATGCTGTGGGTAAGCTTTCCAGCTACGCTCATTTTTTATGGTTTGGCCCTACTCAACGCCAGCAAATACACCGTTCGCGACCTCGAATATTTAGGTATCTTGGAAGTAATCTTAGGCCTGATTTCTTTATTTTTGACCGGGTATAATCTTTTGGTCTGGGCTTTTGGATTCGGTGTATTACACATTGTTTACGGTACATTGATGTATTTTAAGTACGAAAGAGGAACTTCTCATTCATAAGTCACTCTTTTACAAACAATTATTAACTAATAACGAATGCTCGAACATTTCAATAAAGCCTTTGAGAGTAAAGCGCGGCTGGGAATCATGTCGGTATTAATGGTCAATGAATCGTTGAGTTTTAATGCACTCAAAGAGTTACTCAACCTCACCGACGGCAACCTTGCCACTCATCTGCGCGCGCTTGAAGAGCAGGGGTACTTGCTTGTTCGGAAACAATTTGTGGGCAGAAAGCCCAATACTACTTACGGCGCCACATCTGAAGGCCGTCTGGCGTTTACCAATCACCTCAATGCGCTGGAGGCGTTTATCCGAACGGGGCAATATTAGAAACAAAAAATGCCTGATACCGAAGCATCAGGCACTTAACAACCCTCTCAGGAAGGCTTTATTTTCCTCCAATTGGAATCAAAATCCCGATAGAGCCTTGAATGTTACGCACAAAGCTTTTTTCATTGGCATCTAAATCGCCGTCGTCATTTCCCAAACCGTAGTAATAACGGCCTTCGATTAACAATTGAGCTTTTCCTAAACCAAGCGATATTCCGGCGCCTCCTACTGCACCGTACTCAATCCGGGAGTCTTCTTTATCAAATTTAATGTCTGATTCGGTCGTTTGTTGGTTGAGTGTTGCTTTTGCTTTGCCATTAAGTGCATAGCTTCCATAACCTCCTCCGTTGATAAAAAACTTAAATGATTCGCCTCCCAACGCAAATCTGAGCAATACAGGCACGGTCACAGTATTGATTTTGCTCTCTCCTGAAAGGGTAATTCCGCCTTGTGTGGTGGTCAATTTTGCGCCAACCTGCGAGTATAAAATTTCGGGCTGTACCGAAAACACTTTTCCGCCAAAGCTCAAAATAAGACCTCCGTGGTAGCCAATGATGGGTTCAAGAGTTACGCCAGAACTTGTTTGTGACGAAGGAACCGAGAAATTGCAGTAATTCGCGCCACCCCGTAGACCCACCTTAAACTTAAATCCGCCTTCTTCGGCAGGAGCTGCGGCTTTGGGGGCTGGTGCGGGGGCTGATTTTTGGGCAGTTTGAGGTTTAGTTGTCGATTTAGGGGGCGTAGTTGTCTTTGATTTAGTAGGCTGAGTGGCAGGTTTTTTATTTGTATTTCCGTGTAGCTTATCATACATTTCCTGCATACTCTGACTCGGCTGAGGCTCAGCGGGTTTGGTCGGAGTAGTCGTTTGCGCATACATGCTGCCCGAAGTAATCGCTACCGTCAGGGTCGCACCGAAAATTAACGTAAGGAGTCTGTTCATATAGAGTAGATAAAATAGATATGGGTTTGCGGTACTTTGTGTAAAGTAACGGTTTTTGAAACACAAAATTCGATACTTATTCCCATTTTTTTTAGAGGGATAGTACTATCTTTTGGTAGGTGTTTCTACGTGTTTTTACTTAAAATCAACCAATACCAATACTTTATCGGTTACCAACTGCCCGCTTCGCAAACCAGCCCCCCAAGAATCACCGCTTTTGATGATGCGTACTGCCTCTTCAAAAAGCGACGAATCTGCCTTATTAATAGCCTTAAAATCAACTAACTCTCCCGAAGAGGTTACCACAAAAGAAAGCCTAACCTGCCCTCTTGGTGCCTGAGGATTTTGGGTGATATAGGCTTTGGCTGAATTCTCAAGGTAGTTTTTGTATTTTTCCCAACCGTTTTTGGGAGTAGCTTCTTGGCTCATTATTTTAGCATTTCTTGACGGTGCGGTTACCACCACTTCACTCAAAGGCTGCTCATCTTCCTTCAATACAATGGGAGCAATGATGGAATCGCTGACGGTGAGTTGTATTTTCTCAAACCCCACCGACAAGACCGTGATTTGGTCGCCTCGGCGTACATTTGGCAACGTAAAATTGCCTCCTACATCGGTACTCACGCCCCTCAACTGGTTTTTAAGCTGTAACGCCACTCCCGGCAACGCTTCCAGGTTGGCGGTCAGCACCTTACCACGAACCGTAAAAACCTCCTCATTTTTGACCGCACTAAATGCACTTCGTTTGGATAATGCCACCGTCGGAGCCATCGCAATTCTCTCGGGCATTTTTGGATTCACGGCCACATTTTGCCCCGAATCCAACATTTGTATGGCCGCAGGAGCTACCTCCAGCGAAGGCACATCACTCGCCTTTTCTTCTAGCTCTAGCGTTGGCGCTGGTTTGAATGCCGCTGTGATTTCTGCCACAGCCTCTTTTTTAGGCGTGGACACAGGTTTGCGGTCAAAACGCTCCGCTTTGGCCGAAGAAGCAATCGAGGGCAGCGGGCTTCCTACTTCAGCAGGCACCGATTCAGGCTTGAGTACGGGTGGCGGTTGTTGTAGCGCAATGGCCGTCGAAGCCTTCGCGGGCATTTCTGCCTTCTGGGTCAACCACCAACCCAACCCCACAACCAACACTACCGCCGCTGCCGAGGCATAATAGTACGGCAGCCACGACCGTTGCCGTTTTTGTACGCGTTGGTGGAGTCGCTCACGTAGCTCCTCTAAGGCTTTTTTATCCTCTACGTTAGCGTTTTTTATCTTCCGTAAACCTTCGATTGTATCATCAATCCGCTCGTTTTCCAACGCCGCTTTTTCAATTTGATGTTGCTCAGCAGGCGACAACTCCCCCGCCACATAACGGCGCAGTTGCTCATTTGAAGGTTCGATGTGTTTTTTAGGTTTAGTCATGCTGTTTGCCCTCCATGCACAGTTTCAAATTTCGCTTGCCATTTTGGAGATAACTTTTGACTTTGGTGATTGCAAAACCCGTTTGCTCGGCAATCTGTTGATAACATAACTGTTGGAAATAAAACAACTCTACGCTGCGGCGCTGCTCTTGCGCGAGGGTTTGCAGACAATCCCCCAAATCAGATAATTGAGCCTCTATTCGCCAACCCTCTTTTTCGGGCGGCTCGGCCACGAAATTTTCGTAAGCTTCCTGCTCAAAAATCCCCTCATCCCCCACCGCTACCCGTTTTTGGCGGAGTTGCATCAGGCAATAATTACGCGCCACGCTGTGCAACCAGCTTTTGAAGTTTTGAACTTCGTAGGTTTTTAAATCCGTAACCAATTGTTCAAACACCTGCATTACCGCATCTTTGGCTTCGTCTTCTTGCCGCAAATACCGAAAGCACACCGCAAAAACCATGTCCATGTGTCGCTCATATAGCTCTCCTAGCCCCGTCAAATCGCCCGTGCGACGGTAGTCCGACAGGTATTCGGCATCGGTGAGTGCGGTTTTACGACGAAATATTTTTAGAAACAAGGGATAAGAGGTGTTTTGAATCGAAAAATGATAAACTAAAAAATAATAAACCGTTTGGACGGCTCCGCGTAAAATGTAAAAGTCAGGAGTGAAAAAATGGAGCCTGCCTTCCACTAAAACATACTTTTGCTCTTAGATGCAGGGTTTACGTTTTTTCCATAAAAAAATTTTAAAAACTTTTATGGAATCTTTAATATCCCTGCATCTAATGGTTGAAACTAAAAATTACAACCATGAAAACAAAATTCTTTTGCCTGATTTTTAGCCTATTGGCTTTTTACGCTTGCGCCCAGTCTACGCCCGTCGCGGTGACGGGAATCGTTTCGGAAGCGGGCACCAAAGTACCACTTGCGGGAGTGACTGTTTTTATCAAAAACACCAAAACGGGCACCATCACCGACGCCCAAGGCAGGTACGCCATTCGTGCCAAAACAGGGGATAAACTCCTATTCTCATTCATTGGCTACCAAGGTGTCGAACGAAAAATCGGGGCCGATTTGGTGATAAATGTGGCTTTGAAAATAGATAATCAACCACTTCAAGAAGTAGCGGTGGTAACTGGAAGAGCCGCACCTAATGCTAAAATGCAAACATTTGCGGTACAGCCAGCAGCAATGCCCAGCCTGATTCACGACGGCCAATTCAACACAGAGGAATACAAGGCATTGAACGAAAACATTTTTCACGATGCCAAGAAAAACCCATTGACTACTTTTTCTATTGATGTAGACCGGGCGGCTTACAGCAATGTGCGCCGAATGCTCAATTTAGGGCAATTTCCCCAACGGGATGTTGTCCGTATCGAAGAACTGATTAACTATTTTGACTACGATTATTCCCAACCCAAAGGCGAACATCCCGTAGCCATCCACACCGAGATTTCGGATTCGCCTTGGAACAAAGGTTTGAAATTGGTACACATTGGGCTGCAAGCCAAAACCATTCAGACCGACCATCTGCCCGCGTCCAATCTGGTGTTTTTAGTAGACGTGTCGGGCTCGATGAACTGGGTCAACAAATTGCCGTTGGTCAAAGAAGCCTTCAAACTCCTCGTTGACCAGCTTCGCCCCAACGACCGCGTGGCCATTGTGGTGTATGCGGGTGCGGCAGGGATGGTCTTACCATCCACGGCTGGAAATCAAACGGCCACCATCAAAGATGCCCTCGACAAACTCAGCGCGGGCGGCTCCACGGCGGGCGGCGAAGGCATCAAACTAGCCTACAAAATTGCACAAGAAAATTTTATCAAAGGTGGCAACAACCGCGTGATTTTGGCAAGCGACGGTGATTTTAACGTGGGGGTTTCGAGCGAAGGAGAATTGCAGCAAGTGGTGGAAGAAAAACGCAAAAGCGGGGTGTATTTGAGCGTTTTAGGCTTTGGAATGGGTAATTACAAAGACAATAAAATGGAAACACTGGCCGACAAAGGCAACGGCAACTACGCTTACATCGACAACTTGCAGGAAGCTCAAAAAGTGTTTGTGCACGAATTTGGCGGAACGCTCTTTACCGTCGCCAAAGATGTAAAACTACAGTTGGAGTTTAACCCCAAATTTGTCAAAGGCTACCGATTGATTGGTTACGAAAACAGAATGCTAAAAAATGAGGAATTTCATGATGACAAAAAAGACGCGGGTGAAATGGGCAGCGGGCATACCGTAACGGCCCTCTACGAAATCATCCCTGCAGGCGTAGAAAGTGCCTATTTGGCCAAAGTCGATGACTTAAAATACCAAAAGCCAGTTGAGACTACCTCCGCTTTGGATGAAGTTTTGACGATAAAACTGCGCTATAAACAGCCCGACAGCGAAACCAGTCGTTTGTTTGAAATTCCGGTACGCGATACACACACGCCTTTTGTGCGTACTTCTGACAATTTCCGTTTTGCAGCGGCCGTGGCCGAATGGGGATTATTGCTGCGAAAATCTGAATTTAAGGGCAACGCTACCTACGAGCAGGTGATTCAAACGGCACAAAATGCATTAACCAAAGACCCAGAAGGGTATCGCGCGGAGTTTGTGCGTTTGGTTAAGTTGGCCCAATCGTTAGACAAAAAAGACATAGTTGCCCAAAAAGAAGATTAAAGCAAAAATCCACAAATGGATTAGTTATCAACAATTTATGTGGACAACTAATCCATTTGTGGATAGAAAATTCAATTCTTTTGTAGCTCTAGCGCAAGGTTCCTGTACTTGGGCTATACTGTCCCAAAGGAAAACTTAAACCTACGTTGATACCCCACGACCGATTATGAACGTCACTGACGGTGTTCATCACTTGTGTCAGGCCGAGGTTATATCTTACATCCGCATTGAGCCACACCATGCGGCCAATCGCGTAGTTAAATCCTGCACCCATTGCAGCGCCCCCATCTACCCCTTTGTAGGGGCGAGTTGCGCCTTCAGGATTAATGGACACGTCATTTTCATTGACGGCTTTCAGCAGAAAACCAATGTATGGGCCTAGCATTACTTTAGGACGAAATTTATTCCCCCGGCCATTGAGATAATAGGTTCCCATGATGGGGATTTGGAGATAATCTAAGTGGCCTTTAGAGGCTCCATTGGGAGACTCGCCTCCCATTCTTGAGTAAAGAAGCTGACCATTGACACCAAATCTGCTTTCGCCGCTGTAGTTGATAAAAATACCAGCCGTAGAGCCTGTTTTCCAATCAGAATACAGTTGGTTCCCCGTTAACTTCGAAAAATTAACGCCAACAATGGGGCCGAAAGAAACATTTTTTTGGGCAATGACTTCGCTACTGAAGAAAGTCGCGAACATGGATAAAACAAAAATTCCCTTTTTCATAGTGGTAAAATAATGATGGTGATTGATGTTTCTACTACAAAAGTCGTACTTCCCCCAATGAGCGTTAAAACGCCCACATTTGGGGAATTTTTTCCTCAAATGTGGGCTTAACAAATAATCAAACAGCCAAAAACTACTTAGGCATCGTGGGCCGCACCTCAATTTTACTCGGTAAGGTGCGTGGATTCATTTTGAGCAAATCAACTACCATTTGGCCAATGTCTTCGGGCTGAATTTTCCAGGCATCCTTTTCAGAAGGTTCATGGTTATTAAAATTAGTAGCCACCGAACCAGGCATAATGGTTGTCACTTTAATGCCGTCGTTTCGTACGTCAAGCATTACGGCCTGCGTAAAACCAACCAATCCAAATTTGCTGGCATTGTAAGCCGAGCCGTTGGCAAAGAAGTTTGTACCCGCCAAACTCGCAATGGTAATCAGATAGCCTTTCGATTTTTTTAGCGCAGGCAATGCGGCTTTAACGCTGTAAAACACGCCTGTTAGATTGATGTCAATGGTTTCCTGCCACTGGTCTATCGTCAAGGATTCAATGGGCGCAAAATGCCCCACACCCGCATTGGCCACTAAAACATCCAACGCCCCCCATTGTTCAACTACTTGCTGGACGGCACTCTGCTGTGATTCAAAATCACGTACATCGGCCACGATACCCAACGCATGGCCCTCTTTAAGCTGATTTAATTGCTGAACGACTTCCTGCAAGGTTTCTTTACTGCGCCCCGTAATGGCCACACGCATACCGTCTTTGATGAGCATTTCGGCAATTCCATAACCGATGCCTTTGGTCCCTCCCGTAATGAGGACAGTTTTAGTTTTATCAGACATATTCTTTCAAGAAAATAGATTTGGAGTTAAAATTTTTCGACGGTTACCCAATATCAACTGTCTTTTTTTTATATACCTTACAGTCGTTATGAAGGATTTCATTAACCTAAACTTTTAAACCAAAAAACGAGTACCATGAAAAGAGTTTATTCAAACTTATCATTCGCAGCTGCGTTTTCAATTGCCTTTGTTGCATGTCAACAAAACGACATTTTAACAGAAAGCAGCACCTCTGGCAACCCGCACAGCTCAGCAAGAGAAGCCTCTGCCAATACAGTACCCAATGAACTGCTCATTAAGTTCAAAAATGGCGTAAGTTCTTCAAAAAAAGATGAAATTTTAGAAAAGCTTGGAGCAAAATTAAAAGAGAAAATCTTGACAAAGATGATGGAAAAAGCGGGCGACAACGAGGGCGTCACGCTGGTTGAGCTTCCAATGGCGGCATTTGAGGCACTTTCCAAAACCAAAGATTTTGACGAAATTGAATATGCCGAGCCCAACTACATTTACACCCACGACGCCGCCTCAAACGACCCCTATTTCACCAATGGCTCTCTTTGGGGAATGTCAAGTGCCAATCAATACGGAAGCCAAGCTGCCACCGCATGGGCCGCAGGCAATACTGGTTCTTCAACGGTTTACATCGGTATCATTGACGAAGGCTACATGTACACCCATGAGGATTTGGCCGCCAATGCAGGCGTTAATCCTTTTGAAATTGCAGGGAATGGTATTGATGACGATGGCAACGGCCTAAGAGATGATGTATACGGATGGGATTTTGATGGTAATAACAGCTCCGTATTTGACGGCGTAGGCGATGACCACGGCACACACGTAGCTGGAACCATCGGCGGTGTAGGCGGCAATGGCAAAGGTGTGGCAGGGGTTACATGGAATGTAAAGATGCTCGGGGCCAAGTTTTTAGGTAGCCGTGGAGGCACTACCGCCAACGCCATCAAAGCCGTTGATTATTTTACTGGCCTCAAACTCAAAGGACTAAACATCGTTGCCACCAACAACTCGTGGGGCGGAGGCGGCTTCTCTCAGGCATTGCAGGATGCCATTGAGCGCGCAAACACGGCAGGAGTACTTTTTATCTGCGCCGCAGGTAATAGCTCCAGCAACAACGATGCCGTTGCTAACTATCCGTCAAATTACCCCAACAGCAATATCATTGCGGTTGCGTCCATTACATCGGCAGGTGGATTGTCAAGCTTTTCTAGCTATGGAGCCACCAAAGTAGACATCGGTGCGCCAGGCTCCGCCATTACCTCTACCGTTCCAGTGGGCTCAAAAAGAAATGTAACATCAGGCTATGCCAGCTACAGCGGAACATCCATGGCCACTCCGCACGTAGCAGGTGCGGCCGCTCTATATGCGGCCTCACACGCAGGGGCTTCTGCTGCAGACATCAAAAATGCCATTTTGAACTCGTCCACACCTACTTCATCCCTTGCAGGAAAGTGTGTGACTGGCGGTCGTTTAAATGTCAGCACTTTCTGATTTTAGACCCCCTTCTTATAAAAAAGCGGCCCCGTGTCATTACGGGGCCGCTTTTTTATAAAAAACCTTCGGAAACAACATCGGTACTGTACGACGGTAAAGCTGATACGCTTCTCCAAATTCGGCCACCAGTTTTTGCTCTTCAAAATAAATACCAATCCGTGTATAAACCGTCACGCAGGTCGCCATCAGCAATGTGCGAACCAAAGAATCCGACAAAAACAGTCCCCAGATAAACAGAATCGTACCCGTATAAATTGGGTGCCGTACGTAGTGCAGCAAACCATTGGTTTTGAGCGCCCCAGAGCCTGCTTTCGAATCCCTCGGTGAGAATGTCAGACCCGAAAACTCTTTGAGGTTATACCCCGAAATGGCAATCATTACAATAAGCAAACCACCGTATTTTAGAAAATTGCCGAGTAAATATATCCGCCAATCAAACGCCCATAAAGACTGCGCTGGAAGCGTAAATTGATAGAACAGAATTGCCACCAAAAGTACAAACGCCAACCCATTGTATATCAGCCGATAAAAGCCATAACCTCGCCTCATTTTTTGTTCAAAAAAAAGCTTGACACCATTGTTGGCCAATACGCTGTGGAGTAGGCCGTAAGCAAGCCAAAAAGTAACCAAAAGTACGTACGACCCCATTTTGTTTTTCTGTTTAACGAAGATAAAGATAAGCGTAAATTAGACGATTTTCGGCATGGCTAAAAGAATCATTTCCGAAGGAAAAGCGGCTTTTACTTCCATTCTGGTTACTTTTGTTTGTTCATCAAGTTTTAAAATAGCCCATCACCAAACACTTCCTTCACCGACTATGAAACCTTCCTTTTTGCGACTTTTTGCGCTGTTGTTTTTCAGCACTTTCCTCCTCCGCGCCCAATCCTACAAACCACCCGTATTTACCGACCCCGAACGGATGAAAAAGATTGAAGCGGTGCTGCCTACCATCGACAAAATTTACAAAGAATACGCCGAAAAAAACCATTTTCCTGGATTTACGTACGGCGTGGTGGTCGATGGCAAACTCATCCATACGGGTAGCTTGGGCTATACCGACCTGAGTAAAAAAACGACGGCAAATACCCAATCACTCTTCCGGATTGCGTCCATGAGTAAGAGTTTTACCACGATGGCTATTTTGCAACTGCGCGACGCTGGTAAGCTCAACCTCGATGACCGGGCCGACAAGTACATTCCTGAAATGAAAAATACCAAACTGCTCACCGCCGATGCGCCCGCCATCACCATTCGGCATTTGTTGACGCACGCGGCAGGTTTTCCCGAAGATAACCCTTGGGGCGACCGGCAGCTGGCGGATACCAATGAAGAGTTGTTGAAACTATTGCAAAGTCAGGTGGCTTTTTCTAATGCGCCAGGTGTGGCGTATGAGTACAGCAATTTAGGGATTACGTTGTTAGGATACATCATTCAAAAAGTATCGGGCAAAACCTATCAGCAGTTTATCAACGAAAACATCTTACAACCCCTCGGAATGACCCATACTAAATGGGAGTACACCGAAGTTCCCGCCGATAAACTCGCCCACGGCTACCGTTGGCGCGACGGGCAGTGGGTAGAAGAACCACTTCTTCACGATGGTGCTTACGGCGCGATGGGCGGGCTGATTACCTCCATCGAAGATTTTAGTAAATATACGGCCTACCACTTGGCCGCTTGGCCCCCCAAAGACGATGCTGACAATGGCCCACTCAAACGTAGTTCTATCCGCGAAATGCACCAACCTTGGAATATTAGCGGTTTTGCCCCCAACTACAAATACCCAAGCGGGCGCCCCTGCGCAACGGTATCGGCCTATTGCTATGGACTGAATTGGATGCGCGACTGTGAAGGCCGCGAGTACGTGGGCCACAGCGGCGGGTTGCCAGGCTTTGGCAGCAATTGGAGAATTTTGCCTCAGTACGGCATTGGGGTTGTTGCTTTTGCCAACCTTACGTATGCTTCAACCGTACCAATCAACCTGCGGGTTTTGGACACGATCATCGTGAGTGCCAAGCTACAACCACGCCAATTGCCTGCTTCTGACATCCTTAAAAAGCGCCAAAAAGAGTTGACCCAGCTCCTCCCCGACTGGAAAAATGCCGAAGCAAGCGGGCTATTTGCCGAAAACTTCTTTGCCGATTATTCCTTGGAAGCGTTGAAAAAAGAAGCCGCAACCTTGTTTAAAAAAGCGGGTAAAATCGTGAGTGTGAAAGAAATTGTTCCCGAAAATCAACTGCGCGGGCGTTACCTAATCGAAGGCGAAAAAGCAACGTTTTGGGTATCATTCACCCTCACCCCTGAAAATCCGCCGCTGATTCAGGAGTATCATATTGGGGAGGTGAAAAAATAGAGTTCACGCAAAGCCGCAGAGGAACAAAGCATTATTTCTCTGCGACTTTGCCGCAACGGCTTACTGCCCCTCTGCGTGAATATGTACATTAGATTCTTATTTACCCCTCCTTTTGCATAGAAAAAACGCACTAAACCTATGCAAACCTCCCGCAGAGATTTCATCCGTTCGGCCTCCGCATTGGCGGGTACGGGCCTTTTTTCATTTGCTCCTTTGGAGATTTTAGCCAGCCAACGCAAGCGCGTGTCGGCCAATGAAAAAGTGCAACTTGGTGTTATAGGCTGCAAGGGCATGGGCTGGTCAGATTTGCGCTCGCACCTTCAACTCAGCGACGTGGAGTGCATAGCGCTTTGCGATGTTGACCAAAGTGTATTAGATCAACGCGCCGCCGATGTAGAAAAGGCACAGGGCAAACGCCCCCAATTGTACAAGGATTATCGCAAAATGCTTGAGAATAAAGACATTGACGCGGTCATCATCGGTACACCCGACCATTGGCATTGCCTAGCCATGACCGATTCACTGGCGGCGGGCAAGCACGTTTATTGCGAAAAACCATTGGCCAATTCCATCGAAGAATGTAACATTATGTTAGCGGCGGCCAAAAGAGCCAACAAAATCATCCAAATTGGGCAGTGGCAACGCAGTGGCTCGCACTACGAAAAAGCCATCGAATACGTGCGCTCGGGCAAATTGGGCAACATTCGGTTGGTGAAAGTATGGGCGTATCAGGGTTGGATGGAACCCGTTTCCGTAAAACCAGACGGCCCCGTGCCAGCGGGCGTAGACTACGACATGTGGCTCGGTCCCGCCAAAAAACGCCCGTTTAACCCCAACCGTTTTCATTTCAATTTTCGTTGGTTTTGGGACTACGCCGGCGGTTTAATGACCGACTGGGGTGTGCATGAAATCGACATTGCCCTCTACGCCATGAACGCCAAAGCCCCTAAATCTGTGATGGCTTCGGGCGGAAAACTAGCCTATCCAGACGATGCCTCCGAAACCCCTGACACTCTGCAAACGGTGTATGAATATGAAGGTTTTAACATGCTGTGGGAACACGCCACGGGTATCGACGGCGGCAATTATGGTCTTACCGAAGGGATTGCGTTCATCGGCAATAACGGTACGCTTGTACTCCACCGGGGCGGCTGGTCGTTGCATCCCGAAACCCAAACCAAAAACGGCATCAAAATCTATAAAATTGAAGATATTCCTGATCAGGCCCGCAATGGTGAATACCTCAATGACCACACCAAAAACTTCGTACAGGCCATCAAAGACAACAATCCTAAAATCTTGAAATGCGGCATCGAAACGGGCAGTATTGCGGCTATCAACGCCCACATGGGCAATATTGCCTACAAAACAGGCCGTAAAGTATATTGGGATGCAGCAGCGGGTACTTTCAAGAACGACGCGGAAGCCAATGCCCTCATTAAAGCCCACTATAACAATGGCTGGCAACTGCCAAAAATAAGCTAATCAACGTCGGCGAGGGAACATGGGCGAGGCTTAGGGAACGTCGGCGAGGTTTTGAACCTCACCGACGTTAGAATATGAGGTGCAAATTTGATAACTTTGCGCCTCATATTGTGTTTAACTCCATGACTGAACGTTACCTCCAACGCGGCGTATCGGCTTCCAAAGAAGATGTACACCGCGCCATTGCCAACCTCGACAAAGGGCTTTTTCCGAAAGCATTCTGCAAAATTGTGCCTGACACCCTCGCCGGTGACCCTGATTATTGTACCATCATGCACGCCGACGGTGCTGGTACCAAAACCTCATTAGCGTATTTGTATTGGAAAGAAACGGGCGATTTGTCAGTGTGGCGCGGCATTGCGCAGGATTCCATCGTGATGAATACCGACGACCTCATTTGCGTGGGAGCTACCGGCCCGATGCTGATTTCGTCGAGTATCGACCGCAACAAAAATAAAATTCCGGGCGATGTGATTGCCGAAATCATCAACGGTACCGAGGAAGTGCTGGAGATGCTCCGCAGCCACGGCGTAGAGATTTACAGCACTGGTGGCGAAACCGCCGACGTAGGCGATTTGGTACGAACGATTACGGTCAACAGCACCGTGATTGCCCGCATGAAACGCGCGGATGTAATTTCCAATGACACCATACAGGCAGGAGACGTGATTGTGGGCTTGGCTTCTTTTGGGCAGGCTTCTTACGAAACTACCTACAACGGCGGCATGGGCAGCAACGGACTTACCTCCGCCCGCCACGACGTATTAGACAGTTATCTTGCCCCCAAATATCCCGAAAGTTTCGATCCTGAAGTACACAGTTCATTGGTTTACAGCGGCTCAAAACGTCTGACCGATGCCGTTGCAGGCGCGCCCATCAACGTAGGGCAACTGATTCTTTCTCCTACCCGCACCTACGCTCCTTTTGCAAAAACGCTGCTGGACGAACTCCGCCCGCAGATTCACGGCATGGTGCATTGCAGCGGCGGCGCTCAAACCAAAGTCCTGCATTTTATTGATAATCTGCACGTTATCAAAGATAACCTATTCCCCATTCCGCCGCTCTTCAAACTGATTCAGGCCGAAAGCGGAACGAGTTGGCAGGAAATGTATAAAGTCTTCAACATGGGCCACCGCTTAGAAGTATACCTTTCGGAAGCCCACGCGCAACGCGTGATTGAAATCGCTCAATCGTTCGGGATAGAAGCCCAAATCATTGGCCATGTAGAAGCCCATGAAGGCAAAAAAGTAACGGTAAAGAGTGAATTTGGCGAGTTTGTGTATGAATAGTTGTTTGTATAACTAATCTAAACTTTTTAAATTTGTAATAGGTGTAATGAAGCAAACTATCATTGTTGAGAAAGCTAAAATCACCGATTACCTATTGGTTTGGAAAGAGAAAAATGATAAATCTGCTTTTCTCAATCGCTTAGGCTATTACCAAAACAACTGGGAAGATCTACAAAACGAGATAATTCTTATTGCCCAGAATAACGATTCCGTTTTCCAACGCACAGCGCCTTTTGGAGGCAGTTTGCATAAAATTGTGGCAAAATTGAAAGATAAGAGTGTTATTACAATTTGGTTACTGACAGAAGACAATGAAACGTTTCGGTTTGTGACATTATACCCTAATGATCTTTAGAAAAATGAAATTTGAACTATTTTCAACAGTATTATTAGTGCATGACCTACCACAATCAGGTTTTTGCAAAGGTGACGTAGGAACAATTATTGAGCATATTCATGGTACTAATGGAAAGCCCGACGGTTATATCCTTGAGTTTTTTGACACCGAAGGGCAAACCATAGATGTTGTTCCTGTTTTAGAATCAGACATTATGTATCCTCATGCCAAGATGATTGTCAATTATCGCGATTTAGAGAATGTTGCCTAATTCTTTCAGTGTTTTTATTTCTTTTGGTATTCAGCACACTGAGAATCAATGGATATAACAACATAATTTATAATTTACGCTAACATAATTTTCAATCCTGCTCCGATAAAAACCAGCCCAAATCCGCCTAAGACGACGGTCAATCCCCATAGTTCCCAAAACCCCGCGATTTTAGCATTGGCGGGGTTTTGGGTTTCGTAGCGAACCTTCACACGCTCCCCTTCTTGATAACTGCCTTTACGACGGGTAGTTCCGACGCCGTTGCGAAACTCTATTTTTTGGCCTTCTGCTGTCTCAAAAGCAATAACCGGATAAAACGTAGTTTCGCCGCGCGTTGACCTCACATAATCCCACCGAACCACGGTCCCCATTGCCGAGAGAGATTTGTTCATAAAAGCTTTATCACTTTTGTAGAAATTCCAGCTCACGGCCGCCATAATCAGCCCAATCAACGCAAATACTCCTCCCCCAATCAAAGAAGACGATTTTTTCATGTAAGTATGTCAGGCTAAGGCTTCTTAGGAAATTTTCTCTCCCCTCTACCTAAAGGATTAGGCATCCGATACACACTTCCGCTGTCTTGTAGCATTTTGATATCGGCGTTCGGCATGTTTTCGGGAGATTGCGCCACTAGAATTGGCATGTTGTCTATGTTGGCATAAGCCATGCTCGAATCTTGCGAAAAACGATACGAGACGGGAGGATAAAGCGGCGGATAAATCTTTTTGATTTTCAACGGCTTTGAAGGTGAAGGAATTCTCAGCTCTAGTTTCTGCGCCCACGCTACCGAAAATCCCAACACTAAAATAGAAGTAAGAATTATTTTCATAGCACTTAGGATAAGTTTTAAGCAAATATATAACGATTTGTTTAATCGCAAAATCTTTAAGCAAAAGGCTTGAAAACAATCAACTTTCGCCAAAATTCAGTGTACAGGGCCGTCATTAAAATGAGTATTTTTACGCTATATATCCTCACAAAAAACATGCTTCTTTGTGACTTTAAAACCTAACAAAAAAGTAGCCGAAACCTGCGGATGTAGTGGTTCAGCATTACGTCAGAAAGTTTTGGAGGCAATATACAATAAACAAGGAAAGCGCCTTTCGATAGGCACAAGTGGTAGAAAAGAAGACAGTTTAATTCAAACCAGTTCCGCAACCAGTTTTTGCAATGATAATTAAAAGAATTTTTATTGGAATTTTGTTGGTACTGATGGGATGTGAGCGAAAAGACATCATAGAGAAGCACATCATCACAGATTTTTCTAAGCCTCAATCTTTATTCTATACCATACAAAGAGAGCAAAGTATAGTGGATTACAAAATTAAAGGATCCATAGACGGAAGCTTAGGATATAGTGAGGGAAGTTGTTTTGACAAAAACGAATTTTCGTCATTCATCAGGGGTAAAAATCTTAGTGAAATCGATACTAGTCTGAAAAGAAGGTATTTTAAAATTTTTGCTGATTCGATCATTGCTAAGGGTGGGTGTGAAGGTACTCAAGCTGGGGCTATGTATTGTTTACAATTCATTCCCGGTACAGCCAAAAAAGGCAAAATAGAGGTCGTGTTTCGGGAGCATGGGTATGGATTTTAATACTTTTAACAAATGCCCCACAGGTCACTTATGGAGTGGTTTGTGGGGCATTAAGTACCTAACAAGAAATGACAATTAAAAGGATTTTTATCGGCATTTTGTTGGTACTGATGGGATGCGAGCGAAAAGACATCATAGAGACGTATGTTTTCAGCGATATTACTAAAACCCGGTATTTCTTTTACAAAATTAAGCGAGAGGATAGTATCGTGGATATAAACGTAAAAGGGTACATGGATGGAAGCTTAGGGGTTTGGCAAGGCTATTGTTCTGATACTACTGAGTTTAAGATAAATGAAAGAACCATAATGGTAAATCTTTCTGACAACCTCAGTAAAGAATTTTTCTCAACTTACAATAAATCATTGAGGGCTAAAGAAAAAGTTCAATTGAACCTTAATAAAGAATTTGTTAGTGTACACAAGGATTCTCTGAGGATTAAGGATGGTAGCGAAGGTACTCAAGCAGGTCTTTTTCATTTTTTACATTTTATCCCCGGCACAGCCAAAAAGGGTAAAATAGAGGTCGTCTTTCGGGAGCATGGGTATGGATTTTAATACTTTTCACAAATGCCCCACAGGTCACTTATGGTGTGGTTTGTGGGGCATTAAGTACCTAACAAGAAATGACAATTAAAAGGATTTTTATCGGCATTTTGTTGGTACTGATGGGATGCGAGCGGAAAGATATAATTGAGACGTATGTTTTCAGCGATATGACTAAAACCCAGTATTTCTTTTACAAAATTAAGCGGGAAGATAGTATTGTGGATATAAACGTAAAAGGATACATGGATGGGAGCTTGGGGTTTGGCAAAACTATTTGTGGTGATACGACAGAATTCAAAGCAAGTCAGCTCCCCATCAGCGTAGCACCGCCATTCGATAGCCTTTATAAAAACACTCTTTCCATTTATTCTGATTCAATCAATATTAAAAGAGGGGAAGAAGGCACTCAGGCAGGTCTTTTTATTACTTTAGGATTCATCCCCGGTACAGCAAAGAAAGGCAAAATAGAGGTCGTGTTTCGGGAGCATGGATATGGGTTTTAAAACGTTTAGTAAATGCCCCACAGGTTACTTATTAGGTAATTCGTGGGGCATTAAGTACCTAACAAGAAATGACAATTAAAAGAGTTTTTATCGGCATTTTGTTGGTACTTGTAGGATGTGAGCGAAAAGATATAATTGAGACATATGTTTTCAGAGATATGACTAAAACCCAGTATTTCTTTTACAAAATTAAGCGGGAAGATAGTATTGTGGATATAAACGTAAAAGGATACATGGATGGAAGCTTGGGGTTTGGCGAGAGTATTTGTTTTGATACTACGGAGTTTAAAGCACGTAAAAGACCTCTCAATATAGTAATTTTAGATAGTGTGTACCGAAAAAACTATGCTGTTCACAGAGATTCTTTAAAAGTTAAAGGTATAGAAGAAGGGACTCAAGCAGGTATTATTCTTGCTTTAGAATTTATCCCCGGCACAGCAAAAAAAGGCAAAATAGAGGTGGTCTTTCGGGAACATGGCTATGGATTTTAATACTTTTCACAAATGCCCCACAGGTCAATTATTGAGTGGTTTGTGGGGCACAAATAGCCAAAGTAGCATATATTTAGTCATACCTTTTTATCCCTCCGCAAAAATTTCTTATAGGTGAGTTTCAAACCCTGCTAACACACTCGAACGAACAAAGTTATGCTCTTCAACCGAAGAAACAGCCGGTATCTTCCTTTTCAAATACATACACCAAAACCACTTCATTACAAGGGTCTACAATCCGGTTTTTGTGCGCACCAAGCGTTCATAGTCTTCTATTGTACGTTATTGCGTGTCTTCTACGCAAGTTAATCAAAGTCAAATCAGAAACCTACGGCATTTTTCTCTAATTTTGCAGCCCAATTCTTAGCAGTAAGCCAGTAGTGTAATCGCAGTACAAATAACAATACCTATACTGTGAACTATTGACTGTAAAGCGGGACGCCCGCCAACTGTAAACTGTTGACCGTAAACTGTAAACTGAAGATGACTTCCCACGAAATCCGCCAAGCGTTTTTAGACTTTTTTAAGAGTAAAGGCCACCTCATTGTGCCCTCGGCACCGCTTGTGGCCAAAAATGACCCCACGCTCATGTTCAACAACTCGGGCATGGCGCAGTTCAAAGATTTCTTTTTGGGCAACGGCACGCCCCCAAGTAAGCGTATCGCCGACACCCAGAAATGTCTGCGCGTGAGTGGCAAGCACAACGACCTCGAAGACGTAGGTTTTGACACCTACCACCATACGATGTTTGAGATGTTGGGCAACTGGTCATTTGGCGATTATTTCAAAAAAGAAGCCCTTGCGTGGTCGTGGGAATTGCTCACCGAAGTCTACAAACTGCCCAAAGAGCGTATTTACGTGTCGGTTTTTAAGGGTGATGAAAAAGACGGCGTTCCTTTTGACCAAGAAGCCTGGGATATTTGGAAAGAAATGGTGGGCGAAGACCGCATCATTTTGGGCAACAAAAAAGATAATTTCTGGGAAATGGGCGATACTGGTCCCTGCGGCCCCTGCTCAGAAATCCACATCGACCTCCGCGACCAAGCCGACGTAGATGCCAAGTCGGGTAAAGAACTCGTCAACGCCGACCACCCGCAAGTGGTGGAAATTTGGAACAACGTGTTCATGCAGTTTGAGCGCAAAGCCGACGGCTCATTGATTTCGTTACCTTCCAAGCACGTCGATACGGGCATGGGCTTTGAGCGCCTTTGCATGGCCATTCAGGGCAAAAAATCAAACTACGACACCGACATTTTCCAAAACACCATTCAGGTCATTGAGAAAATGTGCGGTAAAAAATACGGCGTAAACGGCACACTCAACACGACCGATTATACCGACATCGCCATGCGCGTCATTGCTGACCACCTGCGTGCGGTGAGCTTCGCCATTGCCGACGGACAATTGCCTTCCAACGCCAAAGCGGGCTATGTTATTCGTCGCATTTTGCGCCGAGCTATTCGCTATGGGTACTCGTATCTAGGCTTCACCGAGCCATTTATGAGTCAGTTGGTACCAGTACTGGCCGAGCAGTTTAAGGATGTTTTCCCCGAACTCAAAGCACAAGAAGACTTTGTAACCCGCGTGGTAAATGAAGAAGAAAAAAGCTTTTTGCGTACGTTGGAAGCAGGTATCAAACGCTTTGAACTCATCAGCGCGCAAACGCCCGCGGGGGGAATCATCAACGGGGAAACAGTTTTTGAATTATCCGACACGTTTGGTTTTCCCGTGGATTTAACGGCTTTGTTGGCCAAAGAAAAAGGCTACAAAATCGACGAGGCTGGTTACGAAAAAGCATTGGCCGAACAGAAAAACCGCAGCCGTCAGGACGCCGCCAAAGAAGCTACCGACTGGGTAGAAGTAAGCGAAGGTGGCGATTTTGAGTTTGTGGGTTACGATACCCTCGAAGCCAACGCCCAAATCGTGAAATACCGCAAAGTAAAAACCAAAGCGGGCGAAGAATACCACATCGTGCTCGACCAGACGCCGTTTTATGCCGAAATGGGGGGACAAGTGGGCGATTCGGGGGAATTGGAATTACGAGTTACGAATGACGAAGTACGAATTATCAATATCGTTGATACGAAGAAAGAGAACGATTTGTTCGTTCATGTTTCCCGTGACAAAAATCTGGATGAAATTCTGAATACTCACTCCCCGCTCCTCGCTTCTGTAGATGCCCACCGCCGTCAGAACATCATGCGTAATCACACGGCTACGCACTTGATGCTGGCAGGTTTACGGAAGGTGTTGGGCACGCACATTGTGCAAAAAGGTTCGTATCAAAACGACGAAATAACGCGTTTTGACTTCTCGCACTTTGCCAAAGTAACCGACGAGGAATTGAAGCAGGTAGAAGACATCGTAAACGCCAAGATTCGCGCCAACATTGCCCAAAAAACCTACGTCAATGTGCCGATTGATGAGGCCATCAAGAAAGGGGCAACGGCTACGTTTGGTGAAAAATACGGCGATTTTGTCCGCGTCGTGGAGTTTGACCCTCAGTTTTCGGTCGAGCTTTGCGGAGGTACGCACGTGCCTTCAACGGGCGAGATTGCGCTTTTCAAGTTCACATCCGAAGGCTCCGTATCGGCAGGTGTACGCCGCGTAGAAGCCGTAACTGGCGAAAAAGCCCTGGAAATCATCAGCCGTCAGGCAGAGGTTATCAGCCAATTGGAAGAATTGTTCAAGGGCCAAAAAGACGTGGTGAAAGCCGTAGAAAACCTGCTTTCGGAAAAAGCCACGTTGCTCAAACGCATTGAAGCCCTTGAAAACGAAAAGTTGCAACAAACCAAACAAGGTTTATTGGCTCAGGTAGAAACTAAAGGTGAAATTTCTGTCATCATTGCACGGGTAGAAGTTGCCAACGCAGATGCGCTCAAATCGCTGACGTACCAACTGAAAGAGTCGCTCGGTACCTGTTTGATTGTATTGGGAACGGTACTTAACGGCAAGCCTCAATTGGCAGTGATGCTTTCTGAAGATTTGGTAGCGCAGGGCAAACACGCAGGCAACATCGTCAAAGACCTCGCCAAAGAAGTCAAAGGCGGCGGCGGCGGACAGCCTTTCTTTGCCACCGCGGGCGGCTCTGATGCCAGTGGCTTGGATGCCGCTTTAGCCAAAGCTAAGACGATTTTATAATCTGAACATATTAGATACATCTATTTGAAGACTCTAGATTCCTCGGCTTTTAAGCCGGGGAATTTTTATTTTCAAATATAATTATCCAAAATAACCACGGCCAGCCACATAAAGGTATTTTCAGACAATCTAACAAATTGCCTTAGAAGGATATTTTACATTCACTGAAGACTTTATTGTTTAGAATTATTTTTCAACCTTACTTGGAGCACATTTAAACAATAATGCAAAATAAATATGCGCGCTATCAATCGTCATATTGTTTGTCTAGCTTTTCTATTGACCTCTGTGAAATTACAAGCACAGCCTCCTGTTCTTTCGCTTGAAATATACCAAACAGGATTAACTCGTCCGACCAATATTCAATCGGCTGGTGATAGTCGGCTTTTTGTTTCTGAAATCGGTGGAAAAATAAAAATCATTCAAAACGACAGTATTCTATCGACGCCCTTCTTAGACATTAGCTCCAAAGTCGAGGACACCCAATGGGCGGGCATTAACAGTTTTGCCTTTCATCCAAACTACGCTGAGAACGGCCGTTTTTATGTACTCTACATTCGAAAACCTGATAACGTTGTTCAACTCTCACAATTCCGAAAAAGTGTCGGCAACGCTCATCTAGCCGATACCACCGAAACGCGTTTACTTACCATCCCACACGTACTGAATATAGGCCACCGGGGCGGGGCAATTAGTTTTGGAGCAGATGGTTATTTATACATTTCCACCGGAGATGATGCCGACGGTGGGCGCAACACCGTGGGAGACCCACTCAACAATGCCCAAAATCTGTCCAAACTTTTCGGCAAAGTACTGCGCATTGACGTCAATGCTAACAATAACACCTACGCCATTCCAGCTTCTAACCCCTACCAAATGCCCAACGACGGCATTCGGGACGAAATCTGGGCGCGTGGACTCCGCAACCCTTGGCGGATGAGCTTCGACCGCTCAACGGGAGATTTATGGATTGGCGACAATGGACAGGATGGCTGGGAGGAAATTGATTTTTTAGCCAAAAATTCACCCAGTGGGGCTAACTTCGGATGGCGGTGTTATGAAGGCAATCATCGGTATGTTCAACCCGTATGCGAAGATTCAATCAGTATGACTTTTCCCATCCACGAATACGCGGGCTTCACCAACAATAGCGGAGCCGGTCGGTCAGTGATTGGCGGCTTTGTATATCGCGGCCAACAGTTTCCTGACATGTACGGCCACTATATCTACGCCGATTATATTTCAGGAAACTTTTGGGCTTTACGCCGCAACCCCAGCGGCGGCTACCAAAATGCGGCGCAATCCGTCACCCTTTCCAGCCCCGTTACTTTTGGGGAAGATTGGCAAGGAGAGCTTTACACGGCTTCGTTTTCGAATGGAAACATCTATAAAATAAAAGCCCAAAACTGCCCTTCTTCTATTACATTGACCTCTTTTGACCCGATAACGAGCAACCATATATTCAATGCAAGCAACTCAATCAACGCAACCAATACAATTGCAAATGCCATCAATGTCACCTACACCGCTGGTAATTCCATTGAATTGAAACCTGGATTTACGGCCGCGCAGGGCAGTGTTTTTAGCGCAAAAATCGGCGCTTGTCCAACCGCCCCTTAAGGCTGCGAAATGCGTTTCAAAGCCTTTTTTTACTCCCCAAAAACATCTCCCCCTTCTGCTCATTGGTCAGGATAAAGTCTTCGTTGTTAATAAAAACAATGGCCTCGGTTTGTCCTTGGGCAAACTTTAAGCAGTACAATGGCTTCCGGAAATTCATGCCTTGGCTCACGTCAAAAAACAAGAGTTTTCCGTAGGTCAGCAGCACCAGCGTTTTTCCGTCGGGACTTACATCAGCCGCCGTCACCATGGCTTTGCTGTACACGCTGTCGATGGGTGCAACCGTGTACGTGCCAGCGCTATCGGGCACGGCGTACATTCTTACGTTGCGGTTAGTCGTACTGCGGTTTTTAGAGAATAAATACAGTTTATTTTGGTGCCAAACGGTAGCCTCACAATCAAAATTTTGCTCAGCCGAAGGCGGCGGAAATGCTTTTTGGTCGGCATACGCCACGCGGATGGCCTCATACTTATTCAACTCATTGGGGTTAATTTTGTGGATAACTAGGTCTTTGCGCTGGTTGGCATTATTGCCCAAATCTGCGATGTAGAGATTCCCTTTGGTATCTTGTGCCAAATCTTCCCAGTCGATATTCTTAAATTGAGGCAATTTCAACACCGTTTTCACCTTCCCTTCGTCGTTCACTTCGTAGAGTTCGGCAGGATTATCACCGTCGTTGTGGGTCCAAAAGGTCCGAGCTTCTCGGCCCAACGCCAAGCCTGACGTTTCCCCAAGTTCGGGAGGGAGCTGGCCGATTTTGACCATTTCGTAAACGCTCTTTCCGTTAACAAATCCAACATTTTTTTTTTCATTATGACAGTCACACAAAGCCACTCGCAGCGTAAAAGCCCACCAAATCAGTTTATGCATAATAAAAATGAGATTTTTTGGTTGTTTCGTCCAGTTTATTCCTAAATTTTCGTGCTATTTGGCTTTCACTCTTTCTTAAACATGCAAAAGTCGTTTCCGTTTTCTGTACGCCTCGCTGGGTGGTTGCTCTCGGGCGTTATCATCGTTTACATTCTTTACGTACTCCGCGAAACTTTGGTTCCCCTTACGTTCTCGGTCCTTTTTGCGGTGTTGTTGTACCCTATTTGTGCCTTACTGGAACGCTGGCGTATTCCGCGTATTGCGGCGATTTCCGTTAGTTTAATCTTGTTTTTTGCGGTTTTGGTTGGCTTAATATACGTTGCTTCCGTTCAAATCATCAGTTTTGGCGAAGAATTACCTCGCTTGGAGAAAAAAGCCAATTTCTGGATTGACCAAGGACAAGATTTCTTGTCCGACAACTTTGGCATGAGCCGCCGCAAGCAACTCACCGAAGGCCGTAAGTACCTCACCGAAGCCCTCAAAAACAGCGCCTCTATCCTCACGGGTGCCGTGGCTACCACCACTGGCACGCTTGCATCAGCGGCGTTGGTGCCCTTATTTGTCTTTTTTTTCCTGTTGTACCGTGATTTTTTTCGACGGTTTTTCTACAAGGCCTTCAACGGTCGCCACAAACGCCGCGTCGATCAGGCCATTCGGCGAATTTACGAGGTCGTACAAGGCTACTTGGTCGGCTTGGTTTCGGTGATTTTGATTGTAGGCGTCATGAACTCGGCAGGGTTGTTGCTGCTGGGCGTACCACATGCAATTTTCTTTGGTTTCTTCGCCTCTTGCTTATTACTGATTCCTTACATTGGGTTAATGATAGGCTCGTTGCTTCCCGCGCTGATGGCATTGGTGGCGCTCGATTCTCCCATGTATGCGTTGGGCGTTTTGGGTGTTTTTGGGGTAATCCAGATTTTGGAAGGCAATTTTATAACGCCTTATATTGTGGGCTCTAAGGTGAGTGTCAACCCCTTAGCGGCCATGATTGTGTTGATTTTGGGTGGACAATTATGGGGAGTCTCTGGCTTAATATTGGCCCTGCCGATGACCGCCATTTTGAAAGTGATATTTGATTCCGTCGATGCCCTCAAACCTTTCGGATATTTGCTAGGAGAAGCGGAAGAGGGAAAGCCCCTCAAACTCCCGATTCCACCTTCGATGCTTGAGGAATAAGTGGTGAGAAGTCAGAGGTAGGATGTAAGAGTTCAGCATCATTCAAAATTCGTTATTTAACAATGAAACTGTTTTCGTTTGCCTTTTTTATTATATCCATTGCCTTTACTTTTTCATTTCGAAAAACAACCCTCTCGGCGGACAATACCTCTTTTGCCCCGAAAGAAAATCTTTCGGAATACGGATTTTTTCAGGGTAAAATCGCCGACCAGCTTCCCGCCGAAGGGGTTGTGCCTTACCAACTTAATACGCCGCTGTTTTCTGACTATGCCGAAAAATTGCGATTCGTAAAACTTCCTGCTGGTACAACTGTAGCCTATAATGCTGACCGTGTACTTAGCTTTCCTGTCGGAACCACCATCATCAAGACCTTTTATTATCCCAACGATTTTCGCAATCCCACCGCAGGACGGCGCATCATGGAAACACGTCTGCTGATTCACGAAGAATCGGGCTGGAAAGCGCTGGAATATATCTGGAATGACAACCAAACCGACGCTTACCTCGAAGTAGCCGGAGAAACCAAAGAGGTAAGTTGGATTCATTCTGATGGCAAAAAACGCACGATTCAGTACGCAATGCCCAACCTAAATCAGTGCAAAGGTTGCCATAATCAAAATGAAAAAATGCAGCCTATCGGGCCGTCGGTCAGGCAATTGAATGGTGATTTTGAATATGGCGAAAAAGAAAACCAATTGGTTCATTGGCAAAAAATAGGGCTTTTGACGGAACTTCCCGCCCTTACCGATGTCCCCAAAGCACCCGTCTGGAATGACCCCGCCAGCGGCTCCTTAGAGGCGCGGGCCCGGGCATGGCTGGACATTAACTGTGCGCACTGCCACCGCAACGAAGGCCCCGCCAAAACCTCGGGCTTAATGCTGAACCACGACGAAACCGATTTGACAAAATTGGGCATAATGAAAGCGCCTGTAGCCGCAGGAAGAGGCTCTGGCGGGCGACAATACAGCATCGTACCTGGTCAACCCGAAAAATCCATTTTACTGTACCGAATGGAATCCACCGACCCTGGCGAAATGATGCCCGAACTGGGCCGCAAAACCACGCACACCGAAGGCGTAGCGCTGGTGAGGGAGTGGATTAGGTCTTTGAAGTGAGGTTTCCCCGCCTCAAAACCGCACCCGAAACACCGTCTTTCCTTCCTGCTCGGTGTGGAGCGAAAGTCCGAACCCGTGATTGACCAGAATCTCCCGAATAAGCGTGAGACCGACCCCCTGCCCGTTGCGTTTGGTGGAGAAAAAAGGGCTAAACAACTGCTCTTCAATACCTTTCTGGATACCTTTTCCCGTATCAATAATCAGTAACTGAAGCGGCTGATGAGTTGTTTCAAACATAATGGTCCCATCATTTTCAATGGACTCAATGGCATTTTTGATGACATTGATGAGTACTTGTTCCATCTGTGATACGTCGGCCGCAATCGTCACATCATCGTCACTAAAATTAAATTCAAAACGAATCTGTTGGCGTTTGGCCACCGACGACATTAGGCTCGCCGTTTTCATTACTAAAGCGCTGATGTTCAGTGGCTCTTTGTGCGGAATGGGCAAGCGCACCACGTCGGCAAAACGTCGCATAAATTGATTGAGGTTTTCGTTACGGTCGCGGGCTACTTGCAGGGCTTCCGTTACGTCGGGTTGGTTTTGTTCCAACGAAATGGTCGTATCCAAAATCGAATTTACGGCCCCGACCGAGTTGTTGACTTCATGAGCCATCATCCGAATCACTTTGCCGTAGGCGTTCTTTTCGGCCGCCAGAATTTCGGTCGTCAGTTCTTCGAGCATGATAAAATAACGAGGAAAACCCCGATCCATAAAATGCGCCTTTTGGCATTTATAAGTCTCTAACCCGTTGAAATTTATCGTCCGTGACTCCCCCGTTTTTAAGTGACTCAAGGCCTGCAAAACAGGATGCTGAATCGACGACAGCGCGCGGTGCAGCACGGCGTCGGCCTGAATGCTCAGCATGGCCTGCGCTTTAGGGTTGATGGCGGTGATATTTTCGTCAAAATCCATCATCAAAATGCCCGTTGGTGAGGTGTGAATCAGTTTTTCAAGAAAAAAATGCTGTTCTTCTTGCCGGGTGCGCTCGGTACGCAACTGGTCAATCATCTGATTGTAAATTTCAATGAGCCGGTCCATTTCGTACTTTCCCGTTTTAAGAAATTTAACGTTAAAATCACGGTCTTTGATGGCTTCTACGCCCGTCATGAGCAGATTGAGCGGCTGAATCATTTCGTTGTACAATTGCCAAGCGATGAACAGCGAAAGCATAATAAACACCTCGGATGCGATGAAAAAAAGTGGTTCTTTTTTGAAAATATACAACGACAATCCTACCGCCACCAAGTGAATAATGACGATGAAAGAAATGAATTTGGTGCTTAGTTTCATATATTTAGCCATGCGTTACAACACAAAACTCAATGGATTTAGAACAACATTATCATCAGTTATGGACACGTTCGGTTCAGCAGTTTGAGTCAGGGCACTTTGAATATGACCCCATGATTGACGCGCACGTGGACTCCCGCCGGGGTATTACATTATTGGCCCGCCCACCGCTAAACGTCAGAACGGCCATTGAAACCATGCTCAGTGACCTCAAAGCGTCAGAACCTGAGCAATATTACTATCCAATCACGGATATTCATCTGACCGTTTTATCAATTATTTCTTGTTACGAAAACTTTAGCCTTTCCCTCATTGATACGGCCCAGTACGCAGCATTGGTGCAGGAAGTGATAGACGCCCAAAAGTCGTTTAAAATACAGTTTAGGGGAATTACAGCTTCGCCGAGTTGTTTACTTATCCAAGGTTTTCCGTTGGACAATGTATTGAAAAAAATACGCAACGGCCTGCGTCAACGCTTTCAGAACGCTGGGCTGCAACATTCCATCGATAAACGCTACGCCATTCAGACGGCCCATTCGACGGTGGTTCGTTTCAGAAAACCCTTTATGCATCCCGGTGCCTTTCTCCAAAAAGTAAAAACCTATCGAGAAGTAGATTTCGGGACGTTTGATGTCAATGAATTAGAACTCGTTTTTAATGATTGGTATCAAAAAACGGGGATTGCGGGTGTGATTACGAAGTATCCTTTAAAATGACCGAACGAGCTATTCCTCATCAAACGGAATGCTGTACTTTTCCAACCGCCGGTACAACGCCGAGCGCGTCAGGCCCAGGGCTTTGGCTACGCGGGCCACTTTGCCCCGGTGAAATTCCATCGCGCGTCGAATCATCTGGATTTCCATTTCTTCGAGCGTCATGCTGCCTACATCAGGAAGGGGGGATTTCGTAGATATGAAGTCGGAGGGTCGAGATTGCGGCTGATAATTTTGCTCAAAATCGGCCACTTCCAGTATATCGTTATTGCTGACCAAAATCGTCCGTTCGACCAGGTTTTTGAGTTGGCGAATATTGCCCGGCAAGTTGAGTTGTTTAAGCCATTTCAGCGCGTCGCGGCTTACTTCTAAGTGCGGACGGCCGTATATACTGCGTAGGTTGTTGACAAAGAAATCGACCAACAGCGAAATGTCATCGGGACGCTGGCGCAAAGAAGGCAACTGAATTGTAATGAGGTTGATACGGTACAGCAAGTCCTCCCGAAACGTGCCTTTCGCCACCATTTCTTCCAGATTTCGATTGGTAGCGCACACCACGCGAACGTCCAGCGTTTTGGTCTTGCTACTGCCCAATATTTCGAAGGTTCGGTCTTGCAATACACGCAGCAATTTCACCTGACTGCTCAAATCCAGTTCGCCGATTTCATCCAAAAAAATGGTACCGCGATTGGCCAGTTCAAAGCGACCCGTGCGGTCGTAGCGCGCGTCGGTAAACGCCCCGCGAATGTGCCCAAACATCTCAGACTCAAACAAACTGGTTGAAATCCCGCCCAAATTCACCTTGACAAAGGGGCGCTTGGCGCGTTGGCTGTTTTGGTGGATGGCTTCGGCAATGAGTTCTTTTCCCGTGCCACTCTCGCCCATAATTAGTACAGAGGCATCCGTCGCAGCTATCCGACCGATGGTGCCCAATATTTGTAACATGGATTCCGACTGCCCGATGATTTGCCCAAAATCATATTGCCGGTCCAATTGACGACGACTGACCGACGAAGGAGCACTGCGTTGCGCAGGATTTACTTCTTTCGGAGTTTGTTCATTTGCCTCACGCAACGCCAACGCGGTCCGGACCGACTGCATCAAATGCGCATTTTGCCACGGTTTACTGATAAAATCCGCCGCCCCGATTTTCATCCCTTTGACGGCCAAATCAATCGTGGCCCAACCCGTAATGAGAATCACGGGTACATGTGCATCTTGTTGTCTGATTTGAGCGAGTAGATTCAATCCATCATTTCCAGAGGTGTCGTTAGAAAAATTCATGTCGAGTAACACCAATTCAATCACATTCTCAGTCAAATGGGTGAGGGCTTCTTCGGGCGTTTCGGCCGTTGCAACGTCAAACTTCTCTTTGCGCATCAACAGCGAAAGAGAAGTCCGAACGGCAATATCATCATCAACAATTAAAATCATACTTATTCTTCGTGCAAAACGGTCGCTGGCTGCATCACAGAAGCCTGACGACTCGGATAAAAAGCGCAAATGCTGACTAACACATAAACCGAAATGACGGCCATTAAAATTCCTAATAAATATACCCCTGCCTCTACATCAAACACATTCAGCAAGGGAAATTGAACCGCAAAAAAGACGCCTAAAATAAGCCCAAAAGTAGCAATAACGGCGGTTTCGCCAATAAAATGCCACAAGATAGCTCCCTGCGTAGCTCCCATGGCACGGCGCACACCGATTTCTTGCTTGCGGCGGCTGATGGTTTGGAATAATACCCCAAACAGTCCTAAAGCAACGTTGAAGACCAAGAAATTGCACACAATCAATAAAATCAGAACGGGCACTAGCACAAGGTTGTTGCGGTTGGATTTCATATTGTTCATCTGCTGAATTTCGATTGACCAATCTTTGCCCAAGCGTGCCACTTCCTTCGAGATTTGGGCTTCCAGTTCCGCCCCACTACCTGCTTGTACCTTCATCACCATTGTATCATCCCATCGCTCAGAGGGCTGAAAAATGCAGCTGGAAAGCTTCTGAAAGTCATCTTTGTGTTTAAAATAATCCACCACACCGACCACTTTCATTTTCGGGTCGTTTGCGCCTGCCCCCTCACCGTTGCCCAACGTTTTCCCTATCGCACTTTCATTGCCAAACAGTTCTTCCTTCAAGTGACGCGTAATGACGATAGGACGATAATTGCCCGCTTTATCTGTCTCATTAAACCAACGTCCTTCGGAAATCTTCATGCTCATCGCCTTCGGAAAATCAGGCTCAACTCTCATAATTTCGCTCATCGTGCTCTTTTTGTTATACTCCACATTGTTGTTCATAGAACTGAAGGTAAACGGAGCGTTAGAGCTTGTAAAAGCAAAGCTATGCACCGCCCGATAGCGTGTCAATTGCTGCCTAACCAACTCTTTGTATTCGGCTTGGATTGTGTCATTGGGGGCATTAAAGTTAAAAAAAGCAACCCAAACATTGTCGGTTTCGAGGCCTGAAGGCTGGGCGTAGTTTCGGTAGTTATAGATACCGAGTGTCCAGACCGCAAACAAAATAAGAAAGGAAAAGAATATCTCGAACATCATCAAAGAGTTCATCTTTTTCCGTTTCCAGATGAGTTTAAATAAGTGTTTTAACATGGCTTTTTAATTTTTAAGGGCTTCCACAACTTGTAATTTTGACATCCGCCAGGCAGGGTAAACCCCCGATAAAAGCCCAAACAGCAAACTGACAAAAATCGCAATCGAGAAAACTTTCCAGTTGAAACTCAAATCAATGTAGGCGATTAAGTTGCTGTTGTTCAGATAGTAAATAACGCCAAGCGACAGAAAAACCGCAATCACTCCCCCAATGAGCGTCAGAATAATATTCTCAATCACAAACTGCATCACCAAGGTTTTGGACGAGGCGCCGAAAGCCTTTCGAATGCCAATCTCCGAAGCCCGCTCCATGATACGACTCATGTTGATATTGACCAAGTTGATGGCTGGCAAAGACATGAATAACAAGGCGATTCCGAGCATAATGGTAAAAAAATACCCCACACCGTCGTTTTCGCCATCGCCCTTAAACTGACGGGTAAAACTGGTAATATAAGAATCGGCAGAAACATACAGTTTATCGGGCCTAAACCACTTATCACCCATGTCGGTTAATTTGATTTTTGAAGCTACAACGTCAAATTCGGTCTGTATTTTAGGAATATCCGAAGGGGTATTGGGGAGGATTATTGCGGCAAAGTTGCCCCTTAATTCCACCTTTTTTAAATCAGCTTTGGAGGTATTGTACGGAAAATACAAATCCGATGAAACGTGAATCCGGGTAATCGGGCAGCCGCGCACTACCCCGATAATGCGGTAATTGACGTTGTCGATTTCAATCATTTTTCCCACCGCTGGCTGGCCTTTACCCACGTATTCGTCGCGGACGTAATCGTTGATAACCACTACATAATCGTTGTTGGCGATGTTTTGTTCGGTGTAATTTTTCCCTTCTAAAAAATCAAAGGAAGTAACCTCCCAAAAGTTACTGTCGGTATACCGATAGCGGACATTCATCTTATGGTTATTGAGGTAAATATTGATGGTACTTGGCATCGAAACCGCCGCAATCTTAGCGGGTGTTTTGAGCGACCGGACGTAAGTATTGATAAACGAAAAGCTGATGGGACCCGAGCTTTGGCCTTGGTTTTTGGTATCTTTCTGCTTTAGATTCCAGATGTACAAAGAGCGGTCGCGGTTGATTTCGGGGTAGCCAGCCGCAATCAAGTGGTCAATAAAGGCCGTAGCCACCACCAAAATAGTGAGCGTCAAACTGATGCCGAACAAGCTGATAAACGTGAAAAACTTTCGACGTTGCAGCACGGCAAGGGTGATTTTGAGGTAGTTGAGCAGCATGATTAGGAAACTTGTGAACCGTCAAATAATCTGATTAAGCGATGCGTACGTTTGGCCATGTTTTCATCGTGGGTCACCATGATGATGGTGGCTTTGTCGCGTTGATTGAGTGTAGTCAAGATGTCCATGATTTCGTTGCCCATGTTGCTGTCCAAATTGCCAGTAGGCTCATCGGCCAAAATAATCTGCGGCTGCCCCACAATGGCCCGCGCAATGGCCACCCGCTGTTTTTGTCCCCCTGAAAGTTGATTGGGATAATGCTTCATTCGGTTGCTGAGTCCTACTTTTTCGAGCGCTTCGCTCGCCAAGCGGCGGCGCTCGCTACTTGATACTTTGCGGTACAAAAGTGGCAACTCTACGTTATCCAATACTGGTAAATCATTAATCAGGTGAAAACTCTGAAAAATAAAGCCCAATGTTTGGTTGCGAAATTGCGCCAACTGACTGTCGGGCAAGCCATTGGTGTGTTTTCCACCAATTTCCACTTTGCCTTTCGACGGCTCATCCAATAGCCCAATGATGTTGAGCAACGTGCTTTTTCCGCAACCCGAAGGGCCCATAATGGAAACAAATTCTCCTTTTTCAACGCTCAAATTGATGTTGTTGAGCGCAACTGTTTCTACCGTGGCTGTCCGATAGACCTTTTCGATGTTTTTTAAATGTATCATGGTTTATTTCAATTTGCTTTCTGTTTCAAAATCATACAATGTCAATTGCCGCAGCTTGTAGTAAGCCCCCCAATAGTCGCGTAGGGCATAAATATAATCGCGTTTGGCTTGGTCTTTTTCGGTAAACGAAATACTTAAATCGGTGATACTCAAATTACCCAACACGTACCGATCTTGGGCAATTCGGTACTTTTCAGACGCAATGCTATCGGCCTGAACGGTGAGTGAAAGTTGGTCGCGGAGCATTTCAAACAGTGTGACTTGGGTATAAATTTCCTGTTGAAAATTCTGTTTGTCCTGCTCAACTGTGTACTGAGTTAGTTGGCGCTGGGCCTCAGCTGTTTTGGTGCGGGATTTAGACCGCCCCCAGTCCAAAATCGGAATGTCTAATTGTAATTCTACCGTTTGTTGGTCTTGGGGTTTACGGTACAATTCGGGTACCGTAATGCCACGGTTTGAAAAACCCAAGGTAGCGGTGAGGGTGGCATTGAGGCCATTATCGCCTTTGGCTTTTGCCACCGCCCGTTCGGCTTCCAGTGTTCTTCGGCCAAACGCAATCGCATCGGAACGGTTAGCAAACGCTTGCTCAATGGCCCTCTCGGACGAAAGCGTCAGCGCGGCGGGTTGGGCGGGCGTTTGCAACTCTATTTTCCCTTCTGCCTGTAGTCCTATGTACGCTTTCAAGTTCAAAGAAGCCACTTCCAAGTCACGTTTTGAGACACCCACCGCCTTTCGCGCTTTGAGCAATTCGAGTTGTAATTGCAGTATTTCGTTGCGCGTGTTCTTACCCAATTCATACTTTTCATTGGCCACTTTGAGAATGTTTTGAGTATTGGTCAAATTGGTTTCGGCAATCTGCAAATTGACCTGCGCCAACAGCAAATCAAAGAATAACCCACTGGCCCGCAACGCAATCTGCTCCAGCGATTCGATGTAAGTTTGTTGACTTTCGTTGAATTTAAGTGGTTCGATTTTCTTATCCCACTTAAATGAATTGAAACGCAACAACGGCTGCAAATACCCAACGGCGAAGGGAGTACCGTTGTAGAGGGTATTTTTTCGGTCAAAATCATCAAATCGCTGCAATTGTGAGGTGGCATAAATACTTCCACCCGTGGCGGCGATGCTCTGACTGAGCGAAAGATTCAACGAAGAGTTATTGTTCCGAATGGGCTGAAACTGAATCGTCCCGTCGGGCTGACGTACCTCAATAAACGACCGGCTAAACGCGGGCAGATTCCCGCTTAACGTTAATTGTGGCTTGTAGTTTGATAAAAAAGTGCGGTATTCCCAATACTTTGTTTCTTTGGTAGTAGACGCTTGTCGGGCCGAAATAGATTGATTTTTGGCCATTTCCACCACTTCTGAAAGCGTTAGCTGGGTCGTTTGGGCATGTACCGATATTGACAAAAACAGGCAAAAAGCAAAAAATCGTAGGGGCAGGGCTTGCCTCTGCCCTATTTGAACCTGTCCTATTTGACCCTTTTGACCCAGTCCTGTGTGCCTCTGCCATGTTTGCGGCTTCCCTGTATGCAGCTGTCTTGCTTGCCGCTGCCCGCACCGAAAGGCTAAGTTTCTCATGGTGCGTGCGCAATTTTTAAGGTTGAATTTGTATAAATTGATTTTACTCATGGCTGTAAGTATTCTAAATCATTTCACTTTGAATTTTTGGATTCCCTCGGCAGGGCAGAGAAAATGCGGGCAGCGGCAATTGAGACAAAGGCAATTGGGACAGAGGCAAGCCCTTCCCCTACGTTATTTTATCTCCAATTCCTTGACATTCTTATACTTGCTCATATCCGAAATGATTACGCGTTCTCCAGCGCGAATGCCCTCTTTGACTTCAACAAAGTCAAAATTAGCCAACCCAATTTTTACGGTTCTGCGCTCCGCTTTTCCGTCGGGACGAAGAACAAAAACATCTTGCACAGGTGTACCCGTAAAGCCTGCGCCGTTGGCCACTCGTACCACTTGGTTATGGGCATCTGTCACAGGATACACTTCTACTTTCATCTTCGGGCGCAGCAGTTTGTTGGCTTTATCATCAAGTTGCACGTCAAAATTGACGATATTGTTCTGAACCGAAGGTAGGATATTAGTGAGTGTACCGCGCAACTGCGTATCGTTGATGCGTACCACCACAGGCATTCCAACCCGAATGAGGTCAGCATAATTGTCAGATATAGAGCCGATTACCTTAAACCCACCCAAGTCCGCCAACCGAGCCAACACTTCACCTTCTGCGACCTTTGAGCCGATATTTTTATTGACGTAGGTAAGCACCCCAGCGCGGTTGGCAATGATGTTGGCTTGCTGGAGTTTGCGTTGGAGTTCTTGAAGGTCTTTTTCTTTGATTTGCGCGCCAATTTCAGACTCGCGAATGTCGGCCTGCATCGTTTGTTGTTTGATGCGAATATCGTTTTCAAGCTGTCGCTTTTCAAGTTGTGCAATACGAAGATTTTGCTCGGCTTGGTCGATACTTTCGCGCGTGCCGCCACCTGCTTTAAACAATCGTTTGACATTTTCAATATCGGCACGTAAGCTATTGATTTCTAGAACCTTAATAGAATCGTTAATTTTTAAATCATAAAAGCTTTTCTCCAACTCCCAACGCAGTTTGACGATACCATTGCGTTTGAGTTCAAGCTCGTCTTTCATTTTTTCAAAATTCAACTGCGTGAACTCCTTATCCAACTCCAGAATCTTATCGCCGTTCTTGACAGAAGCCCCCGCATCAAGATAGATTTGTTGGATAACCGCCGTAATCGGGCTTGTAATCACGGCTTCAAAATCAGGTTGAATCTCGCCCGAAGCAGTAAGCGTATTCTCAACATTTCCGATTTCGGCGGTTGCGAGTCGAAGGTCAATTTTGTTTACAGAATTGCTCAGGGAGGTGCGTAAGCCCCACACGGCCCCCGCTACAACAAGGGCAAATACGCCAATCCAAAGCCAACGGCGGCGGGATTGTTCTTTTTGGTTTTCTTCGGGAATATCTCTGTCCATTTTTGAAAATAAATTGGCTGTATATATAAAATGACATCCAAAGGCGTGCCACCAATCAACCAATTGATTATCAGAAATTTATTGTATTTACAAAAAACAAAAAGTGTTCGGTATCGAACACTTTGTTTGAAATTGGGAAAGGATAAAAAAGGTTATTTTATTCGTTTTTCAACTTTTCCAGTTCTTCGACGGTTAGCCCAGTCAGGCGAATAATAATATCCATAGGGATATTTTCGGCAATAGCATTACGAGCTATCTCAATCTTGCCTTCTATTTTGCCTTCAATTTTGCCTTCAATCTTGCCTTCTATTAATCCTTTTTTCTTCCCTTCAATAAGCCCTATCATTCGACCTTCCGTTTTTCCCTTTAACTCTCCCCTTAACTCACCCTCTGCAATGGCCGTATCAATGACATTTTTCAAATCTCTGTAATATTTGAGGCTGGCTTCATAGCTATCCCGTTCGTCAGGAGTGAATTTTGCGATTTCGGCGGCCTCAAACAATCGAGTAAAAATCTTCTCCTGCAATGCTTTCGGACGATTGTCTAAATAAGGGAGATGTTTCAAAACATACAGCCATTTGTCATAGGTGGTTTCTAGCTCTTCCTCTGTTTTTGTAAAATGAGGCATTTCTAAATAGATAAAAGTCAATTTATCATAGAATACCCGGCAGTTTTGGTCCTTCAATTGCACTTCATGACGTACTTCTTTTTCATTGCTATCTTCCGTAAATACAAAATCAAGAATGCCAACGGTGTATATTTCCGACAATTTAAAATCCCAATCACCCCGCTTTGCCTGTTCCTGTATGGGAAAAGAAGAATAAAAAATGCTCCGGTCTTTAAAGTAGTTTTGCTTGGCCTTTTGCATTTCTACAATGAAACGCTCTCCGTTCGTACCTACACAATACAAATCAAAAATGGCCTTTCGATCTATTTCCGTGTTCCCGATTTGTTCATTCTTTGCGTAAGACAATTCCGCAATCTTATGACGGTTGGGAAGCACTACCTGATTTAAAAAATCAATCAATAAGTCTTTGTTGAGCTCTGTGCCAAACAATTTTTTAAAGCCAAAATCCGTAAAGGGATTAACATATTTCTCTTTAATACTCACGTGGTTATGAAGTTTTGAAACAAATTTACGATTTTTAAGTAAATGCCACTTTTAAAATTCTTAGTAAGTAACAATCCTCCAAATGTGCCTATATTTACTCAATAGGCAATTCCATTACAGTTTCGTCGTCATCGAAAGGCCGTTCGTCGATAAGGGGGCGGTTAAAGGTTTGCAAAACCTAACTTTTATATTCAATTTTATGTTATATACCCAAATTTAACCTTTTCAAACATGGCATTATTTAACCTGAAAATCAACGGAAAAACGTACAAAGCCGACGTTGATGCCAATACGCCTCTGCTCTGGGTATTGCGCGACCACCTCGATTTAGTAGGCACCAAATACGGCTGCGGAATGGCGATGTGCGGTGCCTGTACCGTACACGTAAACGGCGAGGCTACCCGCTCATGCGTGGTGCCTGTATCCAACGTATCTAATGCGACCATTACGACGGTAGAGGGACTATCTGAAACCGGAACCCACCCAGTGCAGGAAGCATGGGATGAAGTAGACGTACCGCAGTGCGGCTACTGTCAGGCAGGCCAAATGATGACGGCATCGGCATTGCTCGCCAAAAATGCCAACCCTTCCGACAAAGAAATTGAGGAAGCAATGGTGGGTAACATCTGCCGTTGTGGCACGTACCACCGGATTCACGATGCGGTGAAGTTGGCAGCCGCCAAAATGAAAAAATAATTCCTTTCCTGAACCATTCTAACCACGGGCGGGTCCGTCCGTACCACATAGCATGAGCACTAATCAATCCAGAAGAGATTTCTTCAAAACATCTGCCACCGCGGCCGGTGGCTTAGTACTCGGATTTGGCTGGTTTTCGTCGGAGGCCTTTGAGCCTGGCGTATTGACCAAAACCGCCGCCGATACCATCGACTTTAACGCTTATCTGGCCATTGCGCCTTCGGGCATCATTACCATATATTCGCCTAATCCTGAAATCGGGCAAGGCATCAAAACGGCTTTCCCAATCATTGTGGCTGAAGAATTGGACGCCGATTGGAGCAAAGTAAAGGTAGAACAGGCGCCATTGGATACCAAAAAATTTGAACGTCAAGTTACTGGAGGAAGTGGCGCTATCCGCCACTCATGGGAACGCCTACGCAAAGCAGGAGCCACCGCCCGCGCCATGTTGATGGAAGCTGCCGCCAAAAAATGGAGCGTACCAATTAGCGAGTGTAGCACCAGCAAAGGCTTCGTAATGCACAGCTCTGGCAAAAAACTAAGCTACGGCGAGTTGGCAACGGACGCTGCCCAAATTGCGCCTCCAACAACGGTAAAGCTCAAAGATAAAAGCAACTTCACCTTAATTGGGACTTCCGTAAAAGGCGTTGATAGCAAAGACATTTTGACGGGAAAAAACCTTTTTGGCATTGACTATAAGCGCGAAGGTATGCTGAACGCCATGATTCAACGCCCGCCAGCTTTCGGTCTCAAATTGAAATCATTTGACGCGACCGAGGCCAAGAAAATGCCCGGTATCACAGATGTAGTTTCCTTTGGCAATAAAGTAGCCATCGTCGGAAAAACCACTTGGGAAGTGATGCAGGCCCGCAAAGCCGTGAAAATTGAGTGGGAAAAAGAAAAAGACCTCGAAAGCTCCGCCGACCACGACCGCATTTTCAAAGAAATGCTCAACAGCACCACCGCGACCGTTCACCGCAAAGACGGCGACATAGAAGCAGCTTTCAAAAATGCCTACAAGGTCATTGAAGCCGAATATCAATGCCCATTCCTGCCCCATAGCCCGATGGAGCCGATGAACTTTTTTGCCCATTTCAAAGGCGATAGCATCGAGATGGCTGGCCCAAGCCAGACGCCCCAAAGTGCGCAAAACCAAATTGCGAAAATGTTCAACATGGCTCCCGAAAAAGTCACCATAGAACTGACCCGTATGGGTGGAGGATTTGGTCGTCGCCTCAACACCGACTACGCCGTGGAAGCCGCCGAGTTGTCGAGCATCATCAAAGCACCCGTAAAAGTAACTTGGTCACGCGAGGATGACACCGCTGGAGGAATTTACCGCCCCGCCGTGCGTTATCGCTTCAAAGCTTCCATCGACAAAGCGGGCAATATCACTGGCTATATGCTCCACGGTGCTGGAATGAACGCTGGGAACGCCACCCGCCCCGACAACTTTCCGGTAGGTGCTATTGAAAATACATTGATTCAATCTAACGACCATAAATCACCCATTACTACTGGCCCTTGGCGGGCACCGATTACCAACTTTTTGGCTTACGCCGAGCAGGCGTTTTTGGATGAAGTAGCCATGGCAGGCGGCAAAGACCCCATTCAGTTACGGATGGAATTGTTGGATAAATCCATTAAAAGCCCAGTCGGAAAAATCACTTACGAGCCAGAACGTTTCCGCGAGGCAATTAAGTTGGTGGCTGATAAAGCAGGGTGGGGCAAGAAGAAAAAAGGAGTTTACCAAGGCTTCAGCGTCTACTTCTCACACAACTCATACGTAGCCCAAATTGCCGAAATGGCCAATGTTAAAGGAAAGCCCGTTTTGAAAAAGGTATACGCATCCGTTGATTGCGGCATCGTCATCAACGAAAGCAGCGCCCAAAATCAAGTCTACGGCGCTATCGTGGATGGGCTTGGTCATGCCATGTACGGAAATCTTACTTTCAAAGACGGCGCACCTCAGCAGGATAATTTTAACAAATACCGCCTGATTCGCTACAACGAAGTTCCTGATATTGAGGTACATTTTGTCAAAAATGGCATCGACCCTACAGGCCTTGGAGAACCTGCATTGCCTCCAACGGGCGGAGCCATTGCCAATGCTATTTTCAAAACAACGGGCAAGCGACTCTACAATCAGCCTTTTTCTGAACAAGGAGCCACATTGGGTTAATAGGCCTCAAAGGAAGACTATTGTCAAACCAACTTTTCCGTCTATTTTTGTGACGCCAATACGGTAACGTCGGCAAGGATTGGGTTCCCCACTCAAAACCTTGCCGGCGTTTTGAAATTCACTACTCAATACACATAAATACATGGCTTCACAGTACGATTTGATAATTATTGGCAGCGGGCCCGGTGGCTACGTAGCCGCCATCCGCGCTTCCCAATTGGGATTAAAAACCGCTATTGTAGAAAAAGAAAGCCTCGGAGGTATTTGCCTTAACTGGGGCTGTATCCCTACCAAAGCGTTATTGAAAAGCGCTCAGGTATTTCAGTACATCAACCACGCCAAAGATTACGGTATCACGGTTGGCAATGCTGAAGCTGATTTCGGCGCGGTTATTAAGCGTAGCCGTGACGTAGCCAACGGCATGAGCAAAGGCGTTAACTTTCTGATGAAGAAAAACAAAATCGACATCATCGAAGGCGCAGGTCGCGTAAAACCCGGCAAAAAAGTAGAAGTTGAAAAGGACGGGAAGAAAACCGAATACACGGCTACGAGCATCATCATTGCCACGGGAGGCCGCGCCCGTCAGCTTCCCAATGTTCCTATCGACGGTCAGAAAGTAATCGAGTACCGCAAAGCAATGTCGTTGGAAAAACAACCTAAGTCATTGCTCGTTATTGGTTCTGGAGCAATCGGCGTTGAGTTTGCGTACGTGTACGCCAGCATGGGCACCAAAGTAACGATTGTGGAGTTTATGCCAAACGTGGTTCCAGTCGAAGACGAGGACATCTCGAAAGAACTGGCAAAACAATACAAAAAAATGGGTATCGAAATCCACCTCAATTCAAGCGTGGAAAAAGTAGATACAAGCGGTGCAGGTTGTGTGTCGACCGTAAAAACCCCTTCTGGTGAAATCAAAATCGAAACCGATATTGTACTTTCTGCGGCTGGTGTGGTAGCCAACATTGAAAACATCGGTTTGGAAGAAACGGGTATCAAAGTTGAAAAAGGAAAAATTACGACCGATGATTTTTACCAAACCAATGTTCCAGGATATTACGCCATCGGTGATGTGACCAAAGGCCAAGCCTTGGCACACGTTGCCTCGGCCGAAGGAATTATCTGCGTTGAAAAAATCGCTGGTCAGCCACACGTACATCCGCTCAATTACAACAATATCCCTGGCTGTACGTATTGTACCCCCGAAATAGCTTCGGTAGGCTATACTGAAAAAGCCGCCAAAGAAGCCGGATACGAGATTAAAGTAGGTAAATTCCCCTTCTCCGCATCAGGAAAAGCCAAAGCCGCTGGTACGCCAGAAGGTTTTGTAAAAGTGATTTTTGACGCTAAGTACGGCGAATGGCTCGGTGCGCACATGATTGGCACCAACGTAACCGAAATGATTGCCGAAGTAGTGGTTGCCCGTAATTTGGAAACCACTGGTCACGAAATCGTAAAGTCGGTTCACCCACACCCTACCATGTCGGAAGCGATCATGGAAGCGGCCGCCGCTGCTTACGGGGAGGTGATTCACCTATAAAATTTTCAGTAAAATAGTTGCAGGCCCGTATCCGTAAATCACTGATACGGGCCTTTTTTTCAAGGCCCCACTGGAAATACCCAGCTTTTCCCAAAACATCGCTCGGTATACTATTTTCAGGACTGGCATACATTTTTTATCAAAGCTAAAGAGTTGATTTCTATAGATTCAACCCATTTAATTACTTTTCGTCACAATAGACAAGCCTTTTATCCGTTTTGGATTGCGTATTTATTTATCAAATGCCATCTTCGCGTCAAATCTCACTCAATGCCATGATTCGCATTCTCAATTATAGTATACTTATCACCGTTTGTTGCCTCTTAGCTTCCTGTTTTTCTGAAGAGAAAAAAGCCGCCGTTACTACTGGGCCAGTTTACACCTTGGTTTTTATGGACAAAACCCAGAGTGTCAATGTCAACAAAGCTTTTGTCGCCCAGAAATATCAGCAAATATTAAGTGATTTGATTGAGCAAAACATTCGTCAAAAAGGTGATAAATTGGAAGTGTATTTTATTCATGAAAATACCCAAAAAGCACGTGCATTATCTCTTACCTGTCGTACCGAAGTAGAAGATATCAGTCACATGAACGCGACCGACCGCGAAGCGGCTCAAACCACTGCTGACCTCACCCTCCAGCGCGAACGTATGATATTTCTGCGGCAGTTAATGGCAAAGTTAGGTATCCAAAACGTGGGAAATTCTCAGCGCCAAACGGATATTTGGGCGAGCCTGCCCGTTATTAACAAAGCCACCGAAACGGGTGCCGAAGTAAAAGTATATTATCTGAGCGATATGATCGAGAGCATGAAAGGCGCCAATCGCCGCGATTTTCATTCAATTCCTCCCCAAGACAATAGTCAAGCTGAAAGTTGGGCCAAAGCCGATGCCAAAGCCATGCAGCAATACGCCCTAAACGCGGCTGAAATTAAAATTGCGTTACCTTTTGAGCCTACAAGCAGCACCAAAGAAAACAATCCTACCGTAACCCATTATTGGAGTACTTTATTGCAGGAGCTGGGCGCTGGTACGGTGGATGAATTGTAACTTCAATTAAATAATTTTCGCCAGCCCCACAAAAGGAGTACGAGTAACACGGCAAAAATCACCAGTACGTATTCAAATTTGAGGTAAGAAAAGACCACAATACGCGTACGGTCTACAATCCACATCAGGGCGATGACGGCAAAAATCATCAATACCAAACCACTTAATTTCTGAAATCCAGGAATGTAATCAAACGAAATGACATTCCGACGAATCAGCCAAAGCGTCAGCAACATGGCAAAAAAGGGAAGAATCTGCGTATAAATATTAAAATCAAAGATACTCCGACGTTCAAACAAAAAAAGGTAAACATTGAGCGCCACAGCAAAAATGCCCGGTATGCAGGCTAAATAAATCAAGAAAGCGTAGAAGTAATTCCAAGGTGACAGGTGACCTTCATTTTTGCCCAGCAGATTTGCCAGAAGGGCCATCAGAGGCAGTAAGGCGAAGTAAATAAGCACCCAATCGGGGCGTTCACCTACACGATCAAAGAATTGTTGTAATGTCATGGTTTAGGAGTCATGAGATAGGAATGAGGAGCGAGTTTCATTCTAAGAACTCGCTCCTCAATGCTCATTTCTAATTAAAAAATATCCGTAATTCCACCGCCCGCATTTTTTTGATCCGGGGTAAGTTTATAATTGGGGTTAGAGACACGATTGGGGTCGCTCACTTCAAATTCCCCTCCTTTGATTTGATTAGCAAAAGTTTCAAGGCGAGCATAAGCGCGCTCATCGTTCGGGTTGAAATCTTTGACGATGCTGTCCAAATCACGGATATTGGCTTGGGTATTGGCAATATCGCTGGCAATTTGTCCCGAGATCACTTCCAGTGCATAATCCAACTGCCAATCCTGATTTTGTCCGAGTACCTTACGTGCACGAGTTGTAGCGTTGTTGGCGGCAGCCATCGCCCGTGATTCTGTTTTCAGTAAATTAATACTTGTGGCAAAATCTTTGAGTTTCTCGTCAAACGCATGACCATACCCCACCAATTTACGGTCAAGTTTTGCAAACACGTTGGCGCGTGAGCCAAAGGTATCGACCAACCTCCGATAGGTTTCCGCTTCCGAAACGGACCGGTTGCCATCGCCAATAGCGGCATTTAGTTTTCCCTCCAACTCCACAAAATCGTCGGTTTCACGCGCAGCGTCACCGCCTTTTTCGAGCATTTTATCCAATTTTGCTTTCAGCACCTTAGCTTCTTCTTGGCAGTAAACAACCTTCTGACTGGCATCTTTGGCCAATTTTTCTGCCTTTACTGCTTCTTGCTTCATTTGAATTTTGCAGGCGTTTATTTCTGCTTTGACCGTCTCAAACTCTCGACGAGAATCTTTCATTTTGCCTAGCTGGTCATCCAATTCAGCAAATGGATCAATTCTAATCAGAAGCTTGTGTAAACTACGGACAATGCGACGAAAGACTTTGAAAATGAGTGGCGAGAGCATAAAACCTAAAAGGACTGCGCCCACCACGACCATGGCTTCAATCATTTTGAAACCCAGTGTAATGACCCCTACCAACAACGAAGTAATCAATGGCAACAATACGGTGATAAAGCCGTAGCCCACGGCAAGTATCAGGACCAGTCCTACCAACCATGCAATGGATTTTTCGCCTTTTTTCCAATTGGCCATATTTTCGGGAAGGACTTTTAATTTATTTTCGCCGCCTTCCAAATGTTTCAGAATCGGCAAATCAGAGAGTTTGGTTAGAGCTTGGTTATTTTCCATGAGCGAAAAAGTGGTTTTGATGCGTTCAAAAATAGTTATTTAAGTTTGAAATCTCCGTCGTCGGTATCCTAAACTTACTCAAATTGAGAAAGTGATGTATGGTTAATGATTGTTAACAATGATTTATTGATTACAAAGATGAAAACGGTAACTTAGGTGCAAGTTAAAGAAATCCTTTCAGTCAAAAGCGAAGCAGTTAGTTAACGGCCTTTAACGCGACAGTAGGTTGAAAATCAAGTTTCTACATGGGTAGGATTGCTTTCGGAGATTTATAATACACCAAAGGTATAGCGTTCTCTGAAATCGTTTTAGGGTATTGGTATGAATGGTTGCGTAGCTTTAAGAAGTGTAAATTTTAGTTAAGATTGGCGGGATTTCCCAAATTAAAAAAAAACTCAAACAATCTCCCACCCACCACAGGCGTTTATCCGTCATTACTATGTTTTTATTTCATAATTAACTCTCTTTTACAACCATGAAAAAAATATTTTTTGCGCTGGCTTTTTTGGTGGCATTTCAGGCAACGGCTCAGTTTAATCGCAAATTGGTTTTTATCGGTGTCAGAGGTGGTGCAAATTTTTCTCGGCTAGAGACCCAAGACCTTAGCATAAAACGTCCAGGCGCATCAACCCTTGATTTTTTCAAAACCAATTCTACCAACAAAACAGGCTACGTAGTGGGGGCTTATGCGCGCATCGGGCGGAAATTATTTATTCAGCCAGAGGTTCTTTTATCCTCTAAAGGGGGTACATTCGAAATATTCAAGGACGGCAGCACTACGCCTGTAAATGTAGATGTCAAGTTCAGTCAGATTGATATTCCAGTTTTAATCGGGCTTAAACTCGGCCCTCTGCGGTTTAACGCTGGCCCGATGGCATCACTTAACATCGCACAGGGAAGTCAGCTTGGCGATGCCCTCAAAGTGTATACAAGTCAAAATGTTAACAAGACCATTGAGCAGGCTACCTTCGGCTTTCAGGCAGGTGTGGGATTGGACATTCGCTCTTTCAACATTGACCTTCGCTACGAAAGCGGCTTATCTAATATTTCGCAACTGAACCTGCAAAACAACGCACAGTTTAACAGTAAAGTCTCTCTTTGGCAGTTAACAGCCGGTTTTGTATTGTTTTGAAAGCTAAAATAAACAAGCCGCTCCGATGTCGGAGCGGCTGTATGACCAATTAACCCACTAAAATATAATATTTTTGACTAAGCGCACTTTACAATTGGCGTAAGCACTTCACAAACCTCACGGATACGACGACGTGAGATGGCTATTTCTCTTCCTCCACGTAATTTTAATGAACGCTCATACTCACAAAATTCCTGCAAATACTTCAGATTGATTATCCACGATTTGTGTACCCGCAAAAACACCTGATCATCCAAAATCGCCGCGTAGCTTTTTAATGTTTTCGAAACTAAGTATCTTTTACCATCATTGGTGTATAAAAATGTATAGTTACCGCATCCTTCCATGCACATCAATTGATCTGTTTGAATCACTACCTGATGGTTCCCGTTTGGAATAATAATACTATGTATCGCCGGAGAGCTAACCGTCTTAGTAGAAAGATAACTGTTGAATAAAGGTTGAGTATTCATGATCGTGTTGATTTTATGATTAAGGAGTGTAGGGACGTCGAATTGACAAAACAAACTTACTACAAAAAAAACCATCACAAAAACACGTAGAAATACGCACAAACATTCAATTATTTAATAATCAATAACTTACAAATAGACTTGGTGAACTAAATCAGTACTACCACTTGATAAAACACGTAGAAATACGTATATCAAAAAGCCCCTTACACGATGGTGTGTAAGGGGCTTTTTGTAAATATAAATAATTTTAAAACTATTCTTTGGGTGCTTGCGAATTCGACAATTTAACTTTATTAGCCGCTTTGACAATCAGAAAAATCACCCACATCGTTATTAAGAACTGAATGACTACGTTTAAGAACCCTCCGTAGCGAATCGCTACTTCAGCGGCTTCTGTGGCAGGATCAGCTGCTTTGAGAACTATTTTAAGTGCCGAAAAGTCAACCCCACCAATCGCAACACCCAACACTGGATTAATAATATCATCCATAAAGGCTGTAACTACTTTTCCAAAAGCAGCACCAACAAGGACTCCAACCGCTAGGTCAAGAACATTGCCTTGAGCAATAAATGTTTTAAATTCTTTAAGCATAACAATACAGTTTTGAGGTTTAAGAAAGACCTAAAATAGGTATAATACAACTAAATATAACTACCAACTGTATAAAAACCCAAAATTGATTGATTGTGCCAATTGCATTTTTGCTACTTGGTCTTGGTCATAAATTGCGATTAAGCCCAAGTTTACATTGAAATATTTGGCAAATTTTGCAGTCAACTGTGCATCCAAACGGTTATCAATTGCTCTTAAATCCTTTGCCCCCGCAAACGCCTGATATCTCCATTTAAAATTGACATCTTTGGCAATATCCTTATCAAAATTCATTACTAGCTGCATGATTGCCACTTCATTACGAACTGATTTTCCCCGCTCAACGCCGTAATTTGAAAACTTATATTCAGGAGCCAAAAGGTCAATAGCTTTATACAAATTTTTATTCCCTAAGATGGTCTGCCGTACTGCTCCAGGAGAAAATTGCATACTGAAAAACTTAGTAGGTTTCCATTCAATACCAATGGCTTCCGTTAAATATGCAGGGGTAAAAAAAGCAGAAATAAACGGCATGCGCTCATTCCCAAAGTCACGTCCGTTGGCAATTTGGGTAAGGAAGTTAAGATTTGTAAAGAAATACCACTTCGAAACTTCACCTAGTTTACGTCCGTATTTGGAATCAAAAAACAGCCGGTCTACGCTTTTACGAAAAGCATCACCTTTATTTTTGATTGCTCCCAATTGAAATTGAAAGTCATTGACCCAATTATCGCGGTCGCGGGTATATTCTCCTTTTGAGTTAAGGTATACCCCAAGCGCGATATTATTAAGCCCTCCTCCCTGCCAACCTTCATTAAATGTCCCTTGGCTAAGATTGAGGCCAAACTTCGACGCTTTTTTCCAATAGCTAGTATCTTTGGGGGTTTCCTGCGCCAATGAGATTAAAGAAAAAAAACACAAAGTACAAGAAGTAAGAATGCAATAGTAATATTTATTCATCATCAGAATAATTAGGGTAGATAAAATAATTATTCGTTTTCAAATATTTCAACTTTTTTAGATTGCAATGTTTGAAGGGGAAATACTGTTTTTGTTTCGCCCGTTTGAAGCGTTAGAGTTGTATTATCTAGGCTCGTAATAATTCCTTTTGTTTCATCTACCTTGATAACTTGACCTTCTTTATAACGATTTTTGGTATAGAACGAAGATAGAATATTTGCCAAAACATCGCGGGAAGCAAATCCATACCCTACAGCAAAAGCTAAAATAATTCCGCCAATCATTAAATTAAAACTGGATTCGAGCAACTCCGTATTGATGCCTGCCTGTCCCAAGGCACTGATAAGGGTAATCACTAAAAAGAAGGCGAAAATGACATTTCCAATTAATTTAGCCGAAGGCACATTAAAGGACTTACAGATAGAAACTACTGCATTTTTTATAGCTTCAGCTACCAGTACTCCTATTTGGAGCATGATGGCTGCTACAATCAGTTGGGGGACAAAGTTGACTAATTTTTCTACCAAACTTGTGATAGCCCCGATGCCCAACGTTTTGGTAGCATCGGTCACAAAACCCAACATAATAAAGTAATAAAGCACTTTAGAAACGATTTGGCTCAGTTTGATTTCTGTCTGCAACTGTTTTACAATACTGATTTCATTGAGCCGGTCTCCAATCTTATCGAACCCTACCTTTTCTAGTACTTTTTTGGTAACAATGGCCAATATTTTAGCCACTACATATCCAATAAATAGAATAAAGAAAGCAAAAATAAATCGCGGTACAAATTCAACAAATTGATTAATCAATTTTGTTAATGTACTGATTAGCACTTCTTTTAAATTAGGCAGCTCTTTCATCGGTAATAGTTTTATTTTGAGTTTTCATCTGGCTTACCAGGGTTAATCATTACCTCAGCTGCACTGAAGAAATAGCTAACAAACAACGTAACAATCTCAAAGGTATTCCGAACTGTATCAATTTCGGAAACCAACGCTTTTTTCAGTGATTCAGGTACTTTATCGTCTGGATCAATATCAAAAAAAGGATTATTCATATTTTTATGCAAACCTCAAAGGTTTATTGTTTTGCCCACCATTTAAGTAAAATAAGCATTTTACTTATCAACAGTATAGTGAAGAGCAAACTTTCTGCATATTTCTTACGTAATTTCTCACGTGTTCGCTTAAGCCTCATTTTAACTGCGCTTTCAGTGAGGCCAAAAGTATCTGCTATATCTTTAATACTGAAGTCATCTTGGTATTTCATGAGCAGAATCGTGCGTTCTTCGGGAGAGATTCCATCAAGTACTTCGCGAAGACGTTTCGCATCCATTTCCATTTCCTGGATATCGTCCGAATCATCAATTACGTCAATATTTTCTGTCAGCTCATCTTCAGCCATTTTCTTGGCTGTTCTCAATTGATCCATACAATAATTGTAAGTGATTGAGAATAACCACGTTGAAAATTTCGAGTTTTCTTTAAATGAACCTACTCGAACAATAAGCTTCAAGAAAATATCGTGCGTAAAGTCTTCTGCTTTTGCTTGGTCTTTTACAAATGAAAGACATTTTCGATACACCTTATCGGCATAACGATCATATATTTCTTCGAAAAAAGGGTTACGCTGGGTATCAACGTATAAACGCACTAACTGCTCGTCAGTATAGTTCTTCATTCCTATCGAGTGTACGTTCATTATGACGAAAAAAAGAGGTTTTAGTAACAAAAAATTGAAGTAATACAGCTAAAATATTTTACAATTTATCTAATCGTAAAAAAGTTCACCCTATTTATCGGATAAAAATAGAGCTTTTATGTTAATTTATTCAGAAAACAAATACTATATGAATAATGTGCAAAAAAAAACCCGAAAACAATTTTCGGGTTTTTTTTACTAAACATGCCTTTTTGATTACGCGCCGATTGCTACGTGCTTAAAGGTCTTAACAGTTAATCCTTTTTGCGTTTTTTCAAGTAATTGAGAAATGGTTAAAGAACCATCTTTAATAAATTCTTGATTCAACAATGTGCTCTCTTTGTAAAATTTATTCAAGCGACCCAAAGCAATTTTTTCAAGCATTGCTTCTGCTTTCCCTTCATTACGGGCAAGCTCTTTACCAACTTCAATTTCGCGCTCAATCGTAGCAGCATCTACGTCACCTTTGTCAACTGCAATTGGCTTCATTGCGGCAACTTGCATTGCAATATCACGACCAACTTCTGACAAATCAGCACCATTTACACCAGTGAAAGCAACCAGTACACCACGCTTATTGTTTGAGTGTACGTATGAACTAACAACGTCTGCCGTTACGTTTTCGTAAGCGATAAGCTCTAATTTCTCACCGATTTTACCGATAAGTTCAGTAATGTGCTCAGCGAGCGTACGGCCGTCAGCCTGAGGAGTGGCAAGCAATGCTTTTTTATCGGGAGCGTTGCCGGCTACTGCTTGGCTCATAATGTTAGTAGCCAAATTTTGGAAACTTTCCACTTTCGAAACTGGCTCAGTTTCACACGCCAAACCTACGATTTTACCATTAGTGCCATCTGGACTAACGTGTACAAGAACAAGACCTTCTGAAACTACGTTGTCGGCTCGTTTAGCGGCGACTTTCTGACCTTGTTTACGAAGAATATCAACTGCTTGTTCAAAATCACCGTCTGCTTCGGTAAGGGCTTTTTTACAATCCATCATACCTGCACCAGTCATTTGGCGAAGCTTATTAACATCTGCTGCTGTGATAGCCATTTTATGAATTAAGTTTTGAGATTTAATTAGTTTTAGTTTCCGAATTTTAATTGTTTCTACGATTTTGAAAAGGGATTTTTCTAAGTAGACGAATTTCTGAAGACAAAAATCGTTAAAATCAATTAAGTTCTACTTTATGAAATCGTTAAACGGAATAGCCCATAGCTTATAGAAGGCTACGGGCTATCCGATTAGACGGCTGGGGCACGGGCCGCCGTCGCGGGACCGCCGCCGAAGCGGGTCTATATTATATCGAAGTTGTTTATTCTTCGGTGTCTGCCTCAATAGCGGCTTTTGGCGCTTCTACAACATCTGCTACAGTTTCATCTACTGCACGTTTTGCATCTTCTTCCTCTGCCAAGCGAGCATCATCACGCTCTTGCTTGCGCTCAAGTAAGCCTTCCTCAATTGCTTTTCCGATCGCTAGTGTAATCAACGAAATTGATTTGTATGCATCATCATTGGCGGGGATTACGAAGTCTACCTCGTTAGGGTTAGAGTTGGTATCACACATCGCAATGACAGGGATGTTCAAACGTTTTGCTTCGGCAACGGCGATGTGTTCGCGCTTTACATCCACAACAAACAAAGCAGCAGGCAAACGGGTCAAATCAGCTACACCACCCAACAAACGCTCCAATTTATCTTTTTCACGACCTTTGATAAGGCGCTCACGTTTTGCGATGTTGCTGGCAGTAGACTCGTCGCTAAGCATTTTGTCCAACGTCTGCATTTTTTTCAATGACTTACGAATAGTGGCGAAGTTGGTCAACATACCACCCAACCAACGCTCAGTTACAAACGGCATCTTCAAACGACGCGCTTCTTCTGATACGATTTCCTGGGCTTGCTTTTTGGTAGCAACAAACATCACTTTACGACCTGAACGTACTACGCTTTTGACATAGTGACAAGCTTCATCCAATGAAGCAATCGTTTTGTTAAGGTCGATGATGTGAATCCCGTTTTTCTCCATGAAAATATACGGAGACATACGTGGATCCCACTTACGGGTCAAGTGACCAAAATGTACGCCTGCATCCAACAGGTCTTTGTACTCTAATTGTGCCATTTTTTTGATTTGATAAATGTTAGAAATAATCCTTACCAACGAAGGATTTTAAAAGTGTGCAGCACCACACATCGGACACGATAAGCGCGGCCTGGACTTTTCATTGAACAATTAACATTTATCATTAAATAACCTTGGATTGAGCTTTGGAGCACTTTCCTTGACTTACTGTTCAAATGGTTAGTACTTAATGGTAACTGTTCAATGAAAATATTAACGTTTAGAGAACTGGAACCGACGACGAGCTTTGGCGCGACCGTATTTCTTACGTTCAACCATACGTGCATCACGAGTCAGGAATCCTTCTTTTTTTAATGCTGGACGGAACTCGCCGTTGATTTCGCACAAAGCACGAGCAATCGCCATACGAGTGGCTTCTGCTTGTCCTCTGATACCACCTCCACGAACATTTACTTTAATGTCGTAGTTGGTTGCTACGTTAACGGTGGTCAACGGTTGCTTCAAAATGATTTGAAGCGTCTCAACAGGGAAATACTCAGCAAACTCACGGCCATTGACCTTGATGTTGCCTTGCCCGGCTGATACATAGACACGAGCCACTGAAGTTTTTCTTCTACCTACTGTGTTAGTAACTTCCATTTTTTTATTTTTAGTACTTAAAAGTTAATGATTTAACTTTTAATGAACTCGTTTTTTAAAAGGTGATCTCTTTAGGTTGCTGAGCCGAATGCGGATGTTCTCCACCTGCGTATACGTACAAATTCGTAAATATACGACGTCCCAGACGGTTCTTTGGAAGCATCCCTTTCACGGCCATCTCAACGACGCGGTGCGGGTGTTTTTCCATAATCTCACGAGGAGTAGCGAAACGCTGACCACCCGGATGTCCTGTGTGACGAACGTATTCTTTGTCTGTCATCTTCTTGCCTGTCAAACGAATTTTGTCGGCGTTGATAACAATCACGTTGTCTCCGCAATCTACGTGCGGGGTAAAATAAGGCTTGTGCTTTCCACGCAAAATTTTGGCAATTTGGCTGGCCAAACGTCCCAAGATTTCGCCGTTAGCATCTACCACGATCCAGTCCTTTTGGACGGTTGCGGAGTTAGCCGATACGGTTTTGTAACTGAGTGTATCCACTTTAGTTATTACTTTTTTCGTTGAAAATCAATTAATTAACTATATAAACGGGCATTTTGAGGCGAAAATCGGACTGCAAATATAGCGGTTTGATTTTTGAATCACAAAATGATTCTGAAAATTAAATTATTAGTGATTTATTCTTTATTCTTGCAGTGGCAGAGGCTCCCCCCTTTTTAAGGGGATTTTCGGGCCTGAAAATCATAAATCGCAATTCGTACATTGAAAATTATTGTTGTATATGCCTCAATTTGATTTTTTAGTGATTGGCTCTGGCATCGCGGGCTTGAGCTACGCCGCCAAATTGGCGCGGCATTTTGATGCGCAAAAAGAGAAGGTCTCCATTGCGGTTATCACCAAAGTACAAGCCGACGAAACCAACACCAAATACGCTCAGGGGGGAATTGCCGCCGTGTGGGCCGAGGAAGATTCGTTCGAAAAACACATCGACGATACGATGGTGGCGGGTGGCGGAATCAGCAAACGAAATATCGTTGAAATCGTGGTGACAGAAGCTCCTGAGCGCATTATGGAGCTAATTTCTTACGGTACGCGTTTTGACAAAGAAGCCGACGGCGACTATGATTTGGCCAAAGAAGGCGGACACTCCGACCACCGTATCCTGCACTTCAAAGATGCCACAGGGGCCGAAATAGAACGGGCGCTCCTGAGTGAAGTCAAGAGCCATTCTTCGATTCAAATTTTTACCCATTATTTTGCCGTAGATTTAATTACCCAACACCATTTAGGAGAAACTGTCTACCGTCACCGCGACGATATTAAATGTTTTGGGGCTTATGTTTTAAACACAAAAACGGGAGAAGTGGAGAAGTTTTTGGCCAAAACAACGATGCTGGCCACGGGGGGAATCGGAAATATTTATCAAAATACAACCAATCCACGCATCGCTACGGGCGATGGCATTGCCATGGCCTACCGCGCCAAAGGCGTCTGCGACAACATGGAGTTTATTCAGTTTCACCCCACGGCGCTTTATCAGCCCGGCAAAAAGCCCAACTTCTTGATTTCAGAAGCAGTGAGAGGTTTTGGGGGGATTTTACGCAACAAAAAAGGCGAAACATTCATGGAGCATTATGACCCGCGCCTTTCGCTTGCACCCCGGGATATTGTAGCGCGCTCTATTGACTCCGAAATGAAAAAATACGGCGATGAGCACGTTTATATCGACGTTACGCACTGCGATTACGAAAAATTTATTGAGCATTTTCCCAATATTACCGCTTATTGCAAAGACAATCTGGGCATTGATATACGTAAAGATTACATTCCAGTAGTGCCCGCGCAGCATTATATGTGCGGAGGTATCAAGGTGAATGAATTTGGACAGACGAATATTTTTTACTTGTACGCAACTGGAGAGTGCGCCTGCACGGGCCTCCACGGTGCCAATCGTTTGGCTTCTAACTCGCTCCTCGAAGCCGTGGTTTTTGCGCATCGGGCTTTCGAGAAAACAATCGAAAATTTAGCCGACGCCTACATACCTGACAACATTCCAGAATGGAACGACGAAGGGACTACTCATCCCGAAGAAGCCATTTTGGTTACCGAAATGACCAAGGAATTGGAAGCAATCATGTCAAATTATGTCGGAATTGTGCGCACCAACCGTCGTTTGAAACGCGCCCACGACCGCGTAGAACTTATCTTTCAAGAGCACGAAGAACTGTACTGGCAATCAAAGGTTTCGGTGCCGATTATGGAACTCCGCAACATGATTAACGTATCATATTTAGTCTTGAAAATGGCCATGGCGCGCCGCGAGAACGTGGGACTTCACTTTAATTTAGACCACGTGAAGAAATAAAAATAACATTCTCGAAACGTAGAATTTAATATTTTTGGGTGTTTATCAACAAACACCCTTTTTTTAGTTTTACTAAACCCTTTTATGAAAAAACCTTCTGAATTTCGCCTCATGGTATGGGGGTCTACTGCTGCTTTTTGTGCCTATGCCTGTATGTACGCTTTTCGAAGGGGGATTACGGCCGCCACGTTTGACGGGTTGGTTTTTTGGGGTATCAATTATAAAATCTGGTTGATTACGCTGCAAGTACTGGGCTATGCCTTTTCCAAACTCATTGGTATTAAGGTAGTTTCAGAAATGAAGCCCGCCCAACGCGCCATTTATTTGCTGTCTTTCGTAGGCTTTGCGGAATTAGCTTTGTTAGGTTTTGCACTCGTTCCAGCCCCTTATAATATTCCTTTTTTATTCTTGAATGGGCTTCCGTTGGGCATGGTGTATGGCACAGTGTTAGGCTTTTTGGAGGGCCGTCGCCAAACCGACGCGCTGGTGGCTGGGCTTACTGCGTCGTTTATTTTTGCTTCAGGATTTGTCAAAACCATCGGCAAAACGCTGTTAAATTCGGGCGTATCAGAGTTTTGGATGCCGTTTACGACGGGTTTGCTGTTTGCCATTCCGTTGGTGTTAGCCGTTTGGGCATTGGCAAAATTACCCGCCCCTACGGCCGAAGACCGCGCCGAGCGTACCGAGCGCGCTCCGATGAATGCCGCCGACCGCAGCCGCTTTATCAAAACCTTTTCGGTAGGGCTGATTACACTGATTGTATCCTACGTTTTCCTGACCGCCTTCCGTGATTTTAGAGATAATTTTGCCCCTGAAATATTAAAATTAGCGGGCGTAGATAATCCCCTGATTTTTACCCAAACCGAAACCTTTGTGTCGGTCTTCATTTTGCTCCTGATGGCCACATTGCGTTGGGTAAAGGACAATTGGAGGGCATTTTATCTTATCAATCTGCTGTTGATTGCGGGTGGAATTACGGTCGGCGTTAGTACGTGGATGTTTCAGCAGGGAATGCTGTCACCGGGCGTGTGGTTTACGTTGACTGGCGTGGGGCTATATTTGGCGTATGTGCCCTGCAACGGCCTTTATTTTGAGCGTTTTGTGGCTTCATTTAAGTACGTCAGTACGGTGAGTTTTGTGGTGACATTGGCCGATTGGTGGGGCTATTTGGGAACGGTAGGGGTATTGCTCTACAAAAATTTCGGTCAACCCAACATCAGTTTTCTGGATTTCTTTATCTACGGTGCTTACATTTTGGCGGTGGTGTATGTGGTGTTGGTGGTGGTTTCGTTTGGGTATTTTAAGCGGAAGTACAAAACCATGCAACCTGAAGTTGTCAGCTAAAACCTGCGCCCTAATACTGCAACTTTGCAGTATTAGGGCGCAAGACAATCTTCTTTTATTTCGTCTTTGATTACTCCCTCGCCAAAAACGCCTCAATCTGCTCCGCCGTTAGATACACTTTTCCTGAGCGGGTTTTGAGGTGCTCGCGAAAAGCGGCTTTGATAGGCTCTGACCATTTCATGTCAATTTCGCCGGGTGTAAATTTATTTTCACGGAGCATTTTATGGCCGAATTCATCTTGAAGGGCAATAAACTCCGCTCTGTTCACCACTTTTTCGGCCAAATGCGCTGGAATAAAAATTACGCCTTCGGGTTTTCCCAAGACTAAATCTCCCGGCAATACCGACGCCCGACCGATACGGATGGGGCAATTGATACACGTCATGGTCATGTCTTTGATGGCCGACGGGTCGTAGCCGCGCGTAAAACCGACAAACCCGTCAATGGCGCTCAAGCCCTCCAAATCGCGCACGCTGCCGTCAAACACCACGCCTGTTTTAGATTTGGCGTAAATGGAATTGCCGAGGTTATCGCCGATGAGCGTTCCGTCCACGATTTTTCCGAATCCGTCCGCTACATAAACGTCATTAATCTGGAGCGCATCAATCGGCCAGGAATTAGAGGCTCCTTTTCGACCCTCAGCTTTACCTTTTTCCTTGATGGGCTTTTCCATATCTGGGCGGGAGGGCATGTATTGGGCCGTAAGCACGCGCCCGACGAGTGGTTTTTCGGGATGAATAATCTGAAAGCCTCCTTCAAACTGGTTGTTATACCCATCGCCACGCATAATCCCCCAAGCTTCTTCGATAGATACATTGGCTAGACGCTTTACAATCTCATCGGGTACTTTCGGGCGACCGTCGGGGAAGCGTTCGCCTTTCCATTCTTGGGTATAAAATTGGATGAGCTCTTTAGGCGCTTGGATTTGCGCAAATAAGGGTGAGGTGGCAAAAGCCAACAAACACGCCACTACTGATTTTTTCATAGTTCGTACACTGGTTAAGGATAAACACCAACAAAAATCCAACAATTACCTTGTTTACACTTCTATCTTTTTCCAACGGTGAATTTTGAAATATTTTCAGAAAAAATTGACCTAATCTTGTGTTTCCGTACTGTTGACCGTCAGAGAAGCAGTAGTTCGGAGCCTAAATTCGTTATCCCCGGTTTCATTATTTCTTTTCACATTTTTAATTCTAAACCCCAATGAAAAAACTATTAGACCGATTCAAGCTCCCTGATACCCACGCCCAATCCGAAAACAAGCGCCGCGATTTTCTAAAAAAAGGCATGTTAGGCGGGTTATCATTAGGGTTAATGCTGGATGGTAAACACGAGCAAGAAATGGAATACATTACGCAAAAAGTAAAGCGTGATTCTAAACCTGCCGATCTTAAAATTACGGATGTGCGCATCGCGCATTTAGGGGGGGTACCTTTCAAAAGCCCCATCATCCGAATTGATACCAATCAGGGGTTAATAGGTTGGGGGGAAGTACGCGATGGGGCAAGTCCCAACTATGCGCTCATGCTCAAAAGTCGCTTGCTGGGCCAAAACCCCTGCAACGTTGAGAAAATTTTTAAAGAAATCAAGCAATTTGGCGGACACGGCCGGGCCGCTGGTGGCGTTTGCGGCGTAGAAATGGCGCTCTGGGATTTGGCGGGCAAAGCCTACAATGTACCTGTTTATCAAATGTTGGGTGGAAAATACCGCGATGAAATCCGGATGTATGCCGATACGCCCGAGATTACAGACCCTACCAACTTTGCTAAAAAACTAAAAGAAACCCGTTTAGATAAAGGCTATACGTTCCTGAAAATGGACTTTGGGATTGGTCTGTTGGCCGATAAGCCCGGTATGCTGACGGGGGCGAACGTGTGGAAACTCAACCAAAGAGACAATAAAACCAAAACCGTGGGTAACTATGGCGCAACCAAACACCCTTTTACCCGTATCCAAATTACTGATAAAGGATTGGATTATATTGCCGAGTATGTAAGCAAAATTCGTGAGGGAGTGGGGTACGAAATCCCCGTTTCAGCCGACCACTTTGGGCACTTTGACGTCAACACGGCCATTCGTCTTGGCAAAGCCGTTGAAAAATACCAATTGGCGTGGCTCGAAGACCTTGTGCCTTGGTTTTATACCGACCAATGGAAACAAATTTCGGACGCTATCGACACGCCCACGCTGACGGGAGAAGACATTTACTTAAAAGAAGAGTTTATTAAACTCATCAACGCCAAAGCAGTTGACATGATTCACCCCGATTTGGCTTCTTCTGGGGGTATTTTGGAGACCAAGAAAATTGGCGATTACGCCGAAGAGCACGGCATTCCGATGGCAATGCACTTTGCAGGCAGTCCGATTTCGTTCATGGCCAACGTGCATTGCGCCGCCGCTACCGAAAACTTCGTAGCACTTGAGCACCACGGCGTAGATGTACCCGGCTGGGAAGACATTGTAACGGGTAGTAAACCACTCGTGGTCAATGGATTTGCCCCCGTACCCAACAAACCAGGCTTGGGCGTGGAGCTTAACGAAGAAGGAGCAAAACGCTTCTTGATGAAAGACCAGAAATGGTTTGCCCCGACCGACGAATGGAACACCAAAGATTCGTGGGACCGGGATTGGAGCTAGTTCATTTTTAACCTATCAATAAGTACCTGTGATGTAGGCGTCGGACGGACTGGGCGTCCCCGTTCAAAACCGTCTGACGCTTTTTTGTTTCCAACCATTTAGGCTTGATTTTCGTCCAATAGAAAAAAGAATTACGCAATGAAAAATCTTCTTCTATTGGTGTTTTTAGTGGGTATGGTGGGATGCCGTGAAAAGGCCCTTTCTCCCGAAGAATTACAACCTTTGGTAGGTAAGTGGCGATTAAGCGCGGTTCAACCAGCGGGCAAAAACGAATGGGAGTATGTGACCCAAAGCGGTCAGTATCAATTTGAAATACGCTACGACGGCGTCATCCTTGACCAAAATGGCTTACCTGCCTGCTGCGCCCCAAAATACCTCAGTGTAAACGGAAAAAGATTTACTATTGTGCCCAAGGAGAGTCTTCCCACCAATCCCCAATGTGCATTGGTGAGTTGTTTAGCTTGCGACACATGGGCTCTTGACTTACAGGCTGATACCCTGACTTTAGCATCTTGTCAAGGGAGCGGACGAAACCGTTTTATTCGACTATAATCATTAAAATGGCTAAAAATCACGGACAAATTCAATGCTTATTCAAGCAAAAAAATCACGGGCAAATTGTATTTAACCCGAACTTTTTGACCGCGCTCCACACCAGGAAGCCATTTTCCACTCATCTCTTTGACCACGCGCAAGGCTTCTTCGTCGCAGCCACCGCCGATTCCTTTGAGTACTTCGTAGTCGCACAGTGAGCCGTCTTCACATACGACAAAAGAAACAAAGACTTTTCCTGAAATATTTTTTCGAGACGCCTCTTTGGGGTACTTGATATTTTTCCCTAAAAACATACCCAAGGCCGACGCCCCACCCTGAAACTGCGGATTTTGCTGTACTTCGGTATAGGTATGCTCAGTACCATCCAACATCAAACGTCCCTGTACCAATTTCCCTTTATCGTAAGTTTCGTCATAATAAAGCGTACTGTCTGGGCGTTTGGCAATCCATTTTCCTACCTTCTTCCCATTTTCAAAAGCACCCTGTTCTATAATCAACTGCTCTTTTCGCACCTTGGATTTATAAACGCCCCAACCATTCCCTCCTTTGACATAAACTTTGCCTTCACGTGACCACAAATCAACGACCGAAATTTCCGCTGCTTTGGTCGGGTCGGGCGTTTCCTGCGTTCGAACTTCTTTCAGTTGACCGTTATCATACCATGTCACTATCTTTTCACTTTTTCCGTCTACAATCTGCCGTTCTCTCAAGGCGCCGCTTGCGTAATATTCAGCGTAGGAAACAACCTTATTCCCCTGTTTTTCTTTGGTTGACAACAGTTGACCATTTTTTTGGATAATCGTTTCGGGCACGTATGAATTCCAGTCTTTGTCCCTGACCGTCAACTGATAGGCTGAAACCGAATCGGTCATTGTTTCATTGGCAATCTTGTACATCAATGAATCCCGTTTAAACGGCACCAACAAAAAAGGCCTCCATTCTTTTTTCTTCAACTCCTCAAAAATCACATCATCCCTTACAAGACCGTTTTTATCAACGGGAATGTATCTCCGAAAATGGTACTCGGTGGGGTCTTGCGTAAACTGGAATTTTTCGTTGAAATAATCCACGAGTCTCTGGCTTGTGCTGTCATAATTAGTAACGGGCATATCGGGAAAAACAACGAAAAAATTGAAGTCTTGACGAACAGGCTTCGTGTCTTTGAGTGCAGGTTCCCATGCCCGATAAAGCCCCACAACCCTCAGCGCTTCGGCATCACAAAGTGGATGGATGCCTTTGATGATTTTCAGGCCAGACACGCTACCGTCGGTTTCTACAATACCACTCATAAACACCCAGCCCTGTACTGATTGAAGCCGTGCCTGAAAAGGTATCTGCAAATTATCCTTGACGAATTGCTGCAAATACGCAAACCCGCCTTGGGGTTGAGCCGCTTTGTCTACTTCACGTTCGGGATAAACGGTCTGGCTGTAAGCAGTAAGTGAGAGCAGGGTGGATACCCATAGAATCAAAGTGAATTTCATGGAGCTGTAAATAATAGAGGTTGGGTAAAAGCAAAAAAGAGTCGCATTTAAACAAAAAGTAACGGATTGTCCAAGGTTTTTTGGCAAATTATCTGGTTACCCATTCACAGTATGCCATGTTTGGGTAGATGGGATGATTTTAGCAATTTTGTCGCCGCTTACTTATGACAGACGGGCCGTCTGTACCACAAATATGAAAATTGGGTTTGTCGTTTCTTTCTTTGATTTCCGCAATGACGTGAGGCGTGTAATGGCCGAAGTTGCCAAACAACACGAAGTAATCATTTTTGGCCGCCCCGAAAATCGCGACGAAATTCTGCGGCATCTGCCCGAAGGGCTGGAATTTAGGGTCATCAACGAGCGCAAAAGCAGTTTTTGGAATAACGTTTGGATGAAATTATTCGTACTCTTCAAACGTATTCCCAAAAGTCGTCACAATTTTTTCCTGATGGAGCTGTTCAAAGCCTCCCATGCCACCGACCCAGCAGTTCGAAAAAAGAATTATGAAATCATCGAATGGGTCCAGCGACTGCCCAAGTTCATTTCATACGATACTTACCTAAAAGGTCTGGACTATCAGAAAGGGAGTGATTTAAGCGAAATTGACCAATTTGTGTGCTTTACGGCCATTGCCGACGATTTCCTATTGGCCCGCCTTCTCCACGAAAAGTATCCCGTAAAAGTATATGTATACAGTTGGGACCACGCCTGCAAGCACATCTGTTTTTCTGAACGCGCGCATTATATCTGCTGGAATGAGCGCATCAAAGAAGACATTGTTCATCTACAACATATTCCAGCGGCACACGTAAAAGTAGTTGGTGCAAGCCAATTTGGTTACATCCATGAGTATCAACAACGGCACGCACAACTACCCCGAACTTACCCCTTTCGGTATGTATACTTTGGCTGCGCCATCGGCATTGATGATCTGGTCAAAGAAGAAGTTAGTGTGGCCATTTCAGTGGCGCAGGTGTTAGCAACAACCCGCCCTGAGCTCACATTGGTGGTACGCCCTTATCCAGTGCAGGGCAATTGGGAAGTGTATCAATCCCTCCACAATCTACCCAATGTAATCATGGACGATGGCTTTCGGACGGTAGATTTATCGGTAAAAGACGGGCATATTTTAGAGAAATTTGAGAAAATTGCCCACGCGGAGGCCTTTTTTCATTTAGGCACCACCATGGGCCTAGAAGCCTGTTTTACCGATACGCCTTCGTTCATCTTAGATTATGGCTACAAAAACAAAGATGGCCTGAGTTTGTACAGTTTTATTCACCAATACCAAAACGACCGCCACTTGATTGACCTTGCGCCCCAGAATGCTGTTCGGTCCGAAAGCCATTTGACTGAAATTTTAAAACAATTGAACAATCCCACGTATCGTCTACTCAATAAACAGGTACAGGCACAGTATCAACTCAAGTCATTTGAACAATTCTCGGAGGATTTGTTAACACCATAGTTTCTCTTAACTTTGGTCATTTTCAAACCCTTAACGATATGCCCCTGAATCATTTTTGCCGTGCCGTGGCCTTGATGCTGTTGTCAGCATTACCACTTTTTTCTCAAACGGGTACCCGACAAGCCCCTCCCCTGCTGTCGGCGGCTACGCCCGAGTCGGTGGGGATGTACTCAGAGCGACTCAATCGGCTGGATGGCATGATTCAGTCGTATATCGACAAAGGCGCTTTTCCGGGCGTGGCGGCCATTGTGGTTCGTAATGGCAAAATTGTGTACTACAAAGCCTTCGGAAAAGCAGACCTTGAAAGCAATAAACCTTTGACCAAAGACGCCATTTACCGAATTGCTTCCATGACCAAAGCCATTACCTCACTGGCCGTGATGATGCTCCACGAAGAAGGCAAAATCATGCTCGATGATCCCATCAGCAAATACATTCCAGCGTTTGCGAAGCCAGTTGTACTCGACCAATTCAACCCGAAAGACAGCAGCTTTACGACCGTGCCCGCTAAGCGGGAGATTTCGGTGCGGCATTTGCTGACACACATGTCTGGCATCAATTATAATGTTATTTCCAACGATGAGCGTCTTCGGGCCATTTATACCAAAGCAGGGATTGTGGATGCCTTTACCACCGAAAATCTCAAAATCGGGGATAACATCCGAAAACTGGCCAAACTTCCGCTCAATCATCAGCCCGGCGAAAAATGGACCTACGGATTAAGCGTTGATGTACTAGGGTATTTGGTGGAAATTGCGTCTGGGATGACCCTCGACCAGTTTTTTCAGCAACGGATTTTTGCCCCGCTGGGCATGAAAGATACTTACTTTTATCTGCCTGATTCTAAAAAAGACCGTTTGGTGCCACTGTATTCCGAAGATAAAGACAAGAAGTTGGTCAAAGGCACAACCAACTCGTTATCTGCAAACCCCAACTATCCGATTGAGGGAGCAAAAGCCTTTTATTCGGGCGGGGGGGGCTTATCAAGCACGGCCTACGACTATGCCATTTTTCTTCAAATGCTCCTGAATGGCGGCGTGTACAACGGCAAACGACTGTTGAGCCGCAAAGCCGTGGAGCTTTTTACCAACACCAACCAAAGTGGAACGCTGTTTCCCGACCCGCGCAGCTACTTCAGTTTGGGGTTCAGCGTCGTAAGCGAAGCAGGACGTTCAAAAGGCTTGGGCAGCGTGGGCACATTCAGTTGGGGCGGCGCATTCAGTACCAACTATTTTGCCGACCCCAAAGAAAAAATTTGCGCCGTTATTATGAAACAAATGTGGCCTACCAGCTACGGTGGCGAAATTGACCGTAAGTTTGAAATGATGATTTATCAGTCATTGGATGATTAAGGCACAAGAACGATTTTTCCTATGTGCTCGGAGCTTTCCATCAAGCGGTGGGCTTCGGCCGCCTCGCTGAGGGGAAAGATTTTATAGAGAATCGGTTTGTATTGGCCCGTGGCAATGAGGGGCCAAATGTGCTTTTCTACTTCGGCCGCCAAAGCCGCCTTAAATTCGGCATCACGGGGGGCAAGCATGCTTCCCGTGATGGTCAGGCGTTTGCTCATCACTTCCAAAATATTAAACTGCGTTTGCGCGCCGCCCAAGCTGGCAATAAAACACAAACGACCATCGGTTCGCAACAGACGTATATTTTTGGCAGTATAGTCGCCGCCAATGTAATCCAGAATAGCGTCCATTCCGAAAGGTTTAAGGACATCTTCAAAATTTTGGGTTCTGTAATTTACGCATTTTACCGCCCCCAATTCTTCACAAAATCGACATTTTTCATCCGTTCCTGCGGTAGCAAACACCTGTGCACCAAATGCTTTTGCCAATTGAATAGCGGTTACCCCAATACCGCTTGTACCCCCGTGTATGAGCAGGTTTTCGCCTGACTGCAAGTGCATCCGTCGAAACACATTGTCCCATACGGTCATGCTTGTCTCGGGCAAACAGGCGGCTTCTTCAAACGAAAGACCTTCTGGAATGGGTAAACAATGATGGGCATTGGCCAAGGCATATTGGGCGTAGCCGCCGTGACGAATGAGCGCGCATACCCGGTCACCTACTTTCCAGCGGCTCACCGAGGCCCCTATTTGCTCCACTACCCCCGCGATTTCTAAGCCCAACGGCTCGGCAGGCGCCTGACCAGAAACCCCGTAACGTCCTTGACGCATCAATAAATCGGCCCGATTGACTCCTGCCGCATACACCCGAATCAGTACGTCTTGCAGGGAAGGGACGGGCAAGGAACGTTCTTGCAAATTCAGGACTTCGGGCCCGCCCGTTTGGGAAACAATAACTGCTTTCATTATATTCGAAAATTAGATAAACAATTGTCAATACAATCCATGAAGGTACATGACACTCCAAAAATAAACATCCATTAACTTTGTATTATTACTTTTGAAGTATTTACTATAACAATCCTTAGAACGATCCAAACTACTAATACATAAATATGTCAGCGACAACCATTCAATTTAAGCATGTAAGCTACCTTTGGGATGACGCCAAAGCCGCCGAGTTGGCGGGCGATGAAGTAGCTCTCTTTATCTACCGCTCCAATATCCTTGGTGCCGACCTTCGCCTAACAAACTACGGGGGAGGAAATACATCGGTCAAAATTACGGATAAGGACCCACTTACCGCAAAGGATACAGAAGTAATGTGGATTAAAGGTTCAGGAGGGGATATAGGTACCCTCAAAAAATCGGGTTGTGCGGCGTTGTATCTGGATCGTTTGCGTAGTTTGGAGAATGTTTATCGCGGCTTAGAATTTGAAGATGAAATGGTAGAGTTGTTCAACCATTGTATCTTTGATTTAGCGTCAAAAGCGCCTTCTATTGATACTCCTTTACACGGATTTTTACCGTTTGCCCATATAGACCACCTTCACCCAGATGCTGCGATTGCGATTGCAGCGGCTAAAGATGGCAAAAAGATTACGGATGAACTCTTCAACGGCGAAGTGGGCTGGGTAGAATGGCAACGCCCAGGCTTTGAATTAGGCCTTCAACTTCGTGCCTGTTTGGAAGAAGCCGCCGCAAAAGGCGTCAAATTACGTGGTATCATGCTCGGCTCGCACGGCTTGTTTACGTGGGGTGATACTTCTTACGAAAGCTACATCAACACGCTCGAAGTCATCGAAAAGTGTGCTGAGTATTTGGAAGCAAATTACGGCAAAACCCGTCCTGTATTTGGCGGTCAGAAAATTGAAAGCCTGTCGCCAGAAGACCGTCAAAAACAAGCGGCTAAATTAGCCCCTGTATTGCGCGGTTTTTGTTCGTCATACCGCACCATGGTTGGCCATTTTACGGACGATGCACGCGTATTGGAATTTATCAACTCCAACGATTTGGACAAATTGGCGCCATTGGGCACTTCTTGTCCTGACCACTTCCTTCGCACCAAAATCAGCCCGCTGGTATTAACCTTAGCCCCTGATGAAGATTTGTCGGATGTAGCGGCGTTGAAAGAAAAACTTCTGCCAGGCTTTGTTGCCTACCGCGAATTATATACGGATTACTACGAAACCTGTAAGCATCCCAACTCGCCCGCCATGCGCGACCCCAATCCGGTGGTTATTCTATACCCCGGTGTAGGAATGTTTACGTTCTCAAAAGATAAAACAACGGCTCGTTTGGCCTCTGAATACTACATCAACGCCGTCAACGTAATGAAAGGCGCGGAGGCAGTATCAGAATACACGTCATTGCCCCGTCAGGAGGCTTTCAACATTGAATATTGGCTGTTGGAAGAAGCTAAACTTCAACGCATGCCCAAGCCCAAGGCGCTTTCTGGACGCGTAGCATTGATTACGGGAAGTGCGGGCGGTATCGGAAAAGCCATCGCTCGTCGTTTTGCCGAAGAGGGTGCGGTAGTGGTTTTGAACGATATTAATGAAGAACGTCTGGCGGGAGCCAAAGAAGAGTTCGTGAAGAAATTCGGTAAAGATGCCGTGTCGACCACCCTTCTGAACGTGACCGATGCCCAGAGCATTTTATCGGCAATGGACGCCGCCGCATTGGCCTTTGGCGGGGTGGATATCATTGTCAACAATGCAGGAATCAGCATCTCTAAACCCATTGAAGCCCATACGATTGAAGATTGGGATAAGTTATATGACATTTTGGTTAAAGGTCAATTCCTCGTTACTCAAGCGGGTATTGCGGTAATGCGCAAGCAAGGATTTGGCGGAGATGTCATCAATATTGTGAGCAAAAATGCCTTGGTATCAGGGCCTAATAACGCAGGATACGGTTCGGCCAAAGCTGCTCAATTGCATTTAAGCCGACTTAATGCTGCCGAACTAGGCGGTGATAAGATTCGCGTCAATACCGTCAATCCCGACGCGGTTATTGCCGATTCAAATATCTGGGCTGGTGGCTGGGCCGAAGGCCGCGCCAAAGCCTACGGCATTACGATAGAAGAATTACCCGCATATTATGCCAAACGAACATTGTTGAACGAGGCTATTTTGCCCGACGACATTGCCAATGCCTGCTTCGCCTTCGTGGGAGGGTTGCTCAGTAAATCGACCGGTAACGTGTTGAACGTAGACGGCGGTGTAGCAATGGCTTTTGTTCGTTAATTAAAGATTGTTTTTTCATCATAGGTTAGTTTAATACTCGAATCTAACGTCTGACTTCAGGCGTTAGATTTTTTAAATCGTTTATTTCCTAACTTCAAATCGATCATTACCATGCAACTCGAAAAATACAAGATACAACAACACAACGACGACCTGCTCAAAGGCCACGAGCGCCGTTTGAGCTATATTACTTCCGAAATCGAAAACTCGGAAGCCATCATCCAAAAAGTCGTTGATTTTCAGATTGCCATTCCTTCGTGGGCATTGGGTACGGGCGGCACCCGTTTTGGGCGTTTTTCGGGCGGCGGCGAGCCGCGTACGTTGGAAGAAAAAATTGAAGATGTGGGCCTGCTACATTCTTTAAATCAATCCAGCGGAGCCATTTCACTGCACATCCCGTGGGATATTCCACAGGATGCCAAAGCCATCAAAGCCTTGGCAGCACAACACGGCTTAAAGTTTGACGCCGTCAATTCCAACACCTTTCAAGATCAGCCTGACCAAGCACTGACTTATAAGTTCGGTTCGCTGCAAAACGTCAATAAAGCCATCCGCAAACAGGCGATTGAGCACAACATTGAGGTAATCAAACAAGGCATTGAATTGGGTTCTGAATCTTTGACAGTTTGGCTTTCAGACGGTTCCTGCTTCCCAGGTCAATTGAATTTCCGTAAAGCGTACCAAAATACGCTCGAAAGTTTGCAAGAAATCTACGCGGCTTTGCCCGATAATTGGAAACTGTTTTTAGAATATAAAGCCTTCGAGCCCAATTTTTATTCGACAACCGTCGGCGACTGGGGGCAATCGTATTCGTACGTTCAGAAGCTTGGCAACAAAGCCTATACGCTTGTGGATTTGGGCCACCATTTACCCAACGCCAACATTGAACAAATCGTTGCGTTGCTGTTGATGGAAGGAAAACTAGGTGGTTTTCACTTCAACGATTCTAAATACGGCGACGACGACTTAACTGCTGGTGCTATAAAACCATATCAATTATTCTTGATTTTCAACGAGTTGGTAGAAGGAATGGACGCACGCGGTATGAATCACGCCACCGATTTAGGTTGGATGATTGATGCTTCACACAACGTCAAAGACCCTCTCGAAGATTTGCTGCAATCGGTCGAAGGCATCATGATGTCGTACGCACAAGCACTGTCGGTAGATAGAAAAGCACTCGAAGAAGCCCAAAATAATAACGACGTGGTACGGGCACAAGAGATTTTGCAAAACGCCTTCCGAACCGACGTTCGCGCCCTGGTCGCCGAAGCTCGCCTGCGGGCGGGTGGGGCCTTGAATCCTTTGGAATTGTACAGAAGCCAAAAAGTACGCGAGAACCTCATCGCCGAAAGAGGACTCAAAACAGTAGCGACCGGTTTGTAATATGAAAATTCCCGTTTGCGCCGTATTAGACATCGGCAAAACCAACAAAAAGCTTTTCCTTTTTGACGAAAACTATAAAATTGTCCTCGAAAAATCGGGGCAATTTCCAGAAACCACCGACGAAGACGGCGACCCGTGCGAGAACGTAGCACTCCTCACCTCTTGGGTAAGCGACTCGCTACAAGAGGTATTTGCTTTGGAAGAATACGACGTCAAAGCCATCAATTTTTCGACCTACGGGGCCAGTTTGGTTCACGTAGACAAAAATGGCGCACCCGTGGCACCGTTGTATAATTACCTCAAACCTTACCCAGAAACGCTTCAAAAGCAATTTTACAGCGCCTACGGTGGCGAGCAGGAGTTCACCCGTAAAACAGCTTCGCCTATTTTGGGAAGTCTCAATTCGGCGATGATTATTTATCGACTGAAATACGAAAAGCCTGAACTGTTTGCCAGAATCAAGTACTCGCTGCATTTGCCGCAGTATGTAAGTTCATTGGTAACAAACCTGTTCGCTTCTGATATCACGAGCATCGGTTGTCATACCAATCTGTGGGATTTTGACCAAAATACCTACCACGCTTGGGTAGCGCAAGAAGGCATTTTGGAAAAATTGGCCCCGATTGAGCCTGGCGATAAAGTAGTCACCAAATCCATTAACGGGCAAGAGCGGCTTGTAGGCATCGGTCTGCACGATAGCTCATCGGCGCTGATTCCGTATCTGGTTAGTTTTCATGAGCCTTTTGTCTTGATTTCTACGGGCACTTGGTGCATCAGTCTTAATCCGTTCAATCATACGCCCCTGACCGACGAAGAGCTTCAATACGATTGCCTTTGTTATATGCAATACAACGGCAAGCCCGTCAAAGCGTCGCGGCTGTTTGCTGGCTATGAGCATGAGCAACAAACCAAACGGTTGGCCGAACATTTTCAAAAAGAAGCCAATTATTACAAAACCGTTGCGTTTGATGCGCGCATTATCAATGAATTGAAAGCCGAGAAAAAAACCGATGGCATTGATTTTGAGCGTCTTTCTAAGCCCCCCATGACCGAAGGGCTTTTTGGGCAACGCGATTTATCGGCCTACGATTCCTACGAAAAGGCGTATCACCAACTGATATTAGACATTGTCAATCAACAGATTATCTCGACAGGATTGGTCTTGACGGGCTCAAGCGTGAAGCGCATTTTTGTGGACGGAGGATTTGGCAAAAACCCTATTTACATGAATTTGCTCGCGGCTGCATTCCCTGAAATGGAGATATTCGCGGCTTCGGTGGCGCAAGCCACGTCGTTGGGCGCGGCGCTGAGTATTCATCGTCATTGGAACACCCAACCCCTCCCTCCTGACCTCATTGATTTACGGTTTTACAACAGCGGCTCAACTTATATTCAACAGTAATTACCCAAAGTATTTATATCAAAAAATCTCGCTGTAAGAGCCTATAGTGGCTTTTGCAGCGAGATTTTTTAATTGACGACAGTGAACTAGCGGATCAAGTTCAAAAGTTGTGGAGCAACTTGGATTAAGCATATAACTGAATTAGTCGATAAAGGAAGAATTCTATGTTTCTCACCCCTCTGAACTGACTTCTGAATGCTTTGATTTTGGCGTTGAAGGATTCGGCTGACGCATTGGTACTGCGGTTATCAAAATAATTCAGGATGGTCTCATAATGGTTTGGGATGGAGCGCGCCACGGTGTTGAAGGCTTTAAATCCGGACTGACGCACCTTCTCATGCCACTTGGCCAGTCGGGCCAATCCATACAGTTTATCGTTGGTATTCTCAAAAATATGACTCAAAGACATCGTTAGCTCATAGGCTTTTTTCAAGTCAGCATAGCGCTCAAAAAGTAATGTTGCCCTTTGTTTTTGAGTCTCTGTCCAATCTTTCTCCTTTTTGTAGAGCACATATCTGCTGCGAGCTAATAATTGTCGCTTCGGCGCTCCGATTCACCGTATCGCCATTGGAAAGCACTTCCGGTTGGTATGCTGTTTGAGTGGCTTTTGCTTGCTCAATAGCCTCATTTTCAGCATCTATTGCTTGCCAACGATACTTGATTCTGATTTCCTGTAAGGCTTCCGAAGCCAACTTTTGGACATGGAATCGGTCAGTTACCTGTGTAGCAGAAGGAAAACAGCGTTTAGCGATTAATGCCATATTACCGGCCATATCCAACGTAATTTCACTTACCTTTTTACGCGTTTTCAAAGGGATTGTTCGGAGAATTTCAATGACTGTTTCGGCTTTTGTGCCTGCAATAATGGCGATAATGCTGCCGCATCGGCCTTGAGCAGCTTTATTGGTAAGAATTGTATACAGTTCACCATCCGATAGGGAGGTCTCATCAATCGAAAGATGAGTACCCATATTTTGAGCATACAGCAACCATTGTTTGGCATGGCACTTTTGATCCCATTGCCTAAATCCACTCGGAGATTCTTTGTACTGTCGCAATAGCTTTTTACCATTAACCCCATAAAAACGTCCAATGGTATGGGTATCATTCGGGGTCGTATCGATGAATCTCTTTCGCTTCGGCCTTTAGATTTGTGTGATGTAAAAATTCCAAGAAAATCATAGCTTGGAATATCTCTCAAAATGAGAGTATGCCAGCGGCATCGGCCGTCCGAACCAGTGGGGTAGCCTTACCGCCTTCGGCTGAGAAAGACTCATGGATCGATTCAAGACCCCACTGGCTTGCTGTAACACAGGACTCAAATAGAAATTCGGGCTAATGACCCATGAGCAAGGTATTGAGTGTGCGACAGCGTGCTGACTTAGATACAAATTAAACTCGTTCAAAATTATGGAAAGTTTCAATTTTTTCATCGGTATTGACCGGGGCCGCCCGCGCGGTCTCAAAGGCTGCGCTTGATTGGGCAGTGATTGTCTCTAACAAACTTCTGTTTCATCATCAATCCAATAATGATAAAGCTGGAATTGAAGGCTTTATCAAGCAATTGAAAGTGTACTGTCCTAATGCTAATTTTGAAAATAGTTTGTATTGCATGGAACATACGGGCATCTATAACAATCATTTACTGAACTTCTTGCATTCCAAACAGGCAAATATTTGGCTTGAGCATCCTATTCACATCAAGGACAGTCTTGGCATGATTAGAGGAAAAAATGATAAAGTTGATGCCCAAAGAATTGCTACCTATGCTTATAAAAACCGTGATGAAGTACGTCTTTGGGTTCCTAAACGTGATGTCATTCAGAAATTAGATAGGCTTACAGCCCTTCGTAATCGCCTTATTAAAGTCCGAAAAATGATGCAGTCACCATTGACAGATTGTAAAGATTTCATCTCTAAAAAAGACCTTAACGAAGCGAAAAAATCTTGCGAAAACACTCTAAAATCCCTTGATAAAGACATCAAAAAGGTCAATCAGGACATTCAAAGTACCATTCAAAACGACCCATATTTAAAAGAACTCTACGAATTTATCGAATCAGTAAAAGGTGTTGGCCCTGCCATCGCAACAGAAATTCTAATTGTCACTAATGAGTTCAAGACTATCAACGACCCTAAAAAATTCGCCTGTCACGCTGGGGTTGTACCATTTTCTTATTCATCAGGTCAGTATAAAGGCAAATCCAAAACAAGCAATAAAGCTAACAAACAATTAAAGGCGTTGCTTCACAACGGGGCGATGTCAGCGATTCAACATTCACCAGAAATTCGACAATATTACCTGAGAAAAACTGCTGAAGGTAAAAACGAAATGTTGGTCGTAAACAACGTTTGTAATAAAATTATCCATCGCGTTTTCTCTTGTGTTCATCGAAAGGAAAAATATAAAGATTTTTATACCCCATCAGTTGCATGAATCATAGAAATCGCTCCGATAAAAAAGACGCGAATTCACTTGTCATTCGCGTACCTTGAGCCACTTGATTCCAATCCCGTTGTTCTACTTTTCCTGTAGTGGTATTCAGCCAGCGACGGCGCTTTATATGAAGAAATACCCGTTTATCTCGAATGGGAAAGTCCTGAATCGTAATCTCAGGCAGAAAACCTTTCGATAATAAGTTCTTCCCAGAAAGCTCTGATTCTTCATAATTCTTCTCTTGGAGATAAATATGAAGCACATTCGATACAGATGCAACTTTGAGTAATTCGTAGTAGGATACGATAAAATCAGGTAAGAGGTACTCTACTAAAGGCAGAAAACTTTCCAAAACAGACAGGTTTGATTAAACGCACAAACCTAAAAAAATCCAACACACTCCACAACTTTTGAACTTGATCCGAACTAGCTAGCTAGCACTTTATCTAAAAACAAAAAAACTCTGCAAATGCAGAGTTTTTCGTGACGAAGGCGAGACTCGAACTCGCACACCCGAAGGCTCACGCACCTGAAACGTGCGTGTCTACCAATTCCACCACTTCGCCAGTTGTTTTGATGTTGCAAAGTAAGCGCTACTTCCTCATTTTCGCAACTTTCAGGGAGTGTTTTTTAGTAAAATCTACAATCGTAGGGGCAGGCCTCTGCCTCTGCCCGGTATACGGCTTGGGCAGACGCGAGCGGCCGCCGCTGCGGTTATTTAAAGAAAGAAACCTTCTCCCTGCGCGGGAATTTCAACATTTCGGAATCCTTCGGCTTCGAGTCGTTCCTTGAATACTACTTGATTTTCGTATTCGCCATGAACCAAAAACACCGCTTTTACCTGCGTGGGGTCTTGGCATTTCAAGAACTGAATGAGCTCGGTATAGTCAGCATGGGCTGAGAATGAATCCATTACCTCCACCCGTGCTCGTACTTGGTACGTTTCTCCAAATATTTTCACTTCTGGTTGGCCACGTTTGAGCGCCGCACCGAGACTGTCGGGTGAACAATAACCCACCAGCAAAATAGTGCTGTCGGGGTCAAGAATATTGTTTTTAATGTGGTGCTTGATACGCCCCGCTTCGGCCATACCCGAGGCAGAAATAATCACGCAAGGCTCTTTGAGGTTGTTAATCGCCTTGGATTGTTCTACATCAGATATATAATGTAAGTTAGGAAAATTGAACGCATCGCCGTCTTTTTCAATGTATTCCACAATATCGGGGTTAAAATATTCGTCGTGCTTTCGCATGATAGAGGTCGCTTTTATGGCCAACGGACTATCAATAAACACTTTGAGGCGTGGCAATAATCCTTCATTTTCAAGTTGGTCAAGCGCATAAATTAGCTCCTGCGTACGGTCAACGGCAAAAGCTGGAATGATAAGCTTTCCCCTGCGCGTTACGCAGGTATCGCGCACAATGCGCAGCAAATGCGCCTTCATATCAGGCTCAGGCTCATGGACTCGATTGCCGTAGGTAGATTCACAAATAATCACCTGTGCCTGTGGAAAGGGCTCAGGGCTGCACAAAATTTTATCATTCGGACGACCCACATCGCCCGAAAAGGTTACCTGTTTTTCGACACCTTGATCTTTAATGGTCAAATGTACCGCCGCACTGCCTAAGATGTGGCCCGTGTCGGTAAATCTGACTTTTACTTCATCGCGATTGAGCCAAAAATCTTCGTGGTATCCGACCGTAACAAATAACTCAAGCGTTTGGCGCACATCGTTTTCGTCGTACAGTAACTCCAGTACAGCATCCCCTTTACGGCGGCGACGCTCGTTGATGCGTTCGAGGTCTTTTTGTTGAATAAACGCACTGTCGAGCAGCATAATATTACACAAGTCTGCCGTCGGTGGGGTACAGTAAATAGGCCCACGGTATCCCTGACGGACCAAACGAGGCAATAAACCCGCATGGTCAATATGGGCGTGAGAAAGAATGACAAAATCAATATCTTTGGCGCTAAACCCAAGGTTTTGGTTGAGATCTTGGGTATTGATACCCTGAAAAAGCCCACAATCAAGCAAAATTTTCGTTCCCTGTTCGGTCGTAATCAAGTGCTTAGTGCCCGTTACACGGCGTGCTGCACCATAGAAGTTTATTTTCATCTGTTTCGGAATCGTTTATCCTCCAAGTATACTAAAAATTTACAAAGAATACTTTGAGGACTGAAATAAGAAGTAGGAAACATGAGGTAAGAGCGCTAATCGCCTATTCTTTCGTCACTACTTCATCCAAATTGAGCATGGCGTTGGTGGTTACGGCCAAGGCAGCGAGTTCTGGTCTCGCGTTGGGTTCGTTGGCTAATAGTTTTTTTGCCCCTTCAGGATTCTTGCGGTATTCAGCCAGTGATTTTTGATACAACTTCGTCAACACCTGTAAGCGTTTAGACGAAATAGAACGGTACGTAAGGCGGCGATATGCCTCCCGAATCTGCCCCTGAGGCTGCGAATATTGCGCCGCAATCATTTCGGAAAAACAATGCGCCACTTCCAGATACACGGGGTCATTGAGCGTTACTAAGGCCTGCAAGGGCGTGTTGGTCCGTAAGCGTCGCACTTGACAAAACTCTCGACTCGGCGCGTCGAAAGTCACCATGGAAGGATACGGCGCTGTGCGTTTCCAATAAATATATAACGCGCGTCGGTAGCGATCTTCGCCCGCGCTGAGTTGCCACTTGGCCCCGTCGTAGGGCGACAGCCAGATATTATCGGGCTGCAAAGGCATGACGCTTTTCCCGTACATTTTTCGGGACAACAATCCACTGACGGCCAGCATTTGATCGCGTACCTGCTCGGCCGTTAGGCGGACCCGTGCCCCGCGCGAAAGCCATTTATTGTAGGGATCTTTTTCTAACTTTTCGGATGTTACCGCCGAGCTTTGACGATAGGTAGCCGACAGTACGATTTTTTTCAACGCCTTCTTAATACTCCACTGCTGCGTTTCCATAAGTTCTACCGAAAGCCAATCAAGCAATGCTTGATGCGTGGGGACAATCCCCTGAGAGCCAAAGTCTTCTACCGTTTCTACAATACCCGTTCCAAACAATTGTTCCCACAAACGATTTACAGCGACGCGGGCCGTCAGTGGGTGATTGCGCGCGGTCATCCACTGGGCCAACCCCAAACGATTGGTCGATTTAGGTTGTAGTTTGTCGTTTTCTGAGCCAGTTACTTTAAAAATACCCGGTACATCAGGCTGAACTTTGGCCCCTTTTACGGTCCAATTTCCGCGAATAAACACGTGGGTTTGACGCGCCAAGTCCCCGTGACCATCGTACATAATAGGTGTATTTTCAACATTACCCGTCAAGATTTGGGCGTATTCTTTTTCAATTTCGGCAAATGCGGGTTGGTCACTTCCCGGTAGCGCCTGCTGAAACGTCGCCCATTTAATCTGCACCCATTCTTTGGGTGTTTTGGGGCTTTTGAGCGTCCAGTAAAGCGTCCTTTTTCCAGCATCGGGCAATACTGGCAAAATCACAACGGTATCTCGCCCTGCGCCTCCCGTCTTGGGAACCGCCAACGATGCTACTATTTTGCCGCGTAAACTATCCTGATGTAGTTCTAACAACGCATTTTCGGCGTTGGTCCCAATGGCTATCAAAAGGCGACGTTTGCCCGTCAGCGTCACATTCTGCCAACGCGCCGAACCGTTGTCTTGAATACCAAAATATTTGGCATCAAGCAGCGAGGCGTTGACATGTTGGTCAAAATCGTGCGAGTTAACCTTAGGCTCCATGATGCGTACAAACTGCCGAAACTCAGCAAGGCTCATGGCTTTCGTACCATTTTTGGGGGCATTTTGTTGAATCCAGCTTTCAACTTTTGCAATCCTCAGCGAGTCTTCGTTCTTATAAAAACGCAGCGTTGGTGTTTCGCTGGTGACGTCTTCATCACGAGAATTATTGAAAAACGCCATGTATTTGTAGTATTCTTCGTGCCTGAACGGGTCGTAAGGATGGCTGTGACATTGCACACAACTGAACGTAGTTCCCTGAAAAACATCCCACGTGGTATTAACCCGGTCGATGACCGCTGCCACACGAAACTCTTCGTCCTGCGTACCGCCTTCATCATTGGTCATGGTGTTGCGGTGAAATCCAGTGGCAATGAGGTTATCGTCCGTCGCGTTGGGCAACAAATCTCCCGCTAGCTGTTCCGTCACAAATCGGTCATAGGGTTTGTCTTCATTATAGGCTTTGATAAGCCAATCGCGGTAGCGCCAGATGCTGCGTCCGGGGTCGCGCTCATAGCCTTTAGTATCGGCATAGCGCGCCAAATCCAACCACGTCCCCGCCCAACGTTCTCCGTAAGCCGACGAAGCCAACAGCGAATCAACGAGCGTTTCGTAGGCTTTGGGCGATGTATCACGAAGAAATCGTTGCACCTGCGCATCCGTAGGTGGGAGGCCCGTCAAATCAAGACTTACCCGCCTAATGAGCGTGGCGCGGTCGGCTTCGGAGGCAGGTTTAAGGCCTTGCTCTCGTAGTTTTTCAAGAACAAAATGGTCAATTTCATTTTTGGCCCAATTGGTTTCTTCGTCGTCAGTTAAGCCGATTCGGGCCAAAAAACTGCCAATCTTGGGCACATCTGGGCGCTCTATGCGGTTATAAGCCCAGTGGTTTCCCCATTGAGCACCTTGGTCAATCCACTTTGTGAGTACCTCAACGTCTTCTTCCGTCAACGGCGGACCATCTTTAGGCATTTTATCTTCGTGGCCTTCGGGCAATAAAATACGCCGCATCATTTCACTGTCGTCGGCATCACCCGCCACCACGGGCGGTTTGCCCGACTTGGCAGGCTGGTACATATCCTGCTCAAACAGAAAACTTACTCCCCCCGCCTTTTTAACACCTCCATGGCACGCCATGCAATGCTTGTTCAAAATGGGTTTCACTTCGTCGTTGAAATCCACCCGATGCTCAAACATTCCTAAAAACGAAAATGAACTCAGCAATATCACTGCGATCACTCCCGTAAATATCCATTTTGGTTTTATTGCCATTTTAATCTGCACATTAAACTATCTTTTATAAAGGCAGAAAGTGGGTTTTTCTTACCCGTTTGGAGCGGCGGTTTTGGGTTTTTGTTTATCTTTCATCCAAAAACCTAAACCATGTCAGAAATTACCCAAAACCTCATTGCAAAAGACGGGCTTACGCTGTTTGCTAGGGCATGGCCCATCAAAACCCCTAAGGGTGTCATTGCGCTCATCCACGGTTTTGGAGAACACAGCGGCAGGTATGCGCATCTAGCCGAGTTTTTCAACAAAAATGGGTATTCTGTTTACGCCCTTGACAACCGAGGTCATGGAAAATCGGAAGGTAAACACGGGCACGCCCCCAAATACGACGCGTATTTAGATGATATTGAGACTTTTTTGGAGTTTGTCACCTCAACAGCCTCCTCCACACCTTTGTTTCTTTACGGGCATTCGATGGGCGGGAATTTGGTATTAAACTATGTATTACGCCGCCAGCCCGTCTTGAAAGGCCTGATTGTCAGTGGACCGTGGATACAATTAGCGTTTGAACCTAAACCCATTTTGATTACATTGGGCAAACTAATGCGCTCGGTTTTCCCTGGATTCAGTCAAGACAGTGGCTTGGCTCAGGAGCATATCTCAAAAGACCCAACGGTGGTAGAAGCGTATAAAAATGACCCGTTGGTGCATGGTTTTATTACGGCATCGGCCAGTATCGGCATTTTAGAAGCCGCCGCTTTTCTCAACAGTTATTCGGGTGCCATGCCCGTTCCGACCTTATTGATGCACGCCGCAGAGGACAAATTGACCTCTCAACCCGCAAGTGAGGCATTTGCACATCGAGTACGTGGTCCAATTACCTACAAAAAATGGGAAGGAATGTACCATGAAATTCATAACGAGCCTAGTAAGTTGGAAGTGTTTAACTACATCCTCGGCTGGATGGAAAGAAACGTTTGACAACCCTTTAAACCAATAAAAAAGCCCTGCCAAAAATATTTAGCAGGGCTTTTTTAGGTAATGACCATCTATACCAGCGCTCGACGGCAGTAGTAACCTGCCATACCCGCAAAACCTGATACAATTCCGCCAATCAGCGTTGTAATCACTACCAGAACCAGCACATTGGGAATTTTAAAAATGTCGGCTACCTTTTGGCCAATGAGTCCTTCATTGACAAAATGCTGATAAGAAGCGTAACCTAACCATAACGTTGCCGCTGCAAAAAAAGCCACTCCAAAAGCTTTTAAGGCAGCATCTGCTTTCCACAAGCATAACACAAAACACACAATAGGCATCAACCACCAAGGGCCAAAATATTGCGCAATGGCACTGAATAGAATGATAAGAACGTAAAGCATAACTTTGAGTTTAGGAGAATGAAAACGTACTGTAATCTATGAAGTACTAAGGAATTACACAAAAATAGTTAGTTTACACTTATTTTAATAGTATAATTCCCTAGTTTTCAGTGGATTTTAACAAAAAAACCACCAACTACCTAGTTTAATCACAATTTCGGTAGCATTAAACCGTTCATTTACTCAATTTCAGGGTCGAAATAATCTTGGGATGGCTCTCTTCTTTTGATTTCAAAAATACCAGTTCGTTCAATTCTCCCTTGGCCCAGCGGTCAATCATATTATCATACAAACGACTCCCCGGGTTTCCAGACTGACCGCCTGGATACAGTCCGAAGGCTTTGGGCCACGTTTTGTCTAATTGCACCACCATCCGCCAAGACGGACCATGACCGCCCTCGGTCGTGGCATTGACAATATTTGCACCGCCGCCGTTGATGACATCCATCCGTGAGAATGACTTAAAAAGTGGCACAAGATGCTTAATATCAGTACCTTTTGCTTTCCCCCACGCCCAGGATTCATCATTGATGCGTCCGTGTTTGTCAATGAGTGAATCAATCGTAGCGGCAAAGGTCGTGCGAACAATATCGGCGGCCGTTTCTGTCTTTTTAGGGGTTCTTTTATCATCAAACCATTTCGAATTCGGTTGTTTTTGAAGCAAGGCCCACGTGCGGTCACGGGTAGGAAGCATCATGGGAGCTTTTTTATCAGTTGATGGAAAATCATCATCCCATATTGCCAAACGCAGTTCTTTTACCCAACGCTCAAAAATCGTCGGCCCCAGCTCTTCGGGGTCGTTTCTAAGGTTCCAGTTCGCCAAAATCTGATATGCAGGATTGGCTTTTGAGCTTGAATCTTTTTCCAATATTTTGAGCAAATCGGGCAAAACTCGGCGGGCTTCTACGTTAAAATTATCGTTTTGGAGCAAGCGCAGACTGTCGATGGTGGCTTGGGTCATTTTTTCCAGACGCTCGTTTATCCGAATTCCCCGCTCGCCCGGCGCAAATTTCCACCCCAAATAATAGGGATAAGAAGGGTCAGCAGGAAACTGGTTGGCCGAACTTACGTACCCACGCGCTGGATTTTTGACGTACGGATTTTGCTCCACGGGAATCCAATCACGCCAGTCGTGCGCGGGGTTGGCTCCATCCAACACAAACTTGCCCTGCTCTTTCCACTTAAGCGGCAAATGTCCCGCCGATGTAATCGCCACATCGTTTTGATTACTTGCAAACACAACGTTGAACGCTGGGGAAGCCAAATAAGGCATAATAGCCCAGTAATCGTCGTAGTTTTTGGCGCGATTAATCATATACAACGCTTTCAACGAATTCCCCACCGCCACGGGCCCAATCCACGTGAGGGCATGACCCACTGGCAAATCTCCCATAAACGGTGTTTGCCCTTCGCTATAAAGAATCGGGCCGTGATGGGTATACCGAACCGTATCCTGCACGGCTTTTGCCTCCCCTTTCACCCTAAATTCATTGACTTTTATCGTTACTGAGCGCCATTGTCCGTCGTGTTGGTATTCTTTCTGCGTTTTGTCTTTGAACTGAATCTGGTAAAAATCAAATACATCGGAGCCTACATTGGTCATTCCCCAAGCAATGTTTTTATTAAAACCAATCCCTATGCCCGGCCAGCCGGGTACACACACACCATAGACATTGACCGTGGGCGACACGAGTTGCATCTGGTACCAAATAGAAGGAAGGGATAGACCCAAATGCGGGTCATTGGAAAGCAACGGCAATCCCGTCGCCGTACGCGAACCATGCACCGCCCAATTGTTAGACCCAATGCCGGGGTTCTCTGATTCTATCTCTAACCGGGCGGCTACGCTTGCTTTCAGCATCTCGGGTACTTTAGGCACGGCCACGGGCGTAAAATCCCATTTAGTCCCTTTGGGAATGATGGGCGATTCTTCGATAGAATAATTGGGAAACAAATCTTTGACAACCTCTTCTCCATGCGCCGCCAATGTATTTGACATACGATAATCATCCGAGCGGGCGTTCATGTCTTTGCGCATGAGCATTTCAACCAAGGCCGTTTTTAACGGTGACCATGCTTCGGGTCGATACCCCAAAATCTTGAATTCAATCGCTAAATCTTTGTATTCAACCTGCTCAATGTAGGCATTTATCCCCGCCGAATACGACTCCGCAACCAGTTTTGAATCAGGGTCTTTCATGAATGCTTCGGCGAGTTTTGCGGCCCCTTCTGGCAATTGGAGACGGCGATTATAACGGTCAAAATCAAGCGCTAACGGCCCCATTACTTCGCTCAAACGACCAGAAGTAACGCGGGTATAAAAATCCATTTGCCACAGGCGGTCACGCGCAATGATGTATCCTTGCGCAAAGAATAAATCCTCGTCGTTTTCGGCAAAAATATGGGGTATACCGTTGTCGTCGTATTTTACAATCACCTCGCCCTTTAGACCTTGTAGTTTTAATTCAGAAGAGGATGCTTTCTGGGGCGCTTCATCATTTTGCCAAAACCCAGTAAAAGGACTAAAAAAAGGCCCTAAAGCGGGAGCAGGACCTAATGGCTGATTGAGCAGGTACGTCAGTCCACCAGCTACCAGCAGACTCAACAACGCACGGATGTACTTCATTGATGAATAGAAAAAATAATTAATATGGATTTTTTAATAAAAAATTGACTTTTGGGATTGCAATTTAGAACAAAACTAGACGAACAACCCATACAGGATTAAAAAATCCCAAACTAATTTTTTAAAAAGCGACAAAAAACAAAAAGCCTCCGAGAATGACAAAACCATTCACCCAGAGGCCCTTAATTCTGTACTTATTAAAAAAAAGTCTTTGCGTAGCTTCTATTTCTTTTTGCGTTTTTTCTTTTTCCGCCCTTCTTCCAATTCCTCTATTTCTCGCAAGAGCACCTGCAAGTTGCCAGAATTATCATTCGTAAAATCAATCATGCTGTCGTATTCAGCTTTGCTAATTTGGAGTACGTCGATGGGCTTATCAAGATAGGTCTCTATTTCATCCAAAATGGGTTTTTCTTCTGGACTGCAAAACGAAACGGCATGGCCCTTGAGGGTACCACGCCCCGTGCGCCCTACCCGGTGGACGTAGTTTTCGGCCTGTTCGGGCAAGTCATAATTAATAACATAATCTACCCCTGTAATATCAATACCACGGGCACTGATGTCGGTGGCTATCAGCACTTTGGTTTTTCCGCTTTTAAAATCATTAAGTGCCGTCAAGCGGTCTTTTTGGTCTTTATCTCCGTGCAAGGTCAGGCTCTTGATTTCCATGCGCTCCAACGCCTTAAATACCCGCTCGGCACGCACTTTGGTCCGGACAAAAACCATGATTTTACTTTCAGGATGCTCATTGATGATGCGTTCGAGAAAGAAGCGTTTATCGTCCATTTCCACATAAGCCACAAAATGTTCAATATTTTTGGCCACGGGGTCTTTGGGAGAAATCTGAATACGAATGGCCCCACTATTGATGAGCGAATAGGCCAATTTCTTGATTTTATCGTCAATGGTAGCGGAAAAAAACAAGGTTTGCCGCCGACGCGGTAGGTGACGAAGCAAATCACGAATGTCTTTGATAAAACCCAAATCCAGCATGTGGTCGGCTTCGTCGAGAATCAGCATTTCAACCCGGTCCAGCTTGAGGTGGCCCTGACTGACCAAGTCAAACAAGCGCCCAGGTGTTGCCACTACCACATCAACACCCTTGTTCAATTTTGCTATCTGTGGGTCCTGCGCCACGCCTCCAAATAAACCCAAGGTTTCTACTAACGTAAAGTGGCCAAGGCGGTTAAACACTTCGGTGATTTGCAAAGCTAATTCGTGCGTAGGCACCATCACAACGCATTTGACGCCATCGGGGCGTCGATTGTTGCGTTTGCGCTCGTTGAGCAAATGAATGATGGGTATGGCAAACGCGGCCGTTTTTCCCGTACCCGTTTGGGCAATGGCCAACACATCTTCCCCTTTCAGAATGGAAGGAATCGCTTTAAACTGAATATCGGTGGGACGTTTAAATCCCAGATTCACTAAACTTTTCTTGATTTCGGGAGCAATGTGATACTCTTCAAACTTCATGCGCTTTGCTATTTATAAAACACAAAGGTACAAAGGAGATTGGTCTTTTTGTGCCAAGACCGTTTTTGGGGCGTTTTGTTTATTTCTGCGCCTGTTTGTTGCCGCTCATGGTTCGCATGTATTTTACCAAATCCAGTACTTCTTGTTCGGCCAATGCGTCAAACAATCCCACGGGCATCAGCGACGTGGGCATCACCTCTCGCGACTGAACCGACGATTTGTTGACGACCACCGCATCTTGGCCCACCACGCGCATCGTCAATTGTCGCTCATTTTCTGAGATCACATTGCCAGAATACGTGCGCCCATCGCGGGTAGTCACCACCACCAACTTATAATCTTCTTGAATTTCACCACTGGGATTCAGCACGTTAAACAATAAATAATCCAGATTGGCACGGTTGGAACCCGTCAAATCGGGGCCAATGTTGCCACCTTTTCCGTACATTTTATGGCAACTTCCACAGGTACGTTGAAAAACCACTTCGCCTTTAACCGCGTTGGCCGTGGCAACGGCTTTGTCCGTAATCATTCGTTGGTATTTTGAATACGATTTTTCCAACGACGGCTCCTGCTCAATCGGTCCCCACACTTCAATGAATCCACTTCCTACTACCCGCAGCAATTGTCGGGCCGCATAAGGCGGCACATCACGCTTAGGAATCGTCTGATTTTTAAGGGCCTGCGTTAATTGCCAACCGTATTTGGGACGCGAAGAAAGTGTTTGAATCGCTTGTTGTTTTTCGGCAGCACTAAGGTCTTTATATTTAGAAATCAACAATTTAGCCAGCGGTTCCTTGTCATAATCGGCAATAGCCCTAATCACATCCATCCGCAATTTAGGTTCATTCAACAGGTTGGGAATTTCATTCACCAACTCCTCTCGTTTACGAGCCGCGATGGCTTGCAGTGCCTGTTGACGTTGGAGTAAGGGCGCATTCTTGTTTTTGAGCGTAATCATGGATTTTTGCGTGGCCTCGGTATCCCCAAAACGTTGCGCTATTTGGGTAGCAAGATTTGCCACTTCGCCTTTCTCTAGACGCAGCTTAGCGTATACGGCGGCCCAATTAGCAGGTGCTTTTAGGTCAAAACGCCCTTCCAATCCATCGCGCATACCTTCCAGAATACTTACCTGATTTTTGGCGGATTTGCCCACCATCGCAATCACCGTTTCGGGAGCATTGGCATCTATCAACCGACGCGCCACGTACTTGGCAATCAATGGAATCTGCGTTTGTGACGCCAATTCAAGGGCGCGATTGGGATTGGTTTTGACCAATGGCTCCAGGCCAAACCATATCATCTTGGGCAGGTTGTGGTCTTCGTTGTCTTCGCCGTGTTTGGCCAACTGTTCTACAATTTTCCACCCTGATTCAATATCAATCCGCTGCATGGCTGAGGTCAAATAAAGCCGCACTATGGGCGACGCATCTTCTTTCGCCATTTTTGTAAACGCGGCTAAGGCCTCGGTCGATGGCGTTTTGTCTTCGCATAACAGTTGAATTGCCCAAGCACGAATGTATTCATCTCGGTCGGTCAATGATTTCTGTAACTCTGCCGCCGGGATACTTCCCGTAATATGCAACGCCCACAGCGCCCGAAGTCGGTAATCAGGATTTGCATTTGTCTGAAAAATGGTTTGTAAATCAGCCAAGGCACCGTTGTCTAAACTTCCTTTGGTGGCCCGAGATTGCAGAATCACCCTTGCTCTTCTTGAATGCCAGTCGCTGGGACTTGTTTGAAGCTCAACCAATTGTTTATCTGACAGTTTAGTCAAATCACCAAAGCGCCCATCCCAGTTTTTAGCCAATGATTCTTTGGGCATAATTCTAAAAATACGACCCGTTTCTCCGTTTATGACTTCTTTTCCGCAGATGTCGGCATCGTGCCAGTCGAGTACGTACAGCCCTCCATCGGGGCCTACCTCCATGCTGAATCCTACCCATTGGGCGTTGTTGGCCATGAGCAATTCATCGCCGTGTTTGGCCACAAAACCCGAGCCTTTTTTCTCCAAAATATCCGATAACACAGCGTGTTCGTGGATGTTAGCCATGAAAATTCGACCCTTATGCTCCTCAGGAAACGCATCCGATTGATACACTCGCGCACCGCCATGCGCCGAGCGGTGACTGTGGTCGGCAATCGTACGAATATCGCTGTAGATATACGGATTAAAATGTTGTCCACCCTGCCGGTGATAAATTCCACCCAGAATGACATGCCACATGTGCGGAATCACGCAAGCGCTGATAAACAGCTGGCCCTTAGCATCATAATCAATCCCCCAAGGATTACTGAAACCATGCGCCACCACTTCAAATTTATCTTTTGTTGGATGATAGCGCCACACGCCACCGTTGATATCTACGCCTTCACCCTGCAAAATATCTTCGGGAAATGGGTCTTTATGCTTGTAAATACGGCCTTTTCCTTCGGGTTTGCGCACTTTTGACGGAGTAGCAAATCCTTGGCAACCATACAGCCAACCGTCGGGGCCCCAATGTAAACTGTTGAGCGTTTCGTGGCGGTCGCGGATACCCCAGCCCGTAAGCCGCACTTCGATATTATCCATATCGGCCACGTCGTCGTGGTTGCGGTCGGGCACAAAAAGGAGGTTTGGCGGAGCACCTAAATACAGTCCGTCAAAGCCAACGGCCATGGCGGCGGGAAAAGCAATTCCTTCCAAAAACACCTTTTTGGTATCGGCCACGCCATCATGGTTGGTATCTTCCAGAATGAGAATTCGGCTGTTGCCCGCGTTGGAAAATCCATGCCCGCGCGATTCATAGTCACGGTTTTCGGCCACCCACAGGCGGCCTCGGTCATCCCAGCAAAAAGCCATCGGCTGCGTCATCATCGGCTCTGATGCCCACGTATTTACTTTAAAGCCCTCTTTAAGGGTCATGTTGGCAATGGCTTCTTCGGGCGACAGAAACTTGGCATCGCGGCCTTCCTGCTGCGCCACTCCCCAGAGGGCGTACGCCATATCCTGCCCGCTAAATTCACTCCACGTACCCGACAATTTAACATCGTTGAACTCACCCATATAAATCACCAATTGATGCTTTATCACCTCCACTTTCCCTTTTTTAATTTGCCAGTCTCCCGTACGCGCCCGCGCTGGCCCAGCCCCCAACTGGCCGTCTACCCGCCAATATTGCGGAAAACCTTTGTTTTCGGGATGGTCAAAAATGGCAATATGCGCCAAATCACTGCGGCCTTCGACCTGCATTCCAATGTCAACCCAAGTGGCGCGTTGCCCCTCGGCTTTCTCATTTTTTTGGCGAGCGGCGTTTATCACTTCCCCTTTGATTCCCTGTTTCCACGGCATTCTTACAAACAACCCGCCGTAGTCGTATTTCCCAATCGTTACATCGGTTTGGGCTTCACCGGCCCATTCAAGATTAAGGATGTATTTCCCATCTTTCTCCGTCATGGTCCAAGTTTGGGTTTCGGTCAATACCGCGTTGCCTTTTTCGTCGAGCAAATCGTACACCGTTTCCCATTTTACTTCTGGGCCTTTGCTTCTGATTACTTTTGCCGAAACCCGCCGCCAATAATCCTCCTCAGGATGGTGAAAATAATCACGCCCGTTGACGCGCGTATAGCCCCAATAAATACCCGTTTGGTGTTTGTGGTGCCCAGGGCTATACTCGGTCAGAACTCCTTTTCCGTCGGGGGCCATGATGGGGTGCAGATAAGGACGAAAATCCGCCTTGGCATTTTGGGTCAAAATGGGCTCTTTTCCGTTGATTCGAAACACTGAAATGGTCCCAGCTTTTTCATCCTGCACCAATCGCAACTCTGTTTTTTTGGGCGGAGTTTTCACTACGTTGGGGGCTTGGGGCTTAAAAGCGACCCATCCTATACTGCAAAGGGCTACTGAGAGAAGAAAATGAAAAGGTTTCATTCTGAAATAAAGTTAGGAACAATGAACGTCATGGTGATTAGCCGCAACAATTTTCTGTGGCAATCAAGTATAAAAGCCAAAAACGCCTTTTTATTCCTGCTTTTATTTAAATATTCCTAAAAGATTTAGAAGAAAACCGAGAAAATGTCTCAACCAATTTGTCGCAAAGCCAAGTATTCGGCCACCAGCGTCCAACAATGGGCTTCACATTCCCAGCGCATCTGAAACAATGGAGAAATTGCCATACGGTACAATAACGGATTTTCGTAAGCCGTTAACAAACCCGCAATGAAGAAATAAAAACCCTCAAAATCAGCGCTCGAAACGGGAATTCGGGCTTCGGGCACTCCTTTTATCCCCAACCTCATCAATGATGTTTTTAGGCAAATTTCGTCTAATATCGACAGCGGTTTTTGCAGAAGATGCTGAGTATCAGTAATTAGTTTTTCGCGAATAGGCTCTAATTCCGAAATAACAAACGCCCCCATCAAGCGCGCAACGTGGTAAATAATGGGCACCGTACGCGGATACTGATGCGCACATCTGAAGGGCTGATTCAAGTAACGGTCGGTTTCAATCACCAACCGGATATACTTCAAGCTGTCTGTATCATGCTGATTGATAGGTAGATTATACTCATAAATACAATATAGAACATTGGCCAAAACACAGGCGTCAAACTCGATGTACATGTTTTTACCAAACCACGTTGAATATCCTTTCAGTGGCTGGTATTCGGGATAAGTATTTTGAATGAATTGCTTTGTACCGTTGGCGTGCAAACTCAATTTTTCTTTCAGCCAAAGCACCTCCTCCCGTGTGGGTGCCGAAGTGAGATAAATCATGGCTGTGTCGTCGGTATCGTCAGGAATTCGAAAATGCTCAAAATGCCGAAATACATGGCCGTTCGGGAAATGTTTGGAAGGCGTTGTTTTCCAGAAATTGTAGGTTTTGAGGCCATCTTTGTTCCGAAATTTCGGGTAATTCTGAACGCCCTTTTGCGCAATTTCATCCACCACTCGTTGACTCACCGCCGAAAGAAACGGTTTTAGTTTTTGCAGCGTAAACACAATCACCGCCGTAAAAAACACCGTCGTATCGGGGCGTTGGTATCCAATCAGGCGATTGGTTCGCTGCGCTGGAAATAATCCTTCGTCAAAACACCCCTCTCCTCTCGACTGCAAGGCCGCAATCCGCGCTATGGTTTCATCCAATACATTCATTCTAAAAATTTCAAGCTACGAATATCGTAAAACATTTTCTGTTCAAAGAAATCAGCAGATAGTTATGCTGTAAATCAACCAATTAAAAATTTGGCACGAATGTTGTACATAGCCTTTTATACCAACCTTAATCCCATAAGTTGTTATGAAGAAAATATACACTCTTGTCATTGGGTTACTCGTAACGGGCATGAGTTTTGCCCAACAAAGTTTTATTTTATCACACATTGACCACCGAGGTTTTGTGAATTTTTCGGGCGGCACCAGCATTCCCGTCAAATCTTTGATGAAAGCAGCCCCCAACGCATCTTCTGAAATCAGTGCTTTGCGAGGCTCTTCCATGCAAGTATCAGCGGGGTACCGTCTTACGCGGCGGATAGGAATTATGGGGTCTTTTACCAACTGCCTTAACCAAACAAGCACGCTCAAACTCGTTGAAAATATACAAAAAAGCCATCCGGGCGGCACATGGACTTCTTCCGGCGGCACGTGGAGCTGTTCGCATTTTTTGGCAGGGCCTTACATGACCTTCAAAGCAGGTATTTGGATGTTTGACGCCCGCGTTACGGGAGGTTATTCATGGATTCAGCGTCCCTTCACTGAGCTGAAAGGAACGTTTTTTGACGTTCCGCTGACCATCAAAACCGCCCAGAGCCGCAACGGCTCGTTTTCGGTAGGAAGCGGCGCAAGCGTTCGTTGTAAAATCACGCGCAATTTTGCCCTTGCTGTCCATGCCGACTACGTGAGCACCAAAGCGTCTTTCAACGACATTACCAGTACTTTAACCATTGGCAAAGACAAAGGCGACGAAAAAATCAGCGAAGTACACCCTATCGGCTTACTGAGTATCGGCGGTGGACTGAGCTTGTTATTCTAAGCTAGAAAGTGCTGAAAATTTAACGATATTACAAAAACAGGGCGGTTGAAGCAAAATCTTCAACCGCCCTGTTTTTGTATAAAATCTTCTCAACGCTGGATGGTACATTTGACAAACGAGCTCGGTTGCCAGCCTTTTTTCCAACCCGTTTTGGGGAGGGATTTACGCGCGGTTTTCAATAATCCCTCCGCGCTAGACTGCATTGGCACATACCGTTGGGTCAAATCACTGGCCGACGAATCTTTCAATTTCATTTCAACATTGGTCCAATTAAATTCCACAAAATTCAGGAATTGCTGAACCGAAGCCCGGAGCTTGGCATCTTGGTCGTACCGAAAGGCCGTCACATAGACAGAACGGCCGTCGGGCAAACCCACGGAGGTGTGCGTTTGTAAGAAATTATTACCCGAAAAATTTTTAAACTCGTAGCGCTCTCCCGTCGACACTTTATTCACATCCACAAAATTTTCTTGTGGAAAATACCAGTTAAATTTCCAAAGAATATTGGTCGCTTTGCAGGACTCTACAATAAAGCCGTTATAAAGCGGAGTATCATTTTTAAACTTATTTTCGCGACTTTCAAACGTCGCCTGCGTGCCCGCTTCCTGCGTGATGGACCCGATTTTGCAGTTTCCCATCGCAAACGTCACCCCTGTGCCTTTGGCCAAATGAAGTCTGTCGATGGTCAAATCCGAACCCAAAGGTTGCACATAATTCTTCTTAGCGGGGATTCGGCACACAAATGTACCGATACGGTGCCGCCCGTCGGGCACATCGGGATAATTAAAATAATACCCGTCGCCATAAAGCTTTAGCCGAACGTCAGTTTCTACCTCGTCAAACACCGCTCCCGTAATGGCTTTATTGAGCCACAACACCGTCATTTCGTTCATCACCGACTCACTCATAAACGCCGAATTGGTATTTTTGACCAACATTTTTTTGATACGAAAACTACTTTTCGGACTTCGATAGGAGGTCCAAGTGTGCTTAGAGCCTACCCAAGAAAGGTTTTTTTTCAGCATATTCGGATAGGCCACCGCATCGGCTACTCCTGGCTTTCGTAATACGTTTTCCATCACATAGTTGTCGATACGTACGTTATTGATGGCCTGCGTGTACAGCACAATAGCGCAAGAGTACTTGGCATACAGGTGTTTAACGTACAAACTATCCTTGCGTTTATGAACGGCAGGGTCTACTTGGTTTTCAAAGGTGAACGTATAAAAAGGCTTCTCGATGGGCGCATCTCCCCACACTTCTTTGTCCTGCTGCGCATACAAAGAATCAATGATAACGGCTCGGTGGGCGCCCCGCACGTTGACACCCCACACCGCAAAATCATCTTTTTGTAGATTCAGGCAATTAAACCCGTTGATTTCGCGAAAAGCTTTGACCCGTATTCGGTCATAACCGCTGTCACGTTCTTGGTCGCGGGTAAAGATATTTATCGCACACATTGGGATATTTCTAAACGTAACCGACCCGATAGTTAATCGCGATTTGGGGTTATTGGCGGGGGCCGTGATTTGCAGAAACGCCTCCCCGCCTTCGTTCATCGGATTGGCAATTTTAAGATTTGACGTATTTCCATCAAGGGTTAACGAACCTCCTAACGTCAACTCTTGAATATCTTCCAATTGAAGCACTTTGATTCTGGTAAGCCCATTTTGGGCTTTTAAAACGGTATTCTCGAAGTAAAAACGCAACCTCTTGGGATTGACCAGTTGCTTAGGCGTAATGGTAATCGGAGCAATGGTGTAGGTTTTGGCCGTAAAATTCACTCGGTCGCAAGCTGCTAAGGCCCACACCAAACCCTCATTGATGGGGGCTGAGGGATTGTCGAGAAACCAGTCAATATTTACACCATCTTCATACTCAAACACCCGTTTATATCGGCCTTTGATGGCCCGATTGGCGCTTTCCAGCACCGTACCACCGTTGGGATTAGACTCATTATCCGTGGCGTCGTACCTCCAATCACCTTGTTTTCCAGCATCAGTTACGCGATAGATTTTGTTAGAGGAGGGGTTTTTCAAGGTTATTAATCCACGCAGCGTTATGGATTCTGTTTGCGCCGAACCCACAAGTGCAGACAGTAAGAAGCAAAAAGTGTAAAAAGTCGATTTAGGCATGTGCATACAGGTGATTCTGCTTATTAACTCCGAATGGCCCAAATATCGTTTATGCTTTTAGGAAAACCTTGCTTAAAAACCTAAAATAAATAAACATTCCAAGTAGCGGAGTGAATGTCCCTTCAAATGTATTTGAGGGGTTAAAAGGCGACAAAAAGATGATTGATAGAAAATGTGTTATTGAAATCTAGCTAATTTTTTCTTTGTAAAATACCAAAACAATAGCACTTTTGACTATTTTGGGTATTTTCGTCCCGAAGGCTAAAAAACCATGCGACTACGAATATTACTTCTTTTGATATGTATAGGTTGGGGCTGTCAAACGCCCACCGAAAAAAAAAACTATACCATTGGTTTTTCGCAATGTACAGGCGGGGATGAGTGGCGGCGGGTCATGCTCAACGACATGAAACGCGAACTGGCCCTTTACCCTCATTTTCAGCTACTGTACAAAGACGCCGCCAACAGCACAGCTACCCAATTGGCCCAAATAAAGGAACTGGTACGGCAAGACATTGACTTACTTATTATTTCGCCCAACGAAACCTCCGCCGTTTTAACGGCTGCCATTGATGAAGTTTTCCAAAAAGGCATTCCTGTGATATTGCTCGACCGCAAAATCACCTCCGACTCTTACAATTCTTTCATCGGGGCCGATAACCTTGAAATCGGCCGTATGGTGGGAGAGGCAGTTCCTACGCTCCTGAAAAACGGCGGCAAAGTGGTTGAAATATGGGGACTTGCGAGCTCATCGCCCGCGCAGGAACGCCACAAGGGGTTGCTGGAAGGCATTGCCAAAACCCCCAAGATTCAGATTAGTGGCCAATTGTACGGACAATGGGAACAGGATACCGCCCGAAAAGTAGCATTGGCAAATCTTGAGACACTTCGTGAAGCTGATTTGGTTTTTGCGCACAACGACGTCATGGCGCTGAGTGTTCAACGCGTCTGCCAAGAAGCGGGCATCAATCCATTGCCGCTTTTTGTGGGCATCGATGGACTCCCTGGTCCCAAAAGCGGTTTACAAAGAATCATGGATGGTACCCTTACGGCCACGTTTTTGTATCCAACTGGCGGGGAGGAAGCCATCGAGGTCGCCGCCCAAATCTTGGCTGGAAAAGCCACCAAACGCGAATATCTATTGAATTCCATTCGGATTGACCGCAGCAACATTAAAGCCATCAAAGCCCAAAGCGACAAGTTGTTACACCAACAACAAGACATCGAAAAACTCAACCAACGTATCGGTCAACTAAACGATACTTACGCCAGTCAAAAAAATGCGCTGTATGTCATCATTACCTGTTTGATATTGGCGGTATTGTTGGGAATTTGGGCAATGTATTTGTTGAGAGCCAAGCAGTTGTCCAACAAAAAACTGGAACTCCAGAATCGACAAATCAACGAGCAAAAAGATAAAATTGAGGAGGTTTCCAACAAAGCCCGTCAGGCAACGGAAGAGAAACTTCGCTTTTATTCGTACATCTCCCATGAGTTTCGGACGCCGTTGAGTTTGATTCTTACGCCTGTGGAAGACTTACTGATTCAAAAAGCCATTTCACAAAAAGACCTTAAATCGGGTTTGCTGTACATCCAGAAAAACGCGCATCGGTTGCTACGACTGGTAGACCAGATGCTCGACCTCCGCAAAACCGACGCTGGCAAGCAACTTCTTTTGGCATCGGAACAGGATATTGTACAATTCCTCCGAGACATCGTGACGGATTTTCAGCAGAAAGCCCACAAATCCAAAATTGATTTGCAATTTATCTCTTCAACTGCGCTGCTTCCCCTTTGGTTTGACGCCGAAAAGCTCGACAAAGTGTTGTTCAATCTGCTTTCCAACGCCTTCAAATACACGCCCAAAGGTGGTTTTATCCACGTAGTATTGCAGGAAACCACTGAAAACGTGCAAATTATTATCAAAGACAACGGTGAGGGCATGTCAGAAACTGAACGGGAGCGCGCCTTTGATTTGTATTTCAGCGGACAAAAAAAATACAGCCTCGGCACCGGACTCGGGTTGGCTTTGTCGCGGGAGTTTGTGCATTTACACCACGGCGAAATTGAAGTTGCTTCCACCAAAAACGAAGGGACGACATTCGCCATTTCGTTACCCAAAGGAGATACCCATTTGATGCCTGATGAAAAGGCGCTTTTGGACAAAACCGAGCGTCCAACTCCTACCTTTTTTGAAGAAACCGAAGTGGTGCCCCACACGCCAACCGCGGAGGTTTCTGGCGAAACAACCACCGTTGTATTGATTGAAGACAATACCGATTTGAGTTATTACATAGTCGACAAATTGGCCAAAACAGTCTCTGTCAAGTCATTTACTACTGCTGAGCGCGGTTGGGAAGGGATTTTAGCGATGATTCCGGATCTGATTATTTGCGACGTAATGCTGCCCGGCATGGATGGATTTGAACTGACCCAACGCGTCAAAGAAGATTTCCGAACGTCGCACATTCCTGTTTTGATGCTTACCGCAAAAAGCCAAATCGACGCCAAAATCGAAGGCTCAAAAGCGGGTGCCGACGTGTATTTGACCAAGCCTTTCAACACAATGCACCTGACCGAAACCATCAAAACCATGCTCAACAACCGCGCCAAGATTCAGCGGCGGTTCAGTTCAGAATACGTATTTGCCAACGAAAACAAAACCGAAAAACGCTTTCTCAACGAACTCACGGCGCGCATTGAAGCGCACATTGCCGATACAGAATTTGGGGTCGAAAAATTAAGCACCGACATGGGCATGTCGCGGGTGCAGTTGTACCGCAAAGTGCACGCGCTGTTGCAGATGAACGTCAACGATTACATTACCGAAATCCGAATCAACAAAGCCAAAGCGCTCCTGCGCGACACCAACAAGAGCATTGCCGACGTTGCCTACGAAACAGGCTTCAACTCCGCCGCCTATTTCACCACGCTCTTCCGCCAAAAACAACACCAAACCCCTTCAGAATTTAGGAAAGGCGTTGGGGTTTGAGAACCCTAAGCATCGGTTATGAGTAACCGACGCCACGGTCGTGAGCGCCGTTAGGCCGTCGCACCGCTGTGGGTGTTTTCTCACCAACTATTTCGCCCCACCTCCTCTTACCTCGTCCTTTAGGGCGTCAGCCCCGTTGTTGGTGTTTTTTCACCAACAACTTGTTTCTGCTTCGGTAAGCCGGCAGGTAAAACACCGGCAAAAACAACATTCCAAAGGCTTCATGGCTGCCACCTCCTTCTCCGGCATGTACGATTTTTGAAAATGGATGTAACATTTCTGAAATAAAATCACACAAGGCCTAAATCAACATTTTGACAATCAATCACTTATCTATTGTACGAAATTTATAAGTATTTGAAAGAATACCAAAATCCAATGTACTGACCCTGTCCTACTTTTGACTCATTCAATCGCCACGGCGAATCTACAAGTTCTAAATCTTTCACACGAATGAGTCGTCAGCACAGCATCTTCTTTTGGTCCATCACTGCCGCATTGGGTGGTTTTTTATTCGGGTTTGATACAGCCGTTATCTCGGGTGTGGAGCAAACCCTCCAACGGCTTTGGTCGCTCACTCCTTTCCAACACGGCCTCACCGTTTCCATCGCCTTAATCGGAACCGTGGTAGGGTCGTTTTTTGGCGGCATTCCTGCCGACCGCCTCGGGCGCAAAAAGACGTTATTTTGGATCGCGGTTTCGTATTTGCTCTCAGCGCTTGGCACAGCCCTAGCCCACGATTGGAGTTTGTTTTTGGTGTTCCGTTTTTTGGGTGGTTTGGGCGTGGGCGCTTCGTCGGTGGCGGCGCCGATGTACATCACCGAAATCTCACCGGCCCGGTCTCGCGGCAAAATGGTGGCGCTGTTTCAATTCAATGTCGTGTTCGGAATTCTGATTGCCTACATTTCCAATTATTTCCTGAAAGACATCCCGCAGGAAGCATGGCGCTGGATGTTGGGCGTGCAGGCATTTCCAGCGTTGTTGTTTATCATTACGGTGCTCAACATTCCCGAAAGTCCGCGTTGGTTAGTCTTAAAGAAAGGCAAAACCGCCGAGGCCTTGTCTATTCTTCAAATCATTGACCCCGAAACGGCTACCCAAACGCTTGAGCGCATTTCCAATAGCCAAATTGACACCACTCAACGCAAACCACAACTTTTTTCAGGCAAGTACAAAACGCCCGTGATGTTGGCGGTGCTGTTTGCCCTTTTCAACCAACTTTCGGGCATCAACGCCATTATCTACTACGCACCACGCATTTTTGAAATGACGGGTTTGGGCAAAGATTCGGCCTTGCTTTCTTCGGCGGGCATTGGGTTGACCAATTTGGTTTTCACGCTGTTGGCCCTGAATGTCATTGACCGTTTCGGTCGTCGTAAGTTGATGCTCATTGGCTCCGTGGGCTTGATTGTTACACTAGGTTTAGTGGCTCGCGCCTTTTATTTAGAAGATTTCGGCATGACCGTTCCCGTGTTGCTTTTTGTGTACATCGCTTTTTTTGCCTTCTCTCAGGGAGCGGTGATTTGGGTGTTTATTTCGGAAATATTCCCCAACGAAGTACGCGCCAACGGTCAGGCACTCGGCAGTTTTACGCACTGGATTATGGCGGCCGTTGTAGCCTTCAGTTTCCCGTCTATTGCGGCTTATTTGGGCGGCGGCAATACGTTTCTGTTCTTCTCTGGCATGATGCTACTCCAACTGCTTTTTGTCTGGAAAATCATGCCCGAAACCAAAGGCTCTTCGCTCGAAAAAATCGAACCTACCGTTTTTGCTCACTAAGACTTTAATCCTACTACCAATATGAAAACCAACATTATTTGTTTTGGAGAAATGCTTTGGGATGTGTTACCCACGGGAAAACAGCCTGGTGGAGCGCCGATGAACGTCGCCGTTCACCTCAAAAATCTAGGCCATAACCCTCAGATGATCAGCCGCATCGGCCACGATGAATTAGGCAAGGAACTCCTCGACTTTATTGAAGAAAAAGGACTGACTACCGACTTGATTCAACAGGGCGAAACGCATCTGACGGGCGTGGTCAAAGCCAACGTCAGCGACAAAAACGAAGTAACCTATAAGATTGTGCAGCCCGTGGCTTGGGATTATATCCAATGCGATGACGCCCTCGAAACCACCGTAGCCAATGCCGATGTATTTGTGTACGGTAGCTTGGCCGCTCGCAGTGCGGCGTCGGCCGATACGCTTTTTCGATTGCTCAAAAAAGCACGTTTCAAGGTTTTTGACATCAATCTGCGCGCTCCGCATTATGACCAAAACACCCTTGAACAACTCTTGCGCGCTGCCGATATGGTCAAGATGAACGCCAACGAGCTAGATATGCTGGCTGCATGGTACGCGCCCAATGCCGACGAACAAACCGCCATCATCACCTTGGCTGAAACCTTTGATATTCAAACCATTTGCGTAACCAAAGGCGAGCACGGAGCTGTGTTGTGGACGGGTGGAAAATTCTACCAAAGTGCAGGCTTTCAGGTCGATGTCCAAGACACCATCGGTAGTGGAGATTCGTTTTTGGCCGCCTTGCTCACCTGTCTGTTAGAAGGTCAGTCGCCTGCCGACGGCTTACAGTTTGCCTGCGCTATGGGCTCGTTGGTTGCCACGTATCGCGGTGCTACGCCTTTTGTTACTGCTTCCGAAATTCATTCTTTTCTCACCCCCCAAATACAATAACAATCTACTATGAACACTAAAATTCTCTACTTAACCAAGATGAAGCATTATCTTCCGGTCATCGCAGCGTGGTTGCTTTCGCTGCAAATCGTCTTGGCGCAACGCGTCGTAACGGGTAGCGTTATGGGCGAAGACAACAACGAGCCACTCGTAGGAGCCAGCATTCTGGTTGCTGGTACCACCATCGGAACTACCGCCAATGGCGAAGGTAAATTCTCAATTTCAGTGCCCGACAACGCCACCACGCTCAAAGTTTCGTTCATCGGTTACACCACCAAAGAGGTTTCAATTACTGGAATCAGCACTATAACCGTCAGCCTCACTCCCGGCGGCGCCCTCGGCGAAGTCGTGGTGGTGGGCTACACTACACAGCGCAAAGAAGACTTGACAGGCTCGGTAGCGGTGGTTGAATTGGCCCCCATCAAAAACAACAGCTCAGGCAACCCCATGCAATCTCTGCAAGGACGTGTACCGGGCTTGTACATCGAAAGAGATGGCTCACCAAATGGTTCCAACAACCGAATTTTGATTCGCGGGGCTAATACTTTGGGAAACAACGACCCACTTTACGTCATTGACGGGATTCCGACTACTCGCCCCGAAGTGTTCCAAAACATGAACCCAGCCAACATCGAATCTATTCAGGTGTTGAAAGATGCCTCGGCCGAATCCATCTACGGAGCGCGCGCTTCCAACGGCGTGATTATCGTCACCACCAAAAACGGCGGTAATACCAACGGAAAAATCGAATTTCAGTTCAACAGCAGCGTATCGGCACAATCGGAAAAATCAATGCGCTTCAAAATGCTGAACGCCGTCGACAGAGGACGGGCTTTGTGGCAGGCATCGGTCAATGACGGCCAAGACCCCGCGGCAGGTTACGGAGAAATTTATGATTTTAACTGGAACAAAAACTTTAGTAATCCAGTACTAACGGGCGTAACAGTGAAGCCCTTCGTGGGTGGTGACCCCAATACACCCGCCGGTGATACCGATTGGCAGGATGTGATGTACAAAACGGGCATCGTGACCAGAAATGATTTTACGGCTTCTTACGGCACCAAAACCTCCTCACTCGAAGTAAACTTGGGACACCTCAAGAATACAGGTATGCTGCGGTTTACCAACTACGACCGTTTGAGTGGCAGCATCAATGCCCTCACCCGCGCTTTTGACGACAAAGTGCGCTTTGGCATCAACTTACGCATCGCCAATTCCAACGAAACACTCACGGCCACCGACTTAGGCGGTGCTTCCACCACTTCATTGGCCGTTACGTTAGTTCCGACCATTCCTGTTTTCCAAAAAGACGGGGTTACTTATGCGGGGGCTTCTGGAGCAGGCTATTCTGACCGTAACAACCCACTCCACATGCAGGACATTGCCAAGTGGAACAACGCCAATCGTTTGAGCACCTTCGGGAATATTTTTGTAGAAATTCAACCCATCAAAAACCTGTTTTTCAAATCAAATTTGGGAGCAGATGATGCACGTTTTTTGAATAAAGTAATCACGCCAACCTTTTCGGAAGGAGCGTTTAACCGAACCACCAACAGCTTATTCTTTGACCAAAATCGCTATTTGAGTACTACTTGGTCCAACACATTGCGGTATAATTGGGACCTGAACGACAAAAATCACTTTAAGTTTTTGGTTGGTACTGAGTACATCAAAACGGATTTGAACTTCCAAACCACCAAAAAAGAAGGATTTGCCCTGCAAACCGAAGATTATTTTACGCTGAACGCCGGCACGGGCAACACTACCGTAACGGGCGGCTCAACCGGCCACCGTTTGCTGTCGCAGTTTGCGCGGGTTGATTATAATTTTTCGGATAAATACTTAGTGGCGGTCACTATCCGCCGCGACGGTTCGTCGCGTTTCGGTACCGACAACCGCTACGGTATTTTCCCAGCGGCTTCGTTGGGTTGGAGAATCGATCAAGAAGAGTTCATGAAAAACAACAGTCTGTTTTCAGAACTGAAAGTAAGAATCGGCGCTGGGCGCGTTGGAAATCAACTCATTGGCGACTTGGCTCGTTTCGGATTGTTTGATACCCGCTACGGCACCACACAGGCTCAGTTGGGGGGTGGATTTTGGGAGCAATACATGAACATCGGCACGGCCTATGCTTTATCAGGCGCTAATACAGGCACATTGCCTTCTGGCTTCGTCCAAACCCAAGCCGCCAATTCGGCACTAAAATGGGAAACCACCGACGAAATCAACGTCGGAACTGACTTTGCCATTTTGAACAATCGCATCTTTGGTTCATTTGATTATTTTACCCGTAAAACTTCGGGCATTTTGATTACCCCTCCCGTTGCTTCCGCGCTTGGCGAAGGACAGTCAAAAGCCGTAAATGGGGCCTCAAAATCAAACAAAGGCTGGGAATTTGTGCTGGGCTATCGCGGCGTAACACAACAGGATTTGAAATACAACGTTGTGGCAAACTTCACCCACTTTAGAGATAAAATCACTGAATTGCCTGAGAACGTACGCCCCGCCTACGCCGGAAACCTCGTCAATACCATCATCGGTCACTCTCAATTTGACATCTTTGGTTACAAAACCGACGGATTGTTCCAATCACAATCGGAAGTAGACGCCGCTCCCGCGCAAGTAGGTGCTGGCCCGGGCCGAATCCGTTATGTAGATATCAACAATGACAACAGAATCGACGATTTGGACAGAACTTGGATTGGTACTACCCTGCCCGCATTGGAGTACGGGTTGCGGGTTGATTTGACCTACAAAAAATTTGACCTGTCTCTCTTCGGTTCAGGCGTAGCTGGCCGCAAAGGTTTTGATGTTTATACGCTGTTCAATAATTTAATGAAAGGACGTGAGAACGTAGGCCCTGGCGTATTTGATGCCTGGACACCCCAAAATACCAACACCAATGTTCCCGCTTTGACCCTGAAAGATAACAACGGCGAAGGACGCACCTCTGACTACTTCATCGTCAATACGTCTTATTTTAAAATGCGTAACATTCAATTGGGTTACAGCATTAACGCCAAAGGGGTCTTTACCCGACTGCGAGTATTCGCCATGGCCGAAAACTTGTTTTGGTTCAAAAGCAAAAACTACTTAAGCCCTGACCCTGAGCGCATTGACCTTGGACCTGTGCCTATTCCAAAAACGTTCACTTTCGGTGTTAACGCGTCATTTTAATACATTCTAATTAGAGCAAACATGAAAAAGAAACTATTCTCCACTATATTTATTTCGGGAGTGTTGGCGTTCAGCTCCTGCGAAAATGCCCTTGATTACACTCCTACGGGCGTATTGTCGTCCTCTGACCTCACCTCGCCCACAGCCATTGACGGCTTGGTGACCTCCGCCTACGCCGCCATCGGCAATGGCGACATGATTGGACCTATTTATAGCAATTGGGTGTACGGCAGTGTCCGCTCCGACGACACCTATAAAGGCGGCGGCGGTACGGGCGACGTGGGTGAAATCGACGCCCTTGAGCACTACAATTTGGTCACGCCTACCATGGGTGCGTTCGTAACCCGTACGTGGCAAAACCTGTTTAAATCCATTTCGAGATGTAACGTGGCCCTGCGTGCGGTCAATACCCTGACGGAAGCCAATTTCCCTAACAAAAAAATACGGTTGGCGGAGTTGCGCTTTTTGAGAGCACACAGCTATTTCACCATGAAGCTGCTGTACAAAAACATCCCAATTTTTGACGAAACGGCCACCGAAGCGGATATTTTAAAGGTTTCCAATACCCTGACCAATGAAGAATCATGGAACAAAATTGCCACTGATTTCCAGTTTGCCATTGACAACTTACCCACGTCGCAGGCAGAATTGGGAAGAGCCAATAAACTATCGGCGCAGGCATATTTGGCCAAACTGAGATTGTATCAAGCTTACGAGCAGGATAATAACCACAAAGTGACCAATATTAACAAAGGCCGCTTGCAGGAAGTAGTAGCACTGACGCAGGCCGTGATTTCTTCCGGAAAATACAGTTTGAGCAAAGACATTGCCGACAATTTTATTCCCGAAACCGAAAACGGCCCGGAGTCTATTTTTGCCATTCAGTTCACCGTCAATGACGGCACCACTGCGGGCCGCATGAGCTACGAAGACGGATTGAATTACCCACACGGCGCGCCTCAATACGGCTGCTGCGGGTTTCACGCAGGAAGCCAGAATTTGGTCAATGCCCACACCACCGATGCCAACGGACTGCCCAATTTTGATACTTTCAACAACAAACCCGCCGATTTGGCCACCCAAACCGTTGACCCACGCCTCGACCATACCGTAGGCATTGACGGGCACGTGTACAAATACGACAACACTAAGTTGTTCAGCAACAGTTGGGTACGCGACCCGGGCGTGTATGGTAATTTTCACACCATGCGCTTTCAGCAATTGGCCACGAGCGGGTCGTATTTCAAACTCGGTCCATTTATGGGAACCGCTAAAAACTACGATATTCTTCGCTACGACGACGTATTGCTGATGCAGGCCGAGGCCTATATCCAGTTGGGTCAGCCCGCCAACGCGTTGCCGCTAATTAACCAAATCAGAGAAAGAGCCGCTGCCAGTACCAGCCGCCTCAAAAAACTCGACGGGACATTTGCTTCAAAGTACAACGTAAAACCCTATTCGGCCACGGGCTGGACGCAGGAGTTTGCTTTCAAAGCCTTGCAATGGGAACGCCGTTTGGAGTTTGCAACCGAAGGTGCTCGCTTCTTTGACTTGGTTCGTTGGGGCATTGCCGAATCTACGCTCAATACCTATATCGCCAAAGAGAAAGTGAGCAGAACGTACTTGGCAACGGCGAAATTTACCGCTGGCCGGGATGAGTACTTACCCATTCCACAGGCTGAAATAACCTTTACCAACGGGCTTTATAAGCAAAATCCAGGGTATTAAAAGTCAAATACTGATAGCTTAGAAACACATGAAAGAAATGGTAGTGGTTATATCTTACTGCTACCATTCTTATTGTAAACAGGTACATTTGGAAACTTTTTAATGACACATACGAATGAAAAAAATAGCGCCTTGTCTGTTGTTTCTCCTTTTCTCAGTGGCTTGTTTTGCACAAAACAAACCACAAGATTATCGCCCGCAGTATCACTATACCGCGCCAAAAAATTGGGTAAATGACCCCAACGGAATGGTATATCTTGACGGCGAGTACCATTTGTTTTACCAATATAACCCTTTCGGGAATGTGTGGGGACACATGAGCTGGGGACATGCCGTGAGCAAAGACCTCAAAAACTGGGAAACGCTCCCCGTGGCCCTGCCCGAATTTGACAACGCCGACGGAACCCAAACCATGATTTTTTCGGGTTGTACCGTCATCGACAGCATGAATACATCGGGCTTTTTTGAGAAAGGCTTTACCAAAGGAATGGTGGCGATTTTTACGTCGCATATTGAAGGCAAAGCCCAACACCAGAGTATCGCGTATAGCGCCGACAAAGGCAGAACCTGGAAACGTTACGACAAAAATCCCGTGTTGGATTTAGGCATGAAGGATTTCCGCGACCCTAACGTGATTTGGTATCCCGAAAAACAAGTCTGGATTATGGCCGTCGTAAAGCCACTGGAATACATGGCTCAATTTTATGAATCTAAAGACCTGAAAAAGTGGACTTTATTGAGCGAATTCGGCAAGCAGGGCGACATGACCAAAATCTGGGAATGCCCCTCCCTGACCAAAGTACCCGTGGAAGGAACCAATGAAACCAAGTGGGTTTTGATGGTTTCGAGCGGCCACCGCCAAAAGGACTATTTGGCCATGCAGTATTTTGTGGGTGATTTTGACGGAAAAACCTTCACTCCTCAAAAACAAAATGAAATTCTGTACGTGGACGAAGGCAAGGATTTTTACGCGGCCATCCCCTTCCAAAACTTGCCAAAATCGCACGCCAAACCCGTCATGATTGGTTGGATAAACGATTGGGAATACGCCCGCGAAATCCCCACGGGCGACACGTGGCGGGGTGGGTTTTCGGTGGCCAGAGAGTTCTCCCTGAAAAAAACAGCCGATGGACTCCGACTCGTTCAACAGCCCATTATTCAACTTAAAAGTGCCCAAAAAGAGGTATTCAGCGTTAAAAACAAGGTGGTTGATGGCACGTATGAACTGCCGTTCAAGGGCGAAGTGTTTGATTTGACGCTGGAAATTCAGCCACAACAGGCCAAGGTGGTTACGCTCAATGTATTCCAAAGCCAAGACGAATCTACGGCCATTCGCTACGATGCCAACACGCAGGAATTATCCCTCGACCGCACACGCTCGGGTCAAGTGAATTTTCATCCGAGGTTTTCGAGCGTGGAACGTGTAAAAGTACCATTGAAGGATGGGAAGCTTAAAATCAGGCTATTAGCCGATAAGTCAATCCTTGAGTTATTCGCGCAGGACGGCGAGCAAGCCCTGACTGAATGGGTTTTCCCCACAAAACACGAAGGCGGAATCACGTTGACGTCGGAAGGTGGAAAAGCAAAAATAACGACCCTTTCGGTTCATACTGTTCATTAAATAACGTCGGTTTATAACGTCGGCGAGGTTTTGAACCGGGGCGCGCAGCTCTCGCCGACGTTATTACTGTTTTCTTAGCCTTTTGTGCGGTACAATGTACCGTTTTCAATGACGTAGAGTGTGTTATCCATGGCAATAATGCGCGTTACTGCGCTCAGAAGGCCTTTTTCGCCTACTTGCTCATAGTTTCCGTTTTTATCAGTTCTGAAAAGCGTTCCGTCAGCTTCCACACTCCACAAAAAGCCACGGTCGGCCACCATTGCGATGGTATTTTCCCAATCTCCCACCTTGCCTACCTGCTGCCAGCGCAGGGTTTTCATGTTGCTTTTATAAAGTGTACCTTTTTCGACCGTCCACAGGTGCCCGTCCATGGCCTCTAGCATTTCGGCATCGGTAAACTCCCCATCATTACCGATTTGTCGCCAAGTGCCGTCTTTGGAGGTTTCGTAAAGCGTTCCGCTGGTTTCTATACTATAAAGCTTGCCATTCAGCCCTACCATTCCTTGCGTATCTTTCCAGTCGCCCGTTTTGCCCACCTGCCGCCAAACTGCCTTTGAAGGAATCGTCTGGTAAAGAGAGCCATCTTCAATGGTCCAAATTTCGTTGTCCAACGACACCAGCAGGTCGGCATTATCAAATAACCCTTTATCGCCAAGCTGTCGGTAATTTCCCTGTTTATCGGTTTGAAACAGCGTCCCGTCTTTTTCAATGCTGTATAAGTAGCCGCCCATGCCTACAACACCAATGGTATTTGCCCAATCTCCTTTTTTACCTACCTGTTCCCATCGTTGGGCGTTCAGAAGTAGAGGGGATAAAAATGCCGTACAAACCAAGGTGACGAGTAATAATTTTTCCATTTTCATTCAACGTATTTTTTAAGTGTTCGGCTCAAAAGTACTACAATTCGGTATAATTTATCGGCTCTTAAGATTTTAGTATTTTGGGCCATAAAACGAACATTTTAGGTTAATTTTCAATACAAAAATCAATAACATTCAAAAAAATAAAAATATTTTTATATTTATGTAAGGAGTTCTAACCTCCCAACTTGTCTTAGTAGTAGATTACGGAAAGGTATATTAATCCTTCAGCAATATTACCCTCAGGCACAAACGATGGAGCAGGCGTACAACGAACCTTACGAAGAGCGAAACCCAAAAACCTTGGGTACTCCTTCCATTCCGCTTAACCCAGCCAACCCACATCTCAAAACCGCTTTTGAGTTGGATGATGAGTTGTTTATCCGCAAAACGCTGGAGGCCAACCTACGACTTGGGGTAGAGTTACTGTACAAACGCTATTACCAACCGATGTGCACGCACGCGGTGAAGTTTGTCGGCTCGCGCGAAATTGCCGAGGACTTGGTTTCTGAGATTTTCTTTCAGTTTTACGCCAACAAGACGTTTCTGGAAATTGATTCTTCTTACCGTCTGTATTTGTTTCGTACGGTGCGAAATCGGGCGTATAACCATCTCCGTTGGGATTTGAGCCGCAAAGCCGACATCGGCGAAGCCGCCCAAAAACCCATTCTTGACGAGCAGCAACCCGACCAAATCAGTCAGTTTGAGGAATTATATCACGACGTCGAAGAGGCCGTCAACAAGCTACCTCTCGAACGGCGGCGGATTTATCTGATGCAAAAATTTGAAGGTAAAAAGTACCGTGAAATCGCCGACGAACTCAATCTATCCGTCAAGACTGTTGATGTACAGCTCACCCGCGCCAACCAGTACATTCGAAATCTTTTGAAAGACAAGTGGTTGCTCTCACTGTTCGCCTTCTTTACGGGTATTTTTCACTGATTTTTTATGTAGAACTCCTCGCTTGTAAGGAACAAAAAACGATTCTTGTCGGGTCACAAAAGAAAGCATCAATGAACGCAGAAATCAACAAAGAATTCATATTCAACTATTTGTCAGGAAAAACATCCGCTTTACAAAAACAAATGGTTGACGAGTGGGTCAAACAACCCGCCAATGAAGAGCTGTTTTATAAATGGCTGGTCGAGTACGAATACCAACGTCCTCAATATTTGACAAGCTTGCCCGAAGCCATTGAGCGGTTTCATGCCTACGCCGAACAATTTGACCAAAATCCGTCTCTTGTTTTTCCTACGGAAGAGCCCCCGCTTCCTACCCGGCGACATTTCGGGTTATGGATGCTGGCAGCCTGTCTGATTGGAGGGCTGTTGGTCGGCAGTTGGGTGTTCAGAAATAATATCATGTATCAAACCCACAGCACCGCGTTTGGTGAAACCAAATCGCTGGAGCTCAGCGATCAGACCAAAGTGACACTCAACGCAAATTCATCTTTGCGGGTACCGCGTTTTGGTTTTGGGGCCAAAACCCGCGAAGTATTATTGACGGGAGAAGCCAATTTTGACGTAACACATACGCCTAACCATCAGAAGTTTATCGTCAAAACCAACAAAGGGTTTGAGGTTGTGGTGCTAGGTACAGAGTTTACGGTGTACTCGCGTCAGCAAACCGCCAAAGTGGTGCTCAATAAGGGTAAAGTGCAGTTGCGCTACCGCGAAGGCCAAACTCAAAAGCAGGTCATCATGAAACCCGGCGACTTGGTAACGCTCGACCAAAGTAATCACCTCCAACAGCAAGTAACTCCTCAACCCGAAAAATACGCTGCTTGGAAAGACCATCGCTTTGTATTTGATGATACTACGCTAGAAGAGTTTGCCAAAATAATGGATGAAAACTACGGGATTCAGGTCATTATCAAAGATGAAGTCCTTTCAAAACGCACCCTCGTCGGTTCTTTTCGCGCCGAAAACGCGGACGAATTACTCGGTATTGTCTCCGAAATTTTCAATATCAAAATTGTAAAAACGGGTAACACTGTGATTCTAACTGATAACCAATAGCCGCTAAACCGTTCTCTACTATGAAAAAAAGCCTACAAAAATCCTGCGGGATGGGTGTCATACTCCTAGCGTTGTCGCTGAGTGGGCATCCCATTTGGGCGCAAACCTACGCCCGTGCCTACAAACTGCCTCAAAAATCAGAGGCTGCAGCGCCCACCATGCTGAAGTTGAGGGATGTACTCAAAGACCTCAAAAGTCGCTACCAAGTAGATATTTTGTTTGAGGGTGGCCTGGTAGAAGGCATTACCGTTTCTTCTGATATAGTCAATTTGAACGCAAATCTGGAACAAAATCTAGACCGTATTTTACGAACATCGGGCCTGAGTTATAAGAAAGTCAAAAACGGTTCCTATGTTATTTTGGAAACCAAAAAATCTCCTAAAACGGCGGAAGCCGACGCCCGATTTCAAGAGAGTGTCAGTCCCGAACAACCCGCCGAAAAACCCATAACAAGCGAAATACCGCAAGTGAAGAGTTTGGAAAAAGCGGAGGTAATGGCACAAACCGTCAAAGGAAAAGTTACCGATGAAAAAGGCGCGGGGCTGCCCGGTGTGAGCGTGTTGATTAAAGGCACACAGCGTGGCACCACCACCAATGCAGAAGGCGCTTTTCAGTTGGAGGTCCCCGAAACCTCTTCCGTATTGGTTTTCAGCTACGTAGGTTATGAAAGCAAAGAAATCACCGTTGGCAATCAGACCAATATTTCCGTTTCTTTAGCCCCCGAAAGCAAGTCTTTGGGCGAGGTCGTCGTGACGGCCTTGGGGATTAAAAAACAGGCCAAAAGCATCGGCTACGCTACCGCAACGGTAGGCACGGAAGAGATGACCGTAAACCGCACCGCAAATTTTATGAATGCATTGCAGGGAAAAATGGCGGGGGTAAACATCACGTCGTTGGGCTCTGGGCCGGCAGGAACGAGCAAAATCCGTATTCGCGGGCAATCTTCGTTTGGCGGCAACAACTCACCTTTAATCGTGGTCAACGGCGTGCCGATTGACAATACCAACAACGGTGCCCGGGGCGATGTTTCCGAAAAAGGAAGCAATCGAACCTCCGACGGTGGCGACGGATTGAGCAGCATCAACCCCGACGACATCGAAGCCATGACGGTCTTGAAGGGGGCTGCGGCGTCAGCCCTTTACGGGTCGCGGGCCAAAGACGGGGTTATCATGATTACCACCAAAACACGCGGCACAGGCTCGGGGATTTCGCTGAGTTACAACTCTAATTTTACTTCTGAAACTCCGTTGGATTATACGGATTATCAATACGAATACGGACAGGGTGAAAACGGAGTTCGTCCTACGGCACCTTTTCCCACCTCGGGTCAGTGGAGTTTTGGTGAGAAGTTTCAGCCCGGCATGACCCATATTCTTTTTGACAACGTCACCGTTCCGTACGAGCCGCAGCGCAATCAAATCTCAAAGTTTTACCAAAAAGGTTATACTTGGACCAACACCTTGACACTGTCTTCGGGCAACGAAAACGGGGGCTTCAGTCTTTCGGTTTCCAACTTAGACAACCGTACCATTTTGCGCAACTCTGGCTACGACCGCCGAACCATCAATTTGGGTTTTACGCAAACGCTTAAAAAACTGACCGTTTCGGGCAACGTTAACTACTCCAACGAATACCGTAAAAATCCGCCAAACATCGCCGAGCAGGATTACAGCCCAGTAATTATCTTCAACATGGCCAACTCTATGCCGTTGGATTTATTGGAAAAATACGCCTCTGATGCCAACGGCAACGAAACCGTATGGTCGCGCTTTACCAACCGCACCAACCCCTATTTTGCCCTCAAACGTTTTGATAACATCCGTAACGACCGTGTGTTTGGCAACCTGACGGCTCGCTACAATTTCACCAATTGGTTGTTTTTGCAGGGTCGGGTTGGTCAGGATTACTATTCTCGTGAACAGGATTATAACTTGCCCACGGGCACCCAACGCCAACCCGCTGCACCCGCCGGGTTTGTGAACGGCCAATACGTGCAGGACGCCCGCAACGTGCGCGAACTCAACGCTGACTTCTTGTTGGGAGCTAATAAAACCTTTGGTACAGTGGGGGTAAACGTAAATGTAGGGGGCAACCAAATGTACCGCCGCATCAGCCGCCACAACGTATTTGTCCAAGATTTTTACACCCGCGACCTGTACACCGTCGGCAACAGCCGCCAGCGCGACGCCACCTATGAGTTCTCAGAGCGTCAAGTAAATTCGTTGTATGCCTCGGCAGAGGTTTCATTCAAAGATTATTTATTCTTAAACGGAACCGTCAGAAACGACTGGTTTTCAACCTTATCGCCCGCCAATCGCAGCATTTTATACCCTTCCATTACGGCGAGTTTTGTGTTCTCGCAGGCATTTGCTACCTCTTTACCCTCTTGGATTAACTTCGGTAAAATTAGGGCTGCCTACGCCGAAGTGGGAAGCGACACCGACGTGTCGCCGTATGCCAACAACCTTTTTTACGGCATCAATCCCCAACAGTTTCCCTCGCCAAGTGGTGTAGCACAGCCTTTGGGAAGCATCAGCGGCTCTACCGTTCCGAATGCCAACCTCCGCCCAATGCGGGTTTCTGAGAAAGAGTTTGGATTGGAGTTGAAGCTGTTTAACAACCTGATTGGATTGGATTTTACGTACTACGACAAATTATCGTCCGACCAAATCCTCCGCGCTCAAACCTCTAACGCAGGCGGCTACCTCAATCAATTAATCAACGTCGGCCAAAGCCGTAATCAAGGTTTGGAAATGTTGGTCAATCTAAACCCCATCAGACGTCAGGATTTCAGTTGGAATTTTATTTTCAACGCGGCTTACAACAAAACTAAAGTGCTCGATTTGGGCAGCGGCGTGAGCGACAACATGATTACCGTCGGCACGGGTGACTTTACGGGCGAACTGCGCCAAGTGGTAGGCCAACCGATGGGACAATTGTTTGGATTTGGCTACCTCCGCGACGCCCAAGGCCGTCAGGTATTTGATGCTGGCAACGGCCGTCCGCTACGAACGCCAACCCAGATTGCGTTTGGCAGTGCATTGCCGCTGTGGGTGGGAGGATTCACCAATAGTCTCACATACAGAGGCATAAGCCTTTCATTCTTGATTGATTTCAAACTAGGCCATAAGATGATTTCGGGCACCAACCACAACGCGTGGCGGCACGGATTGCACAAAGCGACGTTGGTGGGAAGGGCCGAAAACTTCGTCATCGGCGACGGTGTCAACCCCAACGGCGAGGTCAACAAAACCAAGTCAGGCGTGCAAGCGTATTATGAAACGGTACGCTCTCAAAACATCGCCGAAGAGTTTGTGTACAACGCAGGTCTGTGGCAATTACGCCAAATCACGATTGGCTACGATTTCACCAAATTCCTCCCCACAGCCATTCCGTTCATCAAAGGACTTCGGCTCAATGCCGTCGCCAACAACGTGGCCGTACTCAAAAAATGGGTTCCCAATATCCACCCCGAACAATTCGGTTTTCCTTCCGATAACCTGATTGGACTAGAAGCCACGGGGTTGCCCGTTACACGCAGTATCGGATTTAATCTGAATGTTAAATTTTAAGATTCAAATCACCAAAAGAGAATCAAGATGAAAAAAATACGTATTTATCTCCCAATAATCGCCTGTTGCTTTCTGGCTTCCTGCGACAAAGGGTTTGACGAAATGAACGTCAACCCAATTGCCTTGACCGCCGTTGACCCTGGCTATCAGCTCAACACCGCTATCGTCAACACCGCGCCGGGCTACGGCAATTTGAGTTACGAAACCACCATCGTCAAGCAAATGATTACGCCTTTCAGCGGTCAGGGTTCGGCGGCAAACTTCAATCAAGATAATCGGGGCGTAGCCTCTGGCAACTGGAACACGTATTATCAGACCAATATCAAGGAATTGACCGACGTGGTGGCCAAAACCAAAGACCTTCCTGCGCGTTCTAATCTTTACAACATGGCCCGTATCTGGAAAGCGTATTCCTTTATGTTGTTGACCGATACCTACGGCGACATTCCCTATACGCAGGCGGGCAAAAACTATCTGGAAGGCATTGCCACTCCCGTTTACGACACGCAGGAGTCAATCTATACCGCTATTTTAAGTGAGTTGGATGCCGCTTCGGCTGGTCTAGATGCCTCCAAAGCAAAAGTAGCCAGCGATGTTTTGTACGACGGAGATGTGACCAAATGGAAACGATTGGGTTATTCGCTGTTGCTGCGCGCGGCCATGCGTCTTTCCAAAGTTAACCCGACCAAAGCCGCCGAATACGTAGCCAAAGCCGTGGCGGGTGGGGTCATGCAAGCCAATGCCGACAACGCCATCATTCGTCATAACGCCAATTTTACCAACCCTGTGGGTTCGCAACTCAACGGCGGTCAATCGGCTTTCTTTTATCTGGCCGAAGATTTTGTCACTTTTTTAAGCAAAAACAATGACCCGCGTTTGGCTTCGATTGCGGTTCGGTACGTGGGGGCCACCAGCGGCGCGCAGCAGGTAGAATCCCGCGCTAATCGTACACCGGGGGTTCAAATCGGGGCACCTTTGGGCTACGACAACACCACCATCAGCGCGGCCGTAACGGCCAACAAATTGGCAAGCCTGTGGGATTATAGCCAACTCGACCGCACCCGTATGGCGGGTTTGGCCGCCCCAAGTTTTCTGGTTACCTACGCCCAAACGCAACTTTTACTGGCCGAAGCCGCTTTTCGGAAATGGACCACGGGTGACCCCGCCGTCTTGTACGCCAACGGAATTCGGGCACACATGCAGCAATTTGCAAATTATGGAGCAAGCACGGCCATCGCCGACGCTGCCATCACCACTTACGTCCAAGCCAATCCGCTCGCAGTCGGCAAAGAATTGGAGCAAATCAACACCCAATATTGGGTCGCTTCTTTTCTGATTGGGCCTGAAACTTGGGCCAATTTCCGTCGCAGCGGTTACCCTATTTTGACGCCAAACCCTTATCCAGGTAGCGACCTCAAGACTGAGCCCTTTATTCGCCGCCTGACGTACACCGACGCCGAGCTAAACGTAAATAAAACCAATGTAGAACAGGCCATTAGCCGTCAAGGCCCTAACCTTTTAGATACCAGAATATGGTGGGACAAGAAGTAAAACAGCTTGTTTTCATCCTTTTTTATACATGAAAAATCTAAAAAAACGACTCCAACAAGGAGAAACCCTCAACGGGTGTTGGTTAAATCTTGGAAGCCCGCTCACGGCCGAAATCGTAGGACTCTCTGGGTTCGATTGGGTATTGATTGACTTGGAACACGGTGCCGGTACCGAAAAGGATGTATTGGCGCAATTACAGGCGCTGGAAAGCACGCCGACCACCGCCTTTGTGCGCGTCGAGAGCAGTGATTCTGCCCGTATTTCCCGGGTGTTGGACATGGGTGCGGCGGGGGTTATGTGTCCCAAAGTAAACAATGCACTCGAAGCCAAAAAGGTAATCAACGGCCTGCATTATCCTCCTTTTGGTAACCGAGGTGTGGCCAAAATGGTCCGGGCAACGGGGTTTGGGCAAAATTTTCAGGCGTATTACGACGCCTCAAAAGAAAGTCTTTTAGGTATTATCCAAATCGAAACCGTGGAAGCCCTGAACCATTTGGACGAAATCGCCGCGTTGGAAGGGGTCGATGTGCTTTTCATCGGGCCAGCAGACCTTTCGATGGAACTCGGAATTTTCGGTCAGTTCGATAATCCAATTTTCATCGACGCCCTCCAAAGAATCATCCTTGCCGCCCAAAAAGCGGGCAAATCCACGGGTATTTTGTTTTTCAACCCCGACGATTACCAAAAGTACCACGACATGGGCATCCGTTTCATTGCCTGCGGTGCCGACGCCACCTTTGTGGCCGACGGCGCACGGGCCATGGCTAAAAAATTGGCGGCTGCCCGGGCAACGTATACCTAGTACCGAAGCTTTCCGACGATTATCCACCAACCAATATCCGTTCCTAAACCTTTTTTTGAATGACTGATCCTATTTTTATCCTATCCGTTGGTGTTCTTATCGTAGTCGGTGGCATCATTGGGCTTAAATTACACCCCTTTTTGGCTCTTTTGTTAGGGGCTTTTGTAGTGGCATTGATGACGCCCGCCGCCGTCATTGAGCAGTTTGCATTGGCCAAAGGCACCGCTCCAGCGGCGGCATTGGCGTTATCCAAAAAAGGCATCGGCGAGCGTATTGCTACCGAATTTGGAAATACCTGCGCCAAAATCGGTATCCTGATTGCCATGGCCGCCATCATCGGCAAATGTATGCTCGAAAGTGGTGCCGCCGAGCGCATCATCCGGTCGGTTTTACGCCTCACGGGCATCGACAAAGCACCCGCCGCGTTTTTGGTGAGCAGTTTCTTTTTGGGTATTCCCGTGTTCTTTGACACCGTTCTTTTCCTGATGATTCCCTTGGCCAAAGCCATGACGTTGCGGATTGGCAAAAACTACCTTTTACTCGTCTTGTGTATTATGGCGGGTGCGGCCATGGCCAATTCACTGGTGCCACCCGCCCCCGGACCGTTGTTTTTGATTGGAGAAATGCACATTCCGATTGGTTTGATGATGATTGCTGGCACGATTGTCGGGCTGTTTACCATTACGGCTGGCTATTTTTTCGCCCTGTGGGCCAATAAAAAATGGCCGATTGAACTACGAGATTCATTGGATGCGAAACTGGAAGACCTCAAATCCATTGCCGCCAAAGAAACTAAACACCTGCCCGGGTTGGGCGTTTCGTTGCTGCCAGTACTGATTCCTATCGTATTTATCTGCGCCGACACCTTCCTGAGTAATCTATTCAAGCCGGGTGAGGCACAATCGTCCTTTTTGAGCAATCTTATCACGGTTGTAAAGTTTTTCGGCGACAAAAACATTGCCATCGTCACGGGCGGTATCGCCGCCCTGTTACTATTGGCTAGCCAAAAGAAAGACAACAAAGAAGGCCTGACGCCTTTTGTGCAGGCGGCTTTGATGAGCGGCGGCGGCATCATTTTGATTACGGCGGCGGGCGGGGCCTTTGGCGGAATGTTGCAGCAAACGGGCATCAGCGCCCGCATTGCCGACATGACCAAAGAGTACCAAATGGCCCTCATTCCGATGGCGTTTTTCATTGCCGCCGTGGTGCGTACCGCCCAAGGCTCGGCTACGGTTGCGCTGATTACTGCTTCGGGGATTTTGTCGGGAATGGCCAATAATGCCAATCTGGAGTTTCACCCAGTGTACTTGGGCCTAGCCATTGGCTGTGGCTCTAAGTTGGTGCCTTGGATGAACGATGCAGGTTTCTGGATTATCTGTAAACTCAGCAATTTGACCGAAAAAGAAGCTTTGAAAACCATTTCTCCACTACTGGTGGTGATGGGATTGACGGGCCTCGTGGTCATTATGATAGGGGCAAAACTATTCCCTTTGGTGTAAAGATTCTAACGTAATTATAACTCAATCGCTCTTTGTCCTCTGCGGGGCTCTGCGTGATACATTCATTTTGAAAAGATGGAAAAAGTAGGATTTATCGGACTAGGAATCATGGGAAAACCCATGGCTTTGAACTTACTGAAAGCAGGCTACCCCGTGTCTGTTTTGAGCAAAAGCAGCGCCGCCACCGAGTTGACCGAGGCTGGCGCAACAGCCTTTTTGACGAGTAAAGAACTGGCCCAACACTCCGACATCATCATCACAATGTTGCCCGATTCACCCGAGGTGGAACAGGTAGTTTCGGGTGCCGACGGCGTGTTGGAAGGCATTCAAGCGGGGGCGTTGTTTATTGATATGTCGACCATTGCACCAGCTACGGCGATGAATATCTACCACTTAATGCAGGCCAAAGGCGTGGAGGCCTTAGACGCTCCCGTTTCGGGCGGACAAGTCGGGGCCGTTGGCGCTACACTCTCAATCATGGTTGGCGGTAGTGCCAATGCTTTTGAGCGAGCATTGCCGTTGTTTCAGGCCATGGGCAAAAACATTGTGCATATGGGTGAGCCCGGCGCGGGTCAAACCACCAAAGCCTGCAACCAAATGATTGTCGGCATGACGATTCAGGCCGTGGCAGAGGCTTTTGCCTTGGCCCAAAAAGCGGGCGTTGACCTCGAAAAAATGCGGGAAGTATTGCTGGGAGGCTTTGCCCAAAGCCGCATCCTTGACCTCCACGGCAAACGCATGATTGACCGTAATTTCAACCCCGGTTTCAAAATAAAATTACACAAAAAAGACATGGGAATTGCCCTTCAAACGGGCCAAGAATTTTCGGTGCCCCTCAAAGGCACGGCGTTGGTAGCGGCCCAAATGGAAGCCGCCGTAGCGCAAGGAAACGGTGAACTCGACCACAGCTCGCTGTTATTGCTACTAGAAAAATAATCTTTCAACGCCCTTTATCCAACTGTAACCTTTAACCGTGGCTTGCCACTTACTACGATGAAACGTACCGATTTCCTAAAAACAATGACGGCAGGCTCCGTGGGAGCGGCCATTTTCGGGCCCGATCACGCCAAGGCCACCACTCTACCTACTCCACCCAAAAAAGTACTCATGAAAGTGGGTTGTCAATCGGGCGGCACGAGTGTTGAAAATCTCGAATTTAAAGCCCGCCACGGGGTGTTTAACATCGACGGTGGTTCTCCAAAAATTATTCCGGGCAAGGGATGGGACTTGGAAGATTCATTGGCAAAAAGGGACGCCTGCGAGAAGTACGGCATCAGCCTTGACGCTTACCACTATCCGCTGACCTCGGCAGGAATCGATAGAGTAGCTTACCCCAATATAATGCTCGGCAAAAGCCCCGAGCGCGACCGCGAAATCGAATACCTTCAGCAGATGATTCAGGTAGCGGGCAAAACAGGTATAAAAGTACTGAATTACAACACCACCATTCTGCCCGTGCTACGCACTGGAAAATACACCGACCCCAAACGCGGCAATGCCGAATACAGCGTGTGGAATTATGAAGAAGCATTGAAAAGAAATGACCCCAAGACAGTAGCGGGGGATGTTTCTGTTGATCAGATATTTGAGCGAATCACTTACCTACTCGACCGTATTCTGCCCGTTGCCAAGGAATACAAGGTTAAATTGGCTAATCACATCGCTGACCCGCCAGTATCCGCCGCGTATCGGGGCGTGATGCGCTGGAACAGCCCCGATGTTTTTAAAGGAATTCAACGTTTTGCCAAACTTTACGACAGCGAATACCACGGGTTCAATTTTTGCATCGGCTCCATTGCCGAAGGTCTGAAAGACCCAAAAAACGACATTTATCCCATCATCAAATGGGTTGGCGAACGCAATCAGATTTTCAATGTCCATTTGCGAAATATCAAAGGCAATTTTAATAACTTTCAGGAAGTGTACCCCGATAATGGCGAAATGAACTTTGCGCAGGTAGTCAGAGCGTTACGGGATGTGGGCTATGCAGGCATGGTCATGCCCGACCACGTGCCGCACCACCACGACCCTGCCGCCAGTTTACAGGCTTTTTCGTTCTGCTACGGCTACATTAAAGGACTACTGCAAACCGTTTCGGAAGAAGTGTGAGGTTTTTAACATTACACAGAGGAAAATAGCGTTTTTATAAAGAACCACAGAGAGTATTTTCTCTGTGGTTCTCATCTTTAACTCCGTGGCTCTCTGTGTAATAAAAATCGCTAATAAAATATTTTTAAAAAATCACTTTTCGTATGTCATCTACATCTGGCCCCCGCATCAAAGAAATCATCATTACGCCCATTGCTGTCGTTGACCCGCCCCTGCTCAATGCGGCGGGATTGCACGCTCCTTATGCGCTTCGTACCATCATGGAGGTGATTACAGACGATAATATTTCGGGCATCAGCGAAATACCGGGGAATAAAGATATTGATGCGGCTTTGGAAGAAGCCAAAACCCTGCTTATAGGCCGAGATGTATTTCAATTGAACGAAATCAGACACGTGTTGGTAGAACGTTTTGGCACCGATACTTCGGCCCAACGCGGCGAAACACCCTGGGACCAACGCAAATTGGTGCATATTTTCAGCGCCGTAGAAGTGGCCTGTATGGACATCATCGGTAAAGTAACAGGACGACCGATTGTGGATTTACTCGGCGGAAAAATGCGCGACCGCGTGCCTTTTTCCGCCTATCTTTTTTATAAATACGAAGGTGCGGGCGGGGAATTAGCCTTTGACATCGACCCCAACGCGACGGGATGGGCCGCCGCCCGACAGGCAAGCGCCTTGGATCCAGCAGAAATTGTGGCCCAAGCCCAAGCCATGTGCAAGGAGTTTGGTTTTCAATCTATTAAACTCAAAGGCGGCGTGTTTGAGCCCCGTCAGGAAGTAGATGCCATGTTTGCATTGTACGATGCTTTTGGCCCAAATTTCCCGCTCCGTGTTGACCCTAACGCCCTCTGGACTGTAGAAACAGCCATCAAATACGGGAAAGAAATGGAGCCGATTCTCGAATATTTAGAAGACCCCACACGCGGGCAGGAAAACATGGCGAAGGTGCGCAAAGCCCTCAAAACGCCGCTTGCTACCAACATGTGTACTACATCGTTTGAGGATATTCCCAACAGTGTCGCCATCGGCTCGGAAGATATTATTTTGAGCGACCACCATTTTTGGGGCGGCCTGCGCGCCTCCATGACCCTTTCTGGCATTTGCGAGACCTTTGGGCGCGGCTTGTCGATGCACTCCAACAGCCACTTGGGCATTTCATTGGCGGCCATGGTGCATTTGGGCGCGGCATTGCCAAAAATGACGTACGCGCTAGACACGCACTACCCTTGGCAATCGGACGAAATCATCGTGGGCGGGCGCTTCAAGTTTGAAGAAGGTGCCGTACTTGTGCCGCAAGAACCTGGCTTGGGCGTAGAGCTTGACCGCGAAGCGTTGGAAAAACTCCACCAAAATTATCTTGCTTGCGGCCTCACCAAACGTGACGACGAACCCGAAATGCAAAAAAAGGTTCCCGGCTGGAAATTCAAATCGGTTCGCTGGTAATGCCTCCGCGTTATTGCTTTGTTCTGAAAATTCTGGTACTTTGTAAAATAAAGGGAGACTTTAGGAAACAAAACGCAACCTATTTTTGAATGAAGTTAACGTGGACATTCTATCCGAAATATCAGGACAGCATCACCCTCACCGTGGTGTACGTGCCCGAATTGGATAATCATCATTTACCCAAGGGCGGTTTTTTGTACGAGCCTACCAATACGGCTTACGTCAACTACGACTCGTATCGCTGTTTTGACAAAGGCGATACCAAGATGAAACAGGACGCCTTCGGGCAGCTTGTTCGAATCTTGGAGCCAAAAGTCGTATTGCCCAATGAGTTGTTGCTTGATTTTAAAACGCCGGAGCGGAGGGTTTGACGGAACATTTCCTTTATCCTTCGCTACTACTCTACTGTTCATAAAAAGAGTTTCCACAGGCATGGGTTTTGGTTTTACCCCATTTTTTAGTATTCTCTTCCCTAGTCAGCAATGTAGGCTTCCCTTGGAAATTACTTTGGACTTTGTTTTTCTTTAAAAACCCCAGCTAACTATTGCTGGGGTTTTTAACTTTTGATTAACTTACCACAGAATAATACAACATTTACAAATTTTTCATCTAT